>CAWCTI010000019.1:0-158501 GCA_963798475.1 uncultured delta proteobacterium
GCGATTTGATTCAGTAGAAAAAAATATTGACCAACAATCCGGAAATGTTTTTAAGAAAAAAGTAGAATATCTCGTTATTCATAATTTACATTCTTCATTCATCATTAGGAGGTCTATCGGCGTATATTCATCAGTTTTCTCCTCGTTACATTGTCACTTATGCTCACGGTTGCGGCGGCTCAAAACACTAGAAGCAACAGATACTGGTGATATCCCCGATTGGTTTACTAATGTTCCAAAAGATGCAAATTTTCTCTATGGGGCTAAAACAGCTACAGGGAAAGACCTGCAGCTTGCATTCGATAAAGCAGCAACAGATGCCCGGGCAGAAATTGGACGGCAAGTAGAAATAAAGGTCGAGGGTTTACAAAAAGGGTCCAAAAAGAAACCGGTACCGGTCCTAGCACGCAGAATTTCTCAATCAATTCACTCAAGCAAACAAAACTGTTGTTTCAACTACTCTTTTAGGCTCGCGGATTCCCAAAACAGAAGCAAGTGAAAGATGGCAGTCTCTGGCGGGCATATGTATTGGTTGAGTATCCGGTGGGAGCTGCTAACCAGCATTCTTGCAACAAATAAAGAAAAACGAACAACTCTATACTCGTTTTAGTTCAACGCAACGTTTAAGGAATAAGATGATGAAGTGAAAAAAGTTGGAGGTCCCAAAAAAGACCAATAATTGCGTCTTGATGGTTGTCAGAGGAAATAGGCGTAAAAGTAAAATTGGAGGATCTTATGAAATCTTTAAGGGGCTTTGTTTTAATCACTGTTCTTGTTGTTGTATTTTGGTTTCTGTGGTTGCTTCATCAAGTGGCCATTAGACTTCATCGGGGGATGCAACAGAGAATCCAACAGAGAATGAAGTTTGTGAAAAACCAGATTCTTACGGCAAGCAAAGCGTTGACGCTTTTCTGGATGGATCATCTAGTTCTGTGTCACCCTAACAACTGCAAATGATTTTCTTCGAAAGACAAATGTCATGCTGTCTAGTCCCTAGGGGGCCGATTGGCTGGGCAGAAGATGAATTAAAAAAGGAAGCCAACAAGGAAACCAACAAGGTTCTGAATCCATTAGAGCGATTAAGTTCCATGGTCTCGGAGTATATTCCGGCAATTACTAAATTGAATTCGGATATCTAGCATCTCAGTCGTAATTCGAATCCCCAACAATATTATCATCTGCGCTGGGGCATTGACCGATGCGCAATCACTGGGGTTTATGAAATGTCAGGCGCCATCAGCAATATCAATAAGGCGAAAACAAATCTCACAAAAGCTGGCGAAGAACTTCCAAAGTTAATCGCCCGGATTAAAACAGTCATTTGCGGGGCTATTAGGTGCTCATGTCTAAAATTCAAAAAGGTGAGCCGCTTAATACGCCTATGCTGGCTGGTACAGCAACGGGGAGCGACGCATCTTCCCAGGCGGATCGCTGGAAATGCGACAAAGCAAGAAGATGTTGTCGCAACATCTCCTATCGCTGCCGGCGGGACGGAAGGGCTGGAAGCCCAGAAGCGTAAAGAGGTGGTCAGCTTGACGGCAGAGAACAATTCATTGCGGGAAAAATCAATGTTGCAGAAAAGAAAACAGAGAATTAATGGCGAAACTCTCAGAGCTTGAAACGGCGACCAAAGCCTTACAAGACCAGCAAATCCGCACTAAAATTATTCCCAACCAAGAGCAACCCACTCTTGCTAAAAGGATCCCTGAGCAGGCAACACCCTCTCAAATAGCCCAATATGGAGAATGTCGTTGTGTCGCAAAGGAGAACGACCTCCAGGACTTGTATCGAAAGGATGCAGACACTGCTGGATGCCAGTATTGGTGCCGATTACACGGTAATTGTTACTACTGGATTGGGCTATGCCGATACAGCATGCATAACTACTCGTCCGCTATCGAACAATTTAAAGGGTTTTGCGTCTCCCTGTCTCTCCAGAAAAAAGACGCAGCCCATCTTATGTTGGGAAAGAGTTATCGCAAATCAGGAAATCTAACGGCGGCGAAGGCAGAATTTCAAACACTTGTTGAAGAATATCCTCAGAGTCAGTATGTGAGAGAAGCCGGGGCATACTTGGCAAAAAAACTAACTTATTATTGGCGTAGAATTTAACTTCCTGAGGAAGACCCAAGGAAACTAATCATCCACCTACCAACTGTAGATAATCCAAATCCTGAAGCTACGGTGCACTGGATGTTATTTAAACAGAACAGACAGAAAGTCTAAGGACAAAATTTGGGGAAAATCGAACATCCCCACCACCTATACCATCATCTCCCGCAGGGCACGGGCGAATACATGACATACTCGACTTCTTCTCACCTGAGATGCCAACTTGGTCTAAAAATATCAACGAGGTGTTTTGTTTCAGAATCGCACACGGATGCAGAGTGTAATGCCAGACTCATACTCAATCGTTTGGATGATCAGTTAAATAGGAGAGTTGGATTGCAATATGCGAGTGCGGAAGTAAAGAAGGGAAACCTTGTTGTTGGAGGGTGGCGTCGATTTGTATTGTGAGAGTTGCTTAATCGGCCCGACACAGCAAGTTGTTCTTTGGTGGATAGAAATAAATGTTGAATAAATATATGAAAGGAATTTATGCTCCACAATTATTTGATGAATATTTATCTCCAATGATTGATGGTTGGATCTCTTAATGTTTTAAAAGACGCTATTTCATCAATTTGAAACATACAAGATTTCCCAACTTTAGAAATTAATCGTTTGAGTCAAATGTTAGGAGGCCAATTGGAATCTACGGCCTTATCGCAAAGCGCGCAATTACGTTCTAAAAAGTAAATCGCCTAAGGAACAAATAGATGAGTTATCGAAAGAAAGAAATCGTCGGAACATAATAAAAAACAAATTAGATTCAATCCAAATTAAGCATAATATGAATTTGAAGCACGAGGAATCGCTAAGGAAAAAATTAAAAATATCCGATGTCGAAGAAATTCGAGATATGGTAATTTATGTGCTTGAATGGTTCTATTGTGAGTGTTCTTTTGGTCTAAAAGTGGAAAGTATATTTATTCCTCATAAAGTAATTTCAGTTAATGTGGGTGATTTACGAACATTAATTTCATTGGCAAATGTTACTATAACAGTGTAAAAAGCCTTTGTAAAACAAAAACACTTTCTAATAAGGACCTTTACCTACATATTGCTTGGCTCAGTTGGTGTTTGCTAGGGCCGTCTTGGGCCGTGATTTGCGAATAATGAAACTCGTGCCCGCGTGCGCAACTCTTCCCGCCGCTCCCCACAGCGAATCGGCCGTCCACCGACCTCCGTATAGCCCAGCACTTTAGGCTTCCAGCATGGCCGTCTTCGACGGGCAACACGCCGCAGGCCAGCGGGTGGCCCAGGCCATCCAAGGTGGTCAGCCCGGCCAAGGTACATCAGCCCGCCGCATTCGGCATCCCCGAGGCCGCCCGCGGCGACGAACTCGCGGACCGCGGCCAGCATTCCCGCATTCTCGCTCAAGCGGGCGGCGTGGGACGATGTCCTGTTTTGTCTCTACTCGTTCAGGTTGGTCTTGCTCTGGCAATTGCAGCTTTCGGCTTTCGTTCCGAATAGGACATGAGGCGGCCCCAACGCTTAATGGCGGGCCTTGATATTCGTTATAGGTTCTAAAAATGTTGACAGTCAAAGACGTTAATAGATTGGATTTACCCAAACAGGACAATTATGAGAGGGCCCTGGCGATTGGGCTTGAAAAATTCTCCAGGAAAGATCCCGCCTGGATAGCCGAAAAGGCTGGGGGCACAATTCGCGATGGAAATCTGGTTACGCCTCATCTGAACATGAACATCCTTTTGAATCTTGAGTCCCGGAAATTCACAATATCCGAAACCGGTGAGGAAACTCCCATCTGGCTGTCAATACTTTGTCTACATTACCTCAATTCTGCCCAAGGGGTCAAACCAATTGGAAAGCTTAAACATTTTAGAGAATTCAAGGATGGCGCTTTCTATGAGCCTGCATTCAATCGACGGACAAAGGAGATTTTGATAGCCTTCTTTGGCAAGGAGCCTTCTCCGATGATAGGAGCCGGACAAACCCTTAACGGAAAGCGCCTTGACAGTGGTGACGCCGCCGTTGAGCTGCCGTATTTCCCTTTTGTTCCGATTACTTGCGTGGTCTGGAAAGGGGACGACGAATTCCCACCT
Organism: uncultured delta proteobacterium; assembly: GCA_963798475.1. Lineage (GTDB taxonomy): Bacteria > Desulfobacterota > Desulfomonilia > Desulfomonilales > Desulfomonilaceae > CAJBEZ01. Next base: position 4,173 of record CAWCTI010000019.1, read on the forward strand.
GAAGCGAGCGTGTTGTTTGACGAGACGGCTGGGCTTTATTTTAGCGCTGAAGATATGGCGGTCGCTGCTCAGATGGCCGTCCTGGAATTGATGAGACGCGCCAAACGATAAATTACAATTGTGTCGATGTTTGTTCTCGGAATTGTGTGATTTTCTCGAATTGACCTTGAGGTTACCATGAAAATTGCTGTGTCAGGTAAAGGAGGAGTAGGCAAAACCACTTTAAGCAGCCTACTGGCCAGGTACTGGGCAAGAAAGGGATTTCGGGTTTTGGCCGTTGATGCTGACCCGGACGCAAATCTTGGATCCGCCCTGGGGATTGATACATCGGGTATAACTCCTATCGCCAAAATGGAAGATCTAATTTACGAACGTACTGAGAGCAAAAAGGGTACCGTCGGGGGATTCTTCAAGATGAACCCTAAGGTTGACGATTTGCCGGAAGCTCTGGGGCGCGAAAAAGACGGCGTAAGATTGCTTATAATGGGTACCGTTAAAAAGGGCGGCGGCGGGTGTATATGCCCGGAAAGCGTTCTGCTAAAAGCGCTGATCAGCCATTTGGTACTTTACGAAAAAGACCTTGTCATTATGGACATGGAGGCAGGCATAGAACATTTGGGCCGCGGAACAGCGCAAGGTGTGGATCGACTTATCATAGTTGTGGAACCCGGTCAAAGGAGTATAGAAACGGCAGTGAAAGTGCGTAGTCTCACTCAGGATATAGGACTGACCAGGGTTGCCGCTGTGGGAAGCAAAGTACGTAACCCGGAGCAGGAAACATTCCTAAAAGAACATTTGGGAGAAATTCCTTTAATTGGTATTATCCCATTCTCCGAGGAAATTGCCCGAGCGGACCTCGAAAACCGTCCACCCTCACTCGATGACCCTGCGCTATTCCCGGCAATTGAAAAAATAGCTACTACTATCGAAAGTAACTCGGGAAAATAGAGGACACACATCCAGGTTGGATGGTATATATTTCCAGGTTAGTTAAGTTTATTTGGAAAATGCTTTTTCATCGTCTAGCCTTGTCTAAATCGGTAGACAATTACTCAACAGAAGTTTTTGATCTGATAATTATAGGCCGTGTGATGGCTAACACGGCCCCCAGCGACCATATAAGCTAAAAAAACTCCAAGGAGGATCGCATGTCAGCCAAGATTATTAGCGGCAATGAAGTTTCTAAACAACTAAAGGACGAGATGAAGGAAGAAGTGGTCAAACTTAAAGCCCAGGGTTTGGAACCATGCCTGTCCGTTATCCTGGTCGGTGAAGACCCTGCTTCGAAAGTGTATGTGCTTAACAAGAAAAAGGCATGCGAGTATATAGGGATTAAGTCCCTCGAAACCAGACTCCCTGCGAATACGACTACAGAAGAATTACTAAAAGTCATCGAAGGCTACAATAACGATAAAACGGTTCATGGGATTCTTTGTCAGTTACCTTTGCCCAAACATATCCCTGAAACCAAAATATTGCGTTCAATACTACCGGAAAAGGACGTCGATTGTTTCCACCCATTTAACGTTGGGCTTATCAGCATTGGTGAAGTAAGATTCCTTCCCTGTACTCCGGCCGGCGTCATCGAACTCATAAAAAGAGGCGGTTTTGAAACTGCAGGCAAAGACGTCGTTATCCTGGGAAGAAGCAATATCGTAGGCAGACCACTGTCCAACATGCTCGACCAACGGGACATGAACGCCACTGTCACCATGTGTCATACAAAAACCAAAAACCTCAAGGAGCGTTGCGCTGCGGCTGACATAGTTATCGGCGCTATTGGCCGTCCGGAATATGTGAAAGCCGATATGGTAAAGGAAGGCGCTGTTGTGATCGACGTTGGCATTAACAGGGTTGACGCCCCAGGGACCGAAAAGGGATTCAAATTGGTCGGAGACGTTGCATTTGACGAAGTCAAGGAAAAGGCTGCCGCTATTACACCAGTTCCTGGTGGAGTCGGGCCTATGACTATCGCAATGCTCATGAAGAACACCCTCACGGCGGCAAAAGAGGCTTACTTCAAAAAATAGCCAATTGCGCCACCCAAAAGGAAACAGCCAAGAAATAGAGGATTTCTGCTAAGTCCTCCTGTTCCAGATGGCGTATTAACGCTGGTCTATGGGCAGGGTTCCGTATCATGACCGACAAGTAAAATGGCATGAAACCCGTCCAAACCAAAAATCACACACAGGACAGGGTCGGTTTATTTCCAACCCTCGCCCTGTGTTTTCAATTAGCTAGCCCCGACGAGACAAGGCTTCCTGGATTTATCAAAACTGTCGATCCAACAATTTCATATTGGCGGAGTGGTGGTTGAGCAGGAAACGAGCCTTCTCCACATCCTTGGCGATCTGAGATTTTAGCTCCTCAACCGAACCGAATGTGCATTCAGGCCTCAGCCGTTCGATGAAGAAAAGCCTGATGGTTGACCCGTAAAGTTCATCTGAGAAGTCTAGCAGGTGGGCTTCAAATGAAGTCTTGCGGTCCTGAAATGTAGGGTTCTTTCCGATGTTCATAACGCCCTGATAGATCCGGTCCTGGAATTGGCAAAATATGGCGTAGACACCATCAGGAGGTCTCAATTTTCTGTCAGGTTTTATGTTTGCGGTAGGGTAGCCCAATCCCTTGCCCCTACTATGCCCGTGAATGACATTACCCTGAATAAAAAACGGCCGTCCCAACATTTCGTTGGCTTCGGAAATCCTGCCACTCAAAAGAAGTTTACGGATCAACGTTGATGAGACAACCTCCCCCCTGACTTTAACCGAAGGCACAACATGAACCGAAAAACTCCGTTCCTGTCCCATCCTCTTTAAATGGGCCGGCGTGCCGGACCGACCACTGCCGAACCGGTAGTTCTCCCCTACAAAAAGATTCCTGATTGCCAATTCTTCGACGAGCGTATTTTCAACAAAATCTTCAGGGGTTTGACGGGCAAATTCTCTCGTAAATTCCGCAAGCACCAGGACGTCAATACCAAGAGACTCCAGCAGGTCGGCCTTTTCTTCAGCAGTTGTGATCTGAGGAATTTCCGGAGTCTGGTTTAAGACCAATCGCGGATGAGGATCAAATGTGTAAACTACAGCTTCCCGCCCCTTGCTATGAGCAGTATCCACCGTTCTCTTCAGAATTTCCTGGTGTCCTAAATGGACCCCGTCAAAATTACCCAGAGCTACGGACGGTTTGATAAAAGTCTGAAATATTTTCTCGCGAACGCGAATGATTTCCATAGGCAATGTCCAGCGCGTGAAGCCACCCTTCTCTAAGGACCAATCGGGAATTTACGACCACAGGGGCTTCCGCTTCAGCGGTCCTCCCAAGTGTGCATCGTCACGGCAAACACGCTATTTGCCGTCCTTAGCGAGAGGGAACTGATATGTCCTAAGTTTCAGATGGAAAAACGGCAGAGGCGTTGGAGTGGGTCTCATTCGCCGAACGTTCCAATTCCGCTATTTTTGAGTTCTTTTGCTCCAAATCATCCTGCAGTCGCTGATTTTCGGATTCCAGATCACCAATTTTCTTGTTGAGACCTTTTACCTCATCGTGATGTTCCCTGTCCGTCTTGATCATGCGACGGCGTTCCCGGACCCATTTAAATTGAGTTATAAAATCACCTAACGCTGCGATGATTATTCCAAGGGAAACACAAATGGTTACCAGCTCCCAGAATGCGAGCCTTATGGGCTCTTTTAGTCCGAAATAATTTATGCTGAGTTCAATATCCTTGTTTTTCATGAACAACGAAATGATAAGTATGACGAAGGCCAGCTCAATCAGCCTTTTAATTAGTCTCATGACAACTCCTGTTATTGTTTCACTGAAAAAAGTGTTTTGAACGCTTGAGCAAGTTTTTCGCGTGTCTGTCTCAAATGTTCAGGTATTATTCGAACATCCGCCATTACCGGCATCATGTTTGTGTCGCCCGCCCATCGAGGAACAATGTGATAATGAACATGTTCAGCTATGCCGGCGCCGGCGATTATACCCAGATTTATTCCAATGTTAAAACCATCCGGCCTCATAACCCTCTTCAGAACTTGAATAGCTTTACAAACTTCCTGAATCAAAAGGCTGTTTTCCTCCACCTCAAGATCGCATATCTCGGAAACATGACGGTAAGGAACGACAAGCAAATGGCCGTTGTTGTATGGATATTTATTCATTATCGTATACGCCCCGTCTGATCTGTGGACAATCAGATTTTCCTCATCTAACTCCGATTGGGGCTTATCACAAAAAATGCAACCGGCTTCTTTTTCTTTCCCTAGAATGTAGTCAATCCGCCACGGGGCCCAGATTCGTTCCATCTTATTTTTACTCTGTATCGTCAAGCCATTTACGGCCATACAACCTTTTTAAAGACTGCTTTTCATTCGTATCAATCTTATAGAATACACCAAATGCTGTTTCTTTAAAAACTTTTTCCAGCGCTAGTGCGGTATATTTATAATTTCCGCTTTGAATTCCGACCCCAGAATTTCTAAAATACCTACCGTACATTCATCGAAATATATATTGTGGGAAGCGGAACCAGGGTTGAACATCAAAACTCCATTCACCTCGCCAAAAAAAGGAACGTGAGAATGGCCGAAAACAACCATATCAGGAGGATCTTGCTCAAACCTGGTTAAGATCCTTTCTTGCAGGCCCTGTTTCGAGCCCCACCCATGTATGAGACCAATTCTTTTCGTCCCAGCCGAAATTGTCCTGATTTGAGGAAGTGTTTCCATTATTTCGTAATCATCCATGTTCCCACAGACAGCCAAAACGTTTCTTTCCTCCAAACGGTCCAAAACTCTCGACGTAACAATATCTCCCGCATGCAAAATCATGTTAACGTCTTTGAATACGTCGTCCAATATGCGGTTCAGAACCTTATCAGGAGCCTTAATATGAGTGTCTGACAAAACCCCTATCTTCATTCAGAACATCCTCAGGAATCTGTTTGGTTCCTGTCTTCTTTTACCGATAAAAGGGTAAAGGCCCCTCCCACCACGATCTTGGAACCCGCTATAATCACCAGTCCGCCCACATCAGAATAGGCATCGGCCCTGTTCAGGGCGGATTTGAGAGATTCACCGGAAATCAGTCTCACCCCAAGGTCCTTGGCGAACGATGACGCCCAACCTGCGGACCGCGACAACACTGTAACAGCATGTATTCCTCGACCGGGGACATAGGTTGATATCCCAAAAATATTCTTGAATTTGTCGAGTTTCAGGACAAGCCGGTCATGAAAAGGTGAACCCTTAGAATGGAGGTAGACATCCAGAGGATTGCTGGAATGAATAAAGGAATCAGCGCCGCTGGAAACAATTACAGTATCGGATGCGGATTCCAGATCCCGACCGACAAAATCGGCCATAGCCCCGCTCATGCAGCTCATCGGGGCAACACCAGTGTTTCGGCTGGCTAGATCGCAGTAGCGAACTATTTCCGGGGCCGATGAGTAGATTTGAATTGGGGTCTGAGTTTCCCTTAAGGCCGGATGCTGTCGGAGATATTCCTCTATTTGATAACGGTAACGAAAAACTGATTCTTTAGCTTTTGCGGAAAGATCAGCCTTCGCCTGGACATGAATGTTCGTCTCACGAACATCCACGCTAAAACTTACGGAATTGGGTAGAGGAATCCGATTTCTGTAATCTTTTATCTCGTAAATGTTTTGAACGGCAGACATTGGGTTTCCCAAACGAAGGCAGTTTATTGATTTATAGAGAAACGCTTCACTTTGAAGCGGGAAAATTGACTAGAATCGACAACAAATCCAGTTTCCCATTTTGCAAGTAAATTAAGGAAGCTTGATCCGCATTCCAACCAAAGCCGACTTGCGAGGGATTATTAATGAGGCTCACGCCTGTGTCAAGGATAATTTCCTTGATTCATTGACCATATGGAAGGACATTATTATCATACTCCGAATGGGACGTATGAGTTATGAGTTGCCGACTCCAAATAATTTTGTTAATTTAAGTAAAGTTCTTTACTTGGATGTACTTATGCATAGCCTTCTAGTCAATCCTGTTTATTCGCAGACATTCTGGTCATTCAATAAGGTCCTGAAAATGACCGGTAAAAAAAGCCTACTTCCTCCACTGGGTCTGTTAACCCTCGCTTCTTTGCTCCCAAATGACTGGAATGTCGAGTTGGCAGACATGGTCATTCAGGACATCTCCGAATCTCAGTGGGACCGATCAGAGCTGGTTCTCATTTCAGGAATGACAGTTCAACAAAAAGGTATTGTGCAAGTCATTAAAGAGGCTAAAAAGCGTGGTAAGACTGTAATAGTAGGTGGGCCGTGGTCTTTTCACGTTCCTGAACAGGCTTTCGAAGCGGGCGCCGATCTCGTCGTGAAGGGCGAAGCTGAAGTCCTAATAAGCGAAATTCTTAAATGTCTAAAGACAAAGGATTTCGGACATATCTTACAATCAGACGAACGGGCCGACATGACGAAAAGCCCTGTTCCAAGATTCGATTTACTTGATATGAACGCCTACCTAGACATGGAGGTTCAATTCACCCGAGGCTGTCCGTTCAAATGCGAATTTTGCGATGTAACCATGATGTTAGGCCGAAAAGTACGCGCCAAGAATCCTGAACAAATCATTCAGGAACTTGAACTACTTTATAAACTCGGATGGCGACGTCTTGTTTTCTTTGTTGATGATAATTTCATCGGAAGCGTGCAGAAGACGAAAGCCTTGCTAAAGCAACTAATACCTTGGATGGAAGCTAGAAACAGGCCTTTTAACTTTTACACCCAGGCCTCCGTAAACCTGGCCGCAGATGAAAAGCTGATGCAAGACATGTACGTGGCAGGCTTTAATAGAGTCTTCGTAGGTATTGAGACCCCGGACGAAGCATGTCTTAGGGACGCCGGAAAACTTCAGAACACGAACATCGACCTGAATCAGGTTTGCAGAAAAATCGCTAAAGCCGGGTTCCAGGTAATTGCCGGCGCAATCCTAGGGTTTGATGAAGAAACCAAAGGAGCCGGCGGACGCCTGATCAGCTTCGCCGAGAAAAATAACATTCCAGAATTGTTCACTACCCTTCTTCAAGCAGGTCCAGGCACTGACCTCTGCGTCCGGCTTCAATCGGAAAATCGTCTATTGGAAATGAAGGAAGAGAACATGAGTAACCAGACCGGTTTGGTTAACTTTGTGCCCACCAGACCGCTCGAAGAGATAGCTAACGAATTCGTAGATGTTTACGACACGTTGTATAGACCTGAAACCTATATGGCAAGAGCTTATAATCTCTTCGCTGAAATGGACCCGCCTCGATATAAAAAACCTTTAAAGGCTCCTTACTTATGGGAACTGAGGGCCGTAGCCATAACAATATTTAGAAATGGAGTGATTTACCCCACAAAAGGCTTGTTCTGGAAATATTTATTTAAGGCTCTTTGGAACTTCCCGACCCGTGTCGACAGATACATTGTTTCGTTGATAGTTGCCGAACATTATTACGATTTCAAGAATAAAATTCATGAAGGCATCAAAACACAATTGATGGATCTTTCGCCGGAATTGAGAAACAACTGCTACAACCGGGCAGAAGGTACAACGACATGCGAACCGGCTTTGGGACATAACTAAGGACTCTCGATTCAGGCTTGTCATGTTCCAAGCTGTCTTTGGGCCCCCTCATTTTTCGGGTTCAGCCCGTTCGCCTTTGTCCCCCTCAGACACCAACTGTTGAAGATCATATATCTTTACTTGGCTTCGTGATAGCAGGAAGGCCAACCAATCCGTCTTTTTCCGTTCCAGGACTATCAATCTTTCACCAGAAAGACCTGACAATGAATCTACAGAAAAGTCGACTATCATGCCCTGGGCTTTCGGCGTGCTCCATCGCTGGTCCAATGCGTCGCCGTTCCACGCAAGTCCAATAATTCGGCCCTCCTCGAACATTTTGGTCCTTGAAAGCATCCTCATGGTTCCGGAACTGTGTGAAATACATAGAACTTGAGCCGGCGCTCCAGGGGCAGGGCGCCACCAGCCGATTCGCGGACGGACATAAACCAGCTCCGTGGAAAGGTCTTTAGCCCTGTCTCTCAAATCTTCAGGGCCAAACCACCTCAAGATTATGTCAGAGCCTCCATAATAATCTTTGGACAGGTACATTCGCTTGCCATCCGGATTATAGATCCTCAAGTGATCGCTCTTGTCATAGACCACGATCAGGGGCTTGCGCTTGCCCTCAAAGTCACCAACGGCAAAACCAAAAATTGGTATTTTCAGTGGAACTCCGAACCTGTCGCCTGCCTCCAGTGATGAGCCTTTGTCTTCCATTCTGTATATAGGGCCATCATACATCTGAGAAAGGCCTTTCCTCTGGCCGAGCAGAATAGGTCCATGCGTGGGGTAATTGATCACTCTAAGAAAGTAACCCACGTTTTCGATTACCGGAACAAGCGACCCGTTCTTATGTTCCAAAACAAAGGAAGCCACTGAGCCCCTGTTCTGGGCCGTCACGTAAATCCTCGCGGGCCCATCTTTTCGTATTTTGGCTACATCTATAGCCTTTATTTCAAGACTGCCAGCCGAATATTCTGTTAAGAGGCTCAACGTATTTTCAGAAAAGCGATAGAGATATACGGTCGAAGGACTCGCTATGACGATTTCGTTTTTCCCGTCGCCATCTACATCGCCCACACCCAGTCCTACGGCTAAAAGACTCAATTCCTGGCTTCGCCAAACAGTTTCGGAGGCGTTCTTTTTCTTTCCGGAATCAGCGGGATCAGCCTTGGCAATGACCATATTATGGGATACCGGAGCTCGGGTCTTCATCACCACCGTATCTGTGGTTAAACCCTGCGCAGGTCCAGACTGGACAAGAAAAATGACGAGAAGAAATGAAACTAGTCTTGCGAACAAAGCCATCGTGACCTCCAATTAGACAGCGCCAAGCGAAAATATTCCAATATGGTGATCGTGTCCAGTAAAAGCTTTCAAAAAACTTAATGGCGCATTGTAAATAACTTGGAGCAAAATTCAAAGTTATCTGAAAAAGGCGGGATCAAGCAAGTCGTTGAATCGACATGAATGCCGTTTTTTGGTTAGTCGGTCTTTAATCAAACTATTCCACTATAAGAATGGCACATACCTCTCCCCAGCGTCACAAATTATGGTGAGGACAATTTTCTCCGGTCCGAATTTTGAAGCCTGTTCCAATGCGGCGCTATAGGCGGCGCCTGAAGACAATCCGGCGTAGATACCGAAACGGATCGCAAGGGTCCTGACGGCTTCCTCGGCCTGGTCGTGTCCCACCTTAAGGACTTCATCAATCAGGCTAACATTCAAATTTTTCGGTACAAAACCTGCCCCGATTCCAGCAAAGTTGTGAGGCCCGGGGTTGCCCCCACACAAGACTGCGGACTCAGCCGGCTCAACAGCTACTATCTTGACATCCTTGTTCCTTTTCCTGAGCGCCTCCCCTACTCCGGAGATAGTCCCACCAGTGCCGACACCCATCACAAATACATCCGGCGCTCGCTTGAGTTCCTTGAGAATCTCAACAGCAGTGGTTAACCTGTGAGCCTCCGGGTTCGCGGGGTTCTCGAATTGATTTAACATCCGGCAGTTGAGTGTATTTTTAGATATTTCGTGGGCCTTATCAATTGCGCCTCTCATCCCGGCTGAAGCTGGAGTGAGGACTATTTCCGCCCCGTAAGCCGCTAGGAACTGCACCCTTGCATGATGTACGGTCTCCGGCATTACGAGTGTCAGCGCATATCCCTTGGCCGCTGCAATCGCAGCCAGGCTGATGGCCGTATTCCCACATGAAGCCTCAACGAGCCTTCCTCCTTCACCCAAGAGACCGTCCCTTTCCATTGAACGGATAATGTTCAGACACATCCGATCCTTGAGCGACCCGCCAGGATTAAGAAATTCAAGCTTCGCCCAGATCTGGGCCTTCGTTTCAAGTTCAGCACCCCGAAAATGAACCATAGGGGTGTTTCCTATGCAATCTAATATAGTGGGACTGTTTCTCATTTATTCGCTCAGAATTAATTCTTGGGTCGAAAACCCTAAATAAAGTACATGTATTTGTGATCCAATTCCCGAGAAAGTCCTTCCTTGCGCGCCGTCGCGCAAAGGTCAGCGACTGTGACTGAGTTGTAATAATCTATCAGTATTTTTTGAGTCTGTTTCCAGACATGTCGTGTTACGCAACCCTGGCAAACGTCGCAGTTACCTCGTTTGCATTCATCTTCACCCAGACATCGAACTGGCACAATTGGACCCTGCGCCGCCTGAATGATATCCCCAACACTGATTTCCGACGGGTCCTTGGCTAGCATGTATCCGCCGCGGGGGCCTCTCCTGCTCTTCAGGAGCCCGGCTTTAAGGAGCTTGTTAAAAATTTGTTCGAGGTAACGCTGGGAAATTTTCTGGCGTCTTGAAATGTCCTTAATTTGAGTAGGTTCTCCTCCACCATGGTATGACACGTCAAACAGCGCGCGGACACCATATCGACTGGTTGTAGTAATTCGCATTTGTTATCCTCGTAAAAAACCATTGGACTAAGAACAATTCCCACATTAATGGTTAATTAACTTTACTATTGATGTCAAGATAATTCTCCATTTTAATTCCATAGCATTACTGTGTGCTCCATATCGGATTGTCTCAACTCAGAGCCAATATCAATACAAAATTTGTCCAGGCTAAACAGAGTAAACCCGGCAAATCCTGAATTGCCATTTCCTACTTGGCGCAAACATAGACTTTATTTCTAATCCCATACTTGACAATCGGCATTTACAGTTTATCTGTTTATTGCGCGTTAGAAATTATTTCGGCCCCCGATTTCATGAATAATGGATTGTTGACACAGGCGCATTGAAGTGGTAGTTGTACTATTTTGAAATCTGGTGAGGTCAAAATGGGTAGCATCATTAAGAAAAGGCGAAAGAAGATGCGCAAGCATAAACATAAAAAGCTTCGCGCCAAGCAGCGGCACAAGAACAAGTAGGTTAAGTTGAAATGACCATAGAAGGCTTTTTTACCGAGTCTGATCGCTCTATCGTAACCAGGGCGGCCCGCTTGGCCGAGGGTCTTGTCGTGCGTTATTTCAACTTAAGCTCTGACGAATGGGTGAAGAATCCATATTCTCTGTTGACGTGGAAAGAGGCGTCGAACTGTTTGAGTGACGACAATGTTTTAGCTCAAACTGTTCGCTTTGGGTCCAGGAAAACGGACAAGCTCCAACAGGCGGAGAATAAATCGAATTATTACGGGATACTACTTCAGGATCCAGCTATATTGAGGGCCCTGCTTAGACCTCAGCGTCATGATCTATGGACCCTGGGGCTATTTGTGCTTACACACGAACTCGTTCATATTGTCAGGTTCCGGAAGTTTGAAGTCGATTTCTTTGGGTCCCACGATGAGCAAAAAAAGGAAGAGGAACTCGTCCACGGGATCACCAGAGAAATGCTTGGCGGTGTCGAAAATATGGACCATTTGTTCAGTCTGTATGAATCCGGACCGAGAATTTGACATCTATATAAGAGTACAATGAAAAAATACATCAGGAGGTTTTCTGATCATGCCAATTTATGAGTATCGGTGCGAGAAATGTGGGAAAGAATTTGAAGCTTGGCAGAGAATTTCGGATAACCCAATCGAGAATTGCTCCGATTGTGGTGGTAGCGCTAGAAAATTGATATCACAATCTACTTTCGTGCTTAAAGGTTCAGGTTGGTATGTAACCGATTACGGAAATCGCAGTTCAGCGGCTGCGCAAGGTAAGACCAGCCAATCCCACAGTGATTCGTCAACTTCATCGTCCAGCGCTGATACTTCGAGTTCGTCGACCACATCGACCAGTTCTACTACATCGTCGTCTGACTCCTGATAAGCGTCTGTGTTTTGAAACCGGCGCCCGAGGACCCGAGGTTCATATGAAAATTAAGAGAATCGCCCATCTTGGAGTAGCAGTTCAAGACCTGGAATCAGCTATGAAGTTTTTTACTGACAGTCTGCCACTGGAAGTTACCCATACCGAACACTTTAATGGCATGAAGATCGCTTTTATTCCTATAGGTGACAGTTCAGTCGAACTCCTTCAGGATGTCTCGGGCGCTTCCGCTATAAAAAAATTCGTAGACAAAAACGGAGAGGGAGTCCATCACATAGCCTACGAAGTCGAGGATATACACGAGGCGATAGCCGAACTTAAGGCAAAAGGGATAAAACTGATAGACGAAACACCAAGGCAGGGCGCGCATGGAATGTCAGTAGCATTCATGCATCCAAAAGCGACACACGGGATCCTAATGGAACTCTGTCAGCCTTCTGTTGAGTCCCATTAGGGACCATTTTTCCGGTATTCCCTTACCCAGACTCGACCGTGGTGGCTTTGATATTTCGATGACTGGTTTTGTGTCAAAACCGACAACTCCACCAAAAAAATGATGCGTTTTTTATCGGGCTGAATTGCCAAGGCAGGTTTGCCTTTGCAATTTGCCGCCGTGTAATCGTATACTGCTTCCGTAAATTTCTTGAACCTTCAGGGCATTTTTTCAAAAAATCCCCTTAAGTCTGAAAACAAAAATAACAAATTGGAGGTTGTGGACATGGCCGAAGTTACTATGCCTATGAACGGAAAAGTCATCAACATACTGGTCAAAGTAGGTGACACAGTTCAGGAAGACGCTGAACTCGTTGTCATAGAAGCCATGAAGATGGAGCTTCCTGTAGTTGCGACAGCAAACGGAACAGTGAAAGAGATCAAAGCGAAAGTCGGAGAATCCTACCAGGTTGACGATGTTCTCGTAGTCATTGGTTAATAAAGATACCGGACTGTTTTATTTGAAATCTTTAGCTTAGGTAGCTTCCTGTATTGGCTGTTTCGCCGGTTGACGGAGCAACTTTTCCTGTCCTGCCCCGTCACCCAATATTAAAAAAGGACCGTTGATGTCTGTCTTTGAACAAGACAGTCCTTGTTTGGTACGTCTGGACCTGGAGATAGCCTGGATAGTTCAAGAGCATGCTTAATTTTTTGATTGCTCACATTCCTCAAGTAACCCTGTCAATTTTAGACTCCCCGGGGTCGTCTTTATGCCTCAACTATTCGAAAATACAAATATAAAGTCAATTGAACTGGGCAACCGGGCCGTCAGGTCCGCTACCTGGACAGGAACTGGCGACGCTAAAGGATACGTAACTGACCTGGCAGTGGATTTCTATAGTCGTCTTGCCCAAGGTGGCATGGGTCTCATTATCACAGGTTATCAATACATTCTTCCAAATGGGATCCAGTTACCTTTCATGATTGGAAACTATGAGGACTCACAGGTCCCTGGTCTGAAAAAATTGGCAGACGCTATACACGAGGCAGGCGGTAAGGTAGTCGGCCAAATTGTTCATACCGGATTCAGGGCCAATCCCAAGCTGTTCACTCAAGATGGAGAGATTTGGGCCCCGTCCGAAGTCTCCGATCCTACAGTCAAACACCCAGTTAAGGTGGTCACCAGGAATGAAATTCTTGAACTGATACTAGCATACGCAAATGCCGCGAAACGACTCAAGCAAGCGGGATTTGACGGTGTTCAACTCCACGCCGCTCACGGTTATGGGATCAACCAGTTTCTAACCCCATGCTGGAACACCAGAGGCGATAACTACGGTGGAAATCAGGCCAATCGATACCGCTTTCTTGCTGAAACAATTGAGGCCGTCCGCGCTGAGATTGGCGACGATATAGCTCTTATGATCAAACTTAATGGCGCGGATTTCGTCGAAAATGGTTTGGAAATTGAAGAATCTTTGCAAATAGGTAGACGTCTGGCAGATGACGGTATAGACGCCATTGAGATAAGTGGCGGCAGCGCATCTTCAGGTAAAAACCTCGGGCCTGTCAGGACAAAGATAGCTCATGAGGAAGATGAAGCTTATTTCGCCGAAATGGCCGGTCATTTTAAGGACAGGATAAAGGTCCCGATAACTGCGGTCGGCGGCTTCAGATCCCCAAAGAAAATTGATGAGGTCCTTAACGCAGGCAAGGCCGACTATATATCCATGTCTAGGCCATTCATCAGAGAACCGGGTCTGTTGAAAAGATGGCGTTCCGGAGACATCTCAAAGGCCACTTGCATTTCGTGCAACGGATGTTTTGAGACCGGACTTAAGGGTAAAGGCATTTCATGCAAAATTGACCGGCAAGAAATGGAATCCAAAAATTCAAAGTAGCTGCAAATGGCGGCCCCGATTTGCCGGGCCGTTTTTCTTTTGAATATCGATGAAAGTAATTGATTCGTTCCCTGTTATGTTTTTTTGTTAATTCTCTGGAGACAAATCCCAAAAATGAGGTGCGCCGTGACTCAAGAATTCCAAGAAAAATGTCTCAAGTCGGAACAGATGGTTAAGGAAAGCCTGGCCAAGCGTCCTGAACGCAAAAAAGGATTTAACACGATTTCGGGGTTACCCATTAAACGGGTTTACTGGCCTTGGGACACTCCTGATTTCGATTTGGAACAGGACCTTGGTATACCTGGGGCTTACCCGTTTACAAGAGGTGTCCAACCTAACATGTACCGCGGCCGCTTTTGGACCATGAGGCAATACGCCGGTTTTGGAAGCGCGGAGGAGACCAATATCCGGTTCAAGTATCTCATTGAACAGGGTCAGACGGGGTTGTCGGTGGCTTTTGATCTACCTACCCAGATTGGTTACAATTCAGACCATGAACTGGCCGCTGGAGAGGTCGGGAAAGTCGGGGTAGCTATAGATACCGTTGAAGACTTGAAGCTGCTTTTTGACGGAATTGATCTGGGTGTTGTCAGCACCTCGATGACGATCAACTCACCGGCTTCAATTCTGCTGGCCATGTATATTGTTACGGCCGAAGAACAGGGATCCAATATCTCAAAAATCCGGGGCACTATCCAGAATGACATTCTCAAGGAATATCCGGCCCGCGGCACCTACATTTTCCCTCCGCAACCTTCCATGAGGATTATCACCGACATTTTTGCATTCTGTAACGAACAATTGCCTCAATGGAACACAATCAGCATCAGTGGTTACCATATCAGAGAAGCTGGCTCTACCGCGGTTCAGGAGGTAGCGTTTACTCTCGCGAACGGCATTGCCTACGTGGAGGCTGCAATAAAGGCCGGCATGAATGTTGACGCTTTCGGCGAAAGATTGAGTTTCTTTTTTAACGCTCATCAGGATTTCTTCGAGGAAATTGCGAAATTCAGAGCGGCCAGGCGTATGTGGGCCAGGATT
Organism: uncultured delta proteobacterium; assembly: GCA_963798475.1. Classification (GTDB taxonomy): domain Bacteria; phylum Desulfobacterota; class Desulfomonilia; order Desulfomonilales; family Desulfomonilaceae; genus CAJBEZ01. Next base: position 19,418 of record CAWCTI010000019.1, read on the forward strand.
ATGAAAGAGCGTTTTGGAGCAACCAACCCCAGAGCCATGATGTTACGTTTTCACACCCAGACGGCAGGCTGCACACTTACTGCCCAACAGCCTGAAAACAATGTGGTCCGGGTCGCGTATCAGGCGCTGGCGGCCGCCTTGGGTGGCACTCAGTCGTTACATACAAATTCCAGGGACGAAGCTTATGCGCTACCATCTCAGGAATCCGTGCAAATCGCGTTGAGGACCCAACAGTTGGTAGCCTATGAAACCGGAGTGGCTGATACTGTCGACCCACTTGCAGGATCCTATTTTGTTGAATCTCTTACCAACGAGATTGAAAGATTGGCATTTGACTACATCAGGAAAATTGATGAAATGGGTGGGGCTGTCAGGGCCGTTGAATGTGGTTTTATCGAGCAGGAAATTCAGGATTCAGCCTACACATTCCAGAAAGCTTTCGAATCCGGAGAACAGGTTATCGTAGGCGTCAACCGTTTTCAAACCGAAACCGCCCCTCCAAAGGGACTTCTTAAGGTTGATCCAAAAGTGCTTGAAATGCAGATCGAAAGATTAAAGAAGATTTATTCTGAACGAGATTCCACGGCCGTAAAACAGGCCCTAGAAACTCTAAAAAAGGTGGCGCAAGGAAACGACAATCTTATGCCCATAATCCTTGACGCGGTTCGCAAACGCGCTTCGCTCGGAGAAATTTGCGATGTATTGCGTGGTGTGTTCGGAGAATACCTGCACGCTTCACATTGCTGATACTCTAAGGCTGTAAACGAAATTCCGATGTCATTGATTAAATGCAATTTTTAAATCGCAAAATTGTAAACACTTATGATTCTGTTGCGCCTGTTGCACATTAGTAATTAATTTAATGGAAGGTGAGTGACAAGACTGCCCGGAGTTCACATTTAATGAAGAAATCAAAGTCTGCGGAGGCTGGCTCTTCTGAATCAGTCTCTATTTTGTTTGAAATCAAAGCATTTTTTACCTCAGTAAGGACCACTGTCTTTTTATTGTTCGCAATAGCGTGCGGCGCAATCTTGGGAACCATTATTCCTCAGGGGGAGACGCTTGATCGTATCGGCATCTCGGGAAATGCCTTTCTGTACAGGCTTGCGTTAATCTTCGATGTAAACAGTGTTTTCCGGAGCTGGTGGTTTACCGTCCTGCTTACATTGCTGACCATGAACATTCTGGGTTGTCTGTTTCAAAGACTCCCCCTAATATTTCAGGATTTGCGTGGCAGGGACCCCAGGACTTCATTTAAGCTCCATTTCAAGTCTTCACTTGCGATCCAGGAATTGAAAGATAAGCTTATTTTGGTCGGTAAGACAATCATGGGTTTGGCTCCCCGGGTTTCCGAGATTCAGGGTCGAACGAACTACTCGTGGGACAGTGGCCGTGTTTACCTGATGGGCTTTCCATTGATTCATATTGGAATTATAGTAATTCTTTTGGGCAGTATGATCGGGGCTTTCTGGGGATTCAAGGGCCACACCATGATTTCGGAGGGAGACTCAAGCGATAAATTCTCGCTCATACCCTCAAATGAAACACGGCAGACGCCGTTTACCATCACAGTAGACAGCTTTAAACTTGTCAAATATCCTACGGGCGAGCCAAAAGAATTCCGAAGTGACGTTCGCTTGTCTCAGGATGGTAAGGATGTTGTTTCAGGGTCTATTTTAGTTAACCATCCTTTGACTTACGAAGGAATATCCTTGTTTCAATCCGATTATCGGGTGATTGGCGTAAAGAACATCAAATTGTGGTTCAAAACAAAAGATGGCCTCAGCTCTGAAAAGGTATTCGATCCCCGTCAGGAAATTGATATTCCGGGAACTGACGTTAAGCTCAAGACACTAAGCCTGGACCCTGGAACAATGGCGCAAGGGACGGGGATTCAGGTAAATATCGTAGGGAAAACCGACAAACCGGAATTAATAAGCATTTATCAGAAGGGCAAGAAGGCATTGGATGTTGATGGTGTTGAGATTCGGTTCCTTGGATTCACACCTTTGTATGCTACCGGTCTTCAGATTGGTTATGATCCGGGGGTCCGCATCGTCTGGTTAGGTTGCTCAATGCTCGTGTTGGGATTTATACTCACTCTGTTTACCAATTTGCAGAAACTTTCAATTCAAATCAGCGCATCTCCAGTAGGAACGGATATCACGATTTCGGGAAGGAGCCGCAAGCTGCGTAAAGAGTTTAGACAAAAAGTGGAAAGCGCCTTTCTCGGAATTAGCGATTTGAACAGGCAGAATTGACAGTCATCTGTGGAGAACTCACAGGTCTCTCGGATTGGATTTAACGTATGACCAATATTGAACTAAATACATATCTGACCTTTGGGTATTTGCTTTGGATCATAGCCTACCTTGTGGCTTTTGTCGCGACAAAGGAACGGACCCGTTTGAGCAGGATTTTCTGGGTGGCTTTGATTGTTCTATGGTGTATTCATACGGCATCAATTGGACTGAGATGGGTTGAATCATATCAGCTGGGCATAGGGCACGCTCCTCTTTCCAATTTGTATGAATCGCTGGTTTTCTTTTCCTGGTCCGTGGCCTTGGCTCTAATCATAGCGTGGAGAAGATTTGGGACTGACTTGGTCGCGCTCTTAGGGGTCCCTATTGTATTCCTCATTTTAGCTTCGACTTTTCTGATTGATCCCAGTATCAGGCCGCTTATCCCGGCGCTTCAGTCCAACTGGCTGGTAGCTCATGTCTTTACGTGCTTCCTCGGGTACTCAGGTTTTGCGGTGTCCTTTGTCGCCGCATTGCTTTTGCTTTTGGCCAAAAGTAGCGATAAAGCAGCACAATTGCTGCCTAAGAAAACTACCCTCGATGAAATAGTTTATAGATCGATCCTGATTGGTTTTCCACTCTTAACTCTTGGAATCATTACCGGCGCAGCGTGGGCTGAGCACGCATGGGGCACGTACTGGTCATGGGACCCTAAAGAAACGTGGTCTCTGGTAACGTGGCTGGTATACGCGGGTTTTCTGCACGCGAGACTGTCACGAGGCTGGTCGGGCGGCAGGACTGCTCTACTTTCGGTTATTGGTTTTTGCGCTGTCATGTTTACCTATTTCGGCGTGAATTACTTACCCGGACTCCATAGTTATTTCTAATTTCCCTCTTTTATCACGGAGATTTGAATTCAAATGCGGGAACTCGACTTTGGGCGACTTTTTATGGTTGGATTCTATGGAACAGCTTTCTGTCCCGAGTTACAGAATTTTCTTCTGGAAATCAACCCTGCTGGCGTTATCCTGTTTAGTAGAAATATCGTTGATCCTCAACAGGTGGCTGAATTGAATTACTCAATTCAGAAGTTTGCAATCGAGAATCTGGGTCGGCCTCTATTCATTGGAATAGATCAGGAAAGCGGGAGAGTCGCCAGGCTTAAACCCCCGTTTTCTGAGTTCCCACCTGCGATGACTATTGCCCAAGCCGATGTTCCGGGAAAAGCGGTACGGCGACTTGCCGAAACGACAGCCCGGGAATTACTTCTTGTGGGATTCAATCTGAATTTCGTCCCAGTTCTGGATGTTCTTGGGGATGGTATTGACCAGCGCGACACAGTTATTGGCGACCGCTCGTTCGGGCACGATCCGATTCAAGTCGCGAACCTTGGGACTATTTTGATACGCCAAATGAGGTCTATGGGAATCCTCACCTGCGGCAAGCATTTCCCCGGACATGGCGGCATAGCCGTGGATTCCCACTTGGATTTACCTGTTGATCTCAGGTCACAGACACAAATCCTTGAGAGGGATGTTCACCCGTTTGTAAAAGCGATTGAAGCGGGAACGGCCATGATCATGACGGCCCATGTCAAGTTTCCGTCCTTTGATGAAACTTACCCCGCGTCTTTGTCTCCTACCCTGATTAATGGTTTGCTCAGACAGCAACTCAAATTTCGGGGCCTCATACTTACAGACGATCTTGATATGGGCGCCATTTCAAAGCATTACAGAACTGAAGAAGCTGCGCTTCTCGCCTATCAGGCAGGGACCGATATAATGTTGATATGCAACTCGCCGGAAATTGCTTTTGATGCCCGCCGACATGTCTTTGAATCAACAAGAGATGAACCACTGACCGAGCAGCGGCTCGACCTATCTTTGGCCGCTTCTGAAGCCTTATTCCCAGATCTTTACAAAATACACACGTCCTGTAATCCTGGCTCGGTAACGAGACATATTCAGGGGAAATTCGCATGAACCCGCTGGAAATTGAAAATGTAGCCAGGAATCTTTTTGAAATCAAGACTTACGTGAACCTTTTCCTACAAAACTGACTGGGGTAATATGAAAAATAAAGGCGCCAAATAGTTGACTAGCCGGGGTTTCCCGGCTCCGTCCGAACAACATGAAACGACAAGATGGCTGTCCCAAGCCTTCGGACCATCGCTGATCTCAGTACCAAATTGGTTGATTTGTTAAATAATATTTAGGAAAATATGACAATTGGCATCTAAACCAAAAAACGATGTTCAAAAACTTGAAAGGAGCGCTCGCCATTGAAGACTAATAATTACGCATTGGTTTTGGCAGTCATGCTGTTGGTTATCCTCTTTACTAATTTCGGAGTATTTATCGCGCCCGCAATCTCATCTGAAAGCGTAGAGCAAGAGCGCACGCTATGTATAGAGGAGTGTCAGCGACGTTTCTTGCCTGCCGGATACAACGACCGTATGTATTTTCGGTGTATTGACAATTGTGAAAATACCTATTGGAAAAAATGGCAGAAATCCATGGATAAACTCAAAAAGAATTGATGCTGCCTACCGAATCACCCGAAGGTACAAAGGCTCGGTCCGAATAAACATGAAAAAACCGGACACCTGGTGCAATTATGTTAATACCTTTTTGCTACCATTACTCCGAACCCGTGATAATTTTTTGGTCCGATCTCAGCAGGGCGTATCATGTCTAGAGAAGATATCCTATCAATTTTGAGAGAATACAAGAGACAAAGCTCCGGCCATTACGGAATTGTGTCATACCGTGGAAATATGAACTACTTTCTTAAACAAAGGATCGACATGGAAGTAGTATATGTATAACAAAGAACTAGTCATTGAGATTTTGAATCAGATTTTGCAGGCTTCCTTAACAGTAATCTCCCATTTTGAACAAAACAATACAAAACAATAATGAGAATCATTGCAGATGTTTCCTGATCAATATAGATGAATATGGCTATAGTCAGGGGGTTTCGACGTTTGATCGCTATCTTCAAGCGCAGGCTCTGACTCTAAAATGATCCGCCAGCTCAGACTTATGTTCCAGCCCAAAAACAGCGCAAACCATTGCTAATAGAGGATAAAGAGCGATTTATAACCTGATAATGTCGGCATGTAAATCTTCTTCCAGCAGTCGATAACACGAATTTATGTTTGACAACAATCACCCCTTTTTGATAGCTGAGTCGTGTTCCAGCTTCGCTGTTCGATGGCCAGATGTAGGCAGGCGCCAACGGCCGGAGCTTGAAGAGATACGATAAACATTCCTTATAGATAACCAATCTGGAGTGCCGTTTTTCGACTGGAACATGGGTCAGAAAGCCTCTATGCTGCTCAATGGCCTACAAGGGCCACCTTGGCTTGAACGTTGACATAAATCAGAAACGGGGCTAAATTTGTTGCAAGAGGATGATTAAATGCCAGTTTCTGCTCGGAAAGCTCTGGGGGTTCCGAACCCAAGAGGAAGCAAGAAACTGTCCTGTAAAATAGCCACATTTCGATTACGAAGCGGGCGGTATCGTGTTTGATGTCGGGCAAAATGTCCCGGTTGACTGGGTATTTGCTGCGCTGTAGTTTCAAGGATAGGTCAAAACCCGTTAAGGGATTGTAAATAAATTCCTTTAGAATGATTCAGTCGGCTAACAGTGGAGAATGCAGAAAATGGCCGTTCAGGAACAGTTTGTTATCGATTCGAGAGGTAAGAAAACTGGCGTCATCATACCACTAAAACAGTATGAGAAATTGCTTGAAGATCTGCATGATCTGGCGGTCATTGCTGAGCGACGCGACGAAGAACCAGTCAGTTTTGGGGAGATGCAGCAACGGTTAAATGAAAATGGAACAGTATAGTATAGTTTTCAAACCGTCTGTTGAAAAAGACCTTCGTTATTTACCCCAAACTGTTTTTTCACGAATCCTCAAAAAGATCCAAGAACTGAAAAATAATCCGATTTCTCGTGAGTCGATCAAAATCACTGGCGCAGAACATCTTTATAGGATTCGTGTGGGTGACTACCGTGTAATTTATGGGATAGACAAGAACAAAATGGAAGTAGTTATTCATTATGTCCGGCATCGGAGGGATGTTTACAGATCAATGTAAAATTGTATCAGCCGAACCTTACCAAGCTATCCAAGCTAGAAGACAATCTGCCGTGGGCGTTGTCCCTCAATAGCCGCCAGAGCTGCTGCCAACTCGAATGGCCACGGCAATTTTTCTTACTTGAAATTATACAGAATTTTTCTAGCCCCACCCCTGACTTTGAGGACGGTCCCACCGAGGCAAACCCCTCTGCAAAGCTAAAGTTTCCACATTCCGGACCAGGCCGGCGAACGCCGGCTCCTGCCAGTTTCCAGGGTCATAGCCGGAAAAACCTACGAGCGACCTGCCCAGTTCCACAACAAAGCGATTTTCAGCCTGATGTTTCAATGTCTCCCAGTAATGAACGATTCTCTCCCTAGATGCGATCAGTATTCTTTTTGAAACAAGCTTGTCGGATTTCGAGGAATTAACTTTCGTGGCAGCAGGGAAAACATTCCACAAATCGTTGCTGCGCCAAACGCTGAGTGGGATTGCGTGATCAACAGCAAAGCCCTTTTCCAGGGAGGCGCCTGTCCACACACATCGCAAATCCGCGTCTTTCAAATAGACCTTTCGGGCAAACCCCACGTCCCGACCCTCGGCCGGGCGGATCAGCAACCGTTCGATAACATCCTTCACCTCGACAGAACGATTGCTGATTTCACTGGTCAGTTCCGCCCACCTCACGATAAGAGATTCACCTATCCAGTGGCCAATCACGCTCATTTCCATCCAGGCTTTGCCCCGAACAACAACAGATCCAAGCCTGTCACAAGCGCTTAGTGATGACAAACATCTGGAGCCAGCCGTTTGTTGACCTTCAAAACTAAAATACTGTTCATGAAGGGATAACGAACCTCTGGAATATCGTACGGGCCCAGCAACTATAGTATGGGCAATTTTATTTACCACTGCGTCGACAAGGACCTTCCCTTGAGGTGGCACCGAGTCGGCTTTGTAGTCTTTATGTCAAACAGTGAGACCTCCTTGATTCCCGTAAAAACGGATCAATTCTCTCATGGCGCCCCGAAAAGCGATAGGCATAAGTTTCTCCATGCCACGCTTCTGTGGAATTGCCACTTTGCCATCTGAACCATCCAGTTCAATGATCGGCCAGTAATAGAGTATCCATTTTTCGACTATGGAACCTAGCGCTACCCTCACATTGCCGTCAATACCCCACCTGACCATTCCCGTATCGGTTTGAGCAATGTCACATAGCGCCCTTAACAAGGCCAATTTATATGTGGCGTCTTTTTTATCCCTACTGATTATAGTTTCTATTTCGTCAACCGAGCGGGAATTCCCCTACCCGACTTTTTGCATAACCAGACTGAACCATTTTGCAGGGCGGCCGAGAGCATCGTCGTTATGGACCCTGGTCAGCAATTGGAATCCCAGGCGCTCAAAAAGTAGCTGTATTTCTTCAGGGACCCTTTCTATGATTAAGCGACCGTGTTCATCCCTGTTTTCTTGTGAAGGCAGGTTTCGGATCGAACCTGATAGAAATAAAATGCCATCTGGCACAACAAGATCCCGTATCTGTGAAGCGAACTCAAAAAGATACTGGTCCGGGACGTGTATTATGGTACCGATACACACGACCGCACTGAACTGACGGGAAAATAGGCGGTCAGAATCCCGGAGCGGCACACTAGCCAGAGTGATGCGACCAGCAAGTTCAGGATACAGATGCTGCGCTACCTCCATCATCTGTGCTGAAGCTTCGACGGCCGTAACGTCGTAACCTTTCGCAACTAAAAAGGCAGCGTCCCGACCTGAACCGCATCCTATCTCCAGGATCCTAGCTTTTGCGGATAAGAACCGGACAAGCAGGGCGTGAATTTCCGACATGTCAGCGATTTCGTACAATTCGGCTAATTTGTCAGCATTCTCGTTGTAAAAATCTATTGTGGACCGGTCCATGACATATCTCCGGAAGAGACAACAATACTGGGTGAGGTTAGAGTGGTGAATCTAGAGTCAGTAAGTTTGGACCCACGAAGCATAAAGTTTATCGATATTTTTTAGGGTGTTATTATATTTTCTCGTGTCCAAGTCATCTAAGAACTTTAAAATACGCTAGATCATGTTGATCTGGAATGTAACTATCCGGTCATGGAGCCAAAGTGGTCTGTTCTCAGGATTATTATCCGATTCGGTGTGACAGCCGTAATCCAATGAATAAGCTTATCATGGAGACTGGCCGAGGTGAAAGTGTTTTCTTTAGATTTAATTCAAGCTTTGCTCCCAAATCAGGTCTGTTTGATCAAATGTTGAACGACGTTGGACATTTTATAAAATGCAGTCTTCTCGAAACGGTAAGGTAAATTTCGGTAATTTTCTTTCGGACAGCCATTTTTGGACCACATCAAGGGTATGCTCCCATTCCACGATGCTTAGGTATTCATTTTCACGATGTTCGTTGTGATAGCCAACGCTGAGATTAACACCGGCAATTTCATGACACAGCGTCACTATATCGGTGGCGGATCGTCGATCAGGCTCCGTGTAACCTGTTTTCTTGGCGACATAAGACCTAAATTCGTCTGTACCCACGTCATAACACTTGAAATCCGTGCCGTTATGTCTATCGAGTTGTATGACAAACTGGTGATCCTGGTTGATTTCGTCAGCAATATCTTTGTTATCACTCATTAACCATGAAGACCCCACCTGGCCATCTTCTTCGCCATTTGTGACGAGCAGGGAATGGCCCAAATCTTTGAGCAGCCAGAGAATGGCGCAGCCGGCCCTGTCATCCGCACCCAGTCCGAATTCATGATCGACTGCCCTGATATCTCCATTTTCGATCGATATTTCGTTTGTTGGGCCAGGATCATATCCGAACTCACGATCCCAAAAGGTGTCGGCATGAGCTACGAGTAGCACTTTGTTGCTCCTGCGGCCTCTGACATACAGAAATCTTTCCAGAACTTCACCACGATAAATTGCTCCGGGAATTTCCAGGAAGCGATCGAACACGTCGTCAGCGCTTCCCAACGGAATTTCCAGAAAACTTCTCAGGACTTCAATATGATTCCCGTTTTCATATTCTCTCATCGATCAATGTCCTCAGTCCCGGTTATATTTCCACTACGGTCACGGATGGTTTTCTGACCCTGCCCGTCATATTCCTCGGTTCGGGTAATGTTTCCAGAACGGACGCGAACAACTGTGTCATTGCCGTGTCGATCTTTTGTTTCAACGATATTTCCGGAACGGTCGCGGACGGTGACACTACGATCGGAAGACAGCCCGATCACTGGTAGCAGCATGAAGATAATGAGGCCAATAAAAACTTTCATTACTTGCCTCCTTGTCAAAAGATTTCTCGATGACGGTCGTAATTACACAATCGTCAGATGCCCTATTCTAATTCGGACGTGTGTCAAATAAGGACAAATGTAATGGATTTTTTTTGGGACGTAGAGAAAATCTGCCCACTGGGAAGAGAATTCATCCATCGGTCGAAAAGACCGAAACAAGGCGGGAGAGGGTCTAAAGGAATAGGATTGACCTAATAGGGGCGCTGTGTTGCAAGGACAACCTCCAGCGCCGGTTATCTATATAAAATGGCCATCTTGTAAAGCCCAAGATCTAAATCTTGCAAAGTTTCAGCTATATACGCAATGGTTCGCAACGTGTGCCCTTTAAACTGTTCCTCAATCATAACCCTCGTTGAGTTGAAACACTCACGCTTGTTTTCAATACGTATGTTTTTTTAGATCCTTAGGACCGGTTCCAATCTCAGCCAGAATCCCCTTGTTCACCAGACTGCGCAACCGGGTCCGAGCTGTTCTGTCGGATATCTGCCATAGTCTGGATGCTTCTTTTGTCGTTATTTCTTTAGACCCGCCAAGATGTGCCATCAGCGGATCATACCAGTCCGGCGCTATTCGATCAGCGACTGGTTCGGAAAACAGGGTTACCCGAGAGCTGGCACCGATTTCTTCAAAGAGAGGGGGTCGTAAACCCTTTTCTGTGCAGGCGGAGATCATCCGCCCCATTCCCAGACCCCCATTGCTCAATCAGCTTGAGTTCTCGAAATACGCGACCAATGACACGGTTCCGGAGCCGAGACACGCCGGACAAAGCAGCTTCTAGAGTCAACCCGAACCGAAGAAAGCCCGGATTGGATATTTCGAGGCGGTTGTTAAAAGCAGCTACTTTGATGTCCATGCCCCCAAGGGCATAGTCGGTGTGCACCACAGCGTTAATAATGGCTTCTCGCACTGCCTGAACAGGATATTCGGGTAAATCCGTCCGGCGTAAACGCCCGATTTCCGCCCCCTGCCTTGTATGACACTCGATGAAGGAGATTGCTGCCTCAACCATCTTCGGAAGGTGTTCATCTATTGCAATTTGTCTAGAAAGCGTTCCGTGCCAGTCCCCAGGAACCGGGCGCATCGAACTACAGCATCTGGGAAAATAGATCGTCGGTTCTTCCCGAAAAGAAGAACTACGCCCCGGCTTGGCACATTGGTCCCACCTCGGTTCACCATCAAACCTAGGGTTACCATCCTGGCATCGGTTAGCGGTCGAGACACCTCGGAAAATAACTCGGAAGCAACTCGGTAGTCTATCGCTTCCGAGTCGGCTTCCGGGCAAGGCTGCTCATCAAAAAACGTATTTCTTGCCAGACAGCGGATTTCTTCTGCTATTTCCGGACCAGCACGACGATTCGTGGAGCCTAAACGAACATAAACTCCCTTCTGATGCCCCTCCGATTTGATATATTACGGCCCTATAGCATGCGGCACAGAAACGATAATTAATTCCCTGTCGCGCCAAGAGCTTATCTGGATATCCGGAATCAGGAGCGGTTCGATACTGTCCGCGAATGAATTAGCCAGCCTTTCTTCTTCAGCAAGAGGGTCCGGCAGGCCTACGACCTCCTTAGTTTTATCCCTGACCCCTGTGACGATAATGCCACCGGCCGTATTGGCAAAGGCGACAACGGTTTGAATAATCTTCGCGAGTGGACGACAGTTCTCTTTGAACTCTAGGATCTTACCCTCTTCTCGAGCCAGGAAGCTTTCGGTCTTGTTCGATTCTATCATGATGCCCCATCATATTCCCAAGTGGCCAAGAAAGTGTACACGTTATCGAATTATTTTCGTGGTGGAATATTTTTTTGCGGGAACGGAGGCCCGCCACCACTATTATCCGGATGCAACTCCAGTGATGCTTCCAGCGCCACTGGGTGTCTATGCCCGGCGCATTTTTGCTTTTGCGCCATTTCTCCATTTAATTTGGGTCATTGTCCGCTTTTTCCACCCAGCGCCGAACTTCAGCGGCAATCTCAGGCCGCGTGTTCATAGATCACCTTTCCCTCACGTTCAACCTTTCGGGCAATTGACCGGCAATGTTTTTCTGCCGTTCGTATAGTTCCGGGGTGAGCACGATGACGTCCATGGGGACGCTCCGGTCCGCCAGCAGCATATCGATTTCGTTGGCTTTCTGTCGTGTTGAGCCTTCGACTTCCATCACTATCAGCAGATCTAGATCACTGTCCGGTCCGGGTTGCCCGCCGGCATAGGATCCAAAGAGGATGATACGTTGAGGGTGGAATTTGGGAACTATACGGCGTTTCACCTCATCGAGTGTTGATTAGCCACCTCAGGGATTTGGGTTCTAGCGCCTTTGCGGCAAAAAGATTTCTCCCTGGCGGTCGAATTGATCTGCCTTTAATAGGTCGATCCTATTTTAATCCGAACGTGTGTCAAATAAGGACATATGTTACCATTCTACCGCACATACATAGCACGACGTTGCCGCCATAGCATTTAAAATAAGGCTTGAACACCGTTTATCGATGATTCGCCTTGACAAAAATCTGTCAATGAATGAAGTTCTCACTAGAGAATTGAACTTTTTGGCATGAAAGAATAACTTTTGAACAAAAACAGAAAAGAAATTGATCAGAATCCAAAGATTAATTCGTTGACAGAACAAATCCTGGCTTTAGCCAATTCCGAGCGTGGCAAAAGTAATGTCACGGAATCTATGGAAAACTCCAGGGAATCCCTCGAAAGGCTTAGAAAAGTTAGGCGTCGTGGATCAGACCTGGTTCAACGGCCATTCCCAAGATTAAAATAGGCCAGTTTTGCGTGCTGTTTATGCTTTCACAGTAACTGAACGCCGGCATTCCCGGCACTAATTCATCATTTAATCCCCATATTATGGGCCACGTGTCTCAATTTGGTCTATGATCCTACATCTATGTAGCTTTTCTCGACCAATCAATACCTGTGTGTCGCAAAAGAAACAGCCCGTCCCAAACGAAAGCCATCCTCAACTAATTGACACTATTGATCTAATCCGGTTAGCCGACTCTCTGGCTTACTTATTGCAAGTTTTTCATGACGCAAACGTACGTACGAATCTGCGAATAGCTGTGAGATTGAAATGAAGGCTCGTATAAATCAACTAGAACTCAAGGCCTTACATAAAATTAGTCAAGTAACCGGCCAGGCATTGAACCTGGACCAATCCCTGGAAATTATTCTTTGCATACTGTCCGAAGATTTGACGATGAAACGTGGGGTCGTAACAATAATTGATTCTGAAACAGGTAAATTGGTAATCAGGGCTTCCCACGGGTTGACCAATCAGGAACGGAAAAGAGGGGTTTACAGGTTTGACGAAGGGGTCACCGGAAAAATTTTTAGTTCAAATGAGCCGATTGTGATCCCTGATATTAGTAAGGACCCTCTTTTCTTAAATAAAACAGGTTCACGAGACCTTGAAGAAGGTAAGCTCTCTTTTATTGGAGTGCCTATTACTCTTAACAACTTCCCCATAGGTGTCTTAAGCGTTGACAGATTGTTCGATGAAGACGTCTCGTTTGAAGAGGATGTTAGATTTTTGTCTATTCTTGCCGCGTTTATAGCCCAGTTGATCAGTCTGAATCAGCAGGTTAAAGCACGGGAGAACCACCTGGTCCGGGCCAACCTGTTCTTAAAGGAAAAGATCTCACGCAAAAGTAGTGGGTTCTTTTCAGTCGCGAGAAGCCCCGCTATGTTGGAGGCTCAGCAACTTGTCAAGAAGGTGGCGCCCACTAAGGCCACAGTCCTGATACTGGGCGAGTCGGGGACCGGAAAAACTTTGGTAGCTCAGATAATCCATGAATTGAGCGCAAGGTCCAGAAACCCTTTTATTAAAGTTAATAGCGCCGCCCTGCCGGAAAATCTTCTAGAAGCGGAACTTTTTGGATACGAAAAGGGGGCCTTTACAGGAGCCACGGAAACAAGATCGGGTCGAGTCGAAGAAGCTGACGGCGGAACTCTTTTCCTGGACGAAATTGGTGAGATGTCATTGCCGGTTCAGGCGAAACTGCTCAGGTTTCTCCAGGATAAGGAGTTTGAACGCCTTGGAAGTTCAAAGACCAGGAAGGTAGATGTCAGAATCATTACCGCTACAAACCGCGACCTGGCCACAGCGACCGCTTCGGGGGAATTCAGGCAAGACCTTTATTACAGACTCAACGTGTTCCCTATTCGAGTACCACCTCTTCGGGAGAGGAGAGAAGATGTCGTGGGTCTATTGAGTTTTTTCACTCGATCCCTGGCAAAAGAATACGGATCGGAACTTCATTTTTCGCCCAAGGCCATTGAGGCTTTGATTCGTTATTCGTGGCCGGGTAATGTCCGGGAAATGGAAAACTTGCTGGAAAGACTCGCCATAATCTCTGAAAACGGCCTTATCCATGTAGATGATCTGGCGCCTTACATCACTCATACTGTCAAAGAAACTCCTTTTGAAATTGTAACACGACTGGATTCACTTACTGAGATGGAAAAAAGAGGCATCGTGGCGGCCCTACGGCGCAACAACTGGATCCAGTCCCGCGCGGCCAGAGATCTTGGAATATCGCTCAGACAAATGGGTTATCGTGTCAAGAAGTTCGGACTCGAAGATTACCTTAAGAAAAAGAAGATTTTTATTTAGAATCAAGTCGGGAGTAATTGCGTCTTATTACTTGCATAGATATTTTCCAGACCCCGGAAGATTTCACTTTAGAGCGTCGATTTTCAACTTACCCGTCTCTAATACTACCGTGTAATTTATAACAACGCTTGCTTCCCACTGAAAGTCGACGCTCCTATTTCCCTACAATGTTTACAGAATTGTTACCTTTGTTACATTATTGTAAACATTGTCAATTTTAGCCCTTCCCTTCGTCCCTGACCTCAAGTATCCCCCAAAACAGTTCCCTAAAGATACCAACGAGTTACAACTATTTTCTGGTCAGAACTCCTGAATGGCACGGAGCTTGCCTTGTCTTGCTCAAAAAACAGTGAGAGGTCACAAAACAAGACACAATGAGAAAAATAGCAATTTACGGCAAAGGTGGTATCGGGAAATCCACTACGACACAAAATACAGTGGCCGGATTGGCCGAGATGGGACGCAAAGTGATGGTAGTGGGCTGCGATCCAAAGGCTGACTCCACTCGTCTTCTGCTGGGAGGCCTTTCCCAGAAAACAGTATTAGACACCTTGCGAGCGGAAGGTGAAGACGTGGAACTGGAAGACATCCGGAAGTCCGGTTTCAAGGGCGTTATCTGCGTGGAGTCCGGGGGACCTGAACCAGGTGTAGGTTGCGCAGGACGAGGCATCATAACTTCTATCAACCTGCTCGAACAGCTCGGAGCATACGCCGAGAAACTTGATTACGCCTTTTACGATGTTTTGGGTGACGTTGTTTGCGGTGGTTTCGCAATGCCCATTCGGGAAGGAAAGGCCCAGGAGATCTACATCGTGGTTTCTGGCGAAATGATGGCCATGTATGCGGCCAACAACATTTGCAAGGGTATCGTGAAGTTCGCTGAAGCCGGTGGTGTGAGGTTGGGAGGGTTAATCTGCAATAGCCGAAAGGTCGATTTCGAACAGGACATGATTGAAGCTTTTGCTGCCCAGCTTGGCACTCAGATGATCCATTTCGTGCCTCGGGACAACATGGTGCAAAAGGCCGAAATCAACCGGAAAACTGTAATCGAATTCGAACCTACCCATTCGCAGGCGGATGAATACAGGACTCTGGCAAAGAAGATTGAAGAGAACAAGATGCATGTTGTTCCTCAACCGATGAGCACTGATGATCTCGAGAAGCTGCTCATAAAACACGGTTTGGCGGGCTAACCATCGACAAATACTGGAATTCACAAAAAGGAAAATGAGGTAAAGGCAATGTTGATGATCAGATCCATAGTAAGGCCCACAAAGGTGGACGATGTGCTGGCGGCGCTTATGGAAGCCGGCTTCCCCGCAGTAACAAAAATTTCGGTAGTAGGTCGCGGTAAACAGCGAGGCATAAAAATCGGTGAAATTACATATGATGAAATCCCCAAGGAAATGCTTCTAACAGTAGTCCCTGACTCGGATAAGGATTTTGTCATCAAAACAGTGATCAAGGCCGCCAGAACCGGCGATAAGGGCGCCTACGGGGACGGCAAGATCTTCGTAAGCCCGGTAGATGAAGTCTACACTATTAGTTCTGGCATCAGGGAATCAGCTTCCGGCGAAATTGAAGAGGTAAAGATATGAAAGCAATTATGGCCATCATCCGCATGAACATGATGAACAAAACCAAAAAAGCGCTTTCTGACGCCGGGATGCCGTCTATGACAGCCAAGGATGTCTTGGGCAGAGGCAAGGGCCTGGTTGACTACAGCCTACTTGAAGGCGCCGAGAAAGGTTACGAAGAAGCAATAGCTCAACTCGGTCACAGTCAACGCCTGATTCCCAAGAGGCTACTGTTTACTGTCGTCCCGGAAAAACTCAAGAAAAAGGCGGTTACAACTATCATCAAGATCAATCAAACCGGTAAATCCGGAGACGGTAAAATATTCGTAATGCCGATCTCTGGTTCCATAAGTGTCCGCACAGGTGAAGGGGGCGATAAAGTCCTCGATGAAATATAAACCGGTCTCTCCCAGGAGAAAGAAATGAAAGCATTGAACGAAAATATACCGATTGAAACTGAACAAATTGATCCTCAGGAAGTCAAGCAGGAATTACTGAAAAAGTATCCGACCAAAGTGGCTCGCAAACGCGCGAAGCAGATCATAGTCAACAAAGTTTCTGAAGAACAGGAAATGCCCGAAATTGGGGCCAACACCCGAACCATCCCCGGGATCATCACACAGCGAGGCTGTACCTACGCCGGGTGTAAGGGAGTTATCCTGGGGCCTACCCGTGACATAGTAAATATCACCCATGGTCCTATCGGCTGCGGTTTTTACAGTTGGCTGACACGTCGCAACCAGACTCGTCCGGATGGGCCGGATGACGCAAACTTCATGACGTATTGTTTTTCCACAGACATGCAGGAAGAAAACATCGTTTTCGGTGGTGAGAAGAAACTACGTGCCGCCATCCAGGAAGCCTATGACCTGTTCAAACCCAAGGCCATCAGCGTTTTCTCAACCTGCCCGGTAGGGCTGATTGGCGATGACGTGCACTCGGTAGCTCGTGAAATGAAAGAAAAGCTCGGGATTAATGTTTTCGGGTTCAGTTGCGAAGGATACAAGGGTGTTAGCCAGTCGGCAGGCCATCACATCGCCAACAATGGAATTTTTAAAAATGTCGTCGGACTCAACGACGACGTCAAGGAAGGCAAATACAAGATCAACCTGCTTGGAGAATACAATATCGGAGGTGACGCTTTTGAAATTGATCGTATCCTTAACGACTGCGAAATAACAGTGGTGTCCACGTTCAGCGGCAACTCCACCTATGACCAGTTTGCTAACGCGCATACAGCCGATCTGAACACAATTATGTGCCACAGGTCGATCAACTATGTGGCCGAGATGATGGAGACCAAGTTCGGTATCCCATGGATCAAGATCAATTTCATTGGCGCTGAAGCTACGGCAAAATCGTTACGAAAGATAGCCAATTATTTCGAAAATGAGGAACTCAAACAGCGGGTCGAGGATGTCATCGCCCACGAGATGCGCGAAGTAATCAAAGTCCGTGATGAAGTTAGGGCCCGTTGCGAGGGAAAGGTGGCCATGCTCTTTGTGGGTGGGTCCCGTGCGCACCATTATCAGGAATTATTCAAGGAAATCGGGATGAAAACCATTTCCGCCGGATATGAGTTCGCTCATCGTGACGACTACGAGGGACGAACAGTGCTGCCATCCATTAAGGTCGACGCGGACAGCCGTAACATCGAAGAACTGGAAGTCCACCCGGACCCTGAAAGGTTCCGGCCCCGTAAAACGGATGAACAACTGAAAAGACTCCAGGATGAAGGTTTTCGGTTCAAGGACTATGACGGTATGATGAGAGAGATGTCAGATCGGAGTTTGGTGATTGACGATATTAGCCAATACGAATCGGAACAGCTAATTGAAATTTACAAACCAGCCATCTTTTGCGCAGGCATCAAGGAAAAATTCGCCATACAAAAGAAAGGCATCCCAATGAAACAGCTCCATAGCTACGATTCAGGAGGCCCATACGCCGGCTTCAGGGGGGCCATCAATTTTTATCGGGAGATTGACAGAATGGTGAATAGCCAGATTTGGAAAAGCATTAAGGCTCCCTGGCAGGAAAGCCCCGAACTAGCGGCAAAATACGCCTGCGATTGAGTCTCCAAGGAAGGAACAGACCAATGTTACTGCGACATACTCAAAAAGAAATTACTGAACGAAGCGCCTTGACTATAAACCCGGCCAAGACCTGCCAACCGATTGGCGCCATGTACGCCGCTCTGGGGATTCACGGTTGCCTCCCGCATAGTCACGGCTCGCAGGGTTGCTGCGCATATCATCGAAGCGCTCTTACACGCCATTACAAAGAACCGGTAATGGCCGCCACCAGTTCCTTCACAGAAGGAGCGTCCGTCTTCGGCGGACAGGCGAACCTGGTGCAGGCGATAGATAACATTTTTACCATCTACGAACCGGAAGTGATAGCCGTTCACACTACATGTCTATCCGAGACAATCGGCGACGACATTCCTCAGATTACTCGCAAGGCCGAGGCGGACGGCAAAATCCCTGAAGGTAAATACGTCATACACGTGAATACACCCAGTTATGTTGGAACGCATGTGACCGGATTTGCAAACATGACAAAGGCGATGGTGGATTATTTTGCGGAGTCCACCGGTCAAAAGATTGATCAGATAAACATCGTGCCGGGTTACGTAGAACCATCCGACATGGAGGAAATTAAACGAATAGCTGAAATGATGGGCGTACGTGTTGTGATGTTTCCCGACACATCCAAGGTGCTCAATCGGCCCCAGACGGGCAAATACGAAATGTTTCCCGAAGGTGGAGTGACGGTGGAAGCACTGAAAACTACAGGAGACAGCCTGGCTACGATTGGTCTTGGACGATTGGCTTCAGGGCCCGCTGCGCGAGCCCTTGATACTAAATGCAGTGTGCCCTGTGAAATACTCGATCTCCCGATCGGCTTCAAGGCAACTGACCGGTTCGTGGACACGCTGAGAAAAACCCTGGGAATAACCGTGCCAGACAGTCTCAACAATGAGCGCGGCCAGTTATTGGATATTGTTACTGACATGAGTCAGTACTTCTACGGGAAAAAGGTGGCGCTGGCCGGTGACCCGGACCACCTGATCGCCCTAACTGAATTTCTTGTTTCAATAGACATGTGGCCAATCCACATTGTTACCGGCACTTCGGGTAAGAAATTCGAGTCCCGTATTCGTGAAATCACAAAAAATTCTCCCTACCGGATAAACGTAAAGGCGCCAGGTGACATGTTCCTGTTGCATCAGTGGATCAAGAATGAACCCGTAAACCTGCTGATGGGAAACACCTACATGAAGTACATCGCCCGTGATGAAGACATTCCTCTGGTTCGCATGGGCTTTCCTATCCTGGACAGAATCGGCCACAGCTATTTCCCGACTGTCGGGTACCGTGGCGGCATGCGCCTCTTGGAAAAGATCCTGGACGCTATCCTGGATCGACAGGACCGGGACGCCCCGGAAGAAAGTTTCGAACTAGTGATGTAAGAGGAGACGACACATGAATAAACCGGATTATCATATTTTTGTTTGCGCCAGTTTTCGAGGCGCAGAAGCTAAAGGCAAATGCATCAAGAAAGAGTCACTTCGCTTGATACCCTATCTGGAAGAAGAACTGGCTGACCGTGGATTGAACGCTATGGTGTCGAGCACGGGTTGTTTAAAACTTTGTGAGGAAGGGCCGGTGATGGTCGTATATCCCCAGGGATATTGGTACCGTGAAGTTAACAGTGAGGAAGTGGTGGACAAGATCCTGGACGCCCTCGAAGACGGTCGCGCTGCGGAGCCTTATCTCCTCGCATAAAATTATGGCTGGGAAGGTCCCTTACAATGGCAAATACAATTTTCGCAGAGAGAAAAGATCAGGTCCATCGAAAAGGCGAAGAGCCTTTTCAGATGGCCTGTGACAAAGAAAGCCTGGCCGGAGCTGTAAGCCAGAGGGCTTGTGTTTTCTGCGGCTCCAGAGTGGTCCTTTATCCGATAACAGACGCATTACACCTTGTTCATGGCCCAATCGGTTGCGCAGTATATACGTGGGACATCCGAGGCGCATTATCTTCGGGCCCTGAGTTACATCGTCACAGCTATTCCACCGACTTACAGGAGCAAGATGTGATTTTTGGGGGCGAAGACAAACTATACCGGGCGCTTATCCAGTTGATCGACCGGATTAACCCGAAAGCAGCCTTTGTTTACTCAACGTGTATAGTCGGGATCATAGGCGATGACTTGGCAGGTATATGCAAAAAGGTGGAACGGGAGAAGGGCATCCCTGTGATCCCTGTGGAATCCGAAGGATTCAAAGGCAATAAGAGAGCTGGATATAACGCCGCTTGCAGGGCAATGTTTAAACTTGTGGGAACGGCCCCAACAGATGACATTAGCCCCTTGAGCGTGAACATCCTCGGCGATTTTAACCTTGCCGGTGAAATATGGATTGTTCGTGGATACTTGGAACAAATGGGAGTACAGGTCGTCGCTAACATTACCGGAGACGGCAGGGTGGATGACCTCCGTCGCGCTAACGGAGTGGCATTGAATCTTGTGCAGTGTTCCGGATCGACAATAGATCTCGCCAAAATGATGGAGGAAAAATATGGAGTTCCTTTCTTGCGGGTTTCCTATTTTGGCGTGGAAGACATGGCTGATTCACTCTATAAGATCGCGGAGTTTTTCAAGGATGTCGATCCACAAGTCATGGAACGGACCAAAGCTCTTGTCCGGGATGAATTGAGTGAACTCTATCCAAGATTGAAGGAATATAGGAAAGCGCTTGAAGGCAAGAAAGCCGCAATCTACGTTGGAGGGGCTTTTAAGGCGTTTTCTCTGGTAAAAGCTTTTAGGCATTTGGGGATGACCGTTGAACTGGTTGGTTCCCAAACAGGAACCGAGGAAGACTATAAGGAACTCCATGAAATTACTGATCCGGGAACAATAATCGTGGATGATTCCAACCCACTTGAACTGTCATCATTCCTTGAAGAAAAGGATGTAGACATATTCGTCGGAGGAGTAAAGGAACGCCCTATAGCATATAAACTCGGCGTAGGGTTCTGTGACCACAATCACGAACGAAAAGAGGCGCTCGAGGGCTTTGTTGGGATGTTGAATTTTGCCAAAGAAGTTTATTCAACAGTCATGAGCCCTGTCTGGCGTTTTACCCCACGAAAAAAGGCGCTTTATTCAAAGGCCCTGGAAACGGATGTGTGTCATGAAATCAAAGCCATTGAAAACTAAAAAAGAACCGTATGTAGCCACTACTGATAGTTGCAAGCAGTGTGCGCCGTTGGGAGCATGCCTGGCTTTCAAGGGTGTGGAAGGATCGGTCCCTTTTCTCCATGGGTCGCAGGGATGCGCAACATATATGAGGCGATACGTAATAAGTCATTTTAGGGAACCTGTTGACATCGCGTCATCATCTCTGGGAGAGAAGCACGCTATTTACGGAGGCGGACCTAACCTCAAATTGGGTCTCAAGAACGTGATGGCCAAGTATCACTGTGGTCTCATCGGAGTAGCGACTACATGTTTGACCGAAACAATCGGGGATGACACCCCAAGGCTGGTGAAAGAGTTCCGGGACGAGTTCGCGGATGAATTGGAATGTCACGGGAACCCATCAATTGTTAATGTTTCCACTCCGAGTTACGCAGGTTCCCACGTTGACGGGTTCCATTCAGCGGTCCGGGCGATTGTTGATCAGTTGGCGTCGAATGTCAGGTCCCTCGAGAATACAGTGAATCTGTTTCCTGGTTTTGTATCTCCGGGGGACATTCGTTACCTGAAAGAGATCGTCCATGATTTCGGACTGAGCCCGGTCGTGCTACCGGACATTTCTGAGACACTTGACGGTCCAGCCGCGGCTGAATACGAAAAAATCCCGACTGGCGGAACGCCAATCGCAAGCATCAAGGCAATGGGAACAGCTCGACTTTCGATAGAATTCGGTCGGTGTTTAGCTGATTCGATGTCCGCTTCGAACATCCTGGAGGACAGATTCAACGTCAGTTCCAGGAGACTGGGGACCCCGATAGGGCTTAGAGAAACTGATATTTTCATGAATACGCTGGAAGAAATTTCCTGCAGGAAAACTCCGGTCAAATATGAACTGGAAAGAGGTCGACTAGTTGATTCTTATGTTGACGGTCACAAATACATTTCCGGGAAAAGGGCTATAATTTATGGCGATCCAGACATGGTCGTAGGGCTGACTTCCTTCCTGACAGAGATTGGGATCAAGCCTGTGCTTTGCGCCACCGGCGCTAAAAGCCGACTTTTTTATGACGTAATTGAAGCGGTGACAGAAGATATTCTGGATGAACCGCCAAAAATCTTAGACGATATAGATTTCTTCGACATAGAGGAAACAGCCGAAAAATTGCGGCCAGATGTTCTTCTCGGTTCGAGCAAGGGCTACAAGCTGGCCAGAAAATGGAACATACCTCTCGTAAGGTTGGGATTTCCCATTCACGACCGTTTTGGGGCCCAGCGAATTTGTCAATTAGGCTATAAAGGGACTCAAGACCTTTTTGATACAATAGTTAATGCCGTAATTCAGGCGACGCAGGACCGTTCCCCTATCGGTTACACTTACATCTGATCGGGTTTCAATTGTACAGGCGGCGCCAAGGAGGGAGTTACCCATGAACCAGCTAATTAACACGAAAACTCATCCGTGCTTCAATCTTGAGGCTAAACATACTTACGCCCGGGTCCATTTACCAATAGCCCCGGACTGTAACATCAAGTGCAATTACTGTAATCGACGAAACGATTGCATCAATGAAAGCAGACCCGGGGTGTCAAGCGCAATCCTTACCCCGTCACAGGCCGTTGATTATCTCGAGAAAATAGTGGCTGAGGTCCCAAATCTCAGCGTTGTTGGTGTAGCCGGACCAGGAGACCCGTTTGCAAAACCGGAACTGACGATCAAGACATTGAATCTCGCGCGTGAGAAATTTCCGCATCTGCTACTGTGTCTCGCCAGTAATGGATTGAATGTATTGCCGTATGTTGAGGATCTCAAACAACTGAATCTTTCACACATGAGCATTACGATTAATGCGGTTGACCCTGCTGTGGGAGAAAAGATCTACAGTTGGATTCGGGACGGCAAAGTTATCTATAGAGGCCGACAGGCGGCTGAAATTCTCCTGAAACGGCAACTAGCAACTGTAAAGGCGCTCAAGGAAGCGGGAATAATTGTAAAAGTAAATACAGTAACCATTCCTGGTATCAACGATCATCATGTGCTTGAAGTTTCAAAGAAGATGTCTCAACTCGGAGTTGATATCCAGAATTGCATGGTGATTTATCCCAATCAGGGAACTCCGTTTGAGAGCATTAAGGAACCATCTCCTGAAGAGATAGGCGCAATACGCAAGGAAGCGGAAAAACATATTCCGCAGATGCGACATTGCACCCGATGTAGAGCTGACGCGGTCGGTCTTCTTGGAAAAGACCTGAGCCCGGAAAGAACCAATGAACTTATGAGGCAGGCGACCACTGCCGGTCCTTCGCTTGACGGACGGCCATATGTTGCGGTAGCGACACTTGAAGGCATGCTCGTCAATCAGCACCTTGGCGAAGCGTACAAGTTTCAGATCTGGGGAACACAAGATACTAACTTCTTCCTGATCGAAGAAAGAGACGCTCCTGAACCCGGCGGAGGGGCCGAACGCTGGAATGAGATGGTCAGTATTCTCAAGGATTGTAGGGCCGTGCTCGTGAGTGGAATTGGAGAGAGCCCCAGAAAAGTTCTTGAAGAAAACGGAATTCTTCCGGTAGAAATGAACGGTTTTATAGCTGAAGGGCTGCAAACGATTTTTGAAGGAGGCAATCTAACCAGGCTAAAATCAAGAAAACTTGGGAATAGAAAGGGATGTGGATGCTCGGGAAACGGCCTTGGTTGTGGATGATCAAAAAATTAGGCTCACATATTGTCCAGTTGGACTTTCTCCACTTCGTTCCAAGAAACGAGGCATTGAGCAAGTCGCTATATTCTTAGTCCAACTGAGACTAGTGGATTTATCATCCTAGATATTGGGACACAAAACGGAGATATCCTTTGGGCCTCCTCGCGCATTCCTCTTTTCAACCGACCTGCGTATCCTTCGAAGACACGACAGCATGTCATCGAGTTTCGTAAATTGATCCAGTTCCATTATCGGGTCATCAGATAACTTTCTCCGGCCCATTCGCCATTCGCAGAATATCTTTACACGGTCAAGCAATTCTGCTTCATCTTTGTCTAAAGAGATTGCTTTTGGAGTATGGCCGCGTGACTCAGCCCGATATAAACCTATCAGAGCGTCAATAGCCCTCATAACAGAATAATCAACCAGGTAATGGTCGTTCATTGTAAACATCGACGATTGCAAATTCGATATTTTGGAGCACATCCATATGTGTGTCGGAAAGTCCCACGTTTAAAATCTCCTTTCAACTCCTGAATAACACACCGAGTTAGATGAGGGTTATCGAATTGCTGTCTCCTGGTTCGCATAGCGCAAACTACCAACGTCGAGACTCCATTAGGCCGCGTAATTCATCGATCAAGAGATGCCCTTTCTGTATTCCATCCAGTAGCTATCCAAGGATACTCTAAGACACAACCCTCTAGACTTATTTCTGAAATAATAAGATATTTGTCAACGGCGTTACTCCAATATCAAGGATAGTAATTACATCGATCCTTTGAAAACAGACTCCTATTATGGACTAAAATAGAGGTTAGAACGATATGAAACACCGTATCAACATCAAGGTGAACGGAGATGACTATTCGCTGGCGGTGGACCCCTGGCGCACACTCAATGAACTGTTGCGGGAAGATCTTAATTTGACGGGAACCAAACTCGGTTGTGGCACTGGCGATTGCGGGGCCTGCACGGTCATGGTTGATGGTCGCACTGTCAGTTCATGTTTAACTCTGGCCGTCTCGGTAAATGGCAAGAGCGTTACAACCGTTGAAGGGCTGGCTCCTTCGGGCGAAGAACTTCACCCTATACAGGAAGCATTCATAAAAACCGGCGCTATTCAGTGCGGTTTCTGTACCGCGGGCATGGAAATGTCCGCTCTACATCTCTTGAACCACAATACTGAACCCACTGAGAAAGAAATAAGGTCTGGCCTTTCCGGGAATCTTTGCAGATGCACGGGATATAACCAGATTGTGGAGGCCATATCGGTCGCGGCTGAACAAATGAGAAATAGCGAACCTGAAAAGGAAAAGTCATGAGATTGCCCAAATTTGAATACCTTGAGCCAAAAACTCTTGAAGACGCATTAAGCCTTCTGAGTCACCATGGAACTGACGCACACTTATTGGCCGGCGGAACGGATGTCCTGGTAAAGATGCGAAACGGCAGACTGAATCCTAAAGTGGTGGTCGGGTTGCAAGGGATCAAAGCGCTTAACGGTATTACTTTTGATTCCAGTATGGGTTTGATTATAGGGGCTAACGCCAGGATAGCTGAAGTGGCGTCAAATACTCATGTCCTTAAATATTACCCGGCTATTGCCCAAGCAGCGCAGGTAATGGCTAACATTCAGGTCCGTAATATGGGAACTATAGTGGGAAACCTTTGCAATGCAGCCCCTTCGGCCGAGAATGCCCCTCCCCTAATCGCCATGCGGGCACAAATCACCCTGCAAAACCCTGGAGGACAGAGACTAATACCACTGGACAAATTTTTTAGAGGGCCGGGCGCAACAGTAATGGAAAGTGGTGACATTATGACATCCATATTCGTCCCTCTTCCATCCCCAAGGTCCGGAGCCTCTTACAAGCGTATATCTGCAAGGTGCGGAGTAGACATAGCGGCCGTGTGCGTGGGCGCCATGGTTGCTTTCCATGACGAAACCTGCGCAGAAGCTAGAATTGTCCTTGGGGCTGTCGCTCCTGTCCCCATGCGAGCAGTCGACGCTGAAATTCTCCTACAGGGGCGAGAATGGTCCCGGGGACTTGTCGAGAAAGCTGCCTTACAGGCACTCGAAGAAGCAAGACCGATCACTGATGTTAGGGCAACCGCTGATTATCGGAAAAAAATGGTGGCCGTCCTAACTCTTCGGGCCCTTGAAGAAGCCCATGAACGAGCACTCAAAAATTAGCCTAAACTGATAAGGAATGGTTATGAAACAATTTAACATTGTGGGAACAGATGTCCCGAGGACGGACGCCGAAGCAAAAGCAAGAGGGACCGCCATATATACTGACGACATGAAGCTACCGGGAATGCTTTACGGAAAAATATTGAGGAGCCCATTGCCTCACGCTCTTATCAGACACATAGATGTCAGTCGCGCAGTTGCGCTCCCAGGCGTTAAGCTTGTCATAACCGGCGAAGACACGCCTAAAGTCAAATACGGTAACTGGCGGTTGTTTCCTGAGACTCAGGATGAATATCCTCTGGCTGTTGACAAGGTCAGGTTCATTGGCGACGAGATAGCCGCGGTAGCGGCAATTGACAGCGACACGGCGGAAGAAGCGACAGAGCTTATCAAAGTGGAATACGAGGAACTGCCAGGAGTTTTTGACGTTGATTCCTCCATTCTACTGGGTGCCCCTATCATTCACGATTACTGCCCATCCAATGTTAGTGTGAATCGAAAAATCAAGTATGGAGACGTCGAAAAGGGCTTCGTTGAGGCTGACTATGTAAGGGAAGACACCTTCACGATGCAGTCCGTTAGCCATGCCTACCTCGAGCCTTGTTCCGCGCTGGCCCAGGTCGATCTGGATGGCAGAATCACGCTCTGGACGTCTACTCAGGTTCCCTACATCATTCAGTGTTTGTTGGCGTCAACACTTAACATGAGAGAAAATGATATCAGAGTGATCAAGCCCCTTGTAGGTGGTGGATTTGGCGGAAAGATGGAACTACGGGCCTGGGAATTTTGCGCAGCCTTCATGGCTAGGAAAACCGGAAAACCTGTGAAGTTTACTCTCAGTAGGGAAGAGGAGTTTCTTACCGGAAGACGCAGGCATCCGATGAAGATTAGGTCCAAGGTCGGGTTCAAGAAAGACGGGACACTGGTAGCCAAAGACTTGAGAATCCAGCTCGACGGCGGCGCTTATAACGCTATGGGACCGACAGCCACATTCCTGTGCGGCAATTTTGGCGCCATGTTGTACCGGTACCCAAATTACAGATTTCACGGGGAACACATTTATACTAACAAGCCACCCGCCAGCGCAATGCGAGGCTTCGGGGCCCCTCAATCACTTTATGCCACAGAAATTCAGATGAACCTGGCCGCTGAAGAACTTGGAATAGATCCGATAGATATCAGACTAAAGAACGCTCAGGTTAGCGGTGATAAGATTCCTGATGTGGCTACCATTTCGAGTTGTGGTTTTATAGAATCAATCAAGGCTGTCGCCGAAATGAGCGGGTGGAAGGAAAAACGAAAAAACCTTAAACCCGGCCAAGGTATCGGTATAGGTTGCTATAGTTTTATCTCTGGGGGCGTATTTAACTGGTTCCATACTCAGTATCCTTTTTCCGCCGCGGAGGTCAGGGCTTTTTCCGATGGCACAGTCCATTTGTTGACGATGGCCTCAGATATCGGACAAGGGTCGGATACAGTCTTAAAACAGATATTAGCTGAAGAACTCGGACTCAAGATGCAGGACATCAGGATGACATCCGCGGATACGTCCATGACCCCTCAAGCTGACCTCGGTTCATGGGGAAGCAGGGTCACACTAATGGCCGGCAACGCAGTAATCGACGCAGGCAGGAAAATTAAGGAACAGCTATTTGGGTCTGTATCGGCTCGCTTCAATCTCAACGTAATACATGACATCGAGTGCAAAGACGGGAGAGTTCAGGCAGTCACCAGGCCCGACTACGGCATGGCCTTCGGTGAAGCAGTCGCACTAGTGCAGAAAGCTAACAGAGGAGAGCCTCTTGTGGCCCGTGGATCATACACTCCCAGGGGTAAAGGATTGGTTACACCAGCTTTTGGTTTTGGAGCTCAGGTGGCTGAGGTTGAGGTTGACAGGCAAACGGGCCTGGTGGAGGTCAAGCAAATGTGGACGGCACATGACTGTGGGACTGTTATTAACCCCCGAAGTGTCGAGGGACAGCTCGCGGGTTCTATCCAAATGGGGCTCGGGTATGCGCTTTCCGAACAATTCATCATGGATGGTGGCAAAACCATCAATACCAGTTTTGTGGACTACAAAATGCCGACGGCCGCAGACATGCCTCCCAGCCAAGTGGTTCATGTTGATACGTATGAGCCGGAGGGCCCCATGGGGGCCAAAGAAGCCGGCGAAGGGCTTGCGTCTCCAACTGCGCCCGCTATTTCAGACGCGGTCTATCATGCGACAGGCTACAGGTGTATGGACTTGCCTGTAACCCCGGAAAAGATACTCGGAGGCATAAAAAAGGACCACTAGAATTCTCAAGGGACTCAGAATAGCTTCCTGTCCGCATGATGATTATTTACCGGAACGCTGTTTGTCCACAACCTTTATGGTGGCTTTACCCTTCTTAGGGTTCACTTCAATGAGTGTAGCATGGCCGGATTTTATTTTGACGTTGGGTATGGCCCTATGAGATTCCGCTATGCCTTTAAGTTTGGGTAAAATAACAGTGTACATTCCTGGTGCCAGAGCCATGTCTTCGTCAGGTGGCACACTTACGGTGGCCTTGTCGTTTCGAATTTCCACTTTTTGGAATGTGGAGACCCTAAGCGCCTTTTTGTAACGATCCATGGCCGTCTCTAGCTGGGCTTGGGTTTCGACGGGAATAAACAAGCCTCCCGATTTTTTTGCGAGCAACGAATAGGTGGGGTGTCTCTTGATTGGCGCGCCTATGGCCAGGACATCCACAGTTACCTTCGTCCCCGGACTTTGGCGATTCAAAACTCGAGAAGTCTCTTTTGAAGGGCATTTAGCCTGGCCGCATGTTATCAGCAATAATCTGGGAACGTGGTTGCTTATCCCAATAAAGTCGTTTTTCATGGAGCCTATTACAGCGCCACAAGGATTGGTCACTTTCCCGGATGCCATACTGTTAATTTTCTCTTTAAGACCTTTGAACGGATAATCAGACCAATTATAGTCAATGTGAACCGGACAGGGGCCCTTTTCCTTGGATGGGTCTCCCTTACAAGAAAAATCTTTCATGGCGATTTTTGAACCAGGTGGAATAGCCTCCAGGAGTGATGACGCAAACTCTTTTGCCAATTTGACTCTCGCTGGTTTCCAGCGTTTGGATTCTCGATTCATAACTGCGGAATTATCCGCAATGATCATGAGCGCCCATTTATTGTAGACGCCAGAGTAGTTGTGAATCTTGACGCGAATAGATCCTGGTAGCTGAAACTCTTGTGAGAAGTCCGGCTTACCGGGCTTATCACTGTTTGACAGTCCCACACTTTTCGTCGTCGATTGAGGTCCAGAATTTGACTCGGCCGCTGGTTCACGTTTGTCGACTGACTCTTTGGATTGTTGAAGGACAGCAGGTTTTTCACCAGTTTTTGATTGAGAAGAGTTTTTTTGTAGATCCGAAACCAGCGATGGCAGGTTCTGCCGAGAAGTGACAGGGGCAACATTAGCGGTTGGAGCCTGTGGCTCGTTGGGAGCAACCTCAGGGGTTTCCTGACTCTTGGATGGGGTCGAAGACGGAGTGCCAGGGGCTGACCGATTTTCGGGCGACTCAGAAGATAAAGCGAGCCTGTCGGTCTTTTCCGCGTCAATCTCAGCGGTAGGAGTTGATGGAGCTACTGCTGAAACTTCCGGACCAGATGTAACCGATTTATTCCTCTTAACCTCGGAGACCTGTTGATGTGGGGCCAGTAACGAAAGAACTTTCGCGGACGTCTTCCATATTGTGGAAAATACCTCGTTTCTATAAACGGAACACACGGCTGTGACAACTATAACCGTGGCAATGAGTAGTGTCAGAGTTAATCTGGTAGGTCCCTGCCGAGAATAGTCAGGTTTTACAATATCTTCATTCGTAGTTTTGGCATCTTCGGAATGATTATCTGACGCAGCCATTGTAAGCTCCTTTTGCTACCGATTCGGGTCTGACTAAATGACTTCAACATGCCTGCGACACACCGCGATAGGTCCATATTACAAAACTCTCACAACAACATTAGCGTATCACGGAACGCTTTCCTAGACTAAAGCAAATTACGAAAAAGAGAGTGGTCCGGGGTGGACAATAAGCCGAATTCTGTTTCCGGAAAACCGGACGACGATCATTCATCTAGGATGACAGTTACCCGCCATCTCCAGCGACCAACCCGGAAGCATCGGACGGGCAGCCCTCAATCGCTTCCCTATTTGGTCTTGCTCCGGATGGGGTTTGCCTGGCTTCCCGTGTTACCACGAGAACCGGTGAGCTCTTACCTCACCGTTTCACCCTTACCTTCGTTTCCGAAGGCGGTTTACTTTCTGTTGCGCTTTCCTCAGGGTTGCCCCCACCGGGTGTTACCCGGCATCCCGCCCTATGGAGTTCGGACTTTCCTCTCGCATAATTGCGGGCGATCGTCTCGCCACCCCGAACAATTGCCTTATATAGCGGGACATCTAAAAAAGCAAGAGTTGCGTGTTACGCCAAAAGCCTTGAAATACTTGTGATTATGATATATAATTAAATAGATTTGTTATATCTTTACTGGAGCCCGCTGATGATTCGATTTTTCGTACCACTTTTACTCTTCGTATTTCTAGGTTTTCAGTGGGTTTTTGGCGATATAGGCGGTGAAAACACCTCGCATCTAATCGATCGCTTGAAAGTAATGAATTTCCATGAATTGCGCTTTGAAGGTCCTGCAAACAATATTCGATTCACAACCATAAAAGGCGCCGCGATTGATTTGCGCCAACTTGAAGGTAAACTTATCATTTTAAGCTTCTGGACGGTTGATACTCCACAATGGTCAAGTCAGATACGATGTCTCGAAAAATTGCAGTCCAAATTCCATAATGACGGACTTGAAATTGTTGCGTTGAATTTGCTGGATCCCATAGAGAAGATTAAGGCATTCCTTGATAGTAATCCTACCACTGTCCAGGTCGCTTTCGACCCGGATCACTTGTTGTCGGTGAGCCACAGAGAGTTCTCAGGTAACGTTTCAACCATTTTTGTGACCGATCGAAATTCAGTCGCAATTTATGAAATTCCAGAATATCCGACCACCTACCTGATCGACAAAAATGGTCGGACACTTGGGTTTTTCGTCGGGGCTACCAACTGGGACTCAACTGAGTTGGAACATGTCATTTTGTCACTCTTGAAACCCGGAAGCGTTGAACTGGCCCAAGAATATGACCAGTTTCAAACTGACGCTCGGCAGGGTATCACGGTTCCTCCGCAAGCTCCGGTTATAGGTGGTCCTACCAAGAGAGGCCCGGTCCAGTCGCCTTTGGGACCGCAGGCTCCTGTGGTTGTCCCTGACCTGGAAGCGCCGAAGATGGACGTTAAATCTTTGCCATTCCAGTCACCCAACGAGGTTTCAGCGACTCCGCCCAAACCGGAAAAAGCAACCGGTCCGGAAACAAAGACTAAGACCAAGCGGAGCCCTTCTTCCAAACAGGAAACAGGGCCGGCAGTTTCCAAACCCCGGACCCCCAAAAGGGTAGGAGCAACAAAACCATCAACAGGCGAAGCGCGCATCCATAGGCCCCCAACATCACATATTGCGCCTGCCAGAGATCCATTCGTCTCATCCGGAGGCCGGCCGGCGTTACCCCTAGCCGGATCAAAGGCGCTTTTACATCAAAAACCAGGTAGTAATAATGAAGCTGTCAAGACCCCGGGTCTTCTTCCTGCGGCCAAACCCTACTATCCACAAGGGAAAGGTCCTGTTCCAGTGGAACTAGATTCTTCGGGCAAAACGCCTGCCAATGTTCCGGGGCTTGGAAACAGGGCGTCAGGGCAATATCCAGGCTATCCCGCTAGCGGCGCTTCAGATTTACCAGCGGCTCAACCCTTGACTGAACGGAATCTTATCGGTGGGTCAATACTCGATTCTTTTGGTTTCACGCAAAAGGTCGAATCTCAGGTTCAGCCGTCCCAGTCTAAGCAACCCCCGTCCGAGAATCAGCCTAATAATGTTTTTCAACAGGTCGGCCAGGATCTTTTATCATTAGGAGAAGGTATCCGTGGGACTTTTTCCAAGATCATTGGATCCCGCTAGGAGCCTATGCTCCAACCACTGAACCCACACTAGGCCCAACCCTTTTCATATTCGTCGATTGTTGTTAAATTAAACAAATATGAAGTGACTGTTTTCGAAGAATTTTCTTAATTCGCATAAAGGATTTCGGAAATGAGGTTTGGCTATTATCTCAACAATTAATCTTAAAAGTGGCGCCAATTTTTTGTCGCGCTTGCTGCCAGTTGTTTTTAGCGTCTTCCTAACTTGTTGCGCTTCGACAAATAACATAGTCTCTGAATCCGACATCCACTCGCTCCTCAAAATTGTGGAGAAGAAGGCCTATATTGTCGGACAGTTTGAGGCTAAATTTCACAAAACAAGAAAATCCAGTCTCTTTAATCATGAAGCTTGTGTTGACGGTCGGTTGATTTTTCAAAAGCCTGGTCGCTTTGAACTGAAACTTACCGGAGACGTTAATCTGCAAATCTTATCCGATGGCGAATTTGTGGCGCTTATACATGACAATAGCGATTTGGAATTTTTCAAAACCGATGGCGAAAGAGACATGTCAAAGTTCGCTGATCCAATGATGCTACTGGTGAATTGTCTGAGTAACGGAGACACGTCGAGGTTCGCCATGATGCGGCAAAAACAGCACCATGCCTCCACTGTCCTTGAAATTGATCCTGGTGACTTAAGTGAATTTGAGGCGATCAGGGAGGTAAAGGTCAAGTTTTCAGACCAAGGGACTATTCAATCCATAGTGATGTTCTTCAGGAATGGAAATGTTGAAAAGACCGTATTTGATTCCTGGTCGCTCTTGACACAGGATGATCCAAAAATTCAGACAATGAACAAGCGGATAGCAAGAATTTCAGCTATGGCGGATTCAAATCTTTTTAAGGGCGTTTATCAGTTGAAACCTGATGACTTCTTGGTTACCGATCAAACAGCCAAACAGCCTCTGACATTAAAATTGGAATCAAAGAAAGACAGTGTTTCCGAATAAGGGTTCTATCAGTTTTTGTTAATTTCGTTTTATTGACTTGGACCCTGGGGGTTTTAAATGCTTTTTTGTCACGAAAGCATAGGCGGTTAAAGGTGAGACGATTACAAGCACCAAAGTGCAAACGGCCGCGCTCAGGAAAACAACAGGAATCATGGCGAACAAGAACCAGATAGTCCTAATTTTCTCGGCCCTTTTTTTCCACTGTACAGACATTAGTTCAATGATTTTATCTCACACTATAAATATCAAGAGGTATGTGGAACCCGTTGCTGGTCTCAAGGATTCCGGACATTTTTCCATCAGCTACGACCTTGCCCGTGAATTTGTGACCTGTATAGTGAGCCGCCTGAACATCGATTCCGTTGACGGTCCCGTTAAAATGCCAGGTAGACTTGTGCCCTAAAGGATCATAAAGATACGCTACTCCAGAGAGTTTTTGTCCTTTCTGCTCTGCCAAGGCCTTAACCTTGTGACCCATAATGGAGGCTTCCCACCTGCCCGAAATGTTGGCGGCCACCGCATTGTGAATAAAGAGAACCCCCAACAACAAAGAAAACGTCAGAACCCGTCTTAGACTCATTACTAAATCCTCTAATTACATGGATTAGTTGATCAGTTCGCAATATATTGGCGAATCACTCTTAACTCTTAAGGAACATCCAATCTAATTCTCCCCGTAAGCTCTCTAACAGATTGTCGGGCCAATTTTCGCGCCCTATTGGGATCTCCTATTACCAATGCCGCAAATTCCCCGCCTTCGGATCGGGCTATTATTAGATCCGGTTTCAATTTGGTAATCTTTCCATCTTTATGCACTTCTACTTCTGCTTTTTCCAAATAATCAACATAATGACCGTCATTTTCCTCGATTGCAAACAACGCCATTTGAGCCAAACTTATTAGAAAATGTCGATCAGGATATGACATTCCTTCTTTATAAAAGACTTCTAAAATCCCTTCAGGTTCCGTAGTCATGACTATCTGCTGATTTCTTGAAAACAACCGATTAATAGGAGTGGGATTTATGACCAGTTTCATCCGACTATCTTGAGGCGTTGAATGGTTTTGGCAAATCTGCCAGGAGATCAGTTTCGACGTTTCGTTCCGGGAGATGTCGACTGTCGGTAGATTTCAGCAAGGATTATGGATGTGGCGTTTGACACGTTTAGTGAACCGACTGGCCCGGTTATGGGAATTTTGATCATGATATCGCAATTTTCCCTTACCAGCCGGCGCATCCCTGCGCCCTCGGCTCCCATAACCAAAACAGTCTTTCCGGAGAAATCCGCTTCGAAGTGACTTGTCCCGGAGGCAGAGTCAGCTCCATATACCCAGCTTCCGATAGCCTTGAGATTCTCTATGCTTCGGTTAAGATTAGTTACGCGACAAATCTTAACATGCGCTGCAGAGCCTGCAGAGGCCTTTTCAGCGGATGGGGTTACCGAGACAGCTCTATCTCTGGACAGGACCACCAGATCCACCCCAAAACAGCACGCGCTCCTCACAACATTACCAAGATTGTTCGGGTCCTGGATTTGATCGAGTACCAGGACTGAGAAACGTTCATTTCCTGTGAGTCTAGAGATTTCTGTTTCAAAGTCGTCATAAGGAAATGGTTCTACCCGGGCCGCTATTCCCTGATTCTTTACATCATGGGTTAACGAATCAAGTTCGATCCCGGACATGTACCGTAAATTAAAGCGCGCGCTTCCAAATTCCTGTCCTACGCGCTTCTCCGCGTCTGATCCTTTTACAAGGAAAATTTCGTATACTTTTCTTCGACCTACCCTGATGGTTTCCATAACCGGATGCGTACCGTAAATTACGGTCCGTCTGGTCTCGTCTTTATGAATCTTGCTCAATCGGTCTTTATTTCCACCTTGACATCACTTTTTTGCTTCGGACCGCGAGGGGCCGGTTGAGATCCTCCCACTTTACCGGAGGCTATTTCCCGAAGAGACATAACCACTTCTCGGTTGTCTCTATTTCTTACCAGAAGGGGTGCCCCTCTCTTCAATTCCTTGGTTCTTTTGGAAGCAAGGACAACAAGAGCGAATCTGTTTTCCACATTATCTAGACAATCTTCTATCGTAACTCGAGCCATTATTTACACCTTTTTAGTTATTTGTAGCGCCTATTCTATGTTTTGTGTCTGTTCGCGTATTTTTTCGACTTCGGTTTTAATGTGGACCACTTGTGCGGAAATATCAGTTGAAGTCGACTTAGAACCCAACGTGTTAACTTCCCTGTGAAGTTCCTGTAGAAGGAAGTCCAGTTTTCTGCCCAACGGTGATCCCTCTTTGCCAAAAGCGAGGAACTGCTCAACGTGGCTTTTTAGTCTGGTAAGTTCCTCACTAACGTCGGATCGCTCCGCAATCAACGCAAGTTCCTGGAGCATTCTGTCATCATCGATCTCCAAGCCACCTGTCATTTCCCGAACCTTTTTTTCCAGTCTGACACGCGCCTCTGAAGAAATCTGATCTACAAGCGGTGTGATGAGATCAATTGTTTCACTAATCGATATGAGATGGGTCTCAATATCTTTCCATAAAGCGAAACCTTCGGTTTTTCGCATTTCATCCAATGCTGCAAGGGCATGTGTGACACTGTTCTCGATAAGACTCCATTCCTGCTCTAGGCCTTCTACGTTGTCTGAAGAAGATACTATCTCCTTGA
This sequence comes from uncultured delta proteobacterium, assembly GCA_963798475.1. Classification (GTDB taxonomy): domain Bacteria; phylum Desulfobacterota; class Desulfomonilia; order Desulfomonilales; family Desulfomonilaceae; genus CAJBEZ01. The sequence continues at coordinate 55,075 of CAWCTI010000019.1, forward strand.
GGGTGAGCATATCCGAAACAGTTATTTCGCCAGCCAGACCATAACGATTTTTCAACTCCATCAAACATTTGTGATAACGGTCCGCAAGGCCATGATCCAGCGAAAGTTCGGTCAGTGGTCCTTTGGCTCCCGAGCGGGTCACCGTGATTTCAAATTTACCCCTATTGATTTTGTCTGAAACAATCTTTCGGATTTGTGGTTCGAAACAGCTATATGTTTTAGGGAGTCTTACAAACATGTCAAGGAATCTATGGTTGACAGCCCTAATTTCCGTTACAACTTCGACATCATCAGTTGTTTGACTCCCACGGCCAAATCCTGTCATGCTTTTTATAGATTTTTCATTCACAACGCTGTTTCTCCAGCTTCTGCTTGTACGTTTCTCTAATTCGGTTCAGAATGTCTATAAGGACTGAATCTGAGTAATCTGGATAAGTCCAGTCCAGGGGTCGATAACTCGCTCGACGGAAGATCAGTGTCAAATCCGCAAAAATTCCATCTTTGAGATAAATCCTATGAGCGTTGTTTTTTCCTGTTGCCAATACAAAGTTTCCAAGAGTCATTAAACCTGGATCCAGATTGAATCGCCTTCGCCCTTGTTCAGAAGCTAATTTTCGTTCAATCCCGTTAGTCGACAGTTTGATATCAGCCAAGCGTGCAGGGTCAACAAGTTTCCGCAGTGGGACAATCCAACGTTTTATCCCCGTGCCAAGCTCTATATCATAATAAGTCGTGAAATCGAACTGAAGTGACCCAAAAACATCCTCAATAGGCCCAAATAACGCTTCGAGATCCAGACTCAACGTGTCGAGCGGATTTTCTTGAGCGCTCAATACGCTTACGACTAATTGTGCGGGACCAGGATCCTGTGGAACACTCAAATCTGATACCTTTTAACCTATCCAGTTTTAGAAAAGGCATATAAGAGCTATACCTTTCTAATTTTTTCTTCTTCTTCCTCGGAAGTCTTGCATTCTATACAATGGGTGGTAACCGGTCGCGCTTCGAGTCGTTTAAAGTCGATGGGTTCCCCGCAAATTTCACAAAAACCGAAGCTTTCGTCTTCGATTTTCGTGAGGGCTTTTTTAATTTTGTTAATTAATTTTCTCTCTCGATCACGAATCCTGAGTTCAAAATTTCGATCAGATTCAAGGGACGCTCTGTCTGTTGGATCGGGAAAAGCCGTTTTGCCATCGGCTTCAGTCATGTCATCCACTGTACGCTCTGCTCCACGTACCAATTCGTCAAGCTGACGTTGAAGAATGCCCCCAAAATATTCGAGGTCTTCTTTTTTCAATTTCATAATGTCCTCCGTCAGTCTATCCCCGTTGAATCATGTTTCGGGGACAAACCAGCTCTCTCTGTTTCCGGTTGATCCAAGAAACCGGAAAAACAACTATGAGCCCAGCGACTCAAATGCGACGCTCAGGCTGTTGGTTTCTACTCAAGAAGCGAAACTAACCTGTCCTTTTCCAAGCAAATCATGTAAATGAATTATCCCGAGCCATTTTCCTTCATTGTCCATTACAGAAAGCGCCGTGATCAACTTACTCTCCATAATTTCCAACGCTTCCGCCGCGGTTCTATCCGATCTAATACTAAGAGGGTCCTCAGTCATAAGGAATTGCGCTTCTTTCTCAAACAGGTTAGTTCCATTTGCCAAAGCCCTCCTCAGATCACCGTCAGTAATTATACCCAACACTCTGTTTTCAGATATAACCATGGTTAATCCCAGATTCTTTTCATTTATGGATTCGACTATCTGGCCGATTTTAGCCGACGGAGGCACTTGAGGCACAGCGAAACTTTCCAGTGTCATATCTCTAACTTTCAAATTCAATCTTTCTCCCAAGCTACCGGCCGGGTGACTCCTTAAAAAATCCTCCTTGTTGAATCCTCGCCTGACCATAAGGGCAATGGCTAAAGCGTCCCCCAAAGCCAAAGTAGCCGTAGTGGAAGCTGTGGGGGCCATGTTAAGAGGACACGCCTCCTTGTTCACTCTACAATCCAGGGTAACTTGGGCCATACAACCTAGAGTAGAGAATCTATTCCCAGTGAGCGCCACAATTCGGGTGCCCCAATTTCTTACGGTAGCCGCCAGCGAGGTTATTTCTGTTGTCTCACCACTATTTGAAATAGCAATTAAAGCGTCATCACGCCCCACAATCCCAACATCTCCGTGCAAACCTTCCACTGGATGCACAAAGATTGCCGGTGAACCGGTGCTGGTAAACGTTGCTGCAATTTTTCTCGCAATGATACCGGATTTTCCAACACCTGTGACTATAATCCGGCCTCGGAGCGAATACAGAAGGTCTACGACTGTTTCAAAGTTTTCATCAAGTCTTGATATTACAGACCTAATTCCTTCTATTTCAATTTCCAGGGCCTCTCTTGCGATATCCAAAGTTGATTTAGTCATGTCACATGTTCCTGACAAGAGCGTCGGACACTTCTTCTACTATACTTTTGACCAGTTCGAGATCCTCCCCTTCAACCATGACGCGACATAGCGGTTGGGTCCCGGAATATCGAACAAGTATTCGCCCTGATTCGCCCAAGCGTCTCTGACAATCATTGATCACCTTGCGCACATTTGGAACCTTTTCAAAATCTTTACGACAGCTTATAGGCAAATTTCTAAGAATTTGGGGAAATTTCCTTATCCACCCTGTTAGTTCCGATAGGGGTTTCGACGTTCGTTTCATGATCGACGCAACTTGCAGCGCGGAAAGTATTCCATCGCCCGTGGTAGAATGATCGAAAAAAACTAGATGACCTGATTGCTCTCCGCCAAAATTGTATCCATCGCTTAGCATTCTCTCAACGACACTGCGATCACCAACCGGGGTCCTTACGACGCGGATGCCCCGATCTCTCATGGAAATCTCGAGCCCAACATTGCTCATGACGGTAGCGACAAGGGTATCGCGTTTGAGCAATCCCCTCTCAAACATGTCGACAGCCACCATGCCCATGATATGATCGCCATCAACTACATTGCCTTTCTCGTCGGCAAATATGGAGCGATCGCTATCACCATCCAGAGCTACCCCGAAACTCGCCTTGTTTCTAAGAAGTTCTTGTGTCATCTTTTCGGGGTGCAAAGATCCACAGTCGAGGTTAATGTTTTTCCCATCGGGATGTGTTGACAAAGAAACGACGTCGGCTCCCAATTCCTGAATCACCTTGGGGGCAGCTTTGAAACCAGCGCCATTAGCGCAGTCAACGACGATCTTCAGTCCCTTGAGGTCCGCGGCGCTTCTGGGAAGACTGTTTTTCAAAAAAACCAGGTAACGTCCCAACGCGTCTTCCAATTTTGAGACTTGCCCCAAATGACTTGTATTCGGTTGGGTCTGTTCTATTGTTTTAGAAACCAGGAGACTTTCAATGGCAAGTTCTTGCTCATCATCAAATTTTAGTCCTCGATTGTCGAAAAATTTGATCCCATTGTCTTCAAACGGGTTGTGAGAGGCCGATATCACTGCGCCTGCGTCACACATCATGTCGGTCGTTAAAAAGGCCACGGCAGGTGTGGGCATGTCTCCAACCAGCATGACATCAGTTCCCATGGAACAAATACCTGCAGCCAGCGCCATCTCCAGCATGTGACCGGACAAGCGGGTATCCTTGCCTATCAAGATCCTCTTATTATTTTTGGCCCCGGATTGATTAACTATTTTAGCTACGGCTTTTCCCAATTTTAAAACGGTTTCAGCGGTAATAGGCTCCTGACCGGCCACGCCTCTTACACCGTCGGTTCCAAAAAAACGTTTGCTCATAGCCGATATCCACTTTCATCAACATTGTTGTGATTCTCAGTTACGGGATTTATAGGCGCGGCTTCGTGTGACATGTCGAAATATGAAAATGAAGTTGGCAACTTATTATCATGTATCTGGCGTTTGGATAAACTCATAACTTTTAATTATAAGAATTTTATGAGTTTTTTTCAACAATTTTAATCTCGACAACTAAATGTGGCGATCTATGTTATGATATAAGGTCAATATGGATAGAAAACGAAAAAAAATTGTCACATTAGTGGGACGCCCCAACGTAGGAAAATCCACTCTTTTCAATCGATTGGCAGGTTCCAGAAAAGCTATTGTGGATGACACTCCAGGACTTACCCGAGACAGGAACTACGCTGACGCAACCATCGACGATAAGTCTTTCGTAATAGTCGACACAGGAGGGTTCGAACCACGGACAGACGATGACGTGTTGGCCCAAATGAGAACTCAGACAATGGTGGCTGTGGAACAGGCGGATGTCATCATATTCATGGGTGATGGTCAGGTAGGGCTTACACCTTCAGATAAGGAAATTGTACGGATATTACAAAAGGCTGATAAGAAAGTATTCTATGTTGTAAACAAGATCGATTCAGAGAAGTCAGAATCAAACTACCTAGACTTCTTTCAGCTTGGTGTTGAATCAATCTACGCTATGAGCGCAAAGACCCGTTACGGTTTACGTGACTTCCTCGATGTCCTGATTGTTGAAATCGATCCTGAGGTTGCAGACCCCGTCCAACAAACCCTTTCCGAAGTGGTTGTTCCACGCGTTGCCGTCGTTGGACGACCAAACGTGGGTAAATCAACCCTGATAAACTTACTCCTGGGAGAGGAACGTCTAGTCGCCAATCCCACCCCAGGAACTACGCGTGATTCTATAGATACCATAGTTAGACGAAACGGTAAGGAGTATCTTTTCATTGATACCGCTGGCGTCAGACGGCGGGCGCGTATAACAGACCGCGTAGAAACTTACAGTGTACAAAAAGCCTTCAGGAGCATCGATCGCGCCGATGTCGCTCTGGTTATGCTAGACGCCGAAGAGATCGTAACCGATCAGGACGCCCGAATAGCGGGGTACGCCCACGACAAGTGTCGTTGCGTAATATTGGCGCTAAACAAATGGGACACTATCAAAAAGGACACTAAAACTTTTGACTCCTGTGTGAGCGAGATTAGAAGGTGCCTGAAATTCCTTGATTTTGCCCCTGTCGTCTCGATTTCCGCACTTCAAGGAACTCGATGCGTCAAAGTTTTTGACCTTATTGACGACATTTTCGAAAAATTTAGGAAACGAGTTTCGACATCTAAATTGAACAAATTCCTTGAGACAGTCTTAGTCAAGCACCCACCAGGAATGTTTCATCGATCCAAGAAGGTTAAAATTTATTATGTTACGCAGGGACGCGTCGCGCCCCCCGTTTTTACTTTTTTCTGTAATTATCCTGAAGCTATACATTTTAGCTATAGGAGGTTTCTCGAAAATCGTCTTAGAGAATATTTCGATTTTGGTGGATCTCCCTTGAAACTCGTGTTCAAAAAAAGGGTCGGCAAGACTTATGATTGAGCAAAATCTCTTAATGCTCAACTAAATCTCCTCATCTAGAAATCTGGAGTATGGATCGTACAGACAACCGGATAGTTCGATTTGGCGAAATTATGGACATGGTCAAGTCCTATTACCCGGACGCAGACCTTGATCTAATTCGAGCGGCTTATGTTTATTCGGCCAGAGTTCACCAGGGTCAGACACGAATGTCTGGTGAGCCCTATCTGACCCATCCTGTTGCAGTGGCCGCAATTCTAGCTCAGATGAAACTTGATGAAGCTTCAGTAGCGACAGGCCTCCTCCATGATACCGTTGAAGACACCCTCACCACTATTGAAGACGTTGAACGATATTTTGGGACAGAGATCGCCACACTTGTAGACGGCGTCACAAAAATCAGCAAAATAGCCTTCCAGTCCAAAGAAGAACGACAAGCCGAGAATTTTCGGAAAATGATCCTTGCCATGAGCCGGGACATTAGGGTGCTCCTGGTCAAATTGGCCGACCGTCTTCACAACATGCGAACTCTATCACATATGCCACGGGAAGCGCAGATACGAATATCCCGTGAAACTATGGAAATATATTCTCCCCTGGCGGCCCGTCTGGGAATTTTCTGGATGAGGACCACTCTTGAGGACCTGGCTTTTGAATATCTCGAACCGGACCGGTACGAATACATACATAAGCGGCTCGAAGAATCTGTTGAGGAACGTGAGGAATATGTAAATAGGGTTATCGACATAATCACGGAGAACCTTCGAAAAGAGAATATTAATGCTGTTACAAAGGGAAGAAACAAGGACATTTGCAGTATTCACAGAAAAATGCTGTCCCAGAAGCTCGAATTTGAACAATTGCATGACCTTACCGCATTTCGCATTATTCTGGATTCGATAAGTGAATGTTATACCGTGTTGGGGTTGATTCACGCTTTATGGAGACCGGTGCCGGGGAGATTCAAAGACTACCTCGCCATGCCCAAAAGCAACGGGTACCAATCACTTCATACAACGGTTATCGGTCCCGAGGGGCACAGAATAGAGATCCAGATAAGGACACACGAAATGGACCTGATCGCTGAAGAAGGCATAGCGGCGCACTGGTCCTACAAGGAGGGCAAGGCTGTTACTCAGGAAGACGCTCGGGTCGTAAATTGGTTACGCCAGATGATGGAATGGCAGCAAGATCTTGACGATCCAAGGGAATTCCTCGAAAACGTGCGAGTCGACCTGTATCCTGACGAAGTATATGTATTTACACCAAAGGGGGATGTCAAAGAATTTCCTCGTGGATCGACCCCCTTGGACTTCGCGTATTCAATACATACCGAGGTTGGTAACAGTTGTATCGGTGCCAGGGTAAACGGGAAGATGGTATCGCTCAAGTACGAGCTCTTAACTGGAGACACCATTGAAATTATAACTTCGGCTCACCAAAAGCCGGGCAAGGATTGGCTGAAGCATGTAAAAACCGGACGAGCAAGGACGAAAATCCGTCACTATCTCATGAGTCAAGAGCGCGAGAAAGCCATCGAGATCGGTAAGGATTCCGTTGAACGGGAACTTCGGCGATGGAAAATTGATCTAAATCGCGTCGAAAAGGATGGGAGTATCCTGAAAATCGCTCAGGAATTCAATTTCAAGACTGAACATGAACTCTATGCGGCGATAGGACACGGCCGACAATCGGCAAGAGCTATTGTCACCAAGCTAGTTCCCCAAAGTGAACGGGAACAACAAAAGATTGTAGCCTTAGAAGAAAAACTTAGGACACCGAAAAGGATTACAGGAAAAAGTGGAGTCAAGGTGCAAGGACTATCAGATATGCTGGTTCATTTCGCAAAATGCTGCAATCCTTTGCCCGGCGATCCAATACAAGGGTTCATCACGCGTGGAAGAGGTGTCACGATTCACAAAATTGACTGCGTTAATCTTCCGGACACGGACCCGAAGAGGATCGTAGAAGCTAGTTGGGATGATGATCAGTCGCTCGTGAGAACGGTCAAGATTGGATTAGTCTCGGAAAATAAGCCTGGGATGCTGGCGGCGATAAGTGGTGTCTTCACTTCAAATGACTCAAATATTATTCAGGCAAATGTTAACACGTTCGATGAAACCAACGCCAGAGGCACCTTCCTGGTCGGTGTCCGGAACGTTGAGCATTTGACCCGGATCATCAATGCTCTGAAAAAGGTTAAAGGCGTTCGGGAAGTAGAACGACTAGGAACCGTCTGAACAGGAAATCAGAGGGTCCGAATTTATACCGATTCCCGCCCGCCTAGTTGATTAAGGGGCCTTTTTAATGGCATTCGCTCTTATGCACCGTGTACAAACTTTCGCCCTTCTAACACGTCCTGAAGGCTCGATAATTCTTAACTTCTGAAGATTTGGCAAAGATATCTTCTTTGTGCGGTTATGCGCGTGGCTGACATTGTAGCCTCTCAGCGGTTTTTTACCGCAAACTTCGCAAACTCGGGACATTCTGTTTCTCCTATAAATGACACTTCATTTTTAACAAATTATTTAGACATTTCAACGAAAGCCATTCTTAACTGAAACAGGGTGTCATCTATAAGTTTCTTTTCCTGTTCTGTCAGATTTCCTCTCGTTTTTAACTCTAATAGCGATATCAGATCAATTGTTTGACTTGCGCCTTCCAAGTCCGGCTCCATCGGCTCCTTCATATCAGGCGTTCGGACCATACCAAGTTGGAACAACGCTGTTTGGGCCAAGCTTGCGATCAATGTTGAGAACTCAACTGGCGCTTTTGGACCACGTTCTTTCTTTGCTGATTCGTCCTTGGGCGCTTCCTGCGATTGAGGGGGCGCTTCTTGCTGTTTCTCTCTCTCATGCTCTTCAGGCTGGTCAGTCGCTCCATCAGGAGAAAACCGTCTCTTGTCACTAACTTTAAAGCCTTGAGTTTCTTCGTTCTCGTAATCTGTCATTATATCTCTCCTCTTTACGGAAGTAATTTGGGGAGTTCACGCTAAAACATAGTATGTTACAAAAAAGATGTTATCTTTTCAAGAAATTATTGCGAGGACGCAAAGGATTGAGTTTCTCGAATTCTTCAACAAGTTTTCTGGATATGCCGTCGATCTTCTCTGGTAAGACTACATTGACCTTTACAAGGAAATCTCCTCTGACCGGATCCCTCAATGAAGGAAAGCCCTTGCCTCTGAATCTGAATGACGTAGCGTTCTGAACTCCGGCTGGAATCCTTAAAGCGACTTTACCATCCGGGGCCGGAATTTCAATCCTGGCGCCAAGAAGGGCTTCGCCAATTGTTACAGGGACATTCAGAAAAATATCTTTACCTTCCCGTTTAAAAAATTTGTGGTCTCTTACCGACAAGCTCAAGAAGAGATCCCCCGGTCTACCTCCTCGCGCTGAAGGTCGTCCCTGACCACCAACTCGTATCCGGGAACCGTTATCCACGCCAGCCGGGATATAAACTTCTAGAGTTTTGTAAGGCGTCGAAACAGACTTTTTTGTTCCATAGTAGGCTTCAAGGAACGTTACCTCAAGATTTTGTTCAAGACGTGAAGCTTTGGTATTGTCAGCATTGGGTGATCTCATTCGATGAGAAGCCCCGAACATTTCGGAAAACCATTCCTCAGCCGGTGAAGGACCTTTGGTTCCAAAAAAATTAGACGCGCTAAAATTATTTCTCTGAAAACGACCGGCGCCAAATGCCGATCCATCCCTAAAGAATTGCTCAAACCCACCTTGCCCAGAGGCGTACATATCGTATTCCTGTCGGCGCTGCTTGTCGCTCAGAATTTCATACGCCTGGGAGATTTCTTTGAAACGAGTTTCCGCAGCCTTATTGTTGGAATTGAGATCAGGGTGATAACGTCGAGCCAACTTCCGATAAGCTGATTTTATTTCAGCGTCGGTAGCGCTTTTCTGTACCCCTAGGGCTTTGTATGGGTCGATATTTTCCATCTACTCCGGTCAACCGTAAAACAAGAGATATTCAGACCGTAATATTGAGAATTGAGAGTGATCAGTCTCTACATTCAATCCGAACGCATTGGCCAGGCTCTTCTTTTGACTTAGGAAGATAAAGATCAAGGATCCCATCTACGTAACTTGCCTTGGCCTGATCTACATCCACAGATCCAGGAACAGTGAAACTACGTTCAAAATAGCCCTCAACCCTTTCAATTGTACGATACGCGGCGTAGTCCACTTCAGCCTCCTCCACGCGATGCCCCGAGATCACCAGCTTTCTTCCCATAAGCTCAATATTTATGTTCTTTTTCCCGACTCCGGGTAACTCGGCCCTAAATATGTACGCGTCACTCGTTTCGAGAACATCCACAGCGGGGAACCAACAAGTTCGCTTTTTTGACGGAGAGTCCTCCGAAGGCAAGTCCCCCAGACGACTAACCCGCTCCTGAAAATTTAACAAGCCTCTCAAGGGGTCCCACTTTACAAGAGTCATTCCCAAGCCTCCGTTGGAATAGTCTAACGTGTTGATGTTATTAAATCAATTAACCCTTCTGAACATTAAGTTGTTTTTTGCATATAGTCAAGAGCAAACCACGTTCAACCTTTGTGTCAAATGGCCTGACGTATTTTAGAGCTAACACTTCACTGATGATTCGCTGAAGCCAGGTAACCCGATTCCTGAAGCTTCTGCAACAGTACACGTCCCAAACCGGAAGGGACGGCGATGGAATGTATTAATGGGCGTCCATTTATCTTGGCTGGGAACATCCCGGAATTGGGTTTAATTTTAGGATTTAGCTCCAGGATCAATCGTGGAGAAACTTTTACAAACTTCGCAACATCTCCAATCGAGAGGTCCTTGGTCAATTCGATCGACGTGATATTGTCATATGTTAAAGGAGCAGGGTCTGAATACTTTAGCCCATACAGGGATTTGTTCATACCAATTATCTTTAATGCAGCCCATCTTCCGAGCATGTCTTCAACGCTGTTTGGCAATGGAACGTCCCAAACACTGGATGAATTCCATTTTTCCATCAAATTCTCGGTTGTTTTCAAAGACAGAGCGTAAGCGACCGAGGACATTAACCACCCTGACCCTAAATCCTGTTTAAGGATCTTTATACGATAGGCGAAGCACTTGGTGGCCATATGGATATCCAGTCGATCGTCTCTCCAAGTGTCCTCCTGCATTTCAACTCCCTCACTGGAACTACACGGTCTATCCAGCGCCCATACTCCAACCGACGAATGAGAATTTAAGGACCGAATTGTTCCCGGCAATACAGGCGCTAACCAAGCAAAATCCTGGGGTACCCCTTCTTTGGAAAAGATTTCTTCAAAGATCCAGTAATATTTCCGCTTTTCCTTTAACCATTCGCCCAGCACGCTACGAGCGTCGAAAAGCAGAAAATTAATCTGAAATTCAATTCTGGCCCTAACATCGGGTCTGGTGATGGGGACTTTTTCACCTCCAAGTTCAAAACCATCGACCAACAATGACTTAGGTATAGAAAAAGAAGGGCAGCCATCGGCTTGAGGAATGGGCTTTGGAGCGGAAGGCGACGCTGCATGAGTCTGGATAGGCGCCAAAAACATGAATATGAATCCCAGGACGCAACCGATGCAATTTCTGTTGAAGCATTTTTTAGATATCGTCAATTGAACCGCTTTCGCACTCTTGTTAATAAATGATCACAATTCTTTTACTTGCCTGACTGAGACGGTTCGGCTTTTTCCAATTTGTGGAGCTTTTCCTTAACAAGAATATTATATGGATTGATAGATAAAGATTTTTGATAGGCTTCCCGAGCTTCAGTTAGCCGATTCCTGGCGGCCAGGACGTCTCCAAGGTGTTCTGCTATGATTGGATCGCCTTTCACCTTTTGGCTCGCCTTCTCCAAATATTTCAGGGCCTCATCGACCTTGCCCGCCTTGAACAGCACCCAGGCTAGTGAGTCGGTTATATATCCATCATCAGGTTTGATTTCGAGGGCCTTCCGAACCAGTTTTTCAGCGCGCTCGATGTCCTTGCCCATGATGGCGAGAGTATATCCAATGAAATTCATTGCGCTAGCGTCGTCGGGTTTCTCTTTCAGAATCTTTTCCATCGTTGAAAGACTGAGTGTGCGCATTGCGCTCTTTTCATAGGAATTCCCCAAGGAGTACATAAGCTTAACATTGTCTGGAGCAAAACTAAGCCCTTTGTTGTATTCCTTTATAGCCTCAGAATAGCGATATAATTCCTCCAGGATTGATCCCTTTATATGAAAAATCTCTGGATCTTTAGGTTCCACTTCGATCGCCTCGTCAATGTATTTAAGAGATTTGGCAAAATCCTTCACGTTAAGGAACATCAATGTGAGGACAATCCTTGAATTAATATAAGAAGGCTGACCTTTCTCAATCCTGTTGAATTCTTTTTCCGCCTCATTCGGTTTGCCCTGCTCTCTCAAAACACGCCCCAAATGAAATCGAACCTGGTCCCATCCCGGCTTGGTTTCTAAAATCTTATCAAAAAGCTGTCTCGCCTTATCGTATTGTTTCTGTTCAGCAAGTAGCAACGCCATTTTAATCTGTATCCCCAAGTTGGATGGCGCCAACTTGGACAACTCTTCCAGTGTTTGGTACGACTCACTATATTTCTTTTGGCTTGCCAGGACCTGTGCCAGATTCAGCCTGGCGGCAAGATTGAAATGATCTAGCGTTAAAGCCTTTCTGTAACTGTCCTCAGCTTTTGAAAACTGTTTCTGAATCGCATAAATTCCTCCCAGTTCGACGTAGGCCTGTGCAGCGCTCTCGCCTCGTCGTTCGACAAGACTGTCAAAAATGTCAATCGCCTTGTCATACTGCTCATCCTCGATATACACTTTACCAAGATAGAAATATCCCTCTTTCTCATCTGGGAAACGCTCAATCATCCGGTTGAAGGTCTTTTCAGACTCCTTCAACATCCTGTGCGACGCTTGGAGAGATCCCAAGAATATATAGAGGTCCCGGTCGTCCGGTTTCAGATCCAGGGCGCGGTGGTAGGCTTCGATGGCTTTGTTCGAATCTCCAGTAACCGTATATATTTTCCCCAATATTGTGTAAGCTTCCGAAGATTTCGGGTTCAATGTAACAGCATTCTTAGCCATTACTATGGCATCCGCTATCTTTCGGTTCCTCGCAAGAATGGCCGCAATCCTCATGTGCAGGTAGGCTGATCCGGGGTCAAGATCTAGGGCTCGTTTGAAATAGTTCAACATACTCTCATTGTCACCCAAAGATTCAGACTCTTCTCCCATTAGAAAAAACAGCCCGGGGTCCATGTCCATGTCTGGCGCAAGAACGGTCTTCTTGTGCCCTGCATCGTCAACTCCTATCAGGGCCGCTCCTGTAGAAAACCAAACCAGAACAACAAGTAGGCTCAAAGAAAAACAAAAGGCATAAGAGGCTTTTTTTGTCATTTATTCCTCAGTGTAATCAGAGCGTTAAACGTACATTACGTTCAATGGACGTGACTATTGCGTATGGCGCCAATAGCCGTTTTATAAGGTGGTTTACCAAACACGGCGTTTCCAGCTACAAGTACATTTACTCCAGCTTGAGTCAACTCGGAGGCGTTTTGCGGACCCACCCCACCATCTACCTCAAGTAGGATATCATAGCCGGATTCATCAATCATTCTCCTAATAGCTCTAATTTTGGAAAACATGGTTGAGATGAAAGATTGGCCACCAAATCCGGGATTAACAGTCATGACCATGACGACGTCCACTTCAGCAAGCACGTTTTCAATAGCGCATATGCAGGTTGAAGGATTCAGGGCTACCCCCGCTTTCATCCCCGAATCACGTATCTCTACAAGGGCTCGATGCAAATGCACACACGCCTCGGGATGAACGCTCAAAATATCTGCTCCAGCTGACCGGAAATCTTTGATATATTGCTCGGGCTTCGTTATCATGAGGTGTACGTCAAGAGGAATTCCGGAGCAGCGTTTCACGGCTTCGACAACCAGTGGTCCGATCGTGATATTGGGGACAAAGTTTCCATCCATCACATCCAAATGTAACCAATCCGCTCCAGCCTCCTCAACTGCCCTGACTTCTTCCCCAAGACGGGAAAAATCTGCGGATAACAAGGATGGAGCAATCAGAATATTTGATCTACTAATCATAATACTTCTCTCCAAGTTGTTGGCGCTTAGCATTTTTAAGCGACACTCCCTCAATTTCATGACCGCATTTGGGACATCGGCCTTCTTTGAGAGCGTACTTCTGGATCGTGTAACCTGCTCGATCTATCAACATATAGGAACAACCGGGACAATAAGTCTTTTCTCCAGGTTCCCATGGTAAATTCCCCGTGTAAACATAATAAAGGCCCTCATCCAGACCAATTTGACGAACGCCTCGCAGAACAGAAGCCTCCGTTGGCGGCAAATCGAGTTCCTTGTAGCGTGGGAAAAACCTGCTCACATGCCAAGGGGTTTCCTTACCGAGTTCATTCTTTATGAAACGGGCCATCTCCCTGATCTCGGAAGTATCGTCATTCAAACCTGGAATCAGTAATGTGGTTACTTCTAACCATATTCCCATTCCCTTAATGTATTTTAGAGAGTCCAACACTCCTTTGAGACGCGCTCTACAATATTGCGTATAGAAATTATCGTTAAAAGCCTTAAGATCAACATTTGCCCCGTCAATCAAACCCTTGGCGTCATCCAGCATGTCTCGGCTCATATACCCATTGGTAACGAAGACATTCAACAATCCGGCCTTCTTTGCCAGGATCATAGTGTCCCTCGCCAGCTCATAATAAATCGTCGGCTCCGTATAAGTGTACGCTATGCTCTCACAACCGGAATCAAGCGCCATGGCAACCAGTTGTTTGGGCGTATAGTGTATTCCAGAGATTTCGCCAGTCTCATTAGGTGGTTGCGATATCGAGTAATTCTGACAGAATGTACACCTAAAATTGCACCCCATAGTAGCTATGGAAAAGGATTTGGTCCCTGGAGCAAAATGGAAAAAAGGTTTCTTTTCTATGGGATCGACATTGGTTGACACTATCTTGTCGTAAACCATACTGAACAGGGTTCCTCCCTTATTTTCTCGAACTCCGCAAAAACCCCGTTCGCCATCCTCGATTTTACAGCTTTGACGGCACAGTTTACACCGCACAGCGTTTGAATCTGTCTTTTCGTAAAGGGCTGCTTCAATCATATTTCGAAGTCCTCTAATTTTTCTGACAATCGAGGGATCATGTTTTCAAAACTTCCATTTGACATCACTATCACAACATCTTCAGGTCTTAAACGCAATTTAAGGAAATCAATTATAGCTCCCGCGTCCGGAAACGCTTGGGCCATCTTCCCACGAGCTGTAAGCTCACTAGCTAGCCGGCTGGAACTCAACAAATCGCCCTCTGGGGCTTTCCACGGGTCTGGTGGCTCCCGTAGGGCTATAATGTCTGCAGACATAAAAGATTCAATATATTCTTCCTGGAATATTGATCGGCGACTGGTGTTCGTCCTGGGCTCGAAAACGGCCACCAACCTTTTCTCAGGAAACCTGAGACGAAAACCCGCAAGAGTCTCACGCACCTCTGAAGGGTGATGTGCAAAATCATCAAATAGCATGACACGTGAACTTACATGTGAAACTTGTTGCCGTCTGGCCACTCCCTTGAAGAAAGTTAATGAATCCATCGCCTTCTGCGGATCAACCCCAACCTTTTCGACCGCGGCGACTGCCGCTAGAGCGTTTAAAACATTATGGCGCCCTATTACAGGTAACAAACCCGTCGCCATGGTTTTGGGGCCCTTTTTAATTACGGCGTGAATTCCTGACCCTGTATCGTGCATTTCAGTCACATTCCAATATGATTCAGCGCTGAGTCCGTATGTCTCTGCCTGGAAATTATTTGTGTTGAGAATGTCACGTACGACCGGATCATCGTTGCAGGCCAGTATTGCCCCACGTTCCGGGACAAGTCGCAGGAATGTCTCGAATTGTGCCCGGTAATGGGCAAGGTCTGTGTAAACGTCCGCGTGGTCAAACTCACACGATGTCACAATCCCTACGAATGGTTTGTAATGAAGGAATTTTGGAAGTCTATCAAAGAACGCTGATCCATATTCGTCTCCTTCAAGAACAAAGACTTCCCCTTTCCCAAGTCTGGAACTAGTGTGAAAATTCGCAGGCAATCCTCCGATCATGAAACCCGGGTCCGTTCCCTGATCATATAACACCCACGATATCATCGAACTCAGGGTAGTTTTCCCGTGGGATCCAGCAACTACAACACAAAGCTTGTCATCAAGAAAGTATTTTTCAATAGCGCCCGGCATCGACGTAAAGGGTATCTTCAGATCGAGCGCCGCCAGAGCCTCAGGGTTGTTTGCCCTTATGACGTTGCCGACCACGACTAGGTCGGGATGCGGGGATAGATTCGAGGAAGAATATCCCCGGCGTATGGTTACATCCAGACGCGACAAATGATCGCTCATGGGAGGATAAACAGCTTCGTCCGAACCTGTAACTCTAAGACCTCTCGATAGGAACAGACCGGCTACGCTGGCCATTCCAACACCGCAGGCGCCTATTAGGTGCACATGGCGGGGGTTAGCAGGCAAAACAAATTCAAACTCGCTGGATTCAGTTAACAAAGATACTTCCCATCCCTCCCAACAAGAAGCCAAGAGCAGGGGAAAATTCTATTTAGTTACTGCGGGCGCGTGATGAAATATTCCTTCGGGTTTTCATCCCTCGGTGGGAGAGTAATAACACCGCTTGGGTGAAATCACCAGTCCCTTCTTTTTCAAAGAATCTATTACCTTTGAAACCTCTTTGGAATCCATCCCGACTGCTTTGGCGACATCACCCGGTCGAACAGGCTTACCTGCATTTTTCATGGCATCCACGATCATCTTTTCCTTTTCATCCATAGGAGCCTCCAATAATATCTTTGTCCTTAAATGCATTCATCAACGTGAGGTCACGTTTTTTAACAAAAAATTAGCAGACGTAACTATATAAGTCACTCTGTTTTCTATATCGTTGCGCTTGGATTCCGGCTCTGATAAGAAGTTCAAATCCATGACTGTAATACCCGCGAGGTGAAGGGAAATGCTCGAAGAATATCAGAAATTGTTAAAAACCAAAGATGGCGCCTCAATTCTCTTGCGCCCACTACGAACTTCCGATGAGCAACTCCTGCACGATTTCCTGGATCGTATTCCAGATCAGGAAAGATGGTTCCTGCGAGACGATACAACCGAGATTAACGCAACAAATGAATGGATCCGTAATCTTGATTACGACAAGGTTGTACCCCTGGTAGCAGTGAACACGCTGGATGGATCAATAATAGCCAACATTCAATTGCATCGCCCCATCGCGGAGTGTCTCCGACATATGGCCCATGTTCGAGTAATGGTGGACCCCTCATACCGCCGCCAGGCGCTTGGGCCAAAGCTGTTGCTAAGCGCAGTCAAACTAGCAATGGACCTTGGTATTGAGAAATTGGCGGCCGAATTCGTCGCAGGGATTCAGGAACCCGCGATAAGGGCCGCCTTGAAGCTGGACTTCTTTGAACAGGCTCGATTGAAAGATTATGTTAAAGATCGCGACGGGACATATCATGATTTGATTATAATGGTAAAAACTCTCCAAGCTGATTGGGATGATTTCTAATAAAGTTTTGACCTCAAACCTGAACGAATCGAACAAGTTATGACGGACCAGGAAACAAATAACCCAACATCGACCCGTATGCCACAGTGGGACCTAAACAAATTGTTGGAAGTCGCTAAAACTGTTAGGGAAAATGCTTCGGTCCCTTTAAGCCGTTTCAGGGTCGGCGCTGCAATTCTGACAAAGGGTGGCGAAATATTTGAAGGTTGTAACACCGAATGCCTGATTCCGGTTCTAGGAGTATGCGCGGAACGAAACGCTATAAACCATGCGCTGATCCATGGACACCGGGATTTTCTGGCAGTCGCTGTTGTTTCCGATCTCTACGCGCCTCTCCTACCTTGTGGGACCTGCCTGCAATACATGCAGGAATTTGCAAGGCAACGATCCAGAGACATCCTGATAATAGCGGAAGGCCGCTCTGGAGAAAGAGTGATTACCAGTCTGGATGAACTTTTCAGGGGCGGCTTTCCTCCAGATACCTCAGTAAAGGAGATCCAGGATTCATTCAGTTGGTCCTCAGGTTGATTTATTTAACCTTTTCGATATGTTAACTTGCCATAATCAAAATGGTGGATTATAATTATATTGAGGAAAATTGGGCAAGCCTAGAGGGATATCAGTTTCATGGATATTCGGAAGGGCAGTTGACGGGGTATTTGTGTTCTATGATAAATGGTTCAGAAACAATGCCTTAACTAAATTTAACTGTTGATTACAGTGGTGAAAAGATGACTGATCAGGCGGTTTCGGCCGAAATACACAATAGTGGGAATTTGTTTGGTGTTGCGAATCTGTTGTCACAAGGTCTTGTATTTTCTCGTCTTTTTTCTATAGACGACAAAGAGCCTTTCGACCTTGTGGATTGGAAAACAAGATCGGCGATCATTCGAAATGAGAAAGGTCAAACCATTTTTAACCAGAACAGTGTTGAAGCACCGTCGTTCTGGTCTGATATGGCGGTTACGGTAGTAGCGTCCAAATACTTTAGAGGTCGACTAGGAACCCCCGATAGAGAAAACAGTGTTAAAGAGCTCGTTTCCCGTGTGACCAACACAATAGCTGGGTGGGGAACGGACCAGGGATATTTCGCAACCGAACAGGATGCTCGAGTCTTCCGGGATGAATTGATTGCTATCCTTATAACTCAGCGCGCCTCCTTCAACAGTCCCGTGTGGTTCAATGTCGGGATCGAAGCTGCTCCCCAATGTTCAGCCTGCTTCATCCTGAGCGTGGAAGACACAATGGAATCTATCCTCCACTGGTATACCCAGGAGGGCATAATATTTAAAGGTGGCTCTGGCTCCGGAGTGAACCTGTCAAAGTTAAGGTCCGCCAGAGAACCCCTCAGGGGCGGAGGAACCGCATCTGGGCCACTATCATTCATGAAGGCCGCCGACGCGTCCGCAGGTGTTATCAAGTCGGGAGGCAAAACACGTCGGGCCGCCAAGATGGCAATATTGGACATAGACCACCCTGACATTCTCGAATTCATACGATCGAAAGCATTGGAGGAAAAAAAGGCCCAGGTGCTTATTGAAGCCGGTTTTGACGGATCTTTTGAAGGCGCCGCCTATTCTACGGTCGCTTTTCAAAACTCGAATCATTCGGTCCGAGTTACCAATGAATTCATGGAGGCAGACGAAAAGGATGGTGATTGGGCGACACGATTTGTTTTGAACGGAGGAAAAGCTGACACTTACAAAGCCAGACAATTGACGCGGGAAATTGCGCTTGCCGCTCATGTTTGTGGTGACCCGGGACTGCAGTTTGACACCATGATCAATAGCTACAACACGTGTGCTGAGACGGTGCGAATCTCCGCATCCAACCCGTGTTCAGAGTACATGGGGGTTGATGATTCGGCGTGCAATCTAGCATCAATAAAACTAACTTCGTTTCTGGACGCGTCCGGCTCTTTCAATATCGAGGCTTTTTGTCACACCATAGACGTGCTCATCACAGCCCAGGACATTATCATCGACAGATCGTCCTATCCAACCCCGGCAGTTGCCCGTAACGCCAGAAACTTGA
The DNA here is from genome assembly GCA_963798475.1 of uncultured delta proteobacterium. Classification (GTDB taxonomy): domain Bacteria; phylum Desulfobacterota; class Desulfomonilia; order Desulfomonilales; family Desulfomonilaceae; genus CAJBEZ01. The sequence goes on from CAWCTI010000019.1 coordinate 74,099, forward strand.
GAGCGTTGGGTCTGGGGTTCGCTGATTTGGGGGCTTTGATAATGAGTTTGGCTTTGCCTTACGACTCAAACGAAGCTCGCGGGTGGGCTGGTTCAATATCAGCGCTTATGACATCAGAGGCCTATTTGCAATCATCGAAGATAGCCTCTATACGAAAGCCGTTCAGAGAATTCGAACGGAATCGGTCATCCATGCTAAAGGTTCTCAAGAAGCACAGAAAAAGCGCACAAGAGATCGAAGAAAATGTTGCTCCTAAAAATATCGTTGAGCAAGCCCGGAAGACTTGGGACCTAGCCATCGAAAGATGCAAGAAGGTTGGGTTCTCAAACTCCCAAGTGACAGCCATAGCCCCTACTGGAACTGTCGCTTTTATGATGGATTGCGACACTACGGGAATCGAACCTGAACTGGCGCTGGTTAAACGCAAAGCGCTGTCAGGTGGGGGAAACTTCATGATTGTAAACGGGACCGTGCCGAGAGCACTACAGCGTCTCGGCTACGAACCCCTGAAGATTCAGGAAATCATAGCCACAGTCCAGGAAACTGGCTCAGTGGAAGGAATAGAAGAAATATTGCCCGATCATCTGCCGATATTCGACTGCGCTTTCACACCCGTTCATGGGAAACGCCACATCTCTCCTGAGGGACACATCAGGATGATGGCAGCGGTTCAACCTTTCATATCCGGTGGTATTTCAAAAACCGTTAACCTGCCAAATGATTGCACAGTTGAAGACATAGAAGAGATTTTCCGGTTTTCATGGAAGATTGGACTTAAATCCATAACAGTCTATCGCGATGGCTGCAAGTCCGCTCAGCCTCTTCAAACAGGAGCGGCCAATACGAACCGGTCCTTCTCACGCCCAGTAAGACGAAGACTGCCGGTGGATTGTAAAAGCGTACGGCATAAGTTTCAGATAGCGGGACATAAGGGCTACATTCATACAGGCTTTTATGATGATGGTAAGGTTGGCGAAATATTCATACGCATGTCTAAAGAAGGGAGCACTATTTCTGGTTTGATGGACACCATAGCAACTCTTACATCTATAGCTCTGCAATATGGCGTGCCGTTGGAAGACCTTGTCAACAAATTCAGCCATGTTCGATTCGAACCTTCGGGTTTTACAAGCAATCCAGACGTTCCCATCGCAAAGTCGCTGACAGACTACATATTCCGGTACCTTGGAACAAGTTTCCTGGATGAACAGGCCAGAGCAATGGCAGGATTGATATCTACCGATGATGATAGTCTCTTGGTTTTGCCTGAAACGGAGGAACAAGTATATACGGCTAAATCAGCCAACAGGACGGTTGCTCAGAAGTCTTTATACAACGCTCAGTCAGACGCCCCAGCGTGTCCTGATTGCGGTGCCATAATGGTCAGAAACGGATCCTGTTACAAATGTTTGAATTGTGGTTCTACGTCCGGTTGCTCTTAGCGCATCGTTTCCGTAAGAGATAGATCTGGGACTAGGGGCTGGATTTAAAACGACCACAAGAATAATTCGCGCCGATCAGTGGTCCAATAGGCAAACAGGCCATAGCGATATGGCATCAAGTCCACTTTCCCCATTCTCAATCACAAAGCAGGCAGTCAACGACTACCTCGCCGCGTTGCCTCAAGCAATCAGTTTTGGTTGTTTTGAGACATTGCGGCTTCTTCTTGGTTCAAGAACACGATTTTATGCAGCAGTCAATTTCATCGTCTGGTGAGACAACGTATACTGACCAGATAAAAGCAAAAAAAATCAACATTAAGGTGATAAATATCTTTTTCATTGCCGCACACAATTTTTAAAGTTCGTTTTATGAACAGCCACCATCTAGCCGAATTATGGAATTCTATCACATTTTGATAATTAAGGCTAAGGTTTAGAATTCTACTACCGTCATGTATTTTTGTTTTCTCGTTCCGATTCTATTGACGAATTGGTCAGTTTCATATTATAATTCTCATTTTGAAAGAGGCGGCTTAGCCAAGTGGTAAGGCGACGGTCTGCAAAACCGTTATTCGGCGGTTCAAATCCGCCAGCCGCCTCCAACCTGGCCGAATAGCAATTCTCACATCTCCACATCATCCCAGACCTTCTACCAAGATTTTTTTAACATCCGGATTCATTCTATTGTCATTCTTCACGATCACTTTCACCTGGAAAAAATATCGTTCAAATTAGCTTCTGATCTTGATCATCTTCAGCCGGGCCCACGTGTCTTCTGAGTACCAGATATCAATCATTTCTGCTCGATATCGGTTGTCTTTGTCCCTCATAGTCGCAGCGGTATCCGATCTGAGTAGGTTCTTGATGCTTTGGTACGCGGGGCCAAACCGCGACACAAACCCGACTGCGACCGTCATGCAATCCTGAGTTAGTGACTCTGCTGAGCATACCAGGTCCACAAGTCCAATCTCTCTCGCCTGCTCCGCCGAATACATATCACCGGTTACGGCTATTATTTCGGCCTTGCGATTCCCCACGAGATATCGCAACATCTCCGCGCTACCGGGGAACAATGACGAGCCAAAGGTGATTTCGTTGAGACTCATCCTGGCCTTGTCCGCAACCATTACGCGGTAATCGCAGGCCGTGGCCAGCATAAAGCCGCCCGCGATGGTATGGCCGTTCAACGCTGCAATCACGGGCTTGGGATAAGTGAAAATATAAGTGTAAAGATCAGCAAATTTCCCGACAAACCGGTTAAAATCTTGCTTGGAGTAATTCAGGAATTCTGGGATATCCAACCCAAATGAAAAGAAACTACCCTGGCCGGTCAAGACAACCGACTTAATATTAGTGTCGGAAAGCATATCTTCCAGACTTTTCTTAAGTTCTTCGGCAAGCGCCTCGTTTATCGCGTTCACCTTGCCCCTGTTGAGAGTCAAAGTAACTACAGAACCTTCCGTCGATTTAGAGATAAAATCCATTTGTGTCTTCCTCCTTACAAATTGAGCCGAATATGAACAAGTCTCTTTGTCGCGTCGCATAAAGACCCAGTGTCCAAAATTCGCGTCCTTGATTATTCTTGAATCACAACTTTTCTGAAATAAAGGATATTTTGACAGATGTGTTCAAAAAGACATGTAAAACGTTGCAGCCCTAATCAAGGCCTTTTTCATCACAATTCCACCGTGGGACCTACTTGGCTCTGGGTAGCGCAAAAAATGGTCCCATTTTGTGCAAGAAAAGCCTGTAAGCTTTCACGAGCTCGCTGTTCAGCTAGTTTTTCCGTGTTATTTGTCTCCGACATGTGGGCCAAAATAACCACCCGCAATTCGTCACTCACTATACTTTCAAGAAGCTCCGCGCTCTGCTCATTGGAAAGATGGCCCAACCTGCTCCGAACCCGCTGTTTCAATTCCCAGGGATATGGGCCATCCCGCAACATCACGGGGTCATGGTTGCTTTCAAGAATCACGGCGTTCAGACCTGTTAACAAGTTTCTTACAAGTCCAGTAGCTATACCAAGGTCGGTAGCTATACCGAGTTTAGCTGTTCCATTTGATATTCGGAACCCAACAGGATCAGCGCAATCGTGCGGGACAGAGAAAGGATGAACCTTGAATCCTGCAAACTCGAACATCCTGCCTGTACTAAAAAATTCTCGCCGATGCAACTTGCCGAGGGTTTTCTCCGCGACCCCGAAAGTCTTGTCGTTGATGAAAACAGGTATCTTGAATTTTCTAGATAGCACTCCAACACCTTTGACGTGATCCATATGAGCATGGGACACCAGTATTGCTCTTAAAGAACATGGATCGACGCCGGCTCCATCGAGCCTCTCGATAATCTGTCTACCGGAAAGGCCTGCATCTATCAGGATGGAGGCCTCACGGTTACGGACCAGGAAAGAATTCCCTGAACTGCCACTCGCTAAGGGCGTAATCTGTATCAATTACATAAAACCTCTTTTTGATGTCTCAATCAAAAATTTGAAGCGGAAAATATCGCCGGAGATCAATCGTGTCAAGGACTTTTGCCGAGCCATGATCAGAAGACTCGTGGCGTTCAACCATCGGCAGGAATGACTTTTTGGCTCCTGGAGCCGTACCGAAACGCATACACCTTAGTCAATTCGGCGCCGAAGAAAAAAACCTGAGCCGAGTAATATACCCATACAAGAAGTATTACGAGCGAACCAGCAGCGCCGTAGAGGGAGCTAATTCGAGTCAGGCTCAGGTACAGGGTGATCATAAATTTGCCCAACGCTAAAAGCAGAGAGGCCAGAAGGCATCCTGGCCATATGTCGCGCCAGGCTATTTTTGTCGCCGGGATAAACCTATATGCACAAGCAATGAGGATTGGAATTATCGTAAGTGATATCAGTGAATTGATTTTGTACAAATGGTTGGCGAAAATTGGGAAAGCCTGGATAATTGAGGTCTCAATGGTAGAAAGAACTGTTGTCGCTGCAAGTGAAGCAAGCAGTAATACTCCAATCCCAAGTACTATGAGAAACGAGATGAAACGCATCTCAACATATCTGAGGACGCTAGAACCACGATGGGATTGAACCTTCCAGATAGCGTTCAACCCGCTTTGAAGTTCAGTGAAAACACCTGTGGCGGCTATGATGGCCGTGATAACGCTCAGGGCCGGAAAGCCTGTCCCTGCGATCTTTCCCTTAGCCGACTCAAGCAATGAAAATACGTACGCTGTGTCACCCGGAGAGACAAATCTCTCCAGGATAGTTGCGAGTTCAAGTCTGGCGGACGCGGCGTCCACCATTGTTTCCGCGACAAACAGCGCTATGAGAAGGGCTGGGCCGATAGAGAATATTGTGTAAAACGCCAGAGCCGCAGCCATCCGAATGGCGCTATCCTGAATCCAGGCGTCAATAGTCTGTCCAACCAGGACTCTGATTTCGTGAGCAAGATTTAAAGGAGCTTGCCGAAGTTGTAGCAGGTTAAGATGTTTTATGCTCCTTACTATTTTTGACAACGCGTTTTTCTCTCCATTAATATTGAACCAAAAGTCTTTATTCTAACAACTTACTTACCATAACAATCCAGAATATCACACATACCAGCCATGCCTGAATTAGCGGCCAAAGTTTTCGTGGTGATGATTGCGATATCTCACGGGCGGTTTCTGACACCTTGTCAGTGGAAATTCTTTGAACTATTGTGCTGGCAAGGTCCTGAAAAGAGGCGATTGAGTTGGTTATCAATACTGGTCTGACGCTGGATGTTTGAAGGATTAGGAAGGTCTTGGAGGCGGAACGCACTGCGTCCACGTTCTGGATGTCCACCCAGTTCAGTCGCTTAGACCTGAGAAATTTTTGAATTGTAATACCCTTTGAGTCCACAATTATCTTGCGGGCTAATATCTCTAATCCAAGGTATAGAAATGGTGTCAACACTATAAAAAAAAGGAGATTACGACTTCTTATTATGCTGAGAACAATTAAAACCATTCCTGCTAGCATCGCCAATATGACCGGTGGTTTCATCTTTGAATCGATTTTGTAGACGACGTTCTCCATTTTCAGTTTCCTCAGCTTTGTTATAAAGTCTTTCTGATCTGTTGTGTTTATGGTATCATTTTAAACTTATAAGATGGAATTGTTTTTCAGACATTTTTCACAACTACCCCGTGAGGTCCTCCAATGTTGATACGGAAATCGTTGAGGTCTAGTTTCGGTTTATTTATTGGCCTTGTATTTCTCTTCGTCAGCCACCAGGGTTACTGCGCTGATTCAACTCTCAAATTCTCTCCTGACTACAAGGAGTTAAAGCTTTTTAGGCAGGTGATGGAGATAGTTCGAAAGAACTATGTGAAAGAAGTTACCGACAAGGAACTTATCCAGGGAGCGATAAGCGGAATGCTGCAATCGCTTGATCCTCATTCTTCATACCTGACAGAGGACATGTTCAAGGAACTGCAGGTAGAAACTAAAGGCGAATTTGGGGGGCTGGGTATCGAGATTACTCTTGATGGCGGAATTCTGACTGTTGTCTCGCCTATTGAAGATACTCCAGCGTTTAAGGCCGGGATTAAACCCGGCGACAAGATCATCAAAATAAACGGAGAGCCTACGAAGAACATCACTCTTCACACAGCGGTTCAACAGATGAGGGGTCCCAAAGGCTCCAAGGTAACTCTTACCATAATGAGAGAAGGCTTTAAAAAGTTCAAGGACTTCTCGATAACTAGAGATATAATTCATGTGCATTCCGTAAAGAAGCAATCCCTTGAGCCGGGTTACGGCTATGTCAAGATCGTCAGTTTTCAGGAAACCACTGATACTGACTTAATGGCCGCTATCAAGGACCTTGAAACTGGTGACAAGCGTCTTAAAGGCTTAGTGCTAGACTTGCGGAATGACCCGGGCGGGCTTCTGGATCAGGCAGTCAAGGTTTCCAATCTGTTTATCGACAAGGGACTTATAGTCTACACTGATGGACGCGTGAAAGACCAAAGGATGGAATTCCGGGCCTCACCAGCGGGAACACATTATAAATTCAAAATAGCGGTGCTAATTAACGAAGGAAGCGCAAGCGCCTCAGAAATTGTGGCAGGCGCTTTGCAAGATCACGACCGAGCCCTTGTCCTCGGAACAAAATCTTTCGGAAAGGCTTCAGTCCAAACGATCATACCTCTTGATAACGGGTCGGGACTTCGACTCACAACAGCCTACTACTACACGCCCAAGGGACGTCATATTCAAAAAACCGGTATTCTGCCTGATGTCGACATGAAGGCTGAGATCCAAAAGCAAGAAGACGAAGAATCTGCTGCCGAGGAAAAGAAAAACGGAAAGAAGAACGAAAAGCAGAGTCGATTCAATATGGAAACCAAGGCTGATCTCGAAAAGGACATCGTTCTCAAGAAAGCCTTGGAGTGGCTAAAATCAGATGTGTCCGTAAAAAAGTTCAAACAGGAACATGAAAAACCCGCCACGGATACAACAGCTATGAAACGTTAGTCATATTCTCACTCTGCCTTAGCAAAAAGAAACCGGATTGGCGATCATCGCCAATCCGGTTGTCCTGAAATTTCCATTAGCCCCACAAAGAATCAAACCATGAAAAACCAAACCCCCTGTTGGGTGCAGCGGGCTTGACGCAATTCAATGAATTGGAGTTTGGGAAGATTATAGCGCTTCTCTAAAGTTCTGTCGGAATGGCGCAAGTTTTAGTGTTTTCATCTTGTCTGGTCATAAGCCATCTGAGAGCGTCGGTGAGTCTCTCGATTAGTTGATCTTTGGTTTTAGCGTAGAATCCAGAAAACCATTCGTCCTTCATAACGAGCCATAGGCGTTCAATGGGGTTAAGATCTGGAGAATAAGGTGGAAGAAAAATCGGCTCAAATTCCCCCCAGTCCAGTGATTTACTCTTGTGCCAAGACGCATTGTCCAGGATGAGTAGATTGCGAGGACGCTCGAACTTGATGTCCCGATTGGCGTGATTCAGGAAGATCTGGAAGATCTCCGTATCGGAATGGCTAAATTCTAGCGCATAGAATTCACCTTTTCTTGGCAAGACCCTGCCCGTGACATTCATTCGGAGATGCGCCCCGCCGTATGCTTGACGGATTTTGTCTCCTTTTTTAGCAAAACGCCTTTTCGGACGAGGATCTCCTTCGACACCACACTCGTCAAGAAACCAAAGATCCACGCATTGATCACCAAGAAACTTCCTGATCAGTTCAATGAAGGCCTTTCTCTTTTCTTCATCCTGGCCATCCGGCCAGGGGCGAGGGACCTTCAGCCGAAAATCCTCATCGTGAAGCCACCGCATAAGTGTGCTGTAGCCTGCCTCCATCTGGCAATGCCTGGTGAGATATCCGTGAAACTTACGTCCGGTCCAGTGGGTCTCATTGACCAGTTCTGGATGTAAGACCAACTTGGAATATTCATAGGCCTGCTCCCCGCTGATTTTGGGAGGACGCCCAGAGCGGGGACCTTCTGTAAGCCCATCGATACCCCGTTGATTAAAACGTCTCACCCAACGGGAAACCGAGTCCTCATTTACACCGAACAAGGCAGCCACCTGCTTATGGGGCAGCCCCATTATCAAGGCCTTGATAGCCATCAGACGAACATACGACCGCTGGACCGACGAGGCCTTCGCTGCGGTCTCTAATTCAGCTAAAGCGCAGTTTTCCGGGTTAGGCATGTTTCGTTGACGACACATACCGACAGATAACCACATCTCGATAAAAAAGTCGCGTTCTTTTCGCGATTATTTTCGAGACTCGCTATAAAGAATGTGAAGCGTTTTCGGCGCCTACCAGTTTTATCTTCCACCGGAAACATCCGGACTTGGTTACATGGACACCTCATACCAGTTCGCTATTTTTTTTTGGAATTTGATATACGGTTCCCCATTACTTTTTGGGGAGGTAAGTTATGGGCAGGGTGACGTCAGTCAAACCCCATCTTTCGGAGTATGAAATTTCTGAACGACTTAAGGGAACTTCAGGCAGAGTTCATCGGAGATGGCTGGTAGTTTGGAATGCGCTGGTTGATCCTCGCACCGCAAGGCAAATTGCTAGACATACTGGGGTTTCAGTTTCTTCGGTGCACAATCTGGTTTCCAACTACAATAGGTTCGGCTCAGAGGCAGTAGAGGGGTCCAAAGAGAGCAAACGCCGCCGATGTTATTTCAGTAGAGCGCAAGAGTCCGAATTCCTTGCTCCGTTTCTTGATGAGGCAAGCGCTGGTCAGATCTGCGTTGCAGGCCGGATAAAACAAGCGCTTGAAAATTACTTGGGTCATAGTGTTCATCACTCCACTGTTTACAGGATGCTTGAAAGGAACGAATGGCGGAAAGTAGTCCCTCGTCCGGTTCATCCTCAAGCCAAAGAAGAAGTTAAAGAAGGTTTAAAAAAAACTTTCCCAAAATAGTAGATGAGGTTGTAGCAGAAAGAGATTTATCGGATACCCGGCCCGTAGTGATCATGACTCAAGACGAGGGAAGATTTGGAAGAATAAGTGATCTTCGTGCCTGCTGGGCCCCAAAAGGCATTAGGCCCAAGATTCCTAAACAAATTGTAAGAACATTTGTTTACGTATACGCGGCAGTGTGCATGGCGCTCGGGAAAATGACCTCCCTGATACTTCCTTACGCAAACACAGAAATGATGAACTTATTCCTGGAAGAAGTCTCGAAGGACTATTTTGTGATCATGTTGGTAGACGGCGCCGGTTGGCATAGATCAGGAGGACTCAAAATCCCTGAAAACATAAGGCTCATATATCAACCTTCGCACAGTCCGGAGCTCAATCCAGCGGAACATGTGTGGGAGGAGTTGCGAGAAAAGCATCTTCCCAACAAGGTCTTTCGGTCCCTTGATGCGGTAGAGCGTGCTCTTTGCGACGGATTATGCAAATTGCATGACAATCCAGAAAAGCTTCGCTCAATGACCAACTTCGAATATCTCAACGTTCTAAGTTAAATAGCGAAATGGTATCACAAATGGACCGGTTCCACAAAATCATGAAAATATTTATTGAAAAGAATTCGGATCCAATTGTCTCGATCTCGACGATCCTTCCGTTTTCCAAACCAGTGTATATGAACATATTTGGTTTTTTGCCCTAGTAGACTATTATGACACTGATGTGATTTATGATTGCAGTTCTCGCCATCTGTTGGAAACCGCTTTCACAAGGAGAGGGAAAGATGTTGATAGTAACCAGTAACTGGAAGCAAACCTATCCGGGTGCCTATTTTGGGGCCCTGGTAATGAAAAATGTCAGCAATCCGACTCAACATCCTGGCCTGGATTTTGTCAAAAGGGAATTGGAAGCAGACTTAAGGTCCCTTTTCAGAGACCGCAGTGAGCTGAAATTGTTGGACTCTATTAAAGCATATCAAAATTATTACAAGCATTTCAACAAAACCTACCACGTGCTTCAGCAACTCGAGTCGGTAATTTTCAAACACAGACCTATCCCGACAGTATCAGCAATCGTGGAGTGCATGTTTATTGAGGAATTACGGAATTCGCTGCTTACAGCCGGTCACGATCTGGATCTGGTCAATGCGCCGGTCACCCTGGATGTTGCAACTGGCGATGAGGAGTACACTCGGCTAAACGGCCAAGATCAGATTGTGAAACCAAAGGATATGATCGTTAAGGATATGAAGGGTGTGATATCAAGTCTTATTTATGGTCCGGACCGGAGAACCAGGATCACACATTCAACTTGTAATGTTCTTTTTACAGTGTATGGCGTACCGGGAATCGGAGGAAAGATGGTAACACAACATCTTCAGGGAATTGAAACCAATGTAAAGATCATAGCGCCACAAGCATTTACGGACATTTTGAAAGTCTATGGAAGCGACTAATTCTACTTGGCGCTAATCGCTACAAGTAGACCGAACTGAACCACAGCGGCAATTCCCTTTTTGTTAAAGCTTCGTAAAACGGTATTGCGTAGAGAATGTCCTCCGCTAGCGCCTTTGCCAGATCCTTGTTCACATCTACAAGAGCGATTGCCTCGACAGAACCCGTTAGCACAATAGCGAAAGCTGCCGTGCTACCGACTAATCCGCATCCGACAATACCCACCTTCATTATTCACGCCTTTATAATCGCTTAGGACTTCCTGTTGAGCCGATCATCCACCACAACCACAAGAGGATGATCGGCTGGCTTGTCTTATGTTCATGTATTAAATCGATGTCGATCTCGCCGCTATCCACAGGCTGGTCATAAACTGGTCCATCACCAGATTTTCATCTGTAGACTCATAAATAAGGTTCTGGTGCGCTACGTCCAGGACCTGGAATAAAACCCATAAATCGTAATCCGACGCGTTAGACTAAGAACTCAATAAGAGTTTCTCTTTCATTCATGATCAACACTCTCTCCGTATTTAGAAAATCAAAGTCGCTAAGTGTAATTAACGGCGACTCAATTAACATTTGTCTCTGACAACAAATTTTCTTTTCGGTTTCTCGGAAAATCCAACCCATCTTTTCGTCATCTTGCCAGTGAAAATGTTCTTGCCAACTGCATTAAAGATTTATCGAAGCCTTTTCAATTACGCGATTTAGACTTATTGGTCAAGTCTAATGTGATAACCGCCTTTCATATAGATAGCTTAGCGGCATTATCCAGCAACTTGGTCAATTGATCGTTGTTTTGTATGTCTATTCCAAGCGCCTCCCGCCAGATTGAGTTCGACTCCATACATAGATAAACTGTTACATCAGCGCTGTAAGACCTTATTCTTTCGGCCAAAGAGCGATAGATCGCTATCCTTCGATTGCGGCTCAGACGAAGCTTGCCATCCAATCCCGGCGCAAAGGAATCGTAGAAGTACTTAACTGGTCCAAATCTTGAGTTAACCACATCCTTTAGGTTAGGCACAAAACGCAGGACGCCCATTGAAATCCAGGCTATCGAGCCTGGGCCAACAGTGTCGAAAATAGCGTCGATTGTCTTTGAATAATCTTCTTCCCAGCCATCAAAAGGCACAATGGGGTCAAAGTGAAACCCAACTTTAAACCCGTAAGAAGCTGATCTCCCAGCGGCAACTAACCTTCGCCTCAAACTGATTGCGCGTATCTCTTCGGATTTACTGAAACCAGGAGCATTAACTGAAAAACTCAATATTATATTGCGCGAATTTCCCAGTTTCAAAAGTGGCTCTATGAAGTCTGTTTTTGTCTTGAACTCCAGTGTAGCGTTATTTCTACCTGAAAACGTTTTCGCGAGCTGAATGGCATAACCAGTATAGTCATCCAACGCGAGAGAATCCGTGAACTCACCGGTGCAAAATCGAAAAAAATGGTCAGATGGGGCGCAAGCCAGAAAAGCTTTCAGTTCGTTCAGCATTTCTTCGAAATTCACATACACTTCCATTACAGGACGGTTAAAATAAACCTGGAGAGCGCAATAACGGCAATCAATGGGACATCCCTGGCCAATATTGAGAATTCTCAGCCCACAGCATAAATAGGTCTTAGTGCCCGGACACGATTTCACAAAAGCGCCTTTATACTGAACAAGTCTCAGAATTCTTTTCCCTTTTCTGAGAGGATCTGGATCCATATCGATTCGGGCCGATTCCGCGTCGATTTCGTCTTCCATTAGGACCTTGGCTGAGTTGATTGACCGTAGAATACGACGGGTCACGTAAAATCCTTCCGCCCCTTTTTCAACCCAGATCTCATCTATCGGGTATTTCATATGCAAAAAGCACTCCTATTTTCGAAGTCCCAGGAACACAGCCATGGTCCATTTTCTGGACATTTTATGTTCTCTGCTATATTAATTCATTTTAAAGCTTTAACAAAACCAGAGGCTCGGAGGATACCTGTCATGGCCGAGGAAAAACAGCAGGAGATCAGGTCTGAATCGGAAGGCAAAGGGAAGTCAGTAACTAAAAGAGACGAAGAACTCGAAAAATTGACTTCAATTGTACAAATTGACGATAGTGAACTACCACAGAGCGTTAAGGAAAAATTCAAGGATTAGTTATCCTTTTTCATAAAAATCGTGAGGCTGAAATTCTCGGGTCAGGTTCAAGAAATCTTCAGCCTTTGAACGTGAGTCCAACCGGATTTCAATCGTGACCGAATCATCCTCAAATGATTGCCCCGGTCTCAAGGTAACATTTCTGGGTGGGCGGATATCTTGTACCCAATTGTCAAAAACCCGCCGGTTTTCAGTTATGTCGGGAAAGGCCCATTTCGTGATTAGATTTCTGAATTGAGACGCCTTTTCCGTAACTGTAAGACGTGAATCATTCATAATTTCTTCAGCCTCGGATCTGGACAGCATATCTGTAATCGGTTCTCCCAAGTAAATCGACAAATCAAACAGGTGAGAGATAACTTCGAAAGCCTTGTTTGCGTTAAGACCCAAGCCACTGATTAATTTCATGAGAGATAGTCGCTGAACACCAGGAAGCTCCGAAAGTATTGCAGCGCTCTTTTCTTGCAATCTCCCGCTTGATAGGGCGGAAAGTAACGGTCTTTCCAATCCCCCTATCCTCTTGAGCCTTTCCAGTTTCGGCCCCTTGGAAGAAACATCCAGGAAGGGAAAGATTTTCTTGGCCAATGTCTCCCGAGGAACAAGTTCGAACAGTCTTTTGACCACATATGCCTTCACAGAAATGTCCCTCTTAATTCTTTCAATGTTGTCCCAGAAAGCCATAATAAAAGTTTGGTCGCCCGTTTGAGAGGGATCTACAACGCGAACTTCAAGACTATGCGCTTTTAATTCGAAGACGGCTTCGAGTCGACGTCTACCCAATACGGGAATGAAACGGCGCTCCTCAATTTTCTTCACAACCGGGGGATGGAGAATCCCAACTTGTTCTATGGAGGCTACTAGTGGGTCTAAAGACTCAAATGAAGGAACATGAAAATCCATGTTCTCGAGATCTATTTCAGACTGGTTAACAGTTATTGTTCTGATATCTATTTGCGAGGTCATAATATCCTGCGGCTTCTTGGCATTTTCCGCGTTTCAAAAGTCCTTTCCCCAATATTCCACATTTCTTCACTAATTCCCCTATGGCAGCTCTGCGGTAATCGATCCCCAATTCCGGGTTTTGCAATATGTTCAGAATCGCCTCAATCCGGTATCTGTCTATCGCCGGAATCGTTTTAGAAAGCTGATCGCTCCGGTCTCCATGTTTAATTACCAGTGGATCTCTTACGAATTCTACCGAATGGAAAGCGGTGACCCGTAGCCAGAGATCATAATCTTCAGCCGCCGGCAGATCTTCATTGAACAGGCCAATCTTATCGAGCAACAACCGTGAAATCAACACAGCGGAAGGACTGATCAGGCATCTCTGAAGCGCCCTTTGAAAAAAACGGCCTCCCTGTTTCTTGTGGATCCCCTTTTGATTGACGACCTTTCCGTATTGCAACCACAGTTCGTCGGAGTGACATATAAAATAGTCATCCACTGGATTATAAAGCTTCAACTGTTTTTCCAGTTTGTCTTGCCGCCATTCATCATCCGAATCAAGAAATGCTATAAGTTGGCCGTCTGAAGCGATAATTCCCTTGTTTCTCGCTGCTGACACGCCTTTGTGGTCCTGTCTCAAGTATCGAATTGATCCCGAGAAACCAGCAATCAAATCATCGGTTGAATCCGTCGATCCGTCATCTACCACAATAAGTTCAATATCTTGAAAGGTTTGTTTTAGGACTGAATGGATGGACCGAGGGAGCACATCCACCCTGTTGAATGTTGGGATGATTACACTTACCAGAGGCATTTCCTGACCCGAAAATTCGTAAAGCTATTCATAACCAGGGCCACAAATGTCCTTGTCCGAGGAAAAAATTCGTGACCCATTTCATTTGAAAAGGGTCACGAAATGTCTATTTGACCGGGCTGATGCTGAAGCCTAGGGTTAACGATCCCTAAAAATGCTGCAATTGAACCAAAAGTGGAAATCATATTTTAGTCATCGGGAACTCATCCATCCAGGTCCACCCAAATGACTTGATCATGATTTAACTTACTCCAACTGCGCCCTTTTGGTCGTTAACGCTATCTTTGCCATAATGCGCCTGTATCTTCCTACAGACGTCATCCTTTATTATTTGCCACGAACAAAATGCGGCTGTTCTGATTTGTCCGGTCCCGACATCCTCGTAAGCAAAGACAGCGGGACAATCGTGAAGCCTGGCATTTTCCAATCCGCCCTGATCTTCATAAGGAATTGTGATCAGGGTTAGAAGTTGCTTAAAACTGGTTCGTCTTCTCAAGACTTCGTCTATCTTTTGGCCACATGCAATATCCGAAAGGAATCTAATCCCATTTAAGAAAACGGGCTTAGCGAGGGACTTTCTGAGATTGATAGTTCTGGCTACTATAAAGGCTGTCTGAACGGTAGTAGACAGGTTAAACCACCATCGCCGCCACAGCGAAGCCGATTTGGTCGGAGCTTTCCTGGTCAACTTCTTGTCTAACTTCCTGAGCTTGGAAAGCGCTTCGGAAAGGGGAATATTGAGATATGATGAAAGAGGAACGTACTTTTCTCCGTCGGAAATTACAAGTGTTGCGCTCTCACAATTCGGATGAGACCCACCGAGAGTCTGTTTTCCGAAAAATTTGGACAGAATTTCAAATTTCATCATTCCTGTGGACACAAATTCCACGTCAGGAAGAATTCGCTCGAAAATGTTTTCGACGCACTCCGTTGTAGTTGGCTCCAATTTCACATCAAAGGTCTCCCAACAGGGGGTCAGCGGAACAAAAGCCCAGACTGACACATGTTCCTTGTAACTGTGGACAAACTCCATCAATTCGGCCATGTTAGAGTCATTTACTCCGGAGGCCACGGTCGAGATTATGGCCAGTTTATTCACGCCGCATTTAATGACATTTTCAAAAGCCCTCTTTTTTACAGCCAGGGAATTGTCTCCCCTAAGGGTTTTGTATATCTCAGGTTTCGTTCCATCCAAACCGAGGTTGACCTGAACACCAAGCTGGCATAATTCCTTACAATAGTTCATATCCGCTAGTTTCAGACCATTTGTAAATAATTGAACCTGAAAACCATGGGATTTCGCCAGACGCACGATTTCCAAGAAGTCATCGTGGACAGTAGGTTCTCCACCAAAAAAGCAAATATTCGGCTTGGGATCTCTATCTTCGAACTCCCGAAAGATCTTTTCAAAATATTCCAACGGCGGTTTGTAGGAAAACCCCATCGCATCGACATATGCAAGACAAATCGGACATCTCTGATTGCACAGATTCGTGACATCAATCGCAACAGTAGTAGGAGTAGTATGTAATTTGTGATCACACGACTTGCAATCCAATGAACAATCTGAAAGGCCTGAAGGTTCCTGGTATTCGGCCAATTCACGCTTCCATCGCCATTTACGGGCGTCCTTTGTAACAAGAGAAGATGTGCGGCCACAGTCTTTACAAAATTTTACCAGGTAAACGCAATTATTCTTAATCTCATACCTAGCATCTGTAGGCGTACCGCACTTTTCACAAAGACCTAATTTCATCATTTACTCCGGAAGGCATTTGAGTAACATTGGTTACCACAATATATCAACAAATTCTAACATGTTTTCAGCATAAATTCGAAATTTTTGAAAAGGGGGAACATTTTCGGATTGGACTCATATCAAACATTCTTTCATTGTCAAGGCAAAAGTCATGCTGTTAGAATAAAAAGCCTTAGTCCTGAAATTTGGGGCTATTTCGCCGTATTTTAAACGCATCCATAACTTATTGATTTTAGAGGCGAATCAACTTCATGTCGCAAAACCTGACATTCTTCAAGCAATCAACCAACGGAGATGACGCAGATCTGATAGGGTCCGTTTTGATCCTGGCAGGAGAAGCGTCCGGAGATTATCATGCCGCCGTTCTTGTACAAGATGTACCGCGCCGATTCCCGGAGATTAGTTTTACCGGCATTGGCGGTGAAAAGCTGGAAGCAGCGGGGATGACATTGTTGCTTCACTACAGAGAGATCAACACTATTGGGCTAAGTGGGGGACTCGGTAAGCTCAAAAGTGTGCTCGCCGCTTATAATTTGATGAAGTCAGAGTTGCGTAGCGGGAAATACGATGTTTTTATTCCAGTCGATTTCCCTGATGTGAATATCCGGTTATGCAACATCGCCAAGAAGGCGGGCGTTAAGGTCTGCTACTACATCAGTCCTCAAATATGGGCGTGGCGAAGACGTCGGATCTATAAGATTGCTGCAGTGGTTGACAGGATGATGACCATATTCCCATTTGAGGAAAAAATGTATTCCGACATCGGCGTACAGGCCTATTTTGTTGGCCACACGATGGTTCGAGACATCCCCGGAGAAGTCGACAAATCTGCATTGAGATTTGAACTAGGCATTCGAAACCAAGGATCGGTAGTGACTCTCGCCCCTGGTAGCCGACATTCCGAGATTGCCCGAGTCCTTCCGGTCATGTGTTCCGCTGCTGAATCTCATCGTAAGACGTTTCCCGAG
Organism: uncultured delta proteobacterium; assembly: GCA_963798475.1. Lineage (GTDB taxonomy): Bacteria > Desulfobacterota > Desulfomonilia > Desulfomonilales > Desulfomonilaceae > CAJBEZ01. The sequence continues at coordinate 91,022 of CAWCTI010000019.1, forward strand.
ACTGAATTTGTGATTCCTCTTGCCGGCCCTCATCTCAGAGAACTAATCCAAAATGTCCTGGATGATTCGCATTTCAATGCAAAGGTAATCTGTGTCGAAGCCTCTAAGATAATGGCGGCTTCCGATTATGGTCTGGTTACATCCGGTACCGCTACTCTACAGGCGGCGCTGTCCAGAATGCCTCACGCAGTTGTATATATACTTGACAAATTTTCCTGGATCCTGGCTACAAAAATCTTGATGCCGTTCGTGATGGAACCCGACATTCATGTCGCTATCGCAAACATGTTATGCATTAAGGATCAGGGTGAACAGGATAATCCTATCGAAATCATGATCGAAGGAGGCTATAGAATCCCATGCCTGGGGTGTGGTCGACCTCTGTTAGTCCCTGAGGTCCTTCAACACTTTGCTACGCCGGAATATCTGTCTTCATGGCTCGACCGATTCAGGAGCGACTCGAACCTCAGGACAACAATGACAAAGGCCTTTGTCCGTCTCAGAGAAATGCTGGAGCCATTGCCCTCGAACCCATCTCCGTCCGACACTCTTTTAGCCCTGATTTCGGAAAAACAATTTGAAACAACCCATCCGAAGCTTTAGGCTCCAAAATAGTTTGCACAAAAAGGAAAGGCCCAAATGTATGGTAGGAACATTTGGGCCCCTCAATGCGTTTAGAGTAGGTAGGTCTTGTTAAGATCAGACAGCGACATACGTTTGATGTTCCGAAAAAATTTATTTATCTAACTTTTTTGTTTCGAATTTATTCGTTGCGATAACAGGCTCCAAGGCGACGGGCAGTTCACTTATATGATTAAGCACCCTTCTGGGATTGTGTAAAGCCAGTTCCTCGGCAGAGAAGAATAGCCCGGCTACAGCAAAGGCGTCAATACCGGCAGCTTTTGCGCCTTGAATATCAATAGGCGCGTCACCTATGTAAATTGTATTTTCTCCTTTGACGCCAACTGAGCTTATAAATTCTAAGAACATGTCGGCGGCAGGTTTTGCCTTAAATCCATCCTCGGCACCCAAGATTGTTTTCATTTTGTGAGCAAACCCAAGGTGCTCGGCAAGAATACGCGCATACCGACCGCGCTTATTTGAAACAATCCCCTGCTTGAGTGAGCCATTCAACTTTATGAGGGTCTCCATAGCTCCTGGGATCATAGTCGTCTTATCTAGGAAAATCGTGTCGTAATAATCCCTAAAAACCTTAATTCCGAGTTCCGAGTGCTCAGGCTTTAAATGGGATTTCACAAAATCAATCAACGAAACTGAAGTCTTTCTCAAAACTTCCTGAACCGTCATTATCGGGTAACCAAGTTCATTGAACATATAATTGAAGGCTTCGGCTATGGCGTCTATTGAATCTATAAGTGTGCCATCCAAATCAAAAGCGACCGCCTCAATATTACGAGTCAACATCAGCGGAGCTTCATGAAACCCGTTGATTCTGATTGCCGGGATTTTATTTGCGACACAATAGAGAAAAAGATCACCGAGCGCCAGCACCATGTCCGCTTCCGACGCCGCATGTCTGTCCGACTCACCATCTCCGATCAGCACAATCTGGTCGTATTGCCTCCTAAAGTTTCTAATCGCACTCAACTTGCAGACGCCACAGATTTGACAGTCCGGATTACTGTATCCGGTTCTGATCTCAACTCTACCACCATCCTCGATAATCAAACTGTTTGCAATCGTATCAAGCCCGGTAATTCCATGCCTCTCGAAGAGAGTCTTGATTGTCTGGTCAAAACCATCCGAGATAATCTTTACATCAATATTTAAGTTTCTGGCCCACTCCAGAAATTTCGGGAAATATGGGTCAAGCTCTGAATGCTCAAACACAAAGCGCTCAAAATCCGGCCGTGTAATGCGCATTAGAGGCGCTACGGCTTCGTAAACCGATTTAGACCCTATATCACCTCTGAGATAACGCTTTACATGATATCGCCATTGTGGGTCGGAAATGTGGCTCCGAATGAGCCGATTCACAGTATCCTTAATTGAAACGGTACCATCGAAATCGCAAAGGATAAGGGTCTTTCCTGCGCCCTGCCTCTCTTTGGAGAAATCGCCCTCGTCGTTATAAGGATGTGACATTGCTTTTCAGTTATCTCATTACAAAATTGAGGCCAGTGTATTTGGACACCAACTTGAATTATTTAATATCAATTATCTCACATTCCCTTACCCCATTTGGGGCGCGAACTTCAACTACATCACCCACCTCTTTCCCTATCAATGCCCGACCAACGGGAGAATCTACGGATATAATTCCATTGGCGATGTCTGCTTCATCCTGGCCCAACAACTGATAATTCTTCGTCTCATCAGAGTCAAGATCTTGAATTGTTACATGAACGCCAAAGACCACTCTATCAGGCGTAGGACGATTACTTATATCTATTACTTCTGAAGAAGAAATTCTGTCTTGCAGGTCTCTGATTCTTGTTTCTATTAATGCCTGCTTTTCCTTAGCGTACGTGTATTCCGCGTTTTCAGATAGATCGCCGTGTCCCAACGCTACTTCAATTTCTCTAATGACAGATGGTCTTTCGACCCTAATTAATCTATCCATCTCTTCGTTCAATTTTTTTAAACCTTCACTCGAGATGGGCCGTCTGTTAAAACTCATGACTACCATCCTCTTTTAAAGACAGGGTGTTCACTTGACTATCGGTAGACAAGAACATTGATAGAACCTCAAACCAAATGAGTCAAGCTAGAAACCCTAACCAAATTTGATTTCTACTTTTGTCCAGTCGCTGCTTGGTCGGAAGCTTTATGCAACCCGAGGCAGTAAATTCGAAGTGATTCCTGAAGTGTGTCTGCAGCAAGAGTGGCGCAATGAAGGTCTTCCTCCGGCATTCCACCAACAGCTTCCCTTATCGATAGATAATCAATATCCGCAACTTCTTCAGGAGTTTTGCCCAGCGCCATATGGGTGGCGGCAGCGCCGCATTCACTGCTGAATTTACAACCATCAGTCCAGTAGCTGGCGTCAGCCACTTTCCCCTTACTAAATTTTAGCGAAATCTTCATAGAATCTCCGCAGTTTCCTTTGGCAATAGCCACTGCGTCCGGTTCATCCATAGTTCCAAAAGTCGGATTGAACTTGTTCAAAGCGAAGATCCAACCCCAGAACATTACTGTCAATACTGCAGCGCAAGCTCCAATTGTGGACCAGGGAGCGCTGGAGATAAAAGCTATAATATCCATTTTTCAAAAGCCGATGCCAATTATTGTGGTTCCAACAGACGCTCTCCGGATCGCTCAACTCCATATCCTCCCAGCGAGGCGACCCGAGTTCTGAATGATTGACTACCGATTAATTCCAGAAGTTTTATAATCTTCGCATCTCCTAAATATTTCTGAGGAATAATAAAATCAAATTGTTCAGTAGCCAGTGGAAGGAAATCCAACCCCAAAGCGTTTGCCGCCGCAAGGACCCCCATGCCGACATCAGCGACTCCAGAGAGCACCGATACTGCAATAGATGTGTGGGTATATTCTTCCATCTCGTAACCTTTTATATCCGACGGGTCAATACCTATCTTGTTGAGGTAATAATCGAGTAGAACCCGCGTTCCAGCTCCTTTCTGCCGATTGACAAAGGTCACGTCATTTCTGGTCAGATCATGGAATCCGAGAATATTTTTGGGGTTACCCTTTTTCACCATAAAACCCTGTTCACGCATCACTCCGTGGAATACTCCAACAGGGACATCCGGAATGAACTTCTTGATGTAGGACCAGTTGTAAATTCCTGTATCTTCATCAAGCAGGTGGCTTGTGGCGACATGCGCAGTGTCATTTCTTAGCGCCAGCAATCCCGACAGGCTACCTACATTACTCGATGAAATATACAGGCCATATTTCACAATTTCATCAGCCAGGCAATCTATTGTAAAGTCGTGGCTCCCTATTATCACGAGGGTATTTTCTATTTGTTGAGGTTGATTTAGGAGGTCCACTTCAACCATAGATCCTTGCTCAATACCTTCGCTGTTTGATGGAATTTTAATTATCCCATCAGCGCGAGTGAGTGTCGTGATCGATCCCGCTCCTCTCGGCAACGGAGCGGCGACAGTCCTACCGCCTACTTTACCTAATTTAACCCTTAAAAATTCCTCCCTTCCTAACTTCGAAGGGACCTTTCGAGCTGAAAATGCGGAGATGGTGGGCTTGTTATACCCAGGGATCCCCAGCATCCATGAAATAACAGGTAATCCAAATATCTCAAATGAAAATACGGCGGAAACAGGGTAGCCAGGATTGCCAATTACCGGCTTTCCCTTGACTATTCCCAGAATAGTCGGTTTGCCTGGCATCATGGCGACACCGTGAACAAGGATCTCCCCCAATTCGGCAATTATCGAGGCCGTGTAATCCTCGCTACCCGCGGATGAGCCCGCATTTACTACAACAATGTCGTTTCCGGATTCTACACCCGATTTTACGGCTTTCCGAATCAGGTCATAGTCATCGGGAACGATATCGGCCCTGACTGGCGCTCCGCCAGCTTTAGCGACCAGCCCGGCAAGTATATGAGTATTGAACTCTATTGATTGCCCAAAATCCGGAGGTTGATTCTCCAACTGTTCAGCCGAAAAGAGTTCTGAGCCGGTTGGGATCAATAATACTCTGGGTTTTCTAACAACCCCGATTTTGGTCACTCCACCACACAATAAGGCACCTATGTCATAGGCTGATATAATATGCCGGCTCGGCAATATCATTTCGGATTGAACAAAATCTTCTCCCACACGACGAACATTTTCCCACGGAACTAACGCCTTCTCAATTTCAAAAGTTTCGTCATTCACAAAATTCACGTGTTCAATCATGATGACGGCATTTGTTCCCTCCGGTATTGGTCGTCCGGTGTTCACGGGCCATGCGCTTTCACCTATTACCAAACTAAGAGCGGTGTCAAGCGCCGCTCCAAATGTAGTGGACGCGTTAACAGCAAAACCATCCATGGCAGCAGTGTGAAAACTCGGTGACGATAGCTTGGCGTAAACAGGCCCCGACGTCACCCTGCCAAACGACTTAGTTGTGCGAATCTGTTCCGAACCCGGACAGTTTTTCCTGCCCAGACGCCCCAAAAAGATTTCCAGGGCCTCCGCAGGCGGCTTCATCTCCAGAAAAATATTCCTTCTCAAAATCATCTCCCATCCAATTGGAAAATAGATAAACTGTAACTGTCCGGCCTTTGTAATAACCTTCGCAACCCACTGGTATTTTCAGATAAGCATGTGATCTTGGCATGGCTGAGACCATTCCGGATTTCGTCATAAAAGGGGTCGCCAAGTATTCATCTCCAACTCGGGACAATTTAACCCGAACAAAATCAAGTCGTCCTTCCTTTGAAGCAACATTGCGCGTTAGACTCGCTCTTATCTGAGGCCTCAGGAAAGGCTGGAGCGAACCCTCACCGGCAAGACGTCGTATAATTGGCACAACTAATTGATCAAAACAAACTAATGCTGAGACTGGGTGGCCGGGTAAGCCTACAACTGGCTTTGAATTGATTAGCCCCAAGATTAGAGGCTTACCAGGCGCCATTGACACCCCGTGCGCAAGGATTTTGGAGTTCGGAGCTTCTGAGATCGCCTGAATCACATAGTCTCTACTTCCCATGGAACTGCCGCCTGATATTATTACGACATCCGCTTGTTCCAAGCCGGATCTTATTAGAGACGAAACCGACTTTAGAGTGTCCGCGGCTAAACCCACCCATATTGGCTCGGCAAAAGCTTCCCTGATACCGGCAAAAAGGGAATGTCGATTAACATCCCGCACACATCCAGGCGGAGGCGTCTGATTCGCAGGAACAATTTCATCTCCGGAACTGATAAGGGCGACTTTTGGAGAACGACGCACCTTACATCTGGTCATTCCAAGTGACGCAAGCAAACCCAGGTCTTGCGGCCTAAGTCTAAGGCCGGCGTTGAGCAAAACCTCGGCATTTCGATAGTCTTCTCCTCGTCGAACCATATTATCGAAGGGCGCCACAGCTTTAAGGACCTCCAGCGCGTTCCCACCGAGATCCTCTGCATATTCGATCATTACCACTGCATCAGCGTTAGCCGGCAACACCCCTCCGGTCCAAATTTTTACCGCCTCTCCACGCTTCAGTTTCATTTTGGGAAACTCACCCATGGAAATTTCTCCAACAACATTGAAAAGCGATGGAGAACTCTCTGTGGAACCAAAAGTGTCAATAGACCTAACAGCATAACCATCCATCGTTGCTCGGTCAAAGGCAGGCGAGTCTTGGTCGGCCTTAATTGATTCGGCCAAAACTCTGAAAAGGGCCTCGTCCAGTTCGGCGAATTCTGTTCCTAATGGTTCGATAATTTGCAACCCAGCTTTGGCCTCATCAAGAGACACAACTCGAAAAAAAGGCTTCAACATAATAGTAATTCTCAGCTTTGAAGGTTTTAGGAATGATTCGGAAATAAGTATATCAATTGGACCTTTCGGTGTCAAAATTGCCCAGCTTTTTAAACTGCAATAGCATATACTTGATTACCAAAAGATCACGGATCTCTAACCTTAACCACAAATTGGCTACGAAAGTTCAATCCGGTGTTCCAGCTCCTAAGCAATTAAAAAGGTGTGATTTTTCGCAATGAATATTTGGGTCGTTCGCCCTGGAGCGTTAGGTGACACGCTGCTAACCCTTCCTCTCCTCTATTCAATTAGAGAAAACAACCCTTCGCATCGCATCACGCTAGTTGGCTCCAGCGCCTACAGAGAAATCATTCCGCGCGAATTCGGTTTCAGTCCAGTTGATCACTCGGAATCGCTGTGGATGTTTAATCCAGAACAGACTATGGAAAGTCGTATTTCAAGACCTTGTGATGTCGCATACGTGATACTCAGGGACCCTGATCACGTCATTTCGAGACTTCGCTGTGCGGGCGTTCAGGAGATTTTCAACGCGTCTCCTATCCCTTGTTCAGGCTTGAACATTGTTGAAAGCCTCCATGCGCAATTAGGACTTGCTGTTCCTTCTAGACGCCCTATCCTGAAGCCCCCCCACAACCAAGGATTTAGAAACGTCGCATGGTTCCATCCAGGCAGCGGAGGAAGGACAAAACTGGCGCCGTTAAGGTTGTTCAGGAAAATATCAACGGCGTTTAGAGAGAGGGCCGGCTGCAAGACAATCATAACACTTGGAGAGGCCGATATGGAAATCAAGACTCATGAAGATTGGGCACCCTGGCTGGCGGAGAGTCGAGCCGAAGTCCTCGAATGCCGACCATTGGCGGAAATATGCGCCACTATGTCAAATGTGAGGTTTTTCATAGGTAATGATTCTGGCATAAGCCATCTCGCCGCACATTTGGGAGTTTTCTCGGTAATTTTGTTCATTAGCACTGACCCGGTCCAGTGGGCCCCTTGGGTGCATCCGACTCAGATTCTGGTTTTCGATTACCGCACACCGGATTTGACAGAAAAAATACAGGCGTCAGCAGATGAAATAACAAACACCGCAATTGCACATCAAAAACTGCATTATAAGTCTATATATTACAATTATTATTGATAGTTATACCAATTATATAAAATATAATATTATTGTTTAGAGCGCGCATCCTTTAATTGTAGGGGTTTGCGCGCTTGTATTTTTTATTGTCCAGTAAATATTTTTATTATGTATAAAAAACTTTAGTTTTTTTGGTGTATTATATGTATATTATCAAGCATTACACTAATTTAGCCACATATTAAACCTAATTTAGTTTCTAGTTATTACCTATAACATACCTAATAAATAGTATTTTTTTGTTGACAATATAATTTGTATCTGTAAAGTGCGGTCTCAATAAAACGTTCTCCTGGGAGGGAGGCTATGAAAATTAAAAGACCTCGTATGCTATTGGTATGTCTATGTTTCTTCACAATGTTCTTCACGGCGAATGCACTGGCTTGGAACTTCATCCAGGCCGCCGCCACAAACGACGCCCGTGAGAACCTACTCGTCCCAGTCTCGCCTAAAGCCAAGGCGATTACCAAGGTTAAGCCCCAACCTATCTTGAAGTGCAGGCCCCCTGTGGGTTTCCAGCAAGGGGTCCAGGCGCTCATGAACCAGTCACAGGAGTTGGTCCTTCCAACACTCAAGCCCCGTGGCTGGGAACTGGACGCACAGGCGCTGTTCGCCCGCACAAAAGGCAAAGCTATATATATGAATAATGCATATGGTTATGCATATGGCGCCGGCTATCAGCCAGAGATCGACTTCAACAGCGCTATGGGCATACCCGACCATGCCGTAGTAGGTTCATTTACAGCCAAGTATCGATTCAGGCCTAACTGGTCGCTCAGATATTCGATTTTACCGACTATGATTCAGGGAGGCGGTAGCGGCTTGAACGGTTTCCAATTCGGCACATGGAATGCCTACACCGGTCAGAATCTAAAATCTAAATGGGAACGGCTCTATCAACAGATAGGACTGGTTTATGACCCCATTCGGACACCCGCATCACGAGTTGGGATCTTCGCCGAATACGTAAGAATTAATGAGCGTATTAGCGTATTACAACAAGGCGCTGGGGCTGGCATGGGCAACGCAATCTTTGACAATGATTTGAACATGGCCATGGTAGGAGTAGAACTCGAAAAATTACTCAAGGTTTCACGTTACTCCAACACCTTGTCTCTAGAATGCAGAGCAGGTGTGGCCTTTTGTGATGACGCTTTCGGCTCCGACCTAAGCACCGGTCTAAAGTACAGTGTCCCCCTGAATAACGGCCGCTCGGGCTTTCTCAAAGGTGGTTATAGATATTTGACATACAAAAAAGGCTACAGTGATGTCAAAATGATCGATACCGCTATGGACGGTGGTTTCCTGGAAATGGGATTCATCTTCTAACAAACTTCAATGAATTGCATGGTCAGGCGACGGAGGGCGCCTGACCAAAACGAATTCTTCAAAGGGTCCAAGGAAACAGATCTATTTATCGCTCGACCGGTTCCTTGGATTTGTTCCCTCCCAGCTCGACTAAACCGGTCGAGCTTTTTTCTTTTATGTCCCATGTTAGTGTATTATGTTTAGTAAAAGGGGCCTCCTCAATGGACACGATCAATCTAAACATTTTAAGATTCATTCGGGAAAATCCTGGGACCTCAAAGTTTTCCGTATCTGAGGCCTTTCATATTAGCGAGTACCGCTTGAATCGGGCACTCAGGGGACTCAAACGTGAATTTCCGGACATAGCTTTTCCATGGAGTCATGAGCATGGCTTGTGGCTGGTCCAACTGGACAGGTCGCGCTGTCTGGGAATGGTATGGTCGGAAAAAGGAAACGAAGGCTATATCCAGTGCCTTGAAGACCCAACATTTTCTGACGGAAGATGTTACGCCCATTCTTTATGTGAAAGTCCGGAGATGATCGCATTTCTTAGAAAACTTTCTTACTGCCTCGGACCACGAGAGCCTAACCCTACGAACCTTTTGACATTGGGAATAGTCCAGATCGAGGAATTTTTTGAGGCTCTCAAGAGAATAACACCTTTGACCAGTTCAGAATTTAGGGCGAGATATAGACTAATCCAAATATTCGCATCGGCTTCCGCCACAATTAAGTGGAAGCGACAAAAACGCATAGAGTATTCCGAATTCCGTATCCCTCCTGAGTTTGCAAAAAGACACAGAGACTCATCAATCAATCCTTTTGAATTTTCGCTGAAAAAACTTTTTTCATTGTTGGAGATTCCTCCAACTGCGACACGCAATGACACGTTAAAGGCGTGGAAACGGCTGGCGCGTCTTTATCATCCGGACTCGTTCGGAGGAATAGGTGATGAAGAAAGAATGAAGGCGCTAAATTTAGCCAAGGAACGAATCTTTAAAATAAGGCGCTGGGACTGATTAGGCTAAAAGAGCAAAAGGGATTCAAGAGAATCCCTTTTGCTCTTTCTAAATTCCAAAGATTTATTCTACCAATAGCTACCGAAAACACCCACGCTCGGGGAAGCCATCAGAGTTGACGGCAAGCTGGAGTTAGTTTTCTTGCTCATCGGAGACATTCTTCTCGGGGCCCCATATCCCATAGGCCTCATCATAGGCGCCATGCCGTAGCCCGCAGTCGGGCCACATTTTACCGGACCACAAACAGGAGGAGGACACGGTGGCGGTCCACACATAGGTCTAGGAGGACAACAAGGATTTGGACTACAATCCAACGCGTCGATCATTCGGTCAACCAACTTGAAAGGCAACGCTACCACGCCTGTTATTAGCCTAAACGCTCCCGAAAAAACTCTTCCAATGGGGTTAGGCCCACAACTTGGAGGTGGACAAGGTGGCGGTCCGCAGCAGGGCTGAGGGCCACAATACGGTTGGGGTCCACAGGGGGGAGGTCCACACATCGGCGGAACTTTACATACAGGACCACCGGCGGAAACTGGTCCCAACGCCAACACAAACGCAACCAAAACCAACGCAAGAGCGCCAACATACATTCTTGCCTTCATGCAACAACTCCTTCCGAAAAATCCCTCGGACTCTCCCTTGCACCCCGCCGAGAGACAAATAAAGCACATTTACAAAATCCTTAAAAATTACTCTATCAAATTTAATCTACAAATGTCAACCCTTAAAATCATTGTTAACAACAATGAATAATTATTAATAACATCTCGTCGTAATTGGTTAATTCTGAATCACTTACCAACAGGATTCTCGTTAACAAAGCGCCCTTAAAAGCCCAACAATCCTACAACACTTGACATACCACCCTAGTTGGCGTTTTCTTCCCAGATTCCCTCAGACCCCGAGGATGTTGAGTCATGGCGGTTGGTAGGGTAACCAACCTTCCCACAGCCAAAATCCAGAGACTCTGAAGAGCCCAGAGACGCTAGCACTTTCTGGGAAACCCCGCCGGATTGTGACTCCCATGCTGTAACCCAGGATTCAACAACGGCATCATGATTCTTGTCGAACTTGAAGGCGCCACGGAGACCATTGAACTTTGTGTCGGCCACATATTTTATTAGCGTCTCAAAATCCGTGGTCTGTAGAACCTGATCCTTAGCCAAGTTATAGATGATCTGGCCAAGATCGTGCCCCTCGGACGCCCTGGCGACCGATAGCGGCATCTTGCCATAAAGATGGATGATTTTGGATTTTATGGACCCGGGATTTAAAACATTCGTCAGTGTGGGAACTTTGAGTATTATTTCTCGCCTCTCATCTTTTTTTACATCGAATGATGTCAGTGTTTCCGGACCAATTACCGCTTTCCTATGCTTGGGGCCTTGAGCGCCGAAAGCCCTCAGGAAATTCTCCGCAGATTGGTCTTTAAAACAGGCGAAGACAAAATCCGTTTCTGAATTCGCAATTGACGTTAAAACCGACTGCACAGACTCGGCCGAACCATCTAACATTACTCGATCGGTGAACGCGCCACCGGCCCTTTCAAAACCAAAAGCGAAAAAATCGCTCCTTTCATTTCCTTCAGCATCATTTTCACCGGTGATAAAGACCTTTGTCCCACAATTTTGGATCGCCCATGGAGCCAGAGGCTCCGACATTACATAGTTGTTTGCGCTCACTCTAAACACATTAGGGTTACAAATTTCACCGGACACAAGTTTGACGGAACGATTTGCGATAAACAATATTGTCTGGGCAGCGGCGCAAGTTCTTACAGCCTTCTCGGATTGCTCAACCTCAGCGAACAAGACTATGAAACGAACTTTGCCGTCATTAATCCACTTTTCAAGGGTCTCACCAATTTCATCAGAGTTTACCTGGAATGGTTTCTTGAACACATCTACAGGACACGGACCATGCTTGTGGAAGAAAAGATCAAATCCGGCCATTAGCGATTTTGCTTCACGTTCCATCTCGCCCGAATCAGGGTAGATAAAACCAACCTTGGGCCGTTCTTCAGGGTCTTTGGCCCACACCGCTGATCCAGAAAGAAGCAAAGCGGACGATAAGAAACCGCTAATCAGAAACTCCCGTCTAGAAAACCCAGGTTGATCAATCCGTGAAGTCGAAGAAGGGCTTGTGCCCTTAGAGTTCCAGCGCCTGTTGTCAGAATTCTTGTGTTGAGTCATGCATAAACAGTCAATCCCGGAGAGAAATCAAAGCTTTCTCCCCGATAAAAAAGGTTATAAATTGATTCTCTGTTTTCCTAACGTGCAGCGCATCCTACCCTAAAGAAATTTGGCTGTAAAGGATAGTGTTCGGAATGACCAACGCGGGCTTTGGGAGGCCCAGGAATCAGCTAAACTCCTAAATGTATCTGCGACAGAATTTTAAAGGCGGAGGGGTTCCTGAAGTGAAAAGTCCTCCCGGTCATTGTGAAAAAGGGAGGACTTAAAGATCTCTAATGATAGGGTCTAACCATTGGAGCGCAAGCTGACCCGGGAGCGCAACTATATCGGCTCTTCTTGATGACTTTTCTTGGCGCAGCGCAAACAGGCGGTGGACATTCCATCCTAACCGAGATAACCCTACAGCTTCTGGGGGCGAAGGAGTCCTGAGAACATTTCACAACGGCCATTTCAGTGGCGTGACAAGGGGTCGGTCCTATGCCCTGATACAGCGCTCCACGAAAATTCCGAGCCGTGGCTACGAACAAAGCGTCTGAGTTTCCGGGAATCATTGCGGTGACGGCGAGAGCCAATACCGCCAACAAAAATATAGATTTCTTCGACATCGCATACCTCCATATTACAGTTTAACTATAAATCAATTTACTGTTTTGAAGACAAATAACGATCTCAAAAGTTTCTTCTTTCTGAAACCATTATCATCACTTGTTCACCGTATCAGATTAGCGCCCAAATGGCAAGTCAAAACATCCCCTTTAATTTTAGGTAGATATGCCATTTAAGTCTTCTGTGGATTTCCTGATTGACCTCTAGCGCTCTACAAATCTCACTGTATGTTAACAAGACACAGGGATCACAATTTGCAAGCCCCATCTATCACCTGAGGCTTAAAAGATGGTTGCCCTGTGGCTTCCAGGACACTACTCCAAAGCTTACCCTTTAAATCAACATGTTTGGCTCCTGTAGTTACCAAACCCAAAGGCACACAGACAAACTCCTCGTTCCATGTGCCCACCATTATATTGGTCATTCCCGCAAGACCGACATGTACGGCATTTTGCCCCAGGAAGCCACAGAAAACAGAGTCTTCAGACGTTGCTCGAACGGACCTTATAGTGTAACTTGGGTCAATGTACTTCAAGCTTATCTCGGTTCCTTTCTCTCTGAAATATTCGGTAATTCGATTTTTGAGGTACAAACCTATGTCACCTAAAACCTTGTTACCTGAATTATCAAAACCCTCGACACCGCAATATCGCTGTCCAGCCCCTTCTGCCACAACAATCACAGCGTGCTTCTTCTCCTGAATCCTTTTCTCCAGCACATTCAGAAGACCTTGACACCCGTCTAGGTCAAAATCCGATTCCGGGATAAGGACGAAATTTGCATAGCGTCTGTCGAGCGAAGCATTGGCGGCTATGAAACCCGACTGTCGTCCCATGAGCTTTACAAGGCCAATGCCGTTTGGGGCGCCATTTGCCTCTACATGGGCGCAACCTATTACGTCTGATGCGCAGCTCACCGCTGTGCTGAACCCAAAGGACCGGGAAAGGAACAGTATGTCATTGTCGATCGTCTTAGGTATCCCTATTACACCAACCTTTGCCCCTCTGCTTGCTATTTCTTCCGAAATCCTGGCAGCGGCCCTAAACGTGCCATCACCCCCTATAGTAAAGAGTAGTCCGATGTTCATACGTTCCAGAGCATCAACAACTTCACCTATTTCCTGATGACCTCTTGAGGATGACAGTATGGTTCCTCCCAGTTCATTGATCTCCCGAACTCGGTCAGGGGTAAGTTCCATGACGGGGTGGCTATACCTGGGAATAAACCCCTGGAATCCATACCTTATACCAAGGATATTGGTCACCCCATATGTATGGTACAATGTAAGGACGATCGACCGTATGACATTGTTTAATCCCGGACAAAGCCCACCACACGTTACGATTGCGCATTTAAGTTTGCTGATGTCAAAATAGATTTTTCTTTTCGGGCCCGCTTTTAAGAAGGAAATTGGAGACTGCCCTTTTTTTACACATTCTTCTACCAACCCAGCGGAGATATTGTACAGGACCCTGTCTGTATCCCCTACCCAATCGACCTGCTTCAATGGGTTGTTAATTTTACATTCACCCAACGATTCCACTGATGTGTCCATAACGGCCTTTTCCCCAAATCCTTAAATATGTAGTTGTCCGAACAGTGGGAATAATCAGACGTTAAACCTGAAAAGCATTATGTCTCCGTCTTTTACGACGTAGTCCCTTCCCTCTAGACGAACTTTACCCGCCTTCTGAGCAACCACCATGGAACCTGAGGACTTAAAATCTTCAAAAGCCACTACTTCGGCGCGGATAAAGCCTCGCTCCATGTCTGAATGCACCGTGCCAGCAGCCTTCACAGCCGTCCTGCCCCTGACCAGACTCCATGCTCTAACTTCCGGTTCGCCTGCGGTAAAAAACACTATCAGGTTCAAAAGTTCAAAGGACCGCTTGATAATTCTTTCTTTAGCGCCTTCTTCCAATGCCATGTCTACGAGAAACTCAGAAGCCTCCTCTTCGGACATTCCAGCCAATTCTGCTTCCATATCCGCGTATAGCCAGTCAATGCTCACGTTGGGTTGGCCCTTTATGTGTTCTGCAAATTCTGACAATACTTGACGCGCTTGTTCAGGACTCTTGTTTTCACCAGTATTCAATAAAATCAGTTGGGGCTTTGCTGATAGAAAGGCAAAGCCACGCAGCTTTTCGTTCTGTTCCACTTCTTTCATCAATCTAAGTGGCTTGGCTTCATTCAATAAGTCCCTTGCCTGTGTAAGAAGATCAAATTCCTCGGAAAGCTCTTTTCGTCCACGGCTCAAGTCCTTAGCAACACGTTCAAGTCGTTTCTCAACGATCGAGAGATCTGATAAGATCATCTCCTCTTCTACGGTCCTATAATCTGAAAGCGGGGATGGTTTTCCTGAAGAGACAGAATCAAAATAACGGACGCATGTGACAAGCGCGTCCAAAGGACGTATTATTGAAAGCAACTTATCCCCAATTGACCGGCCCTGTTTTCCTTGACCGGTGAGGCCGGCGATGTCTAGGTATTCGACGTGGACGGGGGTTACTTTCTTAGGTTTGTGATATTGAGTAAGAAAATCTATGCGGGGATCAGATACTTTTACAACGCCCAACCCAGGATCCTGCCTGTTTCGCTGTTCGCCAGGATTAAGTCCCCCTGTAAGCGCCCTAAAGAGAACAGTCTTTCCTGATCCGGGCAAACCAACTATTCCAAGCTTCAATTGACGGTTACCTTCCCAACGACAATTTCAAGCGCATTATTTTGGGGCCTGAGTAAAACGAATGTAAAGGCGTACATTTCTACTGTCAACTTTTGCCGGAGCAGGTGAATCAGATTCCCTGGATTTGGCCCCAACTTCAATAGCTCCATGGTTGACTAAGGCCGAAGTAAGATCGCCGTATCTGCTCGAAGGTATGATCACACCGACTAAAGCTTCTCCAAAAGCGTACCCAAATTTTTCATCAACTAATTTGCCTTGAATATCTGGGAGGATGTCTTTGAGGGTTTTTAAAGCCAGATCAATCTGAGGACTTTCCACTGTTAGGTTATCTGCCCCAATTTGATCCGCTACTGTTGGGAAACGCCATGAAACCGTCGAGGAACGTCCGGGACCGTCATAAGGAACATAAGCGTGGGAGAACGGTGTGGCTTGGGACGAAAATGGCGCCGAAGCCACCATTCTAGGGTCAACGGAACGGGAAGTTGGCTCGATAGGAATAGCGCCGCTTTTCGCGGACCTATTGAGTGAAACGCCTGATCTTCCTCTCCCAGATAATTCTGGTGGCGTATAATTATATACAAGGAAAGCGCATATGGTAACAAACGCGAGCGACACGGCCCCGACCGGAACAGGGGCGGTTGGAATTGAATTCATCAGATTTTTGATTTGGGAGAAAATAGATTGGAAGAGTGAGGAGTTTTTGTCGATTCTGGCGTTTAGTTGTTTGAGAAAATCGTTTGGAGGGGCAATTTGTTCTAAATTTGCTAAAGCCTGAACCGTAACGCTGTACCACTTATAATCTTCCCGACACGCGGCGCAGGATTTTAAATGATCCTTAACCATTTTTTCGGTTTGCGTGTCAGAATCTCCCTCATAAACCGCTCCAAAATAGTCAGCAATCCGCTCGCAATCCATCATGACAGGACCTTCTTAAGTTTTTCTTTAACTACCATCCGCGCTCTATGCAGACGGGATTTAGTCGTTCCTTCCGGCAGATCCAATATGCGGGCTATTTCATCGTAAGACAAGCCCTCAATGTCTCTTAAAATCACAATTTCCCTGTGATCCGGTTCAAGCTCGTTAATGGCGTCTATTACCGCTTTCCGAATTTGATTTCCGGACAACAGTTCTTCAGGATTAGCTGTCTGATCCGGCAAAGCTCTATGAGACTGATCTCCTTCATCGTCGGTTTCCGATGATCCTTTGTTCGTAAAAAAACCACGACGCTTTAAATACTTGAACCTGTTCTTGCCTCTGTTCGTAGCAATCTGAAAGAGCCACGTCGAAAACTTTGAATCACCTCTGAAACTTTTAAGATTTTGATATGCCGCGGTAAATATTTCCTGAGCTAAATCATTTGCTTCCTCGGGATCTCCAACAAAACGATACGCGACACTGAAAACCTTCTTCTGATACTTTATGACCAGATCATTAAAAGCCTCTCTGTCGCCACCAGCGCAACGCTTAACCAGTTCTTCGTCGTCATCATTGTTCTCAACAGAACTGCCGACAAGTAATACGCTTGTAAGTGTCAGACAAATTAAATTTAGAATAGTTTCAATATCTAGCGTCACGTGAAGATTTTTATCTCCGATCAATATATCCGTGAAAATTATGGTAATTTGGCGTCTAAGTCAAGAATTAAGGTCAACAAACCAATCTTTGCCCTCGCTGGTTCTTGCAATAAGATTTGGAAACTAGAAGGGCCGAAAATTCCGGTGTTCGTTGTTTGTTACTTGAATATATTGGCATTATCGGGTAAAAATTAGTGTTTTGAGTGTGATTGTTACCATTTGACCCCTTGCTCAAAATCGTTCGTCTGTAGAAATAGCACTTTGGAGGACGGAATGAAACTATCAAGACGGGTGACGGAGACGGCGCCTTACCTGTTTCATTTGATTGATGAAAAGCGCAAAGCTGCCCAAAAAAGGGGCATTGATGTGATATCGCTGGCTATTGGGGACCCGGATATGCCGACTCCGGACTTTGTCCTGGATTTAATGAACGAAGAGATGCGTGACCCACGTAACCATCAATATCCAAGCTATAAAGGGGAACCTGATTTCTGTGAAATGGTGGCTGATTGGTTTGAAAAACGCTTTGGCGTTAGGCCGGACGCCAAAAATGAAATAATGGCCACTATAGGTTCAAAGGACGCTGTATCCCATCTGCCGTTTGTATTCATTGATCCTGGGGATACAGCGTTGGTCACAGATCCGGGATATCCCGCGTATGAAGCCGCCATTGGTTTTGCAGGGGGTACGC
Source organism: uncultured delta proteobacterium (assembly GCA_963798475.1). Taxonomy (GTDB): domain Bacteria; phylum Desulfobacterota; class Desulfomonilia; order Desulfomonilales; family Desulfomonilaceae; genus CAJBEZ01. Next base: position 108,662 of record CAWCTI010000019.1, read on the forward strand.
CGATTCGCATTCCGTTACTCGAAGAGCGCGGGTTCCTGCCCGACCTGTCTTCCATACCTGAAGACGCTGCCGACGCCGCAAAGTTCATATTCATTAATTATCCGAATAACCCAACCGCAGCAGTCGCCAATGAGTCTTTTTTTGAAGACCTGGTATCGTTCGCCAGGAAGCATGATCTTGTCATACTGGCTGATAACGCTTATTCTGAAGTGTACTTTGAACCGCAAGATAGACCCATAAGCATCATGCAGATACCAGGCGCAAAAGACCTCTCAATCGAACTGCATTCCTTCTCCAAAACGTTTAACATGACAGGATGGCGAATTGGGTTTGTCGTAGGGTCTAAGACGCTGATCCATTCATTCCTGACATTAAAATCCAACTTCGATTCAGGAGTTTTTATGGCGATCCAGCGTGCCGCTTCCAGGGCGCTTGGACACCCTGACGCGCCGTTGTTCAATGAACAAAGGACGCAATTATTTAAAAAAAGACGGGACGTTATAGCCAGTGAGCTCAACGAGCTTGGTTTCAAATTCATTTTACCTCGGGCAAGTTATTATTTCTGGGTTCGAATACCAGAAATATATTCTTCCTCAATCGACTTTTGCGCTGACTTGCTTGAAAAACAGGGATTAGTAGTCACCCCTGGAGTTGGTTATGGACCCAGCGGAGAAGCGTTTTTCCGAATCTCGATGACTTCGCCCAATGAAATAATTGAAAAAGGAATGGAACGTCTCAGGAATTTCATGAAGGGACTCTAATGAAAGCCACTCTCGTGTTAGCCGATGGCGAATCTTTTGTGGGAACCGCAATGGGGGCCGTAGGCGAAAGAATAGGAGAAGTCGTCTTTAATACGGCGATTACAGGATATCAAGAAGTTCTTACTGATCCTTCATATCGGGGACAAATCGTCACTATGACGTACCCCCATATTGGCAATACCGGGGTTAATTTCGAGGACAATGAATCGGTTACGCCGTTTTTGGCTGGTTTTATTGTTAAGGAATACTGCGCCAATCCCAGTAATTGGCGAAAGAATGACAATCTTGGCGATTTCCTCAAAAGATTCGACATAATCGGCATCCAGGGAATTGATACGAGAAAACTTACAAGAAACCTTAGAGAAACCGGAGCCAAGAAAGGTATAATTTCTACAGAGGACCATGATATCGATAGTCTTATTAGAAAGGTACGAGGTTATCCAAACATTGAGGGATTAGACCTGGTAAGGGAAGTTACATGCGACAAACCCTACGACTGGACACAAGGCGCCTGGAGATGGAATTCGCGTTCCGTAACTTCTCTAAACAAATTCAAAGTTGCCGCTCTGGATTACGGGATCAAACAAAACATCCTGAGACTGCTCGTGGACTCGGGCGCCCACGTGAGGGTGTTCCCCGCTTTTTCTACCTCAGATGAAATTCTTGCTTATAATCCGGACGGAATTTTTCTTTCGAATGGCCCTGGTGATCCCGAAGGGGTCCCTTATGTGATTGAAACAGTGAGGAATCTCATCGGTAAGAAACCAATATTTGGAATTTGTTTAGGACATCAAATACTTGGCCTAGCATTAGGAGGACGCGTCTACAAACTCACTTTCGGGCACCACGGAGCAAACCACCCTGTCAGAAGGCTAGATACTGGACAAGTTGAGATAACCTCACAAAATCACAATTTCGCTGTTGACCCTGAGACTGTAGCTTCAGAATGCCTGGTTACTCATGTGAATCTAAATGATCAAACCAACGAAGGGATGGCCCACAAGAAATACCCGGTATTCTCGATACAGTATCACCCCGAGGCGTCTCCAGGCCCTCATGATTCCAGATATCTGTTTGAACGCTTCAGAAAAATGATCATGGATTCGTGATCAACGTGACAGACGCAACCACAACCCATTAATATTATCAGACCAAATGAGGTTGCGGTTGCAAAGTCATCAATTATACATGACTATTTAGCCTGAGCTGTAATATCAGGGTATTTCTGAGGGTCAGGGTTAATAGGCATGTATTTGAATTTGTTCCCGCCGAAATCGACCTTCTTCAAATCAATCTTTGTAACATCAAGGTTATCGTAAGTTCTTTGATACATTACCCTGTTAGTCAGGTCCTTGAACGTGGCGAATTGGGTAGTCTCAGCTGCTGTTATTTTTCCGTCCGCTCCCTTTTCTACAACCAAACCCCTGGAAATATCGAAGAAATTCACAATGTGTTGGGCGAGGTTTAGGTTCTTGTCGACATTGGGTTGTCGCTCAGCGGATTTTACTACAATTGCGATTCTCACAAAGCGACTTGGTGGAGTCATATCCCCCGGAACTCCGAACATTCCTGCGCCATGGCCAGTGGGGACAAGCTTCAGGGAATCCAGGACGCCACCTGTTGGGTTTGAGTTGTTCATCCCGACGTATTGGCGTAAATTAGTCATGTGCCAAGGAAAATTTGGGGCGTTAGTTAATATCCCAATATAGTCGTCGTATATGTGGAGCTGTCCATGCTCAAATTCCAACACAATGGTTTTGCCCGTGGTGTCAGAGACAGCGAGATGCACAGGTGGAACCATGTTCAATTCGTCAACGATAGTTCCGAAAATTACCACGTTTTGAACTTCTTTCCTGACTTCCTCAACTGTGGCGAAATTTCCTAGAATCCATGGTCCCATTAGCGAAAGATTCAGTGATTTGGACTCTTCGCCCGGCTTTACTTCCTGATACGTGGTGTTATGTTCGAACCACAGGGCCCCAACGGTAAGGCCGGCTTCATTCATCCCATCTGCCACAGCGCCTTCTGGTCCAGCCCCATAATACCCCACATAACCATATTTGGTTTTCCAGCTTATTCCAGGCTTTCCGTTGGGCGCTTGACTCTGGAAACCCATCTTACGTGGCGCTACGACGATTTGCCAGTTCAATGGAACTCCAAACTCCATCGTCCTCCCTACAAGGACCGAACCATCTTTGGCCCCGAGCGTGAACCACATACAACCCTGAGCGACGCTAAAGGAACCTATTAACGCCACACCGATTAGACACACACAAAATAAAACAGCCCGCCTCGTCATGACTTGTCCTTCCTATATAAAAATCAATTTCTTCGAGTCGATCATGGTTTAGCTTTTGGCGATCGTTTCAAACAATCAAGAATGCTCCATCCGTGGTTGAGGAACCCAGACAGCCTATTTCCGGAAACAACTCATTTCTTCTCGAACGGGAAAATTATCTTCCAGTCCTTCTTCATGCTTATTACGAACCAACCCTTGGCCTTCGCTTCATCATACAACTCTTGGGTAAAGGTCCCGACTTTGGTCCGCGGCAAGCCTTCGGCCGGACCATAGGCGTACTCACGTTTGGCGTCGTCGTGGAGCACTAGTATCATCAGCCGGGTGCCGTCACCCGCTCCGGTATACTCCAGCATCTGCTGATCGCCGGTCGAGTTACCGAACGCAGCGTGCGGCCGACGGCCAATCATGAGGTGAATCCCCTGGGGCTTGCCCGCAAAGTTATCATTCAAGAGGAGTTTGGGCTCCTTGGTCAGCACGGGCCTGCCATCTTTCCCATAGCTGTATTTTGTGACACTAGCTGTACCTATCACCTGCTCGGGTGGGATGCCGTACACCATCTCGGAGTACACTCGGACAAAGTCCTGGCCACCACCAGTAACGATGAACGTTTTGTAGCCGTTCTCACGCAGGTAGCGCATCACCTTTAGCATTGGCTGATAAATGAGTTCGGTGTAGAGGCGGTCGAATCTGGGGTGTTTGGCGGTCGTGATCCACTTCCTCACTTCGGCTTCAAATTGTTCTACCGTCATGCCTGTGAGCGTGGTGCCGACTATTTTCTCTAGGTCCTTCATAGGGAGTTTTGCGATAGCTTCCCGGTCACCGGAAAGCACTGTCTTGAAGGGTTCAATCTTCTTCAGTTCCGGTTTCTGCTCTGCGATCACCTTGACATGGTCAAGAAAGTACACAACCTGAGTGTATATCGGGTGCTCCACCCAAGTCGTGCCGTCCTGATCAAAAGCAGCAAGTCGATCCCCGGGAGCAACGTAATTGGGAGCGGACTTGTCAGTGGTGACCTGCACGAAACGCATGATAGCCTGTTTTGCAGGGCCGTCGTTCCATGAGGGAAGCGGATCCGTTTGGGCGTAACATTGGACCACACTCAGAGCGAGAGCACAGATCGCAGCCCCCAGATGAAGCAGTGAACGGAGAACGGGTCTGTTTTGCTTAGAAATATTGTCCCCAAAGTTGCTATTAATGGAATAGGCAGTAAATATACAGCCATGCGAATGGGAAATCATGGTTAGTCCCCGTACCCGTTTGGCCTGAGAGATGGTTCCTGCGTATTGAGGTTAAACCTCGCCACGCAGGGGTAAATGTTGTAAAAACGTACCTATTTCGTCTTAACTGGCGGTTGGGACGATTTTTCCGGCTGAGACGATGGTTCCAGAAGCATGAAGAGACGTCTCAATCCAGGAGGGTTATTAAACTGGTTAACTAACTGACTCGTAGAGCCGGCTGTTGGTATTGTCGGTCGGTTCGGGCACTTCAAAAGCTCTCCAAAGAATTGCTCGAAATACGGTTGAGCCAGTTCGACTATCCAACCATGGTCTTCTCCTGAGTATCTGCCAGGAGATGTCCTCAAATCACCACGCGTCGGAGCAGCTCCATTGAAGACCGCGTCATACTGCTCACCCGGGTCCCACCAAAGATTGTAAAGAGCTGGGAAAGCCAAATTTAAATCTGGCCCAAGCCAGGTGTCCTTGGCTGTAAAAAGAAGTTTGAAGTTGGTTACTCGCAATCCACCAAACGCCAAATCCGTCACATAGAAAAAATGATCCCGGTTGGATGGCCCTTTACCGAATAGATAGGCAGTGTTTTCAACCCCATCAAAAATAATGTCCTTACCGTTGTTGTCTTTAAAAATACGAGTAGGAGGTGTTCCACCGGCCAGTTTGACGATAGTGGGCCACCAGTCCATATGACACATGATGTCATTGGCCACCGTTCCGGGCTTAATATGCCCTGGCCACCATGCCATCGCGGGCACTCGGTAACCACCTTCGTACGAGCTTCCCTTCATACCGCGGAAAGGAGTGTAACCGGCGTCAGGCCAGGCGTCGACCCATGCCCCGTTGTCAGTTGTCCACACGACCAGAGTATTTTCACTAATTCCAGCGTCACGTACGGCCTGCATTATTTGACCCGAATTATCATCCAACTCCATCAAGGCGTCCAGATAACGACCACCACCAGGAGATTTTCCTTTGAAACGAGGTGAAGGGTTATTAGGATTGTGCACCTTCATGAAACAGAGGTACATAAAGAAAGGTTTGTCGTCCTTGGCGTGCTTCTTTATGTATTGAACCGCATCCTCTCGAATGATGTCATCGACAGTAGCAAGATCCTCATAGCCAAACTTTTTCTTGACAACTTTGGGAGGTTCTCCAGCTTTTCCCTCCCATTGGCTCAGGTCAACCTTGCTCCAAGCCTCCATAAATTTTTTGTTGTGTATCGGAAAATCGGGCTGCAATGGTAAATAATCGTATGCGTAAACCCCGGCGTAATACGGAAGCATGTAATGCATCTCATCGAAACCATGCGCCGTGGGGAAAGTGTCAGGACGGTCACCCAGATGCCATTTACCCCACTGAGCCGTCTGGTAGCCAAGTTTTTTCAGTGCCTCGGCTATCGTGGGGTCCTCTTTTTTCAGACCGTTGAGGTCACCTGGGGCCAACACTGTAGAGAGGGCCGTCCTAATCGGTATCCGCCCTGTAATGAATGAAGCCCGACCAGCGGTACAACTTGCCTGCCCATAATAATTCGTGAAGCGCATTCCCTCTGATGCTATTCGGTCCAGGTTCGGGGTTGGACAACCACGGTTCTCACCACCGCCATAGCATCCCAAATCCCCCCAACCGACATCGTCGGTCATGATCATGATGAAGTTTGGTTTCTTTTGCTGGGCAACCGTGGGCGTTGAAGAACAGACGACCAACGCAAACGTCACGACCGCTACTAACGCTACAAAGCCAGTCACACTGCTTCGCCAACGCATTTCAACTACTCCTCTCCCGAACATTTTAAAAACAGTTTGGCCCTTTTTAAACTATATCATGCTTCAACTTACCGTATCAATCCAATTTTCTTGGCTTGATCCAACAGGTCTTGTCTAAATTGCGGCGCTGCTAGTTCAATAAGACTAAGCGCTCGCTGCGAATTGGTTTTACCTTTGAGATTAGTCATGCCATGCTCGGTAACTACCCACATGGGTTCCATTCTGGAATCTGTAACTATTCCGGTGAGGCGTGGGACTATCTTGGAAACTTGGTCATTCTTGGTGGTCGAATAGAAGGCCAGGAAGGACATTCCTCCTTTTGAACGAAAAGCCCCGCTCATGAAATCTCTTTGACCTCCCACGCCACTGAATTCATGGCCTGCGATGTATTCCGAGTTTACCTGCCCCATGAGATCGATTTCTATAATGGAGTTTACCGATACGGCATTATCATTCTGCTGTATCACTGAAGGATCGTTAATGTGGGAGCATGGATAGCCCTCAACTGATGGGTTGTCATCAATGAAATCATAGAGTCTCTTTGTGCCCCAGCAAAGCGTATAAACCGTCTTGAAACGGTGAATGTTCTTTTTGTCGTTTGTTATCGCACCTGCTTCGTAGAGATCGACAACGCTTGAGGTAAGCATCTCAGTATGAATTCCGAGATTTTTGTGGTTCGTAAGCGATTTCGCTACAGCGTTGGGGATGCCTCCAATGCCAAATTGTAAACAGGCCCCATTGGGTACCATTTCCGCGATCTTGGCGCCTATAGAAACATCTTTTGAAGATAGAGGCCTTTCTTGAAGTTCCAGTAGGGGGGTATGATTTTCAACAACTGAGTCGACTTCGGAAACGTGTATAAGATTTTCCCCAAAAACACGAGGCATGTTTTCATTTACTTCAACCAATGTCATCTCGCAACGCCTGGCAATTGTCGAGGAATAATCGCAACTCGTCCCAAGACTGAAATACCCGTGCTTGTCCATGGGAGAGACGGTTATCATGAAAGCGTCAATATGGTTATACTCTGAAAATATTCTTGGAAGCTGCCAGAGATAACTTGGCATAAAATCAATTACAGCGCTTGTTCCAGCTTCCTGGATTAGTTCTCTATCCAAATCTGTCATGAAGTTGGCGTGAAACCGTAGTCGATTTAGATATTTCGTTTTGAAAAGCGGTTTTGCTCCGTCCATAGCGATCTGATAAAATAGATGGATTTCATCCACATCTCCCGCATCGACCCGTTCGGCCAGGCTGGCCAAAAGAGCAGGCGGGTTGGAAGGTCCGAGCCCAAATGAAACGTAGCATTTTCTGGGGATTTTCGCGACAGCTTTTTCGGGGGTCGTAAGCTTCTGCTGATAAATGCTGTGAATGTCTTTCACTTTTGGCCTCCTTCTGTCGATGACCCGGCAATATTTGCGAAGGTTTGGTTTGATGATGAAATAAATCAAGACTGCGGAGCCTCCTGCAAAAGTCACAATAAATGACGAGTTGGTCTTGTCCGTCGGACCTTCTTGAGGCTATTTGTGAAATTGGACCTATCGTTTATCCATGTTTATCGAGTTTTACGATATTTCTCCACTCTTTGGGCGCAATTATAGTGTTGATCGACTATAATGTAATTTCTGGGGAGATCAGGTCGCCAACTTAAGCAAATTATCAGCAAAGATTGTCATCACTCCGAACATTAGATGCATCTTTACCTTCTGGGCTCCTCGAACCATGATATTGCGCCCGCCGAATTCCTCTTTTAATCTACTATTGAAACGCTCCACGACTGATCTTTCCTTATACCTGCTCGTTTCATGCGGAGCCATGGGAATAATGTCTTTGCCAAGCGAATCCTTGTCTATTATAGGCACATGTCCCAGACTCCTGCTAAGTTCGTAAATAGGCCCAGCGTCATAGGCCGAATCCATAACATCATAGAAATAGATTACTCTGGAGGTGCTTATCTTCATGAGTGGTATGGCAACCTGACTGTCGTGTAATGATGCTGAGGTCATCGCGACACTTATTGGCAAGCCCACATCGTTGACATCGGCATGAAACTTATAGCCAATCCAACTCACTTTGTATCCTTTGGAGTTCTTCTTAGTACCGACATCGCAGACCACAGGTAATTCATTTAACGCCTGCTCCGCCGATTGATGGAGCCGACGCTCCAAACGTTTTGCTTCATTGTGTTGGTGTTCCCCCTTGGCCCGACGCCCCTTTTTTTTAGGAGAAGGTTTTTGCTTTGGCGGTTTCTTTACTGGTTTCTCGCGAGCCTCTATCGCAGTAGCGTCCCTCGATATGTGGCCTACCAGTTCCGTTTTCAAAGATCGGTCAACCAAAGCCTCATGGACCCTCTCGCCAAGACCACTATCAGCAAACTCGGCAAAAGCCCTGGAGAAGGTAGACTCGGAAGGAATGCGTGAAGCCTTCTCAAAACCACAGATCTTACGCAAACTCTGCGTGGTCTTAAGCGCCTCAATCAATGCGCTTGTGAAAGGATATCCGCAAACAGACTTCGCAACAAAAGACCGTGCTATCGATTCACGCTCACGAAGCTTTCTACCCATCCACTGAGTATCAGAGCTTTTGGGAATGAATCTCTCAACCTGAACCAACTCCAAGATCGACACAAGCTGTTTCTCTTTTTCAGTTAAAGGGCCATTCCAAGACTCTTCCAATTTAGGAAACAGACTTCGTTGCAGGGTTCCCATCAACCATGATATTCTCTTTCTAAGCTTCACTGGTGGCTCCTGTGACAAAGCGTCTTTCTGTTAAAAACACTATACCACGGGACTGCCCGTGAAGCTCATTTATTACACATGCTTAACCCCCAAAAAATACTTTTGCAAGAGGCTCAAGAGTTAGGTAATTGTCAAATTCTTTTGTGCGGCTACATGATCGTTGACAGTCGTAGAGTTCCACCAAAATTCACTTGCTGTCCGGTCGTGCGCCTCCTGGCCTAAGGGTATCCAGCCGAAGTTTCATGCGAACTTTGTACTGGTTGGGTATGCCCTCAGTGGTTATGCCCCTGCTGTACACCCTCTCAGCCTCGGCCCCTTTTCCCTGTTTCTCGTAGATCCCTCCTAAAAGAACATATGCGTCGGCATAGGTCGGATATTTTCTAATCAGGCCATCCAGTACGCTTGCGGCGCCTGTGAGGTCTCCTTTTTGCTGCTGATAAAAAGCCAGCGTAAAGGCATATTTGGGAACGTTCGGTCTGATCTCCGCAGCTTTTCTGCAGAAGTCCACCGCCTCATTGAGACGGTCCTTTGACAGAATTACGCAGAGGTTGTAAGCCGCTTGAGCCATCTGAGGATCGTTTTTCAGGGCTGCTCTCAGATGTTTCTCCGCCGAAACGAGATCATTCTCCTCGGCCTTGATCAGACCCATGTTGAAGTTCGCGGCAGCGTTGTCAGGGGCTACTTTCAGCGCCTTACTCAACGCCTTCTCGGCCTTTTCGGCCTTTTCGGTTTCTCCCATGCGGGCATAGGCCATTGCTTCGTTCACCATGGCTAACACTCCGCGCGGCTCCATCTTGAGCGCTGTCTCATACGAAGCGACTGCCTGTTTGAAATCTCCTCGGTCCAGGTAATAATTGCCTAGATTGTAATGAGAATCCCATTGGTCAGGACGTGACAGGATTGAAGCTAGATACTCCTCATTTGCGGCCTCAACTTTTTTCTTGTACGCGTCATTGAGCGGAAGATTCTTGTAACCGGCAAGCGCCGCTGCGGCTCTAATCCGAACGAGGCGGTAGTCATCGCCGGTAGCCTCCACCAGCGCTCGAACAGATTCTGGGGTTGGCGTATTTTGCAGGGCGGTGGCGGCTGTGGAACGCACGAGCGGCAACGGGTCCTTTATCGCCTTGAGCAACGTTGGTAATACTCGCGGGTCCCCGGAAGCCTGGACGAGTCGTATAAGCGCTGTGGCAAAGATTTCGTCCCGATCTTTGCTCGTCACGTAGTCGAGCATCTCAGACAGTTTGGTCCAATCTCGTGTCCTAGCAGCAGCGATTAACCCGGCTCGGTTAAGGGTCGAAACCTGATAATCTCTTTTGCGCCACTTGTGGACCCATTCATCTGCCCACTGAGGTGCCTTGTCCTTGTGGCAGCTATTGCACGCGTTGGGTGATTTATATGCTATGGTGGCCGCGGGCGCGGGTGGAAGCATCGAGTGGTCGCTCCTGCGCATACGGGCAAATTCCGTTGTGGGCATATGGCAGGCGATGCACTTGTTCCCAGGGCTGTCGGCCTTGTGGCGCGTGTGCTCTGTCGCATTGTCGACCCTGTCTTTGTGGCAGGGCAGGCACGCGTGGTTTGCCTTTTCGTTGTCCTTGAACTTGTACCGACCGCTAGAGGTATGGCAATGGAGGCAGTCGAGCTTGCATGATTTCACACAGGGGCTCATAAGCCAGGAAGTGTAAGTGTAATTCTCTCCGAGATCCCTGCCATCCGGGTAATAATCCGGGCTTTCCAGTGTCACCAGTCCAAAATGATCGAAAAACTTATCTCCCAGTTTGAAGGTGGGTGTTAGGACTACTGCTTTTGCATGACAACTCGAACAGGTCGCATTGTTTTGTTCGTGAGTAAAATCTCTACCACCTCGTATGATTTTCAGGTTCTTTGGAACTGTCCCTTTTGGAGCTTCTTCGCATACACGAACATGTTCCTCCGCAGGACCATGACATGTCTCACAGTTTATGCCGGTTTCCTTCCAACCCGTGTGGTAAGTATCAGATTTGAGATCGTAGTTTGTTGAAACCTGGCTAACGTGGCATCCATAGCAGGATGTGTTGAAAGTATACTGCCAGTCCTTCCAGTGTATCGGTTGATCCGTCTGACCCGGAAAGTGCCGCACTCCGCTAGCAGCCATGTCAAACCATTCTTTCTTGTTTACGTCATAGGCTATGGGCAGAGTCTGTAGCCGACCGCGAGCCAGGGCTGTCAGAAAGTAGTACACATTCTTGCCCCCCATCACGTGGTCGATGCGATACTTCTTTTCGCCTTCGGGGCCTCGTTCAATGACCCATCCAGTGTCACCTGATACGTCAGCACGATACCGGGAGTCACCTATAACGATCTCGTCGGTCTGGAGGGAGAGCTTGTCGCTCGCCAGCTGAGCGGTATACGGCTGCATTGCCAAGCCATGATGAGAGGGAGCCCATAACTTATAAAACTTCTCATGACATTTCCGGCAACTGGTCGACCCTGTGTATCGGTCTGATGCGCAACTCACGCTCGGGGGCGATTCGTTTGCGGTTACGGATGTGTGATAGAAAAATATCAAAGAAACCATCGTAATTATAAAGACCACGAACATAATCATGCCGGTCTTGTTTTTTTTCATCAACCGTTCCCTCAGTTTTGCCAAATTGAATATAATGCCCCACACTAAAGGGCCTGAAGAGAATTATCAATAAGCCGGTAGACTCATTTACTAACTGACCCTTTATAGCGAAGCCAATGACAAAACCGGCGGCCCGGATAAGGCTATAAGTGAACTGCTTGATACTCCCAGCTTGTAAAGGAATGGTCTTGATGGCTCTGCCGTAAGTTCACCTGCCAACCCTAAATTTCTCGTTGTTCACGCAGCTTCCAAAGCAAGGGAAGCAGATGAGCAAATCAAGTGAGCTATCAAGTAATATAAGCCGCTGCAAAGAGTCACATGCAGGAATGTGAAAAAAAAGTACCGTATATTGCCTCCAGAATCCAGCAATTGTTGATGGAGCAATTCAGGCGTTAACTGATCTGGCACTGCCTGCGGTGCGACCTCGATAAAAATCTCGTCTGAGACGCGTTTTTCCAGCGTTAATTTCCGGTCGCAACGGATGGCGAGATCATCTTCGCCGGATCGACGATGCGGTCGAACTCCTCCTCTGTCACAAAGCCGAGTTTCAGTGCGGCTTCCTTGAGAGTGAGGTCGTTGTCCATAGCGAAGTGCGCTATCTTCGACGCCTTGTCGTAGCCAATCACCGGCGAGAGCGCTGTCACAAGCATCAGGGAGTGATCCACATACTCCTTGATCTTCTTCAGATTCGGCTGCGTGCCCTTGACCAAGAACTTGCGGAAGTTTGTGCACCCGTCCGTCATGATCGTGATTGAGCTCATGATGTTGAAAATTACTAAAGGCTTGTAGACATTCATCTCGAGATAACCGCCGGCGCCTCCGAAACCCACCGCTACGTCATTTGCCATCACTTGTACGGCGATCATCGTCAGCGCCTCTACCTGGGTCGGGTTTACTTTGCCCGGCATGATCGACGAACCCGGCTCGTTCACAGGGATCACCAGCTCGGCAAAGCCGGCCCGAGGGCCGCACGACATCAGTCGGATGTCATTTGCGATCTTGTAAAGTGACACGGCAAGTGTGCGCATCGTGCCAGAAAGCTGTACCAAAGCATCGTGGGCGCCTTGGACCGTGAACTTGTTCGGCGCAGTGGCAAACGGTAGGCCCGTGAGTTTGGCGATCTCGGCTGCGGACGCTTCAGCGAAACCGGGCGCTGAGTTCATGCCGGTGCCTACCGCTGTGCCACCGAGAGCGAGGAGGTAGACACCCCCCAAAGCCGTTTCGATCCGCTCTAGGTTGTCCTCAAGCGCCCCAGCATAGCCCGACCATTCCTGACCAAGCGTAAGGGGCGTTGCGTCCTGCATATGGGTCCGGCCGATTTTGATGATGTCTTTCCACTCCACTGCCTTTGCAGCGATCGCGTCTTTTAGCGACTTCACCGCTGGAATTAGCCGCTGCTTCACATTTACCGCCGCCGCGATGTACATGGCGGACGGAAATGAGTCATTTGACGACTGTGCCATGTTGACATGGTGGTTGGGATGAACCGGCGTCTTGCTCCCGAGTGGCGTGCCGGCGATTTGGCAACAGCGGTTGGAGATCACCTCGTTCATATTCATGTTGAACTGCGTGCCGCTGCCTGTCATCCACACGTGCAGTGGGAACATGTCGTGATGCCGACCGGCAATTATCTCATCACATACCTGAACGATTAGTTTGTATGGCTCATCGTCGAGATGCTTGCCGATATGGTTCGCGTTGGCGGCGGCTTTTTTCAGAATGGCGTAAGCTGTAATCATCTCACGCGGGATCAGGTCCTTGCCGATGCTGAAGTGCTCAAGCGAGCGCTGAGTCTGTGCGCCCCAGAGCTTGTCGGAAGGAACCTCGACTTCACCGAGGCTATCGGTTTCTCGTCGAATGTTCGTCATTTTGTTTTCTCCTTTCTCTCCTGTGCGCCAAACACAGTCCGACACCGAGAATAGAGAATATACCGGCGCCTACCATGGAACCTATGCCTATGTACATAGCGGCGAATAGTCCTATCTGATCGCTTTTAGGGATGTTGACGGATCTTAGTGAAACGGGGCTGGCAGATTCTAAAATTTTGTTGGTTTCCTCGGCTTTGCAAATTAGCTAGCCTCAAGCACAACTATTTCCTACTGAATTGCCATAGGCATGCTCCCTCCCATAATACCGACCAGGCATCGGGAAAGAGAAATTCTAGAACGTTTTACTAGCCCAGCGGTAAATCTTTTCAGCGGCTTTAAAATGATGGGGGGTATTCAAAACTACTACGACATGTTCCTTTTTGTTATCCTTGAAGAAAGCCACTATACATTTACCAGCCATATTGGTGAAGCCAGTTTTGGCCCCAGCGACAGGCAGGTTTGTTCCAAGTAGTCTGTCATTGGAAACGAGGTGGTATACATGCGGTTTTGAGTTTAGGGATTTCATGATGTAGGTCTTAGTACTTGATATCTCAGCAATCAGTGGGTAATTAAAAGCGTGGCTGGCAAGCGACGCCACGTCCTCGGCTGTCGCTATATTGGGCTTCTTGCCCAACAACTCCCTCCCGTCTTTCCTGCCAATCACAATTTTATAATCCAATCCACTAGGTGTATAAATTTTGACTCGGCTCAAACCGAGTTTTTGGGCCTTTTGATTCATCGCTTCTATAAACGCGTCCCTGCCACCCTTTGGATAAGCTCTGGCCAGCGTCTCAGCGCAGTCATTACCCGATTCGATGAGCATGCCGTGCAATAGGTCTTTTACAGTGAACAGGTCACCGGGACGAATTCCGATAACATGTTTTTCAACTTGTCTTATGTCGGATGGGGTTTCTACAACAGCGCCCAAGTCCATGTTGTCGATTACAACCATAGCGGTAAGGAGCTTGGTAATACTGGCTATGGGCAAAGGCGCGCACTCATTTTCAGCAAGTACGACCCGATTTGTAGACTTGTCCAGACATAACATGGCCTTAGCTTTTACTCTTGGCTGGACAGCGCTATTGATCCCTGTAAATGTGGTTGTCGGTGTATTTGAGAGGGCTTTTCGTAATAGCAAAGGTTTATGAGGCCGGATGAATTTTGCATGAGCCGGAGCGTGCGCCAGGATAACCGCTGAAGAAACCTGAGGCGCCTTTTTACCTGCCCTGACATTTGGCGCAAAATTGTTAACGTAATTGTGAGTGGGTTGGGATTGAAACGCGAACACGGTCCATGGCGCTAATATTAGACTACAAAAGATCGTGAGGATTATTTTTAATACCAAATGGACAGTCTCCGTTAAGTCCGGATGTTTTATTTCAACTAAAAATATTATGATTCAAGGAAACTAAGAGATTAACCTCTAAGAACTATTTCAATTTATCATGTAACCGATAATATTTAGTTGGGTCTCGCCTGTCAAGATAAACTCCGCGTTTAAAGCATCCATGATCGTCTCTTTTGTCACTTTTTTTCAAAAAGACCCGTTTGCTCTCAAATAACATGGCCCTTGGAAACATTCCGGCACCGGTGAAAAGTCCTTTTCTATCAAAGCATACGCGCTGTGATTATGTATGGATTCAAAGGTTTCAGCTTCTACCCTGTACCAGGGGAAATTGTTCTTCTCCCGCAAGCGGGTAACGGCGGCCCGCACAACGTCTTCCACAAACATGGGATTCTCGTATGCCCTTTCCGTGACATACTTCTCATCCGGTCTCTTGAGCATTGAGTAGATCTCGGAACTGACGGATGATTCCACTATTTCAATTATTTCCTCAATCCAAAAAAATTTCTTGAACCTCAATTGGACGCGAACACTGCCTCGCTGGTTATGGGCGCCATAATCCGAAATCTCTTTTGAACACGGACAAACTGTAGTCACTGGAACCTCAAGACCAACTATGAGGTCAAAACGTTCAGCAAGTGATCCTCTCATGAAACACGTGTAAGACATGATTCCAGGAGTCGCCGTAACCGGCGCTGTTTTCTCAACGAAATACGGGAATTCAACGTTCATGTGTGCGCTTTTGGCGTGGAGCTTGTCTTTGATCTTTTCCAGGACCTCCTGAAATTTCTCCATTGAGATTTCACCGCGATATTCATTCAGGACCTCGATGAAACGACTCATGTGAGTGCCCTTGAACTCCTGTGGCAGGTTTACAAAAAGATCAAAAAGCCCAACGGTGTGCTGCAGGTCTTTGAGCCGGTCTTTTACCGATATGGGATACCTGAGGCCTCTCACGCCAACTTTATCGATCGGGATGTTGCGTTCATCAGGCATGCTTTGAATGTCGGGAATCGGGCAAATTTTCACTAACTGTACCTCTCAAGGGCAATAATTGAGGGGGCACGCGTAATTGTACGCTATCCTCGTATATACCGGGCTACAGATGAATCCGACTCCCACACACCGACGCTATGGAGCAAATGACCTCGATCTTTCATGCCTTGCTCGATCTCCCGGAATATGAACGCCGCGATATTCTCCGCAGAAGGTTCTAACTCGTCGAAAGGTTTTATCTCATTAAGAAAACGATGGTCAAGCCGGTCAAGAGTTCCGTTCGTGATGCTTTTAAGATCGGAAAAATCTATCACCATTCCATCACTTTTAGGATCTGAAGACCTTGCAGTTACATGGACCCGATAATTATGTCCGTGGAGACGTTCACATTTACCCTTGTATTGACGTAAACTATGAGCTGCGGCAAAACTTGAAATTATCTCAACTTCATACATGTGCTGTTCTCCGAAAAATACAGTTGTTAATAAACAGGATTAGCAAATTACTCAAACCTATCGAATGTGTCATGAAAAATGTATAAAATAATTGACAAACAATCAGCGTTAAGTCTATATCGGTTCCACCCCTCCGGAGAGACCGAAAAAATGCCACGGTCCTTTTCGGGAAACCGTTATGAGGAGGCGCCTGAATGAGGGCTTTCCGTGGATTCCTTCTTAAGATAGCATATTTTACATTATGTTGTTTAATCCTGGCCAACATTTCCAATGCAGAAACCGGGACTGGCCGTTTTTCAGGCCCGAATTCTACCGGGAGGCAGCCAGAAACCCTAAAAAACGAAAATCCCAAGGACCCTACTCATAGGGGTCGCATCGGCGGTCTCACACCTGTTCCATTCAAGCCTGAGCCAGCATCCAGCAAAGAAAACCCTATTCAGGACGTAATTCGTAAACCTGCTTTACAGAGTGTTGGATATCCTGACATTCGTGAGCTTATCAGAAAGGTCAACCGATGTGTTGTATCCATCCGCATGCTCGATTCTGGAGGTTCATGGTCTTTAAGCAATCTCGGGTTCCCGGGGGATTCAAACAGCAGGGCTACCGGATATGGTTCAGGTTTTATAATTTCCAGCAACGGCCACATACTCACCAATGAGCACGTTTTGCGACACGGGACACAGATTGAAGTTGAACTTCTAGACGGTTCCAAACGTCTGGCCAAGGTCCTCTTCAAAGACAGCAAGAACGACATAGCGCTGATAAAAATAGACGCGAATAACCTGGATCCCGTTAAAATGGGAAATTCAGACAACGTCGACCTTGGGGAATGGGTTGTAGGCATTGGAAATCCTTATGGTATCGGCCAGTCAATTATGATCGGCATTGTGAGCGCGCAAAAGAGGATGATACCTGGCTCAGGATATCCCCCCCTTATTCAAATCGACGCCGCAATGAATCTCGGTAATTCAGGTGGGCCACTATTCAATCTTAATGGTGAGGTTATTGGAATTAACACCATCTTGCTTTGGAAGAGCCAGGGTATCGGATTTGCCACACCAATTAATATGGCCCGTGATTTTCTTGAAAGAAAAAACTATCCACCGCTTAAAGCCGCGTCCGCGCCTCCGACAGGGCCCCTAGGGCCGGAATCCGACCATCCAAGATCACTACCGGAAAAGTTTAATCCCTTTGATCCATTGTGGAAGCAGGGACAGTGAGCAACAATTTCTAGGTGACAACATGCCGGACAAAAAAGAATCAGAAAAAACCAAAGAACTAAAAAATAAACTCCTTATGGACAAACCCAGAGTATGGGACAGGTTATCAGTTCCGGAAAAATCTGACATTTCAAATTATACCCAACTTTATATGGATTTCCTGAATAACGGCAGGACGGAACGCAAGGCGGTGGAAAGTCTGCGAAATATAGCTTTGAACGATGGGTTCCAGGACATTGCGGACGCGGACAGGACTTCAAACCGGATGTTTCAAGTTTTACGAGGAAAGCTTCTGTTTCTGGCAGTATTGGGACAACGGCCCATGACCGACGGTATAAGGCTTGTCACTTCTCACGTTGACAGCCCCAGACTGGATATCAAACCCAACCCTTTGTATGAGGAAGCCGGACTAGCCATGCTGAAGACCCACTATTACGGCGGGGTCAAGAAATTTCAGTGGGTAGCCAGATCTCTAGCCATGGTTGGCAAGATGTTTACTCGAGATGGCAATGTCGTCGATGTTGAAATTGGTCTAAAACCAGAAGACCCTATCCTGACCATACCTGACCTCTTGCCTCATCTGTCACGTAAACAGATGGAGTTAAAAGCCAGTGAATTTATACCAGCCGAGAACCTTAATGTGATTATCGGTTCTTTGCCGTATGAAGATGAAGACGCCACCGATCGCGTCAAGCTTGCAATACTTGAATTGCTGTACAATAAGTACGGAATCACTGAGGAAGATTTTATAGGGGCCGAAATTGAAATGGTCCCAGCCGAACCGGCCAGGGACGCAGGGGTTGACCGCAGCCTCGTTGCCGGTTATGGCCAGGACGATCGTGTCTGCGTTTTCACATCAGCGACAGCGCTCATGAAAATTACTAACCCGATACATACCTGTGTCGCCGTATTCTATGACAAGGAAGAGATAGGCAGCGAGGGTAACACAAGCGCTAAATCAGTAGCCTTAGACCAGTTCCTCATGGAGTTAATGCAAAAAACCGGAATCAATCCTTCAATTAAGAACTTGCGCAAGGTTTTCGCCGAAGGCAAAGCGCTCTCTGGCGATGTGACGGCAGCGGTTGATCCCACCTATGGTGACGCTTACGAAAAAAGGAATAACTCGAAAATAGGTTTCGGCATAGGAATTACCAAGTACACCGGATCTGGCGGTAAATACATGGGGTCGGACGCCAACGCGGAATACGCCTCGTGGGTTCGCCGACTCTTCAACGACCAAAATATCATCTGGCAACCTGCCGGCCTTGGAAAAGTTGATGAAGGTGGAGGAGGAACTGTAGCAAAGTACCTGGCCAACACGGGTATGGACATAATCGATTGTGGTCCTCCCATCCTGGGCATGCACTCACCGCTTGAAGTATGCGCCAAAGACGATATATGGATGACTCACAAAGCTTTTAAAGTATTTTTTGAAAGCTAAACGCTTCAACAGCATTGTTGCGCTTACTCAGAGAATCTGATCCGGCGCGCTCAAAACGACCGCTATCCTTTTTTGGGGCAATCAGTTCCTTTTCCCACCTAATGATTGACAGCATCTCCCCTTGCGATACAATTTAATTGTAACAATCTTCATAACATCTTCCAGATTCAATTCGTCTCGACGGCTCAAATTGCTGTCAGATTTCTAATCCAGGCCTCGTCCGGAACATTTTAACGGCTCGGGAGGGAACATGACTTTTACTGCCGGAGCTTTATCTCTGAAGGGTGCCCAGATCAGAAACATGGTTGAAAATCTTCAGTTACTTTCTCTTAATCAGCTATCCATGAATAATTTGCAGGCGCAGGAGATGGTTAATGGGTTCACTGACAAGTTTCAAGACGAAGAAGGTATTGATCTGTCATTATCCGCTGCCAGACATGACCCGTTGGGCAAGTTTTTTACAGGATTTCCCGGGCAAACGGGTTTGACTCATGTGATTCAGATAGATCCAACAGCGGACATCGAAACATCTGGGGCTGGTTACCTGTCGGTCAACGATGATGGCATTGGTATCAAGAAAGTTTTAATCTCAAATGGGGCGTTGAACGGTGCTATTGGTTTCGCCACGCCAGCGATGTCATCCAATCTGTTTCCTGTCCCTTGTACTATTATGGCTTCAAGTGAATATGTTTCGCCAAACTGTCCTGCGTGGCGGGCGTTTGATCACAATGAACACCATTCCACAAATCCTGAAGAGAGCTGGATCGCTATGTCAACGGCCACTGAGACCGTTCTCCAGTGGATAAAAATCGATTTTGGACCAAATTCTGGGAAAATAATAAACAAATACTCCATCCAGTCACGTAACTCTCCGGACCCCGCTTATGTCGCAGCCCCAAGAAATTTCGAGTTACGTGGTTCAAATGATGACAGCATTTGGGACACGCTTGATTCGGCTCAAGACTTTCCTGAGTTGCCGTCTAACACCTGGAGCGATTATCGCACATTTGAAAACGATATCGCCTATCGATATTATCAATTCAGAATTTCATCCTCGTGGGGAACCGGATTGACGAGTCTGAGCCAGTTAAAACTGGTCGAAGCGTCGTGCATGGTCCCC
Organism: uncultured delta proteobacterium; assembly: GCA_963798475.1. GTDB lineage: Bacteria > Desulfobacterota > Desulfomonilia > Desulfomonilales > Desulfomonilaceae > CAJBEZ01. Next base: position 128,505 of record CAWCTI010000019.1, read on the forward strand.
AATTCACCCGAAGCGGCCATTCTCTCCGGCCCTTTACTACTGAATTGGTCTAATATCACGAACGTCTCGCCGAATTTCTCCACCCCGGGATCAAGCAAAATCTTTTGTGCGCTATCTTTCAATAAAGACACCGACTCCAAGAACTGGAAAATCTGGGATGGATCGGTTTGGAAGAACATTGCGCAACTTGATTTTGGAAAGTGGAAGTACCTGAACAACTCCTGGACTTGGGTCGACTCTACAGCGAATGCAAGGCTGGAAACGTTGAGGCAGGCTTTAGAGCAGGAAACAAACCAAATGGACATCCATGCTTTGGCCTCAATTAATGAAAACTTCTCCCAGATTTTTGTTCCGAATAAAATTGCTATCGCCATCGAGATGATGGCTGATGAAAATGATGAAGCGCCATATCTAGGGTATTTCACCGTCACTCATGACGAAATCGCACAGGAACTGGACCTGATTAGCCGCCCATATGGCGCTTCCTTCCCGATAACTGGCGCCTACGTGTCTTTTCTCGTAAAGAATATGAGTCCTGGCGCCAGTTTTTATATGGGCGTCGGAGAAGACGCTCCTTCCTGGATTAAACTAACCGGGTATTCGAAAAAGACGACTCTAACCAATCAAACTGAATATTATTCGGCCTCATTATCTGACACTGAAGAACTTGCCGGGCCAGTTCGGCTCCGGGTAACAGCCCCGGCGGGCGTTGGTGTTGAGATCCACGGATGGGCGATGAATTGGGATAATTAGTATATTTTGAGAACTTCTTGGAGGAAAAGGAACCAGGTCAACGGAACGCAAGAAACAATAAGCCGGCCAGGAGCATCGTCACAGGGAATGTAAATACCCACGCCATGGCTATCTCCCGAAGGGTCCCATATTTTAGACCTACGTTGTTGGCAACCATGCTCCCCGTAACCCCTGAGGACAAAACGTGAGTGGTGCTAACTGGCAATCCCATGACTGCGGCCAGACCTATTGTCAGCATCGCCACCACCTGTGACGATGCTCCCTGGGCATAAGTTAACGGATTTTTGCCTATTTTTTCACCTACCGTTACCGCCACGCGTCTCCAGCCGACCATTGTGCCGAAGCCGATAGCAGTAGCGACCAACAGTATTACCCATGTTGGAGCGTAATCTGTTATCCTTCGCAGTTCGGATCTCGCCCTATCGATAATGGTCTTTTCACCGTCAGAAAGGTTTAACGCCCAGGAAAGTCTTATTTTTCTGATATGATCTTCCAGCAGGACAATTCTTTTTCGAAGTTGAGAACGTTCCTGGGTGGACATATCCGCCAGAACGTCCTGTTTTTTGAGTAATTCTATGACCCCTTCAATTTCCAGAGAAACCGGGTCAAGAGGCTTGGATGAAAAAAGACCGGCGCCATTGTCTACTTTAGTATCCTGAGAACTGAGTTGGCTCACCATTACACTCTTTTTACTCTGAATCACACTTTTAACCTGTTCCAGTGTTTGAATGGCGTCGGTACCGCTATGAGATTTATATTCGGGGTTAAGAGCAAAATGCGCAGGGAGAGACGCTATCAGGATGATCATTATGAGCCCAACCCCTTTTTGCCCATCGTTGGACCCATGAGCAAGGCTGACACCAGAAGAGGTTAACACAAGGACAGCTCGGACCCAGGCTGGAGGTTTCCGACCCTCTGGGGACTCGTATAAGCGACTATCACGAACCGACTTACGAATAACAAACAAAAGCGCCGCCGCAAGAACAAACCCTAACACAGGAGAGAGGAGCAGGGAGAGGAAAACCGCCTCAACATTTCGGAAATGAACTGCTTGAAAGACAGGTTCACCGTGAACTAAAGCGTTTGCGAGCCCTACCCCAACTATGGCCCCTATGAGCGTATGAGAACTGGAGGCAGGGATACCTTTATACCAAGTCGCAAGGTTCCAAAGTATGGCAGAGATAAGAATGGAGAAAATCATGGCAGCGCTGGCCCTCGATCCGACATTTACAAGGAGGTCCATCGGCAGAAGATGCACTATTGCGAAAGCTACTCCCATTCCACCAATATATACGCCCAGGAAGTTGAAAACTCCCGAGAGGACCACAGCGATCCTGGGCCTCAAAGAATTTGTGTAGATTACTGTAACCACCGCATTAGCGGCGTCGTGAAACCCATTTACCGTCTCAAAGGCTATTGCGACTATGAAGGCCCCGAGTAGAGCCATCAATGTGGCTATAGGTAAATGAAAGATGTCAGAGATCTCCATTGTTTCGTTGTTCCAGTTTTAATCACATTAAAGATATTGATTAGAGATCACGACACTAGTTCTGGTCGCGCTCCCGTCCCCCTTCAAGTGTGATCAGATCAAATCTAAAAACTTGTCACAATGTTGCTTTGCTTTTTATGAACTTCATCTCGCGCGTCTATAATCAGAATTTGTATGAACTGTCAATCACGAATCTGAATATTTCTTAAAAAATTATATTAACATAAAGCAACCATGGCAATCTGCTAATTGACAGAAACAAATTTCGACAAAGTTAAGCCGTTTAACGGCATTTTTCTCAATGGGAGATAACGTTGGGCAGGAGGCCCTGAACGAAGATTGGTAATTGGGCACACTTTCATGGAGAAAGACCTCAAGTCCTCTGTAAAGAGAACTTGAGGTCTATTTTTAATAGGCGGAAATCAATACGCCTCTTCAGAAGCCAAGTCGTCTTTTGTTACCTTGTCCCTAAAAATGTAGTAACTCCAAATCTGATACGCTATTACTATCGGGACAAACGTAAGCGCCACTCCAAGCATGATCTTCAGTGTGAGAGGACTGGAAGAAGAGTTATAAATCGTTAGACTATACGCAGGATTAAGACTTGATGGAAAAAGATTCGGGAACAATCCGACCACTCCAAATAAAGTGGCCCCTACTATCGTAAGACTTGAGGCGAACCATGCTCTCCAGAAGGCCATTTGTCCAATAAACAGCCTAATCGCCAACAGGGCTAAAACAGTCACTAGTGGAATGATCAAAAGAGCGGGGTAACTTAGGTAGTTAACATAGAGGCTTGTCGCAAACCAGGTAGCCACGAGGAACGCCACTGCGACAACCAGTAAGACTAACCATATGCCTGCCGCAGCTTTAGCAGCCTTCTTTTCAAGGTCTCCCTCAGCCTTGATTGCCAGCCACAATGCTCCATGAACCAGGAAGAGCAGCACAAACAATACTCCGCCTAACAGGCCGTAAGGATTGAGTAACGTTAGTAAATTCCCGTGGAATATACCTTCCCCATCAATCGGTATTCCCTTAAAAATATTAGCGAACGCTACACCGAATAACAGGGCTGGGACAAAACTTCCCAGGAAGTGGCAAACATCCCAAAGTTTTCTCCATCCTTCGTTCTCAACCTTGCTCCTGAATTCCAGGGCTACAGCTCGAATTATCAACGCGAACAGTAATAGCAGTAATGGAGTATATAGAGCACTGAACATGACCGCATAAGTAGTCGGGAAAGCAGCGAAAGTAACTCCACCAGCGGTAATTAGCCACACTTCATTGGCGTCCCAGAAAGGCCCCATGGAATTATAAATCACTCTTCTGTCGTTATCATTGCCGGCGATAAAGGGCGCAAGGGTCCCCAGGCCGAGATCAAAGCCGTCCAGCATAAAATAAATAGCCCAAAGAATACCCCAAAGCAAAAACCAGATTGTTTCCAACATCGCGAATCCTCCCCTTTTCCTAACGGTCTAACGCAGGTATGGGATCAGGCCCTTTTCGGGCGTTTTTAATTAAAAGATAGAAACAGGCTATGCCGAGCAACGAATAGACCACCACGAAGGCAATCAGAGAAAGTCCTACCTGAGACGCGCCTACTGAAGACGCGGCGTCCGTCGTTTTCATCATTCCGTAAACAATCCAGGGTTGCCGACCTACTTCAGTGACCGTCCAGCCCAGGGTAAGGGCTATGTATGGCAGAGGGATACAATAAATTAATATTTTGAGAAACCACGGGCTGTCCTCAGGATTCTTCCGTTTTAGCCACGCTATGACACTAATCAGAGCAAACAGCATTCCGAGAGCAACCATGATCCGGAAAGACCAGAAGGTGATCGCTACAGGAGGTCTTTCTTCCTTTGGCCACTCTTTCAGCCCTTTATAAACTCCTTCTGAGTCCCCAGATGCGACCCAACTCAGTAGCTTTGGAATTCCTAGAATCTCAACTTTGTTTCGCTCGTTGGTTTCATCCGGGACTACAAACAGGAACATGGGAGCGCCTTTGGTTGTTTCCCATACGGACTCCGCAGCGGCGGCCTTGGTCGGCTGAGACTTCATCATCTCCTTGCCGTGAATGTCTCCGATTAGCACCTCGGCCAGGGCAAAGATCACAACGAATGTCGCGGCTATCCTAAAAGACCTCTTGAAGAAGGACAGCTCTTGCCCCCTGATTAGATGGTAAGCGCTCACTCCCATAACAAAGAAGCCCGCCAGTATATAGGCCCCGCTTAAAACATGGAGAAACATTAAGATGGCGTAAGGTTGAGTGATAATCGCCCAGAAATCCGATAGCTCCGCCCGGCCGTTTCTAATCACGTACCCCACGGGATGCTGCATCCAGGAGTTGGCCACGAGAATCCAGTAGGCCGATATATTTGACGCTGCGGCAACCAGCCATATACAAACAGCATGAGCTTTAGGAGAAAGCCTGTTCCAGCCGAAAATCCACACGCCTATGAAAGTTGACTCCAGGAAAAAGGCGACTGTAGCTTCAATCGCCAATAGAGAGCCAAAGATGTCCCCAACATATTTGGAATACCGTGACCAGTTTGTTCCAAATTGAAATTCCAGAGTAATTCCCGTCACCACCCCAATCGCAAAGTTGATGACAAACAGCTTGCCCCAGAATTTAGCCATTCTTTTGTATTCTTCTATGCCAGTCCTCACATATTTAGTCTCCATTATGGCCACCAGAATGGAGAGCCCCAACGTGAGCGGCACGAACAGGAAATGAAAATATGTCGCAACTGCAAATTGTAGACGTGAAAGAGTCACAGCGTCCATTTGATTACCAACCTCCTTTCTAGATTGAAAGATTCTATTGAATGAAAATGGGGAATTTGCCTCAACCTCGGCAGTAGCAATCAGGACATATTCCCGTAAATTCTATAATGTGAGAAACTGATTGATAGTTGGAGCGCCTCCGGGCTATCTCTTCGATTTCTGGAATGGTTTCCATGTGGACATCATCCACCCTTCCGCACTGACTGCAACGAATGTGGTAATGATCTTCAACGGTCCCGTCGAAGCGCTTCTGTGTTCCAGCCGAATCCATTTTCAGGACCATGCCTTCAGCCGATAAAGTTTCCAGATTTCGGTATACTGTAGAAAGGCTGATTTTGGGAAGTCTCTTCCTGACCATTTCGTAGAGCTGATCAGCGGTCGGATGTGACGTTACCTTTTTAAGCTCCTGAATAATAATCTGACGTTGTTTTGTCATTCTACGATTGATTTGCGTATGCATTTCGTGTAACCTTATCGCTAACGAGAATCATTTGTAGTTAGGTTAGGAAAATTTCGGAACGCTGTCAAGTATTTTCGAAACGTGTCGAAATCGAGTGTTAACATTTTCTCTTTTGTGATATTTTTATAATTGTGGAGGAAAGGAGACCGCAATATGTCCATTTTGCTGGATTTTCTCAAATCCGTCGCCGGCATTTCCGAAACAAAGCCATTGGCCCAAGGGTTGTGGCGACTAGACCAGAACACGGTCACAGTCAGAATTGACCACGTAATAGAACTGCAAAGGCCTGGAGGCGCTGTTTATCTATAGCGATTCTCGAAAATAATCGCGAAAAGAACGCGACTTTTTTATCGAGATGTGGTTATCTGTCGGTATGTGTCGTCAACGAAACATGCCTAACCCGGAAAACTGCGCTTTAGCTGAATTAGAGACCGCAGCGAAGGCCTCGTCGGTCCAGCGGTCGTATGTTCGTCTGATGGCTATCAAGGCCTTGATAATGGGGCTGCCCCATAAGCAGGTGGCTGCCTTGTTCGGTGTAAATGAGGACTCGGTTTCCCGTTGGGTGAGACGTTTTAATCAACGGGGTATCGATGGGCTTACAGAAGGTCCCCGCTCTGGGCGTCCTCCCAAAATCAGCGGGGAGCAGGCCTATGAATATTCCAAGTTGGTCTTACATCCAGAACTGGTCAATGAGACCCACTGGACCGGACGTAAGTTTCACGGATATCTCACCAGGCATTGCCAGATGGACGCAGGCTACAGCACACTTATGCGGTGGCTTCACGATGAGGATTTTCGGCTGAAGGTCCCTCGCCCCTGGCCGGATGGCCAGGATGAAGAAAAGAGAAAGGCCTTCATTGAACTGATCAGGAAGTTTCTTGGTGATCAATGCGTGGATCTTTGGTTTCTTGACGAGTGTGGTGTCGAAGGAGATCCTCGTCCGAAAAGGCGTTTTGCTAAAAAAGGAGACAAAATCCGTCAAGCATACGGCGGGGCGCATCTCCGAATGAATGTCACGGGCATGGTCTTGCCAAGAAAAGGTGAATTCTATGCGCTAGAATTTAGCCATTCCGATACGGAGATCTTCCAGATCTTCCTGAATCACGCCAATCGGGACATCAAGTTCGAGCGTCCTCGCAATCTACTCATCCTGGACAATGCGTCTTGGCACAAGAGTAAATCACTGGACTGGGGGGAATTTGAGCCGATTTTTCTTCCACCTTATTCTCCAGATCTTAACCCCATTGAACGCCTCTGGCTCGTTATGAAGGGCGAATGGTTTTCTGGATTCTACGCTAAAACCAAAGATCAACTAATCGAGAGACTCACCGACGCTCTCAGATGGCTTATGACCAGACAAGATGAAAACACTAAAACTTGCGCCATTCCGACAGAACTTTAGAGAAGTGCTATAACTGGCAACGGCTTGAAGGAACCCATCCTGGTAGTTTCTGATAACGAAGGTGGTTACCATAGCTTTTCCAATCGATGTACCCACTTTGGGCGCAAACTGGACCCTGTCCTCGGAAAACCAGCTCTTCGTTGCTGCAGTCTTAATCACTCTACTTTCGACTACCAGGGCGCCAACCTTAAAGGGCCTGCAAAAAAGCCGATCCAGGTTTACCAAACTGAACTGAAGAAAGGCGAATTGATTATTACTATCTGATATTGATCTAGAGGACCAGAGGTATCTGGAGTTTCTGAAAACAAGATTACTGCAAAGCAAACCCGGTAATGAAACCCGGCGATTATGTGGTGCTTTCCGTCACGGACACTGGTCGGGGAATGGATCAAGAAACTCTGGCTCAAGTCTTTGAACCGTTCTTTTCCACTAAGCAGCGGGATTCCAGAAGAGGCACAGATCTAGGGCTATCCGTAGTAGAGGGATCATTGAAAAACACGGAGGCTTTATCACCTTTGAGAGTGAAATCGGCAAGGGGACTGAGTTCAAAGTCTTCCTGCCGTCTATTGATCCAGAGGTTTAACACTACACGTACAATTCACTGATCTTCACAACGTCTCAGAAAATCCAGTATCGCTTCATTACATAATGTAGTCTGTTCGATAAAGACCTGGTACGGGCTATGCCGCAATTATCAAACATTATGACTTTGTAATATTGCGCAACGTTGGAGCCTAGGCGTACCAATGGTCCAGGTTACTGCCCAAACCTCTTACCATAACCAGAGGCGCACCCTGTCGGTGAACCTCGTAATAGAGCTTTATGTCCCCAACTCTTGATAAGGCATGCAATACTCCTTCAAATCCTTTGCCAATCATCTTTGTCAGAATCAGTCCGAGTCAAGGACGGATCGTACGATGTTGAGCAATATCCATGCGGATCGAGACACATTAGAATAAGAGTCTTGTTTTATTTTCTTTGGCGCTAAACCTCATCTTTCAAATAATTTTTTATATCGACCATAGCCTTCCTTGTCCAGATCTTCCTTGGGGATGAAACGAAGGGCTGCTGAATTCATGCAGTACCGCAGGCTATTGGGAGCTGGCCCATCATTAAATACATGGCCAAGGTGAGAGTCAGCGTTCCTGCTTCTTACCTCCGTGCGCGTAGATAATAAGCTCCTGTCCTCTTTTTCAACAATATTTCCAGGCTCCAACGGTTTTGTGAAACTCGGCCACCCGGTCCCGGAATCGAACTTGTCAAGTGAACTGAAGAGAGGTTCCCCGGAAACTACGTCCACATAGATGCCGGGTTTTTTGTTGTCCCAATATTCATTCTGGAATGCAGGCTCAGTACCGTTTTCCTGGGTCACTCCATACTGCAATGGGCTCAATTGCTTTCTGAGTTCTTCGTTGCTCAATTTCTGCGGTTGACTGTCACTTTTGTCCAGGCCTTTTGGCTCTCTGTCATGACCCCACATTTTATCCAGATACTGGTCACGACCCGCGTGTGATCTGTAAAATTTGTATCGGATCGGGTCCTTACTATGATAATCCTGATGGTAATCTTCAGCTTTGTAGAATTTTGAAGATTTCAAGATCTCGGTTACAATGGGCTTATCGAACTTTCCAGATTTCTCGAGTTCCTGTTTGGATTTTTCAGCGAGCTGTTTTTGTTCATCGTTGTGGTAAAAGATTGCGGAGCGGTAATGAAACCCTCTATCAACGAATTGACCACCCCTGTCCGTTGGATCTATCTGTCTCCAGAATACGTCTAGAAGCTGGTTGTAGGTTATTTTTGAAGGATTATAGGTTATTTCTACCGCTTCTATATGGCCCTTTTCGGCATAATCCTGGTAGCTTGGATCTTTTCCTGTTCCTCCCGTGTAACCTGAAACAACGTTTATTACACCATCAAGTTTTTCAAAAGGGGGTTGCATACACCAGAAGCAGCCTCCTGCAAATGTGGCTTTTTCTAATTGAGTATCGGCGTTTACCTCTACACCTAATATCAAAAGGCTGAATAGACCTATAATTAAACTCCCGATTAACATTGTTGTCATGGCTTGAATCTCCTGTAATAAATCCTTTAAATCACAACCCTCTTAGAAGAAGGCCGGCCATAATCAATGGATTTGACTTCCATTCTTCCCTTAACCATAATTTGATGCAATTGTTTAGCGTGAGGTTCCTAATTCGAAAATAGAGCTGAAATCTTTAGGACCAGTAGTCCGAGGGTGAAAAGGATTCTCATGATTAACTCAGCCATGTTTTTAGCGGTTGGTCTTGCCGCTGTTCACTTGTTCGCGAGAGAGATCCGTTTCTTGCATGTGACGCCCAGAAGCGCCGCTTTGTCGGCCGCCGCCGGAGCGTCAGTAGCGTACGTGTTCGTCCACATATTGCCGAACCTTGCGGAAGGTCAAAAGACCTTGATAGTTACACAGTTCATACCATTAGGGTTCGCTGAGCGTCATGTTTACCTGATAGCGCTGATTGGATTTCTTACGTTTTATGGTCTCGAAAGAACTATCACTTTCTCGAAAAAGTCGGGCGACGTTTTGGAACAGGTCAGCCAAGCTCCTCTATCGATATTCTGGATTCACGTCACTTCATTCGCCGCGTATAATGCGCTAATTGGATACCTTCTTCTTCATCAGGAAGAACCCGGAACTATCAACAGATTGTTCTATTTTGTAGCAATGGGTTTTCATTTTCTGGTCAATGATCACGGGCTTCGGGAACATCATAAAGAGGCTTACGATTCTATTGGCAGATGGATCCTTGCCGGGGCCGTAATTATCGGATGGGCGGCAGGTCTGTTCATTCAGTCACATCAGGCGGTCATAGCTGTCTTGTTCGCCTTCCTGGCTGGTTCGGCAATCGTGAACACATTAAAAGAAGAATTGCCGGAGGGACGAGAAAGCAGCTTCTGGGCTTTTGCTCTCGGGGCGGGGATTTACTCAGCGCTTTTGATTGTCGTGTGATTGGCGCCAGTAAATGCCGGTTCCATTCTTTTTAAGGACGGGACCAAATTGAAATCGATACTTATTCATTCCCTATTTGGACGTTCATCAACAACTTATAAATAGCGCCACTGGTTCGATTCTTTAACGACAATAACATTTCTCAAGTTCATCAGCCGATGGCCAACTCTCTGATATGTCACCTTCCGGCCCAACGTAAAGCAATGATTTTCCTGCAATTCTATTGCAAACCATTTTCAGCAACCGGCGCTTGTCAATATTGGTTTTGCCACAGGCCAACAGGTATCGTTCCAGAAACTTCATGCGGTCATCCATATCTATGTCAGATGGCGTAGACAGAAAAAGTTGCGCCAGATTTTTGGCCCTCCTTTTGAGGCTCACACCGTTTCTGAATAGTCGCACATCATCATAATCAAGCAACGAGAACTTCACAAGGCTGTGCGGGCAATCATAAACCAGGATGTTACATGTCTTGAGATCAGTATGAAAAACTCCGGATTCATGGAGACCAGCCAGGAATCCCGCGAAGTTGTCCAGAAATTTCCTCTTTTCTTCTGTTGACCATCCTTTCCTGATACGGCCAACCAAATATCGATCCAGCTCTTTTGAGTCCGAAACAGCCACCATAACGAGCCATTCTTCAATGGTAATCATGAATCGACTATTTCGGATTAAGGCAAGCGACGCCGCTGCCGTGAACCCATGATTGAAGAGATATATCCCACTGCGAAAGGCCCGCAACCCGTGGGTAGATCGGAATAGACATTTAGCCGCATGACCGGCTCGCCGGTATTTGAAATGTTTGACGCACAAAACAGGACAATTCTCTATTGAAACTATTGAAACCGATGTCTCTGGGGCGTTTTTTCTGACATTTTCGGACCCACTTTGAACCTGGCGATGATGTTCATCAATTGCAGTCAGCGCAATCGCTTCAATATTTTCCGGACCTAAATCAATTATCGATTGTGAACAGGGGCTAATCTCGATGCTGATGTTTTCGGCTAACCGGCAGGAACGATGTTTGGGGATGGAACCGCATTTAGTCATTTTCTGGGCCCTGTCGGAAATGTTTCAAAATAGAAAGGATTTTGTACTTGATATAATAACGCCAGGCTCTTGGCCTGAAAGGGGTTCTGTTTACAGAACTTCTGAACCATTTTAGAGCGTTTTCAAAATCGCTGAGATTCACGTATGCTCTACCAAATGAGATATCATGATCTGAAAGTGTCCTGAGGAAAAATTTTCGTGGAATACGATCAGGGTCATAATTGCTCATCAAGATGTCGTAAGTGTCTGTCCTGACCCCTATTCGATTGTGACTGGTATTAGAATCATAAAATCTTATAAAAGCTAGTGGCCTGTCAAAAAAGGCAACTTCGTATTCTTTGGAGATTTTCAACCATACGTCAAACTCATCGGCGAACCTATACCTGGTTGGAAACCCCCCCACTTTCTCGAGCACGTCCCTTCGGATCATCACTGAAGACGTGTGAATGAAGCTTTCTGAAAAGACATTAACAAATAGATCTCCCCTTATCCATTTCCAAGGACCTGTTTGAGCGATTCTTGTTCCCAGCCTGACATGTCTGACTGCTACCATACCGACTTCCGGATTGGCCCGCACAAACTCTACCTGGGTTTGTAGCTTATCAGGATCCCAGATATCGTCGTGGTCAAGAAACGCAAGCCACTCGCCTTTGCTTACAGAAGCCCCTTTGTTCCTGGAAGAGGCAATGCCTGAATTTGGTCGATTAATTCCGATAATATCATGCTGTTGCGCGAGCCATTGAGCAGTCCCATCGCTCGACCCATCATTGATCACGATTATCTCAAAATCCCGAAAGCTCTGGCTTCTAACCGAGGCTACGGCCTTTTTGAGCAACTCAAGACGGTTAAATGTGGGAATTATTACGCTGACAAACGGCTTCATCGGACACTGTGAGGCAGCGCTATAATTTCAAACGCTTTCTGGGCTACAAGTTCTGGAGGTAGGCTTCTCATGCATGGATGTCCCTGGCGACGACAATTATGATCGTTACAAGGAGCGCAATCAGCCTTTCCCTGAATAATAAACGTCCGTGCTCCAAAAGGCGCCGTCGCTCCTGCTACGGTAGGACCAAAAATGGTTAAACATTTTGCCCCCGCAGCTACAGCAAGGTGAGCGCTGCCTGTGTCATTCGAGATAACCAGCGAGCTCAAACTCATTATGGCAAGAGATGAAACGATGTTGGATTTTGCCGTCAGGTTGAAGGCTGAACCCTTCTTTATTTCGCCAATAATAGAATCAATCAAATCCGCCTCTTGGGTGGCTCCGAGAAAAACAATCTGTAAACCGGTCCGCTCAATGAGGATATCAGCTAGAGCGGCATAATATTCATGAGGCCATCGTTTTGCGTTGGAATTCACAGAGCCTGGACACAGGCACACGAAGGGCGTTTTGAGGTCCGTCCCTGCCTCCGAGAGAACCTTTCGGGCGTGATCGACTTCCTCAGCCCTAAGTTTTATGGAACAATCCGGTTTGCCAAAGTAATGAAAACGTCCAAGTCTAAAATAACTGTCTAGATATTTGACAATCTCCAAATAATAAAAAACTTGATGCGCTGAAAGTATTGATGGGATCAATGGCGCTTTAATATTGAGCAGCGCCCCCCTTAAATCCGTAGGATAACCGACTCGGAGCTTTATACCGGCCATCCATGCTGTAAAAGCGCACTCGAACGCGTTCTGAAACAGGACAGCCATATCAAAATGACCCCTTTTCAGCCGGGCCTTCATAAGAAATGTTCTCTTGAGAGGCCCTCCCTCATTCCCTTTAAAAACAATTATTTCGTCAGGGACTTTCGTAAGCCTCAGAAGTGGTTCCAGGTTAGCCGGAATCCAGAAGACTAAGTGAGCCGCGGGAAACAATCTTCTTAGGGCTCGCGCCGCAGGAAGGCTCATGATTGTGTCACCCACCCAGTTGACTCCCCGAACAACTATTCTGGAGGGCGTAGATCCCTCATACCTAGCTGCCAGCATATCCGATTTTCCTATATGTCACAAAACCACCGTCACATCGGGGATCGGTTCCCTGATTCAACATCACTATAAAATTAGACAGTCTTCTAATCTTTGGGACCCAGTGGGATGGCCTCATCAATGAGCATGATGGGAATATCGTCCTTGATCTCATATTTTAGGCGACAAGCATTACAGATAAGACCATCTGAATTCTCAGTTAGAACCAGGTCGCCTTTGCACTTAGGACACACCAGTATTTCTAGAAGCTTTGGATTTACAGCCATATGTCACCTTGCCTTTTTCATGAACCGAGTCTGAATTTCTGAGCGCCGCCAATTATAGAATGCCCCGGACGCTTGTTCAATTTCAACATCTTCGATCAAGTTGTCATGGAATGAATTCTTCTATATAACGAGCAGGGAAGAATCGCAAGATTTCCGGATATTTTGTTATGGACCGGTCAAACATTTTGAGGCGTAAAATGCTTAAAAACTTGCCCGTACTACACTCACTTTGTCTGGTGTTGGTGGTGACTATTTTCTTTACGACCGTCAGCGCATCAGCGCAATCCAGTAGTAACGGCGATGACCATACTGTTAAGGCGTTATCCCGTACCACTATTCCTATCACCTTGGGGGCTCAGACTATAACAGCTACTTTGGCGAATACGGACACCACCAGGATCGAAGGCTTACTTGGCTGGGCGCAAATTGGAGAAGATCAGGGCATGTTGCTAGACTTCATTCGACCCGGATCTTTTGCTATCCACATGCAGGGGATGAAGTTTCCTATCGATGCCTTATGGATTGATTCAAACGGCGTCATAAAACTCATATACAGCAAAATTCAACCCAATTCGGGAATCGTATATCCTTCCCTGTTTAAAATTCGGTACTGTCTCGAGATTGCGCCGGGTTTTTGCAAGAAATACGGGGTAAAGGAAGGACAAAAAGTGGTTTTTGGTAATTGAGGGCTTCCTTGATTTCATTGGACACCGCAACCACGAAGAAAACTGTCAGGTGTAAGATCATCCCTAATCCCTAACCGAGTTAGACAAAAATCGTAACGAACCGGGTCATCAGGTTCAATTTTCCTGAATGCCTCTGTCACTTCAAGAGCGGCTTTCATGTCTGACTGCTTACGGGAAGTAAGCTTCAGAATTCTGCATATCCTCCCCATGTGAACATCCATAGGAATAATTAATTTTGAAGGAGCGACTTTATCCCAACCACCCGGATCGACATCATCATTTCGGACCATCCAGCGAAGGAAAAGGTTGAGACGCTTGCAAGCGCTTCCGGCTGTAGGACTCGGCAACAGACTCCGGGGACGAGCTTGGAAAACTGAGGACAGTTCGCTAACCAGGATGGTCGCGCCGCCAAGAACATTCTTGTCTCCAGGATTGAAACCCTTAAGAAAACACTCTTGAATCGATCCATAATCCTCAAGTACCCGCTTTATCCCAAACAGCATGGTGGCCAATTCTTCCCCAGTTGTGAAACGATACTTGAAATCTTTGAAAGTTCTCAGCAGCGTCTCATACGAAACATTAATCAGAAAGCGTTTTGGTGAATCAATCCGTTCAAGTATATTTTTTATGGTTTTTAGTATTTGCCAAACGCTTCCATAAGCGAAGCTGGATGCTATGAGGCCGACAATCTCCCTATCTTCAGGATCATTATAATTGTAGAGGAATTCGAGGGGATCAGGGTGGACAAACTCCCTCCTGTTATAGGAATTGTAGAGATCGCACAGGTTACTTTGGTATGCCTTAGCGGGCACCAGTTTTCAGTCCTTCCAGCCGATTTATTGGGACCCCAGGTTTTTTTATATTAGGACATCGACAACAGAACAGGCAGGGCTTTATGCTCACTCTCAAAGGCGTTTTGATCCATCTGCCAGTTCCTGCAAACCTTCCAAATCAATCAGCTTGATTTTTGGACCTATCACTTGAATATGGCCCTGTTTAATCATCTTTCCGAGTATTCTGGATAAAGTTTCCGGAATAGTGCCAAGCATGCCGGCGAGTTGTCCCTTAGCGATGTCAAGAGACAATTCCGATCGATTCGATTCGGTCTCACTTAAATACAACAAATAAGCAGCGAGCCTTCCCGGAACTTCTTTCAGGGAAAGATCTTCTACAAGCGCAGCAAAACGTCTCAGGCGTCTGGAGAGCACTCCTAGCATATTCATCGCAAGTGACGGGTTTTTGCTTATGAGGTCGGTAAAAGATTTCCTGGGGAAAAAAATACAAACCGTGTCCATCAATGTTTCAGCGTGAGCCGGAAAACGCCGTCCTTCAAAGACTGGGGCCTCTCCGAATGGTTCACCTGATCCGAACACATGTAGGATCTGCTCTTTCCCTTCACTTGAGATCTTAAAGATTTTGATCCGCCCTTCTTTGACAACATAAAAGCCGTCCCCGGGGTCTCCTTCAGAAAATATCGTTGTACCCTTTTTATATGTTTTTTCTAAAGCAATTGAGGCCAAATCGGATAGTTGATTTGGTGGAAGCCCCTCGAAAAGTGGGATTTGTTCAAGTGACTGGACGAGATTCAAAGCGATCCTCCTCAAACCATGAGCGCTGATTTTCCTCAGTAAATACGCCCTTGTTGAGATTTAGCCCAGTATATCATGTAAATTTGATAGTAACTAAGGCTTTAGTGGAACATTTTCCTGAATCAGACTACAAACTTAGTAATACCAACGTGGACAATATTTTTAAGTATCACTGAACTAAATGCTTTCCGGCCAATATAGGCGCCTTTCAAGGAGATTGGGTATGCATTGGAACAGAAAGGCAGAAGAAGCAATAGCAAAAGTTCCTTTCTTCATAAGACGACGGGTTAGAAAAAAAATCGAGATGGAAGCTGAGAGTCGGAATTTGTCCGAGGTCACATTAGAACACGTGCGGAGAGTTCAACAGAATTTCCTGAAAAACATGGAAAACGAGATCAAGGGCTATCAGTTCGAACGTTGTTTTGGCGCAAGTGGCTGCCCCAACAGAATCCCGACTGAAGATAATCTCGTTGGGACTTTAGAAGAACTGTTGAAGTCCAGAAACCTGAAAAACCTCCTAAAATCAAGAGTAAACGGTCCTTTGAAATTCCATCACGAGTTTAGGGTCTCTGTTTCGGACTGTCCCAATGCGTGTTCCAGGCCCCAAGTTGTGGACATTGGAATAATCGCGGCCGCCAAGCCGTTTCTTAGCGACGAAATTTGCAGCCAATGCGCTGTTTGCGTCGAAACCTGCATAGAAAACGCTATAACTATGACGGAAGAAATGGTCCAACCTGAGATCAACCTGAATAAGTGTCTTTTCTGCGGACATTGTGTAAGGGCATGTCCGACAGAAACGCTTGTCCGTGGTGAAGAAGGTTACCGAATAATGGTCGGCGGCAAGCTGGGCCGACGCCCCAGAATGGCGTCCGAGATTTCCGGTGTCTTTTCAACGGATGAAATTTTCAAATTAGTTAACCAACTTCTCGATTTATATATCAAAAATAACACGAGAGGAGAAAGGTTCGGAGAGATTCTAGAGCGTGTAGGCGTCCAAGAGCTTGATCAATTTGCAAAATAGGGTCTTGTCGTCACACTAACAAATTCACGGACTGCTACTGATTATTCAAAAAGAATCAAAAAATCTTGTGGTCTTGACTTAAGTCAAGGCGACCGAATCTTCCAACCCCCATATTAATTATACAACAAGTAAACGTATTCAAGTTACCCAATCGAGTGGGAACTTAAGAACACAGGAGGATAAAATGGCTGACAAGATGTTTTGTTATCAGTGCGAACAGACGGCAGGTGGTATCGGTTGCACGCGAGCCGGCGTGTGTGGAAAGTCGCCTGAGACAGCGGCCCTTCATGATTTATTGATACACGCGTTGAAAGGTCTGGCGCTATTCGCCGTTGAAGGCCGAAAAGTCGGTATCACAGATCACAAGGCCGCTGTATTCACAAATGAATCCCTGTTTGCCACTCTTACAAATGTTGATTTTGATGAGGACAGGTTTCCCCCTTTGATCAATAAGGCGGCTGATTACCGGGACAAACTCAAGGATCAGGTCAAGGGGGCAGGCGGTAAGGTCGACTTTAGCGACGACGCTGCCACATTTAGGCCAGCCTCCGACAAAGCAGGGATGATTGCTCAGGGTCTCACGAGAGGATTTAAGGCCGACTCTGGGGATCAGGACATTGTTTCATTGAAACATACTCTGCTCTTCGGCCTTCGAGGTGTGGCGGCCTATGCGGACCATGCCCATATTCTGGGGAAAGAAAATGATGAGATATATAAGTTTGTGGCGGAAGGTCTGGTTGCAACATTGAATCCCAGTCTGTCGCTCAATGATTGGATAGGTCTGGTCCTGAAATGTGGCGAAATAAACCTGAAGACCATGGAGCTTCTTGACGATGCGAATACCGAAGCATACGGACACCCTGTACCCACAAAAGTACCTCTTGGACACAAAGCCGGAAAAGCGATCCTAGTCTCTGGACATGACCTGAAGGACCTGGAGGAAATCCTAAAACAAACCGAGGGTAAAGGAATTTTTGTCTACACGCACGGAGAAATGTTGCCTACACACGGCTATCCTGGTCTTAAAAAGTATCCTCACTTTTACGGTCATTATGGGACAGCGTGGCAAAATCAGAAAAAAGAGTTCGCAGAATTTCCGGGCGCGATTCTGATGACAACAAACTGCATTCAAAAACCAGCTGAATCTTACAACAGCAATATCTTTGCCACCGGCCTTGTCGGTTATCCAGGAGTGAAATACATACAAGACAAGAATTTTGGTCCTGTGATTGACAAGGCGCTCGAACTGCCAGGATTTACCTCAGATTTTAACGGCAAAGAAGTCATGTGCGGTTTTGCCAGAAACGCCGTTATGTCAGTGGCGGACAAAGTTATTGAGGCTGTTAAGAATGGGGCTATAAAACATTTCTTCCTTGTAGCCGGATGTGATGGAGCAAAACCAGGCCGCAACTACTACACCGAATTCGTAGAAAAAACACCAAAGGACACTGTGGTATTGACTCTGGCCTGTGGAAAATTTCGTTTCTTTGACAAGGATCTTGGAGATATCGGAGGAATACCACGCCTGCTGGATGTAGGGCAATGTAACGACGCTTACTCGGCGATTCAGATCGCTGTAGCCCTGGCCAAGGCTTTCAATTGCAGTGTAAACGAGTTGCCGCTTTCAATGATTCTGTCTTGGTATGAGCAGAAAGCCGTCGCAATCCTCCTGACGTTGTTTCACCTCGGGATAAAGGGAATTCGCCTGGGCCCAAGCCTACCGGCTTTTATCACTCCGAATGTTCTAGATACCCTGGTAAAGACTTTTGATATTAAACCCATATCTACTCCGGATGAGGACCTGAAGGCCATATTGGGCTGATAGTCAAGGATGTTTGATTCATCAAATTGAGGAATCCACTAGAATTACTATTCATCTAAGTTAAGTGTCGGAAGTGACAACAAGTTGATTACATGGTCGAAGCGGCGCGCCTAAATGATACAGTTCACGCGCCGCAATTACAAATGCCGACTCCTTAAAAGAAAGGGAGACGAAAAATGAAATGCCCCGGACAGGACCCTCGATATTGGAAATTTGACGCGATCTTTGACGCTGAATGCCCGAATTGCGGCTCTAAGATAGAATTTTTTAAAGATGAAACCCGTCGCAAATGCAAGAACTGCGGTCAATACACGCTTAACCCCAAGATGGATTTTGGGTGCGCCGCACACTGCAAATTCGCCCAACAGTGTTTCGGAGACCTTCCACCTGAGCTTATCAAACAGAAACAAGACCTTTTCAAGGACCGAGTCGCTGTTGAAATGAAAATGCGGCTCAAGAACGACTTCAAACGAATTGGTCACGCATCCAGAGTAGCCTCCATGGTGGAGCGCCTGATTGGAGCGGAAAAAGTTAAACCGGCTGTTCTGTTTGCAGCCGCATACCTGCACGATGTTGAACCTATTGTTCAAGACGCTAATGGAAACAATATTGAACAGGCAGACAAAGCGGTAGCGCGCGAAATACTCGAAAAGCTGGACGCGCCACAAGAACTTATCGAAGAGGTTTGTTCGATCATAAAGAATCTGGATACCCCCAAAGACTGTGAATCCCAGGACCTGAAATTGGTTCACGACGCACACTTACTGGCGTCTCTGCAGGAAAAGATCAAGAAAGGCCAATTTAGTGACGATTACCTTTCAAAAGTGATTGAGCGAGACTTCCTGACGGATTCGGGACGAATTCTTGCTTACGAATTGGCTCCGAAGACCACGCCTCAGTTGCGGGCGGTTGCTAATTAATAAAACGTGAAGCAACATAAAAAGGAAATAATAATGAAAATCAGAAGAAATATTATACAGATAGATGAGGAGCTTTGTAACGGCTGTGGTCAATGTGTTACCGGTTGCGCAGAGGGAGCGCTTCAGATAATCGATGGGAAAGCGAGACTTGTATCCGAGGTGTATTGTGATGGGCTGGGCGCATGCATTGGAGAGTGTCCGACCGGGGCCCTAAAAATAATTCAGCGGGAGGCTGAAGACTTTGACGATGAAGCCGTTGAAGAGCGTTTGAAAGCGATAAGGACTCCGAAAAAACAGGAAGCCGGTAAAATGGCGTGTGGTTGTCCTTCATCCAACATCCAGACATTTTCGCCCAGAAGCTGTTCCTGTGATGAGGCAAATAAGCCTGTGGTCATCAGCCATGGTCAGGACTCGGAACTTACCCATTGGCCTGTACAGTTAAGACTTGTACCGCCTACGGCTCCGTTCCTGAAAAACGCTGACTTGTTGGTAGCCGCGGACTGCACAGGTTTCGCATATCCTGACATGCACCGCGAGTTACTTAAAGGGAAAATACTCTTGATTGGTTGTCCCAAATTTGATGACGCACGCGCCTATGTTGAGAAATTCGCCGAGATTTTCAGCGCAGCATCAATCAGAAGCGTTACTATAGCGGTCATGGAGGTTCCATGCTGCTCTGGCTTGCCTGAAATTGTAAAAATGGGTATGAAGTCAGCAGGTAAGCAAATACCGCTTGAAAAGGTTGTAATTAGCGGCCAGGGTCAAATCCTGCGCAGGGAGAAGCTGGCGGCCTAGCCGATCGTTTCGGCCACATTAAGGAGGGGCGCCAATTTTGCTGACGCGCCAGCAAATTCAGCTTTTGAAGTAGGCTCGGAATATAAGTAAATTATTCTGAGCCTTTTTTTTGTCGATTGTTGTCATTGAACCAGTCACTTTTCTCTTGACGTTATTTCAAGGTCTTGCTAGCAAAAGCTCACCTATTAGATTCCTGTATGGAATCAAGTATTTTCTTTAATCTATGGTTTAGGTTTGATTCTCGCTCCGTTTTTCGCGGCCTTCGCGCCGCAGATCACCAGGAGGCTGTACAGAGGGCGAAAATGAAAAGAATTCTTGTTCTGATTTCGGCGCTAGTTCTTGGCGTAAGTTCACATGGTTTTGCGGCGGACCAGATTTCAGGGCCAATTGACAAGGTGGTTATCGACAGGACCACTGCAAATAGGACCCTTAATAATTACGTCATGTGGACGAGAGACTCCATACAAAAAGTTTGGACTACCCCGGTAAACCTTATGACATCGGACGCCTTAAAGGGCAAAATCGCCGTCATGTATGAGGTGGCGCGTGATGGCTCACTGGTGTCCTTGCAACTTTTGAGGGGTTCCGGTAATCCAGATCTGGACCGGTCTCTGCTTGGCGCCATCCGTGCGGCGTCCCCATTCCCCGCGTTTCCGGGCGAGATTACGGCAAACAGGGTTTTGATTAAAGCCAATTTCATAGTAGCGGACCTTCCTGTCGTGCCAGTATTAAGGGTTGAACATCGTACCGGCGCGCAAGGGCCATCCGAACCGCAGCAGATCGAATCTCACAAAAAATATATATGGGGGGTTCCCGCTGGCACAGCTCTAAGAAAAGATCTATCCATCCCAAGAGATGAAAATCTTAAAGAGAAACCTCGGCCCACTGTCGCATTTCCGCATTCGATGAAATTCCAGTGGGGAGTCAATGGTAATCAATAACGCTTGTGACATCACAGGAGGCCATTCGGCAGAGCGGACGTAAACGACCATTGTTGGAGCGTTTCGCTGAAACATTATTGAATTGAACCAGCCACATTTGTCAAATGTGGCCTTTTTGTTCTCTTGCGCAAATATTGGTAATGGTTTTTCGGACCCACTTGGACGTTAGAATCAGAGCCGGAAGAAAAATAAGGTCCCCAAAAAGCCCCAGCGTGATAGCCGAACACCCAAGTATTCCAAAGAAAACCACAGGCCTGAATGGTGATGCGGCCAAGGCGAGAAAACCTAGCAATGTCACTACAGACCACGAAGCGATCTGCCGAGCTGTAAAACGGTATGCCCGAAAAACATTTTCTTCGACTGAAATTCCCGGGCTAAATGTTATGTCTCGTTTCAACTGAGTCAGATAATGAATCGTGTTGTCAACGGCCAGCCCAATAGCCACTGTAGCCGCAAAAACCGTAACCATATCCAGTGATATACCGAACCACCCCATGAGACCGAATACTGCCGCCACTGGCGGTATATTGGGTATAAGACAGATCAGACCAAGAACGAACGAACGCAGTTGAATCATCATGAGCACAGTGATCAAAATGGCGGCTAGAAACATCGATTCGACCTGGTCCCGTATTAATGTCTCTGTCTGGGATGCCACAAGCACGAGTTCACCTGTGACTGTCGCTTTTGCGCTGCCTGCCATCACCTCGTTTGCTATGGTTTGAATCTGCGAAATGGTTTCATCAATAGGTTTATTAGGCGCATTGTTTATCAGAATGGAAATCCGTGCCTTGTCAAAACTGTCGTCGATATATCTCTGAGTTATTTTTTTTCCACCCTCACTCAACGAAGTCATAAAGAGAAGTTGAGGGATTAGATTAGGGTCGGAATAAATGTCGCCAGACCTGGCTGATTCATTTTGGATTATCCTGCTTAAATAAACCAAGACACTCGCATAAGAATCTGTGGATATGACATCCGGTATCAGCCTGATACGTTTCTCCAGTTCATCGATTTTCTTCCACATTCCTGGTTTTTTAAAGTCATTTGGCTCAGCTTCGAGAAAAAGTTCCAGGTTCTGTGCAGGGGCAAGATTCCTTTCAACAAACCTGACATCCTGAACAGTTTTAGTGGACCCACTCAACATTCTAAAAACCTGCGCGTCACTCTTTATCCTTGGTGAGCCTGCAAGAAGAAATACTGAGAGTGTTACAGCAAATATGACAACAATTCGAGCTCGTTTTGATATGAAAATTTCGATCTTTTTAAGGGCCTTTTCCAGCCAGTCGACAACAACATCATTAGATTCCGTTTTATCCAGGGTCTTCATTACGGTGAAAAAGGCTGGGGTCAGGACCATGGCCAGAGCGTAAGCTAGCAGAACCCCAGCAGACATTATAAATCCAAGTTGCCGTACCATTGGTATGGAACTAATCATGAGCGTGCCAAAACCAACCGCGGCTGTAGCCACACACATGAAACAGGGACTTGCCAGCCATCGCACGGATTTCTTTAGAGCGTCAATCTTGTTGCGAGTAACCTGATGGAACTGGTGGTATCTGACCACCATATGAATCACTATCTCAATGGTTGTTATCGGGACAAATCCGAAGGCCAGGGCGGTGGTGGAATTCAATGGAATACCCATAGCCGCCATTAGACCCAGGACCCACAATACACATAGCGCAAGAATAAAATTGGTGACCAACGTAACCAGAAAGCTCTTGAAAACGTAGACAGAAACAATGGTCCCGATCAACATACATAAGGCCCCAAACACTACCCCTGTCTGGATACTGTATTGTACAATCGCCTTTCGAATGAAAGCCGGGCCCACTATCCTAAAGTCTTCCACCAGCCGGTTGCCTTTTAGGTCATGATTGACCACGCTAACGATTTTCCCGTAGACACTGTTTTCATATTTGAATTTTTCTTTGACCTTTAAAGCGATCCCGACTGTCTTGAAATCGGCAGAGACGAGTTGGTTCGTCATCGGTAAGGAGCGTCGGAGATTTTCCAGTGACGTCTTGTCACCTGGCACGATCTTACCTTGAACGCGTTCGAATAAAGGAAGGTTGCCGAACGATCCATTTCGCTCCTGAAAAATGCGAAGATTGGTGAGGCTGATCACTTCGGAGACACCGTCAACCTGTTCAAGGTCCCGAGTCAGTTTGTCAACCATGTCTAACGTCTTGGAATTGAATATGCCACCCTCAGTCTTAATGACGACCAGGGTAAATTCCTCATTACCAAAAGTTTTTATGAATCGTTGATATCGATGATATGCCTTGGAAGTGGTGTCTATCCCTGTCTTCAGAGATGGGTCTGTTTTCATTTGCAGGGCATAATATCCGAGGATCACCGATATAACAGCAATTATGGCTATAAGAAGTCTTCGGTAATCTATTATTATGTCGAGACGATTGGGTCTGGAAAGGTCAAGTTTGTCGCCGGGATTGTTCACAAAAGATCTGGCCTCTTAATTTCTGGGTGTGGTTTGGCTCGGTGAGTTCCAATTGGCCATGCAGTTTATTAGAAAAGTAATAAATCGTCAAATTTGAGCGTCTTTATGCTAGCGCAATGTAGTCCTGGAAATTGATTCAGCTGTTTTGCACGGTAAAACAATTAGCTAGCGCAAGTCACTGGACGAGCTGTCTTGCTCCTGATTCCGGTTACTCCATCAAGGTTGTTTCGATTGAAAAAGTTCACAATATGAGAAACGTATTCCTCCGGTTGTTCGTCGTAAGTGTTGTGCCCGCATTTGGGAAGCACAGCCAATTCTCCCTGAGTCAGATTTCTATAAAAGGCTACTCCCTGCTCCACTTCAAAAAGAAAACTCCTGTCGGGATAGAGCACTAGGGTTGGGCAATTGATCTGTTTCAGTGTTGGTCTCAGATCAAAAATGTTTTTACCGTAAGCGCCTCCAAATTGCCGAAATTGATCATGAAACGGTTTTGTCTTCTCTCCGTGCCAACTTATCAACTTGTTTCTCAGTTCTGGTTCCAGTTCGTCAAAGGTCCTGGTAAATTTTGACAGGTTAAATTCGTGCATTGTGATCGAGTGGTAGCACAGCGTGCTTGATATGACGACGCTCCTGACACGATCAGGATATTTTACCGCATAATCCGCTGCCACCACCCCTCCTTCGCACTGTCCCACAACATTAAATGAATCCACACCGAGCCAGTCTCGGAAAGATTCCAGCTCCATCACACTTTCAGCACGGAATTGATCGCTTACATAGAAATCCATGAAATCCGGACCTCCATCTGATTGTCCGTAGCCTCGCCTGTCATAGCAGATCGGCTTGTACCCATTTTCTACCAATTTAGGCACGATTTTATCCCATGTTCTGGCACATCCAAATCCATGATGTAGCATCAGGAGCGGAATTCCATGGCCGTGGATCTCATAATAAAGATTTATTCCGTTGATCTCTGTAAAAGGCATGATGACGTGCGAACCTCCGTTTATTAAACCGGTTGTTATTGTTGTAACGGTCAGTCTGGGTTTTTAATTCGTTTCAGACACCGGGGCAAATCAATTGAACGGGAGGCTTTTTTACTATTTGCCCAACACCTTATTTAAGGGGCTGTAAGTATATCCAAGGGCCTGGGCTACTTTTTCATGTGTTACCAAGCCATTGTAAAGGTTAACCCCTTTGGCCAGCCTGTCGTCATCTTGCGCCGCTTTGTTGATCCCCTTGTCCGCTATTTCCAACGCAAAAGGCAGCGTAACATTGGTAAGGGCAAAAGTAGACGTCCTCGCTACTACACCCGGCATGTTGGGCACACAGTAATGAATTACATCATCTACTATGAATGTAGGGTGTTTGTGAGTTGTCGGTCTGGAAGTCTCTATGCAGCCGCCCTGGTCAATAGCGACATCTACGATGACGGATCTGGCTTTCATAAGGCTGACCATGTCCTTTGTAACGATACGAGGCGCACGGGCCCCCGGAATTAAAACAGAGCCTATGACTAAATGTGAGTTTGTAACCGAGTAAAGGACGTTATCATGGTTGGAAATCATCGTGGTTACCCGATTTCCAAAAATATCCTCCAGGTAAATTAGACGCCGCTGATCAACATCCAGGACGTAAACATCCGCCCCCAGCCCTACGGCGATTCTAGCCGCCGCCGTACCAACCGTGCCGGCTCCCAGAATGGTTACACGTCCTCGTCTCACACCAGGGACACCACCAAGTAATACTCCACGACCTCCCTGTGTTTTCTCCAGAAAATGTGCCCCCACTTGCACTGACATTTTACCTGCTACTTCACTCATGGGCACAAGAAGAGGCAAGAAAGCGTCATGTGTCTGGATGGTTTCGTAGGCTACGGCTACAGCGCGGGTATTAAGAAGAGCTTCCGTCAATTGTGGAGAGGGAGCCAAATGCAGATACGCATAGAGGATTTGCCCCGCATGAAGCAGCTTATATTCGCTCGACTGGGGCTCCTTCACTTTCATGATCATGTCTGAGCGGGCATACACATCATCAGGGCTATCCACAATCGTGGCACCTGCTTCAGCGTATTCCCCATCGGCTATTGTACAACCTTCACCGGCGGCCTTTTCTACGAGGATTGAGTGGCCATGTTGTTTAAGGATCCGAACTCCCGAAGGGATTACTCCGACTCTATATTCGTTTTCCTTGATTTCTTTGGGGATTCCTATGATCATGTTCTTAGCTCCATAGTTGTAATGTAGCCTTTAGCTCATCCCAAGCTTGGTCCTACGGCGTGCCAGAGCGAAACGGGATATCCCAAGCAGAACTGCGGCTTCCTGTTTCTTGTCGTTAGCCCGGCTGAGAGCGTCGTCGATCATGAGCCGCTCGGTTTCTTCAATGACTTCATAGAGCGAGCGACCGGGTGAGATAACAGTCCTATCTGAAGGTCCCTCTATTCCCTCTATGCGCAGATGACTCAGACGAAGTTATTACCCCTTGATATAATCAATGTCCGCTCCAGAACGTTTCTGAGTTCCCTTACGTTTCCAGGCCAGCAGTACCAGCATAATGCCTTCATAGCCTCTGAGTGTATTTTCGGGGTGGTCATAAACTGCATTTCCTTAAAAGGGCTGCCTACAATCCGATTTAAAATGAGAGGAATATCTTCCGGCCGTTCCCGTAGAGGTGGCACTCTTATAGCTATCACGTTGAGGCGATAATATAAATCTTTCCGGAAGCGACCGTCTCTAACCTCTGCCCGTAAATCTCTATTTGTGGCTGCGATCAATCTTGTGTTGACACGAATGCTCTTTTCCCCTCCAAGCCTGGTGAAAGAGAAAGTGTCAAGAAAAGTTAGTAGCTTGGCCTGCATTAAAGGCGACAATTCTCCGATCTCATTTAGAAAGAGTGTCCCTCCTTCGGCCAACTCGAGCAAGCCACGTTTTCTCCGAATAGCATTATTATAAGCTCCTGGTTCATGCCCAAAGAGTTCCGATTCGGCAATTTCCGATGGTATGGCGGCGCAGTTAATGGAATAGAAAGGGCCGCCAGACCTGGATGAATGACTGTGTATATAGCAGGCAAGGTAGTCTTTTCCGCAACCTGTTTCACCAGTCAGGAGAACTATGCTGTTGCTCTCCGTCGCAAGATTGGCCTTTGCCAGTGTTGCTCTCATAAGGTCAAACGAGTACTCTGTTATTTCTATTGGTTGATCAATGGAATTTAAAGTTGGGTTAAGAAGTTCCCTGGCTATGCCACAAATTCCTGTTATTTGACCGGACGAATCTCGAAGAGGAAACCGGATGACGTTTATAAAGATCGGTTGAGATTTGAACATAAAATTTTGTTGGGTTTCCGCTGTTTGTCCATTAAGGACCCGGCGTTCAACATCCTCTAATTCACTGGGGTAGTTTTCTCCGAATACCTCTGGATGTTTTTCCAATTATGTCCTCGCGTTCGGTTTGCAGCAATTCAACACCAGCGGGGTTAATGTCTACGTGTTTAAGCTCTTTGTCCTTTATGAAAACACTATCTCGAGCTGATTCAGAAAGCGCTCTAAATCGCATTTCACTGTGCTTGAGCGCCAGTTCAGCCGATTTACGCTCTGTGATATCGATGTAACTATTTCGAATCAGGTTGTTTTCCGCCGTAGGAATCTTGACCAGCCTTACTTCACAGTATCGATCCTGGCCTTTGGCGTTGCGAATTAGTCGTTCAAACATAACATCTTCTCCAGCTAGCGCATGCTGAATATTTTCGGACATACTTTCCGTGATTGAACGGCCGTCAGGCTGATTTGGCGTGTAAAATTTCTCCAGTCCGTCCTGTATTACTGATCTTCTACAGTTGAGGTGATTTTCAGAGTGGTTTTAGGGCTAACTCCTTGAAAATACTATGGTGGAGTTTTGGAAACGTTGAAAACATGGTGCCACGTTAAGCTACATTATCCCTTGACTTATAGGTTATTATGGATAATCATGGTGTCTAGGAGGAAGCGCCATGTTTTTCCGCCAAAAGAAGTCAGGAGACAGAACCTATTTGCAGATAGTTGAGAACCGCTGGGAAGGAGGCGGGTCCAAGCAACGCGTTGTTTGCACCCTGGGGCGTTTAGATGAGCTAAAAGCCACTGGTCAACTTGAACGACTACTTGTCTCCGGCGCCAGATTCTCCGAGGCGATGATGGTCATCGACGCCCATAGTCGGGGAGAGTCTCCAGTGTCTGCAATACGTCGTATAGGTCCAGGTCTGATTTTTGAGCGATTATGGAGGGAGACTGGTTTGCAGAGGGTAATAGGATCTCTGGTGGCGGATAGGAAGTTTGATTTTCCTGTTGAGCGAGCGATCTTTGTCACCACTCTCAACCGATTGTTCACCTCTGGCTCTGATCGTTTCTGCGCTAAATGGATGGCGGACTATGGTGTTCGAGGTACCGAAGAGTTGGAACTGCATCACTTGTATCGCTCAATGGCCTGGCTGGGAGAGGAGCAGTCGGACCAGGAATCCAGGACATTAGCGCCACGGTGTACCAAGGACCTTATTGAAGAAGAGTTGTTTTTGGGTTCACGCGATCTGTTTTCATCACTTGATTTGGTTTTCTTTGACACAACGTCGATCTACTTCGAGGGCGAGGGAGGACAGACCATAGGTGAACTCGGCCACTCCAAGGATCATCGTCCGGATCTGAAGCAGATGGTGGTGGGAGCGGTAATAGACGGAGCGGGTCGCCCTATATGCTGTGAGCTGTGGCCGGGAAACACTGCGGATGTCAAGAGTTTGATTCCCGTGGTGGACCGTCTCAGATCGCGGTTTTCTATCGGGACCGTGTGCGTGGTGGCTGATAGAGGTATGATCAGTCAAGATACCATCATTGAGCTTGAGTCAAGACAGTGGCCCTATATTCTGGGAGCCAGAATGCGTAACCAGAAGGAAGTGAGAGAAGAGGTTCTCTCCCGGGGTGGCCGTTGCCAAGTGGTTCCCGCTGCGTCCGCTCTGAAGGTAAAAGAAGTTCGAGTGGAGGGGAGGCGCTATATTCTGTGTTTCAATGAAAACCAGGCGAAAAAGGACGCTGCGGACAGGGAGGCCATTATTGCCGGGCTTGAAAAGAAGCTTAAGCAAGGAGCCAAATCCTTGATCGGCAACAAGGGATACAGGAAGTATCTATCCCCCACTGGTTCCTCCTTCGCTATCGACAAAGAAAAGATCGACTCCGAGTCACGCTATGACGGCAAGTGGGTTCTCAGGACCAACACCACATTGCCTGCCGCCGAAGTGGCCCTGAAGTACAAACAACTATGGATGGTAGAGCAACTCTTCAGATCGGCCAAGTCCCTTTTAGGCACACGACCGATTTTTCACAAGTATGATAGAACGATCCGCGGGCATGTGTTCTGTTCTTTTCTGGCCCTAGTGTTAAGGCGGGCGCTCCAGGAAAGACTTGAATCCAAGGGGTACTGTTTTGAGTGGTCGGATATCCTTCTGGATCTGGACAACCTCACTGAGGTGGAATTAGATCAGAGTCCGAGACGCTTCGTGCTGCGATCCCAGCCAAGGGGAACCTGTAGCGGGGTCTTTCGGGCGGTGGGCGTGGCTCTTCCACCTACAGTGCGCATAATGTGACGGAGGAACTCTCATGAATTCTCCCTGATTCACAGTAGGACACCACATGGTGCCACAGAATTTTTTCGTAGCTCTAACTTATTAAAATGAAATATCTTTTTTCGGCGCACTGTAGAAGATCAGTATTAACTCTTCATGGCTATACCCAAATAGTTCCTCTGCTTTTTTATTAGCGTCCACAAAACGATTGAGATCAACATTGTAGACCAGTATCGCATCGGGGGCGTGTTCCACCAAAACCCTGAATCGTTCTTCCGATTCACGCAATTTGGCGGTGCGCTCTGTTACTGTTGCCTCAAGCTCCTGTTTAGACCTGCGTAGTTCTTCTTCCACTCGCCTCAGTTCAGTGTGGTCGATACCAACGGAAAGTGTTTCCTTGAGATTACCGTTTTCATCGAATGTTGGTTTGTTTGTCCAGGAAACCCAGACGCGCTCTCCATTCCCTAGCATGTTCTCGTTCTGGTACTTTAAATAACTGATCGGGTGGGAGACTATATCTTTGATCATTTGCCTAAGATCTCGACCGACCTTGTCTGTTTCAGGGACGATGGTCCCAATGGCATTCCGCCCAACAATTTCCTCTTCACCGTAACCAAGAAAAGCCTGGCCGAACCTATTTATGAAAGTTATGTTGCCGTTTTTATCAAACCGCAGGATAATGCTATTGACGTGATCGACGAGTTCCCTGTAGTTTTCCAAAGTTTTCAGCAGAGCGCTATGATTCTGTTTTGGTTCACCACCGTTGTCAAATTCAGCCTGGGCAGATTGCAATTCAGAAACCACATGGCGCATGTGGTTAACTCATCAATGAGCTGAGCTTTTGTTTTGTCCTGGTCGTTCATTTCGAGATTCCCAAGCATGCGAAACATTCAGGAAACTATCAAGTTAGATATCCAAATTATATGTATCAGACCACTAGTGTCCCAACGTTTAGTCAAATAGATCCAATTGGTTATCGATTTCAGCCTTTTCGCTTTTGTAGTCGGGTTGTGCAACT
>CAWCTI010000020.1:0-28909 GCA_963798475.1 uncultured delta proteobacterium
CTGATCTTCTACAGTTGAGGTGATTTTCAGAGTGGTTTTAGGGCTAACTCCTTGAAAATACTATGGTGGAGTTTTGGAAACGTTGAAAACATGGTGCCACGTTAAGCTACATTATCCCTTGACTTATAGGTTATTATGGATAATCATGGTGTCTAGGAGGAAGCGCCATGTTTTTCCGCCAAAAGAAGTCAGGAGACAGAACCTATTTGCAGATAGTTGAGAACCGCTGGGAAGGAGGCGGGTCCAAGCAACGCGTTGTTTGCACCCTGGGGCGTTTAGATGAGCTAAAAGCCACTGGTCAACTTGAACGACTACTTGTCTCCGGCACCAGATTCTCCGAGGCGATGATGGTCATCGACGCCCATAGTCGGGGAGAGTCTCCAGTGTCTGCAATCCGTCGTATAGGTCCAGGTCTGATTTTTGAGCGATTATGGAGGGAGACTGGTTTGCAGAGGGTAATAGGATCTCTGGTGGCGGATAGGAAGTTTGATTTTCCTGTTGAGCGAGCGATCTTTGTCACCACTCTCAACCGATTGTTCACCTCTGGCTCTGATCGTTTCTGCGCTAAATGGATGGCGGACTATGGTGTTCGAGGTACCGAAGAGTTGGAACTGCATCACTTGTATCGCTCAATGGCCTGGCTGGGAGAGGAGCAGTCGGACCAGGAATCCAGGACATTAGCGCCACGGTGTACCAAGGACCTTATTGAAGAAGAGTTGTTTTTGGGTTCACGCGATCTGTTTTCATCACTTGATTTGGTTTTCTTTGACACAACGTCGATCTACTTCGAGGGCGAGGGAGGACAGACCATAGGTGAACTCGGCCACTCCAAGGATCATCGTCCGGATCTGAAGCAGATGGTGGTGGGAGCGGTAATAGACGGAGCGGGTCGCCCTATATGCTGTGAGCTGTGGCCGGGAAACACTGCGGATGTCAAGAGTTTGATTCCCGTGGTGGACCGTCTCAGATCGCGGTTTTCTATCGGGACCGTGTGCGTGGTGGCTGATAGAGGTATGATCAGTCAAGATACCATCATTGAGCTTGAGTCAAGACAGTGGCCCTATATTCTGGGAGCCAGAATGCGTAACCAGAAGGAAGTGAGAGAAGAGGTTCTCTCCCGGGGTGGCCGTTGCCAAGTGGTTCCCGCTGCGTCCGCTCTGAAGGTAAAAGAAGTTCGAGTGGAGGGGAGGCGCTATATTCTGTGTTTCAATGAAAACCAGGCGAAAAAGGACGCTGCGGACAGGGAGGCCATTATTGCCGGGCTTGAAAAGAAGCTTAAGCAAGGAGCCAAATCCTTGATCGGCAACAAGGGATACAGGAAGTATCTATCCCCCACTGGTTCCTCCTTCGCTATCGACAAAGAAAAGATCGACTCCGAGTCACGCTATGACGGCAAGTGGGTTCTCAGGACCAACACCACATTGCCTGCCGCCGAAGTGGCCCTGAAGTACAAACAACTATGGATGGTAGAGCAACTCTTCAGATCGGCCAAGTCCCTTTTAGGCACACGACCGATTTTTCACAAGTATGATAGAACGATCCGCGGGCATGTGTTCTGTTCTTTTCTGGCCCTAGTGTTAAGGCGGGCGCTCCAGGAAAGACTTGAATCCAAGGGGTACTGTTTTGAGTGGTCGGATATCCTTCTGGATCTGGACAACCTCACTGAGGTGGAATTAGATCAGAGTCCGAGACGCTTCGTGCTGCGATCCCAGCCAAGGGGAACCTGTAGCGGGGTCTTTCGGGCGGTGGGCGTGGCTCTTCCACCTACAGTGCGCATAATGTGACGGAGGAACTCTCATGAATTCTCCCTGATTCACAGTAGGACACCACATGGTGCCACAGAATTTTTTCGTAGCTCTAACTTATTAAAATAAAATATCTTTTTTCGGCGCACTGTAGAAGATCAGTTTAACTATATCTGCTTCAGATTGGGTATGTTCGGATTGGTGAACATGCCTAAATGGGGTGCGTGGTCAAAACTCCAGATAAAATGATTACATTTATAGGCCGACTGGAGCCTTACTTTATTGGCATTTTAAGGACTAAGCTGGAATAGTAATCTATCAAATCAAGAAGGGGGTTGAGTTGATGATTATATCAAGGTGACTAACTCGCTTCGGCCTTCCTCTTGGCCGAACACCACCTGGCTGGCTTCGGGTAGCGGTCCACTGAGAGCGTTTTTGATTGACTCGGTAAGCAATGGAGAAGTATACACGAATTGCGAAAAAACTGGTCTTTTCGGCAACAGAAGGATTTTCCTGGCCCTGTCGGGTTTTTGTGGGAGGTCGTGCTGCGACGTTTCCGAGCTAGGGGAACCATTTTGTAGATGGCCATTGCCCCACACCCAAAACGGCTATGACCAAGAGCCGCATTATTCAATTTAATCTGTGGAATTGATCATGATTGACACTGAAGCATCCCTGTCGCAAGTTCATCGTTCAGTGGCTATTCCGAAGGGAGCATCCCTCGTCAAACGGGTGTTTGCCTTTTTCGGGCCCGCTTACCTTATTAGTGTCGGGTATATAGATCCTGGTAACTGGGCTACTGACCTCGAAGGGGGCTCGCGTTTCGGTTACACCCTGATCTGGGTGTTGCTCATGTCCAACGCTATGGCTTTAGTCCTGCAGGTTCTCGCTGTGTGGCTAGGCATAGTAACCGGGAAAGACCTTGCTCAGGCGTGCCGAGACCATTACCCGCGATGGGTGGGGCATATCCTTTGGATTCTCACGGAACTCGCCATCGTCGCCACTGACATTGCAGAATTGATCGGAACAACAATAGGACTGAACCTGCTTTTCGGGATTCCTCTTATATGGGGAGTTGTGATTGGTGGGTTTGACACGTTGTTGTTTCTCGCAATCCAGAACCTTGGGATCAGGCGTTTTGAAAGTTTCATACTCTCTTTGATAACCATTATAGGTTTTTGCTTTGTCTTTGAAGTCTTCCGATCAACCCCGGAATGGGGACTGGTTGTTAGTGGCTTCGTGCCTCATCTCCCCAAAGACGGGCTTTACATTGCTATCGGTATTGTCGGCGCAACCGTCATGCCTCATAACCTTTTTCTGCATTCAGCGTTGGTACAAACGAGGGCGTATGACACATCACTGGAAGGAAAGCGACAAGCTTGCAAATTTAATCTGATCGACTCAGCGATTGCTCTTAATGTCGCTTTTCTAATCAATGCCGCCATTCTCATCGTCGCGGCCGCTGTGTTCTTCAAGCGACACCTCATTGTCACTGAACTTCAGCAGGCCCACAGCATGCTTTCGCCTCTTTTGGGGACAACGTTGGCGGGAATTGCCTTTGCAGTGGCTCTTTGGTGCTCAGGTCAAGCTTCCACATTGACTGGGACACTTGCCGGCCAGATTGTGATGGAGGGGTTTCTACGTTTCAAGATTCGTCCCCTCTTGCGTCGATTTATCACGAGAATGCTGGCGGTAATCCCGTCAGCGGCCACGATTATCTACATGGGAGACGCTGGGACGTACCAACTGATTATCCTGAGTCAGGTCATCCTCAGCTTGCTCCTGCCGTTTGCCGTAATTCCTCTTATTCACTTCACAAACGACAGAAGGGCAATGGGCGAGTTCGCCAGCAAATACTGGTTACAGATCCTCTCCTGGATCGTGGCTGGCACAATTGTGGCGTTGAATATGAAGCTCGTAGTAGATCAAATCTCTGAGTGGATCGCTAACAGCGCAGAGCCGGTATGGATTTACGCGACCGTCGTGCCCCTTGCCGTGAGTTTAGGATCTCTTCTTCTTTACATCACGGTCAAACCTTTCATTCATAAGCCTTCTTGGGAAGCGATGCCAGCTTGGAAGACATTAAGTTACTTTGCCGGAACCGAAGAGGGTAAGCTCGACCTTGAGGCGCCTCTCTATAAACGTGTGGGCGTAGCGGTAGCCCATTCTGAGTATGACAAAAAGGTGCTGAGTCATGCCCTCCCCGTGGCTCTTCAGAGCAATGCGGCACTCTACCTTTTTCACGTGGTGGAAGGCGCAGGAGGGGTTCTCTATGGTTCGGACGCCTATGACGCAGAGGCGAGAGAGGATGAGGAATATCTCAAGGAACTGGCCACGACTCTCGGTCAAAGAGGGGTGGTAGTTGAGACGCTCCTTGGTTTTGGAGACGTTGTAAATGAACTCACTCGTATGGCGCAAGAACAAAAAATTGATATTCTGGTCCTGGGAGGGCATGGACACAGAGGGATCAGTGACATCCTTTTCGGAAGCACCATCAGTCCCATCAGACATGGGCTGAAAATACCCGTGCTGGTTGTGAGATAAAGGCGTTAGACCAAGTTTAACGAATGGTTCAAGTTGATTGAGGGGGCTTGAGGCGAACATGTCGGTTATTCTGTTGGTGAAGTGGACAGGATGAAAATATGCCACGAACCAGGTTTTTTTCTTTTGTTTTTATTCTTGATCAAGTTAGAGTGGCTTATGCGCTTGTGCCACGGTCTGTTTTCTACACGGTTAATGTAGTTAATCTGAAAGAACTCTATTGGCTATTTCGCAGATGGATCTTGAGGGAGTTAATAAGACAATAATAGCCACGGTTGGGACCCTGTTCTTAGCATGCTTGCTGGTCCTGAGCGTTGGCCTCCGCTCCGGAGCCGAAGGCCCTGGCACGTTGGAACGGCGAGGTTATAACGCCACGACGACATTAGCGCATTCGGTAGACGAATGGCAGCGATGGCAAGCGCCTGAAGGCAAGTATGATGGAGGTGTCCATCAGTTTGAACCAAAAGGCTTTCCATTTGATGAATCGGAGCCGCCCCTATCAGCCGCCCCAAAGAACAATACATTCAAAGGATCGCAGACTCTTGCGTCGTATGTGCCGAAAGGAGATCTGAGCCTAGCCATGGTTATTCTCTCCCTAGGATCGGCGCTTTTGCTCGGTTGCGCCCATGCGTTGAGTCCAGGGCACGGCAAGACGATGGTGGCCGCTTATCTCATTGGGTCTCGTGGCACTCGGCGAGACGCCGTTCTTTTAGGTGGGATCGTCACGTTCACTCATGTCATAAGTGTCCTCCTCTTGGGACTTCTCTGCCTCCTTCTTTCCAAACATGTCGTTTCGCAGAAGCTTTTTCCATGGATTGGCGCAACGTCCGGGGGTGTTATCTTCATGGTAGGTTACTGGATGTTGGCGAAGAGGGCGATAGGGCTTGATCATGGACATTCGCATCACAGTCATAACAACGGGGCGCAGGTTACTCCGTACGGCAACCCTCACAAAGGACCGGCGGAAGCCTTATCGTTGACCACTCCTTTAGATTCAATTGCACAACACGACCATTGTGAACTCGGCTGTGACCACGAACCCCATGAACATATTCAGCGGCATGAGCACCGTCCAACGGGCCGCATTGGCAAGGTTAGCCTCGTCTCCCTAGGGCTTGCCGGAGGAATCGTTCCGTGCCCAACAGCGCTGGTGATACTGCTCTCCGCTATCAGTCTAGGTCGGGTCGGGTTTGGACTTCTGCTCATCATCTTCTTCAGCCTAGGCTTGGCGGTGGTACTCATTGTCATTGGACTTCTGACCGTGACCGCTTCCCGTTTAGCCAGTCGGTTTTCAGAACACAGGAAGTGGGTACGAGTCCTTCCAGTATTAAGCGCCGGGGCGGTCATGATAATAGGGATTGGAATAGCCTTCAACTCGTTGGTGGATGGGGGAATTCTTACCATCAACCGCTAAGGCCCAATTGTTCGAGGATAGAAACATAGCAAAACAGCCTATTTTTAGTGGGCCAAAGCGTTTTTTTCAAAAAAACTATACCACGTGTTTGCCTGTGCAATTAATTATATATGTTTAGACCGCCAGAAAACACTTTCGCAAAAAAGTCATACTCTTTAGAGTTTTCATCAACCATGATTTTATCTTTCCAAGCTTCACGACACAGCCTTTGACAAAGGGTATTTTCTCCAGAAACACCACGGCCTGCCGTGAAGCTCATTTTTTCAATATGCTCAAACCGTCAAGAAATTAGTTTTCCAAGTGGCCCGTTAGTCATTCCTTGACTTTCCATTCTTTCCATACTTTGCCTACCAATTCAGGGCTGGGCTTTAGGGTCGGATCACCGGGCAGCCAACCGGCTGGAGTGGCCTCATTGGTAGCTCTAACATGTTGAAAAGCCATTATCTGTCTCACCAACTCAGCGAAATTTCGTCCTACCGGTGGAGTCATGACTTCCATTGCCTGGATGGTTCCATCCGGGTCAATCAAGAATCTGCCACGAATGTCCACTCCGGCTTCCTCATCGTAAACGCCATACACCTCACCGATTTTGCCTCCAGCGTCAGACACCAGAGCAAAAGGAAGCCCCTTTGGAACCATTTTAGACAATTCTTCTTCATCCCAAATTTTGTGGGAAAATCGACTATCTGTACTTAGAGCGAGAACCGTTACACCTAATTTGGCTATTTCATCGTGTTTTGCGACAGTTGCCGCAAAACACGATGAAATAGCCAAATTAGGTGTAACGGTTCTCGCTCTAAGTACAGATAGTCGATTTTCCCACAAAATTTGGGATGAAGAAGAATTGTCTAAAATGGTTCCAAAGGGGCTTCCTTTTGCTCTGGTGTCTGACGCTGGAGGCAAAATCGGTGAGGTGTATGGCGTTTACGATGAGGAAGCCGGAGTGGACATTCGGGGCAGATTCTTGATTGACCCGGATGGAACCATCCAGGCAATGGAAGTCATGACTCCACCGGTAGGACGAAATTTCGCTGAGTTGGTAAGACAGATAATGGCTTTTCAACATGTTAGAGCTACCAATGAAGCCACTCCCGCCGGTTGGCTACCCGGTGATCCGACCCTAAAGCCCAGCCCTGAATTGGTAGGCAAAGTATGGAAAGAATGGAAAGTCAAGGAATGACTAACGGGCCACTTGGAAAACTAATTTTTTGACGGTTTGAGCATATTGAAAAAATGAGCTTCACGGCAGGCCGTGGTGTTTCTGGAGAAAATATGCTTTGTTAAAGGTCGTGTCGTGAAGCTTGGAAAGATAAAATCATGGTTGATGAAAACTCTAAAAAGTATAATTTTTTTGCAAAAGTGTTTTCTGGCGGTCTAAACATATATAATTAATTGCCACAGGCAAACACGTGGTATAGTTTTTTTGAAAAAAACGCTTTGGCCCACTAAAAATAGGCTATTTTGCTATGTTTCTCTCCTCGAACAATTGGGTCTTAGCGGTTGATGGTAAGAATTCCCCCATCCACCAACGAGTTGAAGGCTATTCCAATCCCTATTATCATGACCGCCCCGGCGCTTAATACTGGAAGGACTCGTATCCATTTCCTGTGTTCTGAAAACCGACCGGCTAAACGGGACGCTGTCACGGTCAGGAGTCCAATGACAATGAGTACCGCTGCCAAGCCTAGGCTGAAGATGATGATGAGCAGAAGTCCAAACCCGACCCGACCTAGACTGATGGCGGAGAGCAGTATCACCAGCGCTGTTGGGCACGGAACGATTCCTCCGGCAAGCCCTAGGGAGACGAGGCTAACCTTGCCAATGCGGCCCGTTGGACAGTGCTCATGCCGCTGAATATGTTCATGGGGTTCGTGGTCACAGCCAAGTTGAGAATGGCGTGTTGTGCAATTGGATCTGGAGAAGTGGTCCGTTAACTCCGCCAATGAATTTTTGAGGGTTGTCCTGAACCGGAGTTACTTCCGTCCCGTGGTGGTGATGAACTTGATGTGAATGTCCATGATCAAGACCTAGAGCCCTCTTCGCCAACATCCAGTAGCCTACCATGAATATGACACCCCCGGACGTTGCGCCAATCCATGGAAACAGCTTCTGCGAAACTACATGCTTGGAAAGAAGTAGGCAGAGAAGTCCCAAGAGGAGGACACTTATGACATGAGTGAACGTGACGATCCCACCCAAAAGGACAGCGTCTCGCCGAGTGCCACGAGAGCCAATGAGATAAGCGGCCACCATCGTCTTGCCGTGTCCTGGACTCAACGCATGGGCGCAACCAAGCAAAAGAGCCGATCCTAGGGAGAGAATAACCATGGCTAGGCTCAGATCTCCTTTCGGCACATACGACGCAAGAGTCTGCGATCCTTTGAATGTATTGTTCTTTGGGGCGTCTGATAGGGGCGGCTCCGATTCATCAAATGGAAAGCCTTTTGGTTCAAACTGATGGACACCTCCATCATACTTGCCTTCAGGCGCTTGCCATCGCTGCCATTCGTCTACCGAATGCGCTAATGTCGTCGTGGGGTCATAACCTCGCCGTTCCAACGTGACAGGGCCTTCGGCTCCGGAGCGGAGCCAATGCTCAGGACCAGCAAGCATGCAAAGAACAGGATCCCAACCGTGGCTATTATTATCTTATTGACACCCTCAAGATCCATCTGCGAAACAGCCAATAGAGTTCTTTCAGATTAACTACATTAACCGCCTAGAAAACAGACCGTGGCACAAGCGCATAAGCTGCTCTAAACTGATCAAGAGTAAAAACACAGAGAAAAGAAACCTGGTTCGTGGCATATTTTCATCCTGTCCACTTCGCCAACAGAATGACCGACATATTCGCCTCAAGCCGGCTGAAACAACTTGAGCCATGCGGTCAAACGTGAAGTCTTTATTTCACAACTTTATCTCACAACTAGCACAGGTATTTTCAGCCCATGTCTGATGGGACTAATGGTGCTTCCGAAAAGGATGTCACTAATCCCTCGGTGTCCATGCCCTCCCAGGACCAGAATATCGATTTTTTGTTCTTTCGCCATACGAGTGAGCTCATTTACAACGTCTCCAAAACCAAGGAGTGTCTCAACTACCACCCCTCTTTGACCGAGAGTGCTGGCCAGTTCCTTGAGGTATTCCTCATCCTCTCTCGCCTCTGCGTCATAGGCGTCCGAACCATAGAGAACCCCGCCTGCGCCTTCCACCACATGAAAAAGGTAGAGTGCCGCATTGCTCTGAAGAGCCACGGTGAGGGCATGACTCAGCACCTTTTTGTCATACTCAGAATGGGCTACCGCTACGCCCACACGTTTATAGAGAGGCGCCTCAAGGTCGAGCTTCCCCTCTTCGGTTCCGGCAAAGTAACTTAAGGTCTTCCAAGCTGGCATCGCTTCCCAAGAAGGCTTATGAATGAAAGGTTTGACCGTGATGTAAAGAAGAAGAGATCCTAAACTAACGGCAAGGGGCACGGCGGTCGCGTAAATCCATACCGGCTCTGCGCTGTTAGCGATCCACTCAGAGATTTGATCTACTACGAGCTTCATATTCAACGCCACAATTGTGCCAGCCACGACCCAGGAGAGGATCTGCAACCAGTATTTGCTGGCGAACTCGCCCATTGCCCTTCTGTCGTTTGTGAAGTGAATAAGAGGAATTACGGCAAACGGGAGGAGCAAGCTGAGTATGACCTGACTCAGGATAATCAGTTGGTACGTCCCAGCGTCTCCCATGTAGATAATCGTGGCCGCCTGACGGGATTACCGCAAGCATTCTCGTGATAAATCGACGCAAGAGGGGACGAATCTTGAAACGTAGAAACCCCTCCATCACAATCTGGCCGGCAAGTGTCCCCGTCAGTGTGGAAGCTTGACCTGAGCACCAAAGAGCCACTGCAAAGGCAATTCCCGCCAACGTTGTCCCCAAAAGAGGCGAAAGCATGCTGTGGGCCTGCTGAAGTTCAGTAACAATGAGGTGTCGCTTGAAGAACACCGCGGCCGCGACGATGAGAATGGCGGCATTGATTAGAAAAGCGACATTAAGAGCAATCGCTGAGTCGATCAGATTAAATTTGCAAGCTTGTCGCTTTCCTTCCAGCGATGTGTCATACGCCCTCGTTTGTACCAAGGCTGAATGCAGAAAAAGGTTATGAGGCATGACGGTTGCGCCGACAATACCGATAGCAATGTAAAGCCCGTCTTTGGGGAGATGAGGCACGAAGCCACTAACAACCAGTCCCCATTCCGGGGTTGATCGGAAGACTTCAAAGACAAAGCAAAAACCTATAATGGTTATCAAAGAGAGTATGAAACTTTCAAAACGCCTGATCCCAAGGTTCTGGATTGCGAGAAACAACAACGTGTCAAACCCACCAATCACAACTCCCCATATAAGAGGAATCCCGAAAAGCAGGTTCAGTCCTATTGTTGTTCCGATCAATTCTGCAATGTCAGTG
Organism: uncultured delta proteobacterium; assembly: GCA_963798475.1. Taxonomy (GTDB): domain Bacteria; phylum Desulfobacterota; class Desulfomonilia; order Desulfomonilales; family Desulfomonilaceae; genus CAJBEZ01. Next base: position 10,160 of record CAWCTI010000020.1, read on the forward strand.
GCGACGATGGCGAGTTCCGTGAGAATCCAAAGGATATGCCCCACCCATCGCGGGTAATGGTCTCGGCAAGCCTGAGCAAGGTCTTTCCCGGTTACTATGCCTAGCCGCGCGGCGAGAACCTGCAGGACTAAAGCCATAGCGTTGGACATGAGCAACACCCAGATCAGGGTGTAACCGAAACGCGAGCCCCCTTCGAGGTCAGTAGCCCAGTTACCAGGATCTATATACCCGACACTAATAAGGTAAGCGGGCCCGAAAAAGGCGAACACCCGCTTGACGAGGGATGCTCCCTTCGGAATAGCCACTGAACGATGAACTTGCGACAGGGATGCTTCAGTGTCAATCATGATCAATTCCACAGATTAAATTGAATTATGCGGCTCTTGGTCATAGCCGTTTTGGGTGTAGGGCAATGGCCATCTACAAAATGGTTCCCCTAGCTCGGAAACGTCGCAGCACGACCTCCCACAAAAACCCGACAGGGCCAGGAAAATCCTTCTGTTGCCGAAAAGACCAGTTTTTTCGCAATTAGTGTATACTTCTCCATTGCTTACCGAGTCAATCAAAAACGCTCTCATTGGATCGCTACCCGAAACCAGCCAGGTAGTGTTCGGCCAAGAGGAAGGCCGAAGCGAGTTAGTCACCTTGATATAATCATCAACTCAACCCCCTTCTTGATTTGATAGATTACTATTCCAGCTTAGTCCTTAAAATGCCAATAAAGTAAGGCTCCAGTCGGCCTATCAATGTATTCATTCTATCTGGAGTTTTGACCACGCACCCCATTTAGGCATGTTCACCAATCCGAACATACCCAATCTGAAGCAGATATTGTCAAACTGATCTTCTACAGTGCGCCGAAAAAAGATATTTCATTTTAATAAGTTAGAGCTACGAAAAAATTCTGTGGCACCATGTGGTGTCCTACTGTGAATCAGGGAGAATTCATGAGAGTTCCTCCGTCACATTATGCGCACTGTAGGTGGAAGAGCCACGCCCACCGCCCGAAAGACCCCGCTACAGGTTCCCCTTGGCTGGGATCGCAGCACGAAGCGTCTCGGACTCTGATCTAATTCCACCTCAGTGAGGTTGTCCAGATCCAGAAGGATATCCGACCACTCAAAACAGTACCCCTTGGATTCAAGTCTTTCCTGGAGCGCCCGCCTTAACACTAGGGCCAGAAAAGAACAGAACACATGCCCGCGGATCGTTCTATCATACTTGTGAAAAATCGGTCGTGTGCCTAAAAGGGACTTGGCCGATCTGAAGAGTTGCTCTACCATCCATAGTTGTTTGTACTTCAGGGCCACTTCGGCGGCAGGCAATGTGGTGTTGGTCCTGAGAACCCACTTGCCGTCATAGCGTGACTCGGAGTCGATCTTTTCTTTGTCGATAGCGAAGGAGGAACCAGTGGGGGATAGATACTTCCTGTATCCCTTGTTGCCGATCAAGGATTTGGCTCCTTGCTTAAGCTTCTTTTCAAGCCCGGCAATAATGGCCTCCCTGTCCGCAGCGTCCTTTTTCGCCTGGTTTTCATTGAAACACAGAATATAGCGCCTCCCCTCCACTCGAACTTCTTTTACCTTCAGAGCGGACGCAGCGGGAACCACTTGGCAACGGCCACCCCGGGAGAGAACCTCTTCTCTCACTTCCTTCTGGTTACGCATTCTGGCTCCCAGAATATAGGGCCACTGTCTTGACTCAAGCTCAATGATGGTATCTTGACTGATCATACCTCTATCAGCCACCACGCACACGGTCCCGATAGAAAACCGCGATCTGAGACGGTCCACCACGGGAATCAAACTCTTGACATCCGCAGTGTTTCCCGGCCACAGCTCACAGCATATAGGGCGACCCGCTCCGTCTATTACCGCTCCCACCACCATCTGCTTCAGATCCGGACGATGATCCTTGGAGTGGCCGAGTTCACCTATGGTCTGTCCTCCCTCGCCCTCGAAGTAGATCGACGTTGTGTCAAAGAAAACCAAATCAAGTGATGAAAACAGATCGCGTGAACCCAAAAACAACTCTTCTTCAATAAGGTCCTTGGTACACCGTGGCGCTAATGTCCTGGATTCCTGGTCCGACTGCTCCTCTCCCAGCCAGGCCATTGAGCGATACAAGTGATGCAGTTCCAACTCTTCGGTACCTCGAACACCATAGTCCGCCATCCATTTAGCGCAGAAACGATCAGAGCCAGAGGTGAACAATCGGTTGAGAGTGGTGACAAAGATCGCTCGCTCAACAGGAAAATCAAACTTCCTATCCGCCACCAGAGATCCTATTACCCTCTGCAAACCAGTCTCCCTCCATAATCGCTCAAAAATCAGACCTGGACCTATACGACGGATTGCAGACACTGGAGACTCTCCCCGACTATGGGCGTCGATGACCATCATCGCCTCGGAGAATCTGGCGCCGTAGACAAGTAGTCGTTCAAGTTGACCAGTGGCTTTTAGCTCATCTAAACGCCCCAGGGTGCAAACAACGCGTTGCTTGGACCCGCCTCCTTCCCAGCGGTTCTCAACTATCTGCAAATAGGTTCTGTCTCCTGACTTCTTTTGGCGGAAAAACATGGCGCTTCCTCCTAGACACCATGATTATCCATAATAACCTATAAGTCAAGGGATAATGTAGCTTAACGTGGCACCATGTTTTCAACGTTTCCAAAACTCCACCATAGTATTTTCAAGGAGTTAGCCCTAAAACCACTCTGAAAATCACCTCAACTGTAGAAGATCAGTCAAATTGCGAAATAAAGTTCATAAACAACCGTCAGTTGTTTTGAGAACTGCTATAAAGAAAAGGTCGGAACAGAGTTTGGGTCGTTGTCCCATATCCAACCTGTCATTACATTCTCGCTCACCAGGAGGAACGGTGAAGCTTAAGATACTGATATGCTCTGCAATTGCTTTGTTAGCGCTCTGCTCAATGACGAATCCGGTCGAGTGCCGCGAAATCAAGAAATACTCGATTGAACAATTCATGAAGACTATCTCCATCGGGGGGAGTTCTTTCTCATTCGATGAAAAGAGTATCTTGTTTTCCAGCAACCAGAGCGGCGTTTTCAACGCTTTCATTATCCCTGTCGAGGGCGGAGAGCCTTCGCAAGTCACTTTCTCTAAGGATGACTCAATTTTCGCCCTCTCCTTCCTGCCTCATGATAATCGCATCCTTTATCAGAGCGATCGCGGAGGCAACGAAAAGGGGCACATTTATCTGCGAGATGAGGGTGGAAACATTAGGGACCTGACTCCGGATGAAAATGCGAAGTCCGTCTTTTACGGAATAAGCTATGACGAAAAGACTTTCTATTTCGGTTCCAACAAAAGGAACCCGAAGCACATGGATGTCTACGACATGGACATCAAGACCTTCATCCCACGCATGATTTTCAAGAATGAAGGCGCCTACAGTCTTGGAGCCATTTCCAGAGACCGCCGCTACCTTGCTTTCAGCAAGACCATAACCCGTGACAATTCAGACATATATCTCTACGATACTAAATCTCAGAAATTCAAGCGTCTGACCCCTCATGAAGGAGACATAAACTATTCTCCCGAGATGTTTAGTCCTGACTCCAAGAGCCTGTACTACCTCACAAATGAAGGCCTTGAGTTCACTTATTTGAAACGGTACGATCTCGAATCCGGACATTCCGAGAAGATACTGCAAGCCGACTGGGATATTGAGTTTGCCCGTTTTTCCCGTTCGGGCAAATACTTGGTGATCGGAATCAATAACGATGCAAGGACCGAAATCAGAATCTATGATACATCCACGAATCAGCCAATACATCTACCTGAACCGCCTCAAGGCCAGATATCGTCGGTGACAATTTCGAAGAGCGAGAAGCTGATGAGCTTCTATGTCAACGGCGCTCGGTCCCCCAACAATCTGTACATTTATGATTTCGGAAGCCAGAGGTATTCGCGGCTTACAAACACGCTTAATCCGGAAATTGATCCTGAAGACCTGGTTGAAGCGCAGCGGGTTCATTATAAGTCATTCGACGGATTAAATATTCCCGCCATAATGTACAAAACTCACCAGGCTGATCATTCTAACAAGGCGCCCGCAATGGTGTGGGTGCATGGAGGGCCTGGAGGACAGGCGACGATCCATTATGATCCACTGATTCAATATCTGGTGAATCACGGATATAGTCTCATCGCTGTCAATAATCGGGGTAGCTCGGGGTATGGGAAGACCTTCTACCGGCTTGACAATCACAAACACGGACAAGATGACTTGGCAGATTGCGTTGAGGCGAAGAAATACCTGGAATCAACAGGACATGTGGATGAAAAACGTATTGGGATCATAGGCGGCAGCTATGGCGGCTACATGGTGTTGGCCGCACTCACGTTCAGACCGGAGGAGTTCGCTCTGGGTGTGGACATGTTCGGTGTATCAAACTGGCTTCGTACACTGAAGAGTTTTCCTTCATGGTGGGATCCTTACAAGGAATCCCTCTATCGAGAGATTGGGAACCCCGATACTGAAGAAGACTACTTGAGAAATATTTCACCCTTGTTCCATTCAGGCAAAATCATCAGACCTTTGATGGTGCTTCAGGGAAAAAACGATCCCAGAGTAATCAAAGCCGAGTCCGATGAGATCGTAGAAGCGGCTCGGAGGCGAAATGTTCCAGTCGAGTATATCGTGTTTGACAATGAAGGTCACGGGTTTGTAAAAAAGGAAAACCAAATCAAGAGCTACCGGGCGATTTTGGATTTTCTGGGCAAATACTTACCAATTTATACGGGAAGTGTGGGAACGTCTCAAGCGTGGAAGCGACTGTCTGTCCCAGCGTCCCGGCAATGATTCTTCAATGCGGTTAATATTTGCAAATGATCGTTTTGTTCAATCAGTAGGCCTAGTTTACCAAGGAAATGTTTAAATCCTTCAGAAGAGAACTAGTTATGACCTTTCTTTCCTTAAAGAAATTCATAATCAAATCATTTATAAGAACACCAGAAGTTTGGATATTACGACCATTCTCCTTGAACACGCTGTAACCGTCACCACCCGTGGCAAGGAAGTTGCTCATTGCAACTGTATAGACTCTATCGGGAGCGAAATCGCTATCTCCTATTTTTGAAATGATCACTTCGTGGGCCGAGTTGACGGATTTTGTTATACCAAATGTTTGGAGTTTTCCTCCACGTCCATCGTGCAGCCGAAGGCTTTGTTGCAATGCATTGCGGATGTCTTTCCCCGTGAGGTCCATCCTCACAACAGTGTCCGTAAAGGGCATAGCGGTGTCAAGGTCTGCTAGTGTTACATCACCTAACGGCAAACTGTCTCGTATGGCGCCCGCGTTTACGAGGCCTGCCTGCGCTTCCTGACTAGTCGCCATAGTATATGCCATGAGTGGCCCCAAGGCTGTTGCCTGACCAGATCTGCTGCGATGTGGACTGCCGAGCATGACCGCTGTACGTCCTATCACTGTGATCAATCGTGGGTCCAAGCGCTCCCTGTACTTGTAAATGGTAGCGGAAACGCTTGGATCCTCTTTAACATCAGGCCCGAGGAAAATTAGCTTTCCGTCGTAATTAACCACCCTTCCCTTTTCCACATCAATATTGAGTTCCCCTACATACCGCGAATAGGCTTCCGCCTGGCATATTAGAGTGTTGTGGACTTTTAGAGGCTTGAATAAAGCTGTATGGGAATGCCCACCTATGATAACACCTATCCTTGGGCAGGCTTCCGCCAATCTTCGATCCTCACCAACTCCCAAGTGAGTAAGAGCTATAACTAGATCGTCTGCTGGAACGCCCTTTATGCACTCCTTGGCAGTATTTATGGGATCTTTTACAACTAGACCCTTCACATTGTCGGGTAAGGTGATTTTAGGGGTCTGCTGAGTAGTGAGACCTATAATGGTGAAACCGGTTTTAGAATTTGGAATTTCCCCTTTCAGGGTACTATCGAAAATGCACTCGCCTTCCTCTGTCTGAACGTTCCCGCTAAGAAGGGGAAAATCAAGACGGGCTCGTAGATTTGATAAAAGGTTATTTAGTCCGTATTCAAATTCATGGTTTCCGACAACCATGGCGGTAAATTTCAATTGATTCATCAGAATAGCGCCAAGTTCGCCTTTGAACGTTGTTGAAAATGGCGTGCCTAGTAATAGATCACCGCCCATAAGAGTTAACGTAAAACGTCCCTCTGACCTAGCTCGGGTCCGCTCCTGTTCCATGACCGTCGCAACTTTACCAAAGCCCCCTACCAAACCTGAAATATCTTTGTCCTGATATGGTAAATAATGGGCATGCGGGTCGTTGATGTACAGAATCGTAAGTTTTGCGGGTTCCCCAGCCCAAGAGTAGGCTTGGGGAATACACGCAATGAACAGAAGAATATATGCCGTTAAAAATACCGAAAAGAACGCCGAACGGCGAAAAGACACGGAGCGTGCGTCCCTATGTGGCTTTGTGCGAATCATTTTTTATAACTCCTCAAGACAAGCGACATTTTGTGCCGTAACTGCATCATTTGTTGCGACCTGAAAAACCAACTTCCTCTTGACATAATAGATCTCACCGATGGCGATTACAACATCGGACAAGACGACAAGGCTGATTGCCGCAAGGTTGACTTGACATGGACCCACGTCATGAAATATAGGATTGCGCTGGATTGAGGCCAATCAATCAATCATGATCATCAGTTCCGGTTGATATGTCTTTGGCTAAACAGTTCACATTCAGTCTTGCCCCAGCAAAACGCATCCTATGGATAGCCACTACCACCGTGGCCGTGTTTTTGGGGGTCACATCAACAGACAATTTTGGCCATCCCCACGTCTTCATTGATTATTCCATTGCCGTGATGTTCAACGACGATGGTTTAGCCGCTTTGAAGTTTCATTGGACATTCGACGAAATGTTCAGCGAACAGGCGCTTGGAAAGTACGCCAGCGCTAAAAGCGGAAAACTTACCACCAAGGACATGAATTCCATAAAAAAGGACTTATTTGACAGCCTGAAAGAGTATCAATACTTCACTCTGATAAAGCTGGACGGGAAGTATTTTCCGGTAAACCGGGTTGAAGGTTTTTGGGCCGAAATTAAAAAGGGTAAGCTCTCTTTCACTTACATCGTTCCCTGCCCTTTGAACGCGTCCAAAGAGTTCAAGTTCGCCAAAGCGCTGGTATGTGACGAAGAATACTATAATGACTTCGAGTTTGCCGAAAAAGCGCCGGTATCTTTTGTGAATGACAAGAATTATACGCACACGTTTGAGATAAAAGAAGACCCGGGACTGAAGTATTATTTCGGTCAGGTCGTCCCAAAGGTATTAACTGTTAAATTCAGGAGAAAGCAGTGACCAGAGTAATCGTTTATACGACGCTTATCTTTATCGTTTTGTGCCCACTATTTTGTCAGGCCCAAAATCCTATGCTTGCGGGCCGCGGTCATGCTGGCATGTCGGTTTCAGGAACGTTTTTCAGTTTACCTCTCATATCTGGCCTTCTGACCAAAATTGCTTTGATCCAGAAAGACTTTAGAGAAAGATTAACGTTCTATGCGAAGCAGATTAAAGACCATCCGACCGGATCAGGTCTATGGTCTTTTCTGGTTCTCTCTTTCGCTTACGGCGTTGTGCACGCCGTGGGACCGGGTCATGGCAAGTGTGTGGTATGTTCTTATTTTTTAGCGAACAAAGGCAATATGAGACATGGCTTGTTTTTCTCAAGCGTATTTTCTCTTATCCACGTCTTTTCACCGGTAATCTTGATTCTGGGTATCCGCTTTCTGGGCAGAGACGCTAATCTATTCGACCTCGACAGAATTTCGGAATATATGTACTCCATCAGCTATCTTCTGGTAGCTGTAGTTGGTATATTTCTTCTGATACGGGGTATTGCTTACTTGACCCAATATGATCATGACCACCCTGATGTGCATGATCATGACGAAGACCACTGTTGTGAAAGTCACTCGAATCCCAAGAGCCTGTTGGCCCTGGCGCTGGCCGCCGGCATCATTCCCTGCTCTGGGGCCGCCATAATTCTGCTATTCAGCATGACACTGGGCATCCTATGGGCTGGTCTGCTGGCCATGGTAGCGGTCGCTTTGGGAATGGCCCTCACCACATCCCTTGTCGCAGCAGGCGCAATTGGCTCTCGAGGACTTATCCTGAACTTGACCGGGCGGTACCACCGACTGTTTAGGACCGCTGGCGCTGTCCTGTTGGTTTCTGGACCGTTGGCGATAACCTTCCTGGGCGTAATCCTGTTTATAGGAAGCCTTCACATCCTTAGTTTGTAGCTATGATTTTAAGGATAAAGATATTGATCTTTAGGAGGGTCTATCAGTTCAACTTTTTCAGCTCGAATTTTCGTTTTGCGCTGGTCCTCTTTTGAGGTGATTTTGACTTTCCCTTCGACTTTCACCCATTGACCACTTGAAAGGTTTTTGGCCTTGTCATATTGCACCAAGACCCCCAATGGTCCCGCGTCGGCAGCGCAGCAATACATGACCAATTGATAACAAAAGAATGTGTTTACGGGCAGCTTGTCGTCTCGATAAACCCTTCCCAACGTGGTGACCTGTTTCCCCTCATATGGCTCAGGGGCCAACGCCAAGCGCAGCAGAGACGGATTCTTGGGGAAGTTCAAATCACTGTCTTTCGGCTTACTTTCCATCGGGCCGGGTCGTTGGAAGTTAAACACAGAAGCCCGCGCCATTTTGTAGTCCTGGCGCCCAAAATTGAACAAACGTTTTTTAACGGCGTTAGGACTGAATTGGGATGTGGCGGCCGTCGGGATGTACAGCAAAGGCACAATCATTATCACCACCTGTAATATCAATCCAATTCGGTAGCCTCCGGAGCACTGGGAGTCAGCGTAGACCAGTGACAGCAGAAAGAACAGAAGAATCCCCGTCCCAACATCTATTAACCACCAATAATCAGGACGCAGGAATTTGCTCAAAAGAGGTGTCCCCCCGATTCGCTGCACAAGTATCCAATAGGCTATGATCCACGCTATCACCACGATAGCTTGCATCGAACGATTTATTGACGGCCAGTTGCGCTTACTGTCCACCGAGCAAACCTCCCAATCCGTATTGCAAGAAAATCATACTCGTGAGGACAGAGAGGAAGATGAATAATGCCAGAGTTATGATGACACGCTTCCTAAACATGGTCAGGTACAATAGCAATAACTTTATGTCGAGCATGGGACCGAGAATCATGAAGGCCATTTGAGCCGTATCAGGCAATATTCCCCGAAAACCCGCGGCTATGAAAGCGTCTGTTTGACTGCACAGGTTTAAAGCCATCGCCAGGAACATCATCAGGATGATCGCCGTTCCAGGCGCCGACGACAGACCTTGCAGCACGTTGACTCCAATGGTGGTTCTGGCCAACGCGGCGATAAATGCCCCTATGACTAGAAATTTACCGATGTTGAAGAAATCGTCGCATGCGTGCTGGAGCGCAAAAAAGAGGCGTTTTTCTTTGTTGTCGCTTTTTTCAGGCGCATGGTCACGCCCACAACAGTCACAGTTATGTTCGAACTCCGAAGGAGTTTCAATTAATAGCGCTTTTTTGTCCTTAAACAGGAAATCCATAAGGAAAGCCACGACGATGGCGACAGCATAACCCAGAACCATGCGTGTAACCAAAAAGCTCCAGTCGCCCTGATAGGCCAACCACGTGGAAGCCGCGACAATGGGGTTCACTATCGGCCCTGCCAGGAGGAATGCAATGGCGACTGACAGAGGGACCCCCTTGCTCAAAAGTCTTTTGACCAAAGGCGCTATCGCGCAATCACATACAGGAAATATTAGGCCTAGACCAGCGGCTATGAAAATGGCCGACCGTTCGCGTCCTTCCAATATTCGTCCCAGCAATTCTTGTGGGACAAACTCTTCTATAAGGCCCCCTATGAGCGACCCAATCAGCATGAACGGCATGGCCTCGACCATTATGGCCACAAAACTTATGGAAAGGTCCGAAACAACCTCTTGTAACCCCAAGCGATCACGCATCAAGAGCAGGCCCACAGAAAAGAGCAAAAAGACCGATTCGAGTAGCGGAGTGATTATGGAGGCCCGGCGTCTATGGGTTAAGACGCCAGACTTATCATTTTCCTCATGTATACTGTTTTGGGTCGACTCGCACGTCCTGCAATCACAAATTTGATCTTGGCCGGCAGCGTGGCTATAGCAATGGTAAATCTTTTCAGACAAGTCCCTTCCTAGCGCCGGCTAACCAATTTTGTGATGGACAGCATAGTGAATTAATCTCGATAGCCACCAAAGACCTATTTAACGGCAATGACACCAAGATATGCCGTGCTGACAAGGATATGAATCACAGAGAGCGGTTTACACTTCAGGCTATTACAACCTCTTTGCCAACAGGGCGCTCAATGCCAAAGAGCATCTAAATACTCTTTCTCTTTCAGCAGAGTCAATTCCCGGACATCGGGGAATTCCTTCGATTCCGAAATGCGCTTCTCCACAACATCAATCAGTGATTCGTCGAAGCCGAGCGATCTGCTAATAACTACATTAACACCTTTCAGCTTCATCGTCTCCTCCTGTATAATGTGCGCAAGTTCCGAGATCTCCCATGCATCCATGGAAAAGACATAGGGAACAACTATAATTCTTTTTGCGCCCATTCTAACACATTTCGAAAAGGCTTCGGAGAGCTGTGGATCGTGAAACGCATTGCAGCACGCCATTACGATGGGATGCCCGTATCTTTGGCCTAGGCGTTCTGCCAAGAGATCAATGTTCTTGGTCTTTCCAGGAATACCATCACCACAGCCGACGATTAATATCGCCTCCCCGTTGGATGCTTTCACGGATATATATTCCAAGATTTGACCGCCAAAATATTACGGGGAGCAAGTATGCCAACTCTATTATTGACAACTATTATCATGTTATGCCTGGCAAGCTGGGCAAATACCCAAAACTTCCAAACGATGCCCCGTAATAGTAAAACCGGTCTCTACAGCGAGGAGCCTTTCCAGGACAGAAAGGTCGCAGGACACGAATTCCAAAACGCTTCCGCACTTCTCGCAAACCAGAGGATGTCCGTGCATGGATTTGCAAGCCACATAGCGGTGTTCGCCGTTTTGATCATGCACCCAACTCAGTCGGCCGATTTCTTGTAAGGCCGTCACGGTACGGTACACTGTCGCCATACCTATGTTCTGGTCCTTAAGAACCTCAATCGCTTCCGGGATGGAATATCCTGTTCGGCTGTCCCGGAAGAGTTTCCATACAGCTTCGCGTTGGGGGGTGAAACGCATTCCCAGCCGTCTGAAATGGTTTCCAAGATCTACGATGTCAGGTTCCTTATTTTTCATAGTTGACAGAAATTACCATTAGTGGTAATCCCAGTCAAGCAAAAGATACCTAACGGTTAGGAGGTCAGTTAATGAAGCGTCTTTCTTGTTTTCTCATGATTCTTGTTGTGGCCTGTTTTTCGGCGTTTGCGCATGCCGAAGGAGCCAGGAAGCCCGTCATAGTATGCTCGCTTCCTGTGCTAGCGGATTTTGTGAAGCAAGTTGTGGGTGACGATTGCGAAGTGAAGAGTCTGACGGAAGCCGGGGTTGATCCACACGAGTACCAACCTAAGCCCTCTGACGCCGGGATAATCAAATCGGCAGATTTATGTGTGGAAAACGGTTTGCACATGGAGGGTGGTGGTGGCAAAGATTGGATGGCGATTATGGCTAAAGACGCCGGAAAGCCCCTTGTCACAGCCACAGCTGGTATCAAGCCTCTGGAATTGGACGAAGACGGGAAAATGGTGGATGACCCACATGCGTGGCATTCGCCAAAAAAGGCGGACATTTACGTCAACAACATACTTGAAGGCGTATCCAATCTTGTCCCCGAGAAAAAATTCCAATTCGACGCACGGGCGGACCTTTACTTGCAGGAGTTGAAAATACTCGATGGGTGGATAAAAAAACAGGTCAACCTAATCTCGCCCAGCAAGCGAATCTTAGTTACTAACCATGACGCGCTAGGGTATTTTTGTCACGAATTCGGGTTCAAGGTAGCCGCTCCGTTGGACTGGAAGGCCGCTGAAGAGAGTGGGATGACTCCGGGGGCCCGAGCCAAGGTGATAGATTTCATAAAAAAATTCAAGGTGAAAGCTATCTTCATGGAAACAACCCTCAACCCTAAGACCATGAATGAGCTAGGAAAAGAAGCGGGAGTTGGCATTGCTGGAACTCTGTACGCGGACCAACTGGGTCCAGCCGGATCGGATGCCGACACCTATATAGGCATGATGCGGGAAAACACGCTGACCATAGTGGAGGCCCTGAAATAAACCAATGATGAGGGTTATTGTAGCACCTTTGCTCATTTGGATCATCGGCATGGGTGGCCTCTCGCTCTATATGCATACTAGAGAAGTCGCTCATGCCCAGAAAATTGTTGCAGTGAATGAGCGGAGTGGTCCAGAAGGTACCTTCGGTTTGGACATAACTTTATCTTTCACTGCGCAGCCGGATTCGTTCGAGGTCAAGACGCATGAAACTGACAAGCCCACTTCTCTCATTGTACGCTTGAACGGGAAAGAGATCTTGCGCCGTTATGACGAAGTTGCCGCTGGAATCCCAGTTCTAGTGGAACCTGTGAAAGGTGTGGTGGCTGGCGTCAATGAATTCTATGTGGAGTCGAGTCCACCTTCAGGTGAGGCCCCTCGAGCGCAAGCTGTTCGTCTCAGGTGCTTCCGGGACGGAAAGGAATTGACTGAATACACGTATTGGACGGAAGTTTGCACGAACATGAGCGCAACTTTTTCCATCAATCTTCGGACGGATCCGCAAAGAGAAGGAACCCATGAACCCTGAAGGCAACAATTTCCCGGCCATAGATGTGGATAACCTTACGGTGAGCTACGGGGGAAGGCCAGCGCTCGAGTCAGCCTCATTTGCGATCGATCCGGGTTTAATGGTGGGCGTCATCGGCCCGAACGGAGCTGGCAAATCCACCCTCATTAAGGCGCTGGTCGGATTTGTTAAACCAGATTCCGGAGACATTCGGATTTGTGGTGTGCCGGGCTGTAGAGCCAAAGGCTATATCGCTTACGTGCCACAGCGAGGGGACCTGGATTGGGATTTTCCGGTGACGGTTGAAGACGTCGTGATGATGGCGCGATACGCAAGACTTCCGTGGTGGCGTTCCCCCGACGCCTCGGACAAAAGCGCTGTTCGGGCGGCCATGGACACCTTGGGCATCGGCAATCTCCATGGACGGCCGATAGGTGAGTTATCAGGTGGACAGAAGCAGAGGGTTTTCCTCGCCCGAGCCCTTGCCCAGGACGCCGAAATCTTTCTCCTGGATGAACCTTTTGCAGGACTCGACGCGGCGACAGAAAAGGAGTTGGTGAAAGTGCTGGTCAGGATCAGAGCCGAAGGACGCACTCTCTTGGTGGTGCATCACGATCTTGCCACCGCAAGAGACTATTTTGATCGCATCATACTTTTGAACCAAAAGCTCTTCGGGTATGACACTCCTCAGCGCATGCTTCGACCCGACATTCTCCGAAGGGTATATGAGCACAAACTGGAACCATTTAAGCATCCTGTCTGGGAGGCGGCGGCATCGTGATCAGTGGGTTCATTCATTTCTTTCTTATTCCACTTCAGGAGACCTACTTTCAAAAGGCGCTTATTGCTGGTTCGACCGTCGCAATAGCGTGTGGTGTGGTGGGTTGCCTGGTCATACTGAACCGTATGGCTTTTCTGGGCGACGCGCTTTCCCATGCCATGCTCGCCGGGGTGGCGGGTGGCTACCTCTTTATGCAATTCGTTTTTGGCGTGGAAGCTCATTCTTTGGCAATGATAATAGGATCGCTGGTAGCGGCTCTACTGGCTGTAACCCTCGTAAACTTTGTGTCACTTGTCCCACGAATAAAAGAAGATACCGCTATTGGGATAATGTATTCTACCGCTTTTTCCCTCGGACTGGTAATTATATCCCTGTTTATCAATCGGATTCACATTTCGATTAGTCAGTTCATAATGGGGGACATTCTCAGCATAGCCGATGCGGACCTCTGGGCGACCACGTTTGTGTGTTGTCTAGTCCTCTCGTTTATATGTGTTTTCTTTCGATACTTCCAAATCGCAAGCTTTGATCCTGTCATGGCTGCATCCATCGGGGTCCCGCTCGGCTTGATCCAGTCTACCCTCACGGCCGGCGTAGCGCTGATCGTGGTAACAGGAATTAACATGGTCGGGGTCATACTGATTATGGGATTTCTTATCACGCCAGCGGCCACGGCGTACCTGATTTGCGACAGGTTGGCCAGAATGATGATTCTTGCCGCCCTCTTTGGCGTGACGTCGGTACTCTTGGGACTCTATCTCAGTCTCATTATTAATGCCGCCGCTGGAGCGACCATAATGCTTTTCGCGTCTCTGCAGTTTCTTGTTGTGTTGATTGTAGCCCCAAAATACGGCTTGCTTGCGCGATGGCGTCACAGTCTTGTCGGACCTCCACGAAAGGTAATGAAAAGGTTTGTAAAATCTGTGTAGGATGAAAGGAGGATACCTGAATGGGCTTGCTTGTAGGTTTTGAAGAGGCTGTTGAAGAGATAAAACAAGGAAGAATGGTAATTCTTGTTGATGACGCGGGCCGGGAAAACGAAGGCGATCTGACCATGGCAAAACGCGAAGCGTCATGTGGCATGATATAAGATATCATGCCGCATATCAACTCACATCAATTTACCCAAAACCCGGCACAGAACCAGGCATGGAGTATCAATTCCTGCTCGATCCAAATAGATGTTAAGTTGTCCTAAAAGCCGCAAACCACATTTTTAAACTAGAACCGAAATTCTGGACAAAAAATATTTACAAAGCGGTGGCCTCTTTATTATTGTATATTGCTATATAAGCATATTATATAAACGGGGTTTGCTGGATCTGACTATTCTGACTAATATCACGAAAAGAACGGGAGAATTACATGACGAGAAAAATTCTTATGGCGTGCCTTACCATATTTATTGGGGCCTTTTTGATTCAGCCGTTGTTTGCGGACGCTCCCCTTCCCGCAAGCGCCGCTAAGCATACTCCTCAGGGCAAATACATTTCAGCCAAGGAAACTTACGAAAGATGGGCGGCAGACACCAATAAATCACTTATAATTATCGACGTTCGGATTCCTGAGGAATATGTCTTCGTAGGCCACCCGGAAATGGCAATCAATATCCCTTTTAAGGTGTGGACCGGAAAATATGATCCGGAAAAGAATATGGTGACACTTGAAGAAAATCCCAACTTCGTTTCGGAAATTAAAAAAATCGCCAAACCGTCAGACACAATATATCTTTTTTGCCGGTCTGGAGATCGCTCCGCCTTGGCGGCCAAGGCATTGGATAAAGAAGGGTATAAAAACGTCTACAGTGTGGTAGACGGTTTCGAGGGCGACCTAGTCTCTGATTCTGAAAGCTATTTTGATAGTAAACGCATGCGTAACGGTTGGAAGAATTCAGGGGCCCCATGGACGTTTAAACTTGATCCAAAACTGATGCCGACGATCCCCTTGAAATAAGTAAAGGTTGGACGGACTTCTCTGAACGCCCTCGGGGAAAGTCCGCCCACCATTGTCTATATACCCAACTCAGATCCTAATTCTTTGTAATACCTTGGGAACTCGGGCTGAAAGTTTTGATAGAATGTTATCGGGTATCTCGCGCCTAAGGCTTTCCCCGCGGTTTTCAATCCTTCAACCAGAGTGTCCAGCGCTTCCGCTGGTAACGCAAAAGCCATTTCATCATCCTGAGTCATGGAGAATATCCTGTCACCATTGCCGGGGATGGCCACTCGAGGGACTTTTTCCTTATAAGGGCCGACCAGATATTCCGTGCATTCTATTTTACCCCCGAAGTTCCCGGTAATACGTGAACCTTTCATATAGACCCATGCCTGAATCAGTCGCATTATTTGCGCCGGGTTGCCATAGATCGTTATTGTGTCAGGATCGAGGACAGATTTGGCGAGTGGCGCCAGATATATGCCCTTATCAGGGGCTTTGTCCAGAACAAACATCGAATCTGATTCAATCTTTGCAGTATCCATATCGCGAGACAACGTGACATTGCAAAGCAGTTTCCTCATTACAGACTTTTGGTCCGACGCTGGCGTAAAACCGAATGCGATCATCGCTGGCACACAAATAAGGTCTTCGCGTCCCAGACCTACGGGCCAGCCGTATACTCTGGCCATGGTGACGCCCTGGCAGATTGTGATCCGTTTGCCCAAGATCTGTGACGGACGCCTGGTTTTTTCCGGAAAATTAGTGCTTTCCAGAAATTTCACAGCTATTGGCTGCGTTCGCAGTCTAAGGTTTTCGTAGATGAAATTAGCCTGTTCCTGACGCGTGCTTCCAGACATGTTCTGACTCCTTTAACCAAGTAGAATGACTTATTATTTACGAGACTCAAGGGTTTAAGTTAGCTAGTGATTGGAATTGAGGATGCTCGATCAGGCTGAAATGAATGGCGTCCCCAAGGGGATTCGAACCCCTGTCGCAGGCGTGAAAGGCCTGTGTCCTAGGCCAGGCTAGACGATGGGGACGCTGGTAACGGATTGCATCAGCGTCTTGCCGCTGAAATTATTTGGTAGGCCGTGCTGGGATCGAACCAGCGACTCTCTGCTTAAAAGGCAGATACTCTACCCCTGAGTTAACGGCCCGCTACTATCCGGAGGCTTTGTCCATTCTCCTCAGGCGTATATTGACCAGCTCACAAGGCCCCGTCGCAACGCCATCTTCGGAGTAAATCATATCACTTTTAATGTGTCAAGACCATGACGCTGGAGACGCCAAAAAAACACAGCAGTCATAATGGCGTAATTGGAAAATTCAAAGTCCTGTAAAACTTGCCGATATAGCATTATGATGTCATGATACCAATGTGGCAGCCGTAACGCTAAAGTGGAAACCCAATGACTCCATCGCAATCCAGAAATGCCGGTTTAATCTTAATTGCGGCGTTTTTGTTATTCGGCGTCGCAATCAGCGCAATAATCAATTTGGAAGGATGGGACTTGTCCGTCTCGACCGCACTACATGAATCGACTCTTGGCGACGCAGGATGGCTTATCGGCAAGATGTCGCCTTGGGCGGCATTTTACCGTTTCGGAGAATACCCCGCGGTGATAATGGCAATCATTGCGTTTATTGGTTATATGCTCACGCTCGCAGGAAAATTTCCTCGTAAATACGCCAAACCATTCCTTGTAATTGTATTGACCGTTGTTTTAGGGCCAGGACTAATAGTAAATGGAATATTAAAGCCATTTTGGGGACGCCCCAGACCGGCTGACACCGTAGTTTTCGGTGGAAAAGAACCTTACAGAAATGTCTTTCAGCCGGCAGGTCCGGGTGGGGGCAAATCTTTTGTATGCGGCCATTGCGCAAACGCGTTCGCTATCGCGTCGGGCGTGTCATTTTTTCCATATTGTCCAGGATTGGCCGGACTTTTCCTCGGCGCTGGTCTGACAATGGGGACGCTGGGCAGTTTCGCCAGGATCGCCCAGGGTGCGCACTATCTGTCCGATACCGTGTGGGCCGGTATAATTGTACTTTCGATCATCGTCTGGCTATACTTCTGTGTGTTTAAGATTCCTGTAAAGCCGGACCGAGCCGGCCATCTTGACCAAGGGCTCTGATTTAAGTATGATCCCCAATGTTTTTGAACGCCTTTATTTTAGTAGAAAACGGGCTGCAAGAATATGTCACTAAAAAAATTGGTCTTCATAATTTTAGTAGCTCTGGTGTCCGCTCCATTTGTGGGGATTGAGTCACCGAACGCCCAGTATCCTGCGGCGCCTCAGCAGGGACCGCCTATGGGATATCCCTCTCAACAACCACCACCAGTCTACCAGCAGCAACAACAACCGTTGGAATACGCGTTCCGCCCAGACCTTACAAATCCTGAATATGGGACGTGTCTGAACCTGGAAAAACGTTGGAAAGGGCTCTACCAGATGTACTCTTCGGCCTATAGCCAGGCCCGTATGATGAACCCCAGTGATCCGCAATATGCGCCGATGGCAAATTACGTTAACAGCATGAAGTCACAAATGGACGCCGCATGGGCCGAATTCAGCGGACGGTGCGTTTACTTTCCTAAACATCGGTAACTGGATGTCTGAAATAGTAGAAAGACCCGTAGATTCTCTCGTTGTAAGCCCATCTTTGGATGAAGGTCCTCAAAACGGCAATCAATTTTCTCTTAATCGAATCTTAAATTCCATCCTTGTCTTCTCTCTAGCTGGAGTCCTGTTTTATGCGATTGCCACATTCGCTTCCGATTACCGGCGAATATTCCATGCTATAGCGCTTTTTCCAATTGCAGATCTGGGCGTCGTCCTGTCACTGGTCACTGTTGGGTGGCTCATAAGAGGCTGGAGATTTCACTATTACCTGGTGAACATTGGGGAAACGGTCCCGTTTGTTTACTCGACAGTGGCGTTTCTCTCCGGCTTTGCTCTGACGGGAACCCCTGGGAAAGTCGGCGAGGCCATGAAAGGAGTATTCCTTAAAAGAGATTATGGGGTCTCAGTAACACGCGTTGTTGGTGTAGTGGTCGTAGAGCGTTTGATGGACCTCTTCGGAGTGCTGATACTCGGATCTTTTTCATTGCTGTTTTTCCCAGGCTGGAGGAACATCTTTCTAGCGCTTGCAGGTGTAGTTATAGCGGGTGGAATTTTCCTGTGTATGGAGAAGATTTACC
>CAWCTI010000021.1:0-18041 GCA_963798475.1 uncultured delta proteobacterium
TAAAAACAATGAGTTACCCCCTGCCTAATGTATAACTTGTATAAGCTAGTGTCCATATTGGTGTCTATCTTCCTTCTGCATCGACTTTGTCTCCCCAAGCCACGCTGCTTAGTTCTTCTTCTGTGACCAAGTTGTATCTCTTAAACACCGCTGTAGTTTTATGACCTGAAATAGCCATGATCTTGAAATAATCATTCTTGGCTAATCTCAGATTATTTATGGCGCAATGGCGCAGATCATGGAATGTGAATTCTTTAAGTCCTGCCTTAGTGCAAGAGCTCTTGTAGGCCCTCTTAAAGTCATTGAACGGCTTACCGTCTCTCAGAAAAACGCGGTCTGTTTCCTCATTCCTTGGTAGTTGGGCTAACAAAGTTTTCACTCTGGGATGTAGGGGGATTGATCGGGCAACCTTTGTTTTTGTTCTATCGGGAGTCAAGCGAATGAACCCATTTTCAAGATCTACCTCTTTCCATGTTAGTGACAAAATCTCTGACTTCCTCATACCTGAATAGAAAGCCAGTATAACTATGGGCTGAAGATGTGGTGGGCAGTTCTCTAAAAGGTTCTCAATCTCGTTCTGGGTAAGTATTTTCATTCGGACATTGTTTTCAGGCAATCGCTTCAATTCGGAAATTGGATTCTTCTCTAATCTCTTATGGCGAACAGCTCTATTGAACATGCTTTGTAAACAGGAGAGTTCTCGGTTGACTGTCGCAGGTTTGACTTGCAAGCCCACATGTCTAGGGGAGGGTTCCTGCAGACGTGTTTTTTGATAGGCTTCAACACGGCCTAGATTAATATCCTTAAGTTTGGTCTCTTCTCCAATAAGACGTTTCAAGTTTTTTATGGATGAGAATTCTTTCTTATAGGTCGCTTTGGCCTTTACCTCTGTGAGGCCAACATACCAATTGCAAAGTTCTCCAAATGTGATTTTGGCGCTGTTGTCTATCTCTATGTAACGGCATTCTGTGCGAGCTTTCAATATTTCCCTGAGTCTTTGTTCTGCTGCGCCTTTTGAAGGTCCTATACGCTCTCGCTTTCTCTTACTTGTATCATCGTAATATTCAATCCAGTAGTTCTTGTGGCCCAGTTTCTTCAAATGGACTCCGCATTTGCATTTCTCAGTCTTAGGACTGTTACGTGTTTTACACTTCGGACACTCAACTAATAGCCCCATTGCTAAACTCCTATTCCTCTTCATTCGTAATCTTCTCTTTTTCGCTACCGGCTGTTACCTTGATCTGACGAATTTTCTGTTCGTAAGACTTTTTAGCACGGGCCTTGCCTTGCTCAAGTTCTTCGGCATATTTAGCGGGAGATTCTGATTTTTTCCTGTAATACCTATCCTTATTGGCTTTTCTGGTAGCACACCTGCCGGAGCAGAAAACTTGGCCACGCACGTTTTTCGACACGAACCATTTTTCGCACTGAGGGCACTGTCTCACAGACTGAATGGGAAGATCACGAAGCGCCTGAAGAAAATGATAAATCATTAGAGGTTCAAGGTTTTTACTTGAGACCTTCACGTCTAGGTGACCAGTCTTGAATGATAAGGGGTCCCAATGTACAAGAGATGCCCTTTTCGACTTTTGAGGAATTAAAGTGAATTCTGGAGGGGATGATGGCTCGATCGACAATGTCAGTTGAATTGTTACAGGCCCGGCCTGGAGACGCGTCATCTCTAAGTATTTCTCGGGCAATATGTCATCGCTCTGATGGCTTGCCGCTGCTGATTCGACATTGTCTATTTTCTCCTTCAGGTCTGAAAGTATCGATCTGAATTTGTTTTGAAGATTAACCAAAGTTTCCGTCTTGGCAACGAGACACATAGCAGTCCATTCTGGGTTTACTGGTGCCTCCTCAAGATCACTGCGTTCAAGGGTGACACGGAAGGCCTCTGCCATATCAAGGTGGAACCGCAACCGGTCGCTCCATGTTAGTTGAGAGAGATCCTCATTGATAAAAGAAAAAAACCACTTAAGGGGTGAACTAACGCTCTTTGGCTTCATAGTGAATCACCTTTCTTCGTGTGGACTAATATCAGATCACATATAATATTAACAGCTCAATGGAGTTCTGTCAATAGAAATCCGCTTATGGCATTAGAAAACCATTGACATTGCTTTCAAACTGTGATAAAAGGCAAGTCAGTATCGAAGAATAGTAGCTAAGAAAATAAAAAAGAAAGGAATTTATTAAATGGAATTGTTGACGATAGCTGAGGCTGCAGAAGCTTCACGAATGTCCCCTTCATGGTGGAGGCAGAAAATTTTTATGCACGAAATCGAATATTTGAAGATTGGCAGAAGCGTACGGATTCCCAAATCTACATTAGATGAGATTTTGGAGAAGGCTAAGGTGAAATCACGTAAGCGATCAAGAAACTGAGAAAAACAAAGCGTCGCAGAGAGAAGCTTGGGTGATGGCAGTTTGTTCTTAATAACTGTCGAAAAAATTCTTATGAAAGGAGGAGAAAATGACAAATGAAATGAGTAAAAAGTAGGAGAAAAATAATGGATATTATCGCTAAAAAAGTAAACCGCGGGATAAAAATCAAACCCACGGCCACTTACTTAACTCATCCTCACTATTGTGGGCCGGATTGGGGAAACAATCTCGGCCCAGAAAGGATTTATTATTATGCTATTTGTATTTAAAGATTCTCAGAATGTCAAGTTGAAAGCGGCATATGTATGTGCGGCAAGGAATTGGAAAATTATACCGGTTCATTATGTCTTTCCTGATGGATCCTGTAGTTGCGGGCGGCCTCATTGTGCGGCTCAAGGGAAACATCCAATGATGTTGAGATGGCCTAATCAATGTTCTGATGATCCTGAAACCATAACGACATGGTGGACGCTGAATCCAGATGCCAATGTGGGCATTGTCTGCGGGGCTTCTGGCCTCGTTGTCGTTGACATAGACTCTGAACACGGCGGGGAGGATTCGTTCACAGAACTACTCGAAGAAATCGGATTAGATTCATTACCTTCCACGGTTGAGGCTAGGACGGGTAGTGGTGGAAGGCATTTAGTTTTTAGGGATGGTGGAAACGTAATCCCAAGCAAAAATGGATTACGGCCAGGTATAGATATTAAAGCCCGTGGTGGGCTAATAATAGTGCCACCAAGCGCCAATAGGAATGGACCGTACGAATGGATTATTTCACCGCTTCAGATGAAGCCAGCGCTTATACCCGATGCGCTGTTGAATGCAATATTAGAGCCCATTGGAGATCGGCCAGAGAGAATGACGAGCATGTGTGACACCAATGAGGATTCTGTTGTTCAGGGGGACCGTAATAGGCATCTGACAAGCATGGCTAGGTTCCTTAGAGATTACGGCATGCGCACGGATTTTATTCTTCGAGAATTAATTAGAGAGAATGCGCTCTACTGTGTGCCACCTTTGGGTGAGCCTGAGGTAGCAGCCATCGCCAGGAGTGTCGCATAAAAATAGTCATACAAACAGGTGAGATATGAGAATCCACGAAAACAAAGGCCGCTGATGCTGTCAGACAAGAGCGGCCTGCGTAAAGATTGGTTTTAAATAATTTCCCTGTTTTCATTCAGAGTTGGCTCGTGGAGCGGGCCAACTCAAAAAACATAGGAGTACAACGTAATGGAAAGTATAGATCATACTGAGGATAATGTCAAGCTTAATTATGCTTTGATGTATGCCCAAAAGGGCCTTTTCGTGTTACCAGTCCACACCGTATCTAAGGATGGAATATGTTCTTGTGGAAATAAAGATTGTAAGAAACCAGGGAAACATCCACGTATAAAAAAATGGCAAAAGAATTGTTCTACGGACCCACAAGTCATTATAGCATGGTGGAGGAGATGGCCAGATGCTAATGTTGGTATTGCATGTGGTAAATCACTTCTTGCAGATATCGATATTGATCCACGGCATGGTGGAAAGGACTCTTTCATGGGACTCAGAAACGGTCGTCCTATGGGGCAGTATCTCCTCTTACTAACTGGTGGAGGTGGTTGGCATCTAGTTTATCGCGCACCTGAGGGTGGCGTCAAAAACAGGGTTGATGTTTTTCCTGGGATCGACGTCAGAGGGGTTGGTGGTTTTTTCGTTGCGCCCCCGAGCAATCATAAGAGTGGGAAATGTTATCGCTGGAAAAAGCCGTTTGAAGACCATGAGTTTTCCCCTATGCCAGATTGGTTGTTGGAAGCGATAACACAAAGTCCTGAGGGGAAGGGCAAAGATTCATCTGCTAGGAATAATGTCAGGAGAAGCGGAAGCGATGTCCTCAAGGGCGTCCCCGATGGCGAAAGAGATGATACAGTGTTCCGTTACGGTTGTCAGTTAAAGCGTAGACGCTTTAATTACGATGAGGCAAAGGTTCTTGTACTCGAAGCCGCCAGAAATTGTGAGCCGCCTTTTCCAGATAACGAGGCGATAAAATGCCTTGATAGTGCTTGGAGCTATAATCAGGATGTGGAGGAGACCAAAGAGCCGATAAGTTTTTCTGATCTCTTAGAAAAGGATATCCCCCCTCTTAAATATATAGTTCCTGATTTGCTTCCTCAAGGAGTTACCTTACTTAGCGGTGATCCTAAAGTGGGAAAAAGTTGGCTGGCGCTGGAAGTTTCAATAGGTGTCGCGAACGCTGGGCAAGTTTTGGATCACTTTGTAGTTACAGATAAGGCATCGGTTCTTTATTTAGGTCTTGAAGATAGTGATCCACTATTTAAAGCGCGACTCGAAAAACTTGTTAGCAGTAATTCGTGTCCCGAGAATGCTTTTTTCATTAATAGCTGGTCGCCATTTCCAAAAGGATTAGTAGATCTGAGAGAATACCTTGATCAGCATGGGGACACTGGTCTTGTTGTTGTAGACTGCCTGGAAGCAATAAGGGATCCCAAGGTCAACGGTCAGACACTACTTAGTTATGATTACAGGGCTCTGAGGGATCTGCGTAAGATTGCTTCTCAATACACTGTTGCAATTCTTGTGATTCACCACAATCGAAAAATGGCATCGGATAATCCATTACACAAGGTATCTGGTTCACAGGGATTGGCCGCAGCTGCTGATCAGATCATGGTCGTTGAAATGAGTAAGGATGGTTCATCAGCAATTGTATCTGTTAAAAGTCGGGTTGTTCGTGATTTAACCATGAATCTTAGTTTTGACGAGGATTCTTGCGTCTGGAGTTATATAAATCCTGATGAGGTTACAACTAGAGAGCGTAGGCGCATAATTTGCGCATTGAGAGAGGTCAGGCCTAGAACCATGGGACCAAAAAAAATTGCTGAGCAATTAAAAATGGATCCTGGAAATGTAAGACAACTTCTCTTGAAGATGATTGATGACCGTCAGATCGTTAAGATTGGTAGGGGCAATTACAGGGCTCGTGACATCTAGCCCTGATATCATGGTTTTCGGTAACATTCTGGCTGTTTCAGTAAACATATTAATAGGTTAGAATGTTACCGCCCATTTTTTTGGGGATAACATTGGTTTTTCTTTTTGTATTTAGTACCTTGTTATTATAATGTTATTTATTAGAAACTGAATATAACTACTTATAATATATATATAAACAAGACACATGTTATCGCATTCGATTGCGTATAGGGCATTTCCGCGATTTCACTTCTAATGAACATGCGTTCAAACGTTGGTGATAATACAGGACACACAGGAAAAAACTGACGAAAAATCTGCGAACCGACCACCGGATGTATAGCTATATCGATCATTCTGTCTCTGAATCAGGGACCAACAAAGAGTAATAACTTAGTGAAACATGAAACAACCGTGCTCAAAGCCTTATAAATAAACACTTTAAGATGTAACACCCCCTATGAAACATTATGTTACAAAGTCATGGGGTGTTACATCGTCCCGCAATCAATGTTACTTGTTTCTCAATTGTTTCTTCCTGCCTGTAACAATTTATACGGCTTAAATAAAGGTTATTATATATATTGTTTCATTGTAACACTTCTTATATATAGAACTTCTTTTTGTAGTAAAAACAATTGGCCGGGACTAAATATTCCTTCACAGCGGAGGAGGTACAAAAAGACCTCCACCGAAAAGAATTGAAAAGCAGTATTTTATACAACCCACCGAATATTTACCCGGAGACTTATTCAGGGATTCCAGAAATATACAGAAATAAAAAATGAACATGTGGTCAAACGTGGGTAACAATAGAAGTAACACAGTGACTAAACGGACCTAAACCGGCGCTGTTAATATTCTACGTATCTGAGTGGGAGCGAATAGGGTATTTTTGCGGGTCCTGTAACCAGCGTCGTTAACAATATTAGTTATCTTTTTGGTAGACATACCAGTGTCACTCAAATCTTTTACAAATTTAAGCAGCGCCTGTTCCAAGGGATCTTCAACCATAGTTCTATTGATCACTCTATATCCATATCTTGGCTGGCTGCCTAAACGCTCACCTTTGCTTTTTTTGAGCTGCAGAGCTTGTCGAGTTCGTTGACTTACAAGATGTCGCTCTCTCTGGTTGAGGCCGTTACGAATAAAACCCATAAAGATATCATCAAGAGATCCGCCAGCTAGGAGGCCCTCAGGTACAAGACAAGTATTTCACACCCCTATCTGCCCGACGTCAATTACATTTGTGCACTGGCGACAATTACACTTGTGCATGTTGATAATTAATTCCCCGGTCCTGATATTGGACCAGGCACTTTAGAATCCTCTTCTGTCATCTTCTGAACTTGATTCTGTTTGAGGGCCTTTTCTGTTCTGTAACTGGGGCCGGTAAGCTCCAGGATGACGCAGTGATGGACAAGTCGGTCTATTGCCGCAGCGGTCGTCATAGGGTCCTTAAATATTTTGTCCCACTGGGAGAATACGAGGTTGGAAGTAATCAGCACACTTCTACGCTCGTACCTCTCGGCCAGGAATGTAAAAAGAACCTCCATCTCTTCCTGTTGCTGCTGCACATAACCTATGTCATCTATAATCACAGCCTCAAAACGATCGAGACGTCGCATTTCTTTCTCAAGCTTCAGTTCCCGCTTTGCCGCAAGTAGGTTTTGAACCAATCGATAAGCGGGAGTGAAAAATACAGAATGGCCTTTTATAATGAGTTCATGACCGATGGCCGAAACAAGATGGGTCTTCCCTCTCCCAGGAAGACCAAAGGCCAGTATATTCTCGGATCGTTTCAAGAAGTGACCTTCCAGCAGGGCTGGTAATTGTCGTTGGATTTTGGACGAGAACAAGGACATGTCCAAACTCGCCAGGGTCTTCCCCGTAGGTAGTCGAGAACATTTTAAAAGACGCTCTATTTTCCTGGTTCTTCTCCCTTCCAGTTCTAACTCTAGTAGGTTCTTCAGGTATCGTGTAAGGCTCCAACCTTCGCTCTCAGCCAGATCGGCCATTTCCTGATGGCGCATGGCGCAAGAGGGCAAATTCAACGAGCGAAACAGTAAGGCTATGCTTTCCTGTGTCATGACGCCACCTCCTGAGGATAGACAAACAAAGCGTCGTAACACGACAGATCCACTTTGAATGAAGCCATATTCGATGGTGCAACACGATTTCCAGCGTCCATAAGGGACTTGACCTGTTCCATGCTTTTAACAGACCCGCTTTCCAGGATAAGCTCAATAGCGGCCTGAACTTCGGATTCCACGGTAGACGCCGATAAGTGAAGAATACGCAGATATTCCAGGCTCGCTTTACGGTCTTCGTATATCTTGCATAGAGCGTCATAACACTTGCGAAACGCAAGACTCGGAAACATGTCCTCCCTGTATTTGAACAGCCGA
This sequence comes from uncultured delta proteobacterium, assembly GCA_963798475.1. Classification (GTDB taxonomy): domain Bacteria; phylum Desulfobacterota; class Desulfomonilia; order Desulfomonilales; family Desulfomonilaceae; genus CAJBEZ01. The sequence continues at coordinate 7,776 of CAWCTI010000021.1, forward strand.
AAAGCCCCTGGCTTACGAACTAAAGACCAGATGACATGGCGATAGTTTATCCTGTGTCCACGCCGTCCTAAAAGCCTATCAACACTTAACTGAAGCTCTCCAGCGTAATATACTTCAATGCGATCATCATATATTCTGACCCTGACTGTTTCTCCTATGAGTCGAGAAGGGACCGAATAAACGTTGTATTTTACCCTTATGACGCTGCGTGAATTAACCTGAACGTCGTGTTCAGTAAACTCGGGGACACGTTCGTTAAATAGCGGTTTCATGACAGCCAATTCTTCATTCAACCTACGGGTCCTGAGTCGATTGGCCTTTTCTAAGACCGTAACTAACCATGACTCGTATTGCGAGACACTTTCAAAGTCGTTTGAACCTCGCAAAAGGAGATGCTGCTTCAGTCTACGTTTCAAAGCCCCGTTGAGCGCTTCGACGTCCCCATTCTGATGTTTTTCTCCTATTGTAATAGTACGAGGCTTCATTCCTAAATGATGGATAAAATCCTGATAATCAATATTAAAAGCCCTTTTCCCGCTAGTGATATTATGTGTGGCCGCAGTTGAGTTATCTGTCTGATGATACTCTGGCGCTTTTCCCAGATGAAAAACGGCCTCCTGTACACCCCTTTTGAGTGCGGACAATGACTCGGAACGGCATACCGTAACCCACTGCCAGTTCGAATATGGTAGGACCACATTGCAAAGCATGTGGCTAAAAGGCTCTCCTGCTATAGTTACACCAAGCTTCGCCGCCCATGTGAAATCAGTCTGAATAGCCTCACCAGGTAGGTGTTTCTGAGCAAAAAACACCATTTTTTCTGGTCCTTGACTAGCACGCCATCGCTTCAACTTTCTCTGGAAAGTTCGAAGTTGCCCCAAATGATATCGATCTGGACTCTTCTCCAAAAGAGTCTCGAATAGAGCTTTCGCTTCAAGCTCGGGAGCGGCTCTCAAACGCTCGACAATCTCTTGCCAGTCACTATCAAAAGGATCTGCTCTTGTTCTCCATGATCTTGGTTCTGTCAGTTCCGACGGTAGCTTCCCAATTTTTACATACTTGGCCGCTGTGTTACGGCTCATACCGGATCGTAAAGCTGAATCTCCAATTTTGCCTGTCTTGCGAATCTCCTTCATTAGTTTCCTCACCTGAGCGTCAGTCGTCTGCAAAACAATGCCCCCTTCCAACAAATTATGGACATCTCTAACAGACAACTACTCCCCGAAAGATGCACAAATGTAATTGTCGTTGACGCTCAAGTGTAATTGTCGCTGAACACCTATCAGTAAATAACTTCTCGATATGAAGACCTTCAAGGCCATCTCTACTCGTTCTGTCTGAACGATACACGATTACGGCATCCACACTCCTATTTGCTACTGCCTCTAAAACTTTTTGGACTGCCGGGCGATTTTTAATACTTTTACCGCTAATACCGTCATCTATTTGAATAGCAAGTAAGTCATAGCCTTGAGAAGCAGCTAATTTCCTTATTTCAGCGACTTGAAATTCAATGCTGACGCTATTTTTCTCTGCTTTGGAAATCCTAGCATAGCCCAACGCCTTCATGGCCCGCTCCTTGTTATTATAATGGGGTTTGGATATTGTTAAAAAATCTATTTCGGCTTAGTTGGCATTAAGCCAATCTGATATATGCAGTTGATGAAAAGTGCTCTGAGTTTGTAGGATTTTTTAGTGTGACGTTAGGGATAAATTCAACTTGCCTGAGTGAAAGACTAGTTAAACTAATAAGATACGATCTACTGAGTATGATTGCAATCACTCCAATGGTGTGCTATGCGGACAGAAAAATAAAGCTCAGCATCTCAGACGGATCAATCTAATCATTGTTAGGCCGCTTTCGGCACGCACAACATAGAAGTCTAAGTCAAAGAGGATATTTCGTGCAAGGTGGCTATGATTCAATCTACCTCGGGTTAATCACCAAGCTTTCTGAATGCGATTTTCATGAAAGCGCTGAACGCCTTGGTTTCGAATATGTTGATGGTGCTGTTCAAGTATCTTTTTTGAAGAGAAAATATCGTATTACCTTAAATGGCGTTGAGCCTTTGGACGGCCAACCTGTCGATGTAAATAACCGCAGTGTGCTCCTCTATTACCTTCTATCTAAAGGTCAGGGAGACCCTGAAAACTCGTACATTCCATTTGAGAGTATTCCAAGAATGATTAGTGGGCTACCTGTACAAAGCCGGTTGATGAATACTCCCCTGGAACGATATTTCGGTAATGACTATGTCAAATTTAGCGAAGCAGCAGCAAAACTTGGTGGAATCGAAGAAGAGCATCAAGTCGGCAACCATCTGTGGAGATTTGACGTTCTTCCAAAAATCCCTTTGAGGATTGTCTTTTATGAGGCTGACGATGATTTCCCGGTCGATATACAAATCATGTTAGATAAAACAGCTCTTCAATTTTTGGAATTTGAGTGTCTTGCTTTCATGGTGGGATGCTTTGTTCGTGCCCTAATTAAGACGGCGCAATACGGTGATGTTGTCGGTTGGGAACAGTAACATGAATTCTTGGAGTAATTCTTGTTGATCGGAGGCCCATTCTTTGGCCAAACTCACGCTAAACTATCACGGTTTATTTAGAAGTAAGAAAAGTATTTTCTACGCATGGAATGAAAACGGTTTTGTTTACGATTGTTATCTAAGTCGCTCAATAATTTACATACCAGACCTTGACTGCTAAAAATCGCTTTTGACAACAATACCAATTACTGGACTGTTTCAGCTGTTGCATATGTTACGATTTTGGTACATGAAATCCATATATTTCATCATGAGTATTAACAAGATGCCAGTATGAATAGGACATCTCATGTCAGCCAATATTCCTTGGATTCACATTTCTTTTAATTGTCTGACAGGTTGTACCAAATATTCTGATGGATGTATAAATTGTTACGCCAAACCTATGGCTATTAGAATGGCGTCTAATCCTAATCCAAAAATTGCTCATAAATATAGAAATGGTTTTAAACTTACCGAGCATCCCGAAGAATTAGAGAAGAATATTGGAGGGAAAAATAAGCTTATCTTCATGAATAGTATGGCTGACACGTTTCATGAGAATGTCTCCCAGTCATTTCTTTACGGGATATTTGATTTTATCCGCAGACATCCGCATCATATTTTTCAAGTTCTGACTAAAAGAGCCAATAGATTGTCAATCATCAAGGATTATCCACCAAATGTCTGGTTGGGGGTGACAGTAGAGAAGTCTAAATACCTTGATAGAATCGAATATTTGATGGATACAAACGCTACGGTTAAATGGATTAGCTGTGAACCTCTATTGGGCCCTATTCAATCAGATGAGATTAAATCTTTGGACTGGGTGGTAGTTGGAGGAGAATCCGGCCCAAAATGTCGTCCAATGAATTTAGACTGGGCAAGGAAGATAAGAGATACCTGTAACAAATATGATGTTCCATTCTGGTTCAAACAAGCCGGTGGGCCAGATAGAGCAAAAGGTGGAAAGATTTTAGATGGTAAAACATACATACGATGGCCCAAGTCTCTTTCCAGGGATGTGATCCAAGAAGTGGTTCAACTCTCTCTTTTCAATATTCAGCCAGTTTCATAAAGGCATATGCTGGCATTTACGTTTCCTAAAACAGAATTGTATCTTGTGGAACCCAAAACTAGAACACAGATAGGCTCGTATCTGTGTCTAGCATGAGTGAATATGCTTACCCCGTCACTTCTGAGGCACTACAATGTTAGCCTACGCGGGAGGCACATTAAAGGGTCTCGCCATGTGCCGGAACTTATTTTGTTGTCAAGGAACATCTCTCAATATGTAACCCAGAATATACCATAAGTGAGCTAACAGCAAGATATATTATATGATGTGGGGTGGCGGAGCCGGGGTCCTAAGTAAGAAGCCAGATATATTAAGCACAGGGAATACTGAGGGGTGGGTAAGGATAAGGATAATAAAAGAGGAAATGCGGAGGTGGGTAGAAGAGACCATCCCCCGGTATTACAATCGTGGATAAAAGCGAAAAACAAAAATCGCCGAAGCTGCGCTAAAAATATACTACTTTTTATAAAATTTGTCGGATGTGCTCCCATGTCATGAACAGTATAGACGGTCGGGATGAAATGTAATCTTGCTATGAGCGGATAACCGGTGGCGGAAAGAGGGGAAGGTGAGTCATTAATAGAAATAGGCCAAACCAAAATGATTGAGAATTATCCCGTCTACCTCTTATCGTTATTACAACAGACGATTAATACAAGTTAATGTAACATGATCATAGTCCCCCAATTCTAACGACGCCAACAGAGCAAATTATAGTTAGTTTGCATATTCAATGTGTTGTATCAAGTAACTAATTCAACACCTTAATATATTGGCTCAGAACGAATCTGATGGCACTTGGGCGCAACCCCAACCTTCTCTCTTTGCCCCCACTAGATCGCCCAGCAGCAGCAGTCTAAGAACGTAATTTCGCGAAGTCGTGTTGATAGCCTATGTCGCTTTTGGTTTATGTGGTTGCGGATAAAATGATGGGTCTATTTAGTGCGCTAGTCGTGCTATGTTATTCTGGATTACGGATCAGGATGAAATTGTTCATTGTAGCGTGTGCTCAGCAACCATTAAGTCTGAAAATAGGCGGAGGCAAAAAAAAGGAACACGTGTTCAAATGTGGGTGACAATGGAAGTAACACAGTGACAACCTAGGTTCCCTTATTACAAGATAAAAACCAATTGACATAAAACAATCAAGGTCGATGGAGGAGGTTTCTGGAACTCCATTGGTGGAGTAAGGGGAAAGAACAGAAGTAGCAAATGAAAGGTCTTATCAATAATGTTTTATGGCGCTCCCGCAAGATCCCTTGATGACATCGCCAGACTGAGGCGGACCGGATTCGATTTCGGAGAAATAGCCATTGCAAATGCTGGGGCCAGGCGCATGTGGTGGGAATCAGGAGTCATGAACGGTGGTCTGGGTAAGTTTTTTCTGATGGCTCATGGACCACTCGAAGGCGATCCCAATGACGCCGGAACTCTTTGGAATCGTTATATTCCGAACCTTATGGCTACCGTTGATACCTTGAATCGAATGTCTATCCGGTCACTGAATATCCATCTCCTTTTGGACAGAAGAATTGTCAGCAGCCTCGTCTTGACCGAGAAGATAAGAGCTCTCAAGGAAATTGTCGAATATGGCCGGAAGAACTCAGTCGCCATCAACCTGGAGAATCTTTCCGAAACCGCCGAAGACCTTGAGCCTGTAATCAACGAAGTTCCCTCTCTCGGTCTAACGCTTGACGTTGGTCATGCGAATCTTGGTGGCTCAGAAAATAAGTCAATTGCAATCATTGAGAAGTTTGGGAAGCGGAGCCGTCATGTCCATCTGCATGACAACCGTGGTGGCCAATCACAGGCTGACGATTTGCATCTTCCGATAGGTGACGGCACGGTTGATTTTAGAGCAATAATGACCTCATTAATGAACGCAGGTTATGATAGCACGCTAACTTTGGAGGTGAAACCCGAATTTCAGGGGGCGGGGCGGAATCGTATTAAGACTTTGGCCAGGGAGATTCAGCTTAATTAGGGGATCCTTGATGCATGGCATTTTTACACGGGCTTGGAATACTCGAGGGAAGTGGAATCCCCTCCGGTAAATCACAATACTTCCTAATGCCTGGAATACCAACACCTATTTGAGTGCGGCAATGTCCCTAATTGCTTTTGCCACGTCTTCAGGAACAGACCAGACTGTCTGCCTAAATCGATATCCAGATTTAAGCTTATCGTTTAGTTCCGATGCGCTTACAGCCCTCTCTCTTTCTGTGTCAGGATCCACTTGCCAATCAAATTTTAAGGGAACATAATACTCCTCCCGCGCATCATTCTTCATGTAACCATTTTGAGCCTTTCCAAAGGCTATCACCCCCACGCGATTGTGGTACAGGAAAACGGTGTCGCCTCTCTTTATCCCCTGAATGCCATATCTGCGATCACCCCAAGCGGATGCCTTGCGCTGCGCCAACATTTCTTTATATGCATCCGGGTCCCAGGTTAAGTTAGTGTTGACAATGTAATTGCCATCAGGTTCATCCAACAGGACTTCTTCTTCTGGATTGTAGGGCCCAAATTCCATAAATAGATCTTGTTTCACGCTATATACTCTATAAACGAGGCTACGAATTTTCAATCCTTTAGATTTCCAATAACGAATCGCTTTCAATGTAACTTGATCTAATCCATCGGTAATTACCACGAGGTGTTGATCTCTATTGAAATCGCTCTCCTTCAATTTTGCTGTAATTGCGTCCTCAAAACATTCGTAATGTTTCTGAGCCAAATCGATGTTTTTGTCTTTATGATATTCCCGAAGCTTGGTTTGCAAATCTTCGTAGTCGTATTGCCCAAAGATTTGCCCGTATCTCAATACCTGAAGAACGTTTTGTGGTATAGATTGCCAGCGTTTTAGTTCAAACAGGTGAAGATCGCCTTTCTTGTCGAGCGCATATATGTCAGCGGCCTCTTGGCCTTTTCGTTCTTTAGAAATCACCATCAGTTGATTCTCAGGTATCAGCCGTCCCATGTTCTCAATGACTACTTTTTCCAAGTGCTCTTCTAACAAGCCTAAATCACTGAATGTTTTTCTAGCGACTGGACGGAGAGTTTGTTGTAACGATCGGTCAAAATGATAAAGCATTGTTAAAACTCCTTACCAAATTATTAGAAAGTTGAGTGTTTGATTCGATGGAAGAATAAGTTCCTGCATCTTGCTGCATCATTGATTTTGTGAATTGGTTACTGTTAACGTCATCTGTAGCATTTTTTCATTTTGTCGATATTATCCGAAACCTGCTTAACAAGCATGTCCGGTTTTATAAGCCTCGCCTCATCACCAAACGAAAGAATCCACGAAATGATTTCAGGTTCACTTGAGGCGGTGAACTTGATCCTAACCTTGTCGCCGTCACGGGTTATGATCTGGTCGTTGCTCCATATTCGTTCTTCAACGAACACCGCGGCCCACCCCGTGAATTCAGCCTCGACTTCAAACTTTTCGTCTTTAATGATTCCGAAAGTCTGATTGAACGCCTTCTGGAAGTCGTATTCCTTCGGAACCTCAAAATGGGCCTTGGTTTCATCGATTTCGACCTTTCTGAATCTGTGAATGGCTAGCACTGGATCAAACTCGGGCTCCACATATTTAGTCTGCCAGGGATCTTTTGCCCTGGCCGCATGGAGATAAAGGGCGTCCTTGAATGAGAAAATCTTCAGGGGTTTGATATAAAAGGTTTTGGAGCGAACATTATAAGGAGATTTGTAAGTGACTTTGCAGACCCTCTTATCGTTCATGGCTTTGATAAGGGCGCTTATGGTTTCCTGATGCGATGTGTAGTCTATGGTCCCAGGATAGAAACAGGCAAAATTGGCGTCACAAAGACCGGTCTGGTCTTTCAAGAGCGCCCGGCTCTTGTCCAAAGCGTCTCTTGCCTCCTGGAAGAGCTGTTTTCCGAGGAGCCGTTCCGTAAATGCGCGGCACATCCACAACAAATTCATTTCTGACGCGGACAGATACGCTACCGGCGGCGGCTTACGACTTTTTATGGCATAAAGCGCTTCCCGACCCCTATTTATTCTCTCTATTTCTACCTGATACGCTGATTCGATATCCCGCAAAATACGTGAAATGGTCTGTTTCGAACAGTTCAGCATCTCGGCCAGTTCGGTGAGAGTCTGTGCTCGTCTCGCGAACATCAGGCTTCCGAAAAGCCTTATTACTTTCTCTCCGTAACTCTTATCCATATCCCGTTTTCTAGGCATTTAAAACCGCCCTCGGTGTTTTCTGACGTCATTTAGCCTGAATTCAAGACCCGCAGGCTGACTTCACCTTACAGCAGCCGGCAGGAAGGTTTCAACAAGAAAGAACGAACAGACATCGTCCTATGGAACGATCGGGAATATAACTATTGCAGGGCAGGACAACGTGTCCCTGAATAAGCCGGCATGGAGGAGATTACAATGGGACGACATGGTCGTAGACGCGCTGAGAATTCGTTCGGTTTTCCTCTGGTAACGGTTTCTGACAATTCGGAGGCGTTTCTCAGAAGCAGGCTTATGACCTACATGCAAAGAGTTATGAACCAGAATCCGGAACTTGACGAGGACATTTTTGAGGCCCTGTACTGGATGCTAGGCAGAGAATCCTGTTTGGATTATCTCAATTCCATTGCAAAGCTAGTCCCTGATCGGGAATGTCCAAGCCAGGATGAATTTGAAATGGCGTCAGACTCAAAAGAATCTTTCGCTGAAAGATGTACGAATATTCTCCGGTCAATCCCAAAACACGACAGGCGCTTTGCCGAATCAGCCGCAAGAACATCGTTGGACGAGCGGTTACAGCAAATCGCATACAATGGGACTTCGATCTTTGAGAAAAATATACAGGAATTCGCGAAAATCTTTAACCTTGATGACAAGGAAACTGAACTGTGCGTTTTCCTGTTCACACTTGATACACTAGAGTATCTCACAGGTCATTTCTTTTCGACCGAACTCGACTCCCGGTCCTATTTAGGCAGAAAATGGCTTGCCGTGGCGATTGATTGCCCGGTTTCAGATCTGACCAAGGTGATCAATGGCAAGTTACGGAAAATTGGAATTGTTATGATGCTACCTGATGAGGAGTTGCATCTTGATGACAGCATGGTGAAGCTGCTGACAGACCCTACCCCAGACCAGTTCCAAACCGAATTTTTTCGACAGTTCAAGCCCGATGCTATCCCGCTTGACTCACACATGGTCGACAAAAGAGCGACCCAATTTATTCTCGACCTGCTTGCTCACAAGCCGCAGACATCCACTCATGTCCTGATTTATGGGCCTCCGGGAACTGGTAAGACAAGCTATGCTTATGGACTTGCCCAGAAACTCGGGTTGACCGTTTATCTTCTGGAACACGGCGGGAAGGATGATCATGTTTCGCGTAGAGCAGCCGTAACGGCCTGTGTGAACGTGGCCAGTGAATCTGACAGATCGCTGATCATTACTGATGACGCCGACGCTGTTGTTAACACAAAAGACTCCTGGACGCACTCCGGTGAAACGCCGGACAAGCCGTGGTTGCACGAAATACTTGATAAGCCGGGTGTCAGGATGATCTGGACGGTCAATTCCGTGGCCGACATAGAGGAATCAGTCGCCCGCCGATTTTCTTTCAGCCTGGAGTTCAAACCGTTCAACAAGAAACAACGCATTCAGGTCTGGCAAAACATAGCGCGAACTCACAAAGTAAAACGTTTCTTAAGGGACTGCGACATAGAAGATCTTGCGACCCGTTTCGATACAAGCGCCGGAGTAATAGAACAGGTAGTCGGAAAGGTCTCAGAGCTCAGGGGGCGTTCCGAACTAAACTTCAAATCCTCTATTGTGCTGGCGTTGGAATCTCATGTCGGCCTTTGCAAGGGAAACAATAGTCCCGAGACCGCAAACTGGCACGAAACAGACTTTACGCTGGACGGTCTGAATCTGGTCGGGACTGATCCTCATGTGTTCATGGAAGACATGAGAGCGTTCAACGAATTCTCGAAGAGACGAAATGCAGGTAGTCATGTTTCAATGTCGCTGCTGTTTCATGGGCCTCTGGGCAGTGGCAAGAGCGCATTGGCTCGATTCGTGGCGACTCATCTGGAAAAGGAAATCGTTTTCAAAAGGGCAAGCGACCTATTGGCGAAGTATGTCGGTGAGACTGAGCAGAACATACGTTGCGCTTATGAAGAAGCTCATAAAAAAGGGGCGGTGCTGATATTCGATGAGGCTGATTCACTGGTGTTCAGCAGAGACAGGGCGGATCATTCATGGGAGTTAAGCTTTACGAATGAGTTTCTGACATGGATGGAGTCTTTCGACGGGATACAGATTTTTACCACGAACAGGTTGAAGGACATGGACAATGCCAGTTTGCGAAGATTCAACCATAAAGTCGAGTTTGGATACCTGAAGCCTGAAGGAAACGTCATCTTCTACGAGAAACTCATAGCGCCTCTGATGCGCAAACCGCCCGATAGCTCAATAATCAAGGCGTTAAAGGGTTTGTCAGGGCTCACCCCAGGTGATTTCAAGGTGGTCAGGGACAGGTTCGCGTTCAAGAACAAGAAAGACGTTACGCATAAAGCCTTGGTGTCGGCGTTAGCCGATGAAGCCAGGTTCAAGGCGCTCCACGCAGGGCAAACAAGGATCGGTTTCTTACCCTGATCTTTTTGTCCC
>CAWCTI010000022.1:0-56816 GCA_963798475.1 uncultured delta proteobacterium
ACATTTTGTCGGATATGAAATAAATGAAGAATATATTAACCTCATCCATCAAAGACTAGAGCGGACTACACCTGAAATTCCGCAACAAAACAGGCGATCCGTAGCATAACCCCCCATCCTAAAGCCTTCGATCTCTCATAACATTCTACCGGATTTCTTGCTTGACCCCAAATCTGGACTTAATTAGTATAAGGGGCTTTAATAATTAAGGATCGATTATGAAACCACATCAGAGTTACGAGATCATATGGCACGGCAGAGGCGGGCAGGGGGCTGTGACTGCAGCTAAAATGTTCACTGAGGCGGCTTACTACGCCGGCTTCAAAGGTGTCAGCGCAAAGCCGACTTACTTTTCTGAACGACGTGGCGCTCCAGTCAGTGTTCACACTCGAATATCGCCAGAACCGATTAGAACTTTCTCGAATGTTCTGTTTCCGGACATAGCAGTTGTTCTGGATGACAATTTGCTTGAAATGGTCAATGTAACGTCCAACCTCAAGACAGGCGGCCTGATCGTGATAAATTCCTCAAGATCAGCTTACGATATGGATCTACGAGGCCGTTTCACGGTAGCTATTTCAGACGCTTATCATTGCTCCGAAGCCGCTGGGCTGATAGTGGAAGGAAACGTGCTTGTTTCCACTTCCATTCTGGGTCCATTAGTTGCGGCGACCAATTTTGTAGGCCTGGACAACATTCAGAGAGCCATACAAAAAAAGTTCAGAGGTAAGTCTCGGGAGCGGAATTTAATGGCGCTGGAACTGGCGTTCGAAAAGACTATGATTGTCGCCATAGACAATATGGCCGCCGCAGCTCAAGGATAGGTATCTCTCAAACATCAATCATGATATTTAAATTACATAGGATTTGATCTTCATAAGGAGAAAATCTTGTCAGAAAACTCTAGTCCAATTCGGACCATTTCAACACCAGCTGATGGAGAAGCGGGTAAGACGGGGGATTGGCGATCTCAAACCCCGAAAATAAACCATGAGAAGTGTTCTCAAAAGGATTCTTGCCTATTGTGTTGGCTTTATTGTCCAGATGGTGTCATATCCTCAACGTTTCCTCTCGAAATTAATCTAACCTACTGCAAAGGTTGCGGTATATGTGCAGAAGAATGTCCGAGAAAAGCCATAGAAATGGTCGATGATAAGTGATTTTATACATCCAACGTCCACAAAATGAATGACAGGTTATATCAATGGGGCAAATAGAAATAATTACGGCTAACACGGCAGCGGCCATCGCTGCCAAATTGTGTCGTGTGCAGGTAGTCTCGGCTTACCCGATAACTCCACAAACTCCTGTGACCGAAGAATTGGCCGCAATGGTGGAAAGCGGCGCCCTAAAAGCAGAATACATCACGGTTGAAAGCGAACATTCGGCCTTGGCTTCGGTCGTTGCGGCGTCCCAGGTGGGGGCGCGGGTCTTTACTGCTACAAGCGCAAACGGCCTGCTGTACATGCATGAGATGTTGCATTGGGCTGCAGGAAGCAGGGTTCCAATTGTCATGGCCTGCGTCAACCGTGGGGTTGGAGCGCCATGGACCATTCTTAATGATCAGCAGGATACCATCGCTCAACGTGATACCGGTTGGATTCAGCTATATTGCAGAAATTCCCAAGAAGTCCTGGACACTATGATACAGGCGTACAGAATCGCGGAGCAAATCCAAATTCCCGTCATGGTATGTTACGACGGGTTCATTCTTTCCCATGCGAGCACTCCTGTAGATGTTCCATCCCAGGAGGATGTTGATCGGTTCTTGCCTTGCCTTGAAGACAGGTCGGGAATTGACGGGAAAAGCCCAATGAATATCAATCCACTCATTCTAAGCGATCCACGACTCGACGCGAATGGTGTTCTAATGCCAGGTTATATGGAGTTCAGATACCGCTTGCAACAGGATATTCTGGGGTCACTTGAGGTAGTTCAATCCGTCGACAATGAATTTTTGGACATATTTGGTCGGAGTTGGGGAGGTTCCGTATGGGGTTACCGTATGGACGACGCTGAACATGCAATCGTGAGCATGGGCTCGCTTGCGTCTGAGTGTACTGTGGCTGTGGATCAACTGAGAAACGAAGGCATAAAAGTTGGCGTAGTAGGAGTTCGGGTTTACAGACCTTTCCCTTCGTCAGGAATAATTGAATCCTTGTCGGGTGTTAGGACCGCCACGATTTTTGAAAAGGACGTTAGTTACGGATATCAAGGCGCATTGGCTATGGATGCAAAGGCGGCGATGTACGAATCTAAATCCAGACCGGAGATATCTTCTTATGTTGTTGGCTTGGGGGGAAGGGATGTCAGGCCGGAACAACTGGCTGAGGCGACCCTCAAATGTGTTAAAGGTCCAGCCCATCACTGTTGGTTGGATGTGCGCGAATAAAGATAGGGTAAACATTCTATCGTTAGATCTTGACCGCTGAATCAAAAACCTTGAAAAACTTTTTAGGACAATTTGCCATGGCGACAACTTCCATTAAACAATTACCAAAGACAGAAATGATCCTTCCGGGTACAAGGTCATGCGCCGGTTGTGGGCTCATGCTAACATACAGACACGCCCTAAAGGCGCTTGACGAGGGTAAAACCATAGTAGCTGTGCCCGCGAGTTGCATGACTGTCCTTCACGGTGTTTACCCTATAACTCCAGTGAAAGTGGTCTGTATCAACAACCCTTTTGCAGCCACAGGGGCCGCGGCGACTGGAATAGTGTCAGGCCTCAAAGCTACGGGGAAAACCGGTTACACTGTGGTGGCGTTCGCTGGAGACGGAGGGACCTACGACATCGGCATACAGGCGTTGTCAGGGGCCCTGGAACGTCGGGTCAATTTCATATACATTTGTTATGACAATGAAGGTTATATGAATACAGGGACACAAAGATCCAGCGCAAGCCCCATAGGCGCGGCAACATCCACAACGCCGCTTCTTGCCAAGCTTCAACATAAGAAAGACATGATAAGGATAGTTGAAGCGCATGATCTCCCCTATATCGCTACAGGGTCACCAGCTTTCCCTTTTGACCTTTTTGACAAGGTAAAATATGCCAAGGATGTTGTTGGTTCAAGATACATTGAAGTCCACGCTCCTTGCCCTCCTGGCTGGGGTTTTCCCAACAAGGATCTCGTAAAAATGGGAAAACTAGCGGTTGAATCGGGGATTCACGTCCTGTTCGAAATCAGAGACGGAAAACTCAGCCTGACTTCCATGTCTCTAGCGCTTGCCAAAAAAGGTCGAAAAAAAACCGTGCCTGATTATATAAAGGGGCAGACTCGTTTCCGAAATATCTCGGCTGAACATATTTCTGAGCTGCAGGCTTTCACCGATAAAAGATGGAATGAACTTGTAGAGAGGCATTTCAAGGACAATGGCGGCAGTTAATTTTCTTTCCAAAACCTACAGGGGAATTATTTACTTAGGAAATTGGACCACAAAATGAACATTAGTCCTAAATTTTCCGGATTGCTGGCTGACATCGATCAGACTCTTACTGGCACAGGTTACTTTGAAAGGGCTTCCTCTTCCGAAAACGCCTTGAACGAAGTTATCACCCCCACCTATTCCTTTTCGAAGCTCAAGGAACCCTATCGAAAATCCCAGAAGATAGATGAGGATTTCGGCAGATTAGGGTCATTTCTCGAGAATGAGGTTTTACCCAAACTGAGAATTCTTGAAAAGTCGGCTCAAACTCAGGATGACATTGACTTGCTTTCACAGTTGCTAGATCATTTAGAAGGCTGCCTTTATGATGTTCGGAGCAAAAAGGAGATTGTTCCCGCTTATGGCGAATTGTTGTCCCACTATGTAACAAGTCTTTCCATGAGCGCCGTTCCAGGCCGACAGCACCCCCTCATAAGAATGATAATGAAGAACGTAGTTCGCAGGAAGGCCCCTGAACTCAGTAAACAGTTCGTCTTCAGGGCGTTCGCCAAACTGCGTCGCATAACTACTGTCGCTATCATAGCTAAAAGATACGCTGCATACGTTTTGGTTACCAGAGGTTTCGAGGTGCTTTTCAGAGGAGAGACCGATTTCAGGACGTACGGAACGTCTCCCGAGGGTCTTGCGCTTCAGATCATGAACATACTGATCAAGGACGGAATCAAACTAGCCGATGTAACAGACGTAGTTTGCGGAGGTGGAGATATTGGTCCTTTGCCCGACGGTATTTATGTGCTGACTGAGAAAGTCAGGGACGAGTCCTGGAAGAGGCTCCACAATAGTTCTCTGAACCGTGGGGCTTTAATTGCATGGGAGTTGGTTCAACTCTTGAAAAGTCAGAGGGGTAACGCTCCTGTTAACGCTTCTTTATGCAGTCCGCTTTCATTCTCGACGCTAGCGCCTCATGACCTGAATTTTCTTTTCCGACCTGAGTCCAGGGAGCTACGGCAAAGTATGAAAGGGTACGTAAAGGTTACCCCTCTGAAGTCGATAGCGGCCATTCTGTCTGAACTCAAGGGATATGAACAGGATCGCCTGAATCTGCTGGTTTTGACCCTGGACGGGTTGTTCGCTTCGGTAGCCAGGAAAATTGGACCCCGTATCATAAGGGAGTTGGCCGCTCAGGATGCAAACAAGATCCTGATCAACTTTGACTTCTCTAAAATTGTTGAATGCATCAAAAAAGAAAATTTCGTATTGCCTCCTCACTTCCGACTAGCCTCACTTGAGCTAGGCACAGGTGTTATGGAAGTTTGTGAGTTGCTCATGATTCTTGAATCTGGAAAGATTTCAAAGGGTCTGGCCAACTCACTCAGTCACGTTGTCGATTCGTACGCAAAGAGTACTGCGATGGCTCTCGAAATGTGTTCTTCCGGAGAACTGTTAGAACGTCCGGGGTTTATTGTGATCACTAGCATGAAGGCCAGGGATCCCTATTTTTACAAGCTGTTTCTTAAAATTCGCGACAGGATTGATAATCCATTTACACCTTTATTGTGTCTGGACTCTCTGGAGCATGAATATCTCATAGCGAATCATCTGTTTGAAATGTATATAAATCCGGCGCAGTCGGAAAGCAGGCTAAACTATGGCATTGAGGCCCGCAGCATGAAACAGGCGCTGCGAGTCCTGGAGTCATCGGGATCACTTTCAGAGAGCTTTTCGTTTTCCTCATTGCTCGATGATGTTACAGGTGAAATCAAACGCGGCTCCATTCAGCCTGCTAACCTGGTTCTTGTGGGGGCTGATAACGAGGATGCCCTCCTTGCCGTCGCCAACGCCAGGGAATACGGTCTCTTGCGTAAACTGGCTTTGGTGGGCAATCGTGAGGACATTTTAAGCGCTATTGAGCGATCTAAAGCGAGATTGTCACTGCTAAATGATCCGGATATTCAGGTCATCGATATAGATCCACTTGCTGCGGATTATGAAGATAAGAAAAAATCCGTAGCGGATGAGTTCCAGAAATTTCTGCTTGACCACAGGGATTTCGTTATTATGAAAGGGAGCATAGATACCTCGGACTTACTGCATGTAGCCCTTTCCATCTACAAGCGGGACGCTGCAACCACCGATCCTCAAAATCCACCAAAGAAAAAACTGGCCACATATACCGGCTTGTTGGTGTTCCCTGACAAGAGATTTTTCGCATTGTCCGACGCTGGGGTAAACCCGGCTTTTACAAACGCTTCCGCGTTGTTGGGCGCTATAGAAAACCAGCTTGATGTAATCCGCCATGTGGTGAGTCCGGATCTTCCGTTGAGGCTTGCCATCATTACGGCCGTCGAAAAAGAAACTGCGGCTATCCCGGCTACTTTGGTGGCTGGTGAAGCCGTAGGCAAGTCCAAGGATTTAGTTGAGAAATACGGTCCTCTGGTAATAGAGGGACCGTTATCGTTTGATCTGGCTACAGCGCCAGATGTGGCAGCTGAAAAACACTATCAGGGTAAAATAATGGGCAACGCCAACTGCCTGGTGGCTACTGAAATCAACACCGCCAATGTTCTTTACAAAATGCTTTCAAAGACAATGGGAAGTCTGGGATTAACGATTGACATAGGCGGCATCATCACAGCAGGCCCTGGAACCACTCCGATAGTCTTTACGTCAAGGGGTGATACGGCCCAGACGAAGTTTAACTCAATTTTGCTGGCCCTGTCTTATTCAGCCTCGATTCAGGATAGACTCGGAAAGGAGCAATAAAAGCGTTTGGTGAGACCAATTACCCAATCTGACGAATAATTTTCATAGCCCAAAATATTTTTGGAACTTTGAGCTTGTATGTACACTCACTTATTTGTAAAATATATATTTTTAGTATGAATTTGTTTGATTTGAACAGTCCAAACTTCCACCGGAGGATCAAAATATGCGCTGCGATACTGTTAGAAATGGTGTCAATTGTTCGTTTATGACAAAAAAAGGTTGTGGCTTCACTGCCGGACGCTGCCTCACCGTCGTTGAAAACTGTGAGGGATGTAACAGGACTTCGAGTTTCGAAGGAGCTATATATTGTTTGGTAGCGGCTAACCCTGCCACCAAATGGGCTAGGGGTGATTGTAACTTCGCAACTCACCTTGAAAGAAAAAAGATCGAAGAAAATCAGAAAATTAACCCTTTGAAAGCCTCGAAACGGGCCGCTGCAGCGAAAAAATAGCCCATTCTTCATCCGGCGCTCACGGGAGCGCCGGACCCGCCTACTGCAAAAATACGAAATCACTAAGAATGGTTGGAGGGAAGGTCCCTGTTTGGAAAAGTCGCCACGAATGTGGTCCCTTGAGACGGTCTGGAACGGAATGTAATATTCCCACCGTGTTCTCTCATGATTTTCTGAGTCACCATCAGGCCTAATCCTGTGCCCTTATCTCCTTTAGAAGTAAAAAAGTCCTCGAACACGTGGTGTTTTAGGTTTTTGTCAACTCCCACCCCGTTGTCTGTGACTTCAATTATGGTTGAACCGTCTAGCCCTTTCCGTGTTCTAATTTCCAGGACCCGTAATCTTTTCGGCGGTCCTATTCCAGGAAGCAATCCTCCAGTCCTTATCCAGGGTCATGACACCCTCGGATATACTGTTGAGGATAGATTCTAGCAGCTGGTTGGTTTCCATTGGACACCTCCTTGGAATGAAAGGCGGCTATGCCTCCAATAACCAACGGAGACTCAACGGATTAATTATGCAATATTCAGGCCATGAAATAATCTTGTAACGATATAATCAAACGCGTTATTAATTCAAGAGATCAACCAAATGTAAGCTAGCGCCATCTGTCGGAATTACAAAATATATCTACTCAGATCGTCACTCTTGACTATGTCCTTAAGTCGCTCCTGTACCATATCAGGGGTTACTTTAATGGCCACACCGGCCATCTCCGGAGCGTCAAACGATATTTCTTCCAGCAACTTCTCCATAATTGTGTGGAGTCTTCTTGCGCCGATGTTTTCCGCTCTTTCATTTACTTCTTCAGCAAGCGCGGCAATTTCTTCTATTGCTTCTTTAGTAAACTCCAGCGACACACTCTCGGTCTTTAAAAGTTCTTGGTACTGTTTTACCAAAGCGTTTTTCGGTTCTGTAAGGATCTGAATGAAATCAGCCCGCGTCAATGCCGACAATTCGGCCCTCAACGGGAAACGACCCTGGATCTCTGGTATTAAGTCTGACGGTTTGGATACGTGAAAGGCACCGGCGGCCACAAACAGAATGTGGTCTGTTTTCACAACCCCGTGTTTGGTGCTCACGTTGCTGCCTTCGATGATTGGCAACAGGTCGCGCTGTACTCCTTCTCGCGATATGTCGGGACCATGCGCTGAAGCGTGTGCGTTCGCTATTTTGTCCAACTCGTCTACAAAGACGATCCCCGTTTGTTCCACTCTCTGTTTTGCCTTTTTTACGACCTTTTCGTTGTCCAGGAGCCTGTTCAACTCTTCCTGAAGCAAAGTGTTCAAAGCCTCAGGAACTTTAACTCGCCTTCTTTTGGTTTTCCCTGGGAAAAAGTTTGACATCATGTCCTTTAGGTTGATGTCCATTTCTTCCATTCCGCCAGGAGAAAAGATTTCAACTACCGGCAAAGTGCTAGCTTGAGTTTCTATCTCTACCTCCCTGTCATCGAGTTTCCCATTTCTCAGCATTTTCCTGAATTTTTCCCTGGTACGTTGCGCTACCTCCAATTCGCTGTCATTGTCTTTTGACAACGATGTGGGAGCAGGATTGCGTCTCAATTTTCTGGGTGATCTAACCGGCAGGAAAATGTCCAGCAAACGCTCTTCCGCCAGTTCCTCGGCTTTTGGTCTGAGCGCTTCATATTCATCTTCCTTGACCATATTGATTCCAATTTCCATGAGATCACGAATCATGGACTCTACGTCCCGTCCCACATATCCGACCTCGGTAAATTTTGAAGCCTCAACCTTCAGGAAAGGCGACTGGGCCAATCTGGCGAGTCTACGGGCGATTTCGGTCTTGCCTACTCCTGTGGGGCCAATCATAATTATATTTTTGGGCGCAATTTCATCCCGAAGGTCCTCCGGCACCTGCCGCCTTCGCCATCGGTTTCTTAAAGCTATTGCTACCATGCGTTTAGCGTTGTTCTGACCTATGATGTATTTGTCCAACTCCTGGACTATTTCGCGCGGTGTTAGTGTTTCCATATCCTTAGATTGCTCCATCTCGTGTAAACTGCAACCATTTTGATGCGACGTGTAGCTTTAAAAGATGTCAAATTGTTTCAATTATCAGATTTTCATTGGTAAAAACACATATTTCAGCGGCAATCACCATTGCCGCCCTTACTACCTCGGTCAATTCCATGTCCGTATGGCGCATGAGCGCCCTAGCAGCGGACAGAGCGTAATTTCCGCCTGACCCAATTGCTATAACACCGTCGTCCGGCTCCACTACATCTCCTGTGCCTGACAGCAACAAGGTTTGTTCCCTGTCGGCCACTATGAGAAGGGCTTCCAATTTTCTCAGCGCCCTGTCGGTTCGCCAATCTTTGGCCAGTTCAACGGCAGCTCTCGCAAGATTATTGGAATATTTCTCCAGGGATTGTTCAAACTTTTCCAGGAGTGTTAGCGCATCGGCGGTAGAACCGGCAAAACCGGCTAGAACTGCTTTTTGCTTACCAACTAATCTAACTTTTTTTGCAGAACTCTTTACAATGGTTTCACCCAGTGAGACCTGACCGTCTCCGGCCATTACGACATTATCTCCGCGTCGGACGCAAAGTACTGTTGTAGAACGCGTTATCAGTTTCATTTTAGATTATTCCTTCATCGACATTTTTGACGCGTGAACAATTCTGAAAAGGTCTAGGATGTTCAGGCTTTGGAGCTGTTGAATCCACTATGCGGATGGGCCTTGTCGTAGACTTCCATGAGCCTTCCTATATCAACCTTTGTATACCGCTGAGTCGTAGACAGACTGGAATGACCAAGCATTTCCTGGATGGACCTCAAGTCTGCTCCCCCCTGAAGCAGATGAGTAGCGAACGAATGTCTCAAGGCATGAGGAGAAGCGTCTCGACCCAGGTTGGCGCAATCAAGGAACGATTTCATAATTCTCCTCACGTGTCTTGAAGAAAGAGGTCCACCTCTACTATTCAGGAATAAGGCTTTCATGCCTCGAATATTGGGATGAGCGTTCAGAATCGTTAGTCTCTCTGGTAAATAGGCCCTTAACGCCACTATCGCCTTTTCACCCACTGGACAGTACCGTTCTTTTGCTCCCTTGCCAACAACCTTTACCCAACCATTCTCGAGGTCAATATCGCTTAATCGGAGTGAAGTGAGTTCACTGACCCGTAAACCGGACGAGTACATAAGCTCAAATATCGCCAAGTCCCTTTTTAGCGCTTCCTGATTTCGTGAAAAGAACCTGTCAACATCATCGACACTCAGAGCGCGCGGTAGGGGCTTATCCAGTTTAGGCGCTCGTATCGCAAGCGTAGGATTGCTATCGATCACGCCTTCCCGAACCAGAAACCTGAAAAATGTACGAATCGCAGCCAGTTTTCGGCCAACAGACGCTTTTTTATTTTTAGTGAAACGACTCGCCACAAAACCCCTAACATGTGTAGGGTCTATTTGATTCAGATCTTTCAGCGATTCCGACTTCCCAGTGTTTTCGAGAAAGAGCCTGAAATCCTCCAGATCAGACGTATAAGCGCGTAAGGTCTCGTTTGACCTGGCCTTTTCGGTCTGGATAAATCTTCTAAATTTTGAGGACGCTTCCTGAAAATCCAATCTTACAAGCTCTCTTCGGAACGATAGCGCCAGGCATGACGTTAAACGATCACTATTCTCTTTATTGTAGTGACGGCCACCTCCGGGTCGTCGGTGACCTGAAACAGGTCCATGTCGTCAGGACATATCATACGATTTTTTACGAGCATGGTCTTCTTGATCCATGAGACAAGGTCTTTCCAATAATCCTTTCCCAGCATTATTACAGGGAAGGGTTTGATACGGTGTGTCTGGATTAAAGTCATAGCTTCAAAAAGCTCATCCATGGTACCGAACCCGCCTGGCAAAATGACGTATGCCATGGCGTATTTGACGAACATGACCTTTCGCACAAAGAAATATCTGAAGTTCAGCTTAACATTGGTGTACGGATTCGACGCCTGTTCCCTGGGAAGTTGAATGGACAATCCCACGGATTTACCCCCAGCTTCCATTGCGCCTCTGTTCGCAGCCTCCATAGCCCCAGGGCCACCGCCAGTTATTACGGCGAAACCGCTTTCCGCCAACAAACGCCCGACCTGTCGGCCTAAGTCATATACAGGGTTGCCTTCTCTTATTGACGCGGAACCGAATACCGACACAGCTGGATAGATTTCGGACATCGTCTCAAAACCGTCCACAAACTCAGAGATGATGCGAAAGATACGCCAGCTTTCCCGGATGCTAAAGTCATCAATAACATATTGTTTATTGTCAGTCATATTATATTTCCTTTTTATATTGAGCTATTATATCAATAATAGATAATATATCAAAACAATTATTTATATAGCGTTTAGTATACATCAACTAATATATTGAAAACATGTTCCCTTTTTTTCATAAAAAATATTGCTGATTGCATGGCCATCCGAATGGAAATAATCCTGGATGAGATTGTGAGCAATGTTGTGAATTTATTTTAGATCGATCATCGAAATTTCTATTTGCTTGTCCCAATAATATTGGTTATATTAGAAGTCTTCGATATATAAAGGCCATCAATTTCCTACTTGGCTCGGATGGCGGAATTGGTAGACGCAGTGGACTCAAAATCCACCGCCCGCAAGGGTGTGCGAGTTCGACTCTCGCTCCGAGCACCATAGAATCATTAAAGATTTTAGGTGCCCAATCCAGCTTTGTTTGCCCTTAAGATAACCAGTGTGGGACTTTTGCGGGAGTTATCGCCGCAAACCTGGTTGGAGGCGGCTATAAGATGCTCGAGTTCAGCCTGTGAATAATGAGTCGTAATCCTGGAGCTCTTGTGATCCAGCAGGTCTTGCCTGTCTTCGAATGACACGCCTGCAGCCCTGAGCCGGCGACCGAACGTGTGTTTGAGATCATGCACCCGCAAGTCAGGCAAACCCGCTCGGATTCTTGCGTCGCGCCACGCTGATGCATACATACGGCCGACAGGTTTCCCCCTGAAGGAAAAGACGTGCGTCGGATGAGTCCCACGCTGAGCATCAATCACTTGAGCGGCAGTCCTATTTAGAACAACAAGCCTCTCCTCGCGATTTTTGACCAATTCTCGTGGGATGATAAACACCGAGGTGTCCATTTCGGGGATTTCCGCCTCGTAACGCCACTGCAGGCCGCACACCTCAGATTCTCTACAACCCGTATTCACCTTGAACAAGACCATGGCTCTCAAGTGTGAGGGCAGGGCGTTGAGAAGTCGGACCTGTTCATCCCAGGTAATTGGCCGAGGTGGGCGTGCGTCTATAATACGAAACAGCCGAATTTTGGGAGCCTGCGGCAGCCAAGACAGTCCCCGTTCATCAATCCACTCCCGAGCGGCGAGATTCAAAATGTGCCGTACTACTTGGAGAGGGTAGTTCAGGGTCCGACTCTTGAGTCCCTTAGCTCGTCTACTGTCGATGAACGGTTGCAGTGTGCCCATGTGAACGTTTTCCAGAACGAGATTACCAATAAACGGATCGAGCTGCTTGAGACAGATAGCGTCACGTGGCAGGCTAGCCTTTTGCTTTTCAAGCAGATATCTGGTCGCAGCCTCACGCCACGTCCGCTTGGGCCTCGTTCCATAACACTGAACCTGCCTCAACTCTTCCATGCGGTGAGCTAGGTAACGCTCCGCCTCCTGGAGGTCGCCAGTTCCAGCGCTTTCTCGAATTCGATAACCTCTGACGATTTTGTCAATGTGCCAAATATGGCCCTTCCTGATGAGTCCGCGTGTTTTTCCTCGCGCCACGGCCCATTTTCTCCTTTCTTCTTGCCGAGACGCCCGTTACGATTCTTATAATCATCCGCAAAGGCGTCGAGGTCAAGTCTATCGAATGCGATTCCTTGAGAGCCAATATGAATTTCGGTCAAGAAACGGACGCACTTCCGTATTGAACCTGTTTTTATCCATTCCCAGGTAATGAGGAGCATACTTTAGTCTTATGAATCTGGGCAGTATAACCATTTCGGTTTTGAGTCCCTTTACAGACAGGAGCTAAGATTCATGGCGTAAAACAGATCCTCTGATTTCATGCGCCGATTAACCAAGAGAGTTTATTGAATGCTTGTCCTCGTCTGTTCACTTTCCATTAGATCAAGGCAAAACATCCTTGCGCCGTCATTTCTTTAAAGCAAAGCCAATACAACAGGCTATCTAACTAGACTCTAGTGTGCGTGAAAAAAAATGTCAAGATCTCCCCCTTAATTTTTCTTCAACGTATGTCTCCCAATCCTTGGCCATTAAGAACGTGTGACCCACAACCGCCTGATAGGGCTCTTTTCCGCGCGTGCTGAAAAGTTTCCATGCAGTAGCTTGATCGATGGCGCCGCATATCCAGATATGAAAGTTCTTTTCTTCAGGAGATCGACTGTTAACGCTGTAAGTCGATTTCATGTAAATAGTCACATCATAATTATGGTGTTCTAAAAACTCTTGCAATTGGCGGCCCCATGTGGGTTCACCTCGAATCAGTTCTATCGTAATCTGCCCTGCGCTCTCTGTTTGCTGCCAGAATTCTACTTGGGCGGTCCTAAATGCGTTTAGACCACATTTGTTGACTATGTGGCGGTATAGAACACCCGACTGAAAAATGCCGTGCAGCAACCCTATGGTCGTGAGGTCAGTAAAGTTCAGTTTTGTTCCTCCCCCAGGGCCTGACCTTGATTTTATCAACACCAAAGGAGTAAACACTCGCTCCCGAATCCACAAATAGATCGTCTTCATGTGAATAAACGGGTAAACAAATTTACACGCTTGCCGGATGGTTAATCCCTCAGGATCCTTAAATTGTTTC
Source organism: uncultured delta proteobacterium (assembly GCA_963798475.1). Lineage (GTDB taxonomy): Bacteria > Desulfobacterota > Desulfomonilia > Desulfomonilales > Desulfomonilaceae > CAJBEZ01. Next base: position 13,428 of record CAWCTI010000022.1, read on the forward strand.
ATTATTCGCCCAAAATCAAAATATCACGCTGCATCTATAGGTCTACTTGCATAGACTAACGGTACGCCCGAGTTTTGCGTCACTTCACTGAACCAACGATCTTTTATCAACTAACCAAAGGCGGTTGTCACTAATTAGCTTCATGGGTGAGCGTCTTTTGGACTGTAGGCAAGTACATAATTGCGTTTCATGGACAGGCCAGTGGCTTAGAGTATTCGAACTAAACCGCGATTTGCCACAGAATGCGTCGCTTAAGCTTGAAACAACAATACCACGGTTCATGAGAAATCTCTACTACACTGTGGTGGTCTACCTGGCTCGTCATCTTACTTCTTCATTCATGCAAGTCACTACTTTGAAGGGATGTCCAAATGTGTCCAAATCCAGGGAATCAAGCCGCATAAAAACTGTTGAACAACTTACGTCATCACGCTTCCGTTCACCATTAGGTAATCGATTTGCAATATTTCTGAAGATATGTTTTGTGGGGCATTTTCAAGGCGTCAGCTAAGAATTATCCTTTTTGTCCTTATGACTAGTCGCCTATCTGTAAGCTATTGAGTAGTCGGATAGGGGTAACCACGCAGTAGGGAAGGTGGAGTCTCGAGAGCGACAGTCTTAGAAATGATCGGGAGAAATTAGAGTCCAGGTGAACCGTAGCCGCAACGATTCATTGCCCAAAACGAAGAACTCCCACTGAGGTCTAGCTCATTGCCTACGAATTTATGAAAGAAGCCAGGGAAGCCCTCAAAGCCTATTTCGAGTTTAACAGCCTTAGCCGACGCCATCAGAGCCTTTACCGTAAGACGCTATGAAGTCTACCGGGGGTTCATGGCCCAATCAAAGGGAAGCGACATGATCAAGCAGTCAGCACTTAAAAATCAAGTTTAACTGTCCCAAACCATAAGAGCCATCTAAATGGCCGCGCTCACGCAATGAAAGCATCGCAAGGGCTGTATCCAAATAGCGGCATTGAGTTTATTGTTGAACAAGGGGCGCACCTGCGCTCAACCACCGAATCGAATATCATTTTGAGCGGATCATCTCCAAAACAGCAATTGTTGGCGTTGAAAAAGTGCTCGAAATGGCGGCGCATACCAGCCTTGGTCGTGACGTGAAAATTTTTGTGAAGGGATGCAGCGTGGTTGTTATTAGAAGCCGTGACCCTGTAGAAATTGACGCTTGCGACGCCATGGCGAGAGATGCGGCAGTCCTCGGGGTATTACTTTTTGACGTTTCTGATGAAGAACTTAAAGCTATACACACACAGTTGGGGCCGGGCTCGAAAATGGGACGCTGACTCCTGTGATAGGTCGGCGGTTTTCATTGAACGAGGCTCCTGCGGCCCAGGAAAGATTAAGATCAGTTTTTCGAAATCAAGAGAATACTTGCCACCAATTGAGACGAGATACGATTTTGTCGAACATCTCCAACTTGCCAAGAGTAATATACCTGAACACCGTGGCGGCCGTACAAGTCGTGAGAAATTCGTCAGGCCCACCATGCCCGACATGAAAAATGTGGGCACCCACTATGCCATAAGCTCCCTGTTCCAGGAAAAAGGTGAATGAAGCTCGATCTATTCGTATTCTGCCACCCGGCGAGACTATCGTAGTTTTCAGGCAGAGAGCTCAAAGCTGGCAATCGGGTGGCAACGGTCATTTTGGAGGTTACGCGCGAATCCATAAGCTTGTGTTTAGGCACACTATATCTTGGGAATCACAATATCGCCTGCGGAGCCAGTGAATATCAGGGAGCGCAAAAATAAAAAACGCTTGTGAATGCGATTTCGGAAGCTTTCGACCTGGCACACTTCCCGAAGACCATACTTTTGCTGGGTAAGTGCTTCTGGACGTTTACGTAATCTCTGAATTCGCTTTTTGCCGATGAGTGGCGAAAAGTCCTGGACATGATCATGGAACCGACGATGAGCGAGGCTGAAGCCGCATATAGCTCCGTTTACGAGCGCCATGCACTGTTAATTCGCTTTCTGAAAGGGCCCAACACGTCTGTGCCTAAAGGCCTGGTTTTTTGCGGCGGAATTATGCTTGAACGCGAAGATTAGTGGGGCGATTCAAGGGGACATGTACAAAATGGATGACTGCCTTTGCTCCACAAATGTAATACGGAGCGCTTTCAAGTCAACGCGGAACTGAATAATGCGGCAAGTGTTCATGATCCTCGTTGAACTCCAGAGGCAATTTACGACGAGATGAGCCCTGTACTGAGCGCCTGTTGATGCCTCTCTAGCCGGACGGTTTCTCGTGTCCTAGGCGCGGTCATAGAAACACTGTTTTCTCAGCGCGCAAGCTTTGTTTCTGTGCAGGGCATATAACTTGAGGTCCCAGTCAGCACAGGGAAGATGGCCCATAAAACTAAACTCCTTCGATGAAATGCTTCTGGATGATTTTTATAATAGCCTATCAGAAATGCCGTATATCGATGCGCCAATTTCAGCGGATGATCGGGATCAGGCAGGAAATGATTGTCTCGAATATGCGGCGCAAGATCCCCAAGGCCATGGAATATAACGATTCCCGTTATCAACTTGCTGGTCTAGTGGAAAGGGATGACGCGTTTATAGGTCGTCGAAAACCAGGCCCTCCGGATCGAGGAGCTAGGGAAAAACCTAGAGGGAGATTGCTGTCGCAAGCCGACAAAATCGTGCAGGATTTGGTGTGATGCGCGATGTTCCAGCCGTTGGTCACGACCAAACCATTTCTATCAAATAAGAAAAGATGTAACCAGCCAGCGTTGTTGAGACTGATTGGTGGCGTGCGCGCTGAATGCTAAGACCAATGAGCTTGCTTATGATTCAGTCATTGCAAACCAGGACGGGGCAGCCATGAAGCGCGTCAACTGGGTCTAGGTGCTGATAGTCAACGCGAAGGGGGAGAACATAGAACGATTAAACCACCGTGTCAGATCGGCGCGCCGCTGTAAATATTTGGCTAATGGAGTCTATTTCTCCAACTAACGCGCATGGGATTCACAGCCGGTTGATTCTACTGGTACAGCAGTATCAGAACTTCCATCGGAACATGTACCACCTAAAGACTTATATGAAAGGATTTATAAATTCTTTTTTAACTTCCGCCTGTAGCGATCATAACTATTTTGCCTGCGCGTCTTTCCTAATAATCGTCGTCTAAGTCAGAAACGGTAGACCGGAGTCCATCAGCAACACGAGCTCCACGCTATTCTATTGGGGAAGGCCTCTTCTCACTTGTTGCGGCGCAACTGTTGTCACGCTTTTTAACTGGTGCTAGTACCCTGATTAGCTCGGCAAGTACAATAATAAATAACATAATGTCAGATAACTGAATCAGTGGGATCAAATGGGTCAAAAGAGCAATGATGATATGAGGGACTTGTGATGAAGCAATATTGCTTGACAGACACAGTCTAATATGATAGCTAACAATTGAATTGCTATGATGATAGCGAATCCATCAGTCAGCTAGTTTGACAGTCTGTATTGAAAGTGGTATTGCATATAGTCTATTAATTGAGATAACCACTGGGTATAACTGCATCAAACTGGTTCGGTTGTAGACGCATTCGACATGGCGAAGCACCTGGTAGTTTATACTGGTGAAAAATTAATTTGTTCGGAGGTATTTTGTCATGAAACCTAGTGAAGCTGGTAAGAAAGATTTGTTTGGTACGGTTCAAGGAAGCGCCGACGCTGCCTTACTCTATGCCTGGGACATAGATCGCTCCGTCAGTCAGATGACAGTGGGTGATATCGCGGTAAGAGATCTTGCGGAGGTATTTATAGGAGAGGCTCTGAGAAAACTATGCCCTGATAGTGAACGATGCGAAAATGACGGGCCTTGCGACTTGTATTCGTGCAAATTCGCCAGATTTGTATTTCAGAACATCTTAATGATAGTCCACGATGATTTCGTTGAAGAAACGAGGTCCTTTCTTAAAATGTATACAAGGCGACTCTATGAGCAGGCACCATTTCTTGTTGATTATCAAATTAAGAACACAGAAAAAATCTCGCAGCCTGAAGAGAAAAATGAGAACATTGATGTGTGAGCCGTTAGCCTAAATACCTTAACCAAAAAATGGTAAGCCCCCGGCTTTGCCGGGGTGACTCCCAAAGGTTTGACCGTGCGCTGCAATAGGAGCAAACCTCCCGGAACACACTAAAATACTTTTCCGGGAGGTTATGATGAAAGACTACCAGAGCCTAAACCACACGAAGTGGGATTGCAAGTATCATGTTGTTTTTATACCGAAACGGCGCAGGAAGCAAATTTACGGGGCAATCAAAAAGCATCTAGGCGAGGTGTTCCACGAATTGGCGAAGCAAAAGGAATCCAAGATTATGGAAGGACATCTGTGCTCGGATCATGTTCACATGTGTCTGAGTATCCCACCAAAATTCGCAGTATCAAGCGTGATAGGATACATCAAGGGTAAGAGTGCTATTTCGATTGCAAGGAATTTTACTGCGAGAAAGAGAAATTTCACGGGCGAAAGTTTTTGGGCGAGAGGCTTCTATGTTTCAACAGTGGGGCTGGACGAGGACGGAGTGAAAAAATACATTCGAGATCAAGAAGCCGAAGACTCACGGCTCGAACAGCTAAATCTGGTTCATAGTGAGACGCCCCCTTCAGGGGGCGATGATAAAGCCCCCTTGGGGGGCTAACAAGAATATGCTCCCGGCTCTGCCGGGAGTCATTTAACTCTGGCTTCTTATGGGCCACCGTGAACATATCGATCAACGATAAGGGCCCCTCCTTGTCGCGGTGGCATCCAGAAGCTTTGAAATTGTGATATATATTTTTTCGTTAGCGATCTCTCGGCCACGGCAACTGAATGACAAGGCTAATTCAGTTAGAAGCGAGCGCAATTTCGAGAAGTTGAAAGGATGGTCTTAAATGGCTCTCAAACTCATCATGGACGACAAACACAAGGATCGAGGAAGCCAACTCGTGGCTCTCGATCCAAGACGTAAAAGATTGGGGATCTATAAAAAAACAATGGAAGAAATGATCAAACATTACGGGGGACCTTTCGAGCACGTGCAAATCTATGTCGACCCGGAATCTCCCGACAAATTCTGGCTGAAACCCTGCCAAAGTTCAGCGGAAGGCGCTCGAAAGCTCGGCCAGGCCAGTCTTTCGACTCGAGGATTGTCTATTTCTCTTCTTCTTGAAGAACTTCATCCAAAACCAGCGGCAACCGTACGTCTCGCTCTGACCTGGGACGCAGAGCACGATGCAGGACGAGTGGACCTGGTAGCGGCAAATAACCAAAAAAGTGAAACAGAGGCATGAAAACTAGTACCCGTCGGCAATACAAGTTAGCTGGCTCCGAGTTTTATGAGTGAACTACGCATTTGATAAAACTGTGACATTTCGAAGGACTTCGACAACGAGAAAAGACATGACACCGACCCAAAGCCTCCTCCCGGTATCGCGACTGGCTTACGTGAGTTGATCATTGATTTTTCTATGTCAAGGCGCTTGCGACACGATCCCAGATGGTTGTCTTTATCCATTCTATCGGAACGTTGCTGTCGGAGTCGTTTTATTCAAAGCGGGACAGATGGGCAGGACTGAGTTTATTTTTAATCAGATGACCATTTTAGAAAGGCCGTCTGATGCAAGCGAATAAATCCAAGCTGGAAACACAGTTCGCTGCAAGGTCTTGGCGTTCACCCCCATTTAAAAGAGGTTTTGTCAGTCGTAATTCATCACCAAAGGGTCGGATTGAGTTTTAAATGAATAAATGTCACACAAAACAGGTTTTCTATTGTTCGTAAGTTCATAAGGAGGTTTTCCGAATGTCAGAAATCGATGGGGCTGCGATAAGGAAAATCGTGCGAGTCATGGCGGCTAAGGAATTGATGGGTCGGAGGATCGTCGCTGATTTGCTCTTCCAAATCGGAATCATCCCGAGTCCTGCAAGTTTACAAAACAAGAAAATGGACCTCCATCCATTAAAACTCTCTCTCGGAGAGGTCTTCAGAGGGGACTTCGATTGTCAGTTGTCATCCAATCTGCGCAAGCTGTTCCCGGGTGGTCTGAATCATATTTCTGATCAACTGGAAGCCTCGTGGCGGGCCGAGCGCATTTCAACACAGGGTAATCAGATGGTCAAAGCCAGCGGAAGTTCAATACAGGATCCGATTACAAGAAAAAAAACGCTGGTTGAGCAATGTTTCATCATCGATGTGGAACAGCTGGATCAATGGGGAATACTCCTGCCTCATTATCCCCGTTTCGGTTTCATGCTTTTATTCAAAACACTCACAGGAGCTCCATTGCTTTGCATGTGGGAAATCAATCGATCAGAGAAGTCGTCCCAATTGGGACTGACCTACTTGGCACCAGGTTCTAGGAAAGTCGCGTCATCCTCAATTGAAATTTGGCGTTCTGAGATTTCTAACAAAACTCAAACCGAGCATTATTGGATGAAATGTCATCACGAGGTCAAAGCGGAAGGCCGATTCCCTCATCGGCGGTTATTGTATCTTCCTTCTGGCACCGATACATTTAAATGTATCCAGTGCTACGATCTTGATCATCATCGAAGCCAATCGATGAAAGGGCTTGATCTCTCGGTCCCGTTTTTCTTTTTACCCCCGCAGAGATAGCATCTCTAACGATGAACGCCTAAGGGCACCCAATGGCGAGAACTTGTCAGTTGGGTTTGTCATAGAAAATTGAAAATGAAGAAGTACAACATGATTGTCAATATCATTTTCTGGCACGGCGAACAATCTCTTAATCTGGCGAAATTTGAGACCATTTTGCTCCGGTCTTATCTCCGGACCTTAACCCAATTGAGAGATCATGGTTGCTAACAAAAGGAGAATGGTTATCAGACTTCTGCCTAAAAACAAAGATCAGTTGACTGCTCGACTACGCCTCGCCCTAAACTGGTCGTAGGTTCAGTCATGGAAAATTTTGAGAAGTTGTCGCTTGCAATTTTCTGATTAAGGACTATATTGGTGCCGTTGACAAGCGCCGATTTGTTTACGGCTTGCGGGCGCTTTAAAAATTCAGCTAAAGAGTTGTTAGGAATATGCCGTCTCAGCTTTAAGCTGGGCGGTTTTTTTGTTTTTAGGGTTGAAACCAACGACACATTATTAAAAATGTCTTTTCAAGGTTCAAATGATTGCGGAAAGGAAAATTCAAAACAATGAAATGTGCCCTATCCCTATAGGGATTCGAACAGCAACAAAAAATGATTAAAGAGCCGATTTGTTTACGGCTTGCGGGCGCTCAACAAAATTCGGCTAAAACGAGAACTTACCGGTTTTACCTTTTGCCGACGTCTCAATTTCATTGAGGAGACGGCAAATGAACCAGCATCTCAGAAATCTCATCCACAAACACAGAGCGTCTAAAGGGGTCAATTTTGGTCAACTGGCTGAATTGTCGGGTTATCAGAACAGATCCAAGTGGGCCATCAAAATCTGTAATTTTGAGAGGGAAGGCGTAGGAGATGATGAAATGGTGAGAAAAGTGATTCAGGCTCTGGAAATTGACCATCAGGAAGTCCAGGACGCGATTCAGAAAGATTACGCGATCTGGGAGCAATGGGCTAACGAGCCAATTTCCATGCAGATGATCGTCAGGCTGATAGGGCCGGTCTGTATGATTCACCATATGCCACCGGAGATCACAACACGGGAAGTGTCCATAGAATATGCCCAGAAATATGCAAAGGAAAATGATCTCTGAGTCTGTCTCGTCCTTTCAAGACAGGAATCAGCATGGATCGCTGCGGATGGCCACATGCACATATCGCAGACGACACCATGGCTACTCAATATTCCGTATGCGAGTGTGGGTGGAAAGAAATTCCTTTTTAACGGTAGCCAGGACTCATTCCCTTTTACTGTATTAAAGGATCGAGTAGGCCAGTGATGCTTCCGGTGCAAGATGTCTGGAGATGATCATGCACAAGAAAGAAAGGACACATGCCGTCCTGTGGAACTGACGGGAAATACAAATGTTGCAGCAAGGTTTTAAAGGTTTTTACTGAGACTTAAACCAAGGAGATTCGAATGGGACTCACGTACGCGAATCGCCGTGTAAAGACATCAACTGTTTCAGATACCGAGGTTTCAGATAATTCCTTAGCGTTTCTTCAGAGAAGAATGTTGACCTACATGGACCGATTACTAAACGCGAACCTTAATCTCAATAAGGAAGCTCTTAGAATTCTCCAATGGTTGCTGAATCGTGATTTGTGCAGTGATTATGTGAAAACAATCCAAAAACTAGTCCCCAAACAAAATAAACCAAAAGACGATGATATGGATAGCTCAATTGAAGACGCATGGGACTTTGCGCATACATCTTTTGACATCATCAAGTTGCTCTCCAAAAAATCTAGACATCGGGTACGACTTGTCGCCAGAAAACTCATTGAAAAGAGGCTGGAGGAGTTCAGCTATGACGGATTGTCTGCCATTGAGCAAAACATTCGAGAATTCAAAACAATGTTTAATCTTGACGAGAATGAAACCGAATTGTGCCTTTCCTTTTCATAATTGGCAACTGGAACGAATTTGAAGAGTTTTTTGAAAAAAATCTTTATTGCAACCTTTACCAGCGACGCAAATGGCTCGCCGTTATCCTTGATTGCAAAGAAGCCCACATAGTAAAGGCCATTGACGGAAAACTGAATCAAATTGATATCCTGAACAGGGAGAATTACAGAGGTCGTATCGAATTGAAACAAGTCTTTATGCAAAAGTTACAAGATCTCAGTCCTGATGAGTTTCGGACCCAGTTCAGCAAATTGGTCAAATATGATCCAGTTCCACTTGACTAACACATGATAGACAAAACTGTAACAAAAAGAATTTTAAAAAGGATGTCATACAAACCGGAAACATCAACGCATGTTTTGTTGTATGGGTCTCCAGGAACGGGAAAGACGAGCTACCGAGCCGGCATTGCCGACAATCTAGGGTTAATCGGCTACCAATTGAATCAGGAGGACAAGGAAAGTCCGACGTCGCGCAGAGCAGCGATAACAGCCTCTGTCAACATGGTCAGCGAGTCGAATAATTGATGCTAATAGCGGATGACTGCGATTCCGTACCTGAATACTAGAAGCGCTTGGTCATTCTTTGGTGAAACGCCTGATACCACCTCGCGTTCGCACGCGTAATGTGATGTTAAGTCTTGGTATGATTCTGAGATATATCTCATACCAACTCCCATGGCCTGAGGGCCACAACGAACGATGAAAATCATATTCTTTGTGAGGAGGGCTTGGATATACTCCGTATTTTGTTACCACAAAATAAAGGAAGGAGTAATCACATGCCCTCTAAGAAAAAGAATACCAGTGTTGTGTCAGTAGTTCACGAAATTTGTTGTGGACTGGATGTTCATAAGAAGATGCTTGCGGCATGCCTCGTTTCTTCTGACGCAGGGGATGGTGAGCGGTCTGAGGTGATGGAGTTTGAGACTTTCACAGATGACTTGATTAAGCTCAGAAATTGGCTCCTGGAAAAGGAGTGTCCGGTTGTTGCAATGGAAAGCACTGGACCGTATTGGGCAGTCAATCACAAGAACAACGATTACACAAAAATTCCTGACATGCATATGATGGCTCTAGCCCTTTTCTACAGATACCCAGCATTCTGCACCGTCGGTGCCGGTTACCGTGATATCCATTTCAAATAGTCCATGCGATTCTCGACTGTTCAGATTTTCTCTAATATTTTTCAACCATTGCTGAAGTGGCGCTTCGAGCGCTTCTGGGTCATTACCTTCATGGAGTGCTACTTCGCATCGATAGTGTACGTAATGGTAACCAGTTTTTTTCATTAACACTTCTTTTGTGGCACCGCATCCAAAAAAGAAATTGATGGCCCGGCGAATGAACATCTCCCATGAGCCCAGATCGTCAACAAACACGGTAACTCCCATGTTAAAATCCGGTATGTGGGCCGGGGCTTTTATCAGGTTAGTGTTGGGGTTTCTGAAGTTAAATTTATGGATTCCTTTTAATCTATTACAGGTCTTACAAAGAGTCTGGAGGTTTTCGTCGTTGTCATTTCTGCCATAGTATACCGGAATAATGTGGTCTATCTGAAGCACTCTTCTTTGAGTCTCTCCGCAACACAGGCACTTATAATTATCCCTTTCCTTAACTCTCTTTTTAACTTCCTCTTGTAACTCGTCAATTTGTGTTTCTTCGTCTATGATGCCGCCGTTCGGCTGCTTCGTTGGACCATTTTTTATTTCATAGATTATTCTATTAATGCAGATATCAAATTGAGACTTGAACTGATCATACCGATAGTAGATGGCTGTCCAGTAACGGCCGTCTCTGTTGTATTCCTTTGACACTTCTTCATCCTCGGCCAAACGATCCAACTTGCGTGCAAATATTCCTCTAGCGAATGCGTCAATGTCATGAAGCTCTCTTTCCTTGAATTCATAGAAGATTGGGGCAGTTTCATTTTGCGCAACGTGCCTGGCAATGCTAAAAAGATCATCGAGTTGATTCGTCCCTAGGCTGGAATGCATACACCCAGCAAAGAACTTATCCTGCCAACCTCTTAATCTGATATCAACCTTACTTAGAGAAACATCCTCATCAATGAATTCTGGGATACTTTGGCAATCATTTTCTGCAACTAGGTTTTGTATAAATTTAGTGTAGCTATCTTGTTCGTTATCAAAAATCATTATAAGCTTTGTGACCTGCTCACTGTCTTCGGTTCCTTTCACAAGAGCTTGGTACTCGACTTTATACCAACCCACTGGCAACAGGGTGACAAACGGGACGGAATGTTTGAGGTCTGGATCGGCCATCATTATCACTAGCCGCTGAACCAGTTCGATAGAAATAGCGTCGAGTGGAATAGATTGCCTTGAGGGTGTAGCGGTATCAATGGGTGTACCCGTGATCAGTTCAAACTTGGCCCAATTTATTAGCTGTTTCCAATCGTCAATAAAACAAACGACGTTCGCTTCCGGTGTTCCGCCGAACTTCGGCCCTCGCAACGCACGTCCGATCATCTGTGTCATCAAGATTTTGCTGGTAGTCTGACGGGTTAGAAAAACGCTTTGTACATCTGGAACATCGGTCCCCTCGGTCAGCATTCTCACATTAATAAGAACATCCAATTTACCGTCTCTGAATTTGTCGAGGACTATCGAGTTTTCATCTTTTTTGATCTTCTTTATCTCTTCAGGAGTTCCGATGGCGGCATCTACATGAGAATATACGGCGTCGGCTCTGACACCCTGTAAGTTAAGAAACCCTTTTAATTGCTCGCATTGAAACCAACGATCTGCAAACATAATCGTTTTGCCGTATTTTGTTTTGTTGTCAGCGTAAGTCGACGCGATGGCTTGGTTGCGCTCCTTGCTTCTGGCCAAATGCTCGATAATGTTTTCGGGTAGATCCCTGTTAGTATGCAACCATTGTTGGTACTCGTGCTGATTAAATTCAGGGCTGAAGTTAGTTTTCGGCTCTTCGAAAATAGGTTTTGCAAGGATTCCTTCAGCCATGAGTTTCGAGGCTTCGACCTCAAAAATAGGTTCTGGCCCGAAAATGTTAGTTAGGAACCGCCCTTTGTTCGGGTCATTGAAAACGGGGGTTGCTGTCATGCCAAGCAAAAGTATCCCACCGCATCGTTCTCGGAACTGGTGGATTAACCGTCGATAAGTCGGAGCTGGGGCATGGTGAGCTTCGTCGAAAACAACGACGAGTTTTTCCCCTGCGGAGTCAACAAAAGCTTCCATTTGGGGGTGTCTTTGTTCACAGGCTAGGTAAATGGTTCGCAAAGTGCCGAACAAGACGTCGTCTGACGTATCTACGTCTCTAGTTTTGAAGTGCACCTTGGATCCAGAGACAACTTTTGTCACGAGGACACTCTTAGTCCCAGTAATCCGTCCTACGCTGTCTATGAAAGCAAAGAAAGCTTGTTCCAAAAGGAAATGACTTTCTGCCAACCATAAGACCTTGAATCCATCAGATAATGGTCCTTCACAAAGAAATCGGACGGCCACAAAGGTCTTACCTCCGCCAGTGGGGATGACCAAAAGGCCTCCATGCTCCGTATATGTCTTATTCCTGTACCATTCATTAAGACTATTAATTGCATTTCTTTGATGCTGGACGGGATCTTTGGGTTTCCCTTGCTTCATAATGGAAAGATCGTATGTTTTCTTAAATGCCGTAAATGTCTCTTGCGTTGAACCCAAGATTACAGCCTCCATCTCTTTCTGTCAGTGTTTCGTCTTTAAATATATTTTTTTGGCGTGCACTTAACGCTCTTTATTCTCTCCCACTTGAGTCATTAGCGTATCATACCCAACAGCCATATAATACCAATTCCAATACATATTATGAAAAGAACCGATAAACAGCCACCTCCGTCTCCGTCGTGGTCATCATCTCCACCGGAGGCCATAAAATTGATGTAATCGTCAGGCATTTTTATTTCTGCCTCCAATTCTTTCTTAAACCATTCGTCAGCGGCAGTATATACCCCTAATCGGATGTTCCTCCTACTGCCCAATCAACACAAAAACGATTAACAAGACAATCCCAATTATAATCCAGCTCATTATGGAGCCGCCCCCGCATTTATTACATTGAATTTGTATCCCCTGGCGCTGTTTTCTCGCTGCCTTTATCCTTTGCCAGGAATACGCCATAAACAATTCTTCAGGGTCTATTTTCATGACATCCCTTGAATGAAAGGGGTTACAGGTCTAGATGCTTCACTAACGGATCTAATTATATACAATTCGTTCCCGTCACTCGTCGTCAAAATCATAGATCGTGCCGGTAGTATTATAATTCTTATCAAATGTTGTGTTGGTATCCCGATCGTACAAGCCTCTCGGGTTGAAGGATTTGTCATAGAATCTGACGGTGTCCCCATCGTCGGTCGCCCAGCCTTTGACTTTCCCTTTATTGTCCAGATTCAAGTAATCCGCCCCATTTGAAATGGCGGGCAACACTATGAGAGCGATGACCAATATGACCATAAAATGAAGCATGATTAATTCCTCCTAGTTGATGTAAAAAGTCAATCTCCACAATCCCCCCAGTCAGATCTCTCATTCGATCCTAGAAGAAAGTCTGACTTTTCGATAATATCTGTGATCCATGGAAGGTCTTTCGTCTTCTTCCTCTATTTTAGTTGCCAGTTATCCAGTCCCATATTTTCACTAGTATGCCTATTATTAAACCAATAAGCATAAACACAATGCCTACGGCGAGGAGTCCTAAAGCTATCAGGTCCAGCATCTCCTGTTCCTCATCTTACTATTTTAGCATCTCCCACACGGCTACATCTTCTAGGTCGTAAACCCCACTAATCGGGTCTCTCCTTTCGTCCGTCATCTCCTGCCCCCGAATAATCCTATGCCAATCAAAGTCCAGAGGATGCAGAATAACAAGAATATCTCCATTTCTTTCTCCTTTTTTCTCTTTCTAAAGTCGCTCCGGAGACTCTGATAGGGGTCTCAATCTCCTCTAATCGGGTCTCTCCTTTCGTCCAAAGGGAGGACTCCCCCTCCTTGTGCCGCCATCCCGCACCGCTTAACCTCCATCATCTGGTTCGAGTTTCCCGCCTTGCTGACGCCCTCCTCATCTTGCTCCTGGCGCTCGTTCCGTTACCGTTATCGGAACCAAAAATACTCAACTGAATTATCTGATCCTCAAACTCCAGACCGGAACCCACCAACTGTTCGGATTCCATTCTCAAGTCGTTGCCAAGCGAAACTGATTTGCGCTTCTCGATTCTGGATAGCTGCATTGATTCGAGTATCTTTGAAGCTTTATTCCGCAATGACTGGTGTTTGGGCTTGATCTCAAGATTGGAGGTTTCAAGAGCGTCCATCACATAGCTGGTCACGAGCTTGGAATGAATCTCCCTGAAGGATTGAAACTTGTTGAGGATCTCAATTCCCGCTACGGCCCCATCAATAAAGACTATTATCCCAACCTGATTGAACACCGGACGGAATGCCGAATGATAAGCTTCCGTAGCATCCTTATGAGACTCGTAAAGATCGGCCATCGCCATTGTAGGGGAAGGGCGGGCCGCCATCCTGTCGTATTTCTTCTCTATCTCTTGCCACAAGACCCCTTGGTTCGATCTGAATTCACTTCCTTCACGCAGGTTCATCGTGACAGTTTCAGATTGCCTTTTCCTCAAATTAGCGCTCATTGACCTCGACTGACTTCCGAAATGTTTGCTTCGATAGGACCATCTTCCCTGCTCGACGCAGGACACCGGAATGATGGTTTCAGAATTGGGAGCGATCAGTATCGTAGTATTCAGGACCCTGTTCTGTTTCGCTCCTACCAGTTCTTCCCCATCAAGTAACAAAACATTGATTTCTAATTTGTTGCTGACTTTTAACTCCGGACCGCCTTCGGTAACCTCCGTTATTATTAGAGCGTCATTTCTCAGAGCATTGTCCAAAGTCATGAAGTCCACAGGGGCCTCATGCGCTGAAAGCAGGCAATAGAGCGTCATATTCTTGTGGTTCTGCTTTGCGCCGACCTTTATTTCGTTAAGAAATTCCTTCATCTGAGCCATCGTTTTGGGCTCCTTTCCCTTATGATGGCCAGATTATCTCCCCCACGCGTGTCAAATGGGGACACATGTTCTAGAAAATGTTTTAAATATTTTTCAATTAATGATTTTTTTGCGAAAAGCGCTTCCGGTACTGTCTGGCCGCCATGTCAAACTCCTGCATGACTCGCTTCCGTAGCGATTCCGGTTGAATGACCTCAGCCGCCGCCCCGAAGCCCATGATCCATGAGATAATTTCATAGTTTATGGGAACCATGACAGAGATCTCAATCCCGCCACCCTCGATCTCTCTCAATTCCTGTGACGGATGCCATATTCGCTCCCTGACAACATGGGCGGCCCCCGGAGTGAGCCTGAATGTGACCTTCTCCGGTTTGCCCCGCATGACCCGGAAAGCGGTTTGGAGGTAGTCTTCGAGTTTGAAGTCCTCAGACATTTTGAACGATTCGTCGGTTACCGTGTAGCTCTTTATCCGGTCCATTGCGAACGTCCGAATGGCGTTTCTGAAATTACAGAACGCTATCAGGTAAAAGCTGCCATTCATGACCCACACCTGATATGGATCAACCTTGCGTTTCGTAATCTTTCCGGTTGAGACCGCTTGGTACATGATCTCAACACGTTTTCTTGATGTAGTGGCTTCACTTAGTTCCTTGACGATTTCATTGAACCCCGAAAAATTCTTCGTAGGCCCAAAGTCAACTTTAAGAGAACCTGCTACCTTTTCCAGAAATGTGATGGTTTCGGGCAACAGGGCAGCCTTGACCTTCTGAAAAAGTGTTTCGATACTGTCGTGAAAGACGGTCCCATGCAAAATGCTCAACAGGTCGCGGCTCATGTGAAGAGCCATCAGCTCAGTGCCGGTCATGGGAATCGGAAAATCTTTCCTGAATCCGTCAACCATTTTCCACACCGAATGCTTGCCGTCTTTGTCGTTATAAAGGGGAAACCCCGCCTCCTCAATTGCCTTCAGGTCGCGGTAGATAGTCCGGAGCGGTGTGTCGAGTTCACTGGCGAGTTCGTTGCCGCTAATCCCGTATTTGTGAGACTCCATCAACCGGATGATTTTCCACTGACGGGCCATTTGAGTTCCACGCATGTCGCTTCCTCCGTTCACGGGGTAGGGATTCGTGTTTCAGATTTTACCATTGGTTGGCTGTTCAGTCATGTCTTTTGCCTGAGACCCTTTCACAGATCATTCTCTTGCGTGATCAATTGAACATCGGACTCTGGCAACCCCTCTCTCAACTTATCGATTTTATTGAGAGGTATTTCTAGCTGATTGACGCGAGTAGTTGTCAAAGCTTGAAATTCCTTCTGAGTGTCTTCTATTTTCTTGCCTAGTCTGTCAAATGATTCAACAAAGGCAACCCACTGTTTTTTGAATTGGTTAAACAGTAAGGCCATCTGCCCAGTTGCTTTTTCCATCTGAAAGTTCACTACGGCTTGCCTGATGACAGAGAGAACAGCAAACAATGTAATCGGCCCGCACAAGATAACCTTGTTCTTGAGGGCTTCGTCCATGATTGTATCGTCCTGTTCGTTGACAAAGGAGAACACCTGTTCATTTGGAATAAACACGATAACGTAATCCACTGTGCCCTTATCCGGGTCGATATAATTTCTCTTGTCAATCTCTTTGATTCTGTTCCTTATACCACTGTGTAGTCTAACAAGGAAATCTCAGATAGGGGAAATTTGTTAGGGACCGGAGCCGGTTTGGATCGTTTTGAAGACGAACAATCTCGTTGCATAGAGCCTGCTCAACTTCCTCGATAGATTTGAATGCCAAGTTAGGAAACGCCTTCTCCCTGAGTTCGTCCCATACATGTTCCACCGGATTGAGTTCGGGACTGTGAGCTGGCTGAGGTAGCAGGCGTATATTCTCAGGGATGTTAAGATTCTTGGAATTGTGCCAGCCTGCTTGATCCACCTGCATGATGACAAAGAACTCACTAAAGTCCCGGGACACTTCTTCAAGGAAGATATTCATCATCTCAGTATTGGCCCAGGGAAGTATAAGAGCGGTCATTTTCGCCAGAGCAGGACACACTGCAGCGTAAACATAGAGATATTCCCGAATCATTTGTTGGGCGACCTCAGGTCGCATCCCTTTCGGAGCCCAGCAACTCTGTAGTTCACTTATTCGACCAAATCGGCCCTCATCCTGGGGAACATACGCCACGGGCCTTTTATCCCTCGGATCACGATCTGCTAGGATCTCCTCTATCTTCTCCGGGAGTTTTTTTTAAAATCCTCCTGGGCCTCTTTCCTGGAATCTACATGAAAAGGCCGAGGAACCACTTTACGCCATCCGTTGCGGTTCAAGAGCCGATAGATGATTGAGTGATGCAGTGGACGCCCGACTCGTTCTTCTAGAACCTTCCCAATTTGAGCTCCTGCAACGATCTGACCTTTCCGAGCCAAATCAATAAAAGGAGCTATGAATTCGGCATCCTCCTCACGAGTCAAATGAGAGTTTCGTCGGCCCCCACGTCCAACACCCTCCACGACTGAAGGACCAAACCGATTGTAATTGGAGATCAGATTATGAACGGTTCCCTTTCCAACCCCAACATGGAGAGCAATTTCTCTGGCTGGTTTCGGATCAACCGTCGCATGCAATATGACCAGCCATTTCTGAGAGATCCATGGTGTCTTTGCCACCCGTATTCTCTCTCTAATCTCGTCCTCCGAAAGATGTCCAGTCGCCTTTGTTATCCTTCCCATGGTTCCCCTCCAAATAGATGGGGGAACCTCATATCACATTACCCGTGCGAACGCGAGGTGGTATAACACATCGCTGCTCAGAATCAAGTGCAACACGATAGATCAGATTCAGTTAGTAAATTCTCTTTGCTGGACAAGGAATAATTCGGGTTCTTCGTCTCAACTAATACTGGCGGTAGTTCATGCGCTCGTTGAAGGAGTTTGGGGGAAGTAGTTGTCTACTAAAGATATCATGAATTCTATTTGTGGAGGGCAATAGGTATCATGCAACCGGAATGTGTGTTGACGACAAAAGCTAAATGCTGGTCTAGCCTGGCGTTTTTTTGCTTGAAATTCAATGCGTAATTCTGTTTTGGTCGTCTTGAGCTGTTGGTGGTTTCTTGCCATTTATTTATTCTAGAATAGTTTTTACACTTATGTCATTATTCAATTCTTCTTGCTCATTTCTATTTTTAATGACGAAGTCGAAATCACGGCACAGTCTGTAGGAGATGAAACTTATATTGGCAAGCCAAACCAATTCATCACATTACTCCGGTACTCGGAGATTAAACGTTCAGGGAAGGTGACAATATCGGATTTTGGAAGATGAATTCATTGGTCGATTATGTAGCCGGTTAACCTTAGTAAATGAGGATCCAAACACAATGTCTGAAAAATATCTGGCGCATTCGGCAAATGATTTGGGTGAGGTTGATCTCTTGAAAGATCATCTCACGAGTGTGGCCGAGCTGGCGGCTGAGTACGCTTGTTTGTTCCGGTTTGAAAGCGAAGCGTGGCTAGCTGGAATCCTTCATGACATTGGGAAATACGGCGATCTTTTTCGAAGACGCCTAGAGGGTAAAGAGAAAAGAATTGATCACTGGTCTGCCGGCGCTTACCTAGCTCTGACAAGATATCGAAAAAATGGAGTGGCCGCAGCGCTAGCGATCGACGGGCATCATACAGGGTTGCAGCAGGCTTCAAGAGACTATTTGCGTGGTTTGACACCTGACCAACTCAAAGCCTCGCATCCACTGGGCCTACGTCTATCGGAATCTAACTTCGAAAGTTTGATCGATCTTTTTACAAATGATGGTTTAATGCTGCCCCAATTTACCTCAAATTCTAAGCCTTCTTTTTCTATGATGGACGCCGCATACGCTTCATCTATGCTCGATGTACGCATGCTATATTCAACAGTTGTAGATGCTGATTTCATTGACACGGAGGCTCATTTTCAACCTGGTCCCGGTGGCAAGAAACGTTACCGAATGAGTGGCCCGGAACTGGAACCCCAAATTTTGTTCGATATTCTAATGGCCTATCTCCTGGATCTGTCAGGTAAAGTTAAAGCCTCTGCGTCAATCAAGGACTTGCGTTCGCTGCTATTGCAAGACTGTATTCTTGCAGGGTCGGAACAGCCTGGTCTATTCACTCTCACAGCTCCCACGGGATCGGGCAAGACACTGAGCATGTTGGCGTTTGCCCTCAAACATGCCGCTGTCAACCAACTACGTCGGATAATCACAGTAATTCCTTATCTGAGTATTATCGAACAAACAGCCCGGGAATATAGAAAAGTCTTTTCATCTGTTCGGTCTGATTTGGAAAATCTCATCTTAGAGGATCACAGTATGGCCAGGGGGACAGATGGATCACCGGTAAACACAGAGAATCTCGACAATGAAGAGGAGGGGGTTCGTCAAAACAAACTCTTGGCCGAAAACTGGGATGCGCCAATAATTGTTACCACTAGCGTTCAATTCCTGGAATCATTATTTGCTAATCGTTCGTCATCGTGTCGGAAGCTTCACAGACTGGCCAACAGCGTAATTCTGTTTGACGAAGTCCAAACGCTGCCTATTCCGCTAGTAATTCCGACACTTGCTACGCTGTCCCGTCTGAGCGAGCGTTTTGGGTCAACTGTTGTTTTCTCCACGGCTACACAACCGGCATTCAATCATTTGGATCCTCAGGTTAGGAAATTTTGTGTTAGAGGTTGGAATCCCAGAGAGATCGTCAGAAATGTTCCAAAGGTATTCGGGCTGGCGCGTCGCATCAAGTTTGGAGTTAAACAGGGTTCAGGCAGGAGTATGCAGTGGACAGAGGTGGCCGCAGCAATGGCTTCTTCAGAACAATCTCTCTGCATAGTGAATCTGAAGCGTCATGCAGTAGAGTTGTTCTCCGAACTCAAAGAACTTTGCAACATCAATCTGTTTCATCTTTCGACCAACATGTGTCCAACACATCGCAACAGGGTTCTCGATGGTGTCAAAAAATGTTTAAAAGATGGTGTTCCATGTCAATTGGTCGCGACACAGTGCGTCGAAGCTGGCGTTGATATTGACTTCCCCGTCGTGTTTCGATCATGGGGGCCCTTAGATTCGTTGTCGCAAGCGGCTGGACGCTGCAATCGCAATGGGACCGTCGCTAACGGGGATTTCAACATATTTGTGCCGGAAGATGAGGCATACCCCGATGGCGCATATAGGCAAGCAGCTGGAGTCACTACGATCTTACTCAAAGATCGTTTGAAAGAGGACCTAGATATTAACGATCCGATGCTTTTTCAGGATTACTACCGACAACTTTACAGTATAACTGATTTGGAAAACCAAGAACTCAAGAATGCTATACAACGAAGAGACTTTAGCGCCACAGCTCAACTCTATAAGTTGATTCCCAATCGAACTATCAATGTGCTTGTACCCGTACGATCCTGAGAGATTCCTTGAATTAAAAGAAGAAACTAGGGTAAAAGGTCTGTCTTCGAAATGGATATCGAAGGCTCGCCCCTTTTCTATAGGTTTATTCAAACCAAATACGAGTGATCCTGTATGGATGTATCTCGACAAAATCCGTGTAGGAAGGAATTCATTTTCTGATGATTGGTTCATTTACTTGGCCGAGGAGCATTATTCCAACGATGTTGGTTTGACGCCACCGGCTGCAACTGACTGTATCATAGCCTAAATATCTTTTGGGGGAGGAGGAAGTTGTGGAACCAAATGTTCACGTGTTGAAGGTGTGGGGTGATTTTGCCTGTTTTACAAGGCCTGAACTCAAAGTGGAACGCTTTAGTTATCCCGTAATCACTCCATCAGCGGCTCGCGGCATTTTTGACGCAATCTATTGCAAGCCTAACCGCGATCCTCGTAATGCGGAATTCCGTTGGCAGATCACCAAGATAGAAGTTTTGAAGTTGCCAAAATATATCGCTCTGCGAAGAAACGAGACGAAAGACAAAGCTAACGTCAAACCTGGTTGGATAAGTGGCAAAGAAAATCCCGAACCAATATGGGCCGACGGGACAAAAGATTTACTGGGCACTGACATGAGGGGGCGTACTCAACGCCAGACCATGGCCCTTAAAGACGTCGCTTATCGAATATACGCCAAGATTGTTCCTTGGCCACGTTTTAAAGACCGACTAAAAGGGATGGAAGCCCAATTTGAACGGAGAGCGGCATCCGGAAAATGTATCTTTCAACCCTATTTCGGTTGTCGGGAGTTCCCAGCTTTTTTTGAACTGACTGACATATTGCGTGATGCCGCAGCACCTGTGCCGGTCGATCTGGATATAGGATTAATGCTTTATGACGTTTTTGATCTGTCAAGACCTGGTTCTTCTTACGACGAACCATCGATAAGCCTTTTCCAAGCGCAAGTCAGAAAGGGTGTGATGGATGTGCCTAACTTTGAGAGCCCTGCTGTCCTCAAGGCCGGAGAGGTGGGACAAACATGCTGAATTTATTAGCAAAATATGCGCTTGAACATGGCTTAGAAGCTGAGCCGGGCTTTAAACCGAAACAGGTTCGTTGGTTAATTGTGCTCGACGATCAAGGCGCGTTTGTCGAGGTTGTCGAATTGGGCAAAGCAGGGGAATCCAAGAATCAAGGCGCTGAATTTAGGAAATGCCCGGATCTGAGTCAACCGGAGCTGATATCAGGAGGAGTGACCCGCTGTCAATTCCTGGTTGAAACTGCGGACGTTGTAACACTGTTGTCTGACAAAAAGGATGTCATTAGTTCGGATCCCAACGCTGACAAAAGTCGCAAGAAGTTTGAGTTTTTCAAGCATCTCTTGCGCTCTGCGTCTGTGGCCATTCCGCAGCTAGGACTTATAGCAAAATGTTTGGATGATGAAATGTCTCTCGGCGAAATTCAGTCCCGCCTTCAAACCTTTAAGGTCAAACCCACAGACAAGGTCACGTTCAAGGTGGGATCACTTCTGCCTCTTGAAAGTGATATCTGGCACGACTGGTGGCGCAGCTTCAAGAATGATTTGCACCTTGGTCAGACAGGTAAGAGCGCCGTTAAGCATGACAAGTCTCGCAAAAAAAACTCTAAGGTTTCTCCAAAAAATCTCATGAGGTGTTTCGTTACTGGTGAATGTGTCGAACCGGTAAAGACCCACCCCAAAATAGAGAAACTGGCTGATGTTGGAGGAATACCGTCAGGAGATGTCCTAATAGGTTTCGACAAAGACTCGTTTTGTTCTTACGACCTGTCTCAATCTGAAAACGCAGCCGTTGGCGAACAGGCGGTAGCGGCATACAGAGCGGGACTCAATCATTTGATAAAGGAAACCGGTCAACGTTTGGCTGGAGCCAAGATCGTCCATTGGTTCAAGAAGAAAATTGTGAATCAAGACGACCCGCTGGACTTCCTGATGGAACCTGAAGAAATTCAGGAATTATCAGCCAGCCATAGTCTCAACAAGCTTCTGACAGGTATTAGAGAAGGGAAGCGGAGCGACCTCCTCGAAAACCATTTTTATGCCATGACACTTTCTGGGGCCAGCGGACGGATAATGCTCAGGGACTGGATAGAGGGAGATTTTTCGCAGCTTGTATTAAATGTCGCCAACTGGTTCAGCGACCTTTCAATAGTTCGCGGTGATGGGTCTGGTCTAGCTCGTGATCCCAAATTCCTGGCGGTATTAGGGGCCACAGTCAGGAAGTTGGATGAGTTACAGCCGCCTTTCATTTCAAGAATGTGGAGAGTTGCAGTATGTGGAGACGCCATACCTAGTCATGCCATGACTCAAGCGCTTCTTAGAACCAAGATTGGTATCATCAAAGATGAGGGATTTAACCATGCCAGAATGGGACTCATTAAAGCATTCAATTTGAGAAAACAAAGACAGAAGGGAGGGAGTTTGATGCAGGACGAACTTAGACCGTTACTCAACGAGAATCATCCGGATCCCGCTTATCAATGCGGCAGACTAATGGCTGTTATGGCCCAATTGCAAAGGAGAGCGCTTGGTGACGTAGGAGCTGGGCTAATTCAGCGGTATTACGCTGCGGCAAGTAGCACTCCGGCGCTCGTTTTGGGACGATTAACTCGGACCAGTCAATTCCACCTAAACAAACTGGATCCTGGGTTGGCCCACTGGTACGAATCGAAGATTGCCGACATCTGGAGTAAAATCAAAGGCAACGTGCCCAGGACATTGAGCCTTGAGTCTCAAAGTGTTTTTGCCCTCGGTTATTATCAACAAATCGCTGATTTGAGATCTGGAAAATCTACAGACTCGAACGAAAAACAAGGAGCTGACAATGAGTGAAATAGTCAAAAATCGTTATGAGTTCTTGTTTCTGTTTGATTGTGAAAACGGCAATCCTAATGGTGACCCGGACGCTGGCAACATGCCGAGAATTGATCCTGAAGACATGAGGGGTTTAGTTTCTGACGTAGCGCTAAAAAGAAGAATCAGAAATTACGTTCAAATTGCCAAAAACAACCAGACCCCCTACGCCATTTTCGTTGAACACGCTACCAACCTAAACAAGCCGATCTCTATGGCCCATGAACAAACACCCGGGGGGCTTACCGATAATGCTAGTAAAAGTAAAGTTGAGCTCGCGCGTATTTGGATGTGCAATAATTTTTATGATGTCAGGACCTTTGGGGCAGTAATGAGTACCGGCGCAAACGCCGGACAGGTTAGAGGACCAGTGCAGTTCTCGTTTGCCAGATCAATTGACCCGATATTGCCGTTGGATATCTCGATTACCCGCATGGCGGTGGCTGATTCAGTCAAAAAGGGTGTCGTCACGAGCCAGGATTATTTGAAATGGGAATCAGAGCAACAGGAAGACAAGCTTCGCACCATGGGAAGGAAATCCCTAATTCCTTACGGCCTGTACGCCGGGAAAGGATTCATCAGCGCCCACTTGGCTGAGGGCACCGGGTTTACCGAGGACGACCTAAATCTTTTCTGGGAATCACTTCTAAAAATGTATGATCATGACCGTTCGGCCAGTAAAGGCTTCATGGCTGTACGTGAACCGATATTTGTTTTTAAACATGTTGGAACAGATTCCGATACCAAACAGAGGGCCCAACAAGCGCGTCTCGGGTGCGCTCCAGCTCATAGACTCTTTGATCTTGTCAAGATCGAGAAACGTGACGAGGTAGAGGTTCCGCGCCTATTTTCTGATTATACTGTTACATTCAACAAATCCGACGTTCCAAAAGGAGTTGAAGTAGGTTTCGTCAATTTAGGACCTAACGGCGCTCCTGAAATTAAATGGGGCGCAAGAACCTAGCATTCAATACTACTAGCAATTGTGTAGGCTTGGTGATGTTCACAGAAGACGACTTTCTTCCCATTTCGTTGCTCCAGCATCTTCTCTTTTGTCCAAGAAGGGCAGCGTTAGTGCATATTGAGGGGATCTGGAGCGACAACATATTCACAGCTCTTGGACAGAATATGCATGAACGTGTCCATACGACTGAAGTCGAGTCAAGGAAAGATCTCCGTGTAACCCGAGGACTTTTGTTGCGTTCGTTTACACTGGGGATGACGGGGAAGACGGATGTCGTGGAGTTTCACAGATTGGACGCACTTGAGAGCAATTCCGCAAGCGTTGATTGGGGAGCCATAAAACTCAAAGGTGTAGGTGGCCTTTGGCGGGCTTATCCCGTGGAATATAAAAGTGGTCATCTTCGGCATGAGGTTGGTTATGAAATACAGTTGTGCGCTCAAGCTATTTGTCTCGAAGAGATGCTCGGTACACATATCCCGGCAGGGTCCATTTATTATGGTAAGACTGGTCGACGACTAGATCTAGTTTTTGATTCGCAATTCAGGTTGGCGACTGAAACCGCATGTCGTCAGTTACATTCGGTTCTAAACAGTGAGGAAACTCCACCGGCGAAATATGAACCGAAATGCGCGAAATGTTCATTGTTGGATTTTTGTCTCCCACGGGTTGTGGGCAAAAACAAAAGTGTAAAATCTTATATGGATAGAGTTGTTGGATCAAATGAACAGGATCTCTTATGAGAAAGCTTCTGAACACTTTGTATGTCACTACTCAGGGTTCTTATTTGTCACGAGACGGTGAGACCGTCCGTGTCAAATTAGGGGAGACCACCAAGCTTAACATTCCTATTCATACCCTGGACGGAATAATCTGTTTCGGACAGGTTTCGTGTAGTCCACCTCTCATGCAACTGTGCGGGGAGCGCAACGTCACGATTTCGTTTCTTAGCGAATATGGCCGCTTTTGGGCGCGGGTCCAGGGTCCTGTTTCGGGCAATGTTTTGTTGCGGCGCTCGCGGTACCGGCTCGCTGATGAGCCTGACAAATCTTGCGAAATAGCTAAGAATGTGACTTTAGCTAAAATCGCCAATTCGAGAACTGTAATTTTAAGGGCAATTCGCGATCATCCGGAAAGTGTAAACCTCGTTGATCTGGAGAAAGCCGCTCAAAGAATGTCCCGAATTCTTGAGTCGGTCCGCGCCAATTCAGATCTAGATAGCGTAAGAGGATGGGAAGGCGACGCTGCCAGAAACATATTTTTCGGTTTTTGACAATTTCATAGTCGCCCAAAAAGAAGACTTCTTTTTCCACGAACGCTCTCGCCGACCGCCTTTGGACAAAGTTAACGCATTGCTATCGTTCATTTACACGCTATTACATCATGATGTTGGCTCCGCTCTCGAAACAGTGGGCCTTGACCCTGCGGTGGGATATCTTCATCGGGATCGTCCGGGTCGACCTGGATTGGCTCTGGATCTGATGGAAGAATTTCGTCCGTTCTTTGCCGATCGACTGGTTTTGTCTCTGATTAACAGGCAGCAGGTCAAAGGCAAGGGATTCAAGATAACCGAGTCCGGAGCGGTCATGATGGATGATGAGACAAGAAAACAAGTCTTGGTGGCATATCAGAAAAGAAAACAGGCGGAAATTAGGCATCCATTTTTAGACGAGAAGATTCAGATTGGACTCTTACCGTTCGCACAGGCGCTCCTGTTCGCCAGATTTGTGAGAGGTGATTTGGACGGTTACCCGGCTTTTGTATGGAAATGAGGTCCTTGTGTTGGTGCTGGTAACTTATGATGTAAACACAGAAACCGCCGAAGGTAGAAGGAGACTGAGGAAGATTGCGAAGACGTGCAAGAACATGGGGCAACGCGTCCAGAAATCGGTTTTTGAATGCGTAGTAGATCCAGCTCAATGGACTCTTTTGCGTGCCCGACTAATTAAGGAAATTGACGCTGAGTCCGACAGCTTACGTTTTTATTTTCTGGGTAAGAACTGGAAGTTGAGAGTTGAACACGTTGGCTCAAGTCCCTCCTATGACCCTGAAGGGCCATTGATATTATGAAGTTTGTATGATCATTGCGAACCCCTAGCTACCATTAAATCCCTGGAGGGGGTTCGCAGAATCCCAACCTACTGTAAATTATCCAGCTTCTTGGTTAGCATGTTTTGCAAGCATTTGGACAACGTTCTTATGAATGAGTTCGCTGAACTTATTCCAAATTCATAAACATATTGCTCAGATAATTCTGGGCAGTCGCCCCTCATGCGGGGGCGTGGATTGAAACTTTTTACACCAACTCATTCAATTGGCTTTCTGTTGTCGCCCCTCATGCGGGGGCGTGGATTGAAACATACTAGCGTTGACAGGAAAGATTGTGAGGTTAAGTCGCCCCTCATGCGGGGGCGTGGATTGAAACATCTTCTCTAGCAACAACGCATCCATCTTGTCCGTCGCCCCTCATGCGGGGGCGTGGATTGAAACGATTAATTACCGGTGTTTTGTGTTCAGGGTTCTTGTCGCCCCTCATGCGGGGGCGTGGATTGAAACGAATTTGACCATGATGATCTGCTGATGCCAGGAGGTCGCCCCTCATGCGGGGGCGTGGATTGAAACAGACGAAATGGTAGACTATGATCTATTAGACTTTGTCGCCCCTCATGCGGGGGCGTGGATTGAAACTTAAAAGAGGTTAGAGAGCTGAAGGATGCAATAAGTCGCCCCTCATGCGGGGGCGTGGATTGAAACTATTGCACGCATCACTTCTAGTATAGTTGATGCGTCGCCCCTCATGCGGGGGCGTGGATTGAAACTCGGCTAGATATATAGACAATCTCAATATCAGGGTCGCCCCTCATGCGGGGGCGTGGATTGAAACGCCAGTCACACAGTCCTACTCGCTTCCCAGTTAGTCGCCCCTCATGCGGGGGCGTGGATTGAAACATATCCTTGGGCCTTATGTTGCGCTAAACGTCTAGTCGCCCCTCATGCGGGGGCGTGGATTGAAACCAACAGGATATAAAGGTTTAGCTTCTAGCCCTATGTCGCCCCTCATGCGGGGGCGTGGATTGAAACGGAACATATCGGGCCCTTTTGCTTCATTAATTTTGTCGCCCCTCATGCGGGGGCGTGGATTGAAACTTATTATTAATGTAGATAATACCGGAGGTTCCGGTCGCCCCTCATGCGGGGGCGTGGATTGAAACTGCGCTAGACTAGAAGAACTTGCTGAAGGTTGGGGTCGCCCCTCATGCGGGGGCGTGGATTGAAACTTGTGCTTTCGGGCTTTCTCTGAGGGCTGTCCAAGTCGCCCCTCATGCGGGGGCGTGGATTGAAACGGATAAGCAAATTGCTTGTTCATCTTGGTTTGAGTCGCCCCTCATGCGGGGGCGTGGATTGAAACTTGAAAGTATGGGATAATGGCGAAACGGGAGAGGTCGCCCCTCATGCGGGGGCGTGGATTGAAACTAAAAAAGGGTTGAATAATAGCGGCGTTTTTCGTGTCGCCCCTCATGCGGGGGCGTGGATTGAAACATCAATAGCTTGGCCTATTGTCTCACGTGAACAAGGTCGCCCCTCATGCGGGGGCGTGGATTGAAACAATTAAAGAAATGCTTTAAGAAATGCTAGAATCTGTCGCCCCTCATGCGGGGGCGTGGATTGAAACCTATTCATGACTATGGTTGTGGCAAAGGGACCGAGTCGCCCCTCATGCGGGGGCGTGGATTGAAACCATAAACCAGGAGGAGGAAAATGACTAGATATAAGTCGCCCCTCATGCGGGGGCGTGGATTGAAACAAGACTATTGACGGAATGTTAACGCATTTTGAAGTCGCCCCTCATGCGGGGGCGTGGATTGAAACATGAATAGAAAAGTCAGTAGTGAGCAAACCCAAAGGTCGCCCCTCATGCGGGGGCGTGGATTGAAACACTATTTCCAAAATACCTATCATAATACGATGAACGTCGCCCCTCATGCGGGGGCGTGGATTGAAACAATTCGGCATAATGATTATCGAAAAATTTAACGTGTCGCCCCTCATGCGGGGGCGTGGATTGAAACACAACTCTCCAACCTTTTATGCCACGATGCCTGCGTCGCCCCTCATGCGGGGGCGTGGATTGAAACATAAAGTTTTTTCCCTGAGAGATATTTCATTTTCGTCGCCCCTCATGCGGGGGCGTGGATTGAAACTGTATCATTTCCCTGCCTTGGAATATTTCCAATGGTCGCCCCTCATGCGGGGGCGTGGATTGAAACGAGTTAGGATTAATGGGAGCCTCGCTAGCGGGAGGTCGCCCCTCATGCGGGGGCGTGGATTGAAACGCTTAAGGGCGTTTGCCGTTAAGCAAATTGATGAGTCGCCCCTCATGCGGGGGCGTGGATTGAAACTGAAGTCCCGCGCCTTGCTCCATAGGATTTAAGGTCGCCCCTCATGCGGGGGCGTGGATTGAAACTCAAAGATAAAACTGTAAAACGCATCTCTTTAGTCGCCCCTCATGCGGGGGCGTGGATTGAAACCATCAGGTGAACCCGGCTAGGCCATCAGGTGAACCGTCGCCCCTCATGCGGGGGCGTGGATTGAAACTTATCACCGCTTTTGAAAAGTTGCACGGCGTCGGTCGCCCCTCATGCGGGGGCGTGGATTGAAACATAATAGAGCCCTTGGGGCCTTGGCCTTGGGGCGTCGCCCCTCATGCGGGGGCGTGGATTGAAACAAGACGAACCGCTGTTACAGTTCAAGTAATGCGGTCGCCCCTCATGCGGGGGCGTGGATTGAAACATCAAAAACGCCCCGAAGCCAACATTGAAAGATGTCGCCCCTCATGCGGGGGCGTGGATTGAAACGCCTGTGGCGGCATTTTGAGGCGTCGCAATGCGGGTCGCCCCTCATGCGGGGGCGTGGATTGAAACTCAACATCGAAAGAGCAAAGGGGCTTATTACTGAGTCGCCCCTCATGCGGGGGCGTGGATTGAAACTAAGGGCCTTTTCATAAGCCCTTTGGGCTTCTTCGTCGCCCCTCATGCGGGGGCGTGGATTGAAACACAATATTGAACACTTATGGCGATGGGAACCTGGGTCGCCCCTCATGCGGGGGCGTGGATTGAAACTAAATACCTGATTCCATCTTCCTGAAATGGTAAAGTCGCCCCTCATGCGGGGGCGTGGATTGAAACGGTTTTACGTTGTCATAGCGTCACTGCCGTTTTAGTCGCCCCTCATGCGGGGGCGTGGATTGAAACGTTGCAGTAGTTGTAATTGTAGTAGACGTACTAGGTCGCCCCTCATGCGGGGGCGTGGATTGAAACCGGGAACCTGTTCAGGAGCGAACCTGTTCGAGCGTCGCCCCTCATGCGGGGGCGTGGATTGAAACTGAAAAATTACTACTGGTGTTAAATATGTATTAGTCGCCCCTCATGCGGGGGCGTGGATTGAAACTTTCTTATCAACTTGTTCATTAGTAATACCAGAGGTCGCCCCTCATGCGGGGGCGTGGATTGAAACTCTATTAATGGAGTTACTGAGTTACCTTGTAGGCGTCGCCCCTCATGCGGGGGCGTGGATTGAAACTCAAGATACTAACTCATATAGAGATATAGCGAGTCGCCCCTCATGCGGGGGCGTGGATTGAAACCCTTGTCGGTTCTCAGAGCAGTCGCCCCTGTATCGTCGCCCCTCATGCGGGGGCGTGGATTGAAACCTTGTATCAGCAAAACAGATACCAATTATGATGTCGCCCCTCATGCGGGGGCGTGGATTGAAACAGGTGATATCACTTACTATGAACGCGAGCAACAAGTCGCCCCTCATGCGGGGGCGTGGATTGAAACAGGTGATATCACTTACTATGAACGCGAGCAACAAGTCGCCCCTCATGCGGGGGCGTGGATTGAAACTTATAAAGGCTCTCTTGTCAGGAAATCCGCCAGGGTCGCCCCTCATGCGGGGGCGTG
Source organism: uncultured delta proteobacterium (assembly GCA_963798475.1). Lineage (GTDB taxonomy): Bacteria > Desulfobacterota > Desulfomonilia > Desulfomonilales > Desulfomonilaceae > CAJBEZ01. The sequence continues at coordinate 43,213 of CAWCTI010000022.1, forward strand.
GATTGAAACTTTTGGTAGCCTAAACATGAACCCTGAATCAGACGTCGCCCCTCATGCGGGGGCGTGGATTGAAACTCCAGAAACAGAATACAATGACACTCTGTATTCCGTCGCCCCTCATGCGGGGGCGTGGATTGAAACTGGATTTTCGGCTTTGAAGGGCCTTGGGGCCTTGGGTCGCCCCTCATGCGGGGGCGTGGATTGAAACCGTGATACAATGCGGACTGCGCATGATGTTTATGTCGCCCCTCATGCGGGGGCGTGGATTGAAACACAATATCGAATACTTATGGCGATGGGAACCTGGTCGCCCCTCATGCGGGGGCGTGGATTGAAACTTGAACAAAGCGAGTTCGAGACTAACAAGCGATGTCGCCCCCCATGCGGGGGCGTGGATTGAAACAAGCGCATCCTGTTTCATTTCTAACGCTGTTAGGTCGCCCCTCATGCGGGGGCGTGGATTGAAACGCCTGTGGCGGCATTTTGAGGCGTCGCAATGCGGGTCGCCCCTCATGCGGGGGCGTGGATTGAAACTGACTTGAATACATAATAGCATGAACACCCAAAAGTCGCCCCTCATGCGGGGGCGTGGATTGAAACATGAGAGCCTAGCTTATAATCCTAATGATTATAAGTCGCCCCTCATGCGGGGGCGTGGATTGAAACAATTTGGCCCTCATCTGTTGAAGGGCCTTTTCAGTCGCCCCTCATGCGGGGGCGTGGATTGAAACTATTAAAGCCTTTGACTTTAGGCTCCCTAACGGCGTCGCCCCTCATGCGGGGGCGTGGATTGAAACTCGTAAAGGTAAAACTGGTAAAGGCAAAGATTTAGTCGCCCCTCATGCGGGGGCGTGGATTGAAACATTTTGACAAGATATTCTGCCAATTCACTATTGGTCGCCCCTCATGCGGGGGCGTGGATTGAAACACCTGATGGCTGATGGCCTAGCCGGGGTCACCTGGTCGCCCCTCATGCGGGGGCGTGGATTGAAACTTTGTGGGCTTGGGGCCTTAGTAGGATAAAAGCCGTCGCCCCTCATGCGGGGGCGTGGATTGAAACCGATAACTTCGTTTGGTTCGATAATTTTATCTGTGTCGCCCCTCATGCGGGGGCGTGGATTGAAACGAATTTTACTTTTTTAATCGGCGATGGCGACCATGTCGCCCCTCATGCGGGGGCGTGGATTGAAACTTGATAACATAGCTACAAGCAACTATATCAGCCGTCGCCCCTCATGCGGGGGCGTGGATTGAAACAGTATCGAATGTCGAAATGAGTTTATTGGCGGTGTCGCCCCTCATGCGGGGGCGTGGATTGAAACTATTGAGTTAGGTTAAGGCAGATTAAAATGAGAGGTCGCCCCTCATGCGGGGGCGTGGATTGAAACTACCGCGGCCAATAGTTTTTTACGGTCTACAGTGTCGCCCCTCATGCGGGGGCGTGGATTGAAACAAGACAGTGATCCATAAATTACGCGACAATAACGGTCGCCCCTCATGCGGGGGCGTGGATTGAAACAATTAACGCCACTTATATTTAGGTTAAAGTGATGTCGCCCCTCATGCGGGGGCGTGGATTGAAACTAGTGCGGCATTTAGCATGGCAACGTCGCCGTCTGGTCGCCCCTCATGCGGGGGCGTGGATTGAAACACTTAGGAAATGCTAGAATCTATGTTAGGTATTAGTCGCCCCTCATGCGGGGGCGTGGATTGAAACCTGATAACAGTTTGTCGGGTTGGTATAACCCACTGGTCGCCCCTCATGCGGGGGCGTGGATTGAAACCGTGAAACCGGCGGCATTGCGGCGGCGCAACTTCGTCGCCCCTCATGCGGGGGCGTGGATTGAAACTCGCCTCCGATGCCGACGCCTCCGCCTCCAAAAGTCGCCCCTCATGCGGGGGCGTGGATTGAAACGGTTAATGAGTTGAGGGCGCAATTTTTTCCAGTAGTCGCCCCTCATGCGGGGGCGTGGATTGAAACCCAAGATCTTCAGGCGTTCAGGCGTTCCAAGACGTCGCCCCTCATGCGGGGGCGTGGATTGAAACTTGTAAAGGCTTTCTTGTACCGAGAATCCGCCAGTCGCCCCTCATGCGGGGGCGTGAATTGAAACAGGGCGATCACTTCGTCTTGATCAATATTCAGCGTCGCCCCTCATGCGGGGGCGTGGATTGAAACCCAGGAATTATCGATACTTGGATCAGATTCCTAGTCGCCCCTCATGCTGGGGCGTGGATTGAAACTCAATCTTTTGAATGTAACCATAAACAGTGTGATGATGTTATCTCCCTATTAGCCAAATTATCCCAACAATAACGGCTATAATGAAAAGGACCGATAAGCAGCCACCACATCCTCCGTCGTCATCATCTCCACCACTGAGTAAATAACCAATATAGTCATCACGCATTTTTACCTCCTCTTGCAGTTTCAACAAACCAGCCAGCGCTTGTCGGACAATCTTTTGTCTTCTGTAATCATTCCACAAGAACATTTGTTTTTGGCCCCGTGTGAAGTTAGATCTTTATCAATTTCTTTGTGTAACATCATGTTCAATTTTCTAACTCCCTGTCTCCGGCAATTCCCAGCTCAACATTTAGGGGATCGACCACGGGGCCATTTTAACAATTACGCACATCCTAAATGACACCTGTGTCAAACAGGGACACACGTTCCCAAAAATATTCCAATTTTTTTAGTGATTGAACAAATTTTGTAAGATGTGATGGTTTACTCAAAACTTCTGGAATCAATTTGCTTTCCGGGATAACTTTAGAGTGTTACAGTTCGAGGACAATTTGGTGAGAATGTATTTTCCTGCCTTAGATGTGTCATGAAAACAGCTGGAATTAGTTTGGATCATGATCTGTTAACGGCGTCCAATCGCCAATAATTTTGTGAAAGTGATCGTGACATGGGCGTTGAACTCTGGATCGGGGAAGAATTTGAACATAGGCATGAAACCCAAGCCCTGGTTGCGTTTCTAACAAACATGCAGGCCGCTTACGAAGCGGAACCAACAAGATTTTACGTGCTGGCAAATTTCAGGGTAAATTACAGCCCTATAGATCTAGCTGTCATCAAGAAAGATGGCTTGGCGGTAATTGAACTCAAACAGGTTGGTGGTCCTGTTTTCGGAGGTGAAAATGGTGATTGGACCATCCGGGATGGTGATCGGGAAATAATTCTAAAAGGAGGATCCAAAGGAAATCCCTACAACCAGGTCATCGACTACCGTATTTCCTTCCTGAAATTTCTCGATGCTCGTCGCGACAAATTTCTCGTCCGAAGGCAAGGATCAAACCCACGGTTCGATCAGGTAAAGGGCCTGGTGACTCTTGCCCCTAGCATTCCAGTGGGGTCGGACATTGACTTGTCACGGGAGGTTTGGCTCAAGGTGATTGGGCTTGATGATCTTCATCACGAAGTATTTCGTATGAAATCCCACCAACTGGAACTTACTTCAAAAGAAATCAAGATTCTCCTGGAAAAAGTCCTGAGATTGCGTAAGAAGAATGTTTTCGATTACATCGATCCTCCTTCCGCAGTCGCCTCTTTATTCCCACCCGAGCCTCAAATATCTGAGCCTCCTCCACCAGCTTTAGATGAACCCTTGGAAATCTTGGAACTAGAGGAGCCTGAAGTTATCAAGAAGCCACTAAGGGATTATGACAATGCGCCGTGTCCAATCTGCGCCATGGGTGTTCCCAAATGCCCATTAAAGAGCCTCAGCGGGCGGATCGAAGGAATAACCCGTTCAAAAGACTCACGTTACGAATTCAGAATTTTAAGCGACGACTTTGAACCTTATGCCATCCCTGTCCACGATTGCTGGAACGATTATGCGATTAGACTGAAGTCTTTGCTTGACGACGACCGGAGCGTACCAGTCAGGATACTTCACCTGGAGAAAGAAGGGGGCAAATTACAGATAGGCCAGAACAGCCTTTTGATCATCGAACCGGACTGGCTGATAAATGTTACGGACATGACACAGGTGGAATTTTGCCAGCGTCAACTCCTGTTGAGTCGATACATATCCGAGTCCGGCAATGCCCATATGATTCGCGGGAATCTCGTGCATCAGATATTTCCTGATATCTGGAATTCCATCAGGGGAACGGAACTCGAACAGAGGCGACTGGATCTTCTCAACTCACAGGCGGAGGAGTTCATCACTTCCCAGTCATCTCCGGAAGAAATATGGCCGAAATGTGACCATGCCATCGAACACCTTACCAGGTGGGTTGATCAACGCCAGAGGTCAACAATCCTGAGGACTGAGACCTTTGTAATGGTGCCATCTTTTGGTACAAAGGGCAAGATCGATTTCTTGTGGGAGGATTCAGAGAAAGGACGGATTGTCGGTGTCGGGGAACTCAAGACAGGAAAGAGTCAGGGGCCGAACCCCAAGCCCGGCCACGCTCTTCAACTTATGTCTTACACACTGATGATGTTTTGTAGAGGTGAGATAACCTTCGATAAAGTTCACGCCTTATTGATCTACAGCGGAAACGATATGCTGGGGGATACAGGAAACAACATTTCCCGGAGGCTTATACCTGACCTTCAGGAAATTCGAAAATCGGTGAACACACGCAATGATTTGGTATTGATGGAATTGACCGGTCAGGCCCAGTTCGAGAGCAATATGAACAAGTGTAATGGATGTAGACAGATGTCCACACATTGCGCCCGGATTGCCCTGCTTTCAAACGAAAAAGACACTCGTCCGGTGGAGACTACCAAATGGCTTCGTTCAGCTTCGAGGATCCCATCGGACAAGGAAGGCACCTTCTTTCAGCATTACTCGCGGATGATTTCAGGCGAGTTAAGGGCGCTCAAAGAGATACATGCGGAGCTTTGGCGAAAAACTCCAGAACAGCGGGAAGCTCAGGGGGAAGCATTCAGAGCGGCAAGTCGCAGTCTTGAGAATGTCCAAAATGGCAAATACCGTTACCGCCTGAATGGTGCCAATACGAGTGATTTCAGGGCTGGCGACCATGTCTTGATTAGCGACAGTAATGGGCCGTCGCGTGGACGGGTGGCGCTGGGAGCAGTGGAATCTTCGTCTAAAGACGATCTGATTATCTCAACAAACGAAGAAATACGTTTTGAACCGGTCTGGGTCGACGTCTACACAAATGAAAACCTGACTATACGTCTGTTCAAGGGGCTATATCGCTGGATATCGAACCCCACCGATCTGAGTGACCTGATTTTGGGCGAACAGTCCCCGGATTTTGTAAGCATGCCTCTTACCGACAAATCCCACGTTGATATTCTGAAAAAGGAAGAACTCAATGATCAGCAGGCTAATGCCCTTGAGGCGGCCATTTGCGCAAAATCATACAGCATTGTCCATGGTCCCCCCGGTTCCGGCAAGACAAAATTGATAAAAGCCATTGTAAAGGCGCATCTCCTGCTTAACAAGAAAGTGCTCATATGCACCGGAACCAACCGGGCGTTGGATGAAGCCATGAAGCCTCTCGTTAGGGGAGGGATGCGGGACAAATTGCTGCGCATTGGCAATTTAGCCTCAGTGACAGATAAGGATGTCCGGTCAATAGCCCTCCAATTCATCATGGCAAGCCGCCCAAATGTCGATGAAAAAATCTCTGCGGGGCAGGAAGCGCTCAGAAACGGGTCCGTGGTCGGCATAACCGCCAGTTCCCTTCTATCCGGAAAGTATAACAGGGTGTTAGGTGAATTCGACTTGGTTATTATCGACGAAGCCGCCCAGTTGACAGTTCCAGTCACAGTGGGTTGCATCAGTTTTGCAAAACGTTTTGTGCTTATAGGCGACCATAATCAGCTTCCTGCTGTTGTCCAGAGTGAATCCGCAGGACAGGAGGACTCTGAAGTTGATGTCGGACAGTGGTCTGGTCTATCCAAGTCGCTCTTTGAAATACTTTATGAAAGATGCGAAAAGAATGGGGGTAGAGAGGTCGTCCTGCTCAAGGATCAATACAGGATGAATGAGCATGTGTGCGCCATCCCGGCTTCCATGTGGTACAACAAAGAGTTGCGGCCGGCCACCAGCAAGGTTAGTGAAGCCAGACTTAAAATAAATCATAAGAACATCCCGGGATTGCCTCGAAAGCTCCTTAATCCTGCCGAATCAGTGAAATTTGTAAATGTGCCTCTAGATAGCTCGACAGGCCCGCGGACCAACCAGAAAGAAGCTCAGATCGTCTGTGATGTCATCAGAGGGCTCGCCAGAGGCGGATTTGCCCTGGAAAGAGAGGACGCTGTAGCAATCATCTGTCCCCGTCGCGCCCAGGTGGAACTGGTCCGGCGCAGCCTCGAAAATCTGTTTGCGAAAGATCAGTTTCTGGATGCCGATGCGCAGAAGATGTTGCTTGATGCCGTTAGCACTGTGGATAGATTTCAGGGGAGTCAGAGCGATGTTGTCCTGGTATCTTTGGGCATGTCCGACGGTCTCGTTTCTTCGCATCTTACAGATGTGAAACGCTTGAACGTTGCCATGTCGAGAGCCCGCCATAAGCTGATTGTGCTTGGTAATCGCGAAGCCCTGAATCAGGAAGGCATTTTTGCCAGTCTTTTTAAGACCATGGAAACGACGTTACCATATTCCGACTGGTGTGTAGATGTGGGGTAAGCTGGGCCTAAGACATGATGGTTTATGCCTTGAAAAGATTGTGGTGATAAACCATGTTTTTGTATTATGCAGATGGTGCATCTATTTTCCGGCCCATGGAGGTATGAAATGAGCCTTTGGCGTGTTCACTTGCGTCCAGATTCTATAAAAGGCATTGATCCTGTTGATGTTTGCCTTCGGCAAGGGGTTGTTGGAATTGGGTGGAGGGTTCCTACGAAACCATCCACTTGGGACGAATACTGGGCTCTCGGACAGAAAGAATATGGTGATAGAGGGTGGTCAAAAGCGGCCAATGCCGTGGGATCAAGAATGGCTGTCGGTGACATCGTTTGGGTTCGGGATTTTCAGGGGTACTATTACGTCGGGAAAATATCAGGTGAATGGGAATACCGCGATGATCCTGAAAATCTGGAGGCTGACATCATCAACGTTCGCCCCTGCAAACTTTTTCGAATAGGCCTCAGCGTTCCAGGAAAGATTGTCAACTGTTTTATACCGCGCGCTACTATACAACAAATACATGACGACACTTCTGAACTGTTTTCGACTTTTGTTTTTAACGGGAAGGCTGGTGGCAATGTTCGATTGGTTCATCAGAAAGGTATTGACATCTTTAGCTTACTCTCAGCTGTAGATTTGGAAGATGTTGTGGCTTTGTACCTTTCAGTACACAAAAGGGTTATTATTAATTCCAAGTTCCCGGTCTAGGCAAGATTCAACCATATTTTACGAATATCAGATGTTGAATCCTAAGACTGGGAAGTCAACTGTCGTACAAGTGAAGAGCGGCAACATCACTCTTAATCCCAGTGAATACTATGACTTCCCGGATGAGATATACTTGTTCAGCCCATCAGGTTATTCCCAGCAGTCCACACAGGATCATGTTATCTGTATAGATCGGGCAGACATAGAATCGTTTTTAAATTCTGCCCGAAATTTCTTGCCGTTAAACATTTCAACATGTCTCGACATGAGGGAAAAACTCAATACCCCATAGTTAACATCAGACTAATCTGGCGAAACTCGAGTAGTGGTAGCAAACACTAGACCATCTGCTATATTACGGCCATCCAGACTGATACATCGCCTCACCCAATCAATATTGAGCAGGCAAGTCTATTACGATAGGCTCCAATTTACAGCAGTTTCTCAGACAGAAATATCCAATTATGGTATTGCAATCTCCCACATTTCCCCAACCACCGGCATATGTATCATCGTAGCAATAACGGATTTTCCGGTCGCCTTCTCCACTGCCTCACGATACATGGATAGTTGTGGAGCATAACTCAGGGCCCTTTCCTGCCTCCTATCCTTGCTTCCCGGAAAGCTCTTGTGATCAATTACCACCAACCCATCCGGAGTTTCCAGAAGTAGATCAATCCAGCCTTTAGCCTTCTGATTTTCCTTTTTCAAATGAATGGGCCACTCCGTCCGCCAAACACAACCTGCTCCGTATGTCCGCTCAATGTGGGAATGCAGCCTGTTACTTACTTCTAACAAATCTGCCGGTTTTATGGCCGTTACCTTCCAGTTGAGAAGGATCTGCCCGGCCGCCTCCAGGCGCTTCGCATCCCCCAACAGGTGATTGTCAACGGCCAGGAAGCTGTGTATGGCCTCACCAAGGAGTTCCATATCCGGAACACCGTCCAACGGTATGCGTTCTCCCAGCGAAGTGACTCCACAAATGCTGACAGCGTCGCCAATGTCGGATTTCTGTTCACTGGGGACCAGCCTGGCTCGTGGGTATTCCATATTCATGTGTGGGACAGGCGTTTTATACGTGCCCTCGTCAGGATTTTGCGCCCCCTGCTGGAAAGGTTCAAACTTCTGCAATGTTGCGGCAAACCTTTGGCTACCGATCGAAATATTTTGATTATCGAAATCTGTCGGTAACCTGAGGATTTTTTTCTTGTCCTTGTCCTCCATGATGTCGAGCCATTTGGTTAAATTCTTGCCTTCCTTATCAACCCCGACTGCAAAGGCCAAATAGTCCCTGGCTCTGGTCGTCCCGACATAGAGAAGTCGAATTAACTCCTTTTGCTCCTGGAACGCCACCTCTTTATACACTGATGTTTGCTGAACTGAGTCGTCAATTTCCGCAACCTTTTTCTGTGAAGCGTAAGGCCACGGCCAGTATCGCAATCTACGACCGGCGAGCGGCTGAGTTGGATCAAAGCCTTTCTTTTCCGATTCAACGAATACGCCAAAAGGTTTCACGTCCTTGCGCCAGTCAAGTTCATACATGACAATCACGGGCCATTCCAGCCCCTTAGCCTTGTGGTATGTCAGGACCTGAACAGCGTGCTCATCCTGTCCTGCCGGTTGAGTATCAATGTCTTCACCACGAACGTTTTTACTCAGGAAAGTGACCAGTCCGGCCGGTGTGGCGGCGCTTCGACTAACCAGACATTGATCTTCATAATTTAGCGCCAGGCCCTTAAGCATCTCGATATTGGCGATCCTCTGCCCCGCATTGCCCCAACGAAGCGTAGCCTCGCGAATCTTAACGGCGTTAAGAGCCGTTTCAAGGGCTTCCGTAGGTGTCAAATGAATGAGATCCGGCCTGAGTTTGTCCAGTTCCTGAACTATCGGACTGGAATTAAATACCTTTACGCTAAGTTTTTCCAGCCGCTCACTAAACCATTTTGGCGTAGCCCCGGAGCTTTCGTTGAAATGAAGTATCTCCGCAACAGCCAGTGAATCGCTTTTGTCCACAAGATAACGAAGAGCCGCGAACCCCAGGATGCACTCAGGCGTTGACATCAACCCGGCTCGAGGAACGGAAGTCCGTATCCCGTAAGCTTCAAGGGCGGTAGCCACCCGCTCACATTTGAGATTCGTGCGGCAAAGTATCGCTATATCACCGGCCCTGAGCGCACGAGTTTGTTTCGTGTTTTCGTCCAGGATCATGTAGTCGCCGCAGTGCTCCAGCAGATTCCCTATTGCGACGGCAAGAGACCGGGTTTCTTTTTCAATCGAGGCTCTATCTTTTTCATTCGTGCTATCTTTTCTCGACAATCGCCAGACAAGAAGAGGTGTTTTTTGGCCAGCTCCATCTTCTATCTTGGGTTGAAGCCTGACCAGCTCAGGTCGAACACCCAGAGGTTCAAAGGCCTTCTCGAAAAGAGAGTTTGTAAAAGCTATCAGACCAGGGCGTGAACGATATGAATCGGAGAGTATTTGCGGGGGCCCTGGCTCTAGGATCTGATCTATGACAGCGTCCATCAGAGCCGGGTCCGTGCCTCTGAACCCGTAAATCGCCTGTTTCTGATCACCAACCCAGATCGATCTGGAAGCCAATCGTGCGAATTCTATGAATAGCGCCAACTGTATCGGGCTCGTATCCTGGAACTCATCTACGAATACAATTTCCAGATCTTTCTTCAATCGTTCCTGAACTTCGGGAATTCTCAGGAGTTCCAACGCCAGTTTTTCCTGATCCACGAAATCCACGATCCCATTCTTTTCCTTGAACTGAGCAAATGCGACTACAGCTTCCCCTGCGCAGTCGAAGAGCAACCGAATGAATGTCTCAATATCTTTGTGTAATCGGGGATGACTGGCGTGATTTTTTGCAGCTTCGGTCAATTGCTCACATATGTCTCTGCTCTTGTTGCCGGGCGTGAGTTTTGAAAATCTGACCCACTCTGGCCAGGAAAGGGAACTGACCTCAGCCCTTGTTCGCCGGTGAATTTCAAGCTTTTTCAAAACCTCTTGAGTAGCCTTGGTAGTATCAGATGGATTTTGCTTGAGCGCTGTATAAGTGTCCTCGATAGCGTCAGCAAGATCCCTGTCAATGCGATCTTCTCTTGTTTTTGAGGGTGCCGGCAAAATATCTTGAAAGGCTTTCCATGACCATTCATAAGATTTTGAAAGACTACCAGGATCAATATCGTTTGTTCTGATCTTGCTAATAATGTCTCTTAGAATGCTGCGCCAATCCTCAATTTCGAACCGCTCCGCAATGGCGTCGATCTTTCTGGAATATTTCTCGACAACCGGAGCGACAGCCCTTTCAAAGATAAAGAAGTTGTCATCCTCGGGAAGCACATCTTGGACCGGCGAAAGCCCCAGTTGAAATGCGAACTCTTTTAGTAGCCTGCCGCAAACGGAATTTACCGTCCCAACATGACCATCAAAAATGCGCTGGGCGTAATCCCATTTCTGAGCCTTGAACAGGTCCGTTCTAACTCTCTCAATCAATTCTGCGGCTGCCTTGTTCGTAAAGGTCGTAGCAAGGACCGCCTCCGGTCGGACGCTGCCGCTGAGCGCCTCGACCAAGGTTTTGGACAAAGTGTAAGTCTTTCCGGATCCTGCGCTGGCGCTAATAATTTCTATGGGTAATGATGGCATGTTAGCTGACCCCCATTCCACAGAGACTGGAGTAGGAACACCATTTGCATTTTGGAGACGGGTCAGAAGAGGGTCCGGATGAATCGTCTTCCTTCGGCTCCTCACCTTGCTGAACCGATCCATTGTCCGGAGGAATACCGGACGCCAGCGCCTGACCGTTCTGCAGTTCACTGATCCGAGCCTTATAGAGTTCCATGCCCTCGTCCCATGTCTTTTTCATATCTACATCCGGGAAAATACATTCGGCGGGAAAGGAATTACAGGCCGAGGCGATAAGTTCTCCCTGGGCCAGCATGTAATATGCTCCAGCAGGAAAGTCGCCGATCTGGTTTCGCAAAAGCCAGGAGTAAACCGCCAACTGAAAAGCTCCTCCCTTCTCCAGTTCTTCTCGCTTGTAACGTGCCTGCCTGGACCATTTTAGATCCAGGACCACCTTGTCGCCTGTGTCGTCTCCGAGAGACATGTCAATTATTCCACTCATCTTCTGATCGATATTAAGTTCCTTACGTACCGAATGCTCGTGACTCCTGACACTTAGTCCTGACGAATGTATGTGTTCGGCGAGAATCCTGGCGGCGGACCCCATCAGGCCCCGGACTCTCTCCAGTTCGGACTTTCGCTCGGGGAACAGAAGCGAAGCGGCCATCTGCGGAACGAGTTCATCGAAATGGGTCTTTGCCAGTTGTTCGGCTGATTTTGGATCTGGCAGCGGTTTGACGCATAGAGTTTTCTCCATGACTGCATGACTTAGCGTTCCCAGCATTTCGCCCCTGTCAGGCAACAAAGCCAGGGTTCCAGGATGGAGTTGCAAGACATATTGGCAAACCCATGCGAACGGGCAATCAATCAGCGTTTGGACACTTGAATAGGATTCCTCGATCCGACCCTTGATGCGGTTTGGCGGTACGAGCCAAACCTGGCCGGGTTTGGGAGTCTCCACGCTTGACACTGGCTCACGAGTCAGTTCCACTCCAAAAAAGCCCGGATGTTCCTCTCTCCACATTTGAGCCCCCTCAAAAGTCAGTTTTTGAATTGAGGCTTCCTCGAGGTTCAGTAGATGCCGCACTTCGTCCCAGAATGGATGATAGTTCAAAGTTTTTCCAGCGATCGACATCGGGGACACAAGCGCCAGTCTCTTGCCGGCGAATGTTACTGCGTTTCGCCATGAACTGGATTGCTGTAAACGCATTTCGTGAGTTTCTCTAAGTTCCACGCCTAAAGTCTTCAGGCTTTCTCTTTCAACGGAGGTCCATGTCGAGTGGAGTGGAGAAACGCCCTCTGAGCAAAAGTTCCACCAGATGATCGTGTCCGCTGTCCCCCAAATCTGGCCCGGAGAATCAACCCACGACCATGGAGCCGCCTGAGGGCCATAATCCGGTTTTTCAAGACCTTCGCCTATCACCGAATCGAGGATACGATTCAATTGAGGCTGTGTTATCTTTGTAAGGCCGCAATCCTGGATAGCTTCCGATACATCACTGAAAAGCTTGGCCGACGCGATCAGCGTAATATCGTTATCTTTTCCGCCTCGCTTGGCCGCCCATTTGTTGAGACGGGAGCAGATGTTCCTGACAACACTTGCCGGCATACCGTCATCGGGACTGAACCGTTCGTTCTCCCCAAGCCAAAAACTCAATTCATTACGGAAATCTTCCCGACTTTCGCCCGCCTCGGGTTCCATCTCTCTGTCAAAGGAATAGCTCTCATACTGTTTGAATGCCTGGTCGATGGCATTATCCCATTTAGGGCCGCCAATTCCCGGATGTTCGCGAAGGGCTTGTTCAAGAAATACGCCGATATCCCGACTTACAGGCGATTTCGGCATGATCAGAAACTCAAGCAACTTCTGGGCGTCGAGTGGATTCCAGTAGTTTCCCAGGTACTAACGGCAGCAATTGTAACGAGGTGCGCCAGCGGGATCGGGAATCATACCCTAAACGGGGCAGGTTATGGCGATTGAGGGTATCATCGAGTAGATGGCTGCCGCCTCCATTGATGATGAGAGTCTTATTTTCGCTCTTGTGAATGGCTTCGAGGAAAGAGGCAATGGTCTCGCATGACTCCCATTCACCCTGGCTTCTAACAACGCATATGCTCCCGTCCCCTACGACAGCGTCAGGAACAGGCTTTCCTGTTCTCAGGGCTTGCTGAAGGCGTCCAAGATCCCCCGGGCTTGGCATTGCATGGGGTGGAGCGTCAGAGAAGGCTACTCCGCATTTGCTTAACGAGTCCAATAGCTTTCGCCAACCGGAAGCCCATGATGTCGATCGGCTCAACAAGCTGTATCTGCTTAACATCCAGCTCCTGATCCTGATTTAATCTTCGGAGGATTGCCTGAAGACGATCCCCCATGCCTTCGACAAGTTCGTTTTGGAATACTTTCTCCAGATCACTAAGAGTTTTAAGGCGGTCGCTCGCCCCGGATGGCGCATCCCCGTTCCAGCCTGATACTTTCAGCTCATCCCGCCACGTCAGTATCGTCTTTGCTGTTGACCATGCGTCCGCTTCCAAAGACTTGGAATAAAACTTCGTCCCGTTGTCATGGTCTTTCAGAATTTTCAGGAGGCGCCCGATGCGGACTGCCCCGTGGGATCTAACCTTTGTCAGTCCCAGGCGGGTCTCAAG
>CAWCTI010000023.1:0-494192 GCA_963798475.1 uncultured delta proteobacterium
AGAAATGTCCGTGAAACGACGCAAGTTGTCTTAGCTTTTTGAGGGTTAACAAGCTGGTATCAAGGCTTAATTAGGTCTTGTTTTTGATCCGTATACTTAAAAAGAGTAAAGAAAAAAAGAAGAAGAAGAAAAAGACCATATCAACGCATAGCTAAACCAAAACCAATATCCACTTATCTTCCAAATAAAATGTCCTGAAAAACGTTTTTACCCCGTTATAGAAAAACATACAAACCCATTACAGAAAAGCCAAGGGTGCCACGTCAGACTTATCGTCTTTGTGAACAAATCCAAACCCAAAAACCGTCATACGGACGTCAAAATTATCTGTTTCCTTCCACAAACTCATGTCAGAAGGCACAGCTCTTGCATAATTGAATGGTGACGGTTTTAAGCCTTTAACACAGCCATAGGAGGCTATTATGACAGAGATCCTGTTGACTATGGAGCCGGCGTTAGCATCTTGTGCGGATACTATTTTAGTAATTTCCCCGAATGTCCAACTTGTTGAGAATATCAGGGATTTCTGTGTTCAGAGACACATGAAACTGTGGGTCGGTGATCCTAACTCTCCCGACGTAATTGCGGTCCCTTACAAGGTCGGTATCGTGGACAAATACTATATGGACCCAAAGTCTTGGGCGGATTGGATTGAATTTTTGAGGGAAACAAAAGGAGACCGCTACGACGACTTGCTCATAATTATCCTTCCTTATCCAATCTCAGAAGCGGCTTTAGACGAAGCTAAGAGAGAATTTGAGGATGCCCATGAGCCGGTCCATTTCATGTTCGGCGGAGACGGAAACCATATTGTCAAAATCATTGGCAACTGGCTGGATACGGGATTCTTTGAACCATTCAGCGTTTCCCCTGAACCGACCTCAACAATAGTTCCAACCAATTCAGAGGAGGCAAGGCAGATGACTTTTCGAGATCGCCTTAATGAATTGATGAACCGGTTTACCTTTGAAGATACCAAAGCGAAAGTGAATCTCGACGTCTATTTCAAATTCAGAATTCAGGCAAAGTGGCTCTTCGCAAAATAATTGGGGAATATTTCCGTATACAAAAGAGCTTAACACATTGTTTTTGCTAGATATGGACCCGTTCTCTGTAGGCGCATATTTGTTGGCGGCAAAAGGAATTCTGGAAGCTCTCGTGGAAGATCTGGATCGTGGATTGATAGAAATAAAGGAGGGAGCATGAAAAAGGTAGCGGTATTTATAAACGTGGCGTTGCTAATGTCTGCGACCGCTTACGTGTACTCGAGTTCATTGGGAAAAGGCGGCCAGCGAAGGGGCGTTACTCAAGGGCCAGTGACAATATACGACAGCCATGGACAACTCCGACAAACGATAAAAAGAGATTCATCGGGAAATCAGAACGTCTACGATAATCGTGGGCAACTCATACAGACCATAAAAAGGGATTCGTCAGGGAACCGGAGCGTCTATGATAATCGCGGACAACTCCACCAAACGACAAACATAGACTCATCCGGCAATCAGAGCGTGTATGACAATCACGGTCAACTTCAACAGACAATAAAAAGGGACTCATATGGAAATAAAAATGTTTACGATAATCGAGGGCAACTCCAGAAATATATCAAGCCAAAATAACTAGCTGAGGATCCATTCTTATTCAAAAAACCAAAACGAGAGGAAGGTCGAAATTTACTCTCAGAGCAGGAGCACAATCTCAATGGGGGAGGAGCCAATTGGAAAATGTCTCGAAATCGAAAAAAGAAATTGATAGAAATTTCAGATTTTTGTGAAGAGCGATACTCACGCTGGAAACTGGCCATTGACAGAACAGTTTGCGATTTGAAACCTTGCATGGAGAAGCTTAGCTTTGATGTGGAACCCTTCTTCGGTGAACAGTGGGCACCAGACCTACACGAATTACTAATGCATGCTAAAATAGATTTCTTTATTACTACCCGAGGGAAATTGTTCGAGAGGTATATCCGGAGATTTTACTGGAGGAGCTACAATCTCCTTTGGATCAGTGAGCATTTGCTGGATGACCCGCCCAGAACCGCTAAGGCTATAGAAGACGCTATCCTCTATGATCCATGGTTAAACAGACGGTGGGGCTCTGACTCAGTCAAAATTACAGGCGAGTACATAACCCGGTTGCCTAAACTCAAGAAAAGGTGGCTTCGTAAGTGCAAGAAATAACATTAAGATTAAAGTGGAGGAGGAATTAGAAGAGATCCCAATTCAGAGGATCGCTGATAATCAAATGAATATCCGTACCCAATGCCAATCATGCCTCAATAGGTTTTTCAGAAAGTCCTTCTCCTTACCAGCCAGCTTTCCAACAAAAGATTGGGGGATGTCAGGAATTTTGTGTAAGAGCCGTTCTTGTGGTTGAGCATGATCTTTATGCCCCGAAAGCAGGAACGCGATCCTTATAAATTACGGCGAATTGCGTAAGGGCCTTTTTCCAATCCTTTAGTGGCATGGTCCATTTTGTTGTGGCGTTTCTCAAGGCCAAGTATATCAGCTTAGTGGCTGATTCGTCACTTGGGAAATGACCCCGGTTCTTAATAATTTTCCTTAGCGTCATATTTAGGCTTTCGATAGCGTTCGTCGTGTAGATAATTTTCCGTATTTCATGGGGATATATGAAAAAAGGTATGACCCGTTCCCAGTTTCTTCTCCATGATTGACTAATGGGGGGGTATTTAGAGTCCCATTTGGCCTCAAATTCAGATAAATTGGCTTCGGCCATTTCCTCAGTCTCCGCTCTATAAATGAGTTTTAAGTCCTTGGCCACATCCTTTCGATCTCGCCAGCAAACAAAGTTCAGGGAGTATCTGACCAAATGCACAATACAAGTCTGGACCTGGGTCTTGGGAAACACCGTGTTAATTGCGTCAGGAAATCCCTTTAAACCGTCCACTACCGCTATAAGGACATCTTGAACCCCACGGTTTTTAAGCTCATTCATAATCTTAAGCCAGAACTTGGCCCCTTCGGTTTGCTCAATCCACAGACCTAGAACATCCTTTTGCCCTTCCATAGTAAAAGCCAGGGCCAAATAAACAGACTTGGTTTTTACAACTCCTTCATCTCGTATCTTCACACGAAGAGCGTCAAAGATAATTATAGGATAAACAGGATCAATTGGCCTGTTCTGCCATTCGCGTACTTCCTGGACAACAGCGTCAGTGACTTGTGATATCAAATCTGGAGAAACGTCTACAGCGTAAAGCTCTTTAAGATGGGCCTGAATGTTTCTGACGGTCATCCCTCTGGCATACATGGAAATGATCTTGTCATCAAATCCATCAAACCTTGTCTGCCCCTTTTTAATTAACAGAGGTTCAAAAGTCGAGTTTCTGTCTCTGGGAATATTGAGTTCCATTGCGCTGGTATCGGTCTTAACCGTTTTACGACTGTGACCATTGCGCGAGTTACCCGTGCCTCGTCCAGCCGTGTCCCCCTTATCATATCCAAGATGGTTGGTTAGTTCTGCTGAAAGAGCCTTCTCGACCAACGCCTTTTTCAGCTGCTGAATGATACCATCAGCGCCCAGTAAGTCCTCCGGCTTCGAATAGCCCGCCAGTAACTCGTTCAATATCTCTTCCCTAATAGCCATGTCCGTGACCTCCTATAATTTCGACAGAATATCACGAACGACTTCTTACACAAATTATCGGACACGCTCAAAGATTGCACAAAGTCTGACCCCACCATTTCATAGATTCCTTTATCGGAAACGAGAATGGGCTCCATTTTGGGGCACTCAACCGTTTCCGTGAATTAGCAAGTCATGAAAAAAAGAACGGACACATATCGTCCTATGGAACGATCTGGAAATATAAGTGTTGCATAAACCGGCACGAGATTCCAATGAGACAAATCCAAAGTAATCAATCAACGTTAAGGCTCTTTTTCCCTTCGATGGTATCCAATACTTCCTCTCTTGTTCTAAACGGAACCTCCATCGGAAACTGCTCGAAAAACCAATTCATACAAGCCTGAGCTTCCAAATCAAATTGCTTAAACTCCTTTTTTAATGCACGCAATTTGATTTGATATTCTTTGTCATCTATATCGCCTTGCTTTAAGCTTATTTTTAGTTGTCTTTTTTCTTCATCGAACTTGTCCCCATACAGCATCTTTGCTGCCAGACCGTTGATTTTATCTTTGACGCAGGTCAGCTTTTCTTTAAGGTTACCCAAATTTTCATCCAAATATTTGCCTATATTGAAGAGTTCCTCCAAAATACGTTTTGCCTCAGCATCACCATCATCGCCGTCAAAAGAATGAAAGGAGCGAGCAAACCAGGGAATATGACAACCTCCTAAAATATTTTCATAAGGTTTTTCAATCCTTATGCGAATATCGCTTGAGGACCTATGAATTATTGAACCCTCTACTTCAGTCCCATCGATTACTGTTCCTATAGTCTTTTCATAGTTCATTATTCGTTTCCTGCCTTGCCTACCAAGCTTATACGGTCTGCTTAACAATATGGCATGTCGTTGATATGATATTCATTCAAGAAAATTACAGAGATCCGTAGCTGAAAACATGATGTTATCGTCGATTATTCTCATTCTTAAATCCTCAGACGACAAAGTATGCCCGACGTCAATTACATTTGTGCACTGGCGACAATTACACTTGTGCATGTTGATAATTAATTCCCCGGTCCTGATATTGGACCAGGCACTTTAGAATCCTCTTCTGTCATCTTCTGAACTTGATTCTGTTTGAGGGCCTTTTCTGTTCTGTAACTGGGGCCGGTAAGCTCCAGGATGACGCAGTGATGGACAAGTCGGTCTATTGCCGCAGCGGTCGTCATAGGGTCCTTAAATATTTTGTCCCACTGGGAGAATACGAGGTTGGAAGTAATCAGCACACTTCTACGCTCGTACCTCTCGGCCAGGAATGTAAAAAGAACCTCCATCTCTTCCTGTTGCTGCTGCACATAACCTATGTCATCTATAATCACAGCCTCAAAACGATCGAGACGTCGCATTTCTTTCTCAAGCTTCAGTTCCCGCTTTGCCGCAAGTAGGTTTTGAACCAATCGATAAGCGGGAGTGAAAAATACAGAATGGCCTTTTATAATGAGTTCATGACCGATGGCCGAAACAAGATGGGTCTTCCCTCTCCCAGGAAGACCAAAGGCCAGTATATTCTCGGATCGTTTCAAGAAGTGACCTTCCAGCAGGGCTGGTAATTGTCGTTGGATTTTGGACGAGAACAAGGACATGTCCAAACTCGCCAGGGTCTTCCCCGTAGGTAGTCGAGAACATTTTAAAAGACGCTCTATTTTCCTGGTTCTTCTCCCTTCCAGTTCTAACTCTAGTAGGTTCTTCAGGTATCGTGTAAGGCTCCAACCTTCGCTCTCAGCCAGATCGGCCATTTCCTGATGGCGCATGGCGCAAGAGGGCAAATTCAACGAGCGAAACAGTAAGGCTATGCTTTCCTGTGTCATGACGCCACCTCCTGAGGATAGACAAACAAAGCGTCGTAACACGACAGATCCACTTTGAATGAAGCCATATTCGATGGTGCAACACGATTTCCAGCGTCCATAAGGGACTTGACCTGTTCCATGCTTTTAACAGACCCGCTTTCCAGGATAAGCTCAATAGCGGCCTGAACTTCGGATTCCACGGTAGACGCCGATAAGTGAAGAATACGCAGATATTCCAGGCTCGCTTTACGGTCTTCGTATATCTTGCATAGAGCGTCATAACACTTGCGAAACGCAAGACTCGGAAACATGTCCTCCCTGTATTTGAACAGCCGAAAAGCCCCTGGCTTACGAACTAAAGACCAGATGACATGGCGATAGTTTATCCTGTGTCCACGCCGTCCTAAAAGCCTATCAACACTTAACTGAAGCTCTCCAGCGTAATATACTTCAATGCGATCATCATATATTCTGACCCTGACTGTTTCTCCTATGAGTCGAGAAGGGACCGAATAAACGTTGTATTTTACCCTTATGACGCTGCGTGAATTAACCTGAACGTCGTGTTCAGTAAACTCGGGGACACGTTCGTTAAATAGCGGTTTCATGACAGCCAATTCTTCATTCAACCTACGGGTCCTGAGTCGATTGGCCTTTTCTAAGACCGTAACTAACCATGACTCGTATTGCGAGACACTTTCAAAGTCGTTTGAACCTCGCAAAAGGAGATGCTGCTTCAGTCTACGTTTCAAAGCCCCGTTGAGCGCTTCGACGTCCCCATTCTGATGTTTTTCTCCTATTGTAATAGTACGAGGCTTCATTCCTAAATGATGGATAAAATCCTGATAATCAATATTAAAAGCCCTTTTCCCGCTAGTGATATTATGTGTGGCCGCAGTTGAGTTATCTGTCTGATGATACTCTGGCGCTTTTCCCAGATGAAAAACGGCCTCCTGTACACCCCTTTTGAGTGCGGACAATGACTCGGAACGGCATACCGTAACCCACTGCCAGTTCGAATATGGTAGGACCACATTGCAAAGCATGTGGCTAAAAGGCTCTCCTGCTATAGTTACACCAAGCTTCGCCGCCCATGTGAAATCAGTCTGAATAGCCTCACCAGGTAGGTGTTTCTGAGCAAAAAACACCATTTTTTCTGGTCCTTGACTAGCACGCCATCGCTTCAACTTTCTCTGGAAAGTTCGAAGTTGCCCCAAATGATATCGATCTGGACTCTTCTCCAAAAGAGTCTCGAATAGAGCTTTCGCTTCAAGCTCGGGAGCGGCTCTCAAACGCTCGACAATCTCTTGCCAGTCACTATCAAAAGGATCTGCTCTTGTTCTCCATGATCTTGGTTCTGTCAGTTCCGACGGTAGCTTCCCAATTTTTACATACTTGGCCGCTGTGTTACGGCTCATACCGGATCGTAAAGCTGAATCTCCAATTTTGCCTGTCTTGCGAATCTCCTTCATTAGTTTCCTCACCTGAGCGTCAGTCGTCTGCAAAACAATGCCCCCTTCCAACAAATTATGGACATCTCTAACAGACAACTACTCCCCGAAAGATGCACAAATGTAATTGTCGTTGACGCTCAAGTGTAATTGTCGCTGAATGATGTTATCGTCGATTATTCTCATTCTTAAATCCTCAGACGACCGGTTTGCCGAATTGAATTGCGTTCATATTATCGATCATATCTGCTGTCACCATCATGATCGTTCTCGTCGTAGCAATTCCGATAACCATCATAATAACCATTCCTGTATCCGTCACCATACCGGTCGTCATCTCGACCGTAACCGTATCCCCAGTTTGTAAGAATCCCGATTATCGTCCAGATGATTACCACAGCCCAGAAAATGCCCATTTTTCTACTCCCTATGACCGGAATATCACCCTGTTGCCTGTTGTTCATCTATTTGCAGCGGTTCTCCTCCAGAAATCAGAGTGCCCGTACTACCCTCCTATTTTACCTACGCTATCGAGTGTAAAGGTTACATGTGTCAAATGGGGACACACATTTTGGATTGTTCATATTTTTTTTGATCGGGGTAATCTTTTTAAGGCTACTTGGAAACTGGTCTAAATGCCGAGAAATGCAGTTACAGACAACGCAGTCTGGCGTTTGGAACTAATCTAACCAACATATTTTTCAATGAATTCTCTGGTGATCTTACCAAGGCACGCATCAAGAATCGCATAAACTTTGTTCACGATTGGTTCGGGGACCCCTCCATAAAACGCCTGTGCGATTCCACCGGTAATGCAGGCCAATGTATCGGTGTCTCCGCCAAGAGAAACCGCTGTTCTGATGGCGTCTTCAAAATCAGTCGAGTCAATAAATGCACGAATAGCCTGTGGGACTGTCCCCTGCGAGGAAACGTCAAATTCATAAGACGGGCGAATCTCATCGACGTGTTTGTTCAAGTCATATTGAAATTTCGTCTCGATGAAATTTTTTATTTCTGACTTGGACTTGCCCATTCGCGCAAGATAGATGGCTACGGCTGTCGCCTGTCCACCTCTTTTATGCCTTCGGGATGATTGTGCGTAATTTCGGTGAATTCGGCGGCTTTTTGCAGGACGGTATCAATATCGTTTTAGGCGTATCCAACTGGACTGATGCGCATCGCAGCTCCATTACCCCAACTGTTATAGGGCCCCGGATTCCTACTCTGCGCCCAGTGATGAAAACTACTTCCATAACCACCGTTGGGATACCACGCGTAAAAGATCCTCATATTGTCCGCATAAATTGTTCCAGTCAAAATGCTGTCCGCCAATGCGACGGTCAGAATCGTATCGTCCGTGAAGAAACATTTTGGGGAAAACAGGTCAAAATCCTTGGTTTTTATGTTGTCCCACTCATATACCGAGCTAATTATGTCACCAGAAATTGCGCCGATCATGAAATTGTCCTATCCGGAATGAACTACATTACCCCTTTATTTTAATTACGTATTGGTCAACTGAAACGACTTCTGAGTATCCAGATGTCCTAACTGGGCTAAGTAGCCAGCTCAGAATATCAATTGCCTATAATGAAAGAATTCAGTGGATGATGACCTTTGACCCGCAATAGCAAAAAAAATGCGATCCTGATGGCATATCACTCGGCTCTTTATGAAGAACTGAACCAAAAGTTCCCTGGTCAATCCCGCATTCGCTTCAGCTCGACAGTCACCGCATTCTTTTTGTCGATACAGTCCAACTCAACGACATCCGGATTTCCCCATTCCGACGGAAAACCGCCTCCAAACTGGAGCATGATAATGTAAGGAAACGCCTGGTGATACAAAAAGCCACAGAGCCCTCCAGCATGGTGTCCGCTGAGTTCTAACTGGTCCCCTTTTTTGTGTCCGGCGCAGCAAGATCCTTTAACTTCTTTTATTGTCCCAACCACATGATAGCCGACCCTGGATGATTCTTCCATGATGCCTCCTTTCTTCAGTCCAAGAATTCTTTCAGAGTCCTAACCCTCAAGGAATTTCCGGTACAAAAATAGACTGAACCAGCAGCAGAATCAACTCCAAGACACACCGCAACTTTACAAAAGTCATTTGCGCCGATTTATAAAGATTTTGTTGATAAAGATCTCATTCTTTGTTGCCGTCGACCCAGTCTGGTGGAACTCTACGATTTTGGCCCAAAAAAAAATGGAAGGATTCAATTCTCGACTACACACCGACCAACTGGTAAAGCTACTTCTTGACGTAGGGGACTAGCCTAAGCAACGTTCTCAATGCTCATAAATAGATTAGGCTGACGAATTTTGGCATTGACTTTAACCATCTGACTATAATTTTCACAATATTTTGGCGAGTCTTTTTGACCGTTACAGCGGCAGGTTTCAAAATCATGACTGCAATTATCACTCAGACATACTTTAAGTACCCATTTCTCAGCGTTAGTCAAAGCGGTTAAATCAGCGTCTTTAGGTAAGCTTTTCACTATAACTCCATGTTATTGTTAGTTTGGGCCATTCATACCATGATGCGAACTTTTAGTGTTCCAGGAAGCAGTGAGTTCCTCACTACCTCAATTTCAGGCACAATCAAACAACTTTTTTTCTTTAAGAGTCACGAGCAACTGGCCCAATTTGGTAAATCATTGCCAACATCAGATCTAGTTTCTTTGTTATAGTTGGCGCAGACACGGATCACGGGAAAAAAGGAGAATACAATGTCCAGTGACAGATACGAACGAGGGCTCGAAAAACTTAAAGAGGTGGATGGCGAAGCGGGAGAGACAGTTATCGAGGGGTTGAAAGACATCGCTCCTGACCTAGCTCGGTATGTAATTGAGTTCCCATTTGGGGATGTCTACTGTCGTCCCGGACTGGATCTGAAGTCACGAGAGATCGCCGCGGTCGCGGCGCTTACTGCGTTGGGCACGGCAACGCCACAATTGAAGGTACATATTAACGGTGCTCTTAATGTTGGTCTGTCACGTCAGGAGGTTGTTGAAATCATTATCCAGATGACCGTGTACGCGGGATTTCCAGCAGCCTTGAACGGGATGTTTGCAGCCAAGGAAGTCTTTCAGGAGCGCGATGAAAAAGGGAAGAGTTAAAGGTCCTTATGTTGGGTTAAGTGATCGTAAAGTGTTAACACACTCCTCCGTTGTCAGAATGGTCACGCCGATACCTTGGAGTTCAGCGACACCACGATCATAGAGACCTGAAATGGCATCGCTAACTAGAACAACCCGGAAATCCCGTTCACTTGCTTCATAGATGCTGGTTCTAGGGCAGTTGGGAAAATTGCAACCCGAAAATACAATTGTATTGACGCCCAGTTCTTGGAGGTGTTCCTCCAATCGGGTTCTGTAAAATGCGCCCCATCTCGGCTTGTAAATTATCCATTCTTGATCTCCGACAGTCTGGAGTTCTCCTCGAAGTAGACTTTCCGCATCGAGATGGATGGAGGGTGACGGTAGCAGTTCTTTGACAATTTGCGAGCCTTCAGTGCCAGGCTCCACAATACTTGCTCCGCCTTCCACCCTGGCACGTCTGCAGAGATCGACATTGGATCCGTCCGCCATATAGAGTCGTGTTACATGAATAATCGGTAAACCGGCGCATCTGTACGCAGTGAGCAAACGCTGAATGGCAGGAACAACATCAACGGTTCCAGGGATAAAAGCGGGAGCGCCGGGAATGGTAAAGTCCCGCTGAACATCAATTGTCAGCAAAACCGACCGAAACCAATCAGGCCTGGTGTAGGTATCCATGAGGAAATTATCTCCTGTTCCTGCGAATCTCACAAATCCTGACCACATTATTCATGGAGTTGCAGTTGGAGAAAAAAGTTTTAGGTTCAATTTCGAATTAATGACAAGACAATGATGACTATAATGCCAATTACAATCCACCCAATTATTGACCCACCCGATGGTTGCTCTTTTTGAAATTGCTGATAGGTGTCGTGGAGCGAGGGTTTTTCCTCCGCAGTTTTCTTCTCCAGGCACCGCTGTTCTTCCTCCACCATCATCGCTGCGATTATTAAAGGTTCCTCGTACACTGTATGTCTACTCTTTCCTCAAACGGGGTAAAAGAACGCCACACTAGTGTTCTGTCCTCAATTTATCTAGATGTTCTTCTTTTGTAATTACAGGCTGCTAGATTCAATAACACCTCCATGTAATTGCAGGCCAGAACACTAGGTTGAATGCCCAGCTGTTTCGGCCCCGTTTACCATTCGCCAGGATCAGCTATTTCTGGCGCTTGGTAGTTAGGAATGATCATCACGTCTCCACATACGTCGGATTAGTTCATACAACTTGTCTCAATATCGCTAGAGGGCTATGCTTTCTAAGGCCATCGCTAGGGTCCACTACACGGAGAATAGAGAGAATTCAGGTTTAATAGATTGAAATTAATTTAAGGCTGCCTCTATCAATTCCTCAAAATCAGGCATGACTTTAGCAAGATGTGTTTCTAATAGCCTATTCGACGATTCTTTATCTCCTTCGTTACAATGGAGATAGCATTTCAGTTGAGTTAAGAAAAATATTCTGTATAGAAAACACAAGGCATTGAAGGCACCTGTTAATTTGTCGTACCATTGGTCAAAACTTTTTTCTAAATAACATGGGGGCGTCTCTAAAAATTGATTGATTTTTCAGTCCACAGTCTTCGCGGCTTGTTTAGTTTGTGCTATAGGGAAAGTATATCAAGCAGGGAGGACAAACAAAATGCCAATTCGCCATCAACCTGGTTTTTTCGACATCCATGAGCGTACGGCCAAGTTGACCGAGATGGGTGATCCGTTGGTTGCGTTGAAAGGGCTCATTGATTGGGAGGCGTTTCGACCCTGTTTGAATGTTGTGTATGATAAACCTCGCAAGAGTAATGCGGGAGCAAAGCCTTTTGATGCGGTCCTAATGCTCAAGATTCTAGTGCTTCAGCAGCTAAATAATCTTTCAGATGACCGGATTGAATATCAGATAAGGGACAGACGGTCATTCATGAGATTTTTGGGGTTACAGATTGAGAGCAGGGTACCGGACGCCAAGACTATATGGCTGTTCCGTGAACGCCTGAAGGAGCTCAATCTTGTTGAAGAGCTTTTTGAGAAGTTTCATGAGCAGTTGGCGGCGCAGGGATATGTGGCTAAGGCTGGGCAAATGATAGACGCTACGTTTGTTGAAGCGCCTCGTCAGCGCAATAGCCGAGAAGAGAACGCCACAATTAAATCGGGGGAAATACCTCAGGAGTGGTACAAAACCCCTAACAAGCTTCGTCAAAAAGATACGGACGCACGTTGGGCGAAGAAGAATCAAGAGAAACATTACGGCTACAAAAAACATATCAATGCCGACCAAACCAACAAGTTGGTTCAGGGCTTCGCTGTGAGCAATGCGGCTGTCCATGACAGTCAGGTATTTGAAGAACTCCTTGACCAGGCAATTGATCCTAAAGGTAAAAATCGCCCGATATACGCAGACAGCGCATATCGTTCCAAAGACCACGAAGAGAGTCTGGCTGATAATGGTTTTGAGAGTCAGATCCATGAAAAGGGTACTCGCTGCCATCCTCTTACCGACGAACAAAAAGCCTCAAATCGTATCAAGTCAAAGACTCGGGCTCGGGTGGAACACGTATTTGGGGCGCAGCACGCAATGGGAGGCCACATTGTCCGCACTATTGGCATAGCTCGCGCAAGGGGCAAGATTGGTATGATGAACCTTATTTATAACATGAGGCGTATGATTCAATTGATCAAGCGGGATGCGAAAGCCGCAAACCTGGGAATAGATTACATTAGGATAGGTGAGTCCGCATTAGCGTAACCAGGCAAGAGTAGGCAGACAAAATGATTTATAAACGTGTGACAATGAAAATTCTAATCACATTATGCTGAATTGTGAAAATTTAGGGGATCCAAAGAGTGAAAAGGTGATTTTTAGAGGCTCCCATGTATACAATCATCAACCCAATCCCATTGTTGATTTAGAAGGTTACTGATAAATAATCTTTGTTTGCGGGCCGCCCTGCCAACAACAGATTTTAAAAAATTAGAGCCTAGCCTGAAGCTCCTTTAAGAAAATCTTCCCCTAAAATCTCAATGAATTCCGGCTCAAATTCGTCTATCTGTCCAATCACCCTATCTGGAGTTTTAGTAAGATATCTTTTCTCACTTAAAAATTTATAGAAAAGCCTTAGTGAAACAGGGCACAAAATATATTCCCACAGCTCCATTGATGCATTTTTCAAGAGATACAGCGCCATGAACTCAATAAGATACTTCCTTGTAATGCTCTTAAAAGTCACCGGGTCTTCATGTCCGCACGAATAGACGAAAGTGAAGTAAGTGTCTACGAAATTAACGAATCTATCTTGATATTCTTTTAGCCCTTTGTTAGTGAGCCACAAATGAAATCTTTCCAAACAGCCATGTTGAACGTCCCAGAGCAGTTCCACATACTTATAGCGCTTCTCTAAAGTTCTGTCGGAATGGCGCAAGTTTTAGTGTTTTCATCTTGTCTGGTCATAAGCCATCTGAGAGCGTCGGTGAGTCTCTCGATTAGTTGATCTTTGGTTTTAGCGTAGAATCCAGAAAACCATTCGCCCTTCATAACGAGCCAGAGGCGTTCAATGGGGTTAAGATCTGGAGAATAAGGTGGAAGAAAAATCGGCTCAAATTCCCCCCAGTCCAGTGATTTACTCTTGTGCCAAGACGCATTGTCCAGGATGAGTAGATTGCGAGGACGCTCGAACTTGATGTCCCGATTGGCGTGATTCAGGAAGATCTGGAAGATCTCCGTATCGGAATGGCTAAATTCTAGCGCATAGAATTCACCTTTTCTTGGCAAGACCATGCCCGTGACATTCATTCGGAGATGCGCCCCGCCGTATGCTTGACGGATCTTGTCTCCTTTTTTAGCAAAACGCCTTTTCGGACGAGGATCTCCTTCGACACCACACTCGTCAAGAAACCAAAGATCCACGCATTGATCACCAAGAAACTTCCTGATCAGTTCAATGAAGGCCTTTCTCTTTTCTTCATCCTGGCCATCCGGCCAGGGGCGAGGGACCTTCAGCCGAA
The DNA here is from genome assembly GCA_963798475.1 of uncultured delta proteobacterium. Classification (GTDB taxonomy): domain Bacteria; phylum Desulfobacterota; class Desulfomonilia; order Desulfomonilales; family Desulfomonilaceae; genus CAJBEZ01. The sequence continues at coordinate 13,992 of CAWCTI010000023.1, forward strand.
AATCCTCATCGTGAAGCCACCGCATAAGTGTGCTGTAGCCTGCCTCCATCTGGCAATGCCTGGTGAGATATCCGTGAAACTTACGTCCGGTCCAGTGGGTCTCATTGACCAGTTCTGGATGTAAGACCAACTCGGAATATTCATAGGCCTGCTCCCCGCTGATTTTGGGAGGACGCCCAGAGCGGGGACCTTCTGTAAGCCCATCGATACCCCGTTGATTAAAACGTCTCACCCAACGGGAAACCGAGTCCTCATTTACACCGAACAAGGCAGCCACCTGCTTATGGGGCAGCCCCATTATCAAGGCCTTGATAGCCATCAGACGAACATACGACCGCTGGACCGACGAGGCCTTCGCTGCGGTCTCTAATTCAGCTAAAGCGCAGTTTTCCGGGTTAGGCATGTTTCGTTGACGACACATACCGACAGATAACCACATCTCGATAAAAAAGTCGCGTTGTTTTCGCGATTATTTTCGAGAATCGCTATATCATAATCAGCGGACCTAATAATATAGTGATCCAGTCTGTTAAGATTATGAATGACCTTCAAATCATCCGCAGTTGGATGTGTGGTTTTAAGACTTAGGGTCGCGCTTTCATAATTCAATCTGGTTCCTATATAAAGCGCTTCCTGTCGAATAAACATCTCAGGATTAATCGGTGGCTGCATGTACAGAGGGAAAAGAGATCGCTCCTCTTCTATCATCGTTCGGTTTTCCTTTCTATAGTTCTGGGGCTTATGAGACTATTTTTCCGCCTACGGGTTAGATTTCAATTAGCATTGAAATAAATCTTTGTTTGGGCTGAAACCCAAGGCTATATATTATGTTTCTTTAACGCAACCATTCGTATTGACAACTGTTTATATTCCCCGAATCTATATTCCTCAGGGTTCCTTTTATCCTTCTTTTCTTGAATGTCCTTTTTGAAAATCTTATAAGTTAAATGTATCACCTGTTGAGCGACAATTGCCTTTGTACTGTTTCTGATATTCTGTTTTAGAGACAGGGGGTTCCCTGACCGATGGATACCAACAAAAACTTGAATGATGTTAGCCGGTTGATGTTGATGCCTCTCTTCAACATCTTTCCCAACGTCATGGGAGCGGCAACTGTATTCGCTTGGTTTTCTCAAATACAGCCTGGTCTTTCGGCTGGTTTCCATGCTGCGGTTTTTAGTGACTGGGTCGTTTTTTTCGTAACATTGATAGTCACTATTTCTATCGGATTTATGAGTTCCAGGAGGTGGTTCTGGTCTCTCGTAAGAGAGTTAAAGGATTTGTTGCGCAGGTACCCCGAAGATGACCGACAATCCGTTAGACTTCAAGAACTCTCATTACCTGTTGGGAAACTGCTTAATGTTCCGATCAGGTTCGCAGTGAAAAGCTTATGGATATGGACCGTAACAGGTATTGTTTTCGCCCTAGCGCCTTACATCGTTCATGATTACTTTCCGTGGGACAAAGCGAAAGCAATGAAAATCGCCATTTGGACGGTCTTCGTAGGCGCTCCTATTTCGGTCATTTTCGGTTACTTTGTTTCGGAATGGTGGCTAAGATTGACGGTGGAAAAGATTTTTCCCGAAAAGACGCTATATGCTCGACCTCATTCCATCCGAATTAACGTTCTAACGAAGCTGGTGGCTGTATGCCTCATGATTGGCGCCATGCCAACAATTCTGATAAGCAGTGTCACTCTGCACAGGATTACAGATATTCAGACAGGACATTTGTCGATAAACAGTTTTTTGGCTCAAATGCCATTAGCCATCGGTTTTCTTGTCACAATATCAGTGGCTGTGGCCGTATGCCTTTCGATATTTCTCGCTCACAGTGTATCAGAGCCATTGAGAAAAATTGGATCAGCAATGAACAGAATTCGAAAAGGTGATCTCGACGCAAGCATACAGGTAGTTTCTAATGATGAGATTGGACTCGTGGGTGAAGGGTTTAATCATATGGTGGAGGGCCTGAGAGAACGAAACTACATACGGGAAACTTTCGGTAGTTACATCAGCGAGTCGGTAGTCACAGAGATACTTGAGTCACCTGAAGGGGTCAAACTAGGAGGTGAATTGAGGGAGATCACTATCCTGGTGTCAGATCTCAGGGGATTTACCCGCATGGCCGATTCTTTGGACCCGCAAGGCATTATAAAAATACTTAATCGCTTCTTCGAGAGGATGACTGATGTCGTTATGCGTCATCAAGGCACTATCATTGAGTTTACTGGGGACGGGATGCTTGTCTTTTTCGGCGCTCCTAAGCAGATGTCTGACCACAAAAAGGTTGCCGTATCCTGTGCGCTGGATATGCAAAAGGAGCTTCAAGAACTGAATAGGGAAAATATGTTTCTCGGTTGGCCTGAACTTAGCATGGGGATTGGAATTAACGCTGGGCCATTGGTAGTAGGAAATATCGGCTCAGAAAAGCGAAAAAAATACGGGGCGGTTGGGACTCCAATCAACGTGGCGTTTCGAGTCGAGAGCCATGCCGCTAGCGGGGAAATCCTTCTTACTCCAACTGTTTATGAAGACTTGGCCCACAGCCAGGAATTGGGTATTGCAAGGGAGTGTCAGATCAAGGGTTTTGACAATCCTATAATTCTTTGTCCGATTTTGGCGAAGGCACAGATATAGGAATTGCCAAAGAAAATTTATGATTAAGCTTCGTTAGAGAAAGGTTATTAATTCGTACCGGTTAAGAAGCTTGATTCACCAAAATAGGGGGATGATCGGTTTCAAAGAAAATCAGCTTCTATTATTTCTGCTTCGGTTAACCCCGACCTGGAGAACACTCCTAGAGCATACCAGAATGCTGTGTACCATGGTGGACCAGTGAAATTTCCACGCACAAATTGGTAAATTCCATGACTAACCAATCCCAAAAAAATTACACTGGGGATATCTAGTTCACCCCCGGTAATTTTCAGAAGACGCTTGTCGGCTATCCGAAACATATCTTTTACGCCGCCGAGAAGGGTTTCACGACGGAGCGTCTTGGTCTCTAATTTGAATAAATCGGATTGTTGAGCCACTTCAGCGATGTGTCTAGCGGTGAAGCGGCCCAGAAATAGAGCTGAGGCCGTATCCGGATTAACCACAACCGTTTCACCGCCGGCATGTTTTGAAAATTTCTTTTCTACCGAGGAAAAAAAGTCTTTATCACCTCTTTTAGAAGGGACTTTAATCCGCAAGCGGTTATTAACCTTGTGAACGATATAGGCTTCTGGAATCATTTTTTGCCAGGCTTGTCCACTAATGAAGAACCTTTTGCGCTGACTTCCGCTAAACCTGCGCTGACTTCTGTTACACCTGCTTCAAACTCGGCCTTAGCTTCCACAAAAAGGTCTTCTGTAAGTTCGGTTGCTTCGGCGACCATCTCCCGACCATATTCAAAAAGCATGTATCCGCCCTTTATAACGGCTTTGAGCAGTGGTCTAACGGCCCCTGCCACTGCTGGGATCACTACGGGCGCAACCAAGAGGCCAGCGCCTACAGCAATCCCTGTCCAAATACCACCTTTTGGGATCACGTCCGAAATTGCCATCTTCCTTCTCCTTTTTTTCCAACTTTATCTTTAATGATAACACTTAATACATATAATGTAAATTCAAGGTGTTGAAGTCAATTTATTTCGGTGAATCAATAAAGTCTTGCCGAATCGGTTACTCGTGAGAATAATGAGGTCAAAGCGCCTAGACAATGTTTTGTGATAGAATTGGTTCGTCATAAAGAACTTAATCGGCAATCCCGGGCGATTGCTGTAACATGATTTTATCAAAGCAATTAAGGTTCGTAAGGGTAATCGTCTATGAGCAGAGGAAGCATATTGGTGGTCGAACATGACGAAGACATGCTCGAATCAATCACATACAATCTAACTCTAGACAATTTTGTCGTCGCTTGCGCTGTGACAGGCGAGGAAGCTCTTACAAAGCTTAGTGTTGTTCCTTTTGACCTTATAATTTTGGATACAGTGTTACCGGGTCTCGATGGAATGGAAATTTGCCGACTCTTAAAAAACAGCAAGAAAACCGCTCGCATCCCTATTCTTATGGTATCAGAGAAAGGAGACGACATCGATGTAGTCCTGGGACTCGAGCTCGGCGCAGACGACTATGTAACCAAACCTTTCAGTCCAAGGGTTCTTTTGTCTAGGACCAAGGCTGTATTGAGGAGATACGGCCCAAAACCTCAAGATGACGAATTTATCATTAACGCAGGCGATCTAACCATAGATCCTTCTCGTCACGAGGTTCGTGTCAAAGGGCAATTGATTAACTTAACGGCTACTGAATTCTCACTACTCCGGTTTCTTGCTCGGCGGCCCGGGTGGGTCTTCAGTAGAGAGCAAATAATCGATTCTGTTAAGGGAACTGACTACCCTGTTACCGATAGATCCGTTGATGTTCAAATTGCTGGATTACGGAAAAAGCTTGGAGAATCGGGTTACATGATTCAGACCGTGAGGAGTTTGGGCTATAGGCTGGGGGAAATCTTATCTTAACAAGGTGTTATATGAACGCCTGACTTTCGACCTCTCCAGGATTGTTTCAAGCCCACCAAACGGCTGGACGAGCCCTCCAATCTCCTGGAATGCCCTGAATATAATGTTTCGCACTCCAATGTTCGCCCTCCTTTTACTTCATAGAGTTTAAAACCAGCTTATGCACTAAAGCCACTGTCCTTTTTTCTAGGGCATTAATGTCAATGACGTTGCGACAGAGATCAAACGTTTTAGCGGTTACTCGTTGAATTGTCGCCCCGTTGCATTGGTTTCCGGGCTCAGTTCTTTTTGCTTCGGAAGGACGATATTAACGGTACCCAATAGGCCCTCCATGAAAATACTTATCTCTGAATTTAAATGCTACGTTGACCAGACTTATAAGAACTGGCACTTCAAGTAATGGACCTATTACAGTGGTGAATGCCTCGCCTGAATTTATGCCAAACACTGCTATAGCCACGGCAATCGCAAGCTCGAAATTGTTGCTCGCCGCAGTGAAGCCTAGAGTGACCGTTTTGGGATAGTCTGCGCCGATTTTGTGTCCCATCCAAAAACTCACGAGAAACATCACAACAAAATAGATACACAAGGGAATGGCTATTCTGACCACATCGAAAGGAATTGTCAGAATTAAATTGCCTTTAAGGCTGAACATAACAACAATCGTGAATAACAATGCTATCAGCGTAATTGGGCTTATGGTTGGAATAAAAGATGTCTCATACCATATTTTCCCCTTAATTCTCAGCATGATAAATCGCGTGAGAATTCCTGCGATAAAAGGGACCCCCAGATAAATGAACACACTCTCCGCAATCTGTCCAATGGTTACTTTGACAACGCTCCCGCTGAGGCCAAAAAGAGGTGGAAGCACAGTAATGAAAATATAGGCGTACACACTATAGAACAAGACTTGAAAGACACTATTAAACGCTACCAGTCCGGCAGCGTATTCAGTGTCTCCCTCGGCCAGCTCGTTCCACACGATTACCATTGCGATGCACCTGGCCAAGCCGATCAATATCAAGCCCACCATATATTCAGGACGATCAGGCAAAAATATTATTGCAAGGAAAAACATTAGAATAGGGCCTACTACCCAGTTCTGGACCAATGAAAGAGCCAAAATTTTGGTGTCCCGAAATACTTGACCCATCTCTTCATATTTCACCTTTGCTAAAGGCGGATACATCATCAGTATCAAGCCTGCGGCAATAGGAATGGATGTTGTTCCAACCTGGAGGCTCGATATCAACTTTGTGATCGCCGGGGCGAAATAGCCGACCCCAATGCCCAGGGCCATCGCGATGAATATGATCAAAGTCAAATATCTATCAAGTAGAGAGAGACTTTTTTTAGACTTCACAGATTTATGTCCTCCTTGCCTATACTAAGATTCTCTCTGAAAGGCACCAAGATTCTTAACCCATGCTTGGGCTGCCATCTGAACTGGGTCCCAAGGACTACTCAAAGGTGGAGTGTAACTCAGATCGAGATCACTCAATTGTTCAACCGTCATGTTACTAAAGATCGCAGCCGCAAATATGTCGATTCGTTTCGATACCTCGGACGTGTGGTGTCCGAGAATTTGTGCGCCGAGGAGACGCTGTGTAGTTCGGTCGCCGGTAATTCGGATTATCATATTTTCAGCGCCGGGGTAGTAAACCTTATGATCCCAGGTTTCAAATTGATCGGTGAAAGGATCAAACCCGGCTTGCTGAGCTTCAATATCGCGAAGCCCTGTGCGAGCTACCACCAGGTCAAAAATCTTGACAGCCTGTGTGCCGAGGGAGCCCGCAAACTCACGATTGCCCCCGACCGCGTTTTCTCCTGCTATGCGTCCCTGTTTATGAGCAGTGGTTCCCAGCGGAAGATAGGTGTAGCAGTTCAAAAGGTTGTGCCATGTTTCCGCACAGTCGCCAGCCGCATAGATGTTCGGCACATTGGTTTCCATCCACCGATTTACCTTGATAGCGCCCTTGATCCCTGTTTGGATTCCAGCTTCTGCAGCCAAGGTCGTTGAAGGTTGGGACCCCACCGCTACAAGCGCCAAGTCAGCCCTAGCGCTGAATCCTTTGGTTCCCCTAACGGTAAGACTTCGCCCGTCTTCTTCAATCGACTCAATTCCCACGCCAGTGGCTACGTTGACTCCATGTCGCTCCAGTTCTGCGGCGACTTTCTCGCCCAGGGGCTTGTCAACAGTAGTGAGAATTGTTTCTGCAAACTCCACAACAGTCACGGACACCCCACGAAGAGACAGGGCGTCAGCCATCTCCATTCCGATATAGCCGCCACCCACAATGAGAGCTGATTGCGGCTGGTGTTCAGTAAGCCGTTTGTGGACAGCGAAACAGTCGTCCATCCACCGCAGAAGAAAAACCCCAGGCAGATCTATGCCTTTGATATCGGGTTTGATGGATTCCGCGCCGGTTCCAATGACCAGTCGATCATACGACAGCTCGGTGGTTCGCCCTTCCGTATCAACGATCTGAACGATCTTCCTGTCCGCATCGATTGCCTTGGCAATGCGGTCCAAGAGTAACCGAATCCCTGCTTGCTCGATTTCGTCCTTGGTCCTGTGGGCCAGATTTCTCCAATCAGAGACTTCTCCACTCAAATAGAAGGGCAGGCCGCAGATGCTGAAATTCGGATAACTGTCGGCAACCACAAGGGTGGGTTCAACGGATGGGCATATTTCGCGCGCCCTGAGAGCGGCGCTAATAGCGGCATCACTTCCACCAATGATGACCAAACGCTCCATTCTTTCTCTCTGATTCAATAGTCTCAGAAAAGTCTGGTGTGCTTCCATTCTACTGCGGTCCCGTTCCGATAGTGACAAACTCATCCTAGTATCCTTTTCTGTCTTTCTAAAATTTTATTGTTAATAGGTAAGTCAGAATAAGTGTTTCCGCAGCCTCTCTGTTAGGATATCTCTTCTGACAAATCATACCCCGAGGAGTCCCACCCTGTTTAAGAAAATCGTTGTCTCAAGATGTCAAGATAGTAAGGCTCTAGTCGGTCTATCAATACAATCAGAGGGTCCGGCGGTTTGAGTAGGTATCCCTTTTCATATAGAAATTTATAAAAAAGTTTAATTGACGAAGTACATAAAGTGTATTCCCATGGCTTCATTGAAGTTTCTCTAAAAAGATAGTCCATCATAAATTCTTCAAAATATCTTCCCGCACTACTTTTTAAAGTCACAGGTTCTTTATGCTCATAATCATAAATGAAAGAGAGGAAAACTTCTGCGAGATTAACGAATCTATCTTGATATTCTTTTAGTCCTTTGTTAGTGAGCCACAAATGAAATCTTTCCAAACAGCCATGTTGAACGTCCCAGAGCAGTTCCACATACTTATCATAATCAGCGGACCTAATAATATAGTGATCCAGTCTGTTAAGATTATGAATGACCTTCAAATCATCCAAAGTTGGAATTACGGTTTTAAGACTTAGGGTCGCGCTTTCATAATTCAATCTGGTTCCTATATAAAGCGTTTCCTGTCGAATAAACATCTCAGGATTAATCGGTGGCTGCATTTACAGAGGGAAAAGAGATCGCTCCTCTTCTATCATCGTTCGGTTTTCCTTTCTATAGTTCTGGGGCTTATGAGACTATTTTTCCGCCTACGGGTTAGATTTCAATTAGCATTGAAATAAATCTTTGTTTGGGCTGAAACGGACGGCTGTGAGAGGAAGAGCAACTGGAGCATGATACCCTAAACTGAAATCCCCAATATAAAGTTTTTCATTTTTTTTCTTGGCGGCAAATCTTACTAACGGCCTATTGGTGAATTTCTGAAACCAAATATACTCAAATCAAAAACTAACAGCTTCCTAACCCAATTTTGACGAAACTTTAAATATCATAACAAACTGAACTCCCGTAGATTTTGGGGAATAATGAGATGAGGTACATAGTAAGCGCCAGCCTCGTTGTCATCATTGCATGTGTAGCCATTTCTGCTCGATTGCCTCTATCCCTTGAAGACAACGGATATTCATGGAATTCTTCAGACGTAAATAAACGACTAGCCCTTTGCAAACGGATGGTAAGTGTTTTTGGAAAGAATGAGCGGTGGTGGCTTAAAGCATTAAACACATTTTACGAATCCACCCAACCTCAGGCGCTTAACCGACTGGTAGCGTATGTCGCTGAAGACCTTCTTGTTATCCAATCACCAGAATTTGCAAAACTGTATATTGAGGATTTGAAAAATCCCATGGAATATAGTGAGCCATACGCTCCAGGGATCTGGGAAAAAGGGTGTCTGATTGTTGTAACCTACTACGGTAATCTCATTAAAAGAAAAAGAAGTGCGGATGCGTTTTGGAATAGGAAATCATCGAAAAAATAAGAATTGTCTATTACTATTCTAAGAGGCTTTTAAGATGCCTAAACCAGATCCATACTCAAAAACTGATTCGGTTGAAAACGAGGCGGTTACAGTCTTTAATTCCTTGATTGACACTAACCGTGTCAAGGCCGATGTACGCACTGGTGACCGATACCCTAACATAGACGGTCGTGTAGAGATTGTCGATGAAGGGGGTTATCCAATAGGAAAAATCGACTTACAGATAAAGAGGATAAAAACTGGCGATTTAAAATTCCAGTGTCCTTTGACGTTGGTTGAATACAGTAAGGTTTCTGGCGTTCCTCTTGTTCTCATTTGTGTAGATGTGGAACAAAAAACCGGGTATTGGCGGCACATTTCCCCCGCTATGCCAGGTGTTCAAGGGCAGACGGAATCTTTCACCGTTCACTTTGACCCAGTATCTGACATTATAAATGAAAAGCTAAGATATTTAATTCAGTGGATTAAGCTTGCAAACAATCATAGTAAAATATTACCTGAATATAAATCATTAGTTGCACAATCTAATCAACAAGATATAGACGGAACTGTGCCATCCCGAGACATCTCCACAATTCAGTTATTTTTGGACCAAATCAATTCTCTTTTGGACCATGATTTCTTAACGGTAAAAAGAATTCTTTTGCCTGATATGTGGAAAATAGGATTAGGCGTTTTCGATAACAATCAAAATCAAATATCGTATCAATTATATAAACTAAATAACGCTCAGGCCGGTCCGTTAATTTGTTCCCTCCAACAAGACGACTCTCGACAAATAGAGCATCACAATCTTGACCCGTTGAATAAGCATTCAACTATTAGAGGCTATCTTGAAGACCCTCAGGCTCATGGCAAGAGTTTTGTGTCTAGTCTTGTTAAGGAAGTTTTTGAATCAAGACGCTTTCACATTCATGGTACTTATGTTGCCCTGGATATTGTTTTCAATTTTCTTGACCGCTATTCACACTGCATGGGTTTAGTTTCACAACAGCCGTCGTACACGCTTCAATCCATAACTCATGGTCTTCACGAATATCTGCCAGCAGTTTACGAACAAGCGCAAGACCTTTTCCGGGATTCCAATCCTGATGGTGAGATATTGACGAATTTTGACATCTTTGCGGCATTGGTTCTTGAGAAAAACATTAAGCCGGAACCGATTGCTGACAGCAAATTGAACACAATTGGCTCTTTTTCGTTTCCCATATTAGATTTACTTTCAGATAGCATCCGGTACCTAGCAACCGTGAACTTGAACATGATAGATCGGCTGTATCGTTTGCCTGAATTAAATTTTCAATATAAGGCTTACAAGATTCGCAATATACTAAAGTATGCCGTCCAGAGCTATGCAGATTTCGTTAAAGGAAATCTGCTGAATTTTCCAAATTCGACATACCTCAATGGGAGGATTTCTCTTGTTTTCTGTCTCGAAATAAGGCCATCAGTTAACGAGGACGGCGACCTAATATTGCATGAATATCATGTCATCAACAATAATATATTGCCCAAAACTTTGTTTCTTAACCGCATGATTTCCCCGGGGGGTATCGGTCCCAGCATACGTGTTCGCAATGAACGATTCCGATGTGTCAAGGTGGTCGAAAGAGGCGCTTCTGAATTTTTTGGCAAGTTCCCAGTTTTGGATGAGGTATACAGTATGCTTCGGAATGACCTCGAACTACATTACGGGTCAGATTTCAATTACTCCAATCACTTTATTCCATTCTAGAGAAGGAATTCTCGATATTTACAAAAAGTAATTTTATTGCGCCAGTTAGGCATATAGCCAATTTTTTATTATACAGAACAGCCATTATAAAATCATTACGATGACATATCTATTTCATTCATAAAATAATTTCTAAAAGAAATTACTGACCTGCTTTGACGCCGGTTTGCGCCTTTTCCCGGGCGATAAACTGGACGATCCTTTCCATCCCTAACTTGAGAGCAGATTCTTCGGAAACAGAATCGACGAACGTTATATATACATAATCTTCTAAATACCCTTCTTCGTCTTGTCCTTTGTATACATATTCAAAATTGCATTCATCTGGTGTTATGTCCATTCCGTTTACTTTCCAATTATCAAATTCCCGGATATATTCGACTTTAAACATATGTTTTCTGCGTTGGTGGTCTGTGGAGTCAAGTTTCCACGTTTCGATTTTGGCGTCATCGTAACAATCAACGTTACGATGAGTCATGAAGGCTTGCGCTTCGTCTCTGTTAGAAAATACACCCTGAATCCTGAAACTGGAGTCTGTATCTTTCGTGACTATAAAAATGTCTGTCATTTTGAATGGTTGCCCTCTCAAGGAATTGTTATTTTTTGCTTATCATCGTTTACAATGATGCCAGTCTTATTTCTCCGCTCCATGGATTTGCCTTTCATACCGGTAGGGTCACCCTCGATCCGAGGCTTACTTTTTTTACTAATGCATGTCAAGTATAATGTTTCAGCCCAATCTGGACAAAAACTGAGAGAAAAAGTTGTTAGTTGCCCGAAGGGGGTCATAATATGAACCCCGGAACCTGGAGGAGGAGTATGCATGAGCGTCCAACTGACAACGGTGGAAGGCAAACAGCGCAAGAAGTTCACAGCCAACCAGAGGCTGGAGATCCTGAGGGAATGGGATGCCTCAGGAAATGGAGTGGAGGTTTCGCGACGCCATGGGATTCATCCCTTGACCCTGTATCGTTGGAAGAAGAGACTGGAACAGGGAGCTGCGGAGTTTCTAAAGGGAACCCGGTCCAAACCGAATCCGGAGGTCAAGGAATTGCAAAGGGAGAATCAGAAGCTCAAGGACACAGTGACTTTATTGTCTCAGGAACTGATGCTCTTGAAAAAAAAGATGAACTTGGTTTAACGGGTAGAAAGCCAGGTCAAGCTTACACTCAGGAACAGCGTCAAAGGATTCTGAACACAGTGGAAAGGCTCAAGTCACATCCAACTGCAAACCTTAAGACATATCAGCACGACGAAGATTTGAAATCCCACACATACTCATTCTTAGTTTTGTTATCGGCGGTGAATTTTACTAAAGGACCTAGTGTTCCGTCCTCAATTTATCTAGATGTTCTTCTCTCATAATTACAAGCGGCTAGGCTCAACTAGACCTCTATGTAATTGCGCGACAGGCTCCTAGCATTGAAATCAGCTCTACTCAAAAATCAAAAACTAACAACCTTCTAACTGAAATTTGCGAAACAGTACCTATTATAAAAATTCAATGTCCTCTTAGAGTTTCAACACAATGATGTCATGCTGTCATATAGATACGGCCACAGGAGGTTGATGACTCGATGGAAAATAAATTATTGGAAGCGGCAAAGGAAGGCAATCTGAGGGAACTCAGGGGGCTATTGACTTTCGGTGCAAATATAGAAGGTAGTGACGACATGGGGTGGACACCACTCATGTGGGCAGCGGCCAAGGGCTTCCCCGACATTGTCAAGATGCTTCTAGAAAGCGGCGCTGATCCCAATACAAGAGACAGGAATGGGGCTACCGCCTTGCTGAAGGCATGTCGCCGTGGATTTACTAAAGTAGCGGAAGAGTTGCTTGAAAACGGGGCAGACTTCAACGCTAAGGATGATCATAGTTTTACCAGCCTAATGAGTGCGGCGCGAGCGGGCTATTTAGATGTTGTTAAAATTCTTCTGGAACATCCGGTGGAATTGGAAGCCGAAGATGAGTATGGAGCGACTGCCTTGATTCTTGCGACATATGGCGGCCACATAGATATCGTTAAGGAACTGCTCGATGCAGGCGCTGAAATCCACGCGAAGGATAGAAACGGGCTGACAGCGGCGGCTTGGGCTGTCTCCAGACGTTATGATGACGCTGTCGACTTTTAAGAAATGTCAAGTCTTATCACAGGAGAGAAACTCTGCTCAGAGGCAATTGATATCCTTGCCTCGACGAATATCCTCAGGCGCCTTAACGGAGGACAATGAGAGATGTATGCCTTAGAGAAATGTTGGGAAATTCAGCAATGTGCTAGGAAAGAAAAGTGCCCGGCGTTTCCTCACTATGGTAGGTCATGCTGGCTAATTAGAGGTAAACTTCGGTTCTTGTCCAACCAGAAAGACATCCCGGCCTGCCATAGAACTTGTGAATCGTGCGAAGTACACCAATGGCACATGGCGCTACTCAAAAGCAAGCCTGATGATTCGTCGTTCTCGTCTGTTCACGGCGTAAGGGGTTGACTAATTAAGCCGTAGGAATGTGATAAGCATGACATGTCTTTGTAGTTGGACCTGGAACAAAATCACCCGTCCACTTCAAAAGGAGGACATCGAAAAATGCGTAGTCTAATTCCGTGGAGAAGGAAAGAGGGCGAAAGCGCTTCTGATAACGCGCTTACTGAATTCAAGAGTGAGGTTGACGACCTATTCAACCGGTTCTTTGGCAGTTCTAGGTGGTCGCCCGGGACATACTTTAGTAAAAGTTTTGTGCCAGCTTTTGATGTTTCCGAGACTGATGAAGACATAATCGTTAAAGCTGAATTGCCTGGGGTAGACCCGAAAGAAATTGAAGTTAGCCTGTCGGGGTCAACACTTACCGTGAAGGGTGAAAAAAAGGAAGAGCGTGAAGAAAAGACACAGAACATGCATCGGATCGAGCGGTCTTTTGGTAGTTTCTCACGTTCCGTAACCCTGCCCTGTGAAGTGAAAGATGACCGAGTCGAGGCGAATTTCAAAAATGGTGTGTTGAACCTGAAACTACCCAAAGCCGAAACGAGCAAGAAAAGCTCAATAAAAATTGATGTGAAGTAGATTTAAAAAGGAGGCCCGGAAAATGTTCTCGCCTCCTTTTTATTCGGTCCCAACCCATTCTGAACAGGACGTCAGGGAAATCTGACCGCTGTTCAAATGAAGATGTTCGTTCATTCGACTCATTCATGTTGTGGGCTCATTTAGAATCATGCCGTGCGACCAAAAACTTTTTCTACAAATTCTGTCCAATTGGAACTGAAACATTACAGCTCCAAGATCAAGTAAAATACTCGTAGATAGCCAGGAAAATAAGAATCAGGCCTGAAATACGACCTGAAAATCTGCCAAACCAATGCACACCTGAATACCGCCCAAACGCAACGCCGAACCAAATGGTAACAATGCTTAATAAAGCGACAAAGGTGGTAGTCAACGCCTTATTAAGACCTAAGAGACCCGCTCCAATTCCGTTGGTCAAATTGTTCAATGTCAATGCTAGGGCTAAGAGGAATCCTTCCTTCACGCTGATATCTCCGGAGAAATCGGTATCAGCCATAAAAGGATGGTCAAGAATAGTAAGCATCTTTCTGAAAAACGATTGATTGGCAAAATTGGTTTTTTGTAGAAGCTCGGCGGTTTCAGTCTCTTTCTCATCACTACGCGAAAACTCTTGGATAAAGACCCAAGCCCCCGTGCCTCCAATAAGAAGAGCGCCCAGCGCATTTGCAACATCTGGGGTTATAATATTGTTAATCCCGTTACCTATGGTCATGGCAACGAAGGTTCCAGCAGTAGTAATGACAGCGATAAGCAAATTCGGACCAAAGGGAATCCTTATCCGTCTGACGCCATAGGATGTGCCCACGCCTATGTTATCAAGGTTACTTGACAGCGCTAATAGAAAGATTGTTAGAATATGAAGATCTGCCATTTTTCGTTAATTTAACTCCTCAACCCCCTTAGGTCCCTGTTTCGACGAGAATTTATAATCAGATAGGGCCACTATTTAAAACTCGCAACAAAGGCGGAATGTTCAAAATGGAGTTCGCTTTCCTGAATTCGTCCAGACCACAATAATCAAGACTAATTTTCAATTTTTGTGACATCGTTACAGCGATGAATATCCCCAATTTTTTTGAGAAAATCGTTCTCTTTAAATGTCAGTAAAGTTGAGGCTCTAGTCGACCTATCAATCCAATCATGGGGCCTGAGGAATTGACCACAGATATACCTTTATACAAGTTCTTTAACGAATCTAACCACAATCAAGGCCAATAAGGCTATGAGGTAGATTCTTAAGAAGAAAAGCGCAATTCGAGTCATTTTGGTCATCTGAATGCGAGCCATGATTGCCTCCTTAAATACCCATTCGAGCCTCGAGGCCCTTCATAATGTCATTATAACGAATTGTTCCCAATAGATGATCTTGACTATCCACAACTGGGATCATCCGGTAATGATACTTGGCGAACATTTCGGCTAAGTCCTTGCGCTCGTCATCCTCCTCCGCCGTAACTACCGGGGACGTCATAATTTCGACCATTGTCATGTGATCGAGCGCAAGGACCAGTTCACGGAGATCTACCACGCCAACAAGGACGTTATCTTCATTTGTGATGTAAATATAGGACAGGCTTCCCGGTTCGTATGATGATTTTCTTATGGAGGACAAAACATCTCCAACCCTTGACTCTGCGGATACAGCCAAGAAATCCGAAGACAACATACTCTTTGCGGTGGTTTCGGCTTCCGCAAGGATAGCGGTGACCCTTTCAGCCGTTTCCGTAGTTAGCAAACTCATTAACCCTCTGACCTGGTCATGGGGTATCACCGTAAAGAGGTCCGCCAATTGATGGACCGTCATCTCGGAGAAAACGCTGCGGGCGTGATCTCGTCTAAGGTTCCCAATAATCTGACGTTGCGCTCTAGGTTCCGTTTCCATCAATGTTTCAGCGGCTTTTTCGGAATCCAGGGACGTGAATACGGCCTGTTGTTCGTGACCGGAAAGTTCTTCAAGAACATCAGCTAGGTCTTCACTCGGCAAATCCAGAAGTCGCTTGCGAGTCAACGAAAGAGAAAGTTGGTCTTTTGAGACCGCATCCTCAACAGACAAAGGTTGAACATATTTCCACGATATTAACTGATCTTTGATCCAATGAAACTTCCCTAATCCTATCCTGCGAAGGAACCCGTTGAAAGAAATATCCACATCGACCAATAGAAGTTTGCCCATGCTTTCAACGAGACAAACATCGTTTACGACTTCGACTTTACGTCCATCAATGTCCAAGATCGTGCGACCCATCAAATGCTCATCAAGAAGAATCCAACCGGGTTGATCTACGAACGGAGGATACTGGCCGGCACCATTAGGGGGTTGAACAAAAATGGCGTCTTCCTCAATACGAAAGACTTTGTCCCATGGTACAAATTCAGTGGGTTTGCCCCATCCATGTTCGATGTAGATCCCTACGGACTCTGGATATGGTTCATACAATGAGAAAACAAGATCCGTCAGCTTTCCTAAACGGTCTTTGATCTTTCCAGCGCAAACGGGTCTTTTGATCAGTTCAGAGAAATATATTAGTTGATGGCTACCATTATGTTCGGATGGAGCCTTTATCTGTAAATCACTATTGTTGACCGTGTTCATGATTTGGCCTCCGCCATCACCCAAAAAGTTGTGGGAATAGTGTTTGCACACCCAGGAGCGTGGACATAGCCACTACAAGTAGAACTATTGTCCAGTTTGCAATGTTTTTCGACCGAGTGTTCACAAAATCCCCCATTACTGCCCTATCATTAAGAAGCAGGAGCAAAAACACTAGCGCAGCGGGTAACACAGTAACAGCGACAACCTGCACGAACATCGTAATCGTAACCAATGGAGCTCCGGGGATTAAAACAACAGCCCCGGATGAAAGTAACATGCCTAGATAAATGATATAGAACCAGGGAGCGTCTTTAACTTTGTGGTTTAATGAGTGGGCCCATCCAAACACTTCGCCTACCGCCCACGACGATGACAGAGAAACACACACGGCACCCAAAAAACCAGCGTCGAAAAGACCTATAGCAAATAACTTTCTGGCCAACTCACCCTGTCCGCCGGGCAATAAAGGCACAATCGCTTCCGCTGTCTGAGCGGCGTCTTCAATAATTATTTGTGGATGATGATAATATAACACGGCTCCAGTAGCGATAATAATGAAGACAGCTACTAGGCATGTGAAGAAAGAACCGATAAATGTATCCCATTGACCAAACTTGATATCATGGACGTCCATTCCTTTGTCCACAACAGCGCTTTGCTGAAAGAAAATCATCCACGGGGCGATTGTTGTGCCGATGTTAGCCAGTATTATGAACAGCATATCCTTGGTAAGTCCCCCCAGTAAATCCGGGTTGTAGAACCCGCGAAACACTGCATTCCAACCAGGGGCTGTCGGCGTGTTCATTCCCCAGATTGCGGCGGGGATATAAACAAAGTTAAACAGGCAAAATAATAAAGTTACCTTCTCGAAGGTCCAATACTGGCCTGTCATTACTATAATAAATAAGATGATTGTTACCCCTAAATAAGTTAAAACTGGCGGTATGCCAAAAATACTCATCGCCGCTGTCATCCCAATGTACTCAGTTATTAGGGTCAACCAGTTTACTATTGCCAAGTCCGCCAGAGAAAACCACCCCCAAAAGGGTCCAAACGCATCAAATATGGCCTCAGCGTGACCTCTTTTGGTAACGGCGCCGAGACGTACTGTCATCTCCTGAACGTAATAAGCCATGGGGAGTAGAATGATAAATATCCAAAGTAGAGAGAATCCAGTTTTGGAGCCGGTGACAGCGTAGGTGGAAATGCCACCGGCGTCATTGTCCGCCACCATGACGATAAGCCCTGGACCGACTACAGCCAGAAAAATGACAAATCGTTTCCAGAATCGACTCGTAAGGTGGATACTTTTGCTTAGAAAATACATCAGTAGCCTCTGTTGTCTTTGACCTGCAAGACACCTCTTGACCGATTAAGGCAGGTCTAAATAGTCTCTTTAGATAACCCCTGAAAATCCCGAACAAAGGGGATTTTCGTAAATGAAAATCACAGCAATAAGGTTATCCACCAGGATTAGGTCGAGAAAACGCCGAAAATTGCCGTCAAACGAAAGGTGGTCCAAGCGTTTGGGCAAGACATGTTTGCCGCAACAACTACCGCGACAGGGAAACTATCCATACTAAGCCCCAGGGCACTACCAATTACGGTAATGGTTCCAATGACCACAGCGAATTCTCTTTTTCAACGCAGACTAGTAATTCAACTCGATCATTATTCAAAACCTAATAGGAAAACATAACGTTCAGGAAACGTGTTGTCTCTCCTGGATATGTCTATTCCCCGAGATAACAATTTCGTTTTCAATCATTAAGAGGTCGTTAGTTTAGTGTTAGAAAAACGTTACCCATTATTACGACGCTGTTTTAGAAATCTGCGGACAAAAATGTGAAACAACGAGCAATCTTCAAGGCGAAAAAGTCTTCCATGCGTCATCTGAAGAAATGAAGTAACATCGCAGGTGATCAGATGCACAGAGGTGGTGAAGAAGGAAGAAAGACTTTTCGACCTAATTTTGATCGTTCAGTCTTGATCGATTTTCAGGCGGCCAAGATTGAGTGTCATAAGGGCGAGTCGTTTTCTCGGATCGGCTTGATCGTCACCAATTTCAAGCTCCGTGCCGGGAAGGTGACCAAGGTATATAACGGCGCTGTGACGTTGAGAACCTGATCAAAGAAGGGGAGAACATGCTGCGCTCGGATATGACCAGTTATTACCGATTCGCTGTTAACTATTTCGGACTGTTCATGTGGGTTTCGGCGTACAACCTTCTGCACAAACTCCAGCAATTCTATCTTCGCGACGAGGAGGTGAAACGGTCATTCGAGTTGCTGATCAAACGTTTGATCAAGGGTGGCGCGAAGGTCTCGTATCAAGTGGGAGGTGGTATGTTCATGCGACCTAGTGTTCTGTCCCGCAATTACATGGAGGTGCTATTGAATCTAGCAGCTTGTAATTACAAATGTACTGTTTCAGACATTTCAACAGGAAAAAGTTGTTAGTTTCTGATTATTAAGTAGCCACTCCTGTCTTCTTTTCTCCTTGGCATTCTCGACGTTGCGCCGATAATCTTCCAGAAGCCTGGTCTTGTTTCCGCTGCGGTGAACAATCGCTGGTGGATACCCGAACAGCGACTGGTGCGGCCTGACTTCATTGTAGTAGTTAATCCAGTAGCCGATACTTGCTTTTGCGCTGTCTAAAGAGACGTATCCTTCGTGACAATAGACCTCTTCTTGTTTCAATGTTCGATAAAATCTTTCCTGCCGGGCGTTGTCAGTTGGTCGGGCGACTCGCCCGGGAGAAAATACAACTCCTACTTGCCGAAGAAAAATCCTCACGTCTGCAGCCATGTTGGGAGAGCCAGGATCTGTTCTTAATATGGGTTTGGGGTCGTTTTCACCGATTCTTTCACTCATAATGGCAAGGGCTACCAGGTTCTTGACTTCCCTTTGGGTGACTGTCCTAAAGATCCCCCAAGCCACTAAATATCTGGAAAACAAATCCAGTATAGTCAACACATAGTGACGCAGTCCGTCAATAGCTATACCGGTCCAGTCTTCGCCCCAGATCTGATTCGGTTCAAATGGCTCATAATGAGCTGTTTTCCAGGGAGCTTCTCGTAGAGTCCATTCCCAGACCAAGTCCTGAGATTTTAGCGTCCTGTAACAACTTGATGAGCTTACCCAGACATCTTTATGTCTTAATAATCCACTGATTTGGCGATGACTCAAATGAGGTTGAGAGATGGTCCCAAAAAACTGGACAGTGACATGAGTGATAAGCTGCTCTAAAATTAGACAACACAAAGGAGCAGCAGAAATGTCAAAGAGACCACGACGGAATCATGGATCAGCTTTCAAGGCAAAGGTAGCCCTTGAAGCTATCAAGGAGCAGCAAACTCTCGTTGAGCTTGCTGAACGTTTTCAGGTTCATCCTAACCAGATAGTCCAGTGGAAGAAACAACTTCTTGAAAATGCGGAAAACGCTTTTAGTAAAGATAAGGTAGTAGATAACGATTCCACGGTAAAACAGCTTCATGCCAAAATCGGGCAACTGGCGATGGAGAACGATTTTTTGTCAGTAGCGCTCGGTCGCATCGGCGATTCGAGCGCAAAGAAATGATTCAAGAAAAAAGTCCTGTGTCCTTGTCCAGGCAATGTCAGATTCTTGAGATCTCAAGATCAGGAATGTATTACAAACCGGTTCCAGTCAATGAAGCCGACCTTCGGTTGATGAGATTGATCGACAAGATTCATTTGATTCACCCGTATTTTGGAGCTAGAAGGGTATCGGGTAAGCTTTGTGACATGGGTGAAAAAGTAGGCCGAAAACATGTCAGGACTCTAATGAATAAGATGTGTATCACGGCCATTTACAATAAACCGAGGCTTTCAAAGCGAAATCGGAACCATAGAATCTACCCGTATCTTCTCCGGGGAATGCCCATAACTCGGGCTAATCACGTTTGGGCAGCCGATATTACGTATATTCCCATGGCCAGAGGATTCTGCTACCTGGTAGCTATTATGGATTGGGCAAGTCGGAAAATATTATCATGGCGGTTATCAAACACTCAGGACGTTGGGTTTTGCGTGGGGGCTTTGGAAGAAGCCATCGCCAAATTCGGAGTCCCAGAGATTTTCAATACGGATCAGGGATCTCAGTTTACATCTGATTCATTCACTGAGGCCTTGTCAACCAGGGGCGTCAAGATAAGTATGGACGGCAAAGGTAGCTGGAAAGACAATGTTTTTATTGAACGTTTCTGGAAAAGCGTCAAGTACGAAGAAGTTTACCTGAAAGGTTACGAATCTTTGTCAGTCGCTCGAAATGAGCTAAAATCATATCTTGAGTTTTACAACCACGAACGGAGGCATCAAGGGCTTGACTCAAGGACCCCGGATGAGGTCTATTGGAGTACTTTGCCCCAGACCGAAGTGGCAGCATGAAGAGTAGGCTTATCACCTAAAAATCACGTTCAACTGTACAAGAAGGCTAGACCATCTCTGTTGTTTTTCTTTCATGGAAATAACGCTTTTCGTCTCACTTTCCAACAGAGCGCTGGACGAAGTTGGACGAGTTTTGGTAGCGTTGAAACTCTTCCAGAAATAATAGGTAGACCGAGGGATCTTTAATCCCATCAAAGCTCCAGTAGTTAAAAATCCTTCTGATTTGAGCCTTTCCACTGTGTCCAGAATCCTTTGACGCTGCTCCTGAGTGTAGGCTTGACCTGGCTTTCTACCCGTTAAACCAAGTTCATCTTTTTTTTCAAGAGCATCAGTTCCTGAGACAGTAAGGTCACCGTGTCCTTGAGCTTTTGATTCTCCCTTTGCAGTTCCTTGACCTCCGGATTCGGTTTGGACCGGGTTCCCTTTAGAAACTCCGCAGCTCCCTGTTCCAGTCTCTTCTTCCAACGATACAGGGTCAAGGGATGAATCCCATGGCGTCGCGAAACCTCCACTCCATTTCCTGAGGCATCCCATTCCCTCAGGATCTCCAGCCTCTGATTGGCTGTGAACTTCTTGCGCTGTTTGCCTTCCACCGTTGTCAGTTGGACGCTCATGCATACTCCTCCTCCATGTTCCGGGGTTCATATTATGACCCCCGTCGGGCAACTAACAACTTTTTCTCTCAGTTTTTGTCCAGATTGGGCTGAAACATTATAAAAAGAAGAACATCTAGATAAATTGAGGACAGAACACCAGCACTAACGCTCTGTGTTTGGGTTATGCGCCACCGAGAGCATTTTGCTTGACTGGGGCTCTTTGGTGAGGCATGCTCAAAAAGAGCAAAAAACAGGCCTTTTCAACGACGTGACGAGAGGTTTTGCCTCCATTGAGTGTGTGGAGTGTGTGTGGGGACCACACACCGGAGCCTTCTCAGGGGCAGAGGAACTTTCTCGCGGCCTGGTACCGGCTAGAAGACACATGAAATGACAATATCGCCGCATAATTCCAAATCAAACCAAGCGTGGCAAAGGTAATCTTAAATGGCAAGAGAGAGAATCCTGGTTGTTGATGACGAAGAAGATATCCTCGAATTGGTTAAGTATAATCTGACAAAGGAAAATTTCCAAATCACGTGCGCCACTTCCGGGGAAGAGGCCTTGCAGAAACTGAAGAAAGAGACTTTCGACATAATACTGCTGGACCTCATGTTGCCGGGTAGAGATGGACTCGATACATGCCGCGTTCTTAAGAAAAGCCCTGAAACATCGCATATTCCGGTAGTCATGATAACAGCCAAAACTGAAGACACTGACGTCGTCTTAGGACTTGAATTAGGGGCAGATGATTATGTGACCAAGCCATTTAGTCCTAGGGTGCTTTTGGCAAGAATCAAAGCTATCTTGAGACGCAACCAAACGGAAACTACGGATGATAAATCCGTGATTAAAACGCACGACCTTGTCATAAATCCTTCTCGTCACGAGGTTCGTGTAAAGGAGTCGCTGGTGAATCTTACAGCCAGCGAATTTTCCATACTTCATTTTCTCGCCAACAGACCAGGTTGGGTATTCAGTCGGGAACAGATTATTAATTCAGTCAAAGGGACCGATTACCCGGTTACAGATCGATCCGTCGACGTGCAGATAGTTAGCTTAAGAAAAAAGCTACGTGAAATTGGAGAATTAATTGAAACAGTTAGAGGCGTAGGTTACAGATTCAAAGAATGATTCAGGCTAAGCAACATAAAAAACAGCTTATAATATATTTTATAAGATAATTTGGTAACGTATCCAATGTACTTAATCAATAACTAACATAACCCTTCCGTTACTCTTGGAATTCATGGTTCCGTAGCTAAAATCATGAGGACTTTTGCAATAGCCCCCCTCGTAGCTGGATAGTTAAAAACTAACAGCTTTCTAACTGGAATTATCTGAAACGTTACACTATTTGGGGGTGGAAGGCTCTTGAACGGAGGGCGAGAAATGGCAAAGACCAAGGATCATTGGAAATGGATGAATGAGGAATATGGCAAATGGCTCACCAAGCTTGATCAGGAGCTATTACGTAGGACCTGGCAATGTACCGAAGGTTTCTCTGATTATCCTTATGCCGAAGACTTTATCATGCGACACACTCCGGAAGAAACGGCGACGATGATGATTGAGAGCAGCGGCATAATTGAGAAGAAACCGCCACGCCGGGTGATTAATCTGAATGATACTGAGATGCTTTTTAGATTAGCCCAGAAAATCAAAAGGCGGATTGATTTTGGTTGTGAACGTCCAGACGATGAGAAAAAACTTATCAACATTATCTGTCACTATCTCGACAATGAACGCCGAGAAAATTGGATAACCGAAACATACGAAATGCCTGAAGGTGACACTCCCATTTCAGGAGTCAAGTAATCGGAGGAGAGGCTGGGGATACTAAAGATTGGTCTTATCCTCCTTGAGCCTAATCCTAACCGAGTTAATCCAGCGGGTCGTAATTATGGTTGATTTATGGATCTTCGAAATTACATCCGCGTCTCATCTTTTCCAGGCAAGCGTTCAAAGCCAATGGAGGCACACGTGTACCGATTCAACTTATACCTGGGTGACCGTTTGACAGGAATAAACTTGGACCCAGATGTGAACTCTAAGCGGGTGCCCCATAGAGTTGAAATATATAAGCGATGTGTATTTGACCTGCGATCCATTAGAATGGCCGTTTTAGGATGCAAGGGGCACTAATATACTGAATAACAGAAATGAAATTGACGACTTTTTTTTCCGGAAATTGCTGAAACTGTAGAAAAGTCTGCTAAAGCCATGGACCTGAAAATCAAAATATAAAGGTGTGAATGACTCTTGCACAAATTATCGGACTGGCTTTGTTTTTGGAGCTATCCTCAGCATGACTCACGAACTTCTGACCGAAACGTAACTCTAGCCTAATATACTCCCCACATACTGCATTTGAAAAATGATCCAGACTCTTTCAGGAAAGCTTTGCTACATCAAGGCCTAAAGTTGATGGCGAAGACCCGGTTTGCAGGAAAAACTTCCGTTCATCCGAATTCTTCACATCCCGGCATCGATCGGGTAAACGTCTTGCGCGGATGAGGGAGAATAGTGATGATAAAACTCAGAGAATTGAGCATGTGCTATCCAGGTGGAGTGACAGCCCTGCAACCCACGTCTATGACATTCCACAAGGGAAACCTGACTGTTTTACTGGGCTCGTCTGGCGCTGGAAAATCAACACTCTTGCGCTGTCTGAATTTCCTCAACCGCCCTACCGGTGGACAGATTGTAGTAGAAGGTCTCGGGCCACTCAATGGTGACAGAAATCAGCTCAGGAACCACCGCTGCCGTACCGCCATGATTTTCCAGCAACACCAACTCATACCCCGACTCTCCGCTCTCAAAAACGTGCTCATCGGCAGGGTCCCCCAATATGGCACTTTGCGCAGCCTGTTCCCTCTGCCCAGACACGAGCAGGAATTCGCTCTGGAATGCCTTGACAGGGTCGGCCTCCTTGATAAAGCGCTCGAACGAATTGAAAATCTTAGCGGTGGACAGCAGCAACGTGTCGGCGTTGCTCGGGCCCTTGCACAAAAGCCAAGCTTGGTTCTCGCTGATGAACCGGTGGCCAGTCTCGATCCAGCAACTGCAAACAGCGTGCTCTGTCTTTTTCACCGTATCATCAAAGAAGACGAAATTTCCGCTATCGTCAGTCTTCATCAAGTCGATTATGCAACAAGGTTTGCTGATCGGATCGTGGGACTGGCTCACGGGTGCGTCGTGTTTGACGGTCCTCCGCAGAATCTCACACCGGAAAAGCTCGTACATATATACGGCAAAGATAATAATACCGCGGCGCAGCCGCGTAGGTGGGCCGAGTGGGGACGAGACCATTTGTCTGCTGTTTACCCGCTCTTGCGCACCTATAATCGCTCTCAGGAGGATTACTCATGAAAGGTACTCTCATAATTCTCGTGGCGCTCTGCACGGCGCTTTGCGCTGTTCATTCCGCTCATGCCGCGGGAAACTCGGATCCGGACATAATAAAGCTAGCACTACTTCCGGACGAAAATGCGTCTACCGTGATCAAAAACAATCAGGGGTTGAAGAATTACCTCGAGGACAAGCTTGGAAAGAAGGTCGAGCTTATCGTCACGACCGACTATTCTTCGATGATCGAAGCCATGCGTCATGGTCGGGTCGATATAGCGTACTTCGGCCCTCTTTCGTACGTAATGGCGAAAAGTAAAAGCGAAATCGAGCCATTTGTGGCGGTTAGCCGAAATGGAAGCGCCACGTATCAGAGCGTGATCATTGCCGGAGTAGAATCAGGAATTCAATCCATTGAAGGAATAAAAGGCAAGAACATGGCCTATGGGGATCAAGCATCCACGTCGAGCCATCTCATTCCGAAGTCTATCTTGGCGGAACATGGTCTCCAAGCTAAGCAAAACTACAACGAGCACTTCCTCGGAGCTCACGACGCCGTAGCAATGAGCGTACAGTCAGGGAAAGCGGACGCTGGTGGGCTGAGTAAGACCATTTTCAATTCTCTCGTAGAACGAGGCATCATCAAACCGGAAAAGGTGAAAGTCATCGTTGAGTCAAAGCCTTTCCCGGAGTATCCTTGGACCCTGCGAAGCGATCTGAATCCTGAATTGAAAGAAAAGATCCGCGAAGTGTTCGTCAGCATCAAAGATAAAGACATTCTCAAGACCTTCAAGGCCGACGGCTTCGCTGTCATAACCGACAAGGATTATGACGCGGTGCGAGATCTCGCGAAAGTACTAAACCTTGACCTATCCAAGAACTGATTGCGAGAATTCAACATGACCGAAACGTACGAACGAGTGATTTTCGAGGAACATCGGCGGTGGGTCCGTTCCGCTATGCACGTTGTAGTCATGATCCCCTTAATCGTTGTCTGCTTCTACTACGTCGGCCTCCTGGACCAACAACGACTGGTCCAGGGCGTACCGTCAATTCTGAGTCTAATGCGTGAGAGCATCCCCCCTGATTTCAGCAACGCTACAAGCTGGGCCAGACCGCTCTTAGATACGCTTGCAATGAGTATTGCCGGAACGTTTATTGCCGTTGTTATATCTCTCCCTCTAGGTTTCCTTGGCGCGCGCAACACATCACCTCACCCCGTCGTGTACCAACTCGCCCGCTCCATACTAAATGGTTTAAGGTCAATTCCCGAACTTATAATGGGAATACTCTTCGTCGCCGCTGTAGGATTTGGAGCGTTGCCGGGCGTGTTGGCTCTGGGCTTCCACTCGGTGGGTATGGTGGGAAAGTTTTTTGCCGAGGCTATAGAGCACGTGGCCGAAGGGCCGATCGAGGCCGTCAACGCTGCAGGAGCGACCCCTATGCAAGTGATCATGCACGGTTTTTTACCGCAAGTCTTATCTCAAATGGCAGATGTTTCCATTTATCGATGGGAATACAACTTCCGAGCTTCTACGGTAATGGGAATGGTAGGAGCTGGCGGAATAGGTCTTGAGCTTATGGGTTCCCTCCGATTGATGCGTTACCAGGAAGTTTCAGCACTTCTTAGCGTGATTTTATTGATGGTCACGATCGTAGACAGGTTGGGCGCACACATGAGGCAGCGTTTCAGATGATTCATGCGAGCGACCTATGAAGCCGCAAGTCGTGATAACTCACTGGGTGCATCGCGAGGTGCTGGATTTTCTCAGCCATTCGTGCAAAGTGATCCCCAACCTCACCAAGGAAACTCTCCTGCGAAAAGAGATCCTGATGCGGGCCCACAGAGCTCATGCAATAATGGTTTTCATGCCCGACAGAGTAGACGACGAGTTCCTCGCGCAATGTCCGAGCTTGCGCATTGTCGCTGCGGCCCTCAAAGGGTACGACAATTTCGATGTTGGGAGCTGCATACGCCGAGGGGTCTGGTTCACCATCGCCGCGGATCTCCTCACTGCACCTACGGCTGAGCTGGCCATCGGACTCCTTATCGGACTCAGCCGGAAGATGCTTGAAGGTGACCGTTTAGTCCGATCCGGTACATTCAACGGCTGGCGGCCAAAGCTGTACGGAGTGGGCCTGCAGGGTGGTCGCCTTGGAATAATTGGTATGGGAGCGTTGGGTCGAGCAATAGCCGAGCGTATACAAGGATTTGGGGTCGAAATGGCATATGCCGATCCAGTTCCCCTTCCGAGAGAAACTGAAAAAGCTTTGGTATTGACGCGTCTGTCTGTTGATGAACTGCTTAGCTGGAGTGATTTTGTGCTCCTTGCGGTCCCTCTCAACGATGACACTTTCCAGCTTATCAACGAACGTGCGCTGAGCTACATGAAGGTAGGGAGCTTCTTGATCAACCCTGCTCGTGGGTCCGTTGTAGACGAGCAGGCGGTTGTGAAAGCCCTGGAAACAGGAGAGATCGCGGGCTATGCTGCCGACGTGTTCGCAATGGAAGACTGGGCCAGACATGACCGGCCCCGGAACATTCCACAGAAACTCTTGGATATGCAGGATCGAACGTTCTTCACTCCTCACCTAGGATCCGCTGTTGATAGGATCAGAGCCCAAATCGAAATGGAAGCTGCTCATAACATCCTAGAAGCGCTAGCCGGCAGAAGACCTCCAGCAGCCGTCAACGATACCTCCGGTTTTAGCGCATTTCAGAGCTGATACCACTGTGCAGTCTAACAAGGAATTGTCAGATAGGGGCAATTTGTTAGGGACCGGAGCCGGTTTGGATCGTTTTGAAGACGAACAATCTCGTTGCATAGAGCCTGCTCAACTTCCTCGATAGATTTGAACGCCAAGTTAGGAAACGCCTTCTCCCTGAGTTCGTCCCATACATGTTCCACCGGATTGAGTTCGGGACTGTGAGCTGGCTGAGGTAGCAGGCGTATATTCTCAGGGATGTTAAGATTCTTGGAATTGTGCCAGCCTGCTTGATCCACCTGCATGATGACAAAGAACTCTTTTAAATCCTGGGACACTCCTTCAAGGAAGATATTCATCATCTCAGTATTGGCCCAGGGAAGTATAAGAGCGGTCATTTTCGCCAGAGCAGGACACACTGCAGCGTAAACATAGAGATATTCCCGAATTATTTGTTGGGCGACCTCAGGTCGCATCCCTTTCGGAGCCCAGCAACTCAGTAGTTCACTTATTCGACCAAATCGGCCCTCATCCTGGGGAACATATGCCACGGGCCTTTTATCCCTCGGATCACGATCTGCTAAGATCTCCTCTATCTTCTCCGGGAGTTTTTTTTAAAATCCTCTTGGGCCTCTTTCCTGGAATCTACATGAAAAGGCCGAGGAACCACTTTACGCCATCCGTTGCGGTTCAAGAGCCGATAGGTGATTGAGTGATGCAGTGGACGCCCGACTCGTTCTTCTAGAACCTTCCCAATTTGAGCTCCTACAACGATCTGACCTTTCCGAGCCAAATCAATAAAAGGAGCTATGAATTCGGCCTCCTCCTCACGAGTCAAATGAGAGTTTCGTCGGCCCCCACGTCCAACACCCTCCACGACTGAAGGACCAAACCGATTGTAATTGGAGATCAGATTATGAACGGTTCCCTTTCCAACCCCAACATGCAGAGCAATTTCCCTGGCTGGTTTCGGATCAATCGTCGCATGCAACATGACCAGCCACTTCTGAGAAATCCACAGTGTCTTTGCCACCCGTATTCTCTCTATAATCTCGTCTTCCGAAAGATGTCCAGTCGCTCTTGTTATCCTTCCCATGGTTCCCTCCAAATAGATGGGGGAACCTCTATCACATTACGCGTGCGAACGCGAGGTGGTATGACACACTAAAATCTTGTTTGGAATCAACACGATCAAGAAAAATTGTCAGTAATTCAACTTGATCGCCGACAGATAAAGTAAGCAAGTCGAGCCGTTTCATCAAATCGATTCATCCTTGTGTGTGCTGTTCCAGGCAATTCAAAGGCAAAAAGAAGTGGACGTAGCCGGAAAAATTAAAATCCTAATACGTGCTCGATCTATCCTTTACCAGTGAAACCGACAATACCTAACTTCATCTTCTTTACTGTCACGGCCTTAACACATCCAATAGGCCGATTATTCGGACCTGGTCTAAGAAAATCGTTCTTTTAAATTATTAATGTAGTGAGGCTCTAGTCGGTCTATCAATCCAATCATGAGGTCTGGCGGTTTGAGCAGGTATCCCTTTTCGTAAAGAAATTTATAAAAAAGTCTTGTATATTAGAAATGAGTAATCCTTATAATTGGCACGAGCGTCAACAGGCGCTGGACAAGTAAATCATTTGGATACCGATCTGGATTGATGCGCAGCCCAGATCGGGGCAGCCGGTAGACCGTAAGAAGTCTCGGTTCGAGGAAACCGTCAGTTAGCTTGATCGCCGGTTGCCATGCTGTAGATAACCCGAACAGTCGTCAGGGCCTGAATATGAGCCCGCATCCGCAAGAGAGGGAACTGCACATGTCTAAAGAGATTATACCACAAGTTTTTATCGGAATTGACATTTCTAAAGACCATCTAGATGTGTGTCTTATGCCCGGAGACCAGTGCCTGACCTTCGCCAATGACGCTAATGGGCTAGATCAATTAACAGAGCGTCTAAGTGCCGAGGTTTCTCCGGTAATCGTCATGGAAGCCACTGGAGGCTATGATGTGCCAATAGCCGCCGCACTCTTGTCAAAGGGCTTGCCTGCGGCGATTGTAAATCCCAAGCGTGTAAGAGACTTTGCACGCGCAATGGGCAGGTTAGCAAAAACCGATTCGATTGACGCCCATGTCCTAGCTCGTTTCGCTCAGGAGATGAAACCCGAGATCCGTTCTCTACCTAACGAAAAAGAACGATTTATCAAAGAGCTTGTCAGCAGACGTCTGCAGTTAATCGATGTTCGTACGGCAGAGAAAAACCGTCTTTATAAGGCTGTTTCTCAGCAAGTCAAAAAGAGCATCCAACTCATCATCGAAACTGTTAATCAACAGATTCAAGAAATTGAAGACCAGTTGGATGATGAAATTAAGGGTAACCCTGTTTTGCATGAAAAGGACCAACTGCTCCAAAGTGTTCCAGGGATCGGGCCTAATACCTCTCGAATGCTCTTGGCCGCTCTGCCTGAGTTGGGAAAACTCAGTGGCAAGCAAATAGCAAGTCTGGTAGGAGTTGCGCCCTTTAACCGAGACAGCGGAAAAATGAGAGGAAGACGAATGGTATTCGGGGGCCGCACAAGTGTTCGTAATCTATTATACATGGCCGCTTTGGTTGCTTCTCGGCACAACAAAATAATCAGGGAATTCTATTCAAGACTCCGCAACTCGGGGAAAAAGACGAAAGTGGCAATCGTGGCTTGTATTCGCAAGCTGATAGTAATTCTCAACGCTATGTTGAAAAAGAAACAGCACTTTTGTGCATTTAACGCTTGACCATTAAAACAGTCGCTAATTGACGCAGTACATAAAGTGTATTCCCATGGATCCATTGAAGTTTCTCTAAAAAGATAGTCCATCATAAATTCTTCAAAATATCTCCCAGAGCCACTTTTTAATGTCACAGGTTCTATGCGCTCGTAATCATAAATGAAAGTGAGGAAAACTTCTGCGAAATTCGCAAATTTATCTTGATGCTCCTCTATTCCGTTGTTAGTGAGCCACAAATGGAACCTTTCCAAGAAACCATGTTGAACATCCCAGAGCAGTTCCACGTATTCATCATAATCCGAACACTTGACTATATGCTGGTCTAGTCTGTTGAGATTGTGAATGACCTTCAAATCATCCGCAGTGGGATGAACGGTTTTAGGCCTTAGGTTCAGGCTGTCGTATTCGAATCTTTTCACTAGGTAACGTATTCCTTTTGTATCAATCAGTGATAACAGTGAAAACAAATTGTTTATTATTTATAGGCGGAGTTAAAGTATACAAAACCCTTAGACCAATGGCTCTCTTTGTAACCCCATATCCTTCGTAGTATTTGGTTCATTCGATGGTGATAATCACAATTAATGTTCCGGCACTTGGGGAAATCCCGACCACAATTAGACTCACAATCGAATAAAAACTTTTTTTCCAAATCTGTTAACTTACTTTCCATGTTTTACCTGTCGTCAAAAAAGTGTTTATTATCGGCTTCTTCTACACTTTGCACGAAGCTAACGCACTCATTACTCCAACGTGGGCGTAGACGGCCAGCTGGATTGATACCATAATTATTTCATTACCTACTAAGGGGCAAACTCGATGTTCCCAGGCATTGTTTCAATGTCCCTATGAGGTCCCGTGCCTTACATGTGTCTTTTAGCCCCTCCAGAGACCTCCCAGGAACGGATGCATTGAACACAGCGCTTGTAAATTCTTTTTGTTTCTTGTTTTTTTACATGAAATTGTTAGGGATAGATGAACATTCTGTTTTTTAATTATTAAGGCATTGTTAATTGAACGGGCTTCATTTATGCGTCTGAGTAGAATTAAATTATCATTAGAGCCTCCTGCAAAAGTCACAATAAATGACGAGTTGGTCTTGTCCGTCGGACCTTCTTGAGGCTATTTGTGAAATTGGACCTATCGTTTATCCATGTTTATCGAGTTTTACGATATTTCTCCACTCTTTGGGCGCAATTATAGTGTTGATCGACTATAATGTAATTTTTGGGGAGATCAGGTCGCCAACTTAAGCAAATGATCAGCAAAGATTGCCATCACTCCGAACATTAGATGCATCTTTACCTTCTGGGCTCCTCGAACCATGATATTGCGCCCGCCGAATTCCTCTTTTAATCTACTATTGAAACGCTCCACGACTGATCTTTCCTTATACCTGCTCGTTTCATGCGGAGCCATGGGGATAATGTCTTTGCCACGCGAATTCTTGTCTATTATAGGCACATGTCCCAGACTCCTGCTAAGTTCGTAGATAGGCCCAGCGTCATATATAATGTTTCAGCCCAATCTGGACAAAAACTGAGAGAAAAAGTTGTTAGTTGCCCGACGGGGGTCATAATATGAACCCCGGAACATGGAGGAGGAGTATGCATGAGCGTCCAACTGACAACGGTGGAAGGCAAACAGCGCAAGAAGTTCACAGCCAACCAGAGGCTGGAGATCCTGAGGGAATGGGATGCCTCAGGAAATGGAGTGGAGGTTTCGCGACGCCATGGGATTCATCCCTTGACCCTGTATCGTTGGAAGAAGAGACTGGAACAGGGAGCTGCGGAGTTTCTCAAGGGAACTCGATCCAAACCGAATCCGGAGGTCAAGGAACTGCAAAGGGAGAATCAAAAGCTCAAGGACACAGTGACTTTATTGTCTCAGGAACTGATGCTCTTGAAAAAAAAGATGAACTTGGTTTAACGGGTAGAAAGCCAGGTCAAGCCTACACTCAGGAGCAGCGTCAAAGGATTCTGGACACAGTGGAAAGGCTCAAATCAGAAGGATTTTTAACTACTGGAGCTTTGATGGGATTAAAGATCCCTCGGTCTACCTATTATTTCTGGAAGAGTTTCAACGCTAACAAAACTCGTCCAACTTCGTCCAGCGCTCTGTTGGAAAGTGAGACGAAAAGCGTTATTTCCATGAAAGAAAAACAACCTCATTTGAGTCATCGCCAAATCAGTGGATTATTAAGACATAAAGATGTCTGGGTAAGCTCATCAAGTTGTTACAGGACGCTAAAATCTCAGGACTTGGTCTGGGAATGGACTCTACGAGAAGCTCCCTGGAAAACAGCTCATTATGAGCCATTTGAACCGAATCAGATCTGGGGCGAAGACTGGACCGGTATAGCTATTGACGGACTGCGTCACTATGTGTTGACTATACTGGATTTGTTTTCCAGATATTTAGTGGCTTGGGGGATCTTTAGGACAGTCACCCAAAGGGAAGTCAAGAACCTGGTAGCCCTTGCCATTATGAGTGAAAGAATCGGTGAAAACGACCCCAAACCCATATTGAGAACAGATCCTGGCTCTCCGAACATGGCTGCGGACGTGAGAATTTTTCTTCGCCAAATAGGGGTTGTATTTTCTCCCGGGCGAGTCGCCCGACCAACTGACAACGCCCGGCAGGAAAGATTTTATCGAACATTGAAACAAGAAGAGGTCTATTGTCACGAAGGATACGTCTCTTTAGACAGCGCAAAAGCAAGTATCGGTTACTGGATTAACTACTACAATGAAGTCAGGCCGCACCAGTCGCTGTTCGGGTATCCACCAGCGATTGTTCACCGCAGCGGAAACAAGACCAGGCTTCTGGAAGATTATCGGCGCAACGTCGAGAATGCCAAGGAGAAAAGAAGACAGGAGTGGCTACTTAATAATCAGAAACTAACAACTTTTTCCTGTTGAAATGTCTGAAACAGTACAATAGGCCGAATCCATAACATCATAGAAATAGATTACTCTGGAGGTGCTTATCTTCATGAGTGGTATGGCAACTTGACTGTCGTGTAATGATGCTGAGGTCATCGCGACACTTATTGGCAAGCCCACATCGTTGACATCGGCATGAAACTTATAGCCAATCCAACTCACTTTGTACCCTTTGGAGTTCTTCTTAGTACCGACATCGCAGACCACAGGTAATTCATTTAACGCCTGCTCCGCCGATTGATGGAGCTGCCGCTCCAAACGTTTTGCTTCATTGTGTTGGTGTTCCCCCTTGACCCGACGCCCCTTTTTTTTAGGAGAAGGTTTTTGCTTTGGCGGTTTCTTTACTGGTTTCTCGCGAGCCTCTATCGCAGTAGCGTCCCTCGATATGTGGCCTACCAGTTCCGTTTTC
Source organism: uncultured delta proteobacterium (assembly GCA_963798475.1). GTDB lineage: Bacteria > Desulfobacterota > Desulfomonilia > Desulfomonilales > Desulfomonilaceae > CAJBEZ01. The sequence continues at coordinate 47,415 of CAWCTI010000023.1, forward strand.
AAAGATCGGTCAACCAAAGCCTCATGGACCCTCTCGCCAAGACCACTATCAGCAAACTCGGCAAAAGCCCTGGAGAAGGTAGACTCGGAAGGAATGCGTGAAGCCTTCCCAAAACCACAGATCTTACGCAAACTCTGCGTGGTCTTAAGCGCCTCAATCAATGCGCTTGTGAAAGGATATCCGAAAACAGACTTCGCAACAAAAGACCGTGCTATCGATTCACGCTCACGAAGCTTTCTACCCATCCACTGAGTATCAGAGCTTTTGGGAATGAATCTCTCAACCTGAACCAATTCCAAGATCGACACAAGCTGTTTCTCTTTTTCAGTTAAAGGGCCATTCCAAGACTCTTTCAATTTAGGAAACAGACTTCGTTGCAGGGTTCCCATCAACCATGATATTCTCTTTCTAAGCTTCACTGGCGGCTCCTGTGACAAAGCGTCTTTCTGTTAAAAACACTATACCACGGGACTGCCCGTGAAGCTCATTTATTACAAATGCTTAACCCCCAAAAAGCACTTTTGCAAGAGGCTCAAATAATAGTTGCGTTGAATTATTAATCAGCGTCACAAAGAGAGTTTTCGCGTTGGTCATGGGAACAATTACCGTTATTGGTAGCGCCCTAGCGCTTAGTATGGATAATTTCGCCGTCGCTGCGGTTGTTACGGCAAGTATGGCTCGCCCAACCGCTTGGCGCACTTTTCGTTTGACGGCAACTTTCGGCGTTTTCCAGGCGATCATGACCGCTATAGGTGTTTGGGGTGGTGAGAGTGTGGCCTCAATCGTTGGAGGCGTCGGTTCCTGGATCGCATTCGGCTTGTTGATGTTGCTTGGCATAAACATGCTCCGTGAAAATGCCGAAGATGAAGTTTCCGAGGGCCGTGATCCTACAAGCGGCTTTCGTATAGTGGGCCTTGCGCTTGCCACATCGGTTGACTCATTGGTCGCTGGCGTATCTCTTAGTCTCATGGGGTCCGAAACATGGATGCTGGCGCCAATTTTTGGCGTGACTGCCGCGTTGATGGCTTTTGTTGGGACCATAGTGGGTAAGCAAGCCGGACTTCATCTGGCTGAATGGCCTCAGAGATTTGGTGGTTTTATTCTAATTGCTACAGCGGTTCGAGGCTTAGCCCAGTCTTTACTTTCGTCTTAGGCTGATTATGGAACAAGGAAAGAAGGAAATCGGAATTTTCACATCATAGGGTTGTATAAGGTGAGGCAATTTGTCGATCCGACGGAAAGCCCACAATTTAAGTTTGATGTTATTACGACGACTTATTCGCCTTTCATTGCTCCGTTGACATTGTAAAAATTTAAGGCTGGTGGGTTTCAGCGTACGTTCTAGTTTGAATAGAAGTTTGTGAGGCGAGAGAACTAATAAAGATTAAAACAAATTATTTTTGAGAGAGGAGCAAGAATAAGGTAGAACTTCTCGAAGCTCTAAATGAAAGCGGCTATGATCGAGAGCGACGAGCCTTCAAAAGCTTTTTCTAAAGCTAGACCGACGATCGCCTTAGACGCGACCCTTCCCGCTTCGGAAAATACTGTATCCATATATCGACTGCTTGCAACAAGTTTGGTCAGATCAATATGACCCTCCTGAGATAAGAGGTTTAGCAATTTGTTCGAAGTCACCTGCGATTCATCAAAATTGACCTTTACGCTACCTGTGAGGGCATTGACCTCAATTGAATCGATCCCTTGTTTTTCACGTAGCAATAGGGTTAACTCATCGGCAAGTTCAACGTTCCTTTTTAGGCCTGGAATTTTGACTCTTAATCTTCCCGGTGTCTTATGAAGATAAAAACCCATGCAAATCTCCTACAACTTAGTTGAATTAACGATCAAAACTTGGGCTTCAGTCATTAAGTTTCAAAGCGCCGCCGCTTTGAAAAGATTTAGGTTTAAATTGTTAGATGTATATTAGAACCAAATTAATTTTTAATGTGGATATCAACTATTAGTTGAATCTCTGGTTTTTCCCGTTTTCACTCTATTCAAAGAGGGACCGGAGACGCTGGCTCTCAACACAGAAACAATTGCAATACGGCATGTTTCAGCAGGTAGGGTCAGAGTGAAATTAGGACCACTCAGACCACGGGAGGACTTCGCAAACATTATTGAGATTCATTTGCAATGAGCCGATGGTGTGAAACAAGCCCGGGTACGTCGTTTAACCGGCAGCCAGGTCGTTTTTTTGGTCGGAGAAGGGGTCGAGGTTGAAACATCCTCTCGGTCTTTGGTCCCGTAGGATATCGTTTCAGTCAGAAAAGGCGAAAGGGTCTCTGTTGACCGAGGAGTCGCGAGTGGAGAGGCCTTGGTGAATGGGGCGACTCATACTAGTCGCTCAGAACTCAAGTATCGTAAAATAGGGGAAACTGCAAATTCGCGCCGAAAAGACGGAGCAAGATGCCCATTTAGCATAAACACTCGCATTTGTAGAAAAATCCTTGAGCGATCGAGCGCCTTCTGAACAACGGTCAAATATCGCTCACATTCTCTCTAGAATTGGTTGGAACCGATTAAAAAAGGAGGCGAGAACATTGTCCGGGTCCCATTTCCAAACTCGCTTGAAGAAAACCACCTGCTGGACGAGAAGTTCAGTTCTATGTTCATGCCTCCAAAGACTTACCGGATCGCCTCGATTCGTGAACCCTGGGGGATGGCTCTACCGGATTGCGCCATCCGGCATCTGGGGCCCCCCTCTAGCCTAAAGGGCCCCGCCTCCTCCACCAGTATCCGCCACCACCACCCAAGAGCAAAATCAGCAAAATGACTATGATGATTGTTGTCGAGTCCATATCGTAACTCCCTTTCCAAGGCTGGAATCGAAAATGGCTGATATTCCCGAAATGAGCCTATCCGGCATTTTCAGAATTTGCTAATGGATCTTCTCGTATGCCGCTTCACAGAGTGTGTCATCTAATTCGCCGTTCCGCTTGTGACGGTAGACGAGGCCACTCAATATGGCCGCCCCGTCACCCACTGTTTTGCCGTTACTTATAGTACATGTCGACTTTCTTCAGCGAATCGGGAGATGTGACCTTGGGCCATTCTTTAGGGTCGAAATTTGGGGCCTTTTCCAGGGCCCCCTTATTGACATTAACAACAAGGGTAGTTTTTTCCTTTCCCAGTTTCAAAGCTTTCCAAGGAATGGGGATTAATTTGTCGCCAATCCCGAGTATGCCTCCATGGGATAAAATGGCATATTTCACCGCGCCGCCTTGATCGATCAGGAGATCATCGATCTTCCCGAGTTTTTCTCCCTGCGGGTTGGTGACTGTCATGCCAGTTATCTGGCTGGATCTCTGCCATCCCTCCAGGGGAGTAGTACCCGTTTCAGCAAAGACTTGGCCCGCAAGTAGAATGCAAAATACTGCTGCTCACAACCCAAGACCTTTCTTTTTCATAAAAATCTCCATTTCAATCAGTTAATATTAACGTTGTTAGCGTCTGGATAAATGGGGCTATCATTTGCTCAGATGCTCATCCAGCTCCTTCTCCGCGGCCTCACGTTTGAGCCCGTATTTCTCTTGTAACTTACCAAGTAAGTGATCTCGCTTCCCTGCAACGACTTCCAGATCGCTGTCCGTGAGTTTGGCCCACTTTTCTCTGAACTTGCCTTTCAGTTGCTTCCAATTTCCTTCAATCTGATCCCAGTTCATTTTTCATCCTCCTTGTTGTCAACTAAGCTGTGTGATTTCATCAATTGCCCAGGTCAAATACGGCCCATCAATAGGAGCACGATCACTATGATCAGCACCACCCCCAGGATACCGCTGGGGCCGCGCCCCCAGCTACGACTATATCCCCAGGTCGGGAGCGCTTCTACAAGCATAAGGATTAGAATAATTACTTCTCATTCATAGCAAAAATCATTTTCCACCCGAACCATTGAAAGCATTCTTGAGCATTGGGGAATATTTCTACCTGAACACTCTCCGTTTGAAGAAAGCCCCCTCTACCGGACGAGAGGTTAGGTTCTATGCTCAGGCCTGCAGACCCAACGGATCACCTCCATTTGTGACCTTAGGCAATCCCATTAGGCCTTAACCCGAAAAATTACCCCGTCAGCGTCCTCCGAGAGATCAGACAATAGAACCTTTCAATGCTCTATTTGTCCTTCTTGTCTGATGGAATGGGTTCTTTTGTCTTTTCTTTGACCTTTTCCCCTGAAGACTTGGCCCCTTCGATTTTTTCAGGAGCCTTTCCCTTCATCTTTTCAGTCTGCTGTTGCTGCTGAGGTGCCTGCAGTTGTTGTTGCTGCGGCGTTTGCTGTTTCTTCAGGTCTTGTTGTTGCTGGCGCTCTTCTCGTTGCATGTGTGGACGTCGCATCGGTTCGGCCTGCTCGTGTTGAATACGCATGCGCTCACCGTGCTCCTGGTGACGGTGCAACTGTTGTGGGGCTGGCCCGGCTCCCTTTGGACATTCCTTGGCCATTATTCTTTCTGCCTTTTTCATGGTTTTGAATGGCCCTGCAATGGTTGTTAATGGTCCCGGAACGGTCTCCACCTCGATCACCTTGCACATACCGTCCTTGTCCTTGACCACAAACCAATGTTTTTTCTCAGCCAGAGCAAGCCCAGCCATTAGAAAAAAAACTATCACAACAAATAGTACCGACGAATTTTTAAACAATTGACGTTTCATGCTTCTCCCTCTTCTCTTTTGATTACAAGAAATTCTCTCGCTCGCCAGTCGCGGATCAAAACCAGAGTCAAGCGCATATCAGCCCGCCGCTATCAAATCGGCCATTCGTTGTTAGACAGACATTGCTGACCCCTTTTCCTGAATCAGTTCGCGTGGCTGAATCTAAACACTTTCAGCTACCGGTTGCTGCTGACTCGCGCCAGCCTTATAGGCCGCAAAGTATCTATCGATTTTTTCATCCCATTCGGCCGCAGTGAAGTCAGGCCATGTCTTACTCTCAAAACTGAGGGCCTTTTCCAAGGTTTGCTTATCCATGTCGAGCAACACTGTTCCCTTTTCACCACCAGTCATCAGAGCGTCAAACGGAATCGGAATCAACACGTCACCTATTCCCAGGAAACCTCCGTGAGACAGGATGGCGTATTTTAGACGCCCATCCGCTCCCACCATGAAATCCTGTATCGTGCCAAGTTTTTCCTTATGACGATTCTCCACGGTAGTTTTCAGCATCTCACTCACTCTCATAGGTACTTTAATTTCCATCATTTTCCCTTCTCCTCTTTCTCGCCCTTCTAAAGGCGTTGCAGACATCTCTATAGCTGGGGCGCCTGTTACCGGATGAGGTATACAATCAAAATAATCAACAGAATGGTTCCAATGCCTACGCCGAAAATACTCATTGTAGTGTCCTCCGTCCCTTTATTTGTTATGGGCGGGAATTAATCTCGTTCCGGGCACCCACCGTGACGCCACCGGAGACGGCTACAGTTGCTACACATAGTCCACAGATCCAAAAAGCGCTTCAGATTATCGAATAGTGATTCTTTATAACCCTTGCCCCATATATAAGCATTTTACGTGCCAACTATGGCAAATGAATGAGGTTTTAAATAAAGGCCGTGATGTTAGTTAGTTAACCACAGTGATGGACTGTGCGGTGAGACAGGAAGAGTTGGCAAGAATAAGGCAAATTGACCTAATAACGGACCACAAAATTACTGATGCGTGTCTTATCAAGGGGTTAAGAATTCATCCAGTGTCTTAATGCCGGTCAATCATCTTGTTCTGCGGTCCGGTTTTCGCTCGTAATACCAAAACGCTTCATGTATCTGTAGAGAGAGTCACGTAAGAGTTGGTCTGGGACAATGGCAGAAATTTTGAGCTGCTCCACATTAACTAGAGTGAGAGGAGTGGCTAAAATGACAGACAGTGACCGTTCTCGTACATGGAGATGTGGCCCCTCTTAGAAGCCTTTTAACGGAAGAAAAGGATTTCTTTAAGTTGAAAATCAAGATAAAAAGAGAACATCATTCAGAACGGACTTTAGGAGCTACAATGAACAAACCTGATCCTGACATAAAAAAGATTGCTAAAGTTATGGCTGATGTACTCTCAGAGAATAAAAAAGAGGTACTCCATCGGACTGATTTAATAGAGTTTCTTAGAGAGGAGTTTGGTGGAAAATTCGTATACACCAATGAACACGGGCATCCAGCGATTGACGAAAAACTACTTGAAGAATTTGCAAAGCTGTCACCAACACTAGTTTATTCAAGAAGCGAAGAATGCTGGAGACAAAGAAAAGAGGGTGACGGGGATAACCGCGGGGTATGACTAATCCCTTTAAAAAGTAAAACCGTCTTTGGGGGGGATAAAAGACGGTTCTGGGGTCTGCAAGGCTCATAATTCGATCGCATAAATAAGGTGCCGGCATATGCGTTGAGCTTGTACGCTGGAAACCTCACACGGGCTTACAAATTACCTGTTCATTTTCTTCCTTCTCAAAAGCAGTCGGATCGAAAGATAGGGGAAGAGAAAAAACAAAATGGCGCAATTCATGACAAAAGCTATTCCAAAATAGCTCAGCAAGTCATAGTCATGCCGGCTCAGTTCTGGAGTTGGCATGACTCGTATTTCATTTTGACAGGCTTCTATTCAGAGTTTCAATAACTTTTACAGCCGCTGGGGAGAGGTGTCCCTTTTTGTGGGAAAATATATCAATAATTGAAACATGAGAACCATAATAGGCTTCATTGGCCTCCCAATCAGCCTCTAAGACCGCTCCCTGTATAGTCAAGCCCGCAAAAAGACCTGAGGCTCGAGAATATGATAATATCCCGGCGGATAATGAAATGTCGGTGTCTGCGGACGCTTGTCGGCCAACAGGACCTGCTGCCACCGAAGCGTCTACCCCGATTGTAAACTTGTCCTTAAACAAATTTTTTAGATTAACGTTACTCATTACCAACAAAACCAATTCGGTAGATTGGACACCTATCTGCCAACCGAAACTTCCACCATAAAGAGTGACAAAGCCAGGAAAACCCCATTTCCGGTCCGCAGGGTCACGACGTAATACCACACCTTTTCCATATTGCCCACCTATCCCCATACCCGCTTTGATAACTGACGGAAATATAATTATGGCTTTGCTACGATTGAGCAAATCATGAGGGATCCCCCCATCGGGAGCCTGAAGCATCTCGGTTATGACTTTCTTTACATCATTCAATCTATTTTCAAGCTCCAAATTGTCGGCACGGGATGTCCCCTGGCTAATATTTCCCGCCATAAACAATAAAATCAGGATTTGTAGGACCGTTTTTTTCTTCATCTAATCCTCCATAGCAAGAAATGGCTTTAATGTTTACATGGTTCTAAAGAATTTCGTAACTCATCAATTCCATTTGAACCGTCTTTACTTTCTGTTCCAATTATGTCGCCATTGCTGTCACAATAGACCCTTTGATTGCTTGACGTGGATATGGTTCGGTCTATATAGCCGTATCAATTCCTATAGACGCTGTGGGCTACAGTGTCCGGTTTGTTATTGTTATAGTTGGCTAATTACCAAATTGATGGTGGCTGCGTCCAGTGAGCCTAAGTCCCGAAGTATATCCGTGGCTTCTTCGCTATTCTGGTATAATCTCTCTAGAGCCAGATTTGGGTCTTTGTCTATAGCAAAAGCTAGCGCCTTCAAAAGTACTTCACCTTTTTCTATGAGTGTTTTTCGTTCGCCAGTGAAATGGCGCCTAGCTTCATCAATGGCGTTAATATCATTTTGTGCTAGTTTTTCAAAAAGAACACCTACGCTATCCCAATTACGGGAAAGCCTATCGTGAGCGAAATCAATAGGTCGTTGATCTCTAGCTGAAATACCAAGGTTTTCCTGCATCATTTCCATATAAATTTGGATGCCTTTTCCTTGCAATTCCGTTAATCCTTCCATAATCCTGCTCCTTTCTATTCGTCATCATATTCTTCAGAGCGTTCGATGTCTCCTGTAGCTATCACGATAAGTCCGCTGATTGCCCTAAGTGTCTCTATTTTTGGAATTGAGAAACCACTCTATCAGAATTCCTTCAGGCAACCAACGACCTTTTGCTGTGGAATTGTCTGAAACAGTACACCTCCGAACCCGGCTTTTTTATTTGACTTTACTCAACATGATTAACTAATTTAAAAATGGCGTAAGGTATACCTCGCCCACAACCGCATCGGTTTCAGTTTTGTGAATCAGGTATGCCCGTAGGTCCAACATTATGAATTACTGAGATATTTTTATTTAAGTTTTGATTAATTCGAGGGGAGTGACATGGTTGGAAACAGGTTTTTAATTTATATAAAATCGGCATTCCTTATATCAATTCTTTTAATTGCGTCAAATCTGGTTACGGCCGATGACATCAAGTCGTGGCCAGATAAAGTCGTCAGCGTTGAATCGAAAAAGGGCTACGAGGATTTTGAAAAAGCTTCGAGTGACTACAGGCCCATTCCCGACTGGCTCTCGTCGGTCCTCAACTGGCTGCCGACTGAGAATCATGAAGGCAGAACCGACACGTTCAAAGATGAAGACCCGGACAAAGATGTCCATGAAAATTTCATTAGCCCAAAAAAACCGGAACGTTCTGTTAACAGTGGAAACATAGTCTCTTTAAAAAACATATCCCCGCTATATAAGTCGCCCAAAATTAATGGCGAGGGGATTTGGACGAGCGCCGGCGCCCCGGTAGGCGGAGATGGACTGCCGCTCGTATACAAAACATTTTGTCGTCCCAGCATGGAATTTCCAAATACTATCGTTTATATGGCGGTTTTTGACATGGGCCGGCTTAAACCCCGACTATTTATTGGCCGAACTGAACCGGGTATTCACAATATTTCAGATACGGAATCACAGGAATCCCCTTCAAAAATCGTGGCCATTACCAACGCAATGTGGATGCAACGACACTCTAGAGGATCAGGAGCGATATATAGAGGTGGCGTTATCTATCCAATGGTTCCAGGGATGGCTACTCTTGTCATTTATCAGGATGACTCGGTTGATGTGCTTGAATGGAGCAATGACATTCCGTTGTCAACAGTTAAAGACGCTCGCCAATTGAGCCATTTGATTTTGAAAGACGGGAAGGTCGTTGACAAGGTGGTAACGAACGGAAAGATTATTAATTCTGAAATAGGCCTAGGCGGTTCATTAGTTGACAATGACGGTGCCAGTACGATGGACAGAGACTATTGGTATCTTGCAAATAGGACGGCATTTGGTATCCGGGATGATGGCAACCTCGTGTTTGCCATGGGGCATCATGTCAGCACCAAAGACCTTGCCAGGGCCTTGGCCCTGGCAGAGTGCAAACGGGCTATTCACGGTGACGCAAATATTCATAACATTGCATGCAATTTTTATTTCAGGGATCAAGAGAATAAAATTGTAAAATATGACAAACTCTCTCCAGAGCAACTTCAGTACACTATGAAACGATATGATAAAGGATACACTAAGGATTTCTTTGCCTTTTACGAAAAATAGGATTTCGCTGCTCTGGTAAGGGTGTTAAGTAATGGCCAAGAAATCGAGCGCGGTCCAATAAATTCATGTTCACAGTCGCTACAGAATGTGCACTGCTCTTTCTATGGTTTCACGTCAGCTTAAGTCGGACCGGCTCCTGTAGTCCGTTTCTTTCCTTTCATGCGTTTCCAGTTTGATGGCTTGGTTAAACTTGGCGTTTACTTTGGATAATAACAATTCAGCCAACGCTTTATTATACACTTCGAACACCGGTCCATTTGAGGGCCGCATCACATAAAGTGTTTTTTCAACTGATTCTGCCATGGTTGTTTAACCTCCTTACATTTTAACCGGAATTATGCAGCGGGGCGCTAAGCTTGGTACGGAGAACTCAAAAAATGTTTCAGATTACGGTAACGGAGATGGTATAACCCTTGCGACAAATCAAGCACATTTCGTGCCAACTGTTGGAAATAGTACGATCTTTCTGAAACATCTAACCTAATTAGATTGTTAACTGTTATGACGAAACCAGATGTGAGTTACGAAGGCTTCACAGGAGAAACGAGAAAAGAGAAATGTGTCCGACAAGCTGACCACAAAATTCCTGATGCGTGTCTTATCAAGGAGTTAAGAATTCACCCGGTGTCTTAATGCCGGTCAATCGTCTTGGTCCGCAGTCTGATTTTCGCTCATGATCCCGAAACGCTTCATGTGTCTATAGAGAGAGTCTCGGGCTATACCAAGCGTACGGGCTGCGCATCTTCTATTGCCCTTGCAGCGACGAAGGGTTTCCAGAATCAGGGATTTGGTCACCTCATCCGTCACATCGTGAAGCGTGCGTTCTTGCGACGGAAAACTGGACACGTGAGACCAGTCCGCAGAGCTTGTTTTACCGGAAGGAAGCGTTAAGCTCAAGCTATGCCCGTCGGATAGCATCAATGAGCGTTCCAGAGCGTTCCGCAATTCCCTGACATTGCCAGGCCAGTCATACCTCGTAAGCGCAATTGCGAACGCGGGATCGACATACGGGAGATGAGTTAGTTGAAGTTCCACGGCCAGCTGCTGCATGATCTCTTCCAAGAGTATGGGCATGTCTTCGATCCTGTCACGAAGGGGCGGCACGTTTATCCCAAAAACGTTAATTCTATAGAAAAGCGCGGATAGGAACCGGCCTTCCTCAACCTCCTCATCTAGGCTCCTATTGGTGGCTGAAATGATCCGAGCATTCACATTAAGGAGTTTCTCACCTCCGACACGAAGGAATGACCTTGTGTCCAGAAACGTAAGAAGCTTGGATTGCAAGGGCAGTGGAAGCTCTCCTATTTCATTGAGAAGGAGGGTGCCCCCTTCCGCCAACTCCAGAAGCCCTCGTTTACGGCCATGCGCTCCTGTGAATGCCCCGCGTTCATGTCCGAAAAGCTCTGATTCCGCCAATTCCCTGGATATGGCGGCGCAATTCAGTGAAAAGTAGGGGCCAAGCGCTCGTTTCGAATGGTCGTGGATCCAACGGGCCAAATAGTCCTTCCCGCTCCCACTCTCCCCCTGAAGCAGGATCGTGCCGTCACTGGCCGCGGCCGAGCGGGCCTCGCGCATTGTCGTCTTCATGGCCTCCGAGGGGTAGTTTTCAAAAAACGCTTTTGGTTTGGGCAATGATCTCGCTCGGTCCGTCACGTCACGAGAAATGCCGAATATGCCGATAATTTCTCCCTCAGCGTTATAAAGCGGTCTGAGGACTGTATTCAGGATCAAAGAGACACCCTTTATACGGACAGTGTGTTCTCTTTCGATGGACTCTCCTCCGAGTACACGAAGATCCAGCAGTCGAAGCTGTTTCCCGACTTCTTCACCATAGATGTCTTCGGGTTTGCGTCCAATGATTTCGGAGTCGTCCAGTCCTAGAATTTTGGCTGTAGCAGGGTTCACTTGCGTGTATTTTCGACGACTGTCCATCATGAAAATCATGTCTGTGGCGCGGTCAAATATCGCCCGAAAACGTTCTTCGCTCTGACGTAAAGACTCCTCAGCCCGTTTGCGTTCGGTAATATCAAGATATGTTCCCGCTACCCGCAACGGTTTGCCGTCTTTATCCCGTTCGACGACTGAACCGCGGGCCAAGACCCACTTCCAGTCGCCCAATCTGGGCCTGACCCGAAATTCCGCCTCGTATAAAGGTGTACGCCCTTCCATGTGAGCATTGAAGATCTCCATGGTCCGAGACCAATCGTCCGGATGAGTTAGACTCTCCCACCAGGGGGCATGTCGCTGAATATCGTCCAAAGTGAATCCGAGCATCTCTGCCAGGCGCTGGTCGCAAATAGTCTCACCTGTTTCAACGTTGTAGTCCCATGACCCAAGGCCCGCTCCGATCAATACGAGGTTCAGTCTCAGTTCGGTGCGCCGCAGGGCCTCCTCGCCTTTCTTGCGCTCGGCAATTTCCAGCTTGAGTCGCTCATTCGTCTTTAGCAGTTCGGCCGTGCGTTCCTCGACCCGGTTTTCAATTTCATCGTAGGCCCTTTTCACTGCCGCTTCTGCGAGCTTGCGGTCGGTGATGTCCGTTATGGCTGTTCTCCATTGGCCGAGTCCGCCTTTAGGGTCCGCTATTCTCACGCTTTGTAATTGAGCGTGGAACCAACCGCCATGCGATTTTATCAATTTGATTTCGCAAATGTGCTGAGTCTCGGTTTGCAAGACCTTCTTGCGATGGAGATAGAAGGCGTCCTGATCATCCCTATGAATAAAACTGGTCAGGGGCTTATCAATTAATGATGATCTCTCAATTCCCAGTAGGCCCGCTCCAGTGAGATTATAGCGCTTCTCTAAAGTTCTGTCGGAACGTCGCAAGTTTTAGTGTTTTCATCTTGTCTGGTCATAAGCCATCTGAGAGCGTCGGTGAGTCTCTCGATTAGTTGATCTTTGGTTTTAGCGTAGAATCCAGAAAACCATTCGTCCTTCATAACGAGCCATAGGCGTTCAATGGGGTTAAGATCTGGAGAATAAGGTGGAAGAAAAATCGGCTCAAATTCCCCCCAGTCCAGTGATTTACTCTTGTGCCAAGACGCATTGTCCAGGATGAGTAGATTGCGAGGACGCTCGAACTTGATGTCCCTATTGGCGTGATTCAGGAAGATCTGGAAGATCTCCGTATCGGAATGGCTAAATTCTAGCGCATAGAATTCACCTTTTCTTGGCAAGACCATGCCCGTGACATTCATTCGGAGATGCGCCCCGCCGTATGCTTGACGGATTTTGTCTCCTTTTTTAGCAAAACGCCTTTTCGGACGAGGATCTCCTTCGACACCACACTCGTCAAGAAACCAAAGATCCACGCATTGATCACCAAGAAACTTCCTGATCAGTTCAATGAAGGCCTTTCTCTTTTCTTCATCCTGGCCATCCGGCCAGGGGCGAGGGACCTTCAGCCGAAAATCCTCATCGTGAAGCCACCGCATAAGTGTGCTGTAGCCTGCCTCCATCTGGCAATGCGGTGAGATATCCGTGAAACTTACGTCCGGTCCAGTGGGTCTCATTGACCAGTTCTGGATGTAAGACCAACTTGGAATATTCATAGGCCTGCTCCCCGCTGATTTTGGGAGGACGCCCAGAGCGGGGACCTTCTGTAAGCCCATCGATACCCCGTTGATTAAAACGTCTCACCCAACGGGAAACCGAGTCCTCATTTACACCGAACAAGGCAGCCACCTGCTTATGGGGCAGCCCCATTATCAAGGCCTTGATAGCCATCAGACGAACATACGACCGCTGGACCGACGAGGCCTTCGCTGCGGTCTCTAATTCAGCTAAAGCGCAGTTTTCCGGGTTAGGCATGTTTCGTTGACGACACATACCGACAGATAACCACATCTCGATAAAAAAGTCGCGTCCTTTTCGCGATTATTTTCGAGAATCGCTATAGCTTCCAGAATAACGGCATTCTTGTCCAATGTGAAATATCCAACCGGAGCGTAGTCAAATAAATCCAAATATCTTTCTCTGGACCGCTCAGCTTCGACTTGAGCCTGATGGAGTTCCTCATTCTGCATTTCCAGCTCGATCTGATGGACATGAAGTTCGTGGATAATCTATTAGGGGGTTTTCTCTTTGAGTTCCTGTGTCGTATCCGGAGACCTGCCGACTTGATCCTCGGCCGCATCCCTTAGAGCGCTTTTGCTATTAACATTTTCGTCCATCCCGCTATTGTCTCTCCTGTCTCATGTCATACCTTTGGGAGCGTAAAATAGAAAGTCGACCCTTTTCCAACCTTCGAGTCCACCCATATGCGTCCCCCATAACGTTCCACTATTTTCCTGCATGTCGAAAGACCAATGCCGGTTCCCATGGGGCCAGACAAGTCCTTTACCCTTTCGAACATGTTGAAGATACGGTCCAAATACGGAGGCTCAATTCCAATACCATTATCGCTGACCGAGAATTGATAGTAAGACTCTTTGGATATACAGCCGACGTGAATTCTCAAAGGCTCTGAATCTCTGTATTTGATCGCGTTGCCGATAAGATTTTGAAAGATTGGAACTAATTGAGAAGAATTTATCTTAATCGTTGGCAGAGTATCGCTAGTTACGACTGCTCCACTTTTCTTGATTGACAATCCCAAATTTGAAAGGGCGTCTGCAAGGCAAGTGTTGCAATTCGTCAGCTCATAGGACATTGGGGTAAGTGTTGATCGTGAGTATGCGAGCAACCCCTGGAGCATATTATCCATTCCTAGCACCAAATTTATTGCCTTTGCGATACACGTCCGTCCCAGATCCTCAAGAGGGTTCTTAGAAAGCCTTTCTAGAACCTTGAGGTATGCAGCGACCGCCACCAGAGGCTCTCTCAAGTCGTGTGCCGCAACATAGGCAAACTGCTCCAGGTCCTTGTTGCTGCGCTCCAGATCTTCAGTTCTTTGTTTAAGAACTTTTTCTATCCGTTTGCGCTCTATGGCGTAACGTATGGACCTAACCAACTGGTTTCCATCTACCATGCCTTTGACAAGATAATCCTGCGCTCCCTGTTTTAAAGCCTCAACAGCTATAGCTTCATCTTCCTGGCCAGTAAGCACAATAATTGGAATTTCAGAAAACTCTTTGTTAACGCGGGTTAGCGTTTCAATTCCCATGCTATCGGGCAAATTCAGATCTAGAAGAACCCCGCTGACGCCTCCTTTTCCAAGACGAGCTAATCCCGAAGCGAGACGGAATTCACACTGGATGTCCAGATTAATAGTCTCGCAATCCAGGCACATTTCCTTAATGAAACGGGAATCGACGGGATTGTCCTCTATCAGCAGAATGGTCAGTCGATCTTCCAGCATTTCAGTCCCCTGGAGGAAGTTTTACTACTGTGAGCCTAGGATCATTGGTTCATTTGGGTTTCATGGTTACAAAAAACTTGACTTTAACGCTTCGAATTTAAATTATATATACTATAGACAGATTGGAAAGGAAGGAGAAGGAAGATGGCAATTTCAGACATGATCCCAAAGAATAGTCTTTGGACAGGTATTGCCGTAGGCGCCGGTCTCTTGGTCGCGCCCGTAGTTATCCCAGCAGTCGCAGGCGCCGTAAGGCCACTGCTAAAGGCCGTCATAAAAGGCGGATACATGCTTTATGAATATGGCCGAGAGATGGTCGCCGAAGTAACCGAGCTTACAGAAGACCTTTTTGTGGAAGCAAAAGCCGAGTTTGAAGCAGGCGTAACAGAAGTCAGCGCAGGTTTAGCGGAAGTCAGCGCAAAAGGTTCTTCATTAGTGGACAAGCATGGCAAAAAATGATTCCTGAAGCCTACATTGTTCATAAGGTTAATGACCGCTTGCGGATTAAAGTCCCGTCTAAAAGAGGTGATAAATGCTTTTTTGCCTCGGTAGAAAAGAAATTCTCAAAACATGCCGGCGGTGAAACGGTTGTGGTTAATCCGGCTACGGCCTCAGTTCTATTTCTGGGCCACTTTACCGCTAAACACATCGCGGAAGTGGCTCAACAATCGGAATTATTCAAATTAGAGACCAAGAAGCGCCGCCGTGAGACGCTCCTTGGCGGCGTAAAAGACATGTTTCGTGTAGCAGATAAGCGTCTTCTGAAAATTACCGGGGGTGAACTAGATATTCCCAGTGTAATTTTTCTGGGGTTGGTAAGTCATGGCATTTATCAATTCGCGCGTGGAAATTTCACCGGTCCACCATGGTACGTGGCATTTTGGTATGCGCTAGGCCTAGGCCTATTTTTCCAATCCAGGCTGACCGACTTGGAAGAAATAGAAGTTGATTTTCTTTGAAATCTATCATTTCCCACCTAATTTCGTGAATTACGCGTCTTAACCGGATGCTAATTAATTACTAACCTTATTATAACATATATAGGATTTACTATATCGTTGTTAGTACGATTACCTATGCGAAGATAAATAGATTTGATCCGAGAAGTTCATAACACGGTAAAAGGTCGAGTCAGGTTTAAAGTTGAGGGACTTTACCGTTCGCAAGATCTAAAACAGACAATTGAGGCTCAATTATCTGAATTTAATTTCGTAAATCGTGTTGCTGCAAATGTATTGACTGGAAATACGCTAGTCCTTTTTGACCCTGCCTGTAATCGTCATCTAGTATTCTCCGCTCTTGAAAAAATTGTTACCGCGTACTTTGTGGGGAGGAGAAGCAGATATCAAAAGGCAGACACAAAAGAGACACTCAGAAACAAGGGGCCGTGGTCAAGAGAAACCGATACTGGACGAAAAAAAGACCGGCCGCTAGATGAATTCCTGGTCAGAGGACAAAGTCTCCAATGGTGGCAAATGGGGCGGAAGGAGATCACCGACTTATTCGGTGTTTGTCCTGAAACCGGGTTGTCTGATGAATCCATTAGGGCAAATCTTATTAAGTATGGTTCAAACGTCTTTCCTGAACCTGCGTCCCGCTCAAAGCTCGAGATTTTTTGCGAGCAGTTTACGTCTGTGCCTGTGGTTTTATTGGGAGTGGCGGCGGGGCTTTCAGTTTTAACAGGAGGGCGGCTTGACGCCGCAATAATTTCCGCAGTCATTTTAATCAACGGGGCGATAGGTTTTATAACTGAGAACGACGCAGAAAGAACTATTAGTTCACTCAAAAACCTTGTCCAGCCAACGGCGGCGATCGTACGGGGATCAATAAAACAGATTGTTTCAGCCAACCAGATTGTATGTGGGGATATCCTGACACTCAAGCCAGGGTCCTATGTCGCAGCGGACGCCAGACTTATTGAAACCCTTCATTTAAGCGCTGATGAATCAGTTCTAACAGGCGAGAGCTTACCGTCAAGTAAAACTGTGGACGTGCTGGATGCAGGGACCATCCCGATAGCCGAGCGCAAAAATATGGTATTTGCCGGAACGCGTATCACGGGTGGACAGGGCATAGCGGTGGTTGTGGCTGTTGGGGCTTCAACAGAAGTTGGGAAGGTTCAGACTCTTGTTTCAGAAGCTGAGCAGCCAACCACTCCTATTGAAAAACAGTTGACGGTAGTAGGAAATCAACTTACCGCAGTTTCAGGCGTTGTTTGTGTAATAATCTTTTTCATTGGCCTATTTCGAGGTTCCGGGCTGATTCAAATGCTGAAAGTGGCCGTTTCTCTCGCGGTAGCAGCGTTGCCCGAGGGCCTGCCAGCCGTTGCTACTACGACTCTCGCATTAGGAGTACGAAACATGAAGCGTCACGGAGTACTTGTTCGTAACCTTGACGCCGTATGTACTCTTGGATCTGTCCAGACAATTTGTTTCGACAAGACCGGCACGGTTACTTTGAACCATATGACAGTCACTCAGCTTTTCACCGGCATGAAATTCATTAACACCAAGGACGGCATGTTCGTCGCTGGGGTAAAAAATTTGAACCCTTATGAGTCCGATGAACTGATAAGACTTTTGCACGTTTGCATATTGTGCAGTGAGACTCAGATCGAATCTGATAATGGTGGGTTCAAGCTCCATGGGTCAGCTACTGAAAACGCTCTGGTTAGCCTGGCGATCTCAGCCGGAGTTAATGTGGAGGCGGTCAGGAATCAGTACCCCATTATTGAAAAGAACTATAGGGCTGAGAATCAGCTATTTATGAGTTCACTTCATGAAGCAAATGATTCTGAGAAGCTACTGGCTGTTAAAGGCAGCCCGTATGAAGTCCTAGCTAAGTGCTCGCATTTTATCAAGGATGGCGTTCTGTATGATCTGACCGATGAAAGTCGTGATGAAATTGACTTGGCAAATGAGAAAATGGCAGGACTTGCGCTAAGAGTGTTGGGAGTAGCCTGCGCTTACAGCCATAATGGTGATTCGGATATAAATTGTTCCAATTGGACCTGGTTAGGTTTGGCAGGTATGGAAGACCCTGTGAGGGACGGAGTGAAAGAATCAGTCGAGGCTTTTCACAGGGCTGGTCTCGACACTGTAATGATTACGGGTGATCAGGGGCCTACCGCCTACGCGGTCGGCAAAGAATTGGATTTGAGCAGGGGTGGTGCGCTTGAGATAGTCGACTCTATGCATCTTGAGACAACTGATCCCGCAGTAATTAAGGCTTTGTGCGGCAAAGCCCACGTATTTTCTCGAGTGAGCCCTTCCGACAAGCTTCAAATAGTACAGGCTTTGCAAAGCAGTGGGAAAATCGTCGCCGTCGCGGGAGATGGGATCAATGACGGCCCGGCTTTGAAAGCCGCTGACATTGGGATAGCGATGGGGGCCACCGGCACGGATGTTGCCCGTGAGGTCGCTGATATTGTACTTGAAAACGATGATTTGGAAACGTTGATAGTAGCTTTGAGTGATGGGAGAACGACTTACAACAATATTAGGAAATCACTCCATTATTTACTTGCCACGAATTTTAGTGAAATAATTGTTATGCTGTTCTCCAGTCTGTTGGGGCTCGGTCATCCCTTGAACGCCATACAGTTATTGTGGATAAATCTGATATCCGATGTTTTCCCCGGGCTTGCTCTTGCATTGGACCCCCCGGAACCCGATGTGTTGGCCCGCCCTCCTCGCCATCCTGATGAACCTATTGTAACAAACGAGGACTTTAAACAAATTGCGGTTGAAGCGAACATACTGAGTATTTCGTCGTTATCGGCGTATGGCTACGGTGTCTCCAAATATGGCATGGGCCCTACAGCCGGCGTGTTTGCGTTTCAAAGTCTCACAATTTCGCAAATACTTCACGCATTGTCCTGTAGATCCAAAGACATCAGTATATTTTCCGATGATGGGCGTCCTCCGAATAAATATTTGAATGTTGCTGTATTCGGGTCTTTGGCTTTGCAAGTTCTTACTCAGATGGTACCTTCTTTACGAGGATTGTTGGGGTTGAATCCTATAACCGCAGGCGATATGCTCGTGATTGGCGCCGCTTCAACTCTTCCTCTTCTAATCAATGAAACTCGAAAGACAGGATCAGAAGGTCAACAGAAATGAAAACGGAATTCGTCCATACTTCTGAATCGGTTACAGAAGGACACCCTGATAAACTATGTGATCAAATCAGTGACGCTTTGGTGGACCGGTTTTTTGAGTCTGATCCAAAATCCAGAGTAAGCGCTGAATGCGCCGTTTCTTCTTCAATTGTTTTTATCGCCGCCAGGTTCGCTTCCGAGGCCAAGGTTGACTTTCCGAATGTGGCCAGAAAAGTTATTAGAAAAATCGGGTATACGGATCGAGAGTTCAATTTCAAGACTTGCAACATAATTACAAGCCTAAAAGAGATTGACCCGGATCAGAATTTTCTTTTCGAAGAGTCTACTATAACGGATGACGAGATTGATCAAATTCCTGCGACTGACCAAGTCACTCTTTTTGGTTTCGCTTGCAGGCAATCTTCCGAATTGATGCCTTTACCCATTGCCCTGGCTCACAAGCTGGCCAAACGTCTCACATCGGTTCGAAGAGACGCGGTATTGCCCTACTTGGCGCCGGACGGCTCCACTCAGGTTGGAGTGCATTATAAGGATGGAAAACCATTTCGCATTCATAGTCTTACGATCAGCGCAACCCAGCTCGATCGGTATGTGCCTACGCCGTCAACTCTTCGAGATGACATCTTGACTCATGTGGTGGAAAACGTCTTCAAGAACGAGTCTGTAAGACCTGATAATGATACGAGACTTTTCATCAATCCTTACGGCTTCCTCAAATTAGGAGGGCCTTCCGTCCATTCCGGCCTTACCGGAAGAAAGAACGCTCTCGATACCTACGGCGGTTACTCAAAAAATAGCGGGGCCGCTTTGAGTGGTAAAGACCCTTTGAGGATTGATAGAGTTGGAGCTTATGCGGCCAGGTATGCAGCCAAAAATGTCGTCGCGGCCGGATTGGCTGAAGAGTGTGAAGTGGAATTAAGCTACGCGATCGGGTTGGCTCGCCCTGTCAGCATCCAGATCGAGACACGCGGAACAGGTATAATTGACGACAACTTGATAGCTCAGAAAGTTGAACGTTGCTTTGATTTTCGACTCGGTGGAATAATTAAAAAGTTTAACTTGAGATTATTGCCTTCGTTGTCCAGAGGGGGTTTTTTTAGGAAACTTGCAGTCTTTGGGCATGTTGGGAGAAAAGACTTATCCCTGCCTTGGGAAAGAACTGATAAGATAGAGGAGTTGCTAGCTGTTTGATAGGGACTGTGGTTCAATTCTCTTACTCTTTCATCGATCTCGACATTCTTGTGTCAACATAATGTTCCGGGTCCGGTTGACGCCTTAAATAATTAACCTTCTGCTAGCACACTCCTAATAAAACCCTCATAAAAGAGCCTTTAAATTTATATGATTCAATTCTTAGGACAACAAATCCAAAGGAGCAAAAATGAGATTTCGAGAAGGTCTGTTATTAGGTTTGTTTGTAATGGTAATTGCCGTGGGATCGGCATTCGCATCAGAAAAATCTGACGCTAACGGAAATTTCGTTAGATTGACGGGAGCAGGCGCCAGCTTCCCGGCGCCACTCTATAACAAATGGTTTAAAGATTATCACGCTCTTCATCAGAATGTTCAGGTAGACTACCAATCGGTCGGTAGCGGCAGTGGTATAAAAAATTTCATTAACAAGACTGTCGATTTCGGCGCAAGTGACGCGGCTATGACACCTGAGGAAATCTCAAAGGTGGACGTTGGGGCTCAACTCCTTCCTATGACCGCCGGAAGCATTGTTCTCTCTTACAATCTTAAAGGCGTTCCGGAATTGAAGCTCAGTCGTGAAGCCTATGCGGGAATTTTCCTTGGTAAAGTTAAAAAATGGAATGATCCTCTGATCACAAAGACCAATCCTGGCGTAAAACTACCTGACAGTCCGGTTCATGTGGTGGTTCGAGCTGACGCCAGTGGGACGTCTTTCGTTTTTTCCAAACATTTGTCCGCAATAAGCCCGGAATGGGCAAAGAACCCGGGATTCGGCACCATGCCCAATTGGCCCGTTGGGACTCGATCTAAAGGTAACGAAGGCGTAACAGCCAGCATAATGACTACACCGGGGGCCATTGGCTATCTCGAATACGGTTACGCCAAAGGTCAGAAATTACCCATGGTTGAGCTTGAAAACAAGGCCGGCAAGTTCATCAAGCCTACTAATGAATCCGCTCAGGCCGCTCTCGCAGCCGTTGAGTTGCCTGAAAACCTGATCGCCTGGTTGCCTGATCCGCAGGGTGAAAAATCCTATCCTATCGTCACATATACCTGGTTGCTTTGTTATAAGCAGTACAGCGACCCTAAAAAGGTTGAAGCCCTCAAGAGTGTAATAGAATATGGCTTAACGGAAGGTCAGAAGAGCAGTGAAGAACTCGGATACGTCCCATTGCCGCAAAACGTTGTGGGCAAGATTAGGGCCGCTCTTAACAATATCCAAGCAAAATAAAGTCGATATAGGTTATATAAATCGTGCCTGCAGACAACCAAAATCAATTGAGCATAAAAGAGTCAATCTGTCGACCGCCTACTTTCATCGAGAAGCATGGTAACGTCGTTTTCGGGTGGGCCACATATTTCTTCGCATGGTTGACCGTCCTTCTGGTCCTGTACATCGTGTGCGTAATTGGGATCCAGGCGGCTCCGGCAATTAGAGATTATGGATGGGGATTTATTACCGGAACCACATGGGACGCCAACAAACACCAGTACGGGGTGTTACCGGAAATTTGGGGCACGATGTACAGCTCGCTGTTGGCTTTGGTCATTGGCACTGTGTTTGGGGTTGCCGTGGCTGTTTTCCTCAGCGAGCGCTTCCTTTCCACTTTTGTATTTTCAGTGGAAAAATTATTTGGTGTCCAGTTTCATCCCTTTTGGGCAAAGCTGCCGGATCAATTTGACAATGTTCTCAAAAACCTCATTGAGCTACTAGCGGCTATTCCAAGTGTTGTATACGGATTGTGGGGTATATTCTTCGTCATACCACTGATACGGCCCGTATGCGATTGGTTGAACACAAATTTGGGGTGGATACCAATATTCGACACGACGCTGAGTGGGCCGGGAATGCTGCCCGCAGCCATTGTGCTTGCAATTATGATCCTTCCCACAGTTTCGGCTATTAGCCTCAACTCTTTACTCGCCGTCCCGCCTAAACTACGCGAAGCGTCTTACGGTTTAGGGGCCACCCGTTGGGAAACTATCTTGGCCATACTTATTCCCACAGCGTCAAAGGGGATATTTGGGTCAATTATTCTAGCTTTTGGCCGCGCTCTGGGTGAAACCATGGCATTGGCAATGCTTGTCGGCAACGCAAACGTGATCAGTTGGTCATTGTTTTCCCCGGCTAACACGCTAGCCGCTCTTTTGGCCAACAACTTTCCCGAAGCTGGCCCAAAAGAGGTCGGCGTGCTCATGTTCGCCGCGCTTATTCTGCTCGGCATCACTCTCTTCGTCAACACGGTCGGAGCGTTCATCCTGCAAAAAGCCTCCGAGCCACAACAGGGAGTTCAGTGATGACCGATATCGTGACATCTGTGCCCGTTCCATCTAAGAAAGTAAGTCCCGATATAGTTATCGACTCCGGAACCCTGGAAAAATCGCTCCGTCGGCCGAGGACCGCTTTCAATTACATAATGAGTTTCCTCACCACCTTAGTCACGATAATTGCCCTGATCCCGTTGTTTTCGGTCGTTTTAATGCTGGTGGTCAGAGGGGGCCAGAGGCTCAGCCTCAGTCTGTTTACACAGTTGCCTCCAGCGGCTTTTGAACACGGAGGCGGTTTTGGAAACGCCATCGTAGGAACATTGGTAATGGTTGGGATAGCCGCATTAATTAGTGTCCCGTTCGGCATCCTCAGCGCAATATATCTAGCGGAAATCGCACCTGACGCCAGGCTGTCGAAGGTCGTTCGCATGTGCGCCAAGGTCCTGACGGGGTTTCCATCCATTCTAGCGGGGGTATTCGCCTACGGTTCAGTGGTTCTTGTTACGGGTGGATTTTCCGCCATCGCTGGAGGAATTGCATTGTCTATCCTTATGCTTCCCACGGTGATACTTACAGCGGAAGAAGCGATCCACATGGTTCCTTCAAAAATTCGGGAAGCCGCTTTAGGTATGGGTGCCACACAGACGCAAACGGTGTTGATGGTGTTATTGCCCACAGCTTTTCCCGGTATCCTCACCGGAGTAATGCTTGCAGTCGCTCGAGCCGCCGGAGAAACGGCGCCCCTGTTGTTCACCGCTCTATTCAGCAATTACTGGCTCATTTCTGGGGGACGTCTTGATCTTATGCAACCAACGTCTTCTTTGGCTGTGTTGATCTACAACTTCTCCGCCACGCCGTTTCAAAATCAAATCGAGTTGGCCTGGGCCGCCGCTCTCATTTTGGTGCTCGTGGTGTTAACAGTGAACTTGATTGGACAAAGCCTTTCCGGGAAGGAATCCCAATGAACCTCTGGAAAAGGTCTTATGTGTTTTGTATAAAACGTTTGGAACAACAAGGTGGTTTTTTCCACGGTGATTTTAATCTTTCATTATTCAGGTCCTCGGGAAACATCTTTCAATGCTTGTTTTTCGGGGCTTATTACAGGATATGGAGAGTTTCATGAGCAAAGCCGCTAAAGACTTGTCCTCAATCACCAGAGGCGGTAATGGTAACGGTAACGGGAAAAGCGTCGTAATCGATTGCAACATAGATGAATTGTACTATGGTAAATTCAAAGCCGTACGCGACACCAGGATTCCGATCGAGCGAAATAAGATCACAGCCTTCATTGGGCCGTCTGGTTGCGGGAAAAGCACGGTGCTACGCTGCTTAAACCGGATGAACGACCTCGTTAGAGGCTTCCGCTTTGAAGGGCACGTTCATTTTCAGGGCGCTGACATTTATCATCCCAGTATTGATCCGGTGGCTGTTCGGCGTTACATAGGCATGGTATTCCAGCAGCCAAACCCTTTTGCTATGACCATTTACCGAAACGTGGCTTTTGGTCTCAAACTTAACGGGTACAAGGGTAACCGGGAAGAACGCGTCGAACAGGCAATGAGGGCCGCAGCCCTGTGGGATGAGGTTAAAGACAAATTGCACACCAGCGCTCTTTCTCTATCCGGCGGCCAACAACAGCGCCTTTGTATTGCCAGGGCGATTGCCTCACGGCCGGAGGTGCTCCTGATGGACGAACCCTGTTCAGCGTTGGATCCCATTGCGACCCGCAGGATCGAGGAGCTTATGCTCGAACTGAAAGAGAGTTACACTATCGCTATTGTTACTCATAACCTGCAGCAAGCTCAACGAGTTGCCGATAAGACCGGATTTTTGTATGTCGACACAACTCAGGGCGGAAGAACGGGTTATTTGGTCGAATTCGGCGCAACTAAACAGCTTTTTGAAGACCCAAAGGAGAAACACACTCAGGATTATATCCATGGAAGATTCAGTTGACAGAATCCTCCGGCTATCATTAAAATCGATGCGTCTTGCTTTGGCTGTCAGACAAGGACCTTCTAAAGCTGGCAGCCTCTTGGGACATGACCAAGCATTTTGTATACTCTAACATCTTTGGGCTTCTGAGCGTTGATTTCTTGAGTCGCTCTTTACCGGCGTTTTCTCCTTTTCCCGTTTTTCACGGCAAACCCTGGAAACCCTGAATATACTTCGCGTGGCAACATAAATTTAAATGGGGAACAAGCCTAAAGTCGTTCTTGATTTAGGCCATGCAGTCAATTAATTTAATTTAGTTCCAGAAAGGAGCTAAAGTGAAGACTAAAGATCCACGAATCATAATTTTTTCTGGAAAAGGCGGGGTAGGTAAAACTACCGTGTCTGCCGCTACAGCGTCACTGTGCGCTTCTAGGGGATTTGACACAATTTTAATTTCAATTGATATAGCACATAGTCTCTCGGACGCATTTCAATTGCAGACAGACCTTCACGACCACAATCGAGGGAAGCCTCTGCAAATATGTGAACACCTCTGGATGCAGGAGGTGGATATTCAAGAAGAGCTTGATAATCATTGGAAAGAAGTTTCCAATTATCTTGCGGCCTTATTGGGCTCAAGTGGCATGACGGAAGTCCTGGCTGCGGAGCTGGCGATAATCCCCGGAATGGAAGATGTAATCAGTCTTTTATATATCAATCAATATTTCATAAAAAAAACTTATGATGTGATTATAGTGGACTGCCCACCAACGGGAGAATCGCTCAGGTTCATTGGTATGCCCTCCACCTTGGAGTGGTATATTAACAAGATATTCAAGTGGCAGCGCAACCTGTTCAGAGTGGTACGGCCAATAGCGAACAAATTGGTGGATGCCCCGATCCCTGAAGACTCGTATTTTGGAGCCATCCACGATTTGTTCCTTAAGTTGGAAGGAGTGGACAAGATTCTCTTGAATCGTGAGATCACTTCCGTCAGGCTGGTTACCAATGCGGAAAAGATGGTTATCAGAGAGACCCAAAGAGCGTTCATGTACTTCTGCCTGTATGGATTAGTTGTTGATACGATCATCGTTAACCGTCTGTTCCCGATGTCCCTGGAACATGGATATTTTCAAGATTGGCTTAATGCTCAAAAAGAAAGCTTGAAACAGATTCAAGATATATTTGCTCCGATCCCGATCCGGACCATAAATATCCTTAAACAAGAAGTTGTCGGCCTTGAGAAATTATCTGAAATGGGTCGGCTCATATACGGTGATGACGATCCTTCAGAGGTTCTCCACCAAGAAGCGCTTTACGAAATAGCTGAAAACAGTGATGGTTACATTCTGAATATGAAACTTCCATTCGTGAAAAAGGATTACATAGACCTTTTCAAAGAAAAAGAAGATCTTATAGTTCGCATAGGGTCATTCAAGCGCCATGTATTCCTGCCCAGAGCGCTCTTGAATCGGAAACCGACCCAGGCAAAACTTGAAAACAACGTTCTTTCCATCAAGTTTGCCAAGTAAACTTTAAAGAGGTGGAAACAATGAATTTGTTATGGGCTTTATTAAGGACTGCAGGAATTGCAGTGGTAACTGTAGGCGGGATTACTTTTCTGATGAGAAAAATCTCCCCTAAATCATCCGATCTGGTCACTAGCGCCATTCATTTTCAAAAAGGTTTGGATGAATTTCAAAAGGGATTCTGTTCAATTTTTTGCAGTTCATCCGGATCTCGTGCGAAAGATCTCAAAAAGAAGCAAGAACTGACCAGAATTCCAATAGAGTAATAGTCGCAACCCCTCACGGCATTGGGCATAGTCGAAATTAACCATTTTCTAACTTGATCCGCGCCTCCCTCCGGGTTAGAAAAATCACAAATGACAAGCCAATCACTAGCGTCAAAAGAATGCCGGAATTCTCTAGATTGGAGGGGTTAACGCATGAGTTATAAAGCGTATTTCGATGGATCTTGCTTTCTAAACGATTGTGGAATTGGTTACGTTGTTAGGGACCCAGATGGGTTTTCTGTTTGCGAAGTCGCTGAATATGTCGGTAGGGGAGACGCCCTGAAAGCTGAATATCTAGCTCTAATGGCTCTAATCCAACACTTGATTTCACTTAAAATTGATCAGGCTGACATTCATGGCGATAGTCGCACTGTTGTCTGCCAAGTAAATGGTCAAATAAATACTCGCGAAAAGAGCCGTTTTCGTCAAATCATAATCAGTACAAGACGATACTTTAATGATCATCCTGGTTGGAAGCTAAAATGGATCCCCAGGAAGCAAAATGGCACAGCGGATTCGCTGGCCACCGAAGGGTTGTGTTTTGTCAAGTCTGGAAAATAATCTTTGAAGCGAATACCAGAATGATTCCGATTGGCTAGGTCGGCCTAGCGCCGACTAAAGCCAACGGACAGCAGCGTAAGCTGAAGCTGCAAATTTTCCCCCTGGAAATTGCGAACTTTCAGGGGAGTAACGATTCGGGTTGCCATCCGCTTCCCGATAGAATTCCCAAGACTCTTCAAAAGCGCAGCTAAAACATCGGGATTCCGTATATAATCTGGCGGCCTTTCTCATCGCCTCCAAACGGGTTTTATCACCTAGTAATTCAAGTAAACCCTGCACTAACGCAGTTTCGTCATCTCCCTTCACAACTATGCCTGTTTCGCCAGGAATGATGTTCTCCTTTGGCCCTCCCTTATCAGTAACAATTACGGGCACACCCGAAGCCTGAGATTCCAACACCACATTTCCAAAAGTGTCCGTCGTGCTTGGGAATACAAAAAGGTCCGCAGAAGCGAATATTCCGGCAAGATCCTCACCTTGAACATAACCGGTAAAAACTGTTGGCGTATCCTTGAGCGCTTCGACCATCTCCTCTTTGTAAGGTCCATCTCCAACGACGAAAAGCCTGACATCTTTTTTCAATTCAATGATCTTTTTAAATGCGCCAACTAAAATCTCGAGGTTCTTTTCTTTTGAAACTCTTCCCACATACAACAATTTGAGTTCTTTTTTGTTCAGGCTATATTTATCAAGACATCCGTTTCTTTTGGATGGGTGGAACAATTCCTGATCGACACCTCGAGGCATTAGTCTGATCTTAGCGCCATTTAACCCCTTTTCTATGAGTTCTTCGGCGGTGCTTCTCGATGGAGCGAGCACAAGATCCATTTGATCGTAGTACCAGATAGTGTATTTCCACATAAGTTCAGTTACTAAGGCGTCATTTGTAAGATACTGGGTGTACTGCGGAAGCGCTGTATGATATGTCCCTACGAGAGGCAGGTTCAGAATGCGGGATATTGCCAAAGCGGCCAATCCAACCGGACCAGGTGTCGCGGAGTGGATATGTGTGAATTTTTGATTGTAACAATAATTGAGCATTTCAACAAAAGGTGGGTAAAATAACTTTTGTTCCGGATATTCTGCCAGGTTATAAACTTTTATCGGTCTGAAATTGTGGATACCTTCCCCCTTTTGCTTTTCTTCAGCGTCACAGGTGATTACCGTGTAGTTTTTATTAGCCTGTTTGGCGGCTTCAATTTGTCTCTTGAGTGTCGCGGCAACGCCATTGACTTCGTAAAAAGTGTCGGTGAAATGCCCCACATTGACTTTTGAGCTGCTGCAGCCATTTGTACAATTGACCCAGCTCGAACTAACTTTTTCGCTGAACTGCCTATCTTTGGAGAAGATGGAATATGCGAGGAAATAGGGTGCCAGCATACAGTAGAGTGAGCCTGCGGCGCCGAGTGAATCGAACAGGTTTAATACATGGGCCCCGGAGAGACTATCCATTATATGATCAGCAAAATGGCATAGCACCTTGTTGGACAAGGTGTTTACAAAATCGAACCATTCTTTCTCTATATCCGCTGAATTCCGACATCCATATTTTAGTATCCGGGACAGCTTGGGGTTGTCCCATAGAAGCTGATCCGCTTCACTTTTCAAGAGGTCCACAACGTTTCTGACTCCGTTATCGGCATGGTTAGGTTGACGTCGATGATTCCATATATGTCCGAGCCTTGCCAAAAGTCTCGGCCTCTGTTTCCTGGCTGGATAAAGAAACCGATCAAGTAGACAAAAAATCACATCACTATGAACATATTTTTCCAGATCAAACTTCCTTCCGTAAAACTGGTAAGCGATGCTGTAAATAGTATGAGCGAGAGATAGGGGCGTGGATTTTGTCCCAAGTGTCGAACTTTCTCCATATTCAATTCCCTTGAAAAACGACACCAAATCTTGGGCCTCGGCTACTACAGTGTAACAGCGCGCGAGAGTCAGCGATCCGTGATCGTCAGATCCTCCGACAAGGTTCTTCCGCCATGGCATTTCATGGATTGGTTGCAGGTTGTGTTTCTTTGACAATTTATCGATCGTTTCAGGGTTCAGGCTAGACACTAACAGTCGAAGGCACTCGTTCTGTTCTTCGCTACGAGCCCCATTTAATTCAAGGTTCTTGAAAAGAAGCAGTCCTTTTTCAAAGTTCTCAATCGTCAGCTTGGAATTGACCGAATATAGGGGATGGGCCCAAGCGTGAAAGATATGTTTTTGATGCAAATAGGCAATGAGTGAATAGACATTTTCCCGCAGCCTTTGAATGTTGTGGTGGTCCTTTTCGGCTATATTGTAGACAAGCACATGAAGCTTGCACCCATCCTCCGGAAAATATGTGGTTACCTCCTCGCTTATGAAAACTCCTTTTAGCCCAAATATCTCTTGGCAACCTTCAATACTGTTATGGTCGGTTATTGTGACTAATGACATTCCCTTTTTCTTGGTTATCTCATAGATCTGAAGAGGTTCAGTAAAGCTTTCAGGAGAGCCGACTTTCTGAAGTATCCATTCCGAAGGGCGTTTGGAAAATTTGGAGTGGCAATGCAAGTCAATTTTCATGGCTGTTATACCTCTTTAAAACAATTAAAATCTGTTTCGCTGACTAGCGCCTATTCGACCAGGATAGATTCACCCGCTTTTACGATGTCCCCTTCACTCACCTTTATTTTCATGTTGGGCAGGTCTGGAAGGATGAGGTCGACTTGGGAGCCTATCCGTATCATGCCAAAAAC
This sequence comes from uncultured delta proteobacterium, assembly GCA_963798475.1. GTDB lineage: Bacteria > Desulfobacterota > Desulfomonilia > Desulfomonilales > Desulfomonilaceae > CAJBEZ01. Next base: position 76,776 of record CAWCTI010000023.1, read on the forward strand.
CTCCCCTTTGCTTACCCCACTGCCCTCAGGCAAATAGGTGTCGATTCCGCTCACGTGACCACCGGCAATCTGGACGACGTAAATTGAGATAGGTTGTCCTTTGAATAGCCCAACGATACGTGTTACGGCACGCTCGTTTTCTACTATGTGCTTGCTGTTCCAATAATAGGGTCTAACCTTGAACAAGGTCCTGAACTGCATGGGACTCATGTTCAGGTTCTTCGTCTTTGCGGGATAGTGACGAATAAAATCTACTCTGCCTTCTATTGGGGAACGGTTGTAATGGACATCTAATGGACTCATAAATGTCCCAATCACCACTTTTGGCATGGAGACGTCTTCTTTGATTATGTCGGATATTTTTGCGGAAAGCCCCTGCTTTATTACAATTACGTCGTCATTCGATACCAGGCGCTTGACATACACTATGGTTCCGTCAGCAGAGCTTACAATGTTGGTGCCTGGCGGGGTTGCTCGATATGGATTGCGAAAAAACCAGACATATCTCCAAAAGAGAAAAATTGCGACGAACAGGACGACTATCATTCCTATTGCGATCATTACAGTTGTAATTCTTTCCATACGGCCGGCTCCAGAATTCGAACGAGCGCCACACCTGATGAAAATGGAAAATCAATGACTTGGAAAGCCTTTTCATTTTTCTGCAATATTTTTAGCCATCGTTTTACGCCCGCGTGTCGAATCATTTCTCTGATATAGATGTTAGAATCGTGGAGAAACACGTAAGTGTTAGAGCGAGACTTTTTTAAAACTTCGAGGAAATCGTGTTTTACGTGTTTGAAGTCATGGGCGCCGTCAATAAAAGCGACGCTTATTTCAGGCAATCGTAGATTTCCATAGGTTTGAAAGAATTCATCACTGCACATCCTGTAATGAGTAACTATTTCGTTTACTTCGAAACGCTGGAAGTGGCTTTGAACGCTCTCAGAATCGTTCCAGTTTCCTCTGCCTCCTATTGTCTTGAGAGGCCCGTCTTTTACCAATGAATATGAAGGATCCACAAAAGTTAGTGCGCCGAACCCGTTGTCTCTAATACCTAGAGCAAGACAAACTACGCTGAAACCGTAACCGGACCCTATCACCAATGTGTGTTTAGGGCGCAACGCCCTTACAACACCGTAATAGATAAATCCAAAACCTAGATTGAGCTTGCTTGCTTCTTGGTGATGCCCGAGGGGTTTGGCGTGATGAAAAATGTCTCGAAGGACAGTTGAGTTAAGGCTGAACTCTTCCATATATTCTTGGCCTCCTACCTCAAAAGTTTTTTAGGCGGTCCCAATCTTTAGTCCCGCTTCTTGTCGTTTTAATCAGGTAACAAAACCTCCCCTTCTCCTCGTTGAGCGAACTTTTAAAGGCTCGTCGTTAGGCTGACGTTAGGCGCTTGTTAGTATTGCGTTGAGGATTTCCTTGGGGGCTAATTCTTAGCAAAAAACTATCTGATCCCTAATGCCTCACTAACATGTGGAATGCGTAATGAAGTTGTGTGATTTTCTCGTAAAGGCTACAGGAGCCTCACGTAAATGGCATTTGGCGTAAAACAACCGACAGCATTGGTGTTGGAACAGAAGAGCAGCCATAGTTTTTCGATAAAAAGCCTAAGAGAGATCCTGGGATGCCGAGGAACTTCAAACGTCATAGATCCACAATCTATTCCATTCGGGATCAACGACATCACGGCCGGCTCGGAAACTGAACTTCAAGCGGCTGTTTTGGGAACGAGGGACCATATTGACCTACCGATTCGTATTCGAGAATCCAATTATTTCGCCAACATCATAAGAAGAGCGGCTTCAGGAGACACTTCCACACGCGCCATAACTGACCTTGAGGAATATCTAAACAACAACCCGGAGAATATATGGGAAAACAGTTGGGTACGATTCCCTATGGCGTGTTTAAATGAGTCAGCCCGAAAAGTATTTGATTACGATCTTCTCCTGGACAAACGTAAATCAAACGGTTCGTTACGAACCGACACTCACAAGTTTGTATACCTGGATCAGGAGAAAGAATTCCTTCGTGTGCCGATCAGTTACGTCATGAAGCTGGCTTTGGCCGATGTAATAGGTTCTCAAGAAAGGCTTCCCGAAACGCTCCGACTTACAGGGACCCGTTTGATGGATCACCTGGTCAACGATAACACCTCACCTGAAACGTTTTCTTTCAATGTGGTTCCCGTTCGATTAGAAACAGGACTTGGCCGAGCACTTGCCAAGGAGACATCAGAGAGGTATCTCCTGACGCAACTCCTTGTTATGTATGCGAATAAGAAATTCTTACTTGAGACTAACGGACAAAAAGCTCTTCTGTATTTTTCACCGCACCCTCCTACCCGTCAAAAGAAGCTTAATGACTGTATTTCGGACTCATTTTACAGAGATCTGTTTATGAGTCCGTGCCTTAACGGATGGGACACTGGCCAGACAAAGCATGATTATATGTGTTTGTGCCATCAGGTCCTGAGCCGAAGCCAGCTCAATGCCGTGGCCAAATTGCGCGAGGCCGGTATAATTACCAGGAATCTGGTTGTGCTGCCGAACGTTTCTAACATTAGTCTCGCCAATAATGGCACGCATGTGAGCCTGGGCAGCGTCAAGCTAACCGGTTATCTTTCGTGTAAATCATCCGGATTCACAGCTACTCACGAGAAATTTCTGGGAGATCTAGTCATAAAAATTGTGGAGCACTTTCTGCCTCTTTTTGTCGGCACATATAGCGCTGCGCCTTACAGGCTTTGTTTCTCGGATTTTCATCCTGAAAAAGTCCTCGGATTCTTGCCACATGAACTGGATTATACCCATTTGAGAATGATTTGGCGCCGTTGGAAGAAAAAAGCCAAACTTAGAATTTTCGGCCAACCGGTCACCCCTTTTGGGGTTGATCATATCGATAAGGCGCTAACTGCTCTGTTTAGGGTAAAAGGAGACTTTGTCCCTGATTTCCGGCTTATAGACTACCTGGTCTCAGTCATGAGCACCAATGAGAGTCCGGCGTTGGATGGGAAACCCGGCAACATCGACAGGCTTAAGAAAGACCTCTCAGACCTAGGAATTTTCGACGAAAAAATGGCCCCATATTTTCTATATCGTTTACGGGAATTTTCAAAACTGGGCTTCTCCGGCTTTGAAGGGCGACATTACAGTCTATTTCAAAATATGGTGAACGACATGGCCAACGCTGTTAATCTACAGGTTCTAATCACAGCCATGGCCTTCAAATTTGTTTTACTCGGTAAAGTCTCCCATCGCGATATCCCTGACGATCCTTTCATCGAAAGTGAGCGCCGGCAAGTTTTTTTCGGCTCCGCAATAGGTATCCCAACTTTTTATGTGCTGAAGGAAACTTCTAATACATTTATGAAAAGAATTTTGGAACATACTCGAGGATTGCGTCAAAGTCGGCGATATCCACGTTACCTCCGAGTCTACAATCAAGAGTACCTCATAGGGCTTATCAGATTAGTCCACGCAGAAGCTTCTGATCTTATTGAAATGTTTGGTCTCAAAGAATTGCTTAACGATCTTGGTAAAAGGATTCAAAGCCCTCAAGAATTCTCCGCCTCCGGACGATTTACCAAGGCTATTTTGGACACTGTCGGAGCCAAGGCGCCAATGAATATGGACGCTGACGCATTTAATCTATCAGCAGAGACATACTACCGCTCGTCCCTCAAAAGAGACCACCTTGTAGAGGGTCTCACTTTTCTTCATGAGGACCTCTGTTCATTAGACAGGAGCGGGGTCCTTTTCAATCAAAATTATCGGGAAGCTGTAAATTATGTGGTTAAAGATCGCGAGACGTGGAAGTTTTTAGAAGATGTTTGCGACGATGTGCTGAATGAGGAAATTTCTTTGGACTCCATAAGGAAACTTATCGACCTTATTATAATTACCATTCGTCATGATGAAGAAGAAGCTGCAAAAGGACTTAGGAGAACTCCGTTTAATGAGAATGATACGCCACCAATTTGTGGAAAGGGAAACTGGGAAGATCAAAACGGAAGAGCTTATTGGGGATAAAGCTATAAATTTTCTTTATTCGTCCGCAAGGGAGAAGGCCCCGTTTCTTTTTAAGGCGGTAACAAGCGCTCGAGTTTCAAGTGAACTTCTTGCGTTTCTGAAATTCGATATGGGTGGCTTGCTACCATCAAGAGAGTCTTTAGAGGCTTGCGGAATAAATTTTACCGAATGCCTTTACCCAGAAAATTTTACCACAATGCGACGTGTCTTCGAACGCCAAATCCGGTACTGGGACTGCCGGCCTATGTCTGAAAATCCCACTGTAATCGTTTCTCCCGCGGATGCCAGAGTTATTGTGGGATCATTGAATGATGCATCGACCCTGTTTCTAAAGGAGAAATTTTTTGATTTCGAAGAGCTCTTGGGAAAGGACAAACATCAATGGCTCAATGCCTTGCAAAATGGCGATTTCGCTGTGTTCAGATTAACTCCGGAAAAATATCATTACAATCATACCCCTGTATCAGGAGAAGTGGTGGATTTATACGAAGTTTCAGGAGGTTACCACTCCTGTAATCCATCGGCAACAATCAATGTCGTGACACCATTTTCGAAAAACAAGCGTGTTGTGACTATATTTGATACGGATGTTCCCTGCGGGACAAGAGTAGGGCTTGTCGCAATGGTAGAGGTTGTCGCCCTCATGATTGGGGACGTGGTTCAGGCATATAGCGAGACACAGTATTGCAACCCGAAACCGATAATACCGGGGATGTTTTTGAAAAAGGGAGCGCCAAAAAGCCTTTATCGGCCTGGTAGCAGCACTGATTTGATAATATTTCAACCCGGCAGAGTCGAATTTTCCGATGATCTCGTCAGGAATCGCTCTCTTTCCAACGTCCAAAGCCGATTTTCGGAAGGTTTTGGCAAACCGCTGGTAGAAACAGACATAAAAGTCAGGTCTACTATCGGTAAAGTGATTTGACGTTCACATGAATTCGCTACTCTTCAACTGGAATAATCGGAAGAAAGAATAACTTTGATCGGAGTAATATGAATGTACGATGAAATTTTCGTCTTAAGCTTAGGCGTCGCTTTCATTTTACTGTTTGCTTGGGCCTTTAAAACGCTACCACAAGAAGACTGGCAAATTTTAGCGACAGTACCCTTGGCTAAAGATAGCGCTCAAAATTGGAAAGGCCTTAATCTCACATACTATGGCATTTTCATAGCCTTGGCCACTATGACCGGAGTATTCATTCTTTTGGTTCTTACATCGGCGATTCACGTGCCAATTACGTTAACATTCCTTGTTGTAGGATTTATCCTTGTAATTGGGTTAGCCGCATCAAAAACCGTAGCGTTACTGGTAGAAAATAAACCGTATACTTTTACCATCGCAGGAGCATGTTTTGCCGGGGTTTTTACAGTTCCTCCGATTATTCTCATTCTTGATCGTTTCATTATTTTGGAGCCAAACCATCTCCCAGTGATTCCAATTTTGGCTTCTTTTTCCATTGCTTACGCGATTGGCGAAGGATTAGGCCGATTGGCCTGTATTAGCTTTGGTTGCTGTTACGGGAAACCCCTGTCTGAGTGTCACCCAATTGTTCGCGCTTTTTTTGGTAAATGCGGATTTGTATTCACCGGAAAACTCAAAAAAATCGCCTACGAAAGAGGGTTGGATGGAGAACATGTTGTGCCTGTCCAGGCCGTCACTGCTATTTTGTATGTTACAATTGGCTTAATCGGTGCTTTGTTTTTTCTGAAAGACCACAGTTCCCTGGCTCTGTTGCTGACCATAATTGTGACCCAGTCTTGGCGAGTTTTTTCGGAGACCTTGAGAGCTGACTATAGGGGGCCTGGAAATTTCACGGCGTATCAGGTTATGTCATTAGCCTCAATCGCTTATGTCTTCCTCGTGGTCTATCTGATGGGCGCCGCCACCGTTCCTGCCGCGAACGTGGCAACGGGGTTGGCCTCCTTGTGGGACCCTACTGTCATTCTTTTTGTTCAATGCGTGGGACTAGTGACTTTTGTTTATACCGGTAGAAGCATGGTCACAGCAGCGACCATCTCTTTCCATATTGTTAGGGACAGGATTTGAGAATACAGTAAATTCTTTTTAAACATCGAGTCAGAACACCAACATCGCTTATCATTTTGACGCCCCATGGCCATGTCGGACTATTTCTCCAGTAACCATGTAAATAACGTCTTCCGCTATATTTGTCGAATGGTCAGCAATCCGCTCCAGGTGCCTCGACACCAGGAACAACTGTGTCAAGGCGTGGCGTCTGTCTAGCTCAAAGTTGACTCTGTCTTCAAAGTTTCGGTGTAATTTGTGTTTCATCATGTCAACTTCGTCGTCATCGGACAAGACCTCGTCGGCCATGGTTTCATCCTCGTTCACGAATGATTTTATGGCCTTTTCCAACATGCTTTCGACTCTCTGAGCCATGAAATAATATTCAGCCGGAACGTCCAGGGGCATTTCTGACGCGAGAATAACCGCCGCCTGAGCTATGTTGACGGCCAGGTCCCCTATCCTCTCAAGCTGGTTAATTATCTTCAAAGCACCGGTTATCAATCTCAAATCCAGGGCTACAGGCTGATGAAGCGCAAGAATTTCGAGGCAGGTTTCTTCGATCTCTATTTCAATTCGATCAATCTCACTGTCACCTTCAATAACCGAAGCGGCCAAGTCCTTATCTCTGGACCTAATAGCTGTAATGGATGACCTGAAACTCTCCTGGACTGTTGCAGCCAATGAAATGAGATTGTCTTTCAGGAATTCACTTTTCCGACGAAGTCTCATCCGCGGAACTCTGTCCATAGCGATCTCCTTGAAATATTGCAATTGCAAGGAACAAAAAACCGGTTTTGCAATCAAGATCTAGAAAGGTGCCTAAACAGCTCCAATAAATGTTATCCAAAACGCCCTGTTACGTACTCCATGGTTTTTTTTACTTTGGGATTAGTAAATATTGCCGTAGTTTCACCATACTCAATCAATTTGCCCAGATACATAAAAGCCGTATTGTCGGAAACTCTTGCGGCTTGCTGCATGTTGTGCGTAACAATTATTATTGAGTATGATCCCTTAAGTTCGTCAATAAGGTCTTCGATTTTGGCTGTCGCCACAGGATCAAGAGCGGAACAGGGCTCGTCCATAAGCAGGACTTCCGGTTCCCCGACTATCGCCCTTGCTATACATAGCCTCTGTTGCTGACCACCGGACAATCCCAAGGCATTCTCATTGAGCCGGTCCTTAACCTCATCCCATAAAGCGCCATTCTTCAAAGCCTGAACCACAGCTTCATCCAGAATTTTCCTGTCCCTTATACCATCGACCCGCAAAGGGTATGCGACATTTTCCCAAATCGACATGGGAAAAGGGTTCGGTTTTTGAAAAACCATTCCCATGGTTTTCCTAAGAGCAATAACATCTACACTCGGTCCGTAAATATCTTCATCATCAAGAATGATCTTCCCAGTGATTGTTAGTCCATCGATAAGGTCATTCATTCGATTGATGGACCGCAAGAGAGTAGATTTGCCACAGCCGGAAGGTCCAATCAGGGCAGTCACGAGGCCTCTTTCTACCGTCATGCTGATGTCAAATAGAGCCTGACTTTTGACGTACCACAAATTAAAGTTCTGAATGGCCAGTAAATTACCTTGTAAACCCCTCCTTTCATGATAGACGGTTGAATCGGCTGTCTGATATCTGGAAGTCATCGAGATCTCCTAGAAATGCCCCGTGAAAAATTTTCGTTTCAAACGATTTCTGACGATGATCGAAACTGCGTTCATTACGAAAACCAAAGTGATCAGCAATAACGTCGTCACATAAACCATTGGGATAGCCGCTTCAGAGTTACGTGATTGAAATGCAAGATCGAAAATATGAAACCCAAGGTGCATAAAGCTCCGTTCCAGATGAATGTAAGGAGGAAACCGGTCTATTGGTAACTCAGGGGCCATCTTCACCACTCCTACCAACATTAACGGAGCAACTTCGCCAGCCCCCCTGGCCATCGCCAAAATCAGACCAGTCATTATTCCCGGCATCGCTCGCGGCAATACAATGCGTCTTATTGTTTGCCACTTTGAGGCCCCACATGCCAGGGATCCTTCTCTCATGGATTGGGGGACAGCGGCTAGGGCCTCTTCAGTAGCGACGATCACAACTGGCACTGTTAGCAACGCCAGAGTTAACGAAGCCCAAAGTAGACCGCCTGTCCCAAATGTAGGATTAGGAAACCTTTCTGGATAGAAAATTTGATCTATACTCCCACCAAGGACATAGGCAAAAAAGCCAAGGCCGAAAACTCCATAGACTATAGAAGGGACCCCGGCCAGATTATTAACACACACTCGTATTAGCGAGACCAACTTTCCCTGTTTGGCGTACTCTCTCAAATAGAGGGCGGCCACTACGCCGAAGGGGGCTACAATCAACGCCATGAGGATAGTCATGCAAAAAGTGCCGAATATCGCTGGAAGCACACCACCTTCCGTATTGGCTTCCCGGGGTTCTTGAGTCAAGAATTCCAACCACTTGGAGAAATAAACGGAAAGTTTTGCGCCAAACGAAAGCCTATTTGCCGGGTAGAGCCTTACAATGTCGGACAACTTCATAATTTTTTCCTTGTTCCCGACATCCGACATTGTGATGGTGTATTTGGAGTCTATCTCTCTAAGGGCTTCAGCTTCATTCGACAATTCACGATATTCGACTTCCAGCTTGTCTTCGCTCGCTTTGAATTTCTTTGCGGCAATCGAGTAAGTGTCACTGTTTGCTCCCTCCTCTAATTCAATCTTCTTGAGGGCCAGCCTGTTTCTTTCAAGATAATGGTTTACCGTTGAAATTTCGTCACGTTCTATTCTCTGAATTCTTTGGCGACGATTTTTCCCTTCTTTTTCCGCTTTTCGCAACTGCTCTGATGAAGGGTCAGGTTTATTAATTAGGACTCCATTGAGGTTCAGCGATGACACTCTTCCGATAAAAGGCCCCCATTCCATTCTTTCGACATATACCATGTCCTGAGGTTCGGACACCTTGTCGATTTCATAGGCTGGGACCCATCTGTAGTCCTCATTATAGAGATCAAAGTTACCGGTCTTGTAAAGATACCTTTTCAGGAAACCGTTGTTGGCCATGAGCTCATTTTTCGCCAATTCAGGCAATGTAGCAATTTTGTCCGCTTCAGGTTTATATCTTTCGGATCTGACCGGTTCTCCGGCCATTGTTGATCCATCGCTCAGATTTACTACTTCAATTCGATTTGGATAGAATGTTAATAGTCCATTATAAAGAATCAGGGCTACAAAACCTGTTATCATGATCAAACCGATAACAAGGGTTCCGCCCAATACCCAGAGAAATGGTTCACCTCGAGCTTTGAAGTCTCGGTTTCTGCGACGCTTAACATTTTCAACGCTAGTTTGTTCAGTTTCGCTCTTCATTTGACCAATCCTAGAGTTTCAAAGCTCTTTTACGAAAGCGCTGGCGAACGAGTTCCGCAAGCGTATTTATAACGAATGTCATGGCAAATAGCACCAGGCCGGTAAGGAAGAGGGTTCGATATAGAGTCCCGTCCTTCGGCGCTTCAGGGAGTTCCACTGCAATGTTAGCCGATAACGCCCTCAAACCGCTAAATATGTTGAGATCAATAACGGGAGTGTTACCTGTCGCCATCACGACAATCATTGTCTCGCCAACAGCCCGTCCCATACCGATCATAACGGCTGAGAAAACTCCACTTATCGCGGTAGGTAAAACAACCCACATCGCTGTCTGCCATGGTGTCGCCCCACAACCCAGGCTGGCGGAACGGAGTTGGTCCGGAACTGCGCTCAACGCGTCTTCAGCAAGCGTATAGATAATTGGAATAACCGCAAAACCCATTGCAAATCCAACGACAAGTGTATTTCGCTGAATATAGGTCCCTACAATCGATTCCCGGGGGTCCACTCCTAAAAAAGCGAGTAGCATAGACAAGAGATACGACAATGCCACCGTCACCAAAGCAAGAATTAGCCAACGTGCAAAATCCAGAATGGCCCCGTAAGGCGCTTTAAATTTTTTAACCCGGCTGTTGAATGAAGGGCCAATTGTCCTTGAATTCAAGTAGGTTAAAAAAGCAGCTACTCCTGGTAGAACCATCAGGAATAGAAAGGCAACGCTACTGCCCGGATTACCGCTTAGCCACGACTTGAGATTACCATTGAAAAAAAGTTTTTCGAACACAGGTCCCAGAAAATATGCTCCGGTCACTCCACAAGATACCGACATGCTCATGAGAATCAGTTTTGGAAGACCGTCAAGTTTAAGGCTGGTTCGAACCGGAAGCAATTGCCAAAAGTAGGCGGATATGATCAAGCATAATGGCATTACTATAAACGCCAGCAATACAGCAGCTATCCATGATTCAACAACTGGAGCCAGGACCAATGCGGCGACAAATCCAAGGACCACGGAAGGTAAAGAAGCCATGATTTCCATGACTGGTTTGATTTTTGCACGAACATGATTTGGAAGAAATTCTGACGTGTAGATGGCGGCCAGAAGGGCAAGAGGCGCTGCAAATAGCAAAGAATAGAAAGTCGCTTTGAGGGTGCCGAAAATTAGAGGAACGAGAGAAAGTTTTGGTTCAAACGCGTCAGTAGCCCCTGTTGACTGCCATGAATAGGAAGGGCCAGGATATCCCTCGTACCAAACTTTTCCAAACAATGTTTTCCACGAAATTTCCGGGTGTGGTATGGACAGCCTCCAGAAGCCCGCTTTTCCGTCATGCCCAATGGCCAGTAGTCCATCCAGTCTAGGTGATAGCGCAATTATACCTGCGCTGAACTTCTCCTTCCTTCCTCCAAGCTCGATGAGTGTTTTTTGACTAATGCCATGTCGCAACCAGATTGTGCCGTTGGAGTCCAGTGTGGCAAATGTCTTTCCATTCTGACTCGGACTGAATCCAGTTACACCCGAAGGCTGAGGCTGAAATTCCCTGGTCGGGACCAATGTCATCCCGTCAGTTGAATTAGCTCCATCCCGCTTCAACAGAAAGTAGATTGTCAGGTCTCCTCCGGAATCACCCACAACTATCGATCGTGCGCCCAACAATGTGCCGAAAACTGTAAGTTCACGCCCGGATGGGGTTATCTTGAGGGTTTCGGCCAGTTGAGGCTTTTTCTCGTTGTGGACGTCATATCTGAATACACGCCCAGCACGATCAGCAAGAATGATATTGTCACCGGTGTCATCAATAATGGCGAATTTAAAATTGGCCTTTTCTTTTGGAACGGGCAAAGCGATCTTGTTGACTTGAATCGTGCGGCTTCGGGTAAGCATATTGGTTTTCGTCTCTGTGGTAAGAAAATGAGCGACCCCCGACGCGTCGGCGACTGCAAGGTAACTTTTGGGCCGATCACCGAAATCAACTAAACGATAGTCCAATGCTACGATTGGACTGTCGGATTCAGACACCCTTATTTCCGGGGCCAGCTTTATCTCTACATATACTTTTCGCAATCTCTTCCCTGGGATCTTTGAAAACATCGTGCCCGGACCGGAACTGTCTCGGGCATCCAATTCCTTTAAATCTTTTGGCGCCTGTTCAGGTGTGAGGATCTCATTTTTGAAATCTATCGAGCCGAGCCTGACAGTCCCATCGGAAAATCCGAAAGCAAGATGGTCATTGTCAATTGTTTTTCCAATTGCAGTAAGCTCTTTTCCGCTAAAATCGAATGAGAGGCTTTCCAGAGGGACTCCGGTCTTCGTGTGCCATATATAAACCTCGCCGCTCTTTGAAACGGCGACGGCTAAAGTGTCGTGCTCGTCTATAGTGACGTCTACAATGTCTTCAGATTTCAGAGGCACCTTGTACTCATGGGTCGAAAGAACTTTCCCGCCCCCAAACAGTGGGAGGACCTCATAGACTAGATAAATGGTCATGCCCATGACAGTGGCAATAACCAGCGCCCCGCCTAAGGTTATAGCCTTGTCCGCCAACCTGTCAGCGAAAAGAACCCAAGGGCTGGTCTTTTTTCGGCCTTCCACGCCAAATCTTCGCATCGTGGTATCCTTTGAATTTAGCGACGCGCTATTTAGAAGTGTTTCACTTTTTCGTAGATTACTCTAAAAACAAACGTGAGGAATGGCGACGCTCTTGGCGCGCTCCACTTCTCACGTATATTAGTCCAGTCAATAGTTTAAGTCTATTTCAATCCGACTTTACCGAGATCTTCATCAGCCAGGGCCTTTGAAACAGGATAAAATCCATCTTTGATGACTATCATCTGCCCTTGTTTAGAAAAAACATATCTCAAGAATTGATCCATTAGCGGATTTAGCGGTTCATTAGGTTTCTTATTAAAATATATGTATAGGAATCTTGCCAATGGATAATTTCCATCATAAGCGTTTTCCGCGTTTGCTTCGTAGCATTTTGATCCCTCTTTGGAAGAAAGTGGAACGACTCTAACATCAGGTGTCTTATAACCCACCCCTGAATATCCTATCGAATATTTGTCATTGGCTACACCCTGGACAACAGCCGAAGACCCCGGTTGTTCCTTGACCGTGTCCTTATAATCCCCGTGAAACAAAGCGACTTCTTTAAAATAGGCGTAAGTGCCGCTCGCAGAGTTCCTACCGTAAATTGAAATTGGTTTGTCTGTCCATTCTCCTACAAGGCCGAGATCCCCCCAGGTCCTTATTTCTTTTCCGCCACTCTTGCGCGTCTTGGAAAATATGCCGTCTAGTTGCTGCAAAGTGAGACACTTGATTGGATTGTCCTTGTTGACAAATACCGCCAGAGAATCAACAGCCACCCTTACAACTGACTGTTTATAGCCAAATTTCTTCTCAAAATCCGTGATTTCTTTGGATTTCATCTCCCGCGACATTGGACCGAATTGCGCTGCGCCTTCTATAAGAGCAGGCGGAGCCGTCGAAGACCCCTTGCCTTCGATGGAAATCTTTACCCCAGGATATGCGGCTCTGAACCCTTCTGCCCAATAGGTCATCAGGTTGTTCAAAGTATCTGAACCAACTGATTTAAGGCTACCCGAAACCCCGCTAATCTTTTGATATGAAGGCAAAGCTGGGTCAAGATCCATGGCTGAAGCCACCGGCGCTAGAGCCAATGAACATAATATGACAAATGAAAAAATTCGAGAGAACACTTTAATCCTCCTTTCTGGGACAATCTTATTGACAATTCAAAATGACCGTCAGTCACTATTTTCAGATTTAATTGTTAGCAAATTGTTAGGATCTGGGAGGGTCAAACATGATTTTTTCTCATTGTTTCGCAGCAATCTTGTGTCATCAATAGACGAAACGCGGTTTGTTTAAAGATTTTAGTGGCTTAGAAATAGTCTGCGAGATCCAGGAAAAGGGATATTATTGTTTGCCCGAGAAATATATACAGGATTGCGGCACAACTAATAAACGGACCAAACGGTATTAGCGAATTTGAAGAAATTCGCTTGTATAAGAATCCTATCAATCCTACCACGCAACCTGAAAGCGAGGCCACAAATAGCGTAAATATTATGCCTTGCGCCCCTGTAAACGCCCCAACCATGGCCATGAGCTTTACGTCACCACCACCTAGCCCCTCAGAACCTTTGATCAATCTATAAATGTACGCTGGGACATACAAAATCGCAGCGCCGAGCAAAATTCCGCAGGAGCGACGATTTCCAATCCATGGATGCAATTATGCCAAACCAAGATAGCATAAATCCAACCCATATGCCGTTCAACGATATGGCATCAGGTATAATCATTCCTTCCAGATCTATTTTAAAAATTATAAGAAGCGCCGCACAAAAGGTTGCATTCGTAAAGAAAACCGACACGGGATGAAATTTCACAAATAATGCCAAGGCTCCGATCCCACAAACGAGCTCTACTCCAACATCACGATACAAGAGAGGCTTAGTGTCAGCTGAACCGAGATCCTTCCGAGAAATCAAATTCGCCGCCTTGATCACAGTGACGGGCACTAACCCCCTAAGAGATTCTAGAGTTGACGGACTCTGAAGTTCAGTTGAACTGCGGTTCAGGAAATACCTTGACACTGCGTTCACGACTGCGCCAACAAGTAACCCAAATACAATCACTGCGAAATGTTGCGCTATTTCGTCTAATACATGCATATCCTGACGCCTAAATCATTACAGGCAACAATCCATCTTTTACGGCTGTTGTGAATTTATTCGTCGAAAATTTGACACATATATTCGTAGACTACTGGTTCTAATGCTATCCGCCACCTTGTAAGCCCCTTGAATGTCCGGCGTAATCACAAGCCAATCTGACGGATTCATGCGTTCGAAATCCAAATCACCAAGCACTCGCCACTCTTTTTCTATAGTCCAATCATAACAGCTACTAGATGACAATTGAAAAAACGCTTTGGAGTCTCGTGGGACTGTTTTGAAGTCCGCGTCTGATCCGTAAATAACTTTTTTTAATCCTTTGTCAAGCAAGGCTTTTTTCGAGAAAGCTATTCCATAGGACTCAAAAGTATATCTCATAAGACCACGCGGCCACTTTTGGATCGAACCGAAAAGTTCCGGTTCCGCCTCGGTAAACGAGACAACTGGCGTAGAACCTCGTGTCCAAGTCCCGGTTGCTCTTATCTTTTTCTCAATCACTATTCTTATTAGCGTGTCCACCGCATCATGAGCAGCCCCTGGATTATTACATATTAGATCAGACAGATAGGCAGCCGACGACTGACCAGGCCAAGGACTGGAGCATGCTCTTGTATAGTGTATTAGCATACCATCCACTGAATTTCTCAATCGTACTTCGGAAACAAACGAATCCTCACTCCATTGAGCCTTGACTACACTAGAATTATGTGAGCCCATGTCATTATGGATGAGAGGGGCAATTACAGAAACCCTTTGAAAATCTTTTTTCAATCCGGGGGCCAGACGATCTTTTGAACAACGACAGGGATTACAAGTATTTTCGCTTTCGTCAATTATCGTCTTTCCTCTACATCTAGCTGATTCGAGTATCCGAGACATGTTGCCTTTGGGGCTGACGGAACATGGCAAAAGAATCTCAGCAATAGCTCCAGCCATTTCGTCTCTAATCATCCACCTCAGCTTTGGTTTCGGTAAAATGCCTGGCGAGAAACCAGATAGGAACAATGTGTTTTCCATATCAAAGATTTCAGAAAATTCTGTTTCGAACTTTTCTGGAATATCCGCCGAACCCATGAAAGGGAGCGGACCATCGCACACGACGATCAAACCCGACCCCTTGGCCAACCAACTAAACACAAGATAGGGTATTGGACCATATACTGAAACCAGTGTCTATTTTCTTGCAATAGCGTCTTTTGTCAGTTTTACAGTTTTTTTAAGCCAGGGGGAATCCGGTCGAACTTTCCTTTCTGGTCGTGAATTCAGTAACATTGGTGAGGGATTGTCCAGGAGGTTTAGTGGGCCGGATGTAAAAATGACCTTGGCCAGATTCGCACAGTACCCGAACTTTGGGTGTGTTGGCATGACGTGAACCCGGATTCCCTTTGAGAGCCATCCTTCAGCCGTAGTCAAAGAGCATTCTATTAACCTCTGGTTATTTGCAAAACGGAGTGTCCCCAGGTTTAAATCGGAAACCTTTGAATCCAAATAATCTTGAACGTGTCGAAAATCCACGGATTCGGCGCAAACGGACTCAATAAGCAAAGATCGAATGGAATAATCCATTTGAGCCACATTTCCTACCAGCGTGGCGGCCAAAAGGCCGGGCATCTGATGTTTCCTAATCAATTGTGCTTTTTTGCGCAGGATATTGGCGAATGGCTAACTGCTCGCCGGAGGTTCAGATTTGAGTTGAGAATAGTTTAAATTATTTATTTCTGAGTAAGTCGCCCCATCACATAATACGTCGATGTTTCGAAAAACCAAGTTGAGTCTGCGCCGTCTTTGCAAAGCCATAAGCCTTCCCTGTTGCCTCAACTTAGCCTTATTGCCCTTCATTGTGTGTATTCCCCCTTTTTTTGGTATTTGCTTACGACTACATATAATGCTTTAGTTCAAATTATTCAGAATCGTGTAAAAACCTAGTTGAACAGATCTGCCACGTCGGTTTCCAGCACATAAACAGATTCTTTGTCTTTATAAAGTTTCTTGGGCGCCGAAATCTTGTATTGGGATTCAGAGACTGCGATTACTTTTCCCTCTATAACCTTCAGAGAATGGATTTCCTCAGGGGTAGCTTTCCATGGAATTTCGTCCAAATCCAGGACATAGTTTCCGTTCCAATCCCGGAGGAACGATGTTCCAGTTTTTTTGAAAACATCCTGAACCGTGTGCCATTCTTCAGCTTCCACGACAAACTTTAAATCCTCCTGAGTCGCTATAGGAACGACTAATAGAAGTTTTATTTCCTTTTGAGACATTAATTCTCCTGACCAATGAACAGCTTTTAAGATGGCTAAGGCAGAGTTAACGCTAATGTTTGGTTTGGTTTCCCAAGCACAGGCATTACTCGGCCATCGAATCGGAGCCTTATGCCGCCAGCGTTTCCTGTTATAACTCTAAAACTGCTCTTTGCGGTAAAAACCTGTATGTCACCGGGAGACATTATTATCTCCTCTGCCGGGCCACTGTCCGGCTCCACGCGGACCCAAGCGTTAGCTATTGCCTTTATTTCCAAAACTTTTTTGCCCGTCGAAGAAGGCTGAACTGTAGTCAAAGACATTTTGGACTTATCGGTTCGGCTTGATTGCGCGCTTAAAGAAAAGCCGGATTTGTTTGACGAACTTTGGAGCTTCCCTTCATCTTCCAGGAAAACTCGGTTTATGCCTGTGAGAATTAGGATTAACAGAGAAAGCAAACCCGCTACAGTCAGAATTCTTGTAAACCATATATTTTGCACAAAAGAGAACCCATACGCACCTTCCTCGACTGGAATCAGTGCTTTGTCATCGTCATAATTTTGCGGCTGTGTTGCGCTAAGAAAAGTTTCCAGGGTCTTAATTGTGTCATCAGCGTCCAGGTCAAGCTCCTTGGCGTAGGATTTCACAAAACCTTTTACGAAAACAATTGGTGGTAAGAGATCATATCGGTCATTCTCGAGAAAATCCAAATTCGTTAGGGCAATTTTAGTACTGGTAGAGATATCTTCTAGAGTCTTACCTTTCTCTTCTCTTAGTCCTTTAAGGTATGATCCAAAAGATTCCATGGTTTCCTTACGCCTAGTAAAAGTTAAACAGCTTGAAACGGATTAAAAAGAATATCTTCCTTTTGGCCTAGAATCTACTATAACATAACGATTAGGGACAATTTCTTCCAGACCGTATCATTTGTCCGTGCGAAATCGTTACATTTCGATTATCATCACAAGTTGCTGGGAGCAAGGATTTATTCAACATCCGTAAAAAGATTAGTAAGATTTTTCAAATAAATTTAAACTATTATTAAATCTTTGATTTAACACTTGTCTAACTAGTTTCAGAAATATCTCAAGTGCCGGGAAAACGACAAGATTTAGGGGAATGGATCATAGCGCGGCCTTCTTTCTTAGCTCTGGCGGCGCTGGTGATTGGTATATTAGTCGGTTTTTGGGGAGTTGGTGTTTCTAACCACGCGACCAATGAAATTCTATTGTCAGCGTTCGTGGTCGCTACGGTATCCTTTTTTTTCAGCGTCTCATCTTGATCTGGGCGGGTGTCTTCGTGGCCTTCTCATCCATAGGTCTGGCGTTGACTCTCGATTCTCTGAACCTCACTACAGCAACATTCACCACCGCGAAAAAATAGGTTATACAAGCCACGGTCGCTCGTGTTTTGGCAAACAACACCGATCATAGAATTATATTATAGTGATACGCAGTGAAACTGGGTCCTAAGCGAAAGATTCAAGCACGCTTCTCAACGACGCAGGATTTCCCTGAAATAGGTTGAATCTTCTGAACAGTCTCCGCTTGAATTCACTCAAGGTTTTGAAGAACCGGTTGTGGGTGGTCTTTCTTCTGGTTTCTTTCCAGACATATCCGGCCACATTGAATTTTGGTGAGTACGGGGGCAGATAGTGGAGTTCAATGCGATCCTCCTTACCATTGAGCCACTTCCTTACTTCGGGACCCTTGTGATACTTGGCGTTGTCCAGGATCAAGTGTATCTTTTGATTTTTGTATCTGGAGATAAGTTGGTCAAGAAAGCTCAGAAAGGTCTCGGTGTTGAACCAGTTGACGAACCGGAAGTGAAATTTGGGATCACAGCCGACTGTTACCGCTCCCATCACCTTCAAGGATTTCCTTGTGGGCGGAGTCTTCACCACACATCCAACGCCCTTCAAGGCCCAATGTCGGTAAATCGAACCCGCTTGTTTGAAACTTACTTCATTTTGATACATCAGAATGCCATTGTCCTTTCGGACTTTTTTTTAATCTCAGGCAGTTCATCCTCAAGCCATGTGGCCTTAAGTTTCCCATCGGCTTTTGAGAGTTCTTGTCTAGGATATTGAAGTGAAAAACCCAACTCGTGAAGAACCCTGCGAATCTGAGATGGGCTATATGCGATTCCGAAACGCCGTTTGACCAAGTCTGCAATGATCGGGGACGTCCAGACCCCGGTATCCAACCCACTGTCTTCAGGACCTTGTCGAACCATAATGGCAAGTTCTCGTTTCTGGTCCAGACTTAATCTTGGCTTTTTACTCTGGGATGGTCATCGCACAAGCAAGCCCGGCACGCCTAAATCCCTATACCTCTTTATCCATCGCTCTACAGTACTCCGAGCTACTTCGAGAATTTGACCAACTTGAGTAAGCGTCTTGCCTTCGTGAACCAGTAAAATCGATCTCAGCCGAACCCTTGAATCAAGATATTTGCGGTTTTTGGCGCGATAGCGGTGCTGAATAATGTGATTGTACTCTTCGAAATCAAGTCTCAAACCACGCTTGGGCATTCATCTTCCCTCCCTTCAGGTGTTGGAAGGGACATTCCAAATTTCTGGACAAAAGTCGCGTCATTTGTCAAACCTATTCCCACTGCGCGGCACTATAATTAATTCTGGGGCTATGCTCAAATCAACAGTATTGAAGGTGCCTCACCATGGAGGAAAAACCAGCGCCACTTCCCCGCGTCTGCTTTCAATGGTACTACCCAAGATTGCTGTATTATCTGCTGATTATCCTCCTCGCGGGGGTTTGCCCAACCTGGATGTCCTAAATCGTCTCAAGGATGAAGGAGCCGAGCTTTTCTGGACCAGCAGAGATGGGTCCATCACTATCAAGACGGAGGGGATTAGTTTGCTCGAAGTGGTTACGGGTAAGGATAACAGAAAAATGTTCTTCCCAAATGTTCTGAAGAGTTCATTTAGATGATCGTAGTCTGACCCTTATTCTTAAGAAATTCTGTTGGCCGTATGTTGTGGTAGGTTGTAGATTGTAGGTTGTAGATTTGCGCGGACGAGCGTTTCAGTATATAATGTTCGAGTAAATATTTCCTAAGTGAGTTCAGAGCGAGAGTGGCGGAATTTGGCAGACGCACCGGACTTAGGATCCGGCGGGGCAACCCATGGGGGTTCGAGTCCCCCCTCTCGCACCATTAGAAAGAATCTATCCACTGGGATAGGAAATGAGCCATCCATAATGAAAAAGAACCTTTTATTTATTGTCGCAGTAGCGTGCGCGCTAGTGATTGTCCAGCATCACGGAGCATCAGCTCAATATTACTCGTATTATTATCCGTACTATTATGCGCCTCCAGGCTATTATCCGCCGCCGCCGACAAAACAAAGCCGTCCCGTTGCCCCCAATTACTTCCGAATGACGCCTGATCCTTACCAGGCGTGGCGTTGGGACCGTCACAACCGCTGGGAGGATTATCAGCATTCGCTTTGGAGCCCTCAACCTCAAGGCGAGTTTCGGTTGAACCCGGAAACCGACCTGAGCTATATGCTTCGGACATTCTAAGAAAGACCCTGCGGGCTTCCTATTGGGCGCTTGAACCATTCAGCACTCGTATAGAAAGTAATATAGGGCTACAGCTACTACCAGGGCGCCAAGCGCCAATACTTTTGTAAAAAGATATGTTTCCATGGACACATTATATTCGGGATAAAATTTTTTAGAAGTGAAAAGCCTTCCGGTAAAAAATAAAAAGGACGCAGTGGTTTTATAGTTGCGTCCTCAAAGAATTTATGCTAAACCAATTTCTAGCTAAGAGCTTTAACACCCTGATCATAAGTATTATTAGAGACTGATGCAGGACTTAATTCATCCAAGACTGTGTCAGGATTCCTGAAAACTTATTTTCGGAAGATTTTAGGCTCCTGCATCTCGAAAATTATAATCCGGCCCAAATATCTTTAGCTTCTGGGGGGGCCGTTTACAAAGGCGGCGAAGTTCCATCTAAAATAGTTTGGTGTCCGAAAATGTCTCGATTTCTCTCGATTATTATCGGTCTTGTGTTGATCTTAACGGCCTTAAGTATCGTCGATGTTCCTACAATGGCTGAGGCTGTAGCTTCTGATTATGGTTCTTTCCAGACAAATTCTTCTGGATCGATTTTTGAGACTGTGTCCCGAAAAGCTGGCGCTCCCAAAGATGTTTCGATACCTGAACGTGGCCTGAAACGCAATAGATCGCTCCAAACCAGACTTAGCTCTGAAAGAGTTAAGGAACCTGAATGTTTCGAGGTTGGCAAAGAACAAAAATGTTTCTTCTATGAGGTGGTAAAAATTAGGAACGGCATTCCTTCTGAAATTTCAAGAGTCTTCCAATGTCTGTTCAACAATCGATGTTCAGGGACATCGAATCTTGAAATGTCGCAAGATCGAGGTTTTATATCAATATTGACAGAACCTTACGATCGTCATTACGCTCACGACTCAATTTCGGTCCCATCGCGAAACAGACGTGGTCCAAGGAATCTTTCAAAATTGCGGCAGCAAATCGAACGGCGTCATTCAGCTTACACCGGAACAAGTAACGTAGCAGATCCAACCTTTAAAGGGCCTTCAAACGATAGCTCCGTCAAGTTGCCGCGTGACCGTGATTTGGGCAGGGATTCAGTAATCTGGCATGATGACCAAAACTCCCTGATTTTCATTAAGGACACTGCGAGCAGGATCAAGCAAATTAAGAAGATTTTAGAATCATTGGATAAACCAGCCGCCCAGATTCGTATCGAGAGTAGGATTGTTCGAGCCAATAAAGATTGGAGTAGAGGTGTCGGCATTCTTTGGGGCGTTAGAAACAACCAGTTTCGAGGTGTAAAAACTGATCGGTCAAGTTATTGGGGTATAACGGGCAACCAATCCGGCGCGCTTGGTAATACGGCTATCGGCACAAACTTGAAATAGACCATTTTTCAAAAAGGGGTCCAACAACTGACTTCCAGGACCATTACCTCGAGCGAAGTACCTTCCAGGCTGGCCGTAAACGTCCCCGCAAACGTAGCCAAAATCGGCGATATAATGGGATTGGGGCTACAGTTTGGTTTGCTTGCCAATCAATATATTACTGAACTGGATTTCCGTCTTCAAATAGGCGAAGCCCAGGGACAGGCCCGGACAGTAGCACGCCCCAATATACCGGTTTCAGATGGAAAGAACGCAGTTATCAAAAGTGGTTCAGCACTAAACGTTCAGACCTCTTCTCCGCAATGGGGAACCAATGCGGAATTGGTGGAAGTGTGCCTTAAACTCCAGGTGACGCCAAAGATCTTATCAGACGGCCGGATCAAAATGATGATCGTAGTGACTGACAATGAACCCAACATAATGCCCACAACTGGCGAACTATATTTGGAACGAGAGGCTCACACTACTATGATTGTCCGTGATCGCGAGACATGCGGAATTGGTGGAATAATAAGGGACACGGCAATGGGCAGGCGGGAGGGTTGGCCTGGGTTCATGAACCTTCCAATCGTAGGCATGCTATTCAGCAATAAGACAAAAGCAAAAGAGATTGATGAATTGTTGGTATTCATCAGTCCCAAGGTAGTCTTCAACCCGAATTAGGACTCAACTATCAGCTTGGGTTACAGCATCATCCGGACCAGCACGCTTTTTTCAATGAAGCCACGATTTGAAAGCAGCTTAGTGTAACTCACCTTATGAACAAGTAGTGTTGGAAATTGTCAATTTACCATCTGGGACGCTCTAGCTTTAATCAAGCCTGGCCTTGCCACTAACCGCAAAGGTTGCGTTATAGGTTCTAAGTATGGCCTCGAGTAACGTTCCAGCAATAGCTCTGGCCTTTTCTGAAATTGTTAAACAATATGAAGAATTACCGCGAGGATCTATATCTCCTATCTTGAGATTTGGTGTCACTGAAGTCCCGGGTCGAATTAATCCTCTCAAGATACCGTTCAACCTCGCATTTACGGGTTTATTGGACACAAGTCCTATCAACTGGCCTTCTTCTACGTACGCCCCTATAGATAACTCAGAAAGGAAAATCCCTTTTGTGGGAGCCCTGAGTACTCTTAACGCTGTGTGTCCGGCTATGTCACCGGGTATACCGGTGTTAGGCAAAGAGTAACCGTCAGAAATTAGCCGACCCAGTTGGTGACCTCTTGCTGTCTCCACAACGTAGTGAGCTTCTTTCCCAGCAGAAAAACCTGGGCCAAGCGCTATCACCAGAGGAGCGTCCTGGATTGAAATCCCTGTGTTTTTCTTGGCAAGTATCGCATCGATAAGGATATCAGGCTGAAACGTATTCAAGCAGGAGGCTGGAGGGTCCACAAGAACCGGAATGCTTTTCCTTTCCCAAAGTTCATGAGCTTCTTCGACATGATTTACCAGTTCCGCTCTTACGTCCTCTACTGTCCAGCTTTTCTCATATACAGCCTCACAGAAACTGACTGAACGTCTTACTGCGAGAGGTTTCTCGATTTCAGTCATCAGGATTCTGAAGAACCCCGAATTGTGGAGGCGGCAGGCGGACCCTGTGGCCATTTCCCCTGCCCCACGAATCAGTATTTTCAAATCAGAGAGCATTAACAGTTCTGCATGGTTTTTGATCATATGGATACAGACCTAAACCGCCGGAACCATAAGTTCGAGCCCCTTTTCCATTACATCTTCATTCTGTTCTGGGGTCTCACCTTCCACTTTGTTTTGCAAGGCCTCCAGGATCTTGTCCGGAGTCAAAGGAAAATCGGTCATGTAAACGCCGATTGCATTACTTACCGCTGCCGCATAAGCCTGAGCCGCCGACATAGCTATTGACATTCCGGATTCTTTGGTTCCGTACGGACCTTCCGGGTCATTGGATTCAATTATGATGGTATTAATTTTGGGCATATCACAAGCCAAAGGCACTTTGTAATCCAGTTGTGTAGGATTTAATACCGAACCTCCGTCCCAAACGTGTCCTTCGGTTAGAATCCCGCCCTGGCCTCCCATGGCAATGGACCCCTGAAATTGGCCTTCGAGAACAAGCGGGTTCAGAGCAAAACCAACGTCTTGGGCCGCAGTGACTTCCAGGACAGTTACCTTGCCGGTTTCAGGATCCACTTCAACCTCTGCGATCGTAGTCCCGAAAGAAAACGCTCCACACATCTGTCCAAAAGGATTCTTGATCCACTCTCTCTTAGGATCAACTTTGGGCCAGTAGTCCCCTTGCCCGCTGACCGATTTCCCCTGGGCTAAAATCATCCTAACTACCTTTTTCAAAGGAATAGCAGTGTCTGGGGAATCCTTGACGTAAATCATGCGGTCTCGCGCTATCAGGTCATCTACCTTTACATTGAGTGTTTTGGAGGCAGCCTCGAATAACTGTCTTCGAACATTTCTGGCCGCGTTCTTCACCGCATGTCCACCAATGAAAGTAGAAACCTGCGAATAGGCGCCCGGGTCAGATGGGGTAACCTCGGTATCCGCTGTGACCAGTTGTACATCCTCAGTGCGAATGCCGAGTTCCTCGGCAGCAATTTGAACGAGCATATTGTCATTTCCCTGACCGTTATCCACTACTCCAGAAATGACAGTAGCTCCTCCATCTTCGTTGAGTTTGATTATGGCCTGCGACCCGCCCCGAATACCCATGGGAAATCCAGTCTGAACGGAATTGCAACCGATGCCAATTCCGCGCAACGGTGGAAGTTTGCCCCATTTGTCAGTCCAACCTGATTGTTCAGCGGCTTTCGTAATGGTTTCCTTCATGGCGCAACTTGCAACGTGAGATTTGGTATTGGTAAATTCTCCAGGTTCCCGGGCATTGATCAGTCGCATGGTGACCGGATCAATCCCCAAATGCTCGCCAATCATGTCCAGTTGGGTATCTACACCACAGGCGAAGGCCCTGCCATGTATTCTGATCATACCTCGGGGGGGTTTATTTGTATAAATTCGATAGCCATTGTATCGAACGTGATCCATTTTGTAGGCCTGCTCCATGCACAAGAAAGGCACACTGACAGCAATTGGCCCTGTCGAGCTGTAAGCCCCACCATCCATATAGCAAGTCACATCCCTTGCGATTACTCTACCATCCTGTCTGACACCTGTCTTTATTGTGGTGATCAGAGCATGTCCCTGGCGAGTCGCTATGGAGTTCTCTTCCCTGGTATAAACGATTTTCACAGGCCTGCCACTCTTCCGGGCCAAAAGAGCGCATATAAGATCCGCAGGCGCTATTTCACTACGACCGCCAAAAGCGCCCCCGATGGTGATCTTTCGAACCCTTATCTTGTTGAGTGGTACACCCAAGGCGTTGGACAAAGGCTTGGCCTTCATATGAGGGCCAGCGTTCGGCATCCAGATTTCAAGGTTGTTGTCCATATCGAAACGGGCAACCACGGCATAGGGCTCACCCTGAAAATATGAATCCTCAGATGCCGTAAAAGTATCTTCCCGGACGTAATAGGATTCGGCAAAACCTTTTTCAACATCTCCTACATTGATAGGGACGTGGACGTTTATATTCTGCGGAAAGTTGTCGTGAAGGAGCGGAGCGGTCGGAGATAGTGATTGCATAGCGTCAAAGACCGCTTCAAGAATCTCGTAATCGACACGAATACAATCTATGGCTCGTTGCGCCGAGTCCTCGTCAACAGCCGCTACGGCTGCTACTTCTTCCCCAATAAACCTTACTTTGTCTGCTGGAAGAAACTGCTGATCCTGAGTATAACTGAACACCCCCCATTTTCTCTGGAGAACGTCCCGTCCGGTAACTATCGCCTTTACCCCCGGCACTCGAAGCGCTTCCGAAATGTCGACATTGACAATTCGGGCATGGGGATGTGGGCTTCGAAGGATCTTTCCCACCAACATCTTGGGAAGTTTGATGTCGGCAGTAAAAAGAGCTTCACCAGTGACCTTGGCCCTACTATCTACTCTGGGCATACTCTTTCCAACGAAAGCATAGTTGGGCATTGACTCTACCTCTTTTCCTTTGACCTATCCACCACGGCTTCCACTGCCTCGATAATTTTTGTATATCCAGTGCATCTGCAAATGTGCCCGCTCATAGCGTTTATGATTTCTTTTTTTCCAGCGTGCGGGTTGTTGAGCGCCAACCCTTTGGCTGCCATTAACATACCGGATGTACAAAACCCGCATTGAACTGCGCCATGATCAATAAATGACTGCTGCAGGGGATCAATTTCGCCATTTTGAGCGAGCCCCTCAACGGTCGTGACATGGGTTCCCGAAGCCTCAACAGCCAGCGTCAAACAGGAACGGACAGGCTTGCCGTCCATCAGGACGGTCCAGCTACCACAGACCCCTTCTCCACAGCCTTCTTTTGCGCCAGTCAGGTCCAAATCATCTCGAAGAAGCTCTAAGAGTGTGCGATTGGGGTCTACCGCCAAGGAATAGCAGTCCCCGTTAATCGTAATTTCTAATGGCTGTTTGTTCATTTTGCCTCCAAAAAGCCTTTCTGAGAAACCGCCCTCTCTGTCGCCCGTGTTAGGGCCCGTTTGGCTATTACCGAAACCATTTTTGTCCTGTATTCAACAGGTTGCGTCATGTTGTTGGCAATGAAGGCCTCGGCCGTTTTCATGGCATCAATCGCCACTTCGTTGATTGCGTGTTGATCTCCAGCGGGCCTGTTTTTGAGAGTTTTCTCGACAGTAGCGATTGAGAGGGGACCTCTAGCCACAGCGCCTATTACAAGGCGGGCCCGTATTGTTCTACCACCTTCAGTTTGTACAAAAGCGCCCGCCGAAACCATCGCATAATCTATAGAAGACCGGTAGGCAAGCTTTTCGAAAGCTGACCCTGCGCCCGGAACCGGATCTGGCACGAGAATTTCAGCGAGCATTTCATTGTCCGCAAGGGTTAACGGGCGTTCTCCGACAGAAGAATACAATTCCTCAAGAGGCATGGTCCGAGTTTCATTCTTGGACCTAATGACGACTTTTGCGTCCATCGCAATCAGTATTGGAGCAGAGTCTGATTGGCAAGCCGAATGACATTTGTCCGATCCGCCTTTCCATGCGAAACATGTACTCCCACCTGCCTTATTACAGGTTTGTCTCGCTCCCCGAAAGAATTTGGATTGGTCATAAAATTGACAGCGGTTATCCTGACACAGGTTGCCTCCAATGGTCCCGGAAAAATGCTGAATCGAAGGAGCTCCAATTGCTTTAACAGCTTCAAAGAGGGCGGGCCAGCGGTCCTGGACCGGCTGATATTCCAGAATATCTGATAGTTTGACCGCAGCCCCGATCTCGAGACCGCCTCCCGTTTCCTTGATTTCCGACAATTCTGATAATGCCTTTAAACTTATTAAATGCGTCGGCGCAACGAGACCATGTTTCATTCTAACCAAAAGATCTGTTCCTCCAGCGAGAACTTTGCAGTCCTTGCCATAAGAGTTTAAAAGTTCCAGAGCTTCGCACAGGTCCCAAGGTCGATGATAAGCAAAAGGTGGTAAGCGCATACTATCCTCCGAAATGGTCCTCTCACGCTTTATTCACATGGCTGTTCTTTTTGGGTGAACGCGTCAATTCCACAGCTAACGGTCCCTTTTTTCTTTTTGATGGCTGCGAGGACCTTTTCCGGGGTTATAGGCAGATCCTTAATCCTAACGCCGATGGCGTCATAGACGGCGTTAGCTATTGCAGGGGCTGTCGGGACACATCCCGGCTCACCAATGCCCTTTGCGCCAAACGGGCCTTGATCGTCAACGGTTTCTATGACAACCGCCTTTGAGTGAATCGCGTCCATTGCCGTAGGGACCTTATAGTCCCGAAAATCAGGGTTCATGTTTCGCCCGTTTTCTGATACAATTTGCTCGGTTAGAGCGTAACCCACTCCCATCAGAACGCCGCCATGTACCTGTCCGTCTAGCAACATGGGATTGATTGCCCGCCCAACATCATGAGCGGCGATGTAATCAAGAATTTCGACTTTGCCGGTCGCCTCGTCTACCTTCACTCGAACGCCATGAGTGCCAAATGAATAGGTCGCCGACATGTTCCCGCGAAAATCACGGCCCATGTTTTCGTTTGGTGGATCATAAAAATTATCTGCCATCATCATTTCACCCCTTGGAGTGAAATGAGAACCTCGCAACAGTTTTGCAATCGGCAAGACTGACTTACCTTCTACAAAAAAAGCCCTGTCTTTTAACACCAGTTTGTCTTCATCGACCCCAGTGGACTTAGACGCCATGACCAAAAGACGGCGCCGTATTTTCCTGGCTGCGCCAAGAGCGGAATTACCGGCGACAAACGTAGTTCGACTGGCATGGGCCCCTACATCCCAGGGACAGATGTCGGTATCTTGGTGAAATACATGGACATCGTCTACTCCTACGCCGAGTTCTTCAGCTACAATCTGGGCTATTATTGTGTCAGATCCCTGGCCCATATCCGAAGCGCCTGTGAACACATCCACTTTACCATAATCATCCATTTTGATGATCGTGCCGCAGCCATCGGATTTATAAATTCTGGCTCCTCCTCCAACGTGTATCAACGACGCTAAACCAACGCCAACTCCGTCTTCCCTGGATCTACCGAACTCAAGGTCTCTTGAGACCGCTTCTATACATTGCGGCAGCCCGCAGCTTGTTATGCGCAGACCTTGGGGTGTTACATCACCGGGCTGGTTTGAATTTATACGTCTAAATTCAACACGATCGATTCCCGCAGCTTCGGAAAGCATGTCCATAGCGCTTTCGATGGCAAAGGTAGCTTGCGGGTTGCCATAGCCACGCATAGCCTGACAGTAAGTGTTGTTGGTGTAAACGCATTTAGCTGTGTAGCGCACATTCGGCACCCGGTAGAGTGAGGTGATCGGCATCATCATAACCGACGGCGTGGTGGCCCCCCATGAGGTATATGCGCCATTATCCAGGACCATTGAGATATCGCGGTATAACAGTCTGCCTTCTTTGTCACACCCCATGGAAATATAGGTAACTGTTGGTTGCCGTGGCGATGTTGCAAAAAATTCTTCCTCCCGCTCAAATAGTATTTTAACTGGGCGGTGAGCATGCCATGCAAGAAGAATGGCCACATGTTCATAGGCGTATGTGTCCAATTTGCTGCCAAACCCTCCACCAATACAAGGTTTGATGACTCGAACACGCTTTTCTTTAACACCCAGAATCTTGAGGGTTTCCTGAAAATCCTTCTGCGCAAGCGACGGAATTTGTGTATTTGTGTAAACCGTCAAGTTGTTGGAATGATCAAAATCCGCAATAGCTCCACTTGTCCCCATGCAACAGTGTGTAACCCAAGTGGTGGAGAAGCGTTCCGAGACGTTAAATGCCGCCTCAAGCTTTGCTGCCTCGACATCGCCATAATGCAAACTCCAAGGCATTTTAAGGACATTGGTTTTGTGGTCTTCATGGACCAGAGGCGCTTCCGGTTTCATGGCTTCCTCAGGATCAAAAATTGCTGGAAGGGCCTCATAAGTAACATCAATAAGACTAATCGCCTCTCTAGCAGTTTCCGGGTCCGTGGCCGCAACCGCGGCCACTTCATCCCTGTAGGACCGAACTTTCCCTGCCTTCAGGAGAGGGTTGTCCTTGTAAAAACCAAGGCGAACCGAGGGGATATCTGCGCCTGTCAAAACTTTGACTACGCCGGGCAAGGCTTTGGCCTTTTCAGCGTCAATCCGGATGATGCGAGCGTGCGGGTATTTGCTATAGAGAATTTTTCCATATAGCATTCCGGGTAGTTTCAAATCCTGAATGTATAGGGCTCGTCCTGTGGCCTTATCTACGGCGTCAACCTTTGAGATCCGTTTCCCAATTACCGTGAACTCTTCCATGATCTCTTTCTTACCATTCCTTTCCTGGTCGTCGATCATATAATCAGGTTGCGAAACGATGTTAGAGTTTGCAATTCATACATGTTTTCTGAACCACAAGTTGTGACTCCAATTTACTCAGACTCATCTCCGGACATCGCTACGTATATCATTAATGTTAGTCCGAATCCCCTGTTTCCCGGACCACTGCATTAATATCTTTAGAACCTTTATCGACAACAGCTTCGATTGATTCAACAATCTGGACATACCCCGTACAGCGGCATAGATTTCCAGCTAATGCCTGTTTGATGTCCGCCTCGGTAGGCTGCGGATTTTCATCCAGCAGGGCCTTGGCTGACAAAATCATACCCGGGGTGCAGAAGCCACATTGAATGCCCCCATTTTTAACAAATGATTCTTGCAGAGCATGCAATGTTCCATCCGCTGTAGCAAGGCCCTCAATGGTCAAGACTTCCTTTCCATCTATCTCTACTGCAAAGTAAAGGCACGAATTTACGGCCAGACCATCCACAATAACCGTGCATGCCCCACATTCGCCGCGGCCGCAACCTTCCTTTACCCCTGTCAGGCCCAGTTTTTCACGCAATAGGTATAGGAGATTCCAGTCGTCCTCTATAGCTACACATGTTTGAGCGCCGTTTAACACAAATTTTACCTCTCTGGACATACAGAAGCCTCCAATAGTGTCAAGAACTCCAATCTGGAGCGTATTAACGGGATTATCGGAAAACCTGAATCAGGACAGATTATCAACGGTTATTGCCGACCAATTTTTAACTTCAGATACAGTCGGGCAAAGCCTTCACCTGAAACCAGGTCCTGCCATTGCCTCTTTTAAAGCGCTTCTGTCTCTTTGATCCTCTGCAAACATTTCATACCCATACGTTGAACCAAGACCTCTACCATTTCACGGCGATACCAGGCCAAACCTCGAACGCTGTCTCGAACTCGGGATTCCTCCGCCGCCAGTTTTCCGGCTTCATTCAGGGTGTCTTCAGTAATTTCTTTTCCAACCAGGTATCGTTCTGCGCTCAAAATCCGAATAGGTGTCGGAGCCGCAACCCCTAAAGTTATCCTGGCTTTGACGCATCGGTTTGAACCTTTGTCAAGAGCGATCAAAACGCCGACGCCAATCAAGGGAAGTTCCATGGCCGCCCGACGGCCAAATTTTTGGTAAGCTGCGCCAGTTCGAGAGGATTGTTTGGGAACAATAATTTCCGTAACAATTTCTCCCCGGTCCATTACTGTTTGACCAGGACCTTCAAAAAAATGAATTAGATCAACAGTCCGTTCTCCTGCGCTGCCATAGATGTTTACGAGAGCGTCCAGCGCAATTAATGGAATAGCTCCGTCAGCAGAGGGAACGGCGTTAACCAGATTGCCCCCAATCGTGGCGACGTTCCGGATTTGTGTTGATCCGATCCGCTGTACGGCGTCGTTTATGATGGGGTATTGGAGTCTGATCAGGGAAGACGTTTCGAGCGTGCGGTGAGTGACCAAACCACCTATGTGCAACGCCCCGGTTTCCCGATTCACCCCGAGTTGTGATCCCTCACCGATGTGTTTTAAAGAGATCAGATAATCGGGAGCCAGTTTGCCGGATTTGATTTTGACCATTACGTCAGTGCCGCCGGCCACGTAAATAGCTGAACCCCCGTGCGACTTATGTAATGAGATTGCCTCATCAAGCGTTTTGGGAATTAGGTATTTAAATTTTCTCATCATTACCTCGCCTAGATGGTTTTCAGCTAAAACAGGCGAATATGCGCTCGACAAAAATCAGAAACGAGAATCTTTACGAAGGACGGTTATCAAATATACGTTTCGACTTTCTTTCAGACCGTGGCAATGAGCGATAATCATTGACTTCGGCATTACAACTGACCAAGAGAGCCTTTTTTATGGCGGTTTCGACTTTATGCTTGATTTCAAGGCGCTTAGCGTTTTCGCCGCTCTCGTGACTCTCCACACGTAAAGTCATGTAATCTCGACCATCATCACCGCGATCAATTACAATCTGGTATTCAGGACCTATGTCATCAATTTTTGAAAGCGCCGAATCGATTTGACCGGGATAGATGTTCACTGCTCGAAAAATAATCATGTCATCGGAGCGCCCCAGAATGCGATCGTGAAGTGGCATAATGTTGCCACAAGAACATGGATGTTCGATTAAACGAGTAAGGTCTCGTGTACGGTAGCGAATTAAAGGCACGGCTTCCTTTTTCAGGGTAGTCACTACCATTTCACCTATTTCGCCGGGAGTTACAGGTTTCAGCGTCCCCGGATCCAGGACCTCCAATATGTAGTAATCTGCCCAATAATGAATGCCTTCATGGCGCGTGCAGTCTAGCCCTGTTCCCGGACCATACAATTCGGTCATTCCTGGAATATCAAACATATGTTCTAAACCTAGCAAATCCCCAATTCGCTGACGCATGGCGTCGCTGCTGCGCTCAGACCCAAAAATCATTTTTTTGAGAGCAATTTTGTCCCTGAGGCCTCTGCGGTTCACTTCCTCAGCCATGAGAAGTCCCATGGAAGCAGTGCAACACAAAACTGTTGACTGCAGATCCACCAAAAATTCACATTGCATGTCAACGTTTCCTGGTCCCACAGGAACAGCCATAGCGCCAAACCGTTCACATCCCAACTGGAAACCTACCCCCGCTGTCCAAACACCATAGCCCACTGCAATCTGAACTCGATCCGATACTGTAAGTTCGGCCATTTCATAGCATCTAGCAAAAAGATTAGCCCAGTCTTCCAGATCATTTTGTGTATAGGAGAGGATTTTGCGCTTACCAGTGGTTCCAGAGGATGCGTGAATACGAACCACATCGGATAAAGGCACAGCCAGGAGAGGAAAAGGGTACCCCGATTTCAAATCGTCTGCCGTTGTGAATGGTAATTTCCTAATATCATTTAGGGATTTAACGTCCTCAGGCTTTAGCCCCACCTGATCCATTACGCCTCGATAATGATCTGAACCTGAATAGGCGTGCCGTACTGTCCATTTGAGACCTTCCAGTTGATGGCTCTGCAATTCTGAAATATCTGAAAAAGACGGCATAAAGGTTTTGGGCATCAAGAATCACCTCGGGAAGTTATATCGTTAGATTTTTGCCTTACAGGGATAATACTTATACGGAAACAGCATTTCCTCTCATCAATTCACCTAAGCCGACGTCCTTTGCGGCAATCAGCAGTAGCCACTTCATCCAACTCAAAGCTGTCTGGTAAAATGACCACCCCATAGTCTGCGTAAGCCTTTTCCAGACTCACATAACCGTTTAGAACATCATGAACAACATCGTGAGGATCACGCTCAAAAGGACTGCCATAGCCACCGCCACCAGCGCTATGGAATTCCACGTAGTCCCCGGGCTCAGCAAAGGTGAGACCGCTGGGGTCCGCCAATTCTCCATTTCTTATGAAAAGAGCTTTGGATCCTGGACCTCCTTCAAAAAGCCCCTCTGGAGGATATTGAAAACGGCCTGCCTGGACAGCGATGGTAACTGGGTGGGGAGACGACAATTTGTCATCCGGCACATGGACAACCATTTTTCTGCCCAATCCTCCCCTTCTTTTCCCCGCGCCACCTGAATCTGTCAGAAGTGATCGTTCAATAACCCTTAGTGGAGTATCACTTTCGAGTATTTCAACAGGAGTATTGGCTCCATTAGCAGGGAAAATTGCACAATGGTGTCCATCCATTGAGCTGCTGGCACCCATTCCTCCTCCACGTATAATCATAGTATGCCATGGGTTTCCATCTCGATTCCGGCCGTAGAAAATGTTGGTCTGGGCTGGAGTGCCCCCACAGCCGGCGATTATACGATTCGGAACCGCTTCGGCGAGAGCGCGAAAAATCATTTCCGTCATAAAATGACCAACCTGCATCCGGGCAGCTACAGGAGCCGGGAAACTACAATTCACCACTGAACCGGTTCGAGCTATCATTTGAATAGGCCGCGTGGCCCCTTCGTTGATCGGGATATCAGGATCAAAAACGCTCTTGAGAGCCATGAAAACGTAGGCATATGTGAAATTATAAACAACGTTCACTCCCCAGTTAACCTGAAGAGAACTGCCGTCAAAATCTACTACAATATCTCGATCCTTAACTTTGACTGCGAGATTTATGGTGATGTCTTCATGTTTGCGGGTTCCTTCTATCAGTCCCCGGTAATGATAGTCACCATTGGGAATTTTCCCGATGCCCATTCGCATGCTTTTTTCAGTCCTGCCGATGATTTCCTCTGAAAGATCATCCAAGTCATCAAGGCTCTCATCATGCAGCATTTCAACCACTTTTTCGGCGCAAACGTGATTAGACGCCACCTGAGAACGGATGTCTCCGATTACTTGTTCAGGCGTACGCACGTTCCAGCGGATCATGTCCAATACTGATTCGTTCAGAACTCCAGCCTGATAAAGTTTTAGGGGAGGAATGAAAAGACCTTCTTCATAGACTTCCCTGTTATCGGAAGCTACTCGCCCTCCAATATCGGAGTGATGAAAAACGCATGATGTGAAAGCGACTATCCGTTCCTTGTAAAATACCGGACTCAACACGCAAACATCATTAAGGTGTCCTGCTAACAACCATGGATCATTCACAATGATGACATCGCCAGGTTGGTATTCATCGTATGGAAAGGAATTGATAATTCTTTTAACCCCTAGCGCCATAGCTCCAGCCATACCAGGAGTACAAAGGGTGCCTTGCACAAGTTCTCGTCCCGAACTGTCAGTGAACATGCATGTATAATCATGAGCGTCACGAAGCAGGCTCGAAAAGGCAGTCCGCGCTACTGCGGCGTCCGCCTCATCAACAATCGAAATTAGCCGGCGCCAAAATATCTCAAGGGTGATTGGATCGAATTTTTGCGACGTTTTTACTTTCCCTTCTCTGGTTGGGCCTCCAATGAGTGATAATTCTGTTATCGATTCAGACTGTTGCGGCATATTTGATCTCTCCTGTGCGGCTGAAATTTTCCCAACGGCTTTTTGCTCGAGATTTCCTCTAATCGAACTTTTTAAACTAAGCTTCGAGCAGATGAG
This sequence comes from uncultured delta proteobacterium, assembly GCA_963798475.1. Classification (GTDB taxonomy): domain Bacteria; phylum Desulfobacterota; class Desulfomonilia; order Desulfomonilales; family Desulfomonilaceae; genus CAJBEZ01. The sequence goes on from CAWCTI010000023.1 coordinate 111,046, forward strand.
AACGAGGCGGAATCAATTATCCGCAGACATGTTAAATGTGATCCACACAAAACCGTACTCGTCCACCGTGGCGTATGCGTCTTCGCCCACCACGATGGTGGATTCCCTTTCCTCAATAATGGCTGGACCTTCTATTTTGGCTCCGCAAAAGAGTTTCAGGCGATCAAACACCGTAAAAGGAATGTATTTTTTCTGAATCAAAGAGAAAGCCTCGCGATGTCCTTTAACGCAATCTTCTACAGTGGTCGCTCCTTGGGCTAGAGGTGGAATCTTGAAAGGCCGTTCAGGAAGGCTCGCACGTACTCTAAAAGTAATGAATTCCACTCGAGCGTCGAGGTATGTGCGACCATAAAGTCGTTCATAGGCATGATCGAAAAGATTTCGAATCTCGCTTCTTTCACATCTATTGAAAGCCTTGTTAGGGACAGGCAAATTGGTTTCAGCGCCCTGGCCAACAAATCTCATATCAATGGACCGGGTAAACGAAATATCCGCTACCTGACCACTGTGCCGTAAAACAAAAGAAGCTTCTTTTTCAAGTTCACAGAAAAGTTTTTCGACGTGGTCAAAGTCAGCTTCCTCCAGACTGACCCTATGGCTGCGAACTACATCGAAAGCTACCGGCGCCGCAAAAAACCCCAGGGCTGACCCAACACCTGCAAGAGGAGGCACAATTATTTTCGGCGCCCCGATTTTACGGGCCAATCCATAAGCGTGCACAGGCCCTGCTCCACCGAAGGCTGTCACAGTAATGTTGTGGGGGTTACCGCCTTTTTCCGCAATGTGAGTTTTCGCCGCAGCCGCCATAGTTTCATTTATCAGGTCGTGAATGCCAAAAGTCGCTTCAGTCACCGATGTCCCAAGAGGTTTGGCGATCTTTTGTTCTATCGCTCGATATGCGGTGTCCATATTCAGAAGCATAGAGCCCCCGAGAAAGTAGCTGGGGTCCAGGTAGCCAAGGATTAAGTCCGCGTCGGTCACAGTAGGGTCCATCCCTCCCCGGCCATAGCAAGCCGGCCCAGGATCCGCCCCAGCGCTTTCAGGCCCGACCTGTAATAGACCCATTTTACTTACACGAGCTATGCTCCCACCGCCTGCTCCGATCTCCATTAGATCAACCACCGGCACCTGAATGGGTAACCCACTCCCCTTCTTGAACCGTTGCACTCGCCCAACTTCAAAAGTCGAAACTAACCCAGCCTCACCCTTTTGGATCAAGCAAGACTTGGCGGTAGTTCCACCCATGTCAAAACAGAAAATTTCCTTGATTCCAAAAACCCGACCATAATACTGCGAAGCAATAACCGCCGCTGTAGGGCCGGATTCAATAATTCTTACCGGGAACTCCCCGGCGGTAGACGCAGTCGTAATTCCACCGCTGGAAAGCATTATAAATAGTTTGCCGTCGAAACCCAGCAATTCCAAACGATTAGAGAGCTTATGAAGATATTTGACTGTTATAGGTTTAACATAGGCGTTGGTAACCGTTGTAGAAGTTCTTTCGTACTCCCTAATTTGCGGCAAAACTTCGTAGGACGCGGACACGGACAAATCCGGAGCATATTCTTCCACTAACTTTTTGACTCTTGCCTCGTGTTCCGGGTTTTCATATGAATTTATCAAACATATAGCTATAGACTCGACACCCGCATCGAGCAACATTCGAATCACATTCTTGACTTCATCATGCTTCAAAGGACATAAGACACTGCCGTCACTTGCAATTCGTTCATCTATTTCAGTCCGTAATGAACGAGGAACAAGCGCTTTGGGGTATTCAGAGAAAATGTCGTAAGCGTCATAGCGGATTTCGCGTCCCAGTTCCAATACATCTCTGAATCCTTTGGTAGTTATTAACCCGGTTCGGGCGCCTTTTCTTTCAATGATCGCGTTTATGACCAACGTGGTGCCATGTATGACTTCGGCCAATTCGGCCACAAATCCCGGGGCTTGGGTTTCCAAGGCCTTCACGCCTGTTTCGACTGCGTCCGATGGATCGGAAGGCGTCGTTAAGCATTTGTAAATAAAGAACTCTCCCGTTTCATCGTTCACAATTACAAAGTCAGTAAATGTGCCACCAATATCACAACCGAGACGAAAAACTTTGTTTCTCATATGGTCTCCGGAGTTGGAGTTGTCCTAAGAAATTGTGAGTTATATGAGTGAAGGTGTTCTAGTGTGTCTTCTGATTAAAAACCACCGAAGGCTTTAATCAGAATAAACAAGGTTCGTCCCACTCACCGAAAACATCCCTGAATACACCAGTCATTTCACCAACCGTAGCGTAAGCCCGACAACAATCCACCAAAGCAGGCATAACGTTGTTTCCCGATTTGGCTGTTTTTTGAAGCGCTTTTAATGAACGATTAACCTCGCGATTGTCACGGGTTCGTCGTAACTCTTTCAGTCTGGAAATTTGTGTATTAACCCAAGAATCGTCGTATTCGTGGAGTTCAACATCCGGCTGATCACCTTCGGTATATTTGTTTACACCGACTTTAACGATCTCGCCATTTTGGAGGCTTTTCTCAAACTCATAGGCCTGCCTGGCCACTTCACGCTGGATGTACCCTGAGGAAATTGCGTTTATCATACCTCCCATCTTCTGGACACGCAGCATTTCTTCCTTAATCTTTTCTTCCATCTCCTTTGTGATGGTTTCTACAAAATAAGATCCCGCAAGTGGGTCAACAGTGTCTCGTAACCCCGCTTCTTCCATCAGAATCTCAAGGGTACGTAGAGACAACAGCGCAGCCCTCGGGGTCGGTATCGTAAAAGCTTCGTCAAAGGAGCATAGCGCCGTAGTTTGAGCACCGCTGAGAGCTGCCGACAGCGCGTAGTAGGCTCCACGGATGATGTTGTTTTCTGGCTGTTCTTTGGTCAACCCGCTGCCACCACCGCCAAAAAGGCCTCGTAAAAACAGGTTCTTCTTCTCAGCCACGTTGTATTCTTCCTTCAGCAGTTTCGCCCAAAGTTTGCGCGCCGCACGGAATTTAGCGATTTGTTCCCACAAGTTACCGAAAACATTCAGATTGAAAGAAAATCGGCCCACAAAATCATCTGGCGAAAGACCGCGGCCCGCGAGATCATCAATATATGATTTCGCGATCTCAAACGCGAAACCAACTTCCTGACTCGGCGTGGCCCCCGATTCACGAATGTGATAACCGCAAATACTCACAGGATTACATCGTGGAAGTTCCTTAACTGAATACTCGATAGTGTCGCAAACCAGCCTTACACTCGGCTCCACTGGGAAAATCCAGGCCCCTCTTCCAATCATCTCTTTAAGTATGTCGTTTTGAGGTGTTGCGCTGATTGTCTCTTTTGAATAGCCATACTTCTCGGCGGTGGCCTGGTACATTGCCAGCATTATACTGGCCACAGCATTTATAGTTAGACCTGATCCGATACTGTCGAACTGGATATCCTTAAAGGCAATTTCAAAATCCTGGAGAGAATCGACCGCCATACCAACCCGTCCGACTTCGCCTTCAGATTGTGGACTATCGGAGTCATAACCCATTTGGGTAGGTAGGTCGAAAGCCACATTCAGGCCATTCTGCCCATGAGCTATCATGTATTTGAAACGCTCATTCGTTTCCTGGGGTGTGCCAAAACCGGTATACTGGCGAGTAGTCCATGCTCTGGATCGATACCCCTGGGGGTGAAGACTACGTGTAAATGGATATTGACCTGGATCTCCCAGATCGGCTTCATAGTCGAAACCAGCAGCTTCGAGGTCTTTGGGACCATAGAAAGGTTTGACTTCGATTCCTGACTGGTAGACAACCTTTTCGATGGCATCCGCTTTATTTTTTATATATCTTGCGACACCCATAGAGTCCTCCCTTAAAACAACGCCCGAATAGTATCAATTATGACTTCGAATCGAGTACCCCCAGGGAAAATGCCTTTTACGCCCATTTGTTCCAATTTGGGAATGTCGTTTTTGGGGATCACCCCTCCAACAACGACAATGATTTCGGACAAATTTTTCTCCTGTAACACTTTCATCAATCTGGCGCAAATTGGCAGATGCGCCCCAGTCATGATGCTTAGACCAATTACATCTACCGCTTCCTGAATCGCTACGGCAATTATTTGATCCACGGTCTGATGAAGCCCTGAATATAAAACTTCCATTCCAGCGTCTCGTAAAGCTAAAGAAATGACTTTAGCCCCTCGATCGTGTCCGTCGAGACCTGGCTTTGATATGAGGACCCGTATTCTCTTTTGATCTTTCATAATAATTTCCCTTCCATTCACCGGAATTTAGGTCAATGGATCAACTTTTTGCCTATCATATTGATCAAGGACAGCCGCCATTCCTCTCATAATGTGTTCCCGCACGAGCATTTCGACGTCATCAGCTCGTCTTTCCCGCATCATAGCCAACATTTCGTGGTGATCTTGCTGGCTAATCCAGGCCAAAGCCGTATCCTTGAGAATTATTTTGCGAAATCGAAGAAATTGGTTTTTGAAATCGTTGATGATTTTGATGAGTCTGCGGTTGCCGCTCAATGAGTAAAGTATATCGTGTAATTCTGTGTTGATTCTGGGCAAAGATTCCATGGCGCCAGATTGAAGACATGTTTCAAATTCGCAAATTTTATCGGCGACTGGTTCTAAGTCATCCGCCGTATGCTCGATAGTCGCCAATCTGGCTGCATATCCTTCCAAGACGGACCTGATTCCAAACGATTCCTGGATATCCTCTCTTACTAATCCTGTGACGCTATAACCGCCGTGTATGCGTTTGATGACGAGCCCTTCTCTTTCAAGTTTATGAATCGCCTCGCGTACTGGAGTACGACTCACTCCCATTCGTGACGCAATTTCATTTTCAACTATTCTAGTTCCGTCAGGAATATCCCCACATGTGATAGCCTGCCACAAACGCTCGAAAATGATCTGGCCGGCGGATTTTCTCTCCTCCAAAGGTCCTAAGGCATTTGATAACCGCTCACTAATATTAAACATTATTCGATACCTTCAATCGATGCTATCAATTCTGGAAGTCAATTCAATTTTAAAAAACCCTTGTCTGTTTTGGAATTAAAGGCCAACCCAACGCGCGATGTTGCCCTGCAGCACCTCATGCGTACCTCCTCCATTTAGTAAGAACCTCGAATCCCGGAAGTATCGTTGTGCTGTGTATTCCATTGAGTAGCCATAACCGGCAAAAATCCTTGTGCATTCATCTGCAGCGTTACAGGCAGCCTCAGTAGCGAAATACTTGGCCATAGTAGCTTCCTTTAGAGCGTCCATACCTGAATCAATCATGGCAGCGGACCTATACGTCATCAATTTGGAAGCTTCCAGATTAGTAGCCATATTCGCAATCTTGGCCTGGATAAGCTGGAACTTGGCAATTGGTTTACCAGAGGCGAGCCGCTCATTGGCGTATTTGATGGAGTCCGCCATTGCCGCCCTTTGCAATCCAATTGCCAGCGCAGCGGTCATTGTTCGAATCTCAGCTATGATTTTAAGAAACGAATTCAGACCCTGACCTTCTGGGGTCAAACGGTATTCCTTGGGGATTAAAACATCTTTGAAGGCTACTTCACAAATTGGTGTAGTGCGTGTTCCCAAACACTTAAATGGCGAACTGAGGGAAACACCGGGGAAATGGCGAGGAACAAAAAAATAACCTATCCCGCGCAGCCTTTTGGCCGGATCAGTCTGGCACATCACAGTATAAAAACTGGCCTCAGGCCCATCGGTAACCCACGTTTTCATACCATTGATCAGATAGCCTTCCTCAACCTCGGTCGCTCGAGTAGTTATGGCTCCCAAGTCTGAACCGGCATCGGGTTCAGTCATACAAAAACACCCAATTTTTTCGCCCCGCATAGCGGGCAAGAAATATTGGTCAAGCATCTCAGGAGTTCCACTATGGAAAAGAAAATTGGTACCCATTAAGCATTGCATGGCGGTGATTGAGGCTACACTCAACAATCCACGACTGACTTCTTCGCAGATTATGCAAAACAAAGTGGTATTACCGCCTGTTCCGCCTTTATGGCGTGGATAGCGAATTCCGAAAATCCCCATTAGCGCTAATTTCTGAAAGATTTCACGAGGGAATTCGCCGTGGTTGTCCAACTCCTGGGCAATCGGAATGATTTCCTTGTCAACAAATCTTGCGATATTCTTTCGAACCAGTTCTTCGGGATTTGATCTGATCATTGCAAAAACCCTTCTATATAGGGTATCGATCGATGGTTAATCACACATAACCTCGCAGACCGTACGTAGCTGCCTGGTTAATTCCGGGACTATGTCAAACAGGTCTCCAACTATTCCCCAATCAGCCACCTTAAAAATAGGCGCATAGGGATCTTTATTTATGGCCACTATGAATCTTGAATCCGACATGCCTGCCCGATGCTGAATAGCACCGGATACTCCGCAAGCAATATAAAGTTCAGGCCTGACTGTTATACCAGTCTGGCCCACTTGACTTGACGCAGGTATCCAGCCGGCCTCAAATGCGACACGAGTGCCAGCCAATCCTGCCTCCAATGCGTCTGCTAATTTACGAATGAGTTCGAATCCATCTGAATCGTTAACTCCTCGTCCGCCCGCCACAATGATTTTCTCCTTGGACAGGTCTACATGAGGTGTTTCCTCTTTTACAAACTCCAATATTTTGGTTCGAACCTTATCTTCTGTCAGCGTTGACTTGTGGGTAATAATTTCACCTTTGTTAGATGGTGTTGGCGCCACTTCCATTACCCCTGGTCTAACAGTTGCCATTTGCGGCCGTGAAAAACGATTAGCGATAGTGGCCATAATATTGCCGCCAAAAGCCGGCCTGGTTTGCACCAGAATGCCTTCCTCAGGATCAATGGAAAGATCGGTACAATCGGCGGTAAGACCTGATCCCACACGTCTGGAGACCCTTGGAGCAAGGTCGCGCCCGATATGGGTCGCTCCCATTAACAGGATGTTTGGTTTGTAAGCGTTAACAAGGTCATGGAAAACATGTGTGTAAGATTCGGTTCGATAGTCTTTAAAGATTGCGCCTTCTACCAAATGGACGGTCTCAGCGCCGAACTGCACGAGGGTATTGGCCAGGTCGGCCACCTTGTAACCAATCAAAACCGCCGATACTTTTTCGTTTAACTGCTTGGCCAATTCCTGAGCTTTGCCGAGTAACTCCACTGAGATCCTGCTAAGTTGGCGTCCACGTTGTTCAGCAAAGACCCAAACACCCTTGTATTCACTAAAATCGGGCACGACCCGTGGTTCAATATCAGTGCGGATAGAATTGTGGTGACAAACATCAACGCATGCTCCGCAACTGGTACACCGATCTCCTATGCTCGCCTTCCCATCCTTCATTTCTATGGCGTCATACGGACACTCTCGTTTACAACGGCTACATCCGTCACAAAGATCGATTTCAACCCAGACTGCCATTATTACCTCTTACAATCATTACTAAATCGGAGAAGTTCGTTCATGTCCATTGTGGAAAGCGCTGTCCGTCGGCGCTAGATATTTTGCCACTATTCCGGTTTAGATCAGCTTGTTTTGCTTGAATCTTTCTACTAGATCATGAGCAACATCCGCTGGGCTACCTTTCAAATATTCGCTTTGCCGTTCGAATTTGGGAGCAAATGTTTTGATAACCTGTGTCATAGATCCGTTCATTCCCACCTCAGCAGTGGTTACTCCTATATCCGCAGCATTCCAAACATCGATGGGAGCATTTTTACGACATGCTGAAAGAAGTCTGGATATTTGGGGATACCGCGGTTTCCCAGGACCGTCGATAATAGTCAAAACTGCGGGGAGAGCGCATTGGATCCTTTCATATCCATCTTCGAGACGACGTTTTACTTGAACGTACTCAGTAGTAACTTCTTCAATATCAAAAACATAAGTCACTTGAGGCAGGTCCAGATATTCCGCCACTTGTGGCCCCACTTGCGCCGTGTCACCATCAATGGCCTGGCGACCGGCTAAAACTAGGTCACACTTTTCAATTCGTTGAATCGCTTTACCTAGTGTGAAAGATGTCGCCCAAGTGTCAGCTCCGGCAAAAGCCCGATCTGAAAGCAAAATAGCTCGGTCGGCCCCCATGCCAATCGCCTCGGACAGAGCATCGATCGCCTGGACCGGTCCCATGCTTAGAACAGTTATTGCAGCCCCGTGAGTTTCTTTTAAAGCGAATGCTGTTTCCAGGGCTTGAAGATCATCGGGGTTAACAATCGCGTCGACACCTTCACGAATCAGGTTCCCCGTTTTGGGATCCAGCTTTACTTCCGTGTTGTTCGGAACCTGCTTTATTAGAACAATTATATTCATCACTCATCTCTCTAGACAACTCTGATTTCTGAGCGCTTCGGAAATCAAATTACGCCATCTTCTCTCAGTTGGCGGATCCTTTGATCTGAAAACCCCAACTGCCCGTAAACCTCATTATTGTGCTCGCCAAGACGAGGCGGAAAGCTCAATTGAAGACTGTAATCTTCAAGAAACGATGTTGTAACTGGTGGTGGAGTTAGCGTGATCTTCATTTTCGATTTGGGGTCCTGAGTAGAAAGCAGACGGCTTTGAACAAGAGGGTCTGAAATCAATTCCTTGATAGAATTAATTTTACTCACTGGTACGGTTATGGAAGCGAAGAATTCTATCAATTCCTCTGAGGTATGTTCAAGTGTGATAGAATTCAGGGTAGCGTTTAGTCTTTTAACGTCCTTGATGCGCCCCGCGTTCTTCTCATATTCCGGTTTGTATAGGGAACTGAAGAGGTCCTGAGTTACCATGGCTTTCCATTGGCGGTCGTTTCCCACAGCCAAATAAATGAAGCCGTTGCTGGTCTGATAAACGGAAACAGGAGCAAAAAATTCGTGAGTGTTGCCACATCGAGTAATGTGTTTTCCAAAGGAAGCCGTCATGGTGATGGGAACAGCCAGCCAGGAAATTGATGAATCGAACATAGACAAATCAAGCCGTGCGCCCCTGCCTGAAACAGCCCTGTTGAAAATAGCTTTCATCAGCAGTCCATATCCATGTTCGCTGGCGCCTAAGTCAGCAAGAGGAATTCCTAAAACCTGTGGGTCACCGTCAGATTCTCCCGTGAGATCCATCAGCCCAGATTTGGCCTGCAAGACTGGATCATAAGCTCCTTCATCGCTGTTAGGGCCAAAGCCGGTGATTCCCATCCATATAATATCCTCTTTAGCTGTTTTGAGAGTGTCGTAGTCTATACCAAGTTTTTCATAATTTCGTGGCAATTGGTTGGTAATAAAAATGTCGATATCCAATTCCTTGATTAACTTCAGTAACAAATCCCTCCCCGCAGGATTAGCAAGATTAAGGGTAATTGCCTTTTTACCGGCGTTAATGCAAAGGAAATAGGAATTCATACGTTCTTCGTTCAGAACGTTATCTCCCACCATACGATTAGGATCACCATGAGATGGGTTTTCGAGCCGGAAAATTTGCATGCCATCCATGGCCAACCGATAAGTCAAGTAAGGGACGACCATTGCCTGCTCAAGAGAAAGAACTCTTAAATCTCTCAAGGTTTTCATCAATATCTCCTAAGTTTGCCCGCCGGCCTGGACGTTTCGCTCGCTTGATCAGCTCCTCGCCGTAGAAAACTACATTCAGTCTCCGGCAAAGTCTATTGTATACAGTATACAAGTATTATGTCATCGGAGAACTAGCTGTCAACTATTTTTTTACCTGCGTTCGACTTGAACCATGACCCAATAATCCGGAGTGGCGTGTAGTCATGGACATGACTTCGCAGACTTCTAAGGTTTCTCTAAAAACCTGAAGAATCGAAGAAATCATGTCCTTGTTTCGAGGGCAACTGCGCTACGAACCTACGCGGGAGTCTAGTTTCGTTTTATGGCGGCCAGAGAGTTGTCAATTGCATCCAAAGTCAGTTTCAAGTCTTTTTCAGTGTGCCGGAAGCTGATATAGGCATGATGATATGGAGAAAAAAAGAATCCCCTTCGGATCATCTGAGTGTAGAAATCCTTCCGCTTGGCTTTGTATGCGCCAGTGTCGTCCTTCTTGAATGTGATGTAGAACATGGGCGCCACCCCGGTCAGTTCAGCTCCCACATTATGTTTGTCAATCAATGCGCGGATCTTTTTCATGAACATTTCGCCTTTTTTCCAGATGTTTTCCAGCACACTTTCCCGCTCAAGGATTTCTATAGTCTTGAGGGCTGCAACGAAGGCATCGCTGTTCGGGAAAAAGGTTGATGAAATGAACAGTTTGTCAGCAGCCGCCATCATGACGTCCTTTTTTCCGGTCACAACAGAGATGGGATAGCCGTTGGCGATCGCTTTTCCAAGAACACTCAGGTCAGGGGTGACGCCATAAAGCTTCTGAGCCCCACCCATTGAAAGCCTGAAACCGGTACGGATTTCATCATAGACCAACACTGCGCCATACCTGTCAGCAATCTCTCTGACTCCTTCAAGAAATCCCGGTTTTGGGACCTGCATCTCTTGGTGGTTGGGATGACCGAAAGGCGTCATGATGATGGCAGCAGTCTGATCTCCATGCTTTGCCATGAGGTTTGCGAGCTGTTCAAGATTATTATATTGAAATTCAAATACATCTTCGAAGAACTTTGCAGGAATCCCGCCTTTCATTTCCACACACCAGTCGTGCCAACCATGGTACCCGCAGCGCATCACCTTTAGTTTATTTGTATATGCCCTCGCAATACGAATACTCGCTGTAGTGGCGTCGGAACCTGTTTTCAAGAAAATGCTCAGCTCGGAACAAGGCACAAGTTCAGTCAGCTTCCTCGCTAGCAGGTTCTGGTATTTCTGTGTTAGGGTGAAACAGAATCCTTTGTCTCTTATTTGCCTGTAAACTGCCTCATCCACCTCTTCTTCGCGATAACCCAGGATGATGGGACCGTAACCGCAGAGGAAATCAATAAACTCGTTACCATCAACATCAGTCAGGCGGCAACCTTTGCCACTTTCAAGAAAGATCGGATATTCTCCTTCGATAAAGTCGACCGGCTTTCTCGCTCCCAGAACTCCACCTGGTATCAGTTCGATGGCCTCTTCAAACAGTTTTCGGCTATTGGTTATATTGAGTTTGCTTATTTCTTTCATAAGAAATCTCCTGTCCTGTGTTAGACATGAACCAGCGACGAAATGGTTTCGGATTGATGGATTTTTGCGCCTCTCTTCAAGAATGCCTCAAGAAATATCGCCGGATTGATGCAGCCTTCAGGGGCGACCACTCCCTTTTCGGTCACGGAACCTTCATCCATCATAAGCGCCGCAATGGACGCGGGAAGGCCGGTCCCAGGCGCCATCCTTCCCACCATGTCGGCTGTGTACGTAACGTTGGCACCGTTTCTTTGACCTTTGACAATAACCTTGAGCCCCGAGGATTGGGGCCCGTTGTCCCGTCCTTCAGGAATGGTCTCCCAAAGTTTCAGAGCGATATCGTAAGGCGTTACCTTGGCGCCTTTCACGTCAATGGATTCTGTCCCCAACAAGCCTGTGTCTTTCTGTTGCTTAATCAGCTCATCTACCCATGGTGGAATGAGAGCGCCTTTGATTATCACGTTCTTCACGCCCTTGATGTATTTGGGGATGGTCAATGGCTGGGGATGGCCCACGTATCGGAGATTGCAGGCGCCAAGGGGTTCCAGGAAGTCGACAACAACTTCTCCGGCGCCACCTTCCACATGGACCAGTTCGCCATTCATGTATTGGGGTATCTTCCCAAGAGTCATATGAAGGCTGTGGTCCCAGGCCGCCCCTGCAAGTTCAGCAATACTCACTACCCAGTAGAGACAAATCTCGTCAACACTGTCGAGATGGTCTGCATACCACTTCACAAGAACGTTGTTAGTTCCGGGGTCCGAGCCCATGCCGGTGAGAACGGTGATGCCCGCTTTTCTGGCGATTCCATCTATCTCAGAATTGAAAAGGACCTCTGTTCCCTCATAATCGTCACAGATATCGATGTAGTTTACCTTGGCCTCAACGGCCGCCCTAGCCACAGGAACAGCAGTCTTGTAAAAGGGGCCGGCGCAGTTAAGCGCCACATCAACTTTTTTGAATGCGCTCACCATACCTGCATGATCATTCACGTCCATTTTGATCAGATCAACTTTTTCGCTTTCGCGCAGTTTCGGCGCCAATCGTTCGGGGTCGGGGTATAAATCTCCCAGGACAACTGCTGTGACCCGTTGCTGTTTAATCAGGTCACGAGCGACACCCTGACCCATACCACCGGCTCCTCCTAGTACAAATGCACGCATCTGTCATTCCTCCTTGATATTTGGGAATTGTTCCGCGTCCGCCACATTTGGGTGGATTCTCGGACCCGTGATTTATTATTAAATGTTTTACGTTATTCCTTCGGTTCCCGTTCCTAACTCCAAATAAATGCGCCACTCATCACAAAAACTGGCGTCTAACTCTAAAAATGATATAAAAAATGCTTCCACCAAAAAGCAATCTGATCTAACAAACCAAGAAGTGTGTTATTACCAGTAATGTTTTCCAAAATATCAATCATGGCTTACTTCACGCTCACCGGTCTCAGGACGAATAAATTCTCCATCGATGATCTCAGTCGGTACTCCGTGAAAGGCCTTTGAGGGCTGGATGAACGCGTATCTCGCTCCCATGATCCGCCGAGGCTCAACGTCGATCGTCTGTATTCCTTTTTTGTTAAGTTCATTGAGGGCCTCTTTAACATCATCAACCTTGTATGCAATCAGATAAAAACCTTCGCCGTTTCGGTCCAGAAATCGTGCTACTTCGCAAGTAGAATTGGTTGGCTCCATGATCTCGATTGCTACGCTCCCCACATAATAACGGACAACTCGAATACCCTCTTGCTCAGCGGTGTACTCGAACGCTGGTTGCATTCCCATTACTCCCTCATAAACCTTTCGCGCTTGTTCTACGCTTTTTACTGCGAAACAGATGTGGTCAACTTCCTTTACTTTCAATAACATTCTCCTCTTAAAGAACTTTCCTGATTAGTGATTTGAAGTACTCTCTGTACTGCCTTTTTAGCTTTGCGGTTTTGTTAACTCCATTACAAAAATGTTGTTTTTAGATGGAAATTGGTTTCACATGGAAATATTCGTATCCCGCTGCTCAAACACAGCAATCGTAGCGATTGCAGAAAGTAGTTGACAGGAAATTTGGCGTGTAACATAAGTATTGTATACTGTATACACAATCTAACGCATCCTGCTTTTGGTTGTCGAGCAAATTTTCTTACGAAATTCATTTTTTCCTATTACCAAAGTTCTCCGCGCCAACAATTCACTGTATTTAACGCATGTGGATGTTAATATACGCCCTTTAAATTTTAACAGGACTCGGAAAAAATTTCGGTCAGATGTTCAAGTTTAATTTTACAACAGATAGGCGTCCGTTTCTGACCACAAATTGGACCATGTACTGGTGGGATTCATGACCGACCATCTAGCCCAATTTATAGTCGCCGGTTTAACAACCGGAAGTATTTATGCCTTAATCGCGTTGGGATTTTGCGTCATCCATAACGCCACTGGAATTGTTAACTTCACCCAGGGTGATTTTGTCTCATTAGGTGGATTGGTCATTTACTCACTGCTGGTGAGCCTTAAGGCACCGTTGATTTTAGCCTTTCCACTGTCTGTCTTTGCGGTCACAATCATCGGAGCTATGGTGGAACGAGTGGCCATTCGCCCAGCAAGATCTCGCAGCATTGTCATTCTTGTGTTCATCACGATTGGGGTTTCTATTTTTATGAGAGGCGTTTTCAAGATTCTATGGGGTAAGAATCAGATGGGACTGCCGCCTTTCTCAGGAGACACGCCCATTAACTTTGCCGGGGCCACACTTATGCCACAAAATCTTTGGATTTTCGGCATAACTTTTATGTCGGTAATAGGTCTTCATTTTTTCTTCAACCGAACCAGAATTGGAAAAGCTATGAGGGCCTCTGCCTGTAATCCTAAGGCCGCTTCGTTGATGGGTGTAAATGTTAATTCAATGGTTTTGCTTTCTTTTGCGTTAAGTGGAGCGCTCGGAGCGATCGCAGGGATAATCATCGCTCCCATTACAACACTTTCGTACGACATCGGTGTCATGTTGGGATTAAAAGGATTTGCCGCCGTAGTTTTAGGGGGTTATGGGAATAGTTTCGGAGCAGTCGTCGGCGGGCTACTTCTCGGGGTGCTGGAATCAGTTGGAGCAGGCGCTGTTTCTTCCACCTACAAGGATGTTATTGCGTTTGGTATACTACTTTTGGTCCTTTTTGTCAGACCAAGCGGTATACTTGGTCATAGCGAGACGGAGCGACTATAGATGTCGATCAGGTCCTTCGATGGAAAATCACTTATCGGGCCAGCAATTCTTGCTTTCTTTATAATTTCTTTCCCATTATTGATCTCTAACCCATACTACCTAAATGTAGTGAACATCATTGGCCTCAACACGATTATCGTGGTAGGACTTACCCTGTTAATCGGATACGCTGGGCAAGTTTCGCTTGGGCATGCGGCATTTTACGGGATTGGGGCTTACATTTCGGCAATCCTCACCGTGACCTATGGTATTTCTCCATGGATAGCCATTGTTCTCGCAGCTCTAGTAACTGCCACGATAGCCCTCATCATTGGGATCCCGACACTCAAACTTCACGGTCATTATTTGGTCATGGCTACTCTGGGGTTTAACCTAATAACAAACCTAATAATAGTGCAATGTGATTCAGTTACCGGTGGACCTTCGGGTTTCCCGGGGATCCCGCCCCTATCTATAGGACGCTGGGCCATCGATTCAGACATAAAGATGTATTTTCTAATTTGGGCGGTTACGCTCTCGGCAATCATTTTGGGGCTTAATCTCGCGAGATCCAGGGTAGGAAGAGGACTCCGGGCCCTTCATTCCGGCGAATCGGCGGCAAATTGTATGGGGGTTCCCACCAGGATTTACAAGATCAAAATATTTGTGCTCAGCGCTGTCTTTGCCTCGGTGGCAGGGAGTCTTTACGCTCATTATCTGTCATTTGTCAGTCCAAAGACCTTCGATATCTTTTTCTCGGTGGAACTGGTGACCATGGTAATAATAGGGGGATTAGGGAGCATATGGGGAGGTCTGTTTGGCTCTGCTTTCATCACCTCGTTACCCAATCTTCTGAGTTCTTTTGATGAATATAAAGACGTCTTTTACGGCTTCATATTGGTTGTGATTTTGATATTAACTCCGGAGGGGCTTATTCTCGGGATTTGCAGAAAAATGGATTTCTTTAGAAGAAAACGAAGACAAGGGAACAATAATGAGCCTAATAATTCGCGGGATGAACAGGGATTCGATAAAGTCGGTCCATCTTCCATTTCGGATTTCTCTTTTTCAGCAAGTCGTCAAATTATTCGTGAGCCTCTCTTAAGAATCAACAATAAGTCCAAGAGATTCGGGGGTAT
Organism: uncultured delta proteobacterium; assembly: GCA_963798475.1. Lineage (GTDB taxonomy): Bacteria > Desulfobacterota > Desulfomonilia > Desulfomonilales > Desulfomonilaceae > CAJBEZ01. The sequence continues at coordinate 126,485 of CAWCTI010000023.1, forward strand.
TGCAGCCGCCTCGGAAATCACATTTGAAGTTGAGAAGGGGAGTGTTACATCCTTAATTGGGCCAAACGTAGCTGGCAAGACAACAACCATTAATCTGATTTGTGGGGTTTACTGGCCGAACCAGGGGACGATTATTTTTGGAAACAATCGGATTGATGGACTGCGTTCTTATCAAATAGCAGCGATGGGCATGGCGAGGACTTTTCAAAACCTTCAGATTTTCCATAACATAACAGTTTTGGAAAATGTAATGGTAGGAGCGCATGCAAAACCCGGAAGTGAATTCCTGCTCTCAATGCTCCACATTCCACCTTATCGAAAAGAAGAGGAAATGATCCGTGAAAAGGCCATGGAAGCTCTAGAATTTTTTGGCCTGGATAAGGCGGCTGATTCCGCTGCCGGCCAATTGTCCTTCGGCGAGCAAAAACGACTAGAAATGGCTCGAGCTATAGTTTCTGAACCTCAACTGATATTACTTGATGAGCCAGTTGCAGGTCTTAACAGGGCCGAGTCCATGGAAATAGCGCGCCTTATCATGAAGATCCGTTCCAAGGGAACTACAGTGTTACTTGTAGAACATGATATTAATGTTGTCATGAGCATTTCAGACAAAGTTGTTGTTTTAAATTACGGAACGATGTTAGCAGAGGGAAGCCCAAAGCAGGTTCAAACCGACGAGGCCGTTTTGTCCGCATATCTCGGAGGCTCTTTCTAAATGCTACGGATAGAAAACCTTCACGCGTTCTACCTAGGGAACGAAGCTCTTAAAGGTGTTTCGTTGGACGTGGGGCAAGGTGAAATCGTTGCGCTTATAGGGGCTAACGGGGCGGGTAAAACAACCTTGCTGAAATGCGTCTCCGGACTTCATACTGATATGATAGGCCAGATAACCTTCAATGGAAATGACATTTCCGGTGCGCCAGCGCATGAACTGGTAAAGCAGGGCCTTGTTCAATGCCCGGAGAACCGTCAACTCTTTGGCGTCATGACTGTACAGGAAAACCTTGAAATGGGCGCATATCTTTGGTCGGGAGACATTCGGGGAGTGTCTTTGGCTAAGAGAGTAGAGGACATGTTCCTCAAATTTCCTGTTCTAAAGTCGCGGCGCAGACAATTGGCAGGAACCCTGTCGGGTGGTGAACAGCAGATGGTCGCAATTGCGCGTGGTCTGATGTCGGATCCCAAATTGTTCATGCTGGATGAACCGTCATTAGGTTTAGCCCCTATTATTGTTGAGGATCTGTTCCGTATTATAAAAGAGATGAGAAATGAAGGTAGGACGATATTGTTGGTGGAGCAAAACGCCCTAGCGGCTTTGGCTCTTTCTGACAGGGCTTACTTGCTTGAAACCGGGCGTCTGACATTAGGCGGTCCGTCGACAATGTTCACGAAAGATGATAGAGTGCGTCGGGCTTATCTTGGAAACGATCTTGACGTGGAGCATATTTTTGATAACCCGTTGGACTAAATCAAACCTGGCGTAGATCTAAGGAGATGGACCACGGTGAATTCAACTTCACAAGGTTCGGGTCTCAACAAAATCTCATTCTCTTTTTCCTCCGCTCTCGTTGGAGCCGATACTCTAATTTCAAAGAAGGAGGTCATATGAGAAAGATCCTGGTTTTGGTAGGGTTACTTATCTATATCCTTTGTCTTGGGAATGTTTACGCCGCGAAACCGATCAAGATCGGCGCCATATATTCATTGTCCGGGCCTGCCGCGGCTATTGGAACACCAACCAAGCTTGTCACCCAAATGGTGGTCGAAAAGATTAACAAAGAAGGGGGAATAAACGGTCGACCTATCGAACTGGTGGTCGGAGATACCGAATCTGATCCGACCAAGGCCGTTATGGTTATAAAAAAATTCATTAACGTTGATAAAGTTGCGGCAATAATCGGTCCCGATAGGACTGACCTTGGGATGGCTGTTAAGAAGCTGGTTGAAGACGCTGGTGTTCCCACGTTCATGACTGTTGGAGGAGACCCGGTGATCATGAGTGGAGGACCCTTAGGGACCTGTAAATGGGTTTTTAAGTCCCCTCAGAGAAGTTCTGTCGCGGTAGAAAAACTTTATGATTATCTAAAGAAAGCAAACCTCAAAAAAGTGGCCTTGATTACGGCTGCCGATGGTTTTGGCAAGGATGGAAAGGGCTGGTTGGAAAAACTTGCCCCCAAATACGGACTGACCATAGTCGCAAATGAGTCTTTTAACCCCAAAGACACTGATATGACTGCCCAGTTGACTAAACTGTCTTCAGCAAAACCGGATTCCATTGTGTGCTGGACCATTGGTCCGGCTGCCGCGATTGTTGCCAAAAATGTTAAACAACTAAACCTCAAAGAACCTCTGTTTCAGTGTCATGGAATCCCTGACCCTAAATATGTTGAGTTAGCGGGGCCTGCCGCAGAAGGCAGCATAATGCCTTCAACAAAATTGATGGCTTGGGAACAGTTACCGGATAGTGATCCGCAAAAAAAGGTGATCAAAGATTTTGTCCACCTATACAACGACGTTTACAAAATCAACAATGAATTCCCTATTAATACTCATTCAGGATACGCGTGGGACACCATTTACATCGTGGCCAACGCCATGAAAAAAGCAGGCGTTGAACCTGCAAAACTTCGTGACGCCATTGAACAGACAAAAGGTTATGTCGGAATAAGTGGAATCTACAACCTGACACCAGAGGACCACAACGGACTTGGCACGGATTCGATGATAATGGTCCGTGTAAAAGACGGCAAATGGGAGTTACTGAAATAAACTCATTTTCACAAAAGAGTCTTCTTGAATTCTTGGATCAGTTCCATCATTACGGCGCTTTCCATATTTGTCGAAAACTTCGGAACAACGGCGGAGCCGGATATTCCGGCGTCCGCCAGTTTTTTCTTTTCACGTTCAAGGACAACTTTTTTGTCTTTGTTTTTGTTCTTAGACTGGTCCTTAAAAGTTATTTTAAATTGTTCAATTTCGCCCTTTTTTAAAGAAGCGAACGGCCAGCTTTCAAATCTATCAAGAAAAACGCTCAATTCAGCTTCATTTGAGACTCCGCCAACAACTTCGTTCCAAATAAGCTTATCAAGAACAGATCGATCTTCGGGAATTTCTTCACTAAGGTTAGTGAACACGGCCTGATTCGGCCCTGAGGGATCCATCAATTTCAAGGCGTAACCCTTCGCTTTTTTTTGCAATTCCTCATTCTTGAGGCGATCCTTCTCTTGGACGGAAAGGACCATTCCTCTGGTTCGTTCCATCATAATGTCAATAGTGCTACGAATCTCTGCCAATTCATCACCCCAAACACCAGGCGACCGTTAAATCCGCCGGGGAAAAAACAAGAATTTTTTAACCAATAGACGTGAACGATCACTCTCTTATCTGTCCTTCACCAAGGACAATAAATTTTGTTGTGGTCAAGTCTTTGACACCCATTGGCCCATATGCGTGTATCTTGGTTGTGCTGATTCCAATCTCAGCGCCCAGCCCAAAGACATGACCATCACTCATTCGGGTAGATGCGTTGACTACAACTGTGGAAGAATTTACTTCTCTTAAAAACTTTTGACTTGCGTTATAATCCTTTGTAACAATCGCTTCAGTATGAAGTGAACCATATTTTGCGATGTGATTAATAGCTTCATCCATATTCTTGACGACTTTGACAGCCAGAATAAGATCCAGGTATTCGGCGTACCAATCGTCCTCTGTCGCCGAAGTCATCCAATCAACCAAACGCCTGCTGTTTTCACAACCCCTTAACTCCACGCCTGCGCGTTTGAACTCTGAAGAGACTTTTGGAAGAAATTCCGGAGCGATCAATTCATGGACAAGCATAGTTTCAAGCGAGTTACAAACTCCGGGACGCTGCGTCTTGCCATTTATGGCAATCTTCACTGCCATGTCCTGGTCCGCGAATTCATCTACATAAAGGTGGCAGACCCCTTTATAGTGCTTGATAACAGGAATTCTGGAATTCTGGGAGACAAACCTTATAAGCTCTTCCCCACCTCTTGGAATTATCAGATCTATCAATTCTTCCAGTTTTAGTAGATACAGGATGGCTTCACGGTCCGTTGTCGGGAGTAGGTTGACGATGTCAGGATTTACACCAAAATCCTTAAGAGTTTCCTTGAATATATTTACGATGGCCACGTTAGAATTGAACGCTTCCGAACCGCCGCGAAGTATGACGGAATTCCCGGCTTTCAGACATAACGCAGCCGCGTCTGCAGTAACATTGGGCCTAGATTCATAGATGATCCCAATAGTTCCAAGAGGAATTCTCATTTTGCCGACCCGTATACCGTTAGGTCTAATCCACATTCCTGTGATCTCTCCAACCGGATCGGGAAAAGCGGCGATTTCTTCGAGACCTTCAACTGTCTGCGCAATTACTTTATCAGAAAGGGTCAGGCGGTCTATCATAGCAGTAGACAATCCGCTCTTCTTTCCTAACTCTACGTCCTTCAAGTTTTGGTTCTGAAGGTTTTCCTTTTCGGTCCTTATCTTGCGCGCAATTTCATTTAGAATTGAGCTTTTCATTGACATTGAAAGTTTGGCCGCATCCGCTGCGGCTTCATGTGTAACTCTTGCTATGTTAAATGTTTCTTCCTTGATAGACATGGCTCGCTCCGAGTGTATCTAAAGTTGATCATCCCTATTGGAAAATGTTACAGGCTCCTGCAACGTAGAAACCTGGAAAACTATGATTATCACCTGCCTATTGATTTATCAACCGATACGCGTCATTATTCTCATAATTATCAGTAGGCTGCAGCTGTATGTATCCGAGGTTTTTAGCAATTCAGGGGTATATTTCATGGTTCCAATTGTTTCTATAGTTGGTAAATCAGGTTCAGGAAAGACCACGTTACTTGAAAAACTAATACGTGAACTCACCAAACGAGGATATAAGATTGGCTCAATAAAGCACGACGCTCATTCGTTCGAGATAGATCATGAGGGAAAAGACTCCTGGCGTCACAAGAAAGCCGGAGCCGCCCTGACAATTATTTCTTCAGCCTCTAAAATAGCCATGGTTTTGGACTCGGATCATGATCATTCCCTTAAAGAATTACGCGATAAATTTGTTAGAGATGTGGATTTGATCTTAGCCGAAGGTTACAAACGTGAAAATATTCCAAAAATTGAGGTAGTTAGGAGTTCTCACCGTAAAGAGATGATCTGCACAAAAGAGGACAATCTAATCGCAGTAGCGGGTGATCCACCAGCGCCACCGCATGGGATACCAGTATTTGACCTGAATAATCCCGTCACTCTGTCGAATTTTATCGAACAGGAGTTCCTGTCGGCAAAAAACCGGGTGAGAAATTAATCATTAAGATCAAGTTTGCTTAAACTTATTTCAGGCTAATGACTCTGGATATCGCCTCACTCGCTTCCAACGTGAGTTCTTTAGCTTTCTTCATTTTCTCTGGAGCATCAGCTAAATCAAGTCCAACTAACCAAAATCCTGCCACCATTCGCCTACGGTTTTTCTTTCCGTGGAATATGGGAGCGGCAATTGCACTTACATTCATCAGATATTCTTCATGATCATGGGCGATGCCTTGTTCTCTAATCTCTTTGAGTTGTTCCATATATAGAACAGGGTCCGTCACGGAGTAAGGTGTAAATCGGGGGATCGGATTTTTTCTCAGAATTTCAATCAGATCGTCCGGGTCATGATACGCAAGAAATATTTTTCCAGCCCCTCCGGCAAATAGAGGAAGACGCGTTCCCGGTCGCGCTGTAATCTTGAGATCCTTTGAAGATTCGACCTGGTCCAAAATTAATAGGTGAGAACCACCACACATTCCTAGAAAAACATCCTCGTTAAGTTCAACACTCAGTTTCTCAAGGTACGGGCGAGCCAATTCAACGAGAGGCATCTTTACCGCAGCGATCTCAGCAACTTTTCTGGTTGTAAAACCGCATGTATATTTTCGTGTAATTGGGTCCCGCAACACCCATCCCGTCTCTTCGAGCGCGGCGAGTATCCCATGAGTGGTTGATTTGGCCAATTTCAGTTTAGACGCAATTTCACTTATTCCCGGATTCTCGGTTTCGGTGAGTATCATTTTCAAAACGCGCATTGCCTTTGAAACAATTGGCGCAGAATAAGAGACTGAAACAGCGTTTTGATTAGAGTTCATTCCAATGCCCGATATTCGATGGTGAGCAATCTGTTTCTGTTTAGACTACATGTTCATTATTATGAACTATATTGAGATTTATTACCGTTTTGAGGCTGGATTGTCAACGGAATTATCTTGGCATTTTATACCTTGACACTACCTGTTGTTAGAGACTATTTTATTACCAAATAGTTCTGAATACAGAACGATCCCAAAACGATGACGCTTAAGATAAAATTTAGTGACCTGCTTCGGGCCACTCTCAGTTTTGGTACAGGAAACGAGAGTTGGATCGGCTTTTCGCCTGACGGAAATTCATACCACATCGTTTCTCCGGTAGATACTCAGATTTCTAAAGGCGTCATGGCCTGTAATCGTCCTACAGACGGTACCCCCTTCGGTGGTTACAGTCGGTGGATTTATTTTAGAATACCGCCACTTGCAAAATCCATACATGACGATCAGACAACTAGAAGAGAACACGCCAGGATGATATCCGGAGACCTGATCAAGAAGCTGAAACGATTTGGGATAGATGCTGAAATAGATGAAAATATCGCAACTTCAAGCGATTTGTTAGGCAAAACTCAAGGTAGCGTTGTTAAGCGCAACCTGGTCTGTTCAGGATGTTCACGAGAGTGGAACAGACTAGGCGAGTGCCTTCGAGATCCAGCGCTTATTTTTATCGCTTATCGCGCCTGCATTGATGATTTTTCCAAGGGAGTTTACGTTTTCGAGCATGATTGTGGCGGCCACGTGAACATAGCGGTTTCCAGTTTTGTCAGGAAGCCTCCTTTCGCAAAAAGCCTTGCCGGCTTTCAGGGTTGTCCAGGATTTTGCTACTACGAGCGTTCTCTTCAGGAATGTCCCGCTCTTTGTGAAGGGTCATGTTATCGGCGTATCGCTGTGAAAGTTCACCGACAGCGCTCCGTAAAGGGAGATTTGCGGTGTATTTAAACTAGGGACTCACGTTGTTCGGGTTTAAGTATCCCCCGGGCAATTTGAACTTACTATCTCTAACAACTTTTATTCTTTATTTTAACAGGAGGAAAAGAGCATGCTCCTGCCCAAATTCGATTATCATGAACCCGCCACGCTCGAAGAAGCCTTACGTCTACTCTCGGAAATGGGGGGCAACGCCAGGATTATAGCTGGCGGAACAGATCTTCTGGTTCGGATGAAACTGAAAGTAGAGAAACCGAGCCAACTCATATCATTGCGGAAAATACCCGGATTTGACGCGATAATTCGGAGAGAGAATCACGGTGTAACGATTGGGCCTGCCGTGACAGCCGCTGAATTGTCAAGGAATGAATTGATTCTCGACAGGTTTACCCCTATAGCGCTTGCGGCTGGTAGATTGGGCGCGCCTGTAGTTCGAAACCGTGCCACAATTGGCGGAAATCTCGTCAATGCGAGACCGGCGGCGGATCTGCCTCCAGCCTGCATGGTTTTGGACGCTACATTAAAATTGAAAAGTATGACAACCGAACGGGAAATTTCGATCGGTGAATTTTTCCGAGGTCCCGGAGAAACTACGATAGAACCCAATGAGTTGCTTGTCAGCATCTTTGTAGAAACCCCCGCCCCATGGAGCGGTGGCGCCTACATAAAGCTGGGAGCCAGAAAGACCCTGGAAATCTCCATGGTTAATGTGGCGGTTCTACTAACTCTACAAGGTCAGCAAGGACTCATAGCCGATGCCAAAATTGCCCTGGGAGCTGTCGCTCCTACCCCTGTGAGGGCTTTCGCCGCCGAGAATTACCTTATAGGAAGGCAACCATCCGCAGAAGTTTTCCGTGAGGCTGGAGCTATTGGTGTAGGTATGTGCGAACCAATAACCGACCACAGAGGCACAATGGAATACAGATGCCTTATGATCGAGACACTAACATCAAGGGCGTTGAATCAAGCGTATCAAAACGCTTTAGCATGGAAGCCTTGACAGTAGTTAATCTGCAAAAGCCAACATAATTTTTGGTTCTGTAAAATTGAGTTAAGAATTAATGTATAGACCAGGAAACAATCTCGTTTCTCCGGAGAGCGACATATGAAAAAAACAATTCAACTTACGATAAACGGTGAACCTGTAGAGGCCGCTGTTTCCACCAATCAGACTCTTGTCCAGTTTTTGAGGGACGACATGGGTTTGACCGGGACGAAACACGGTTGTGGTCTTGGAGATTGTGGCGCATGCACTGTGATACTTGACGGGAAGGCTGTCAATTCCTGCCTGGTTCTTGCTGTTCAGGCAGACGGAGGCGATATTTTGACCATTGAGGGCCTTGCTGAAAACGGAAAATTGCATCCATTGCAACAGGCCTTCGTGGATAAGGGGGCCATTCAGTGCGGATTTTGCACCCCAGGCATGATCCTGTCCGCCAAAGCGCTTTTGGATGAAAAGCCTAACCCTACTGAATTGGAAATAAGGACGGCCATTTCCGGAAATCTTTGCAGGTGTACAGGGTATCAAAAAATTGTTGAGGCCATAGGCGAAGCAGCTGAAGTCATAAGAGTCAGGGAGGAGTCTTGATATGGGCGATTATCGAGTTCTGAACACCAGAGCGCCTAGGGTCGATGGGCCGGCGAAAGCTACTGGCCAGGCCAAATACGCTGATGATTTCAAGATGCCGGGAATGTTGTACGCGGCCATATTGCAGAGTCCGGTCGCGCACGCCCGTATTGTGCATATAGACACATCCAAGGCGAAGAAATTGCCGGGCGTAAAGGCGGTTGTTACATCCAAGGAAGCTGGCCTAATAAAATATGGCGTGTCCCCTGCAAGATACGATGAGACCCTGTTTGCGCATGACAAGGTTCGCTATGTTGGCGATGAGATCGCCGCAGTGGCCGCCTTTGATCAGGACACCGCTCAGGAAGCTCTCTCTCTGATCAAAGTGGATTATGAAGAATTGCCGGCTGTCTTTGACATGTTTGAAGCAATGAAAGAAGGCGCTCCACAAATTCATGACGAATTTCTGGGCAATATGAACGCCGAGGTTCATCAGGAGTTCGGCGACACAGAAGCGGCTCTCCAATCGTGTGACCTGGTTGTAGATCACACATTTCTGAACAAGCGCCAGGACGCCGCCTTCATTGAGCCTCATTCATGCCTTGCTGTTTTTGAACCTACCGGACGATTGACTTTATATACCTCTACTCAGGTACCTCATTATGTAATGAGAACGGTCGCAATGACCTTGCAGATACCTGTGGGAAACGTCCGGGTTGTCAAGCCTTACGTCGGGGGAGGTTTTGGACCAAAGTGTGAAGCTACACCACTCGAAATGAGTTGCGGTCTTCTTTCAAAAATTACGGGGCAACCTGTCAAAATGTCTTATTCCAGGGAGCAGGTCTTCCTTCATAGTCGAGCTAGACACCAGTTTTATGCGGAGATGTCGCTGGGGGTAATGAAAGACGGAACAATGGTGGCTCTAAAAAACAAGGCCGTGCTTGATGGAGGCGCGTACACAAGTTTTGGTATAGCCACTGTTTATTATTCCGGTTCTTTGCTCGGCGGCCCTTACAAGTTGAAATCCATGAAATATGACGGTTACCGCGTTTACACGAATAAGCCCGCATGCGGCGCTCAACGTGGTCACGGCGGGGTAGCCCACAGGGCCAGTTTTGAGCAGCTAATTGATATGACGGCTGAAAAACTCGGAATGGACCCAATAGATATGCGGTTAAAGAACATCATGACGACAGGCGACATGACTGTAAATGAACTCGACATGTCCAGTTTAGGAATGAAAGAGTGCATCGAGGCCATTAGAAGTGGGTCCGACTGGAATAACAAAAAAGGGAAACTCCCCAAGGGAAAGGGTATTGGCATGGCCTGCGGATTCTTTGTTTCAGGGGCCGGCTATCCGATTTACCGATCCGACACCTACCATTCCACCGTGGTGATAAAATTGAGTGAAGACGGTGGCATGGCCAACGTGATGACAGGCTCCGCCGAGATTGGTCAGGGATCGGACACGACCATGGCAATGATTGCGGCAGAAACATTGGGAATAAAACTTGAGAATGTTCGGGTTTACTCCGGAGACACTGATTATAGCGTAGATCTGGGAGCCTACTCGAGTAGACAAACCCTTATGACAGGCCATGCGACAAAGGAAGCGGCGGAGGAAATCAAAAGCAAGATAGCTCTTTATCTTTCGGAAGAACTGCATGTGCCTGTGGCCTCAATAACGTTCGTCGATGGAATCGTGAAATTCGACGGCGGCCCTGGTAATTTTGACAAGCTGAGAACCAACTATATAAAAGAACATAGGGGCTGGACAGACCCACCCACAGGGGAATACCTAACATTCAGGGAAGCCGCCAGGTTAGCCTATTTGAAGGCCGGCACTATAGTCGGGACAGGAAAATACAAACCTCCAAAACTGGGTGGTTCATACAAAGGGGCCGCCGTCGGCACATCTCCAGCGTATGGATGCTCAGCACAAATAGTCGAGGTATCGGTAGACCTCGAAACAGGACAGATAACTGTTGATGGTATGACTGACGCTCATGATTGCGGTCTGGCAATAAATAAAATGTCAGTTGAAGGACAGATGCAGGGGTCACTTTCCATGGGCCTTGGTGAATGTTTATTCGAGGAAGTGAAATTTGATTCCAGAGGCAGGATCATCAACCCTTCACTTGGGGAATATAAAATTCCCACGGCTTTGGACATGCCCAAAATTAAATCGATCATAGTTGAGTCAAATGAGCCGAATGGTCCTTACGGCGCAAAAGAAGTCGGTGAAGGCGCCATTATGCCGACGATCCCCGCTATATTAAACGCGATTTACGACGCGACGGGTGTACGTGTCAACGAACTGCCAGTGACGTCTGAAAGACTGTTTATGGCTATGAAAAGGAAAGCGGAAGGTGTTTGAAGTTTCGAGACTAAAAAACCGTAAAACCGGTGGAGAAGATTTCATTGCCTTTCTCACCGGCTTTACGGTTTGATCCGACTGTCAATAAGGAATTACAACTCTTCGGCGTGACTAAACTAAACCCGGAGGACATTCAGAATCCACTATAGGGCCCAGATAATCCTGAAAACTGCTCGCCGAAACATCGATCTAACTGTGTCCATTATGTGAGATAACGTGAAATTCATCTTAAATGGATTCCCCGAAGATTTCCAAGTAGCGACTCTTACCATTCAGACTCTCCTGGAAAAAATCCAGGAAGATGACCCAGCGGTGATTGTCGAGCTTAATGGACGCTTCGTTCATAGAAGAGACTTTTCATCCCGTTTAATTAACGAGGGGGACCGAGTTGAATTCATTCATCCATCTTTTGGAGGTTAATGAAACTCGATATCTCCTCGCTGTCATGTCGTTGCATCGCGAACAAACCCTTGCCCTTAAAAAACATCATATGAATCACGTTGTCTTCCATAGGACCGAATCGTTCCTAGAAGATCAGACCAATGCCGGCGGTAGGCCCTGCAAGAGTGGTCTTGTCATAATTTATGGGCTGGCTCGTTTCGAGGACGAACCATCGGTATCCACCTTCCAGATATCCATATCTGCCACAGTTCATGGGCATGTAGATTCTAGCTAAAGCCACGGCGTCCCAACCGAAATGATCGTTGTCAAACTGTACGGAGGCTCGACATTCCGTGCTGACCGTAGCGGAACCTATGTCTCGAATAATCCTCTCGATGCTGCCCCCTGCGGTATACAATCCTAAAAGCTGCGATCGGCTGGCATTAAAAGGGGAGGAAAATTGGCTGATCGTGAGGTTGTCGTCGATCATCATGTATCCGGCGAACAAACTTGATACTGCGTTACACTTATGAAACCAATCATAGACCATCTCGGCGCGGTATATATACCGGTCCCATTTCGTAAGTGTATTATTAAACGCTGCGAATAAACGATTCCCGAACCAGAATGGTACCTGTGGATTTGAGTTATCACGATAATTGATCGGCATGAAGGTAAACCTTAGGCCCCAATTACAGCGTATCTGACACCGCCCCTCATAGACTCCAAAATATTGATTACGGCCTACCTGGAGATCATCCACCAAACTTATTGGGGTACCGCCCGGAGAAAATAGAGCAACTCCTCCCGGTCCACCGGCCATATTGGTACCCCAAATGGTATCACTTCGATATAGAGTCGCATACCAAACCTGGGCGCTCACCTGAAACTGTTTGCTACCCACGTGGGGCAGACACGGTTCAGGTCTACAAAGTTGTCCGCAGGACCCAAACCCCATGCCCGACTGGGAAAACAAGCCGAACATGCCGGGAAAAGGCCCCGCGGGCGCTCCTCCTGTAACCACCCCTGGCACAGGACAGCCCTGAGGACCACACGCAGAGGTATTAGGCGGCACTATCGGCCTGTACCCGCTGTAGTAACCGGGAGTTGGATAGACAGTTCCTCTTGTCCCGGTCGATGAATAAGATGATCCGCTTCTAGGTTTAGTTGGGAACTGCTTCGTAGGAACCGACCCATTTTGATAAGTCGGATCTGCCGAGAGCGCATCTCCTTGGACACCAGGACTGGATATATCCGGTCCGGTGTAACCCCATGTAGCGGTGGTTGCGACAAAAACCCATATTATCTGACAAACCAATACCTTCAGGCGCTTCATTGTAAGCATGCCCTCCCTCCTTCACTGAATGTCCTGGATTCACGTAATTATTCAAAACCAATTTTATGTCAAGTAATTTATTAAGTGGTATATGAAAATTATTCATTTTAATTTTGAGGAGGTTAATACAAACACACTTTCTTTAAGGGCCATATAATTTACATCTTGTTGATATAGTTATTGTTTTAGTGTTAATCTTTATAATCTAATTAAACCGCTATCTAATACCATTTAACTCTAATTCGAATTTAATTATAATAAGAGACATTACACTAACGCGCGTACTCAACTTATCGTTTTTCCGCATTTTATTTAAATACCACTTCAATGCCGGTGGCTGTTAACCCACACACAGGATCTTTCGACCTAAACGCCAGTTAAAGGTGTCGAGCTTTTCTTGATTGACCTTTTTGGTTGTGGGTTTATGATTGAAGAAGCTATGGATTGTGGACTTAAACTATTGGCGCTATTTACGGATGAGCAGTGCGCATGACATCGCCGAAAACACAACGTAACATGATAAAGGCCATCTTCCTGGATCGCGATGGAGTGATCAACCGAAAACTCCCTGAAGATAATTATGTGCGTTGTCCCTCAGAATTTGACCTTCTTCCCGAAGTTTTGCGGGCCCTGAAAATCTTTCGACAACTTGGGTTTGCGCTCGTGGTAGTAACTAACCAGCGTGGTATTGGCAGGGGACTTATGACTGACGATGACCTTCACAAAGTCCACAATTTTATGAACTCATTGTTAAGAGACGTGGGACTTTCAATCGAGGGCATATACTATTGCCCCCACGACAAGACTGATTGTTGTGATTGCAGGAAACCGGCCCCAGGCATGATCTTGGCTGCCACAGAGGACTTGAATATCGATCTGAGTTCATCATTTATGGTCGGTGATTCCGCCTCCGATGTAAAAGCGGCCCAAAACGCTGGGGTTCGATCAGTATTAATTTCCCAAACCCAGGAAGGCACCGAGGCTGATCTGACATTCCAATCCCTGCTTGGTTTTGCGGAATTTCTTCTGCATCAGAATTATTCTTAGAGAGCGAAAGTTCCATATTTATAACGAGAATGGAGAAAAAATGGATCAAGACATGGGATCAGACCCTAGAATGTCTCTCAAAGTGACCGACAGAATGTCCAGAGAGGACTGCTTCGAGTTTTATTGTGGCCCGAGTGTACCGTGTTTTACTGAATGCTGCAGAAAACTGGATCTTACGCTAACCCCCTACGATGTGTTGAGACTTTGTACTCTGCTGGAAAAATCTCCATCGGAATTCCTGGAAGACTATACGGTCATCAAGACCGGTTCGCGGCATGGATTTCCAGAAGTTTTCCTGAAAATGGACGTAGACGGGGAAAAGCTCTGTCCTTTTGTTTCTAAAAAGGGTTGCACCGTATACCAAGATCGACCCGGCGCATGTAGAATTTATCCGCTAGGGCGTGCGTCTTCCCAGAACCGTTCCACAGATCTCAATGAAGAATTCTATTTCGTGGTCCGAGAATCGCACTGTAAGGGATTCGAGCAAACGAAAAACTGGGTAATCGACGAGTGGCTATCCGACCAGGGTCTTGAACAATACAACAGGGTTAACGACCAACTCATGGAGTTGTACATGCTCGGATTCCGCCGTGGTTCAGTTCAATTCTCAACTCAACAGTTACAGATGTTTATGATGGCTTGCTACAACCTGAGAAAATTTCGCGAGTTTATTTTTAAGAGTTTCTTTTTTGACAAAATTTGATTTATCTTCTGAAGACACTGAATTAATGAGAGAAAATGATACGATTTTACTTGAATTCTCTTTCAAGTGGCTGAAATTCGCGCTTTTTGGCATTCCAGCTTTGAAGCTAAAAAGTTGAGTAACAGTCTAACAATCAGTGGTTAATAAAGCCAAGTTTTATTGACCGCCGGAGTAAAAATTAGGAGGCCCTTAAGCTATTTGGAAAACAATCTAATTAAATGAAGTGTATGCGCTTTTCTTGGAAAAACCCTTCAAAAGAAATGTTTCGTTTGAAGATTCAATGGGAGGTTGCATGTTAGGAAGTAAAGAGATTGTTACTGCATTGTTTATGGATGCTGGGGTTCAAGTAAATGGCAACAATCCCTACGATATCCAGGTTCACAATGAAAAGTTTTATGATCGGGCGCTCAGCCTAAAAAACCTTGGAATGGGCGAAGCGTACATGGAGGGATGGTGGGGGTGCGAGAGACTTGATCAACTTGTCGGAAGACTTCTCTCCGCTGGACTGGTTGAAAAAGTAAGGGGTTCATGGAAACTTTTTCTCCCTGTGTTAAAAGCCCTTGTTTTCAACCTCCAATCTCTCGGGAGATCCCGCATAATAGCCGACCGCCATTATAACCTCGACAACGAGCTATTTTTTTCATTCCTCGATCCGTACATCCAATATAGCTGCGCATACTTTAAGGAAACTGAAGACCTCAATCAGGCCCAGCTAAACAAAATGGACCTCATTATCGCCAAATTGCAGCTAGGGCCCTCTGATCACGTGCTGGATATCGGTTTTGGATGGGGAGGACTTGCCCGATACATGGCCGAAAAAGTTGGCTGTCATATAACAGGTGTAAACGTTGCCGATGAACAAATTAACTACGCCAGGAAATCTCTGAAACATCTACCAATAGATATTGTCAATTGTGATTTTCGCGAGATCAGGGGTAAATTTGACAAGATTGTTTCAGTAGGGATGTTCGAACATGTAGGCTACAAAAATTACAGAACCTTCATGCGAGTTGTCGACCGATCTCTTAAGAATGACGGGGTTTTTCTTTTGCATACTATAGGTTCCAACTCTTCTCAGATAAATACAGACAATTGGATTAACAAATACATATTTCCTAATGGGATGTTACCGAGCATTGCGCAAATCGCCCGATCAGCAGAAGGGATGTTTATGATTGAAGACCTTCACAATCTGGGGCCTCATTATGACAAAACACTAATGGCCTGGAACTCAAACTTTCAAAACTCCTGGTCGGAGCTTTCGAAACGTTATGACGGCAAGTTTAAAAGGATGTGGGAGTATTATCTTCTTTCGTGCGCAGGGGCCTTTCGATCGCGTCATAATCAGTTATGGCAGATCGTGTTAACAAAACCAGGTTGTTTACAGCCGGAATGTAGAATTTAAATCGCTGGTCTCTTATTGCCGTATTTTATCGGTATTTGCAGCGCTTGTGAGGTCGATTCAACTTATATTCTGTTTTCTTACCGGTTTATAACCTGGAGTCTGTCCCGATTATCATGTCTTAGCGTTTAATTTTCTTCTTGATCCTGTTGATATGTCCTCTTCCCAAGCCCTTGACTTCACAGCCTAATTCGAAATACCGCTTGATGCTTTCATCTTTCAATATCCCAAAACAATCAATTATGGCCAATGGCCCGCCTGCGTACCGGACCACATCGTCTGGGTCCAGGTTCATGAATTGTTTATGTCTTACGGCCAGGATCATCACGTCAGCGTCTTTGAGCGAAGTTGGCAAGTCCTTTTCAATCCTAAGTTCAGAAAGTTTTTTCTGGGAACGGAAAAATCTTCCCCTACCCTTCCCAGGGGCCGGATATGTTTCCTGAGCTTCGAATTCCCACCAGTGGTCTACATATGGATCATGAACACATACGTCCGCGCCCATCTCGACCAGCCTGCGGACTATTATTTCCGATCCGCTATATCTTGTGTCACCAACATCTTCCCGATAGGAAGCTCCAAGCAATGTGACTTTCGACGCTGCGATGTATCTTCCCATGTTTCGTAGGGCGTCCCTAGCCAGTTCCGGGACGTGTAGGGCTCGGCTGTCATTTATGTTTATAGCAAGAGGCGTAATCTTGAACAGATCATCTTCAAATCCGAGCAGGTGTTTATATGCCCAAACCGCCAGTCCTCCATCCTTGGGCAAACAGTAACCACCGATTCCAGGTCCTGGGAATATGATATTTGAGTGTGTAGGCCTGACCTTAATCGCGTCCAGTACCTTGACCAAATCCACGCCGTTACGCTCGGAAAAAACGCTCCATTCATTGAGAAACGCAAGGATGGTGGCCCTGTAACTGTTTTCGACTATTTTGGCGGTTTCAGATTCAATAGGACGGTCCAAAACAGTTAGTGGGAAATTTTTTGTATCAATTACCTCACCTAAAAATTTAACCACTCTGACACGGGCCTCGTCGTTGATTCCACTGCATACTCTCCAGAAATTTCTAACTGAGGCCACGTAATTCGCTCCGGGCATGACCCTTTCGTAACTATGCGCCAGTAGCGGGTCTGCCTGGATTCCCCTTTTCTGAAAAGCTCTTTTCATTACCGGATATGCGACCTGCTCGGTCGTCCCAGGCGGCACTGTGGTCTCAATTAAAATGAGTGCCGTTGGCGGGATGGTTTCACCTATAACCTCAAGAGATTTCTCCAGATCTTCCAGATGAACGTACCCCGTCCGGACGTCATTAAGCGATTCCTTAATGTAATCACATTGAACATCGACAACGACCACATCTGCAAGACTTAAAGCTTTATAAGTGAAAGATGCTGTGAGTGTGCCTTTCTCTACTACGCATCTCTTGATCATAGCCGGAACTTCCGGATCTTCTGACTTGACAGGAGCTATACCACGGTTCATCAGAGGGATCTTCCAAAAACTCCTCGCGCTGGGTCGCTGCATCCCAATCACAAATTTACCAGGATTCCCTGACTCATCCGTTGAATCGGCCACAACCGCAGCCATGACCGCTCCGACAAAACCGACGCCCATGACTACTACGATTTCCCGTCCTTGGCCCCTATGAGAATCCACCAGGTTCTTTAGTCGCAGAAATTCATTGGCATAGTCGTCTTCATTCGGAAGATAGAAAACTTCACCTTCAGGGCTTACGGAAACTTCCCGGGTCATCATTCTCCCTCTTTCTGACATGTGTGAGTATTGAGAACTGCAGGTAACATTAATTCGGATTCAATCGGGTAGTCAAGTCAAAATACCGAAGCATTGTGTTTCAGTCTCCATCTGAACTGATGCATGTACCCCCTCAAGGTTGTAACTTCGTTTTAGCTCGACGTCGGACAACCAATATTTGTTCTCTCAAATTTCGCCCAACTGGAACTTAAACATCATATTTCGGCGCTTAAAGACTGTCAGGAACTAACTGTATCATTTGAAAGGGTCCTCCGTCGGATCGTGTAGTTCCAATCTCCGTGGAAGTCACTTCTTGGTAGGAGGATTTTCGCCAGATCTTGATCCGAGACCTCTATCCCTTTCGGGGGATTCTGGACCGCCGCAGGTGGCTGGTTCTATGAGCGCTTCCAAATCTCTCTTAAGGGTGGGGTCTTTTTCTATCGTCTTCTTTCGACCACTGCTCATTACTTATGCCCCCAGTCCATAATCAACGCGCCTCAAAATTCCAATAGTTATTTGATGACAGGCCCCTAGCTCTTTCACGGATCCTAAAATGAGGCACGGGAAAATCCTCATACAATACCCTTCAGGGGCACGGAATGTGAGTTCAAAGTATAATAACAAGTCTTTCCATCCCCGGTCATCAGACTTAACCGGTGCCTACTTTTTTTGTCCCAGGAATTGAATTTTAGGTTATATTTGATGCGTTTCCAAATTTAAAACCTTTGCGGGAGGGCGGCCAAATGACACAACTTTACAGACTGCTCTTGTGCGCCGGTTTCGTTGTTGCATTAGGTGGTTAGAGATGGTCCCAAAAAACTGGACAGTGACATGAGTGATAAGCTGCTCTAAAATTAGACAACACAAAGGAGCAGCAGAGATGTCAAAGAGACCACGACGGAATCATGGATCAGCTTTCAAGGCAAAGGTAGCCCTTGAAGCTATCAAGGAGCAGCAAACTCTCGTTGAGCTTGCCGAACGTTTTCAGGTTCATCCTAACCAGATAGTCCAGTGGAAGAAACAACTTCTTGAAAATGCGGAAAACGCTTTTAGTAAAGATAAGGTAGTAGATAACGATTCCACGGTAAAACAGCTTCATGCCAAAATCGGGCAACTGGCGATGGAGAACGATTTTTTGTCAGTAGCGCTCGGTCGCATCGGCGATTCGAGCGCAAAGAAATGATTCAAGAAAAAAGTCCTGTGTCCTTGTCCAGGCAATGTCAGATTCTTGAGATCTCAAGATCAGGAATGTATTACAAACCGGTTCCAGTCAATGAAGCCGACCTTCGGTTGATGAGATTGATCGACAAGATTCATTTGATTCACCCGTATTTTGGAGCTAGAAGGGTATCGGGTAAGCTTTGTGACATGGGTGAAGAAGTAGGCCGAAAACATGTCAGGACTCTAATGAATAAGATGTGTATCACGGCCATTTACAATAAACCGAGGCTTTCAAAGCGAAATCGGAACCATAGAATCTACCCGTATCTTCTCCGGGGAATGCCCATAACTCGGGCTAATCACGTTTGGGCAGCCGATATTACGTATATTCCCATGGCCAGAGGATTCTGTTACCTGGTAGCTATTATGGATTGGGCAAGTCGGAAAATATTATCATGGCGGTTATCAAACACTCAGGACGTTGGGTTTTGCGTGGGGGCTTTGGAAGAAGCCGTGGCCAGGTTCGGAGTTCCAGAGATTTTCAATACGGATCAGGGATCTCAGTTTACATCTGATTCATTCACTGAGGCCTTGTCAACCAGGGGCGTCAAGATAAGTATGGACGGCAAAGGTAGCTGGAAAGACAATGTTTTTATTGAACGTTTCTGGAAAAGCGTCAAGTACGAAGAAATTTACCTGAAAGGTTACGAATCTTTGTCAGTCGCTCGAAATGAGCTAAAATCATATCTTGAGTTTTACAACCACGAACGGAGGCATCAAGGGCTTGACTCAAGGACCCCGGATGAGGTCTATTGGAGTACTTTGCCCCAGACCGAAGTGGCAGCATGAAGAGTAGGCTTATCACCTAAAAATCACGTTCAACTGTACAAGAAGGCTAGACCATCTCTGTTTTCTAGAGATTCGCTCTGATCTGGCCCTAGCTGAATCAACCGAGGAGTGTATATCAGCCTATGATTGCATGACCAAAGGAAGGGATGCCTATCAAAAGAAAAACTATGTAAACGCCCAGAAATACTATTCCAAGGCCCTGAAGATAGAGCCTAACTTAGTCAAAAATCAAGAGGAATGGGTGCGGGATAAGGTGAGATCAGGGGAACCAGCCGATTTGTTGAAGAAAGGGGTGCAAACTCCTGATGGGTCTCTGCCTGCAAGCAAAGATTTGATAACAAAACATGACAAGGAATTGATTATAAGGGCATCGTTTCGTAAATATCCACGTGCAGAGCACGTGGCTTTGTCTTTGCCCCCCATAGGGGGGCTAAAGGCTTGCCCCCTGAAGGAGGCAAGCGGAGTTGTTCCCAAACTTCGAGTTAAAAATGCGGTTGTTCCTCACAACGCTCTTTTTCTTCCTGGTATTTTACATATTTGCGGATCATGTCCGCATCAAGACCCACTGTATCTACACAGTAACCTTGCGCCCAAAAATGATTGCCCCAATAGGGTTTCTTTTTCATATAAGGGAACTGCCTGAATACTCGAATTGCTGTTCGTCCCTTGATTGCGCCCATCAAGTCGGATATCGACACCTTTGGGGGAACCATGCAGATTAGGTGAACATGATCCGGCTGAATGTTCAGTTCCACCACTTCACATCCCATACGTCCACAAAAAATTTGGATGCAGTTGTGAACTTCTTGTTTTACTATCCCGTCCAATATACGAAATCGATACTTAGGCACCCAAACCATGTGATATTGGCAATGCCATATCGCATGTGATAGCTTACGAAACCTGCTCATCTGCTTCTCCTGTTTTCGAAGTTGCGGGAACAACTTGAATTCTAGAGTTAGCAGGTGAGCTGTCTTCCGGCATAGCCTTCAGACTCTGACCACGTCCAGAGGACGTGGATTTCTAAGGCTAATTAAAGAACTGGTCACGGACGATTTCAACGATGCCAAGGTACGTCGCAAGGCAATCAATATTAAGAATGTGTTTGTCGTTGGAGATCTCAACTTATCAGATGTTGATGTGTCGCCTCGGGTATCAATTTCCAAAAGTATTTTCCTTGGTGAATTGCAGTTAGACGAGAGCCGGTTTCAAAGGACACTGAGTATAGAAGGATCGCATTTTCTAAAAGCTGTGAGGTCCAACTCATTGAAGCTGAGCCAGCACGCCAAATTCAACGGAGCGGTATTTCATGGGCCAGCGGATTTTTGTGGGGTGACTACTGCGTTGAACTTCGAGGCAAGAGGGGCTCTTTTTGAGAGCACAGCTACCTTCAATTCTTTGAAAGTGGGCCTTGACGCCCACTTCGAAAAAGCAGTCTTCCATGGGCCGGCGGATTTTTGTTTGGCTAATATTGCGGTGAACTTCATAGGACAGGGGGCTCGTTTTGAGAGCACAGCTAACTTCAATTCTCTGAAGGTGGGCCATAGCGCCTACTTCTGCAAAGCGGTTTTCAAGGGACCCGTGAATTTCGATGGGGCGGATATTGGGTCGAACTTCGAGGCATATGGGGCTCGATTTGAGAAGGAGGCTAATTTTGATTCTTTGAAGGTGGGCCAGGACGCCAAATTCTACAAATCCGAAGACAAAGACAAAACAGAGCCCGAGGAAAAGGTGGTCTTCCTAGGACCCGTGAATTTGTTGGGGCGGATATTGGGTCGAACTTCGACGCAACGGGGACTCAATTTGAGAATGAAGAGAAGCCGGCGGAGTTTAAAGGTTTGAAAGTGGGCCGGAACGCCTTCTTTAAAAAGGCACTCTTTCGTGGGCCTGTGAATTTTGTTGGGGCGACTATTGGGTCGAATTTCTTTGCAAATGGGACTCAATTTGAGAAGGAGGCTAACTTTCGTTCTTTGAGGGCGGTTCACAACGTCTACTTTAACGAATTGGACGGGGCAAAAGTGGTCTTTCGTGGGCCAGTGAGTTTCGTTAGTTCTAGCGCTGATGATTTGCACTTTGAGGGGACAGGGTTTAACGACGTAATTAAGTTTGACGGAATGACCTACAAACGCATTGTAACAAAGCCACAACATGTTGAACAAGCCCTAAAAATGCTACGGCAAATGGAACGCTACTATCCGCAGCCTTATAAGCAATTGGAATTATACTACACGGAGGTCGGAGACAAGGGCTCGGCTGACAAAGTATTTTTAGAAGGTAAAAAGCGGGATACGCTAGACACCCCGAAGCGGTCGCCGTGGGATTACCTAACAATTGGTTCAAAAATCTTTTTTCTGGAATGGTTAGTAGGATATGGCCGAGATGTCAAGTGGCTGATTATTTTCATAATCGGTTTTATCGGTTTCGGAACTTTAGTGTTTTCGCAGCCGGGAATGTTTAAGAATGTGAAGAAGCTCTCGTTTGGGACGGCCTTTTGGTACAGTTTCGGTTTGTTCGTACCATTTGTTAATTTGGGAACAGGGGAATTTTACCGGATTGAAAAAGGAGAATACTTCTGTCTACCACTAGCAAACGCTCTGCCGTCTCCGTTTATAAAGAAGCTTCAGTTCCGGATAGAAAATTATTACTATCTTCATCAAGTATTTGGATATATTTGCGTTTCCATTGCTATTACCACATTTGCCGGGATCATCAAATGAATTTGATCCCTCAGTTTCGGCCGTCAAGGTAGAAACTCTCAAACCGGTGAGCATATCGTCCTCAAGTTCGATTGTAACCTAGGGCTATTCGATGAAGAATAGGGCCATAATCAAGAAGACGGGCACCCTGCGGTTCGAGGTCTGCGACTTCGATGTTCACAAAGTATACGGGACGATCGGAAAAGCATTTGCTGAGTGCCATCATACCTTTCCTTTATACCATATCGAAGCCGGCGCTAAGATCAAACTGTCTGATCAGGCTAAAATAACAAGTGCCTCAATAATAAGTGCGATAAACAACGATGCTTGGACGGCTGTTTAATTGCGAACTCTCGCAGTAAGGCGATCTCGGAGCAAATTCGTGCGTTCAGCCAAGCTATCTCTAAAAGACTCCCATGGTCCAGGACCACTGACAAGCTCGTCGATTTTTTTATAAAACTCGGTCTTGGGAATAGATTTATCTAAGGGATCTTCAACCATTACTGTCAGCGTTTTCCAGTCGTAAACTTCGTTAAACATTCGAACCGACACTACCTCCAGATTCTCATCCAAAAGAAGGATCCCTGCTCCATGGAACGGATCTGGGTCCACAGTGTCCACCACCCACCCGCCAGTGTTGTACACGTTCACAGATTTTTCAAAACCTTCAAACTTAATCGTTCTTGAAAAAGGCTTGTGGGTATGACCGATAACAAAGACCATTTCCTGAATTTCAGAGACCAGAAGATCTTTTTGTCTCTCAGTTAGTTCGTTAATCATCTGGCTTCTCAAAGGACCTTCAACGTATGACTGAAGAGCCTCCTCCACTTCTTCGCTCAACACGCCTTGAGTTTTTAAACGCTCCCGGTTGCTTATCGACTTTACAAAAAGAGAAACGGCCAGCTCGAGCGCTGTTTTGAGTCCAAAAGAAAATCCGCATTCTTCACTAATAGCGTCCCTATGAATCAAATTTGCCAAAGCATTGCAAATCAGCTTAGTCACTTCATCAGGCTTTTGAAGCTTTTCATAAATTGTTTCAAGATCTTCTCCGACTTGTCCCGCGCTACCCAGAGACGACCAGAAGAAGTTTATCCAGGGACCATTTTCTGACTCTATGGCCCAGATATTTGTTGGAACCTGCTGGTTCCCCATAATTAATGATTTTAGGCGAGACATCATATAGTAGATCGACTCAATATAATGCCCATGATGAAAAATGACACATTTACGTTGAGTCGGTTCTAGTAAACCGAAATTGGGGTACGCTATTTGAACTATTGTTTCTTTCAGATAACTGTGACGGCGGACGAGCCTTTCTAGAAAAAAGGCTGATACAGGACTAGCTTCTACGAATATATTGGTGGCGTTCCAGGGATCAGTAAAAGGTTTGCCAGGAGGAAATTCGCCGCAAGTTAAATGTGTCACATACTGGGTTTCCCGAGCTGTTTGCCACAGGTCATGATCATGATTTCCAGGGACAATAATGATTCGATCGCATAGCTGATCGCCATCAGGCATGACAAGTTGAATAAACTGGTCAAAGGCCGTGGCCGCCTCTCCTGTTGGACTCAGCGCAAGCTCAAGTGTGTCACCATTTAGGATAAGTGTGGGTTTCTTGTTATCTGATAAGGGGCCACAGCCGTTTAATAGAAATTTTAGGCACTCGACTAACTTTACAAGAATTGGACTAGGGTTTTTGGGGTCAACCATAGCCGAGTCAAAATTCCAGTTTGTCAGCAAGTTAAACTCATCACCGAGGTGGAGATCAGACATACAAATGTAACGAATTGGGCTCATGTCACTCCTCCTCCTGACTTGAGAAGGCTCATCAGAACTTTTTTGCGGAAGTGAGAGTACACTCTGCAAGAAGAGTCTATTGGGAGACAGTTAAAAGTGAGCTAAAAGCTCACTTCTTCTTTAAACAAATTACCACAAAGAAAAACTTTTGTCGCTATGCCCTTTACTAATAAAAGTCTAAATTTCCAAGAAGACTGTCGGTTGACGCTTTGGATCTAATAACAGCAAATAAACTTCCGCCATAATAATCGTCGGCCAAAGCGAAATGTCGGCGGACGTGCAAAATAAAATGGAGTCGCAAAAAGCCGACTGCACGGGGTTATTACATTCACTTCTCTGATCTCAGAACTATTCTACTCCTTGGGCTATTGACAAAGGCTTAGTGGATTCATTTCTTAAAACATATTTGGCGGTATCGGATCGCTTGTTCAAAATCGCCTCAGCCCAGGTGCCGCAACCCCATATTATCGTCAAGA
The DNA here is from genome assembly GCA_963798475.1 of uncultured delta proteobacterium. Classification (GTDB taxonomy): domain Bacteria; phylum Desulfobacterota; class Desulfomonilia; order Desulfomonilales; family Desulfomonilaceae; genus CAJBEZ01. The sequence goes on from CAWCTI010000023.1 coordinate 151,118, forward strand.
CAAACGGTAGCAAGAGAACCGCGACACAAAAAGACCCTGCAAAAGTGTTCTCTATGGACATGAAATAAGCTGTAGCCCCGATCAGCAATCCACCCAATGGGCCGATAACCACTATCCAGGAAAGGATCATGATTGTGCCCAGGAAAGGTAAAATTATCTTTGGTAACCTTGAGATTTTCATGGCTTGTCCCTCTCGTTTAAAAACCCTTGAGTATTTGTAAGTTGAACATCTATAAAAACTCGATTGAAGCCTGTATGTCGTTTTGATGTCTCCACCGTACCGCGATCAAATCATTGCAGCATTTCTACCCCGGCACTCGGATGGTGGGAACCCCGTGCAATCGTTGACTCCCACCATCGAGGCGCTGCAATGTTTACCGCGTACTACCGGTCCAATTGATCATTTGTTTTAAATTTTGAGGATGCGTCACGTGGCGTTTGCGCAGCATTTTCCGAGTAATTAACCTCAGTTGATTTGGCAATCACCGGGTTAATGTCTTGCGGGAACCACTCGACTTCATCGACATCAGGAATCGGAAGCAACATCAGCGCCACTCCAAAAACGGCCAGAGTTATAGATTTCCCATTCATTTTAGTTTCCTTTCTTTTTGCCTTGCAGCATTTGGGTCAAGTCGGCAAAGGTTTACAGTGATTTACTATCGGTCCACCAAGATGTAGATCTTTATGGCTCGTTAACGCTTGAGACGCCTTTCCAACAAAGGAACGAATTATCGTTTGTTCTTAATGAATCCTCCTTTCCAATTGATCATTTGTTTTAAATTTTGAGGATGCGTCACGTGGCGTTTGCGCAGCATTTTCCGAGTAATTAACCTCAGTTGATTTGGCAATCACCGGGTTAATGTCTTGCGGGAACCACTCGACTTCATCGACATCAGGAATCGGAAGCAACATCAGCGCCACTCCAAAAACGGCCAGAGTTATAGATTTCCCATTCATTTTAGTTTCCTTTCTTTTTGCCTTGCAGCATTTGGGTCAAGTCGGCAAAGGTTTACAGTGATTTACTATCGGTCCACCAAGATGTAGATCTTTATGGCTCGTTAACGCTTGAGACGCCTTTCCAACAAAGGAACGAATTATCGTTTGTTCTTAATGAATCCTCCTTTCTTAAGGCATGTAATCGCTTGCCAGTCATCGCTGTTTGGTATCGTTTGGCAACCATGAAGCTCTGTGCGGATTGACTTTAGGGAAAGAGATCTTTTATCTAACCCCTACAAGAGACTCTTAAATGCCCCTTTTAAAAAGCAATGACGGTCAGCTAGACTACTCTTTAGCAACTATCGTGCCATATGATTAAGAGGTGCCCCCTCTAGACCAACATCCATTAATATTAAATAGTTATGTGAAATGACTCGTAGTTAAAAGAAGACTTCAGGTGAGCTATGACAAGGAATGTGTGAAAAAGACATTTTTGGCAGTTTTTTTATTATCATAAAAGCGAAATCGCCAGAATTACACATAAAAGATGTCCAGATGTTTCTATGCGAGCTAATGTCACCTGCTGATACCAAGTGACTTCATGTAATGGACCAGGGAATCGCGAGTAATCCCTAGAATTAGCGCAGTCTGCTTAATACTACCGCCTGAGCGTTGTAGAGCTTCCTCAATTAGACTTCGCTTTGTTTCTGAAAGAGCCTCCGGGAAAGAACGTAAATCAGCGATTTCCACTGATCTCAAGCGATTATGTGATTGGGTCACGTCAAATCCGACTTGGTACGCTACACCCAAATGTCCCACGGCGATTTGATCTGATTTACCACAGAGTATAAGGGCTCTTTCCAGGACATTTCTCAATTCCCTTACGTTGCCTGGCCATTGGTATCCTTTCAGCACCTCCATCACAGCTTTGTCCACCCTAGGGCTCTGGCTGCGTCCCATCCGTTTCGACAAGGAATCGAGCAATTCCGCGACCAAGACAGGCAAGTCCTCTAGTCGTTCCCGCACAGGGGGGACGTTAATACAAAAAACATTCAAGCGGTAATAGAGATCCGCTCTGAAGTTACCGGCCTGTACCTCCCTTTTTAAATCTCGGTTGCTGGCTGCTACGACTCTTGAATTAACACGAATTTCCCTCTCACCACCAACTCTCATAAAACTTTTATTGTCCATAAATGTTAATAACTTAGCCTGAAGACGCAAGGGAAGCTCGCCAACCTCGTTTAGTAGAAGTGTTCCTCCTTCAGCCAGCTCTACCAAACCACGCTTTCGACGAACAGACCCCGTGAACGAACCAGGTTCGTGGCCAAAAAGCTCGGATTCGACCAATTCTTCCGGGAGAGCGGCGCAATTAATCCCAAGAAAAGGTCCACTTGCCCTGTTTGAACTTTCATGTAGGTAACGAGTCAAATAATCCTTACCTGATCCACTCTCCCCCTGAAACAATATTACACTTTCGGTTTTAGCGGCAAGTTCCGTCTGGGCCATGGCCTCACGCATGGCACGAGATATGTAACGACTTGGCAGAAAAGGAGTAGGCTCGGTCTCCCTAAGTTTCCGGTCGGTAAGATCTCGTGCCATGCCATAAACTCCGGAAACTTGTCGTGACGAGTCCCTCATAGGAGACCTTACAATGCTTAGGATAAATTGCTGAGTGCCGAAACTAACATGTTGTTCCGTTTCGACGCTCTCTCCCTGAAGAACTCGGGATTCTAGTTTCCGAGACTGTTTAAAATATGCTTGACCAAAAAGGTCTTCATCGGTTTTACCAAGAACCTGCGATTGAACAGTCCCTAATTTTTGTAGCATTGCCGGATTTATATGAGTGTAGCGGAGTTCCCTGTCTTTGATAAAGATGCAGTCTTGAGCAGTCTCAAAAAGAGTCCTGAATCTAGTCTCACTTTCACTTAGAGCTTTTTCAGACAGCACTCGATCGGCTATCTCCTGCTTCAGTTTTTCATTTGCCGATCTGAGTTCGGCAGTACGATCTCGAACTTTTTGTTCGAGGTCATTTCTGGCTTGTTCTAATTCTTGCTGGGCCATTTTTCTATCTGTGATGTCTCGCGAGATGCCAAGAACTCCGAAGGGGCTTCCATCTTCGTTTCTAAGAAACGTTGTAGTATATTCGATCCAAATTTTTGAACCATCCTTTCGATAAATTTCAACTTCTTGTGTCCTACTAAATGTCCCGTCCCGAGGAGATTGTGTTTCGGTAGACACTTCCTGTTGAAATAATCTCCTCGTTAGTTCCCGAGACTCAGGCGTCATGATTTCTAAAGGATCCTTACTCATCATCTCTTCTACTGTATATCCAAGTCGCCCAAAGACCGATGGACTTACGAAAGTGTATTTGAAATTCAGGTCTAGCGTCCAGATAACATCTTTCGCTGTTTCGACGAGAGTCTGGTAAAGTGTTTCGCTTTTAGCAAGTCGCTTTTCGATATTCTGTCGTTCGGTGACCTCCTCTCCAAGCCTTTGAGTTGTTTTTTTGAGAGTATCCGAGCTTTCATCAACCAATTTTGTGAGTTGGTCCCTTTTAAGTCTTAATTCTTCCTCAGTTCTCTTGCGATCGCTTATATCAACCAGAATACCAGTGAAGCCTGTTGGCTTATCCTTGATGATCGCTGGTCTAGCGTGGACTAGCGCCCAAAAAGTGGTTCCATCTTTTCGAAGCATTCTGTATTCATTTGCGCCTATATTTTCTCCCTGAAACATCTTTTTGATGTTAGCCTCGACCAAAGCTCTTTGATCTGGAACGAAGAACCTATATACGTTTGTTCCGGATTGAATATCTTCCGCAGTGTACCCCGTCAGTTTCAGTGCCGACATGTTTGTATATGTGATCTGTCCAGACAAATTGACCTCAAAAACTGGTTCCGGCAAGAGTTCAACCAACTCACGAAATCTCTTTTCATTCCCATTCAAGGTTTCTCTTTTCACGTTTTTATCTAGGCTATAGCCCTTTGGTAGGACTAATTCCTTATCATTCGCATGAGTCTCTGTCTTGAATTGATTGCTCTTTTCCTTAGGTTTTCTCATGGTCCGCTCTCCTCGTCAGGCAAATAGGTATTGCAAAGGTTGGCGGGAACTAGTCCCCAAGGGCTGTGAAAATCCGACTTAACGCCTTAGCTCCAGCGGATATTTTTCCACCTGGCTGAAGGAATATCATTTCCTGCAACGGCTTGATGGCTTCGCGTAAAGTGGTCATGAACTGATCTCTGTTCTTGTAAGTGAAATAGCTATCGTCCATATAGGAGCCGGTCATATAGATAAGATTACCGAAATAGTGGTTGAGATCCATACCTCGGGCAAAGAGCGTCACGGCCGGGGGCACATTTAGCCACGGATAGTAGAGATTGGAGTCCCCGATGAGTTGGATTTCCGGTTTGCCAAAGGCATCCACAGCCAACCTCATATATTTGCTTATCATGGGGTCAATCCCCATCTTTGTGGAACCGACCCAGTCCACAGCAACCAGGTCTGCGCCTCCGATGATGGTATTCGTTGGATTTGGAGTTGGATCAGCAAATACGCCAAAAGGTCCGTCAGCGCTGAGGAAGGCGTCTATAATCCCAAAATCAACTGGGAACGCCTTTAAGAACTCAATAGTCGTGTAATAGATGTCCCTGTCGCAGTGATATTCCTTGAACTTGTTCGCCATAGGCAAAGCGCCATATATGTTTTTAACTGTTAGAGAATAGGTGGCATAGGCGTGAGTCTTGTTCTTGGCGAATGAGATGCGAAAATCAGCGTTTGTCCAGGTAGGGGAGATAGGATGCTCTCCTAGATGGGGACCCAGATGCTCACTTGAAACGGGCTCTTTAGTAAGGTCGACAACTCTGTAACCTGAGTTACCGGAAATGTCATAACCCAGGTATTCCGCCACCTCATGAACACTTCTCCTGTCAAAATATTCCCCATAAGTGCTCTGAGCTTCGACTATCGCTAAATTCTTGTAGCCTCGTTTTGCGCTCGTAAGGAGGGACACAAGGCGGCCCACAAGATCTGGATCAGTGTAAGTCGAGTGATCAGCCTTATTGTAGGCAAACATGAAGTTTGGCTTTATAGCTATCAAGAACTGGTCTGGACTCTTTCCCGATCTTACTTGCTTTGCCTCAAGGAAATCCCAGAACTTGGTGGCGTCGAGAACAGATTCCAATGCCTTATATTTGTCATCATCCCGGACTGAAGCTACTACGCAGGTCTTGTCCGAATTGATACCCTCAAGCCTCATCATGTTCATGGCCTCTTCTAGAGCCAAGCAGTTGGCGCCAGAGGGGTCCTTTACTTTTATGATTCGACGCTGAAAAACGGCAGAAGGAAAATGATCATTGCTCACCTCAAGGATTGGATTGTTAACCTTTAGGAAGCATGGAACTCCGATTTCGGGACTGTCTTCCTCCGTCATCTTATTAACTTTTATTTCGTCATTTGAAATTTGTATATCTAAGGAGACCATCCTGGAGATTATGGCTCCAAGAAAAGCGTCTATCCTATCTTTAACCCAGTCCTCACGTTCGTTCCGAAGTGTGCTAGCGTGGATCTGAACGCGGGCGAATCGTTTTTCCGGTTGCAGGGCGCATATGTATCCATACAACATTGTAGGCTCTTTGAAATTTCTCAGAGTCGAGCTTTCAGCTTCTCCGAAACTTTTGTCAGCAACGATTGACGAATCCAGAGTTGACGGACTCCCACTTATGCGTAGACGTCCGGAGTTAACGGTTACTTCATAGGGAGTGATAAAAATACCGAGAAGATGCTCGGATGGAAGAATATTTTGCAGGTCATTTTTCAGTTCATACGAAAGCTGAGCCACTAAATTCTCGGACTTCAAGAATGGCAGAGGCGTAGTGGGAAAGGGCTTGGCTGAGAATTGAATGTCAAAATCCGCTTCGCATTGGACTAATTTCGGGTCTTTGTGACGCATCTCACTAAAGGATGTTGCGTAGCCTTCTGATAAAAGGAATATCGGGCCTTTGTATGAATACTTTCCTTCTCCAACGTTGAGTTTCAGCCCTTCAAGAACTCGATCTGTGATGCAGTATTTCTGATAACCCGAGTCTTCATCGCCGACGACCAATAGAACGTCCCAAAAAATCTCTCCATCACCCCAAGGAAAGTCTTTATCGTGAACGCCGCTCACAAAAAAAAATGGTTTGCTTTCGTGCAACCCGTCCATTAGAAATCCATTCAATACTAGATTTTCATATTCCGTGTCATAAAGAGGATTTAAATTCTTCAAATACTCTTGCCTTAGTGTGCCAAAGACAAAGGACATAAAAGCGGTAAAGGCAGCTACTTTGTCCCAGGGCCAAGTTGCGCCTGAAATTTTGATTGAACTAACGAGGCTGGGAGCATCGGAGAGCTCAAAATAGATTTCTCCAGCAGCATAAACTGGAGCCTCATCATTTTCTCCCATATATATCTTCGAGAAAAGAGTCGTCATGTCGTGTGTGACATCAAAGGGACCCCTTTCATCCTTAATCTCTTTGTAGCCATGAAAGAAATAGGTTTTGCCGTCCTTAGCAACAAATCGAAACGCATAAATCATCTTTCGCGTTCCTTCTGCAGGGTCTACGGAAAACAGGTTGAACATTCCGTCAGTGATTTCAAAAGTTCCACCAAACGGCTCATAAGTAAAAGTGCCCTTTAGTGAGGCGTTGTGCTCTGTTAGATTGAGAAATTGGCTGAGATCGTCAATGCCGATTTCTACATCGAAACCACAGGGTGTGTTCTCACGCTTTCCAACAACGAGTCCCTCAGAAGTATCAGTCTGCCCAATACCGACCCAACCGGACATAGACTCTTGAAAGGATAATCCAAGGCCCTTTAAATCGAACATGATTTAGCTCCCTTCTGATGCCATTTTGCTGTAGGTAGGATGATACGAGAATAAGTCGTTTTGAGGGGCTTCTGATATTTTAGTCAGCTCACAAGACAACATCCTGTCCGCCTGTTCTTTTGATGAACGCACTTGATGAGGCAAGCTCGACAATACATTAGCATTCGGAAGTGAACTGTTTAGAGCCTCCAAACACCTACTTTGGAATGCTTCACTATCTATCGATGACCATTTTTAAAACTTTAACCGCTGTTTTGTTCTAATGTTACTTCAAGTTGATGGATTGACATACTCTTAATACTATTATTTTATACAATGGGGATCGTACTTTTAGAGTAAATGAGGAAGATATTTTATCTCCGAGCGATTCAATTTGTTATGATTCAAATCAACTTGTTGAGTTAGGAGACATTCTATGAACTCTTAAATTGATATAACAAAAATACTAGTATAAAATAATACAAGTTGTATCAAAATTGTCAAGAACATTGACACGGTATGTGTAAATCCTCAGTTGTTGGGGTCAGCTCCCGAGGGTTGTGGTGTAAAACTCTTGTGACAATCAGGACAATATCTCTTGTATAAATTGAAAGAGATCTTCTCCTGTTGGGCCAACGGCATATCCAGGACGATTCTTTGTTTCTGTCCCTTTCTTCATCAACAACTGGCGGCATTCAGGGCAGGTTTTGGACTCAATAAAAACATCTTCAGTACGATCCGCAGTGCCTTCTTCATGCCCCTTTCCGCCGTGTCTTTCGTGTCCTGGCCGTGCTCTTTTTGCCTTCTCCCCATTTTTTTCAACAGAATTTTTAAAAGGTTTCTTCGATGAGGGCGTGGAGGAACCAAAAAATCCATCCTGCATCTTGCACTGTTCCCAACCTAAAGCAGCTCGCAGACTTTTAACCTCGTCTTCCAGTTCATCTATCTGCGCTGCTTGTTCAAATATAGAGGACAGCTGTTTACGACCATCGCCCCAGACCCCCATACCCGCTGGGGACCATCAAGATGACTCAACCATCTAATTCCTCTTTTCACTAATCGCGAGAAAAAATGAGCCCTAGTAGCTCAGCCCCTTTTAACTGAGGATTTACACATAATTTTTTCACGGTATAGCAATAAATCATATACTGATGGGCATTTTTATTTAAGATGATGGAATCGAAGCGGCTGTACGTGGTAGAGAAGGTTGCCCGGAAGGGTTTTGAATGTATGAGAGTCTGCCGAAGCTTTGAGATGAGTATCAGCCAATTTCTTAGTCTAAAACACTACGACATTTTCGCTGTTCGTTGACATACGCAAGTTTTTTGGTAAGCAAGCTTAGCTGAAGGATGGGTTTCACCGAGGGAGTCCGTGGTGAAGTTTTTTAGCAAGAATTTGCTTTGGCGCCCGAACTAATGTTTCAACGACATTGAACACCCCTCGCTCGATATGTTAGAAGAAAAGGTTAATTGTTCATTCGGTTGGTTTCGGAGGAAATATGGAAAAAAAATACAATCCAGAGGTAATCGAAAGAAAATGGCAGGAATATTGGGCAAAGGAGAATATTTTTAAGGTTGAGCTCGATACCTCTAAAGAAAAATACTATTTGTTGGAAATGTTTCCGTATCCATCCGGAAGGATTCACATGGGCCATGTCAGGAATTATTGCATCGGTGATGTGGTCGCCCGTTACAAGATGATGGACGGCCTCAATGTCCTTCACCCGATGGGATGGGACGCATTCGGAATGCCTGCTGAAAACGCGGCTATAAAAAACAAGTCCCATCCAGCGATATGGACTGCCAACAATATCAAGGAAATGCGCAGACAATTGAAGCGCATGGGGTTGTCTTACGATTGGGACCGTGAAATCGCCACATGCCATCCAGATTATTACAAATGGGAACAATGGCTTTTCATTAAAATGTTGGAAAAGGGCCTGGTTTACAGAAAGAAATCCGTTGTAAACTATTGCCGGCCATGCGCTACGGTGCTTGCCAATGAACAGGTGGAAGAAGGATGCTGTTGGAGATGCGGCGAACCGGTGACCCAGAGAGAGCAGGATGGATGGTTCTTCAAGATCACCCACTATGCCGACGAACTCCTCGAGTGGTGCGATCGTCTCACCGGGTGGCCGGAGCGAGTCCTTACAATGCAAAGGAATTGGATAGGACGAGCTGAAGGCGCAAGAATACTTTTTAGACTCGAAGGTTCACAGGAATCGATTGAAGTTTTCACAACAAGGCCGGACACTGTTTACGGCGCGACTTTCATGAGCCTTGCGCCTGAACATCCTCTTTGCTTGACACTCTCTAAAGGGACTCCACAGGAAAAGGCTGTTCAGGAATTTGTGAATAGATCCCTGATTCAAGATTGGCAGAGCCGTGTTGGTGAGGACACAGAAAAGGAAGGCGTCTTCACCGGAGCATATTGCGTAAATCCTGTAACTTCTCGAAGGATGCCAATTTATTGCGCCAATTTCGTATTGTATGAATATGGGACAGGGGCAGTTATGGCCGTCCCGGCCCATGATCAAAGAGACTTCGAATTTGCCAGAAAATACAGACTCGAGGTTGTCGTTGTAGTCCAACCACCAGATCGTCTACTGGACCCAAAAACAATGACCGAAGCGTACGTTGACCAAGGAACTCTGGTAAATTCGGGAGAGTTTGACGGAATAGACAACTTATCGGGAAAGAAGGCTATTTCGGAAAAACTGAAATCAATGAATCTCGGGGGACCGACAACAAATTACCGGTTGAGAGATTGGGGAATTTCTCGCCAGAGATACTGGGGCGCTCCAATTCCCATTATACATTGCCCCCAGTGTGGACCCGTACCAGTCCCTGACTCGGACCTGCCAGTTGAATTGCCCACTAACATTGATTTTCCCGAAAGTGGCAGGTCGCCTCTGCCGGACCTTGACTGGTGGGTTAACAAACCCTGCCCTAAGTGTGGTTCCGAAGCTCGACGTGAAACTGATACGATGGATACCTTTGTTGAATCCTCATGGTATTTCGACAGATATACCTGTCCACGCTACGACAAGGGACTGCTCGACCCAGAGCAGGACCGTTACTGGTCTCCGGTGGACCAGTACATCGGCGGGATTGAACACGCTATTCTGCACCTGCTTTACTCAAGATTTTTTACAAAAGCGCTGAGGGATTTGGGTATCAAGAATGAGAGCGAACCGTTTAAAAATCTCTTAACGCAGGGCATGGTAATTAAAGATGGCGCAAAGATGTCGAAATCAAAAGGTAACGTAGTGGACCCCGAGGCGCTCATCGACAAATACGGGGCAGACACTGTAAGGTTATTCTGTCTGTTTGCGGCACCTCCTGAAAGGGACCTGGAATGGACATCCGAAGGGGTAGATGGCGCTCACAGATTTCTAAATCGCATCTGGAACCTTGTCATTCAACATAAGGACTTAAAAGCTCCCGATCAGATTAAATATCAATCGATCTTTGCCCGGTCCATTCGACGCGTAACCCACAAAACCATAAAAAAGGTTACAGAGGACATCAGCAACCGTTTTCGTTTTAATACCGCTATCGCGGCAATAATGGAGATGTCGAATGAGCTTGCCAAGTTCTCCATACAAGATGTTTCATTAGACAACGACCTCAGAGCAGCTATGAAAGAAGCAGTAGATTCGTTGGTTCTTTTGATATCCCCTTTTGTGCCTCACATATCCGAAGAGCTGTGGGAAACCCTCGGAAACGAAAATGGGTTGACTAGGCGAGGATGGCCCGTGTATGACCCTGAATTGATCGCTGAGGACACATTGACGATCGTGGCCCAGGTTAACGGCAAAAAACGGGCTGAAATCAGTGTTCCTACTTTAGCGACTGAAGATGAAATCAAGCAGGCGACCATGGCGGAAGCAAATGTTCAACGTTTCCTGGAAGGGCGAGTGATCAGAAAAGTTGTGGTGGTACCCGGTAAACTCGTCAATATTGTCGTGAGTTGATAAAATCATGCTTTGAATATACGGAAGTCAGATTAACATTATTGAATCCGAACCGGACTTTTTGACATGGCAGATCCTTCATTGGAGTAAGATCATCAAAGAGCTCAAGTTGTGAACGCTGCTTTTCACGGTCTATTACAATTTGATAGAATTTGTAAACGCTGTTTGCAGCTATCAATATTGTTCACTCTAATGATTTTTCTTTTTGCGCAGGGATGTGGTTACAAGTTTGGTGAGGCGTCCAAGCCTGCTGTTTTTCCATCAAACGCCAAGACAATACTAATCGAAAGCGCTGTTAACAATACCGTGATCACTGGAGTTGAGACAGAATTAACCAATGAATTACGTCGTGAATTTGCTCTGGATCCAAACTTGAAATCGACTGTTGATAATGGCGATGTTGACCTTAAAACGGTCATCACTTCTTACGATGATACACCATCAGCTTACAGAGCTGATGGAAAAGAGCTGACCCGTTCCGGCACTTTACGGGTCAGGTGTTCCCTAATACAATCCGGGACATCAAAGCAGTTATGGAAAAATGATTTCTCAGCTTCTTACACCTATACAGTAAAAGATTCAATTCAGGGAACACTTTCAAACCGACGCAGGGCAATTTCACAGATGATCAGAGACATTACGCCCCGTATTCATAGATCTATGTACGATTCGTTTTAATAAGACTGTTCATATCCAACAACTTGACATTGTCTTTCTTGGACTCTACCAGCTTGACAGTATGGAAGATTGAGGAATATGAAACTTACTAATTAGCGGTTGTACAAATCTCGAACCTATAATAATTCACGGTATAAAGAGAGGAGAAGAAATGCCGAAAAAGAAATTGACCGTCGTCGGCGCAGGTAACGTAGGAGCTTCTGTCGCCGCATACGCGTCAGCTCAGGAATTGGGCGACATCGTCTTAGTCGATATTCTTGAAGGAGTTCCTCAAGGAAAGGGCCTTGACCTCTATGAAGCGACCCCGGTTCTTGGAGTAGATACCAAGATCACCGGAACAAACAATTACGACGATACGGCGAACAGTGATGTTATAATCATCACTGCCGGCATCGCCAGGAAACCCGGAATGAGCCGGGATGATCTTTTGTCGACAAATGTAAGAATTGTTGGAGAGGTCGCTGAAAAGGTCACAGAGTATTCTCCCAACGCTATCCTTATTGTCGTCTCCAATCCTTTGGACGCCATGGTTTACACGGCATGGAAGAAGACGGGCTTTGATCCACGGAAAATACTGGGTATGGCAGGGATCTTGGATACCGCTCGTTTCAGAACTTTTATAGCGCAAGAGATTGGTGTTTCCGTTGAGGATATTCACGCCTTGGTATTGGGCGGGCATGGGGATACCATGGTCCCGTTAATCCGATACTGCTTTGTTGGCGGGGTCCCCATAGACCGTTTCATCTCGTCCGAACGACTGGAGGAAATCGTTCAAAGAACTCGACAGGGAGGCGCTGAGATAGTTGGTCTACTAAAGACGGGCAGCGCGTACTACGCCCCTGCTTCTTCAGCGGTTCAAATGGCTCGTTCGATTCTTTTAGATAAGAAAAGATTACTGCCAGTTGCCGCTTATCTGAATGGTGAATACGGAGAAACGGGTATATTTGTGGGAGTGCCAGTTATCCTTGGCGAATCTGGGGTCGAGAAAGTAGTCGAAGTTGATCTGTCTCCTGATGAAATGCGTGGTTTCAAAAAATCAGCTCAGGCAGTAAAGGAACTTGTAAAAGAAATAGACAGGTTTTTATGATTCCTGGACCAGGTAAATAGTTTCATTAAGGATAGCGATATCTTTTAATTTTTGTACATATTGTATGATTCGTTTGAGACAGGCGCCTATATTCATGTCAGGGCGCTTGTTATTTTTGAAAAGACTGTTCACCGATCAAAATTTATTGATTTAGTCTGATAAGGATGGTGATGCCTCTTTCTGGGAAATATTTTGTAGAAACGTATGGATGCCAGATGAATGAGCATGATTCTGAAAAGATGTGCGAGTTAATGGAACAACTTGGCCTGAAATCTGGAGATTCGGTTGACAACGCAGACGTTGTGATTATCAATACGTGCGCAATCCGTGGAAAAGCTGAGCACAAGGTTCACAGCTCACTAGGCAAGCTCAAAAACGCAAAGCTCAAAAATCCGGACATGGTTATAGTCGTAGCTGGTTGCGTCGCACAACAACAACCGTACGAACTTTCTAAAAAATTCAATCATTTGGACATGGTGCTCGGAACGCACAATATCTCAGAACTGCCTGAACTGGTTAAAAAGATAAGAAAGAACCGCCAGCGCGTCATCAGGGTAGACTTTTCCGAAGACATCCATTCTCTTCACATGCTTGCCCCGAGACGCGGCCCAACACCGATATGTTCTTATGTAACTATCATGCAGGGGTGTTCGAATTTTTGCGCCTATTGTGTAGTACCCTACACAAGGGGTAGGGAGCAGAGCCGAAATTTGGAGGAAATTCTTCTAGAAGTGTCGCAACTTTGCTCCAATGGCGTGAAGGAGATAACTCTTCTCGGACAAAATGTTAATGCTTATGGCAAAGATTTGGGCAATGGCAACCGTTTCATTGAATTGTTGGAGGCGCTTTCACGCACGCGCGGCCTCGATAGGATTAGATTTACAACTTCCCATCCACGGGATTTCGATGCCTCACTTGCATTGGCAGTGGGTTCGCTCGACAAGGTATGCGAACACGTTCATCTACCTCTCCAGAGTGGATCTGACAAAATTTTGAGTTCTATGAGAAGGGGTTATTCGTTTTCAGAATATGTGGAAAAAATCAATATATTGAGGAGCGAAGCTCCGGGATGTTCAATTACCACGGATGTCATAGTCGGATTTCCCGGGGAATCGGACGACGATTTTACATCGACATTAACGGCTCTTGAGCAAATTCGTTTTGACCAGATTTTCTCATTTAAATTTTCGCCTCGACCTGGGACCAAAGCGGAACAAATGGTAGACCAGATTCCCGAGGAAGTTAAAAAGATAAGACTCGCCAAAATTCATGCAATCCAGGACAAAATTACCCAAGATTATCATAAACTACTGGAAGGATCGTTAATGGAGGCGCTTCTCGAGGGACATAGTCGCCAAAAGCAACTTTACGGCAGGACTCGAACCAACAAAATTGTGAATCTTGATGATGATGGTAATTACCCGGTAGGCGCCATAGTGAAAGTCAAGATATTGCGTGGATTGAACCATTCGTTGTTTGGAGAGATTGCATAGTGACTGGTCCATAGTAGCCTGTTTTGGGGACAGTCCCGAGAAGATATTTTTCCTGGCTGAATCTCATTTGTCAGATCTTATTTATTTGACTATTAATTGTTTCGGCTGTTATTGTTTTAGGAGTTTTGTCTTTAAGATCATCATCTTTTAAAATGCGGCGGGCTCAAAAAAAAGAAGCCCGACCGGTGGGGTCGAGCTGGGAGACGCCGTAATACGGCCGGGCTCACAAAACCAAAAGGCCGATGAATTCTAGAGAATTGCGCGTCTCGAACTGATACGATCCGGACTCGCTTGTTTTTTCCTCATCAGGAACTCCGGATCTTGTCATCGAGGTTCCCTATACTCATCGGCCGACAGAAGTCTCTCAAATTACTTTTTAGAAAATGAAGCCCATTTCCAGGTAACCGCCTTCGAGTGCGGTTTTAATGGCATAATCATTCTGACTTTGCTTTAGATCTACTAGCCTATATCCACCTTTCATGTATCCCCATCGTCCACAATTCATAGGGATCGTGTATCTCCCACCTGCCTGCACATCCACACCCGCTACATCATCCACAAACATTGCTGTAACTTTAGCGTCGCAGGAAAACGTTCCTCCATTCCATTGGGTCAATTGACACTTCTGGAATTCTAGGCCAACAGCAGCCGTATCCATACTCTTACTTAAAGTATTCAACCACCATCCGCAGTTCACACAACCGGCGTCTATACGATCGTCAGCATGCATGTATCCGCCAAATATGCTCAGGACGCCTTTGCACGTTTTGATTGCGTCGTATAGAAGACCAATTTTCTGATAATCATGCTGCCAGCGGCTCTGAACCTGCTGCCCTGGGGACCAGAGTTGCGGAGTGCCACCCTGGAATCCAAAGATGAACCAGTTATCAATCCATTTGCCGCCTTTTACTTCAGTGCCTAGCCCAGAGTACTGGATGCTCCAGTTACATCGAAACTGATACCTGGCGTTTACCTCGGGGATGACCTGATGCGCTGGTAAACCAAGATTGTCGTTAAAATCCGTCCAGTCCTGATAACCAAAACCTCCTCCAAACCACATCCCCCAATTTGGAGGCCATTGAACTTGACCACGAAGGCGTGCATAAATTCCCTGCACTCCGATCTGCCATTGCCCAGGACGAGGCATAGGCAAAAAGCAACCAATGCCAGGTCCCATCACGGCGCATACGTTTGGCGGCAGGGCCTTGACCTTCGTTATGGGCAAAGGTCCTTGGAAGTACGGATTCCCTGCCACAGGGGCAGGAAATCCTAAATGTGATCGTTTGGCTTTGGCTTGATGCACAACGGGACCAGCCGCCAAATTTGAGTTGTTGGGTTTGAGTAAAACGTCGAGCGATTCATCTGGGGCAACGGCCCAAGACGTGCTCAAGAAACCGGATGATGCCAAAAGAACTAGACATACCAACAGCGTGTAAGGGATTCTTCTCAACATACCCTTCCTCCCAGCTCGAAATGTTGGGAATCCCTATATTTGATAACTGCAATTCTTGTCAAGAAAAAAATATATCTTTTTATTAGATAGTTAAAAATAATATCTAATATAAAATATTTAAGATATCGTAATGTATTGATATAACAGATTCTTTTACTAGCCATAAAATCACACAATTTTTATATCTTGCCTGTTTTAGTCGGGTTGTCCAAGCGCGCATTGACACCATCGACTAAATAATATAACGCTATGTATCTAATAAATATGGTTTATTTCAGCTAGCGCTGACACACTGATTTTGTCACATAATCATCATCTCGCATTATTAAGAAGCATTTTATATAGTAATTTCAGGAGATAATGAAATAATGCTTACACCTTTTCTATGTAATTACGCGCTGCGCCGTTCATGTTACGCGCAAACTAACCTGAAATTTCGTCAGCCCCACCAATTGGAGAAGTTATTTGAATCCATCTTTGTCCTCTCGGTCCTTGGGATGGTTTCAATTCTTTTTCTTCATTCCGACGCTTGCGCGCTTATGGAAGTCCCACCGTTTAACGCCTACCTCGACAAACTTCTCCAAAGTGAACTTCCAGCCAATTGTGAAATATCCTGCCAGATTGCGGATTTAGATTCCGGTCGGATCCTGATGGAAAAAAACCCGAATTTACCTCTAACTCCCGCATCGACACTCAAGGTAGTGACTTCAGCAAGCGCTCTCCAAGAAATGGGGCCGGAATACAAGTTTCTGACAAATGTCTACGCCGACGATATCAAGGCGGGGTCTGTTGGGAATCTCTTCGTAAAAGGCCATGGAGATCCACACCTTGTGACTGAGGAGCTTTACGCGCTGGTTCGGGAATTGGTTGATGCTGGGTTAACTGAGGTTCGTGGGGCCATAGTAGTTGATGATTCGTATTTCTCTCCTGACAAACCGCTGGATGATACTAACGATCCAGGTTATCGCTCGTACGACGCATTGTACAGCGCGTTGTCGCTAAACTTTAATTCCATGAAGATTGTGTTGATACCGGGCACAGCATCAGGTAAACCTGCTCGCTTGATTATGGACCCTACTTCAGATTACGCGTCCCTTTCGGGGCATGTGGAAACAGTACATGGATCGCAACCCATGAAAATTGAGGTTTCAAAGAAGGCGACGGATAATGAACAGGAGCGCATTGTCGTTCGTGGGTCTGTGGGTGTTGATACTCAATCGAAGGGTAAATACATAAATGTTCTGTCTCCAAGCATATACACGGGCAATGTGTTGAAGGAATTGTTGCAAAAAGAGGGAATAAGGGTCAAGGACCCGGTGATCAAAGGCACAACGCCCTCTGGCGCGATCCCATACATTGAACACCAGTCTATGCCGTTAGGACTTATTGTCTATTGGTTGGGGAAATTGAGCAACAATTTCATTGCTGAGCAAATTTGTCTCGCCATGGGGGCCTACGAGCATGGGGCGCCAGGGACGCGTGAAAAAGGTTTGAATATCATGAGAAAATTCCTGAACAAAGCAGGGGTTGGAGAAAAGGAATTTTCTCTTGTGGACGCGAGCGGTCTTTCCAGAAGCAATAGAATAAGCGCTTCCGCTCTAGTGAAAACTTTAGCGTTCGCTTCTCATAATTTTTACTTCAGTCCTGAATTTATCTCTTCACTTGGGATATCCGGCGTTGATGGAACACTTAAAGAAAAATTCAGCGCAGAGAATACGAGACGTAGAATTAGGGCAAAAACCGGAACCTTGCGAGGAGTGAACGCCCTGGCGGGGTACGGACTTGGTAATAACGGTAAGCCTATTGTTTTCGCGATCCTTATTAATAGCTCTCAAAAAGGGGTCGGCATAATAAATTACGCCGACCGGATTATGCGCGCCATCTTTAATTCACATTTGAATCATTAAAAGTGTTCTGTCGAAATTGACCTCTTCAGAAAATTTAGTCGTTAGCGTTGACAAAACCGACGGAATCATTTAGTCGCTTAACCACTTTGGCTTTCCCCAGAATCGCTAGCAGTTCAAACAAGCCTGGGCCTACAGAAGACCCCGAAATAGCCGTGCGGGCGGCGTTGATAAGCAACCCGGCTTTCACTTGCCTTTTTTCGGCGAAGGCACGAAAAACATCTTCTATCTTTTCGAGATCAAAATTCGGTAAAGCGTCAAGTTCCTGGGCCAATACAGGAAGGTATTCGGCCAGTTTGAGATCCTGACAGAGGTTCTTTTTTACAGCCTTGGGATCAAATTCATAGCTATCCGAAAAACAAAATCTTCCTTTGGATGAAAAATCCGTTATGACATGATAACGAGATCTTATAAGGTCTATTACGGAAAGAAACCATTCTTTTTGACTCGTTTCGTAGCCCTGGTGCCAAAGGTCATTGATTTCCAGTTCGCTTCTGACATACGGAACCAATTCATTCAGAGGCATTGTTCGGATATATGTCGCGTTAAAATGAATTGCTTTAGGATCCGTCCAGTTTTTCGGGTCACCAGGGACATAGTTGAAAATTGAATTATGTCTGTTGATTCGTGACAGATCAAAAGTTTCTATGAGTTCGTCGCGAGAAAAAAACTCTTTGCCATCCGGAGAAGACCACCCAAGAAGGGCCAGGAAATTGCACAACGCCCAAGGCAAAAAGCCCCTGCGTCTGTAGTAGGAAATAGTTACCACCTCTCCATGGACCCGTTTGGAGAGTTTGGCCTTTTTGTTGTCGAGGGTAAGGGGCATGTGAGCGAAAGTCGGGGGTTTTGTCCCCAAAGCATTGTAAATCAGGATTTGTTTGGGGGTATTGGCAAGCCCGTCCGCGCCCCGAATCACGTGTGTAATCCTGTCCAGAGAGTCGTCTACAGCGTTTGACAAGATGTACAGGGGAGATTGGTCCGACCTTAAAATTACAAAATCTTCAACGTCTTTGGCGCGTTTTTCTATCCTGCCATAAACCGAATCTTCGAAGACTATGAGCGGGCATTCTTCTCTGGGAACTTTGAACCTGACAACGCTCGACATCCCTTGATCAAGATTATGCTGGACCTGTTCCTGTGTCAGCTTTCGACAACGTCCATCGTACATGAACGCGATCTTCTTGGCTTCGGCGTCTTTCCTCTGGATGTCCAGGTCTTCTTTAGAGCAAAAGCAGCGATAAGCATGCCCCTCCGTCAAAAGCTTGAAAGTCGCTTCTTTGTGTTTGTCTAGGTTTTGGGTCTGAAAATTCGGACCTTCATCCCAATTCAGCCCCAACCATTTTAATCCTTCAAGAATTTCTTCAACCGAATCCTGGGTAGATCGTTCGAGGTCGGTGTCTTCGACCCGGAGTATAAAAACGCCACCGCATTTCTTTGCCCATAACCAGTTGTACAGAGCGGTCCGAGCCCCACCGAGGTGCAAGTAGCCCGTGGGCGAAGGGGCGAACCTGACCCTAACAGGATGCAAATCCGTTTCTGACTCTTCGTTCATTTTTTAAAACTCATTCTCCCTTAATTGGGTCGAGGACAATCACCGTATTGTCGGACGCTGCCTTAAATGTCTGTCGATCCTTTAGATCTCCTACTATGTCCCCACAATGCATCGGGACTGTAACTTCGGCGTTAATCCTTTTTGCGGCCTGGACAGCTTCATTTACCGTCATGGTGTAAGTTCCACCTACCGGCAATAGAGCCACATCAGCCTTTATGGTTCCCATTTCCGGTATCAAATCCGTATCCCCCGAATGATAAATTCGAAATCCGTCAACTGTGACAATATATCCGACCCAATTGTTCTTTTTAGGATGGAAATCTTTATTCGTATTGTAACTGGGAACCGCTTCAATTGAAATATCTTTCGCCGTCATAGCTTGGCCTGGCGCAATATTCCTGAAAGAATCTCCAAAATCAGCTTTGCAATCAGGAGGCCCAACTATGACTGTGTCATTTTTCCTAATCAAAGCTACGTCATCCGGTGACAGATGATCAAAATGACTGTGAGTAATGCATATGATGTCTGCGGGTTTGGGGTTTTTTAGCTTCCAGGGATCAATATAGACGGTAGATTTTGAGCCGTCGATTCGGAAGCTTGCGTGCCCCAACCACTTTATCCTTTCCCGAATAAAATCTTCCAATTTCATCGTTCAAACCTCCTGACTCTACTAGATCCCTAGACAGGGAAATTGAAATCCATTCTAACAAATTGCGCAGCGCTTTCAACCATGCTATATTCCGGCTCGCCAAGAAAGAGGTTTGGAATGACTAAGAAAATCTTAGGCAATAAAAAACCTTCCCCCACACGAACCCGAACCAATAAAGATTTCGTCATGATCATTGTAGGAATCACATTAACCTTTGTTTTTCTAACAATAACATATTTGAGCCTCAATTCTGAAGGACCCAGTCCTGTTAGCAAACCAAAAGGCCCTGTAAGGAATCCTCACAGTTCATTGCGATATTTTAGGCCAGAACCAGGGACAAGCGATAACCGCTTCGGAGAAATTCAAAACAAGCCAGAAAATATTATGCCAGAACAAGCCCTTCAAAAAACATTGTCATGAGAAAATTCACCAGCCTTCCCCTGCGACTTTTTCTGACCGGCCTCGCGACGCTTTTACCCTTTGTAGTTACGGTCCTGGTTGTAGGATGGATCGTGAAATTGGCTGACGCGTATGTCGGTCCTAGTAGTTATTTCGGGCAGTTGTTAGTGACTATTGTCGGCGACGATTACAAATATCCGGGTTATTTAATAGGCTATCTTATCGTAGTCCTCTGCATGATTTTGCTGGGATTCCTTGTTACCAGGGCGACAATTTCAAGGTTTCAGAAAACTGTTAACAACATGTTCGCCAAAATTCCCGTTTTTGGAAAAATTTATTCCGCTGTCGGACAGGCCGTAGAGATCTTCGGCCAAAAGGGTGCCGGCGTCGGTCTTGAAAAATTTGGCGGCGTCGGCCTAGTAACACTGGGAAACGTTACTGCTATTGCCTTGCTAACATCTTCCCAACGATATACGCTTAGAGACGGAAAATCCCATGTGCTGGTTTTTGTGCCAAACTCCCCAATCCCGGCTACGGGCTTTAATATTCTGGTACCTGAAGAAAACTTCCAAAAGCTCGACATGCCTATGGAAGACTTAATCAAGCTTACCATGTCATTAGGTCTTCTCGGACCACAAACAATATGCGTAAACCCATCCTCGGAAGTCTGTGCGGCGGGACTTGCAAATCAGTCTAAAAAGTAATCATTGTGGTCTTGCCTCTTGGCCAAATGTGGTGTTCGCCTCCTGGACGTGACGGGAAACCCAAACGATGATCAAACTGGTTCGTATTCATTGTCCCACAAAGGCACAAGCTTTAGGATCCAGCGTGTCATATAAACCCCTGCGAAGGAAGACGCTATTACGACCGGTATCATCACCGCCCATGCTCTCCAGTCAAGTGGAACTACCCCGAAAACAATACTCAGCGGGGTGTACAAAGCTAGAAGTTGTAAGCAAATAGCAAATCCATAACTCCAAAGTAACGGTTTGTTGGACCATATCGAAAGATCATCAAGCTGACGGACAACCAGGACACGGGTAAACGCGTGCAAAACAATGCTCGTGAACAACATTGTCCGAGCGTACCCCACTCCCCCAAACTTTAGCCCAGCCCAGAAGATAAATAAATAAGCGATCAGGGTCCTAACGATACTCCCCGCTATGGTGGCGTAAATCGCCTTGTTGAGTATGGATTCGTCATGACGTCGTGGCCGTCTGGACATGAGTTTAGGCACAGCGGGGTCTGCCGCCAGGGTCGCGGCAGGTACCAAATCTGTCACGACATTGACCCATAAAAGCATTTGCGCGGACAGCGGAAAATATCCACCTATAGACAAGGCCAGAACTACAAATACTTCTCCAAGGCTGGTGCTCAAAAGATAATTTGTAAATTTTCTAATATTGTCAAAAATCCTTCGCCCTTCTTCGACGGCGGCTACAATCGTCCGGAAATTATCGTCCAGGAGAACCATATCAGAGGATTCTTTGGCGATATCCGTTCCTCGAAACCCCATGGCGACCCCAACATCCGACTGTTTAAGGGCAGGCGCGTCATTAACGCCATCTCCCGTCATAGCTACAAAATGGCCCTCATCCTGAAGCGCCTGAAGAACCTTCTGTTTGGTTTCAGGTGTGGCACGAGCGATAATATCAACGTTCAGCATTTGCTTTTTGAGGTTTATCCGAGACATTTTGTCAACTTCGCTAGATTCCAGGAAACGGTCCCCTATTCCTAGTTGTTTGCCGATGGCTCTCGCCGTAAGTTTGTTGTCCCCTGTTATCATTATGACGCGTATGCCTGCGCCTTGTGCCGCGGCAATGGATTTAGCGGCTTCGGGTCTCGCAGGGTCTTTCATGGCTTGCAGACCTATGAAAGTGAGTTTCTCCTCAGTTTCTCCATTTGCATCAGGTGTTTCCAAATCCCTTTTTGCAAGGGCCAGAACATACATGGCTTCACTTTCAAGTTCATCTAACGCATGACGAATCAATTCAATCTCCTGTTCATCAAGAGATAAAACTTGCCCATCCTGAACGTAACTGGAACACTTTGAAAGGATGACCCCTGCAGCTCCTTTACTGTATGCGACAAACCGTTCTCCATTTTTATGGATAGTTGTCATCATTTTTCGTTCTGAACTAAACGGGATTTCGTTGACTTTTGGGGACCTGATTTGTTCCGTCGCCGTATTTAAACTGACGTTTTCGGCTACCATGAACATGGCTTTATCCACAGGATCACCTACAATTTTGAATTCCGGCTCATTACCGGCAATGGCCTCGTTACAAATCAGGCCCGCCCTTACAAGTTCAAATACGCTGGGAGCGCTGATATCCATTTTGTTAGCGTCGATAATCTTGTTATCAGTAAAAACCTGCTCTACTGTCATGGTGTTCTGAGTCAGTGTGCCTGTTTTATCTGTACAAATGGTATCAACCGACCCCAGAGACTCTACTACAGCCAAACGCCTTATAATCGCATTTCTGGAAGCCATCTGGTGAGCTCCAAGGGCCAGAGCGAAAATTAGAACGATCGGTAGACTTTCTGGAATTGTCGCAACAGCCAGACTTAATGTGTTCAGCAGAACATCGACTACTGGTTCTTTCAACCAGAAGAACAGAATCAAGGCCAATATGATCGCCAGCGCCCCAACTATTATGGTCATCTGACGAGCCATCACTTGTACTTCAATCTCGAAGGGGGTCGGCCTCTCGCCTATATGCCCCAGACTTTCAGCTATTTGACCAACTTCGGTCTTCATGCCGGTGGTCACGGCCACAGCCATGCCTTTACCATGTGTTATGTGGGTCGAACCGAAAACCATGCTGGACCTTTCAGCCAAAGACGTTCCGGGATCCACTGGAGCTTCGGATTTCTCCACACTTAAACTTTCCCCGGTCAAGGCAGATTCATCGGTTCTCAGGTTGTTGGATTGAATTACTCGTGCGTCCGCAGGGACTTTTTGTCCGTAAGAGAGGATAAGGATGTCGCCAGGAACGACCTCATCTGTGTCAATTTCCTTACGAACCCCGTTTCGAACTACGGTAGTCTTGAATCTAAGTAATTTGTCCAAACCTCGCAGTTCTTTTTGGGCTTTGTATTCCTCGAAGAATCCCAGACCGATAGTTATTACTATGATCCCCAATATGAATAGAGCGGTAAGATACCGGTCCGACTCCCCGGGCATAAAGCTCACTGCGTACGCCAATCCTGCTGCGAAAAAGAGAATCAACACAAAAAAATTTGAGAATTGTTTCAGGAATATATCAAATGGTGTTAGAGGTTTCCCTCGTATGATTTCATTCTTTCCATAACGATTTAAACGTTCTTCAACCTCAAGATCACTCAAGCCTTCAATTCTGGTTTCAAGCTTCTTAATCGTCTCTTCAATTCCAAGCTCATGCCAAGCCATTGATTTCTTGCTCCTGAATTGATTTTTTGATTACAAGACAGTCTATATGACATTTAGCATAAGGTCCAGATGGTTGGTTCTTACAAATTTAATCATTTTATAAGGTTATAATTCCAATCAATTTAATTTCTTTTTTATATTTATGTTTTCATTCCTAAAGTATAGGCTTCGCCGTGTCCGAACTTTGGAGGGTCAGAGCAACGGAGTAATCTTGAAATTAAATCAAAAACTTTTTTTAGTTTCTCTTCTGTATTTCGCTGAAGGGTTCCCCTTCGGAATAATTGAACAAACACTACCGATCTATTTTCGAATACACGGAATGTCATTGGCTAATCTGGGATTGTTAAGCCTGGTAAGTCTGCCATATGCTCTAAAATTCATTTGGGCGCCGGCGGTCGATTTCATCGGAGCTCGCAGACACTGGATTGGCATTGCGCAATTGATAATGGCGGGATCAATTTTCACGCTTTTGCCTTTGGACCCGTCCCAACCTGACTTCATGCTGTGGCTGGCTATAGCCACTCTTTCAATTTTTTCCGCAACCCAGGATATAGCAATAGACGCGTATACAATCGAGCTCCTGAAACCTTCAGAAATGGGGATAGCTAATGGTTTCCGCCAAGCCGCTTACCGTGGAGCGCTAGTTGTAGCAGGAGGGGTTTTTATAGCTCTAGGAGGCTGGCTTGGATGGAGGGCGACCTATTCAATAGCCGCAAGCGTTCTGCTAGTCTGTGCGCTTATATCTTTAAAATTACCGCATGTTGAAGTTGAACGCCCCAAATTTTCATTCATTTCTCTGATGGCTCCGGCAAGGGACCTATTGGAAAGACCTGGAGTTTTCCAAGTGGCAATGTTCATCTTGCTTTTTAAATTGGGAGACATGGCAATAGGACCAATGATCAGGCCTTTCTGGCTCGCCAGAGGACTCAGCACTACCGAGATTGGTCTGATTACGGGCACAATGGGGGTCATTGCGTCTATTGCAGGAGGTCTGGCGGGCGGTCTTTTCATGGCCAGATTCGGGATTTATAGAGGTTTGTGGACGCTCGGCATCTTACAATCCATGAGTAATCTGTCCTACGTCATAGTGTCGGCATATCCGGAACTCGGAAGCTTGGGCATTTACGTGGCTTCTACCATAGAATCTTTTTGCGCGGGGTTGGGTTCGGCCGCATTTCTGGCCTTCTTGATGAGTATCTGCAGAAAAGAATTCTCCGCAACCCAGTATGCGTTGCTTTCCGCTCTGTTCAGAATGTCCGGAATAATCGCAGGGGCCGTCAGTGGTTGGGCAACAACCGGTATCGGATATACACACTATTTCCTTTTGACCTTTTTTGTGTCCCTGCCAGCTTTTGCATTCATCAGAACCACCAGGAATTGGATTCCATCTAATGGAGCTGAACCTTCAAACGGGTAAAAACTAACCCAAAAAACTCAGACGGCTGGCGCTTAGATATAATCAATTTTTTCGCACAGCTCATTCATCCAACGTGTCTCATTCCCTCGCTAATTGAAATCCTGCATGCCCTTATCGCCGGTGGAACAGCCGCCAAAAACCCCACGACGAATGAAACCAGCATTATTAATAAAATAGTTCCCCACGTTATATCAAAGACTGGCAAAAAGGACTTCAGCTCAGCCTGAAATAACATTCCGCCTGGTAAACTCAAGATTGCTCCTATCAATCCTCCGGTTAGAGCCAGGACTAAAGATTCCCCGCATATCAAACAAAAAATAAATTGTGGACCAAACCCCAATGTTTTAAGGATAGCATACTCTGAAGACCTTTCACGGGCTGTCATGGCCATGGTATTTGCGAGAACAATCAGAATTATTCCTATAACTACGAGAGAAATTACTCGAACAACAGTCAGAATAGCTTCAGTCATCGCCACAAAACCCATTTGAAAAGCTTTTTCGGTTTCAGTGAGGGTCTCAGCGAGGGAATTTTTAAAAATAATGTCTATTTCTTCAGATATTAAAGGCGCTTCCGCAGCATCCTTGATCCTGACGAGAAACCATCCCACTTTGTCCGCCTGGTCCGGTGAACTTTTTTTAAGCCTTTCGTTCACATAATCATAATGGAAAAAGAGCGCAGTCTGGTCAGTATTTTTCTGCGCTCCATCGTAAACGCCCTTCAACGTAAGTTCTATTGTACCAGGATAAATAGTTCCCTGAAGCGGGATCACGTCACCAATTTTCCAGCCGAATCTTTCTGCCGTAGTTCTGCCCACAATCGCCGAATTTCTATCAGCTTCGAAGGCTTTCTTTTGAACTTCGGGTAAAAGGAATTCAGGACATAGATTCAAATAGTCAAGACCGCTGATAGCGAATTGTGGGAAGAAGTTCTTCTTGTCCTGGAATATCCCTCCGTACCAAATTCCAAATCCTACTCCACTTATTCCATTCACCTGAAGAATTTTATTCCTGTATGCCAAGGGTAGCTTGTAAACTAGGGATATTTTGTTTCTGGTAACTAGTCTGTTAGCAGATGATGACTCTACTCCAATATACCAGGCTCCTACGAGCGTCCTCAAAATTCCAAACGCTAGCATTGCAATGGCAAGTCCAGATAGAGTCAATATTGAACGAAGACGATGTCTGAAGACATTACGGAAGACAAGTTTCAGCAAGATGTTTTACACCAAAGCACAATTTACGGGCAGACAATCAGGAAACGACCTTTGTTAAGGCAACGGTAATTTCAGAAAATTTGTCAAGCCCCTTTTTTAATTTTTCTACTGATAACATGCTCCGGTCGAATCCGGCCTTAATCGAGTCATTCAAACAAAACGTCACGGTTTTAACAACCTCGTTGGTGTTTTTCTCGGCTATCTTCTCTATCTTCTTTAAGCGTCTCAGCCCCAAGAAAATTAAGATTATAGATTGCATGATCAGCATCGAAAAGATCGCCGCCAAACCGTCCGTGCTGAAAAGTGAAAGGAGAAATTCCAGTATGTGATCAGGAATGTTGAACCAGTTCGTGTTTTCGAAAATATCGGAGAATGAATGTAAACCCGAAAGCCTAAGAACCATGAGCGCCACGGGCAAAAACAATATCAAACATTGAGTTGCCCTAGCCACTTTCGAAGCGATTCTCTCTCTGGACGCTACCCATTTCTCGCATCCCCACTTTGTGATTACAAAAGCACGGTTAGAGCATTCGTCGCAGACTGATTCAACCCCAATCGAGTTGTTTCCAGCACTCCTAATCCCGGTCGAGAATAGGATCGTCGCCTCGATTTCGCTTTGAACCTTATTGAGTTTAAGAAATTTTTGTCGGGCAATCTCAGCGGTTTGGTTCTTTAAAATTGATTTTAAATCACATAACTGGGCGGCGCCAACCTTTCTGCCTCTCAGGAGCAATCTGGTGTTGATGAATATTACCGGTCGAATCGATCTGTCTTTAGCGGCTAAAAATTCTATAGACCTCCGGGCCAAAGAATCCTTTAACGTCTCAAAATCGGACTCATAAAATGTGGAATCTAGGCCGAGTGATCCTTCAACCAATATTGATTCAAGAGTCCTGATTTTATTTTCTGGATCTATGTCCCGCTCCAACAGCCCCAACAGATTGTTCGTCTCTTTAATCAAATTGTTATGCTTGGCTACCCCAATTTGTTTGGCGTCTATCCTGCTAATCAGAGACTCTCTGAATCGCTCGAATTCGTGTAAGACAAAATCGTCTAGGTAGTCTTGCTCCAATTCCCATATTGATGAAATACAAAACAACGTAGGATTTATTACATGAGCTTCTTCCTTGAGATGAAACGCAAAGAGGCCCGAAATATCTTTAATCTTCAGATGTGGATCACTCCCCCCCTTGTCAAAGAGCTGATCTGTCTTGTTTAATATAAAGATGAAGTTCTTCTGGTGGATTAAAGACATACCAACGAAACTGTAAAATGCCGAATCCGCATATTTCTCCGGACTTACAATCCAAATTACAGCGTCAAGATGTGGAAGAATTTGCGTGACCGTTTTTCGATTGGATGTTTCAAGACTGTCTATGTCCGGTAGATCAAAAATTACGACATGCTCGAGTTTTGCGTTTTCGTGAATTGTGTCAGGGTCCCGGAACAAACTTGATAACTCTGCCAATCCCCGGATTCGATCCTTGTGTCGATAAGTAACGATCTTGTCGGTATAAGGACGGCGATCAGAAGGCCTAGAAATTTGCTCACCGGCAATGGCGTTGATCAAGGTGGATTTTCCCACTCCTGACCCACCTATTAATCCTATGTAAAGGGCCTCGCAATCTCGGCCGGCCTTTTCAGACAGTTCCCGAGCCATTTCCTGAAAAAAGCTCAGTCGGGCTTCACTAAAGAAACCAACGCCGTATTCATCTAAGAAATGGGATATTGAATTAATGAGCAGCGCTAGTTCGCTAAAATCCGGCAAATCCACACACTAGCAGAAAAAAGAGTTTTAGTATTGCATTCGTGAAAAACTTCTCAGACCAATAAACCCAAATAGTTCAGACTTATAAATTCGGGAACGAGAATTCTGAATACGACACAGATCACGGAACAGGGTAGGCTTCCGAGTTCTTACATTCAGCGTCCAAAGGTCTTAACCATGGAAACCATACTGGGACCGGCTTTAATGAAAGACATGGGAGCCTGAATTCTAAGGCCTGACATCTTCCTGGCAGGCAGACCGAAAATTTGCTCAAACTGACCCATGGCAAGATATGAAACTCGGTCTTTATCATTGTGGGCCAAATAGGAATATCAAAGGGGAGACTCATGCAACCGATAGACTCTGGCGGAACAGGGCAATCAGGCACGCATCGGCGGGCAGGGCTGCAATCTGTACAATGCGCCGACGAGGCAATCCCTAAAGAAAAAGCCAGCGCCAAAAATACAATCAGATTCATGCGATGTAACATATGTTAGCCTCAATTACTAATAAGATCTGAGCGATTCCTAAATCTATTCATGTAATATGTTAACATTTTATGATGTCGGCTGTCAATGTTTCAGCGCCCCGAGTGAAGTGATATTTCAAGATTAAAATGGCTGTTATTCACTCATTCGAAAATGCCGTTAAGAAATAAAAAAGGCGGCCATCTTGCAGGCCGCCTTTTAGCGCCATTAATATTACACGTCAAGTTTATGGGTTTGTTCTTCCAGTAGCGCTGCATGCGCCGCTGCCAGTCGTGCAATCGGAACTCTAGGCCCAGAACATGAAACATAGTTAAGCCCGACCTTATGACAGAACCTTATCGATGCCGGGTGGCCACCATGTTCACCGCAGATTCCTATTTTCAGCCCTGGTCTAGCCGTCCTTCCTTTCTTAACAGCCATATCCATCATCACGCCGACCCCATCCACATCAAGGGATTCAAAGGGATTGTCCGGAAGGATTCCTGTTTCCTGGTAAAACGGCAGGAATTTATTTTCTGCATCTTCACGACTGAAAGAAAAAGTCGCCTGAGTCAGGTCGTTGGTTCCGAAGGAGAAGAACTCCGCTATTTCAGCTAACTTATCAGCGGTTATACATGCTCGAACCACTTCTATCATTGTTCCGAATTTAAATTTAAGTTTCACGCCGTACGAATCTTCTACCGAACTACGAATTTCATCTACATAATTCTTGACCCACTGGAGTTCTGCGTTGGAGCAGACTTGTGGAATCATTATTTCGGGGGCAATTTCTGCACCTTCCTTGACACACTCCGCCGTCGCCTCCAGAATGGCTTGAATCTGCATCCTGTAAATTTCCGGATATGTTATGCCAAGTCGTACACCTCTGTGTCCCAACATCGGATTTACTTCCCGCAATGTTCTCACCCGTTGAAGCATTAGCTCTCTTTTGCTTATAGCGGCGTCCACCATTTCAGGATCCAGGGAAGAGAGATTTATCGGCAATTTTGACAAGCCGTCCATATAACTGGCATGCGCTTCCGAATCAACCATCTTGACGGCCTCAAGGAACTGTTCAGCTGATCGAATAGTAGATCTTAAACCTCTTAGCTCGTCAAGTTGTCTGACAAGTTCATTTTCATTAGGTAAGAATTCATGTATCGGCGGGTCAAGCAAACGAACCGTTACTGGATAGGGAGACATTGCCTTGAATATGGCTGCAAAGTCGGATTTCTGTATGGGAAGAAGCCTTCCGAGGGCTATTTCACGATCCTCTGGAGTATCGGCAAGGATCATGTCAACAACCTTAGGTAATCGATCAGCAGCGTTAAACATTCTTTCTGTTCGACATAAGCCGATACCTACAGCTCCGTACTCTCTAGCTTTGGCTGCGTCTTCCGGAGTGTCAGCGTTGGCCATCACGCCTAATCTCGCTATTTGATCAGCCCATCCAAGCACTGTGTTCAAATGCTCACTGAACTCGGGTTCAATCGTCGGGATTTCGCCTAGATAAACATTGCCTGTAGCCCCATCTATTGTGATAACGTCCCCTTC
Organism: uncultured delta proteobacterium; assembly: GCA_963798475.1. Classification (GTDB taxonomy): domain Bacteria; phylum Desulfobacterota; class Desulfomonilia; order Desulfomonilales; family Desulfomonilaceae; genus CAJBEZ01. The sequence continues at coordinate 180,918 of CAWCTI010000023.1, forward strand.
ATGAATTACCTTTTCACCAACTATCGCCAGTCTGTGCTCAGTCTCGACGGTAATACCCTCCGCTCCAGCTACACAAGGCTTACCCATGCCACGGGCCACGACCGCAGCGTGGGAAGTTTTTCCTCCTCGACTTGTCAAAATTCCCTGGGACGCGAAGAACCCATGAATATCCTCCGGTTTCGTTTCTTCTCGAACAAGAATTACCTTTTCACCGTTTTTCCCGAGGGCTTCCGCACTGTCAGCGTCAAATATGCACTTACCGGAAGCGGCGCCGGGAGAAGCTGGCAAACCTGTCGCCAGTGGGACCGCTTCGTAATTCGGATCAAGCCCAGGGTAAAGAAGTTGTTCCAAATGTTCGGGATTTATCCTAAGCAATGCCTCTTCCTTGGTGAGAAGGCCTTCGGCGACCATCTCTACAGACGTCCTGACCATTGCCGTAGCGTTCATCTTTCCATTGCGAGTTTGCAGACAGTATAGAATCCCGCGTTCTATCGTGAATTCGAAATCCTGAACTTCCCTGTAATGTTTTTCCAGCTTATCCCTGAGACTTTCCAGTTGTCTGTAAAGATTGGGCATTTCGTCGCCCATCGCCTGAATCGGTTTAGGAGTCCTGATTCCGGCCACAACATCTTCCCCCTGCGCGTTGACCAGATACTCACCGAACATTACATTTTCTCCGGTTGCAGGGTCTCTAGTGAAACCGACGCCCGTTCCGCTGTCGTTGCCCATATTTCCAAAGACCATGGTTACAATACTGACCGCGGTCCCATTTGCCTTGTCTGCCGTAATATTGAACTCCCGACGATAATCGACAGCGCGTTTTCCCATCCAAGAATTGAAAACCGCTTTAATAGCAATATTCAACTGATCATAGACATCTTCAGGGAAAGGCCTGAACGTCTGTTCTTCAACCACATTAAGGAACAACTCGCTGACTTCTTTCAGGTCTTCAGTTGTTAAATCTAAATCAGAAATCGCCCCGGTCCTAACCTTTACCGCGTCCAGGATTTCATCGAAATACTGATCGGTAATGCCCATAGCAATCTTTCCGTACAATTGGATAAACCTTCTATACGCGTCATAAGCGAACCGTTCATTTTTGGTTTGGGCGATTAGGCCATGTAAAGTTGACGAATTTAGGCCAAGATTGAGTATCGTATCCATCATTCCGGGCATGGACAGAGCAGAACCGGAACGAACTGAAACAAGGAGAGGGTTGTCGGTGTCTCCAAACTTTTTTCCAGTGGCGGCTTCCAAATCACTCATATGTTTTTTGACAGTATCCATCAATCCTGGAAGAAGTTCGGACTTCCCCGAATCAAGGTATGCCAGACACGCCTCAGTGGTAATCACAAATCCAGGTGGAACGTTCAAGCCTATTTGGGTCATTTCGCAAAGACCAGCGCCCTTACCTCCCAACAATTTCTTGTTTTTTCCATCCCCTTCTTTGAATGAATAAACATATTTGTCGCTCATCTTACTCTCCGTATTGATGTTCTATACATGTATTTAAAAGACTTACCAATTCGGGAAACTCGTCGACGGTCGTCACGATAACTTTTCCCTTTACCGGATTTCTAAGACCCAAATTATGCAAAATGAAATGCAGAGAATTATAAGTTTATCAAATATTTCACTTTCAAGGCAACAAAATTGTAAAGCAAATTGGACAATGTCGTTACCCGGAGGGTCCTAGCTTTACTGAAGGAAACAATTGCATACGAGTATGCGGTAAAAAAAGAGCAGCCATGAAATTATCCATATAAGCATGGTCCTCGGATAACTCAACATTCATCATAGCCCGGGCTATCTCCCTAGATTTATCCATCAAGCTTCGATCCATGACAGCTAAACGAGCCCCCTTAAGAGACGAATTACCAATAAAAGAAAATTTTTCTCTTGGAATGTCAGGAAGCAACCCTATCGTCACTGCATGGTCAAGATTAATGAAACTTCCAAACGCTCCGGCGATTATGACACGGTCAAGTTCTTCAACGCTCAGGCCGATTTTTTCAAGTAAACATGTATATCCTGAAAACATGGCGGCCTTTGCGCGCAAGATATTGTCCAGATCAACCTCGCTAAGTATTATATCCTCATTCAAGCCACTTTCAGCAGCCCTGCAAATTACGTATTCAAATCCACTTGCGCCTTCCCTTATCCTTTCAGTGCCCAGATCATGAGCGAATTTCGCGTTTTGGTTGAGGATCCCAATTCGAAGCATCTGCGAAATAATGTTTATTATGCCAGATCCGCAAATTCCAAGCGCCGGTTTGGCGTCAATTGTTTTTATCATTGGTTCTAAAGTTTCGGGGTCAATCAGAACGCCTTCTATGGCTCCCGGCGCAGCCCGCATTCCGTGCTGCAAGCCACCGCCTTCGAACGCCGGCCCTGCGGAACATGACGCAGTCATCAGCATGTCCCTGTTGCCCGCTACTATTTCCCCATTTGTGCCAATATCTATAAAAAGGGTCATCAGGTCAGAATCCCACATTCCGTTGGCCAGAACACCACTAACTATGTCACCTCCAACATAGGACGCCACACCCGGAAACACGCAGGCAAACGACTCTTCAGGCATGTCAAGACCTAGACTCGTGGCTGGAACAGGCTCTATGTTTTGAGCGACCGGAACATAAGGGGTTTGTCGCAGGAACCTCGGATACAACCCCATAAACAAATGAGTCATGACAGTGTTGCCCGCGGCCACCATGTAATTGATAGAATTTTTTGGGGCCCCACTTTTTTCCAGTATTTCGCTAATTATTTGGTTTAACCCCTGCACCACAGCCTGCTGCAGTTTCTCAGATCCTTCTTTCTTTAAAGCAAATACAATTCTGCTTATGACATCGTCACCCATCGAAATCTGGGGGTTATAGCGGGATGATCGTGCAAGAACTTCTCCGGATTCGATGTTAATCAGCTCGGCCCAGAGCGATGTAGTGCCAATATCGACAGCTAATGCTGTTCTCAACGGAAGCTTCCGACCGGCAGAAACTTTTAGCAGCCGGTAATACGGAGCAAGCCCCGGAAGATACTCAGGCTTTAGTATGGCTGTACAATTCCAGTCCTGTTCACGGATTTCACTTGGAAGAAGTTTCAGGACATCCAGCGAAGCAATAACCGGAGACAGTTCATGGTCAATTTTGAGTTCCCGTATAATGCGCTCATAATCACTGGTATTGTCCTCTAATGTGGGAGACGATGGATTCATGAGCACCGTCATTGTCATCGGATTGAGTTCCGGAATTATAGGAGATTCCATGGGCCGGGCCATTGTCTTCATGCGCTCTGCTTCGTCCCGAGGGATGACCTTTCGCCCAACTTTTGCTTTTGGGACTTCTACAGTGACGTCTCCGACCAACCTGGCCTGACAGGCAAGCACAAAGCCCTCATCCCGTTCTTGTGGACGAATCTTTTCGGTAGACTCTGCTTTGACCCCTCCTTGAATCACCTTGACTTTGCATTGGGCGCAAGCGCCTGTTCCTCCACAGGCGGCGGGTATGAACACACCTGCGGCCAGAGCTGCGTCGAGTAACGATTCTCCGGCCGTTGTCTCAATAGTAATGTTATCTGGAAGAAATCGAACCTTGATTTTTTCAATCATAATTACCCCGCCATAACAAATGCGGCTCAAATACTTCGGAAAATTCTTGAACCGAGATTTTTGACCCGCGCAAGTTCCAAAAATATCCTCTAATCGCTAACTTGTATTTCTATTAACAAACATTTAAATGCGCATGGCTATGTTATATCTTATTATTGTTTTAGAATATCTCATTTAAATAACGTGACACAACATATGAATTTAACAGTTTGTGAAATTTTCAAAAGTATACAGGGTGAATCCTCTTTCACAGGATTGCCTTTCACAATTGTTAGACTTACCGGTTGCAATCTTCGGTGCTCCTACTGTGACACTCATTACGCATGGGAGGAAGGTCGGCAAATGAGTGTCAGCGAAGTAGTTCAAGCAGTTGAGGAATTCGGTATGAAGCATGTATTGGTGACTGGTGGGGAACCGCTTCTCCAACCCTGTTCGTTGGAGCTTATGGAGCGTCTTTCAACGGAACAGCGCATCGTCCTGGTCGAGACGAATGGCTCAATGGATATATCAGTGTTGCCCGAAACCGTGATCGCCATCATGGATATTAAATGCCCAGGTAGTGGACAAAGTCACATGATGGATTGGAACAATTTGGATAGATTAAGACCAATTGATCAAGTCAAATTTGTACTAACCGACAGACAGGATTACGATTGGGCCTCTGAAATTTATCGTAAGGATTTAATCGGCTTGTGCAAGGAAATTTTGATGTCCACTGCGTTTGGCAGATTATCACCTCGTGAGCTCGCTGGTTGGATGCTCTCGGATAATCTCGAAGTCCGGCTCCAGTTACAGTTGCACAAGCAAATATGGCCGGACGAACTCAGGGGCGTATAATTATTAGTATTTTCAGAAATAGGCATTCTGGTTATGTCGCGTTCTAATGTGTAACCACATATAGAATATTCGTAAAAAGTTGACTAGTTATAGTGCTTTGTTATATAATATTGTTAGAATATTAGTATCGCGGGGAGAGCCCCTAGAATCATGTTTCCGACCTCGAAAGGAGTTTTTTCATGAAAAAGATAGTAGGCGCATTCTTGATGGTATTTGTGACCCTCTCTCTCCCGGCGCTTAGTATTGCTGAAGAGGAAATGTATTGGGGACAGGCTCCTCCTACCAGCGCTGAAATAACTGATAAAGATTTCTCTATAGATTTCGATAAAACCCAACAAAGTCCCACTTTTGGAGACCAGGAAATTTATGACACGTACAAGACAAAGGACTTGGTTCCTGAAACCCAGCCAGAAGTAAGGCCGACCATACGGTCATCCGCCCCCATCCAACCGGAGCCAGCAGTTCGTACTGCTCCGCCAATCAGGACAAATATCAGCGCTCCTACATCAACACAGCGGTCGACACCAGCGTCGACTCCATCACGAGTGACACCGTCGGTTGCCCCCAAACCCGCCGAAACGGCACCTGGATCAACACCGCCATCTACCAATGTCAACGCGGCGACAAATGGAAATGTAGGATCAGGCACAAACCCAGATGATCAGGATAGACCAGCGACTAAAAAGATGAAGTGGGGACAAACCGAATCCAACTCTGAGGAATCACTAAACAAATTTCAATGGGGTAAACAGAATCACAAGGACCAGTAAGAGCCTTCACCGTTCTTAACATTTCTGAAGCGAATTGGTTTCTGTTTTTTCCACTTTGATTTAAGATATTTTCGGCGTCTATTATAAAGACGCCGGTTCATTTTTGGGCCGAAGAATTATCTTTTATCTAGACGGATATAGGTATTGTTACCCTTTCACAACACTTTCTACCGCCTTGATGGCTATCTAAAAAAACTCTTCACCAAGATAAAGCTAGTTTTTGTAGATCCATTTATTCGATCCCAAAACCCACCGTGGTATGACGCTAGAGGGGTTTTTGTAGGGTTGTTCGTGGGAACAGGCATACCATTGGGCGCACAAACAATTTTTATGGGATTGTTAAGATTAATTGTGCCGTTCAACCTTATAGTCGCCTTTGCGTTTACCTGGGTTAATAATCCTATCTCAGTGGGACCTATGTACTACGGATTTTATCTTATCGGATCATTCCTGTTACATAGACCTCCGGTGAGAGATTTCCATGAATTCTACCTTTTGATCAGCCCCATTCTCGATGCTAAACATTTTGGCGACGCTTGCGTTCAGTTCATGAACCTTGGCGGCGACATCCTTTTACGATGGGCTATTGGATCTTTCATCGTGGCTACGCCTTTAGGATTGGCAGGCTATTCCCTTTGTTTAAAGATCCAAACGTCCCGAGCGCAAAAGAGAGTGTCTCACGATTTGTCCTCTGACGCGACCCGTTCCCAACCGATCATGAAAGATAAATAAGCGTCAAATTTCCGAAAAGGGTTATCTGCTCTTTGTCACGCCCAGACGATGGCAATAGCTAATGATGGCGCATTTTGAACAGAGCGGCGAGATTGGTTTGCATATGTTTTGACCCCATGTTACCAAAAGGTCATTGTACTCAATCCAGTACTTCGTAGGTAACTTTTCACGCAAAGCCATTTCCGTTTGATCAGGGGTTTTGGTTGCCACATATCCGAGTCTGTTGCTTATCCTGTGCACGTGAGTATCGACACAGATGCCAAGTTTTCCGTATCCCAGCGTCATCACCAGATTGGCAGTCTTGCGACCAACACCCTTGAATTTCAAGAGTTCATCCAAATTATCCGGGACCTCCCCGTGATATTCATCTACGATTTGTTTACAGATGGATATTAATGTCTTAGCTTTGGTTTTATAGAAACCCACAGGGAATATTAGCTCAGTTATCTGAAATTCTCCCAGTGTGATAAGATCTTCAGGAGTCGTAGCTTTTTCAAATAGGCGTTTTGATGCCGAACGCGTCACCTCATCCTTTGTCCTTAGAGACAGAACCGTTGCTATCAGAACCTCGAACGGAGAACGTCTATGTTGAGAAATCTCCGTCACAATTGGGACTCTCATTGCCACAACAGCTTCGTGGAGTATTTCTACAATTTTATCTATTTTAACTTCTATGGAACGTGTCTCCTGTAACTATTTGAAGTTATGTTGAAAATATTAATATTTCACGCCTGTTTTCCTGCGAACGTCTTCGATGGTAGGGATCGCTATTTCTCTAGCCTTTCTAGCCCCGTCGGCTAATACTGACCTTATGTAGCCGGGATCACTGAGAAGTTTTTGTTTCTCCTGCCAAGGTTCACGAAAAAGCTCCGTGAGTATTTCTACCAATTCCTTTTTGACAACTCCGTAAGACGCGCCTCCTTCAATATATAAACGTCTAACTTCTTCGACCCGTTCTCTAGGAGCAAAATGTCTATAAATCTGGAACAGGTTGCATGTTTCTGGATTTTTGGGCTTATCAACAGGGGTCGAATCAGTCTTCACGCTCATTACCTTTTTTTTAAGACTCTTTTCATCCAGAAATATCTCTATGGTGTTGCCATAGGACTTGGACATCTTTTGTCCGTCAATACCGGGAATAGTAGCGACCTTATCACTTATTTCACCGTCAGGAATGACAAAGGTATCTCCGTAGATGCTGTTAAATTTGATCGCAATGTCTCTGGTAACCTCGATATGCTGTTTTTGATCCTTCCCTACTGGTACAACATTTGCCTGATAGAGGAGGATATCGGCCGCCATGAGCACGGGGTAAGCAAAAAGACCATGATTAGGAGAAATACCCTTGGCTATTTTATCCTTGTACGAGTGACAACGTTCCAGCAAACCCATCGGAGTGATACAAGTCAGCATCCATGCCAATTCCATCACTTCCGGCACGTCGGATTGAACCCAGAAGATGGACCGTTGTGGATCCAAACCCAAAGCCAGGAAATCGGACGCTGCTTCGAGCGTACCCTCAGCAAGTTTTTCGCCGTCTGAAACGCTTGTCATTGCGTGCATGTTGACTACAAATACGAACAGTTGGCTACGGTCCATGTAAGAGATCATAGGTTTCATCATCGCTAGGTAGTTGCCTAAATGAAGCGCTCCACTTGGTTGAATACCCGACAGAACTCTCAAATTCATGACTCCTTTCCAGGGTGCCTGCGCTCAAACATGATTTATTTGTCGAATTACTAGCCGTTTACTATAATTCCATGGCATGGTCAACAAACGGCGAATCTATATCTAGGACTTTCACCGATTTGGAAATACTATAGCCAAAATTGGTCTATTTTTGATATGTTCTAATCTTTGGGCCGAATCAGATTAATCCATAAAGTTATTATGGGATAATACGTTAATTTGCCAACCTAAGGAAGGATCGCCATGTATTTACCCAAGGTATTTGAGGAATTCGTAGAACGTCACGGTCAGATCGCAGGCAAATTCAAAGAAGTTGGGGAACTGTGTTCCAAAGCTGGAAATCTTGATAACAGAACTCAGCACTTGATTCAACTCGGGATTTCAGTTGGGGTGGGTTCGATCGGTGGGGTCAAATCACATGCCAGACGCGCTTTAGAGGCGGGGGCTTCACAAGACGATCTTCTGCAGGCGACCCTTTTGTCAGCGACTATCGTAGGATTTCCGGCAATGATTGCAGCTTATGGCTGGGTTCAGGAAGTCATTTCGCATATTGACGCACAATGACTTCCTGAGTTACTCAGCAGATGCCATATCAAAGTTTAGGTCACCTTACTAGCGACCTTTCCACACAGGGGTTTTCTTTTCCAGGAAAGCTTTGATACCGTTTTGCGCATCTTCCGCCATTAGGTTAAGAGTCATTACTTCCACGGCATGGTCGTAAGCCTTGCTTTCTGGCATGTCTGTTTGTGAATAAAAGGCCTTTTTTCCTATGGCGAGTGTCAGAGGACTTGATTTGGCTATCGTTTCGGCTAGTTCAAGAGTCGTCCTTTCCAGATCAGCTTCGGAAACAATTTGGTTAACCAAACCGAAACTTTTGGCCTCATGAGCCGTGATGAGGCGTCCAGTTAAAAGCATTTCTAGAGCATGTTTTCTACCTATTACTCTGCTTAGAGCAACCATGGGTGTGCTGCAGAACAGCCCTATCTTTACGCCAGGAGTCCCGAATCTCGAAGAATCGCATGCGATTGAAAGATCACACTGAGCTGCCAACTGGCAACCGGCTGCCGTGGCTACGCCATGTATCTGAGCGATTACAATCTGAGGAATTTCATGTATCAGGAGCATCATCTCTGCGCATTGCCTAAATATGAACTTGTATTCCGTTACATCTCTGTTAAGCATTTCAGTCAAATTGTGACCGGAACAGAAATGTTTTCCCGCCGCCTTTATGATTATCACCTTTACTGAGGAATTGTCGCGGAATGATTTCAGGGCGCAAGTTAACTCGAGAATCATGTCCTTGGACAAAGCGTTTGCCGTGCCCGGTGAATTCAAAGTAATCGATCCGATTGAATCTGTTACGTTTACCAGAACGTCTTTATACTCCATGAGGCCTCCTCTAAAGGGTACTGTTGTTTATTATTCGGTAGCGAGCTATGATTCGCGTCGTTAAATTATGTCTTTTCATGAGTAGGTATACTACGAAAATCACCAGATTTGTCGATAGCTTTTTAAGGGATTGCAATGCGGTCTTTTCGGTTTAATGAATGGCGTTTTTCATATTATGGAAAGTTTCTTTCCTCTTTTGGTTCACGCCTAAAACCATTATTAGCGCTTGCCGCTTTCGGCCTTTCATTGTTCTGGGCGGCTCCAGGTGTCTTTGCGCAGACAATCCAGTCGCGTGGGGCGTTGACCAAGATTCCGGCCGCATCGTTAATTTCCAGGGCCAAGGCATTGATAGAAAAAAATGAATTCCAGGTCGCGATTCGATACCTCACCGAAGCGATAAAGCAGTCACCCAGACCTGTAGAAGCATATTTGTTACGTGGTCAGGCCTTTGATAAAGTTGGTTTTCCCATGAAAGCCTTGCAAGACCTAAACAGGTATGTGGAACTCCGCCCACATGATCTTCAAGGTTTCATTCAAAGAGCGGACACTAATAATTTTAACCTGGACCACAAAGCCGCGATCGAGGATTATGACCGGGCCCTACGTCTCGTTCCAAATTCGAGATCGGCGATTCTTGGAAGAGGGATGGCTTATGTTGGACTTGAGCGCTATGATCTTGCCATTCAGGACTATGAGTCGGTTCTCAGAAGTTACCCTAACGACCATGAAGCTTGGGCGAACCTGGGAATAGCGTATTCTCTGTCCGGCAGAAAAGGGAAAGCGGCTGAAAGCTTTAAGAAGGCCATAGAATTAGAAAAGAATCCAGAATGGAGAAACAAACTCAATCACATGCTTGAACAGCTTTCAGTTGCCCCAAAGGATAAAAGACTAAAATCGGGCGGGCCAACGCGATTCCCCAATAATAGGGCCCCGGGACTATGGTGATGACTCCGTTTTCCATTTTAAGGTAGTAGGTCCTGCAACGCGCACATGTTAACAGACTGTAACCAATTTCGTCTGTTTGACGAACTATTCCCGTAATGATCACTCACCGCTGATTGAAAGACTTTCCACGAGTAGGGAAGGTGCCCCGAAAGCGCCGAAGAATTCAAAATCAGCCCCTACATTCCTCACGCCTGCCAAAAGATCTATAAGATTCCCAGCAATTGCGATCCCTTTTACCGGGTGACCGATGCGTCCCCCGGAAATCCTGAATCCTGTGGCGCCTACTGAAAAATCTCCACTTATTGGATTAGCTGTGTGCAACCCCATAACTTCTGTGATCATGATCCCTGAGCCCACGTCTCTTATTAGTTCAGACTGGGTGGAATTTCCTCGTTCTATGAACAAATTGGACACCCCGTTGAATGGAGCGCTGTCAAAGCTGGAACGGCACGAATTAGCGGTGCGTTTTGTCTGCAGTTTCCTACTGTAATAATTGTCAGCAAGTAAAGATTGTATTTCGCCGGCGCTCACTACTTTCGTCAACTGTGACGGCGCTCCTTCTCCATCAAAAGGAAAAGCCTTGGCCCCGTCGAGCTCTAGCCCCCCATCAAATATGTTGATCGGAGGAGCAAAAACTTCCGAGCCAATGTACACCCTTGGTGACACCGTCTTCTTAAAATGGCTTTCCGCAAGAAAAGCATTCGATAATGTTCCCAGAAGACTGGCCGCTACGGTGTTTTCGATAAGCACGGGACATTTAGTTGATGGGATCGCGACTCCACCCAACCTGTTGATAGCCCTATCGGCACCTATTTGGCCAATTTTAACCGGGTCAAGCATTTTCGGGCTTCTGGCCTGACCGCTCCAGTAGCTCATCTCCTGTCCGCTTGTTGACTGGGCCATTAATTCGATCCATATCCGAGCCAGCCCTGCCTTTGCCCGGATTTTTAAACCTAATGAATTTCGGATTTCCGCTTCAAGAATATAATCCGAATATCCTGAGGATCGTACAGCGCTCACACGTTTGTCGCGGGCGAAGGCTGTTTCTTCAACAGTCCTGGCTATTGAAGTTTTTTCAAGTTCACTGGTCTCTTCGATCTCAGGACAAAAAAATATATTTGTAGCCGGTATTGATTCTGATGGTACGGGAAAACCATAATCAGGGTCCTTCGAGGTAACATCAGCGACTGACTCCGCCATGTCCACCGTTTTTTTTAAACTAGAGTAGTCCAGATTCGAACTGAAAGAGAAACCCATCTTTTGATTCTTTATCAGCCGTACTGCAAGCCCTGAAAGCTCCGCCTTTTGTACAAAATCTGTTTCACTTCGTTTTGTTTGCACAAGGAAGCTGCATGATTTTTGCAGGAAAATCTCCCACTGATCAAGTTTCCTTACATTTAGAATCTCTTCGACGATATTCACGGATTCCGACATTTTGTGATCCTTTTCAACAGCTTGTAACTCTATTATTCCACACTGCTGTTTATAAGCAAGCCCAACAATCCATGTTCCAACCCGTGTTGATCAATTTTACGTCTAACTAGTTTGCAATAACGCAATTCGTATCTGAATAATTCCACGCTCACTAAACAATTAATATTGACAAACTTCCATCCAAATATTAGAGAATATGACACAGAGGACACGATGCGCAATTTTTCCGTAATATATTTTTATTTTAGTGAAAGGAGCGGGTCGCGTCTTCGCTGAGGATAGAGTTACATACAAAAGACAACCAAAGCGGAGCAAAAACTCCGCTTTTTTTTCTTATAAGCTTGTGCCTTTCTCCACCTAGAAAAAGGATTCCTGAGATGCCTGAAAATTTGTCAGTGAAAGAGCCTTCAAACACTGCTTCGTGCCCCAAGAGATTAAACACTACTGATCGCCTCTCACTAATTGGCTTGATACACGACGGTATCCTGCATGGCAGTGAAGATTCACCTGTAGCGTCCGATCTTTATGAAGAACTTTGGGATCTTGTTGATTCCACAATATCAGGCGCAAAAATCGATAAGCTTAACGCAGGGAAATCCACTAAGGGATTCAAGACATTTGAGATCAATTCCGAAAGTGGGGAAAATCTCGGTCGGTTGAACATGCTTTATCTCAACAAACCGGTCCCTTGTTTTTATCTCGTGTACGTGGAAGTAGCTACGCCTTTCCGGAATAAGGGTTTGGGAAATTTAGTCTTGAGAGAATTTCGCGATTTCTTGGATGAAAAATCCGCCATAGGAGTTTTGGACAACATAATACCGTCCGATGATCCTACATTTGAGATTTACAGAAAGCTTAATTGGCAACCGTTTCACGAAGTTGCTTGTGGACGTGGAAAGGACAAAGATGACGCCTACATGATCTACATTCCTCCCGCACGTGCAGGGAAGGATTTAAGAGATTCAATCGTCAGGCTAGTTCATCACATAAGAAGAAGAAGACCCGCTATAGATATGCGGGACAATGAGGTCATGGTTCAACGGACCATAGAAGAGTTCAAGGATCTCTATCGCGCTCTGCTGGCCTATTTCAGTGATCAGAAGGACTCTGAAGAAAATGACTCGTTAAAGAGATTCATGTTCACCCGTTACGTCACAAAACTACTTGGTTTTAAACGAAGGATATCGCAGTTGTTAGGCTATACCGGTGGGGAATCCATGGAACAAATTTCTCTATCGCCTTCAATCCGGAGCATACCAGCAAAGTCATACGGTCCAGCGGAACTTAAAAACAGGACTTGTTTTCTTTCAGGAGAGCGGGAACTCTGGCTACAACTGCCTGAATTGCTTAAATCTAATCCAGCTAGGTTTATTGAAGCTTTACCGAATTATAAGAGGCCTAGTTTTATGTCTTGGTTGAGGGAAAATGATAAAACCACTCAGGACGTACTCGTGCTCGGAGACCTTATAGACCTAGGGTTCGACCCAACCAGGTTGAAGGAAATTCAAATTGACGGCGCTAGTTTAATCTTTGAGCGTACCCCGATTAGGGCGTTACCTAAAATGGAAAACAAGAGGGAATTTTTGAATGCTTTGTCGAAGAAAGCACCCTACTTCATGGTGAAAAATACGCAGGTCTGTTTCAATCCACCACTGCTTTTGATTCGAGACAGGGGCAACGGATACATCCTCAGAAGGAAAGTGCCGGGCATCCACTGGGAAGAAGCCGTGGAGCAGCTTAACACATCGCCAAATCTAAAAGAACTTAACGACCATCTCGGGTTGGAACGTATTGTCACGAGGACTGTAGCAAAAGTAAATGAAAAAATTAAATCGTATATTGAGGGGAAGGACCTTAGTCTTGCAGACCCTTCGGGGATCTTTGTTTCATGGGACCTTGAAGCAAATCAACCCCGAATGGTTGTTGACATGACGGCTTCACATCTGGAAACAGTTTGGATTTCTTGAAAACGCCTTTTGTGTTTTTAAGTTTTGGCCCCCAATAAAAAGCCCGACCTTAGGTCGGGCTTTGGAGGGTATTAAAATTTAGATCGGGGGAATTCAGGACCTGTAACCGGCTGGACCAGCATGTCAGAATAGGAAGCCAATCTGGACAAAAGGGCCACCTATAGTCGTTTCGAAAAGGTCTTTGTTGTTGTCTTTCTGAAAGTAAGAATATCTATATCCGCCTTTGACAAAACCGAACCGGCCGGTTTTGATCGGAATCATGTAATTCAGAGCGGTTTCCGCGTCGAACCCGAAACAATTGTTCAGGAACATGACGTCAGCCTTGCAACTAAGATTCAGGCTGTTACCACGAAAGTTTTTGAGACATTTGTCGAATTCTGCGCCAACAACCGCAAGGTTACGAGTCCGATCCCAGACTATTGGAGAGATAGCCCCAACTCCACTACCGATTTGAAGTTTGTCCTGAAGGTACATCCACTCTGCAAACAGGCTTGTTCGTGAACTCACATTGCTGGTGAGATTAAATGTTACGCCGGCTCTGTGTTCGAAACGTTCCCATTTGGACTCAATAAGTGTGCCCGCAGCGAACAACTGATTGGCAAACGTAAAGGAAGCTGGGCTTGTATATTTTGATTCCATTTTCATGGGCATGAAAGAATATCTTAGACCAAATCTGGGCCTGAGCTGATATTTGGCCTCAAATCCCCATATCGGTGTGGAATTCTGTCCGAAACCCAAATTGTCATGAAAATTGACTGACGAACCGGGTACGGTCGCAGTTCCTATGGTTCTTCTAGCCTCACCCTGAACGTTCCCGAACCAAACTCTCGGGCCTGCCGTAAATTGCCCTTGGGCGGGGGCGGGGAGAATACATTCGCTGCCCCAGTTAGCCGGATTGAATCTTGACAATCCCTCCAACCTGGACATGAATCCCGGCTTTACTTTTGTCACGGCCGGCTCTGATGGTTTCACCTTTGAGATTGCTTTGTAACTTGGAGAGGCATCCAAACTGGCCGCAGCGTAAGAATCCAAAACACCTGGAGTGGATTCAGCAAATGCGCCAACGACCCCCACCATTAACAAAACAGTCAAAATACACGAGTAATTGATACACCTTCTTAGCATAACACCCTCCCTCAGGGTTCTTATTTAGTGCAAGGTGGAGATTAGCTTGTTTTTTTATTTTGTCAAGTAAAATATAAAAGTAATTCCAGATGATATATCAATTATCTCGAAAATAGTTTATAAAATAGCAGCATCAAGCAAAATATCAAACCTTAAATTGGTATTTATAGCGCGCTATTCTGCATGCGCGCCCCAATACCGTTAACTCGCTGAATTAACCAATCAATTTTACATGCCTTTTTAGACTTGCAGATCAGGATTGTTGATTTGGCTGGTCGCTTTTCGATGGTGGCAGTCAGACCGTAACTTTAATTAGATTAGATAACATATTGATTTACAAGGCTGTAATAGTTAGAACTGGCTGAGCCGAAGGACTAGCGACAAAATCGCTAAACAGCATAATCATTATCAAACTGAATGAAACCCCGTTACGCTATTTGAAAAAGGAAGATTTAATTGTTGAAACTCACCTATTGGACTTCCGAGTAATATCCGTTCAAAGGCTTAAACGACGAGTCATCAAATATACGGAATTTTCCAACCCCCAGTTTCTGAAGTTTGAATCTTATCGCTGTCCATAAAACCCCGAATCCATATATTACGGACCTTCGGAAATTAATTGATGAAGCTTCCTGAAAATATCTTGTGGGGCACGAAATCTCTCCCACATTGAAATCAAAAAAAATGGCTTGCGCCAACATCTCATTATCAAACATAAAATCATCTGAATTATTGTCTATCGGCAGACTCTCAAGAACTCTCTTTGAGAATGCCCGATATCCTGTATGGAACTCCGACAGTTTCGACCCCAACAGTAAATTTTCCACAAATGTCAGAACGCGATTAGAGATGTATTTGTATAGAGGCATACCGGATTTTCTTGCTTTTCCTCCGAGGATTCGGGACCCCATGACCACGTCATATTCTTCGGAAACAATCATGGCTGCCATCGCCGGTACAAGACGTGGAGAATATTGATAATCCGGGTGTAGCATCACAATAACATCAGCTTCTGACTTCAGGGCTTCGGCATAGCATGTTTTCTGATTACGTCCGTAACCATAGTTTCTGTCATGAAGAAATGACCGTATACCCATTGCTCTGGCCAAATTAACCGTGTGGTCTCTACTATAGTCGTCAACAAGCAGAATTTCATCCACTACCTGTCTATCCAACTCGGAGACTGTTCGTTCCAGAGTCTTCGCCGCATTATAGGCAGGCAAAACTACAATGATTTTTTTTCCATTAAGCATATTTCTATAATTAGACGTGAATATTGAGGATGTTGATTCGTTCCTGAATCATTTCAGCCACAATTGAAACCGCAATTTCTTGTGGAGTTTCTCCTCCGATCGGCAAACCTATAGGCGCGTGAACTCTAGCTATATCCGATTCGGTAAAACCTTCATCGATCAACGAATCGTAAATCAGTTTTATCTTGCGTTTGGACCCTATCATCCCGATGTAAGTGGCGTCTGTTTTTAGGGCCTGGGCAAGGGCGATCTTGTCATGAGCGTGACCACGAGTCACTATGACAATGAAGCTATTCCGGTCTATACAAAGTTTTTCGAAAGCGTTTTCAAAAGTTGTCACAACTACTTCATCAGCGTCCGGCAAATTCTGAACGTTGGCATATTCATAACGATCATCAATTCCCACGACCATGAAATCGACATAAGAGGCTAAATGGCAAACACAGGCCCCCACATGGCCTGCTCCCAGAACATAGACTACGCTTCTGGGATAAATCCATTCAACCAACACCGGCGATTCTTGGTCCCAAGGGAAAATTATTTGGGCAGGTTTGAGAAGTCTTCTCGGAGGAATTGACTTTAAACAAACAGCGGAGTTTTCAAAATCACCTAACCTGACGCCATTTTCATCAATACACATGTAATCGAGTTCCGCTTTGGTAGTTTGGCCCAGTTCAAGCTGAATCGGCTTTATCAGCAGCGCGGAAACACGTTGATGTATACTCTTGGCCAACTTCCTATAAATCTGTTCTTTAGTCTTGGCTCCTGGGTGAACAAACTCGATTAACACCTCTACAGTCCCGCCGCAGATCATCTGATCACTTCCAGCGTCTTTTCCATGAAAAGCGAAACTCAGTCGACTGGATGTTCGACTTTCCATGGCGCTTATTGCGGAGTCACGGACATTCGCTTCGAATAGCCCACCTCCTACCGTTCCCACAACATCGCCATTATCCAGTATCAAAGCTTTTGCGCCCACTTTGCGAGGAGACGATCCTTGAACAGCCAAGATGGTAGCCAAAACAAATTTTCTGTGCTCCTCAAATTGTCGAACAACGGCTTCCCATATCGAACTCATTGAAAATTGACCTCGATATCGTATCATGTGCGTCGCTATTTAATATTAAATTAAATTTAATCAATATCCATTCATAGCGCTTTTTGTCAAGGATTAAGGCGGATCCTCAACAAATGACGACGTCCGGCCTTAACCTGCCTTAATTTATCGAAGTTAGCATCCTAGCAATAGTAGCGGATTTTCATAAGATATGGATCAATAGACTCCGAAATCGTTACCGGTATTCTTCTGGTTTTTTAGTTGGTTAAAATCATTCTAAATATTTATTATTCGATTTATAAATATTTTTGTATACGAGCTTTAAATTTGACAGCCTAAAAAAAGGTCATAATATAGGATGATATACTGGATGATGATTTATAATCTTATGTTTTATTAAACTAATACTTTTAAGTCTGTTGGCACCTTATACTTTTGGTTACGGTCTTAATCTAAAATCTGGAACAAATGTATTGAAATCGCCTCTATATTTATATATAGCCTAACAGACCTCATGGTTGGCGTCTTCGTCGTCCAAAAAACCTCATGAGGAGGCACAGATTGATTGAACCCGTTGAGAAATCACTGCCATCCGACCCATTTCAGGATGTATTCAAACCTCACAAAAGAGAAAAAAGGAGATGGTCTCTTTTTGGGGGCTTGGCTCGTTTCAGCATGTTGATTGTGATAGGGGCCGCGTCAGGAATGGCAGGGATGGCTGCCCAAGGATACATATACTTTACCCAGAGCGTTCCAAACGTTGAAAAACTTAGCAAATACGATCCCCCTGTCGTAACAAGTGTTTACGCCGATAAAGGTGAACTGATCGGAGAGTTTGCATATCAGAGGCGTTTTCTTGTTCCAATGGAACAAATCCCAAAAGCCCTTCAGGATGCTTTCGTAGCAGCTGAAGATAAAAATTTCTGGCATCACTCTGGAGTTGACAAGGAGGCCATTCTGAGAGCTATCAAGAAAAATTTGATATCTGGGTCTCTGAAAGAGGGAGCTAGTGACTATAACTCAACAGGTGGCAAAGACTTTTTTACTAACTCCGGAGAGAAAATTTACCAGAAAAATTAAGGAAGCGATTCTCTCCACCAGGATAGAACAATCTTTATCCAAAGAACAAATTCTGTACCTTTATCTTAATCAGATTTATTTGGGCAGTTCTGCCTATGGAGTTGACGCAGCGGCCCAAACTTATTTTGATAAGCACGCCAAAGACCTCACTATTGCGGAATGCGCCATGCTCGCAGGTCTTGCAAAAGCGCCGTCAACCAACTCACCTAAAAGAAATCTAAAAAAGGCCCTCGAAAGACGAGGCTACGTTCTGAAGCGTATGTTTGAAGATGGTTTCATTACAGACGCTCAGTTTGAACAAGCTAATCAGGAAGAGCCGAAGATTTATCATGGTAGCAACCCCAACATTAGAATAGCCGGGGATTTTGTAGAATATGTCCGGAGATATGTTGAAAGGAAATACGGCTCAGATGCGTTATACAAGAGAGGCTTACAGATCTACACCTCTGTTGATCTGGACCTTACAAAAGCTGCTCGCGACGCGATGGACGCGGGGCTCAGGGAGTTGGACAAGAGGCAAGGCTATCGTGGTCCGATAAAGACCCTTAACGTCAAGGGTGTCCTGGAATTTCTCGATGAAAAATCCAAGAATATGGAAGCGCCTCTAAAGTATGGCGACATCACTGAAGGCGTAGTAACCCATTTGGATCACGACAATATTTATGTGCGACTTGGAACGTATCAGAGGAACGGTTTAAAGAAAGAATACCTAGGTCAGATTAAGATAGAAAGCGACCCCAAGTGGTGGGTTCGACAGCCATTCATAAGAGCTGAGCATAGAACTAGAAACTTTGCTCCTGGTGAATTACCATTCCAGATAGGAGACCTGATCGAGGTTCGAATTCTGGATCCGAACCCTAAACGCCGCGAACTATACGTGAGGAAATTTGGGAAAACAGACCAGGAGATGAAAAACTACAAAGAATATACTGAGGAGATGTCTCCTTATTTTCTTCTTGCTCCAGAACAGGAGCCGGTTGTTCAGTCAGCATTAATGTTTAGGGAGAATCGAACAGGCTATGTTCGAGTCCTCATTGGAGGCTATAGTTCTTCCGAATCCAAATATAATCGGGCTGTGCAATCTCGCCGTCAAGCCGGTTCTTCGTTCAAACCCGTTATATACGCGGCTGCTCTGGACAGGGGGTTCACAGCTTCCGACATCATAATGGATAGCCCGTTAGCTCTTACTGTTCCAGGAACAGGGGAGGTATGGCGACCCAAGAATTATCGTGGTGGGTACGCCGGACCGGTTACATTCAGGGACTGCCTGGAGAAATCGAGAAATATTCCAACAATAAAGATCCTCCAGCAGATAGGCATAGATTACGCTAAAAATTACGCCAAAAAACTTGGGTATACTTCGGCCCCGACGGAGAACCTAACAATGGCTTTGGGTTCGACTGGCGTATCTCTCGAAGAGCAACTTCTAGCCTACTCCGTGTTTCCGAACAGAGGCTATCTTGCCCCACACATTTATGTAACAAAAATATTGGATCATACTGGCAAGGTATTGGAAGAAAACTTGCCCCCTGTTTTCCTTGATGATCCAGTGCATGACACGGACACGCCGGTTCAAAGAATATCACTCGAATCAGATCGACCAGAACGCAACTCCGGCCAGGCTCAACGTCGTATTGATCCTGCGACCGCGTACATCATGACTTCATTGATGCAGGGAGTAATTCGGGAAGGCACGGCCACGAATTTGAAGAAAATCGTAAGCAGACCGGATATAGCTGGGAAGACCGGAACAACTAATGAAAATGTTGACGCGTGGTTTATGGGCTTCTCTCCTGATTACACTTGCGGGGTTTGGGTTGGATTTGATGATGAAGTTTCAATGGGTGAAGGTGAAACCGGTGGCAAAGCGGCGGCGCCTATCTGGGGATATTTTATGAGACAGGCGTTGAAAAGTGTCCCGGTAAAGGATTTTACTCCTCCTCCGAATGTTGAATTCAGACATGTTGATTCGAGGACAGGACAACTAACCTCTTCTGGAAACGGTTTTCAGGAAATATTCAAAGCTGGTAGTTGTGCTCCGCCGGCGCTTGCCAAACCCATCGGGGGCTCAACCTGGGACTACTCCAGTTCTGATTTAGACCAGTTTTAAGACCGAATAATTATGAAGCCTTATTGCTGGGTATCCTCATAATATTGCCCCATGTCTCTCCTTCGAGCTTAATGTTCATTCGGCGCAATTTCCCACCACCGTTCTGAAATCATTCTATTGGTTGAATCGGTTACCGCTTGACAGCGGTCATTGCTAAATATAACTATATTAAGTGGGTTTTTTGGAACTAAAATGCCCCTATATTTAGATTTTGAACGAGGATTTCCGATTTAGAGACCTTCAATAACCCTATATCAGTCGTTAAAAGGATTCAGAAAATGGCAGACGATATCGAAAAACGTGATGATTTCGAGGACGATGCTCAACATAAGCCTGAACCGATAAATTTCGATGACATTCCGGATATAGTTCCACTACTTCCAGTCAGGGATGTCGTCATCTATTCATATATGATTTTGCCTCTAATGGTAGGGCGTGAAAAATCGATCAGGGCAGTCGAACAAGCTGTTTCCGGTAATAAGCTAATATTCCTGGCCTCTCAAAAATCTTCCTCTGACGAAGATCCTTCCCCGGATGACATTTATTCCACGGGTACTGTGGCAATGGTCGTCAAGATGCTTAAATTGCCGGATGGACGTGTAAAGATACTGGTTCAGGGTGTAGCCAAAGGGCGGATCGTCTCATACCTTTCATCTGCCAATTACTTTATGGTTCAAATCGACAAGATACAGGAACCGACAGTGGAAGGCATTACAATTGAAATTGAAGCCTTAATGAGGACAGTGAAGGAGAATTCTGAAAAGATTTTGCAACTCCGGGGCATCGTGTCTCCTGACGCGGTGGCTATTCTAGATTCAATAGAAGACCCTGGTAGATTGGCCGACCTCGTAGCTTCAAATCTGAAGCTTAGAGTAGAAGAATCTCAGCAAATTCTTGAAATTATCGATCCTGTCCCTCGACTTAAAAAGGTCAACGAACTCTTGTCCAAAGAACTTGAGCTCTCTGCCATGCAAGCTAAGATTCAGACACAGGCCAAGGAGGAAATGGGCAAAACTCACCGTGAGTACTTTTTACGTGAACAATTAAAAGCTATTCAGAGTGAGCTTGGGGAGATTGATGAAAAGACCAAGGAGATTGAAGAATTTCGAACAAAAATAGTTAAGGCCAAAATCCCGGTGGAAGTACAGAAAGAAGCGGATAAGCAGCTAAGCCGCCTTGGTCAAATGCACCCTGACGCTGCGGAAGCCTCCATAATCAGGACCTATTTGGACTGGATTGTCGAGCTGCCTTGGTCGAAATCAACTCGGGACAAGCTCGATATTAAAAGAGCCAAACAAATTTTGGATGAAGACCATTATGACCTGGAAAAAATCAAAGATAGGATCTTGGAATATCTCGGAGTTCGTAAATTAAACAAGCAGATGAAAGGTCCAATCCTATGTTTTGTGGGTCCTCCAGGGGTTGGCAAGACATCTCTGGGCAAGTCTATAGCGCGGGCGCTTGGCAGGAAGTTCACACGTATATCCCTCGGTGGATTGCGGGATGAAGCCGAAATCAGGGGCCATCGTCGGACATACATCGGGGCCCTTCCCGGAAGGATTATACAGGGATTAAAAAATGCTGGGTCAAACAACCCCGTTTTTATGCTGGATGAGATAGATAAGGTCGGAGCTGATTTCCGTGGTGACCCGTCCGCTGCTTTGTTGGAAGTTCTGGACCCGGAACAGAACCACGCGTTCAGCGACCATTACCTTAATGTGCCATTCGATTTGTCAAAGGTTATGTTCATTGCTACCGCCAACCTTGCGGACCCGATAATACCAGCGTTAAAGGACAGAATGGAGATAATAGAGTTGTCCGGCTATATTGATGAGGAAAAACTAAAAATAGCAAGACAATATCTCATTCCCAGACAAATCATGGAAAACGGCCTGAAGGTCAACGACCTGGATCTCACCGATGAAGCCATTCTGAACATAATAAACTTTTACACAAGAGAAGCCGGGCTCAGAAATCTGGAACGCGAGATTGCGAATGTTTGTCGTAAAATCGCCAGGAAGATCGCGGAAGGAGAAAAGAAAGTTCCGAGGGTTACCGCTAAGAATTTGAACAAATTCCTTGGCGTTCCCCGTATCCTTCCCGACTATGACAACAGAAAAGATGAAGTTGGTGTCGCTACCGGTCTTGCCTGGACGCCCTATGGCGGCGACGTCCTGTACATTGAGGCCACTCCCATGGAAGGAAAGGGCAATCTTTTGTTGACCGGTCAACTAGGAGACGTGATGAAAGAATCCGGTCAGGCCGCAATGTCATATTTTAGATCTCGAGCTGCAAAATTTGGTCTTTCGGAGAATTTTTATTTCTCTAAGGACATACATGTTCATGTCCCAGCCGGCGCAATTCCAAAGGATGGGCCATCAGCTGGGGTAACCATGGCTTCGGCTTTGGTGAGTGCTCTTACGGGCATTCCGGTACGCTCGGATGTGGCAATGACCGGTGAAATCACACTTAGGGGTCGCGTGTTGCCCATCGGCGGGTTAAGGGAAAAATCCCTCGCTGCCCTCAGGGCTAGGATCTACACCATTATCGCCCCGGAACAAAATCAGAAGGATCTTGACGAGATACCAAAACATATTCGACGGAGACTCGACTTCAAATTCGTCAAACATATGGATGAGGTTTTAAGACTTGCTCTTAAGGAGTATCCTAACGCGGACAATGTCCCCGTAGAAGTGGATAATCCTAGGGACAAGCCGAAGACCAAAGTTAAGAAAACACCGGCATCGGAAACAGAAACTAGCGCCAAATGACCAAATGAATGATGGTGTATTCTAATAAGTAAGGGCCTCGAAACGAGGCCCTTACAAATAAATTATCAATTTTAGCTTTATTCTTTTTGGCGTCGTTTATGGCCCAAATGGATTTCCTTTACTTTTTCTTCCACCTGCTCCTGAACCCGTAGCATTTCTTTTTCTATTTCCTGTCTAATCTCCTCATATTCTTCGTTACTCAGACCTGGAAGTACTTCTGTAGGTTTACCGAACGCCATGACAATCGTACTGAAAGGGAGTGGTAGCATCATTGAATCCCAGGAACGAAATTGTATTTTTCGAGTCGCCCAGCTAACAAAAGGCACTAAGGGTTGCCCTGTTTCCTTTGCCACTACCACTATACCTATCTTTACTTGCCGGGAAGGGCCTCGAGGAGCGTCAACAGCCAAACCTGAACAATATTTGCGTTCCTTTATAATGTCTATCATCTCCCAAAGAGCTTCTTTTCCACCCTTGGAAGACGATCCTCGTGTGGTGTCGTATCCCATTCGACGAATAGACCGGTCTATCAATTCACCGTCCCATGACCGGCTGACCATTACTACACCGGGATATCGACGGCAATAATAGACAGGAAACAGCATCGTCCCGTGGAAGCACGCACAAGCGAAGGGACGCTTCTTGCAAACCTGATCTTCATATTCTCTGTTAAGAAATATTTTCTTGGAAGTCAAATCCACAAGGCGAAAATATCCCGTAACCAGACGGGGCACAAGAAACAGCACTAATCTGTACCAAAGCCGATTGCCCTTTTCAACATTACGCTTTTCCCTAGCCAAAAAACCCCCTAGCCATCTAAGTTAGTTGTGTCTTTTCAATGTAATTTTCACTAGATACGCTCATGAAAATTTTCCAAAGCTTCAAGAGCGGCGTCTCGAACATCTGCGTTAGGGTCTTCAGCGACCCTTTTGAGAGCGGGAATAGCGCTGCGTGATCCAACACGCCCTAACAAGGAGGCGGTATCCCCCCTTAACCCGACATCGTCAGACTGAAGTAATTCTATCAATTTATCTATGATGGAGTCGAGTACGCGAGGATTTCGATCTAGAGCCTCTTCCATAACCAAAAGAGCTCCAATTCGCTGAGAAAATTCAGGAGACATATAAACAGGAAGAAGAGCTTCAGGTCTTCTCTTCTCACATACTAGGCCCGCAGCGTCCTCGGCTCTACCTGACAAGATCATGGATTTCAATATTACAGTCAGGGACACTCCGTCGTTCACCCCAATCAAATATTCGGCCAGGTCGTCGGGCTTTATACTGCCAACAATGGTCATGCCATCATTTATTATGATGGCGGGTGTTGATTTGATCTTATATTTTCCTGAAATATCAGGGAACAACAACGCGTCTATGATCGAAACATTGATTTGGGGATTGCTACAAGCCATAATTAGGACAGACCGGACGGCTTCGGGACAATGAGGGCAACCCGCTGCTACAAATGTAAAGACATTGTTCGGAAACCTGAGCCCTTTTATTTCTTTTTGTTTAGAAAATGCCGGGGACTCAGCCGCTACGCCCATCCAGGCTAAAGCATCCAGGAACGGACCAAATTCTGGACCTTCAGGAAAAACCATGTAATTGATATTCGAATATTCCCCATTCGCTAGAATCATGGCCGGTTTTCCAGGGAACGGCGTCATCCCACCCTCTTCTATTCGAATACGGTCCAGAGAAACCCCTTGTAGTTGCCGCGCTATGTTGGCGAAATTGTTCTCAACAACGTCCTGAACGCCTGTCAGATTAACAAAAAGCGTAACAGGTCTCTTCATATTCTGGCTTATTTTCTGAACTCGCGTCAGGTCATTGTCAGAGAGCACGGCTATCCCACCTTAGTCCGGTCAGATTAATTTTAATAGGGCATTTGCATTTCAAGGCGTGCCCGGCACAAAGCTCGTTGTAACCTGACCCGACCCTGGTGGCACGACGTAAGGAGACTGCACACCTCTAACTGGGGCAGGCATGTAACTCCACAGATAGTCCCCCACTTGCCACAACCCATCGGCAGCCATAGGAATAATACCTTGGGGGCGACTATTAACAGCGTTTTGTCCTTGCTGGTTGGGTGGAATAATTAGGGCAGGCTGACCATACATGTTCATCGGGCCTTGATAGGACCTGTCGTAGATCTCGGAAGATCTCCCCGTTGTGGCCGTGCAAAGCACAAAGACCATAGATACGACAAATAATGAAACATTTTTCATGAAAAGCCTCCAAAATAATTGGTCAATTATATTGTAGCACAGTGAAAGAACAAAATAAACAATTAGAGTGATTCCGAAGGGGTACCCCAGAGTTTCTTGGAAGAGCTTGACATCTCTTGGTCGGCATGACAGAGAGATGCATAGTGATTGTCGCTTGGGAGATTGTTGCATGACCAGGAATAAAACCTTTAAGGCTTTCAGCATAACCGTTACTTTTTTTCTGATTATCGTCATTTCTGGTGATTCCATAGTTCTTGCCGGGAGATATGGGGGCGGATTTAGGAGTTCAGGCTCCTTTAGCTTTGGCAGAAGCTCTTCCTGGTCGTCTTCGACTCGTGGAACATGGAACAGAAACGGTGGTGGTATTTTCGGCGGACATGAGTCCTCCTCAGGTTATTCAAAACCATCAGTTACCCCTCCTCCGACTCAGCATTCTTTCCCTTACTCAAAGCCTTCTTCCGCTGGATCATCCGTAGGGTCCGGTTATTCTAAACCAGGTTCCAAACACCAACTTGAACCCTCAAGTGGTTCAGGATACTCAAAACCACTGTCCGGAAACACTAATGTTGGGTCCGAAAATAGAACCTCTTCCGGTTACAAAAAACCTTCAGGGACTACAGCTTCTTCAACCGGATTCTCAGGTGGTTCAAAATTCGACAAGCGGACAATCAAGGAACAGAGAAAAAAGACAGCTCAGGAGTCTTTGAGAGCCTACCAAGGCGAACAATCCAAATTTAAGGAACCAGCTTACAAAGTTGATCAATCCAAATTCGAGTCCAATCCACTCTACCAAAAAGGGAAGGTTTATTCAGGATTCGATTACAACACCCACTACAACGATAGAAACAATTATTATAAATCTCAGGGATATCAGCCACCTCCTTATGTTTACAACACGGCTCCCAGTTTCGGTATGTTTGATACACTTTTTCTGTTCTGGATGCTGGATCATTTTAGCAATAAGAGTGTGGCTGCCACCGCATATAACCATTCTGATGATCCAGGTTACAAAAAATGGCGTCAGGAAGCGGAAAACCTTTCCAAGGACAACGCTGATCTCAAAACCAAGCTGAACGAACTTGATAAACAGGTTAATTCCATGGCCGGCACGCCCAAGGATCCAGGCTATCTACCCAAAGGTGTTCCACCAGACGTCGCACTGGCAGCCGGTGTCCTTGCAGCAAAAAAACCAGAAAAGCCACCATTAAAATTGGCTACGGGTCAGGAAGGTGGCTGGTATTATAAATTTGGCGATATTTTCAAGAAAGACGCTGAAGGCTTGAACGTCAAGCTGGTTCCATCGCCGGGGTCTATAGACAATTTTAAAATGCTCCTCGACGGAAAGGCCGACCTAGGGATTGTTCAGTCCGATGCCCTCGCTCTGATGGAAAAGAAGCTGCCGGGCAAAAAACTCATATCAGAGCAAACGTCATTGTTTCACGAATATCTCCAATTGGTAGCCAATAAGAACAGTGGGGTTAAATCAATCAGAGACCTCGATCCCAAAAAAAATGTGATTTATATTGGGCCTGTGGGTTCCGGTTCAGCCCTCACGTGGGAAGCGCTGTGCGAAAAGAATGAGACATATAGGGAAATTCCAACTGTAAACTCTGATTATTTGACGGCGCTAAAAGAGGTTGAAAAAACTCCACGAGCGTTGATGCTTTTTGTGGGGGGACTAAACAGCGATTTTCTGAAAAAGGCTGAAGAAGCCGCCAGGAAATCTGGAACGCTGATCCTAGCAGCAGTGGACGACACTAGCGTAAAAAATGAGAAAGATCAAAACGGCAACCCTATTTACTCTATGGTAAGTATACCTGGAAATATTTATCCCTATCTCGAGAAAGGGTGGATATTCAGTCATGAAACCAAGACACTAGCCGTTCAAGCAGTCCTGGTTTTACGTTCTGAGTGGGCGTCGCAATATGGCCCTGCGGCGATGGACGCTCTATCTCTGGCTATAAACCAGGCCCGTCCAGCAATTGAAAGACTTGTCAATGGAGTAAAATAGACGCGAGTCATGATGTTTGCAATCCGGATTCATTTTGAGAAGAATTTCAAAAATAAAGGGAGGAATGCCATCGAAAGAGCGACGGCTAATATTTAGAAATGGCATCTACATGGAATATCTTTAAAAAGATAGGGCAAAGAAAGATTGATGAATACAAAGAATCTTTTGGAAAAAGTTTTTCTGATCGACTCGACAAAGATTTACCCCTTGGATTGAGATTCAACTGCCTTGTTGAGACGCCGGAGGTTGACTTTATTCTTGCGGGTTCAGATCTTTTAATTAAATACCCTGGTTCAGGTTGTTCAGTGGTTTCATTTGGAAAATTCGCAGTTGGTGATTCCATGGCTTATCGCTTCTATTTGGACTCGTCGGCAGGGCCGTATATGCTTCAAATCGTAGCAGACAGTAAAAAGGTCATTGAAGAGTGTAAACTTTTTATGCCCTATGATGAGGTCTTGCCCTCAGGCCCTGATGATTGGGGATTCTGGCTGTCGGAAGAAGATGGATACATTGGCCTGAGCGTTTTCGACACAAAGACCTCTGTGCGTTATTTCAGGGTCTGGGAAAATCCGGATGCTGTTCGAGTTTTGGAACAGGGTTCGTCAGAAGCTCAGATTGACAGGATACCGCCGGAGAGGTTTATCGAGAAAATTTATCTGGATCCATATGGGGAAAGTACTGAAACCATAACTTATGACACAATGCTGTACGGCCGAAAGGTAACCGAGAATGTAGATGAATATCTTATGGTGTCAGCGGTAGATGAATCTGATGGCGCTTCGGTTCAATTAATGGTCGGCATAGAACTAGCTCCGACATCGATAAAAGTAATTTAACGAAAAAACAGTCAGGAGGACTACATATGGGCGGAATTTTTGGATTCCTTAGAAGTTTTGGAGTTGAAAAACTGGGCAAAGTAGGGGACAGCATTACCCAGAAAATCGTTTCCTGGGACCCAGAGACAGCGTCCCAAGCTGAAATTGAAGAGATGATTCGTGAACTTGACAAAATAACAACGGAAGCCGGCAAAGCCCGGGCTGATTATGACCGGGAACGTACGGAAGCCGAATCCGCGAAAAAGAATTACGACAAGTTTCTTTCTGCAGCGGAACTCTTGAACAAACGAATCGAAGAGGCTCAGACTTCGGGTGATCATTCAAAAGCAGAGGAACTTTCTAACAGTTTGAACAAACTATTGGCTGAACTTGAGTCAATGAAACCCAATGTTGATAAAGAATTTCAGGAGTCTGAAGAAGCGAAATCCTACTATGAAGAATTGAAGGAACTCGCGGAGG
The DNA here is from genome assembly GCA_963798475.1 of uncultured delta proteobacterium. Classification (GTDB taxonomy): domain Bacteria; phylum Desulfobacterota; class Desulfomonilia; order Desulfomonilales; family Desulfomonilaceae; genus CAJBEZ01. Next base: position 209,217 of record CAWCTI010000023.1, read on the forward strand.
TAACGGCAGACAAAGTAAAGAAAGCCAAGGATATGCTTGAAACGGGTCGAAGAGACATGCAGCGGGCTGAACTGGAACGTCAACGCGCACTAGCGAAAGCGGAAAAGGCCCAAAAAATGGCGGGACTCAAGGACGACACTAACAGTTTAGGGGTCGCCCTCGCCGCAATGAATCGCCAGGCTGATGAAGCAAGGGCCGCCGCCGCCGGTTCGGAAATGAAAGCCAAACTGCTCTCCACCGAACGGGAAGGACAGGACGACAATATCAAGGCAGCGTTAGCTGAAGTGGCGGGCTCTCCCGATACAAAGAATCTATCCTTATCTGATCGCCTTGCAAATCTAAAAAACAAATAGTCTGTTTTTCACTTGTCACAGTGTGGAGTCTGTTCTCTAAGCTAGTGGCTCCACATTGTTTTAATCTTGTAGCAGGCTTAAATGCCAGATCAGTTTTTTATCACAAGAGTCAATCCGGAAACGCCCTCTTTCGCCTTGAGTTGCTTGGCGAATTCATCTGCTTTTTTTTCTGAATTGAACTCACCTACAAATAGTCGATATTGAATACCGGCGTTCGGCCTGGCAACCGGTCTCAAGGCTACAGGATAACCTTTTGAGCGCCATTTTTCGGCCCACTCCTGCGCAACCTTCGGGTAACTAAATACACCAACCTGGACAGAATAGACTTTGGACCCAGCATTGGTTGTTACCGAACTAGAATTTGTTTCAGGGGATACAGGGCAGGTTTTACCAGATAAAGCCGGGACAGCGAAGCCTAATTCATCTTTGGCTGTCTTTGGCTCCTGCCGTTCATTGTCTTTTGTTGAACTTTTGTTATCTGTGTCTGCAAGCCTAAGTTTGTGAGACGAGTTATCAGGGCTTTTGCTATCATCTTCACATTTTAACTCTTTGTAAAAAGTAACCTCGGTGTTCGGGTGAGAAAGTCTATCTTCCGGCTTCGAGTCGACTGCGGCACGCTCTGGAACAATGGTCACGACTTTTTCAGGAATTGATTTTTCAAGGGATTGTTTACTTGCGCAGATCTGATCTCGAATCAACCTAAGGTTAAAGGCGGTCAGGCCCACCATTATAGCAATAGTGACCAATACGCCAAGTATCAGAAGCCCATTTTTCGGTTTTTCCGATGAACGAAGCGTCTTCCTGAAAGATTTTGCAGGACGTCTTCCAAAAAGTTGATTTTGTAACTTTCCGAGCGCTCGCATTAAAACTTTCACATCCGATCGGGCGCACTTACCCCAAGTATCGAAAGCCCGTTGTGAATAACCTGTCTGACCGCCTCAACCAGGAAAAGCCTGGCTTTCCTGACACGATCATCTTGAGTCAAGACTTTGTTATCATGATAATAAGAATGAAACAGGTCCGAAAGTTCCACCAGGTAGAATGTCACCCTGTGCGGCTCCATAGCGTCGGCTGCTTCAGCCAGCATGTCCGGAAAATCGGCGAGATTTTTCATGATTGCTTCTTCTTCCGGAAGGTCTAGAGCAGACAAATCAGGTTCACTAATGTCGGCGTCAATGTTGCGTTCCATGGCAATTCTGAAAATACTCGCAATCCGGGCATGCACATATTGCACGTAGTATACCGGATTATCTCGAGATTGACGTTTCGCAAGATCAAGATCAAAATCCAGGTGACTGTCGCTACGTTTGGTGAGAAAGAAAAATCTTGCCGCGTCAGTTCCCACTTCATCCAGTACTTCTCTAAGCGTGACGAATTCGCCAGACCGGGTTGACATGGAAATTTTTTTCCCGTCGCGGATGAGGTTTACAAACTGAACCAGCATTACTCGTAGCTTATCTGGAGCATACCCTAGCGCCTCCATGCCGGCTTTCACACGAGGAACATATCCGTGGTGGTCCGATCCCCAAACATCGACAAGCTTTTCATAGCCTCGATCCAATTTGTTTTTGTGATATGCAATATCCGCCGCGAAATATGTTGGCTCCCCGGAAGCACGAACCAACACTCTGTCCTTTTCATCCTCGTCTCCGGACATCTTGAACCAGATGGCACCCTCACGATCTTCAAGCTTGTCACGTGTTTTGAGTTCGTCCAGCGCCTTTTTTATCGCGTCTTGAGCATACAGGTTCTTCTCGCTGAAATACCTGTCAAAACTCACGCCGAATACTCTTAGATCCTCCTGAATCCCATCCAGGATGCGGTGGCACGCGAAATCAGATGCCAAAGGCAATGCTTTGTCAACGGAAAGTGTCTCCAATTGATTACCCAGCGCTGTTCCTTTAAGCTCTTGGGCTAGTTCCTTTATGTAATCTCCCTGATAATGGTCCGCTGGAAATGTAACATCTTTGCCGAGAAGTTCCTGATATCTTAGTAGCAAAGATCGGCCAAGGATCTTCATCTGGTTGCCGGCGTCATTTACATAATATTCCGTCTCTACCTTGTAGCCTCTCACTCGCAGCAGACGCGCCAGACAATCACCCACAGCAGCTCCGCGCCCGTGTCCCACATGTAAAGGCCCAGTTGGGTTGGCGCTCACAAATTCGATCAGAACGAACGGTTTGTTTACGGTGTCCCTTTGTCCATACAGATCTTTTTGATCATGTACTGACGTTAGTTTTTGCTTCCAGAATGATGATGAGACTTTAAAATTTATGAATCCAGGACCGGCTATTTGACAATTTTCGATAAAATCCGGGACCAAAGGGATATTATATAAAATGGTTTGGGCCAAATCTCTTGGTTTTAGTCCGAGCTCTTTTGACAGTGTCAGTGCGACGTTTGTGGCGTAGTCACCAAATCGCGCGTCTTTTGATCTTGAAACTTCAACACCTTTTTCGGACGGCCCACCGCCAACACCATAAATTGACGGAAACGTCTTTTCCAGGGATTTGTATAGGATGTCCCTGATAGAATCTTTAACGAGATCAGTCATTTTTTGGATCTTTCGTGTCTGCCTTCCTGTCTTCCGTAGAATCATCAGGGGCGCCAAGTGTGATGTCACGAGTATAATCCAGGCATCTGGTGGTTGTGGTTCCATCCATGAGAAATTTCTTGTTGCAGGCCGCTCGCCACGCGCACGTTACGCAGACTGTTTTGTGTTCGTCCATTTATGCTCCATTTTACATAAATTTGTTTTATCATTTTATATAATTAGAATCAATATATTTGATCATTCTTTATATTTTGTGCGGTTGACAATTGGATAGACCGATGGTCATAATTTTGGTATGCGTTTCTTTCTGAGGATGACACATGGAGATATATGATTCTGAGGACATACGTCTTTTTCCCGGTCAGGCGGTCAGGGCTCTGTCAAGCGCTGTGAATGGTGATTCCCAACAGATAGGTCTCTTTCTACGGCCAATTGACGATCATGTAGACATACCGTACCTTGTTGATGTTCAACAGCGAGGAGGTCTTGTACAATTCAAGAATGTCCTTCTCGTTCTCACCATACTGAAAATAAACAATGACGACCGTGAAATATTTGATGTGTGGTGGAATTATCACGCCCCGAATGGTCCTTCATTGTTTGATAAAATGTCCAAGCAAGATACCATAATATTTCATTTGTGCGATGATCAAGGCACGCGGTCATCTCTCGCGGGACCTAATGAATTCAAAAGATTTTTTGAATACGTTACTAAGGTTTTCGATCGAACAACCCCATGGACTGAGATCGAGTTCGATCGAGCGGTAACAGGTTTTTGCGCTAGAAACTATCCTAAATTATCGCTTTGGAATATGGTTCAATCCGACACCTTGAATATAGTACGAGAGAAAAAGCGAGATTTTACCGTCAACGAGTATCCGGGTTACATTCCCCCCGACCTCCGGGATTTCTACGTTTACGAGAGCGATAAAGGCCATTGTTTAAGAATAATTCCTTCCAATATGGAAGCTGAGGCTGAATTTTCCCATATTGATCAGGTCTTGGAAGCAGCGCCTGTCAAAACTGTTTTGAGATGCGGATTCAGATGGTTGAAGGGGTACCCCGTCGCCCCCATACCTTTTATACCGGGCTATGGTCTTGCTATCCCTCCTGATGATCGTGAATTTTAGAGGCTCTTGTTCCAAATGTTACAACGCTCAAAAATTGTTTTTTGCCCATCAAGGGCGTTAAAAATATTATTACTGTTTACTTGACACTTCTTTCTCTCGTTGTTATCTGTTGAATCGGTTTCGAATTTTGCTGTCGAAAAGCCTGATGGGCCAATCTTTCGACTATTTATTACACTTGAAAGAGGGTGCTTGATTAATTGGACGACTCTCCGGCCCAAACGTCTGTTCTGGTTCGCTGGCTGAAAAATAAAATGGGGTTAGAACGAGTACCCGAAAGAAATTCAGCAGGTAATCGACGAAAGTGAAGAACGAGGTCTGATTGACGAAGATCAGGGGGAGATGATCGAGGGGATCTTTGATCTTAAACAAACCGTAGCCAGAGAAATAATGATCCCTCGAACTTACATCGTCGCTGTGCCGCTAGACGCCAGTTTGGAGTCTATCCTCTCGACCGTCATTGAATCCGGCCATTCCCGAATTCCAGTATTTAAAGACAATGTCGACCAAATCATCGGCATAATGAATACCAAAGACTTAATACCATTTTGGATGAGCAAGACAGAGGGGTTCCACCTCTCCAAAATCATACGAGAGCCTTTTTTCGTCCCTGAAACAAAGAAGATAAAAGACTTGCTTAATGAATTGAGAAATAAAAAGTCTCATCTTGCTGTGATAGTTGATGAATACGGTGGAACATCTGGGCTGGTGACTATAGAGGATATTGTTGAAGAGATCATCGGCGAAATCCGAGATGAACACGATGCGGAAGAAGATGTTTTCCTACCCCAAGATGATGGGTCGTGCCTCGTTTACGCGTGGGCAAATCTCGACGATTTTGAAGAATTGTTTAATGTAAAGATCCCTCGAGAGGGATATGATACAGTGGGTGGATTTATAATTCACTTCTTGGGAAAAGTCCCAAAGAAGGGGGAGGAAATCATCTTCGAAGGCCTACACATGAAGATACACGGCAGTGATCCCAAAAGGATCACCCGAATTCTGGTCACCCCTGAAAGGTCAGCCCAAACAGATGAGGGTTCAGGACCTCTTGAATCCCCGGCATGATAGGCTCTTTAATACTGTCCATCACTAGTGGTCTACTCTTGTCGCTCGCTTTCCCGCCTTGGAACGCCGACCTTGTGGCGTGGATTGCGATTGCCCCGTTACTAATAGCGATTCATAGAGAAAAGGCGATGCATAGAGCCGCTATTTGCGGCTTTTTTTTTGGGTTTGCGTTTTTCCTGATAGACTTGAGATGGATTATCGAAACCATGTTATCACATGGGAAGTTTTCTATGATTATCGCCGTCCTGGTTTTCATCTCAATGGTCTCTACCCTTGCCATCATTCCGGGCTTTTTCTCGCTTATCAGTGTTTTCTTCGTTAACAGGGGCTTTGATATCTTTTTTGTCGCCCCAATCACGTGGACAGCGCTCGAATACTTCAGAACTTACATTTTCACTGGCTTTCCTTGGGATTGCCTTGGCTATTCGCAGGCGCACCGTTTAACTCTTATCCAGGTTTGCGACATAACCGGGATCTATGGACTTTCATTTTTAATCCTCGGGGGCAACGTCTCAGTTGTATCATTCATGAAGATGTGGAGTAACCCAAGTCGACGCTTCGTTTTTCATGTATGCGCCTGCTTGTCTGGTTTTGTTGTTGTAGTGGCTTATGGATTCAACAGGCTGGATCACTTTTCAAGAGGAACTGAAGGTGTTGAGACGGTGGGAGTCGGCATTCTACAAGGGGACGTTCCACAAGATATAAAGTGGGATCCGGCCAGTAGGTCCCGAACGTTCATCAGATATGAAAATCTGGCTGAGGACGCTCTCAAACAGGGAGCAACGTTTATGATCTGGCCGGAAACGAGTGTCCCTGTTGTCATAGGGGGATCGGACATAACGTGGAAATACGCGACGCATATCTCAAAAAAGCTACAGGTTCCCATGTTGATAGGCGCTCCATTTGAATTGCGCGGAAAGGAAAAAATTAATTACTTCAACAGTGCATTTCTGGTAGAAGACGGAACATTGACTCAACGATACGATAAAATCCATCTTGTCCCGTTTGGGGAGTATATGCCTCTGTCCTGGATTCTACCTTTGGGACCAGGCATCGCTGCCAGAGAGGAAGATTACTCTGCTGGATTTCAAGTGATCCTGATGCGACCAAATGGATTCCCGCCATTTAGCGTGTTAATCTGTTATGAAGCCATCTTCCCTGACTTAGCCCGCGCTGAGGTTAATGCCGGGGCAAAAACGCTCGTCAATATAACCAATGACGGTTGGTTTGGAAACAGCGCCGCGCCTTACCAGCATTTAGCAATGGCTGGATTCAGATCTATTGAGAACAGAGTGTGGCTTCTCAGGGCCGCCAATACCGGAATTAGCGCTGTATATGACCCCGCGGGAAGAATGGTGGCGTCTTTGCCTCTCATGGAACAGGGCGCGCTGGTGTATAAGGTCCCCAGGCATCCGGACGCAGGTTCATTTTACACCCGCCACGGGGATATTTTTGCCTGGATTATAATTGGTTTCTTGGCCACGATGTTTTTGACCAACCTTCCCATCCTCCGAGCATCATTTAAGAGGCACGTATGACTCTGAATACAACAAAAACTCTCGTCAGACTAGGTGCCGGGATCCTTTTCATAGTCTTTTTGATCTGGATGATGTCGGCGCTTGAATCAGTAAGCACGATACTGCTGGTCGCCTTTTTTATGGCCTACATCCTAAATCCTTTGGCTACATGTCTTGAATCTAGAGGTTTAGGTCGATCAATGGCTTCGTTTATAGCTCTGTGTATTGTTTTAGCAATCTGCGCGGGGCTGATATTGTTGGTAGCTCCTGCGATTTTTTCAGAATTGGCCGAGTTTTCCAAACGCGCCCCTCGTTATTTTTCAAAACTTCAGGAATTCGTGGGCAATATTTTTCAATCTCTGCCTCTAGACTTGCCGCAGGACTGGAATGAGTTGATTCAATTGGCGTTTGATAGGATCAAAGAATCATTACCTAAAATAACTTACGCTGCGGGAACGATTATCTCGTCGATTTTCGCCTCAACTGTCAGCATCCTATCTACAATCTTCAAAATCGTTCTTGTACCGATCATAGCCTATTATCTCCTGGTGTCCTTCAACAAAATAATTGACGGGGCCGTAGACCTGATTCCAGCTTACACCAGGGGCCCGATTGTGAACAAATTTCGACAAATTGATATTGTTATAGCAGCGTTCGTCAGGGGACAATTGATAATTGCTTTAATTCTGGCGGTTCTCTATAGTTTTGGGTTCATTATTATTGGAATTGATCTTCCAGTTGTCCTGGGAATTTTGTCCGGCCTACTTTTTGTTGTTCCGTACCTAGGAACACTGGTCGCCATTGTTGGCGGGTCCTTAATGGCTTTTGTCAAATTCGGGGATGTCTGGCATATTGGGTATGTTTTTTTATGGATTGGCATGGTCCAATCATTTGAATCATACTTTTTAACCCCGCGAATTGTGGGCAAAGCCGTTGGGCTTAATCCTGTCGTTTATATCCTCGTCTTAATCGTTGGAGCGAACCTCTTTGGGTTTGTCGGAATGCTTGTCGCCATCCCTGTGGCCGCAGTGGCACGGGTCTTGTTGGTTTCCGCTATCGAGGCTTACCGTAAATCATACTTGTATACGGATACGGAAAGAAAATCTGAAACCTCAGACTAGTCTAAAAAAGGCGGTGTCCCTTGGGTATTGAATCATTGGAAACACCTGATTGCGAGACGGTCCTTTACGTGGTGGCCACACCGATCGGAAACCTCGATGATATTACAGTCAGGGCAATTGAGACTCTTCGGAGGGTGGACGTCATCGCCTGTGAAGATACCAGAACTAGTCGCGTATTGTTGAACAGGTGGAACATTTCGACCCTCTTAATCAGTCTTCATCGTTTCAATGAGAACAGCAAGACTCAGGCGATTATTGAGCGTCTCAAGAAAAGACAGAAGGTCGCTTTGATTTCGGACGCAGGCACACCGAACATATCCGATCCGGGTTTTCGACTTGTTCGCTCGGTTATGGAAGCAGGATTTCGTGTTGTTCCGATCCCAGGCCCATCTTCAATTATCACTGCGCTGTCAATCGCTGGAATTGACGGTTCCTCCTTCGTCTTCATGGGGTTCAGCCCTAAGAAAGAATTAGCTCTCAGGTCGTTCTTTCAAAAAATTGATTTAGAAGAAAGGACTGTCGTGTTCCTGGAACCAGCCAGACGGATTATGAGAGTTATGGATATGGCTCTTCAATTGCTCCCGGGCAGAAGACTGGTTTTGTGTCGGGAGCTGACCAAGAGGTTCGAAGAGATAATTTCTGGCGAAGTAGAATCAGTATTCGAACAGCTCGTGAAAAGAGACAATATTAAAGGCGAATTTGTGGTCTTGATTGAGCATTCGAAAAAGGTCCCATCGATCGATATCGAACAGCTAGTTCTGGGTTTGATGCAAGAAGGTTATTCAGGAAAAGGCCTAGCAAGCGAAGCCCAAAAGAGATATCAGGTCTCTAAAACAGCCGCATATGCCAAATTCCTTACAATTATAAAATCAGAGTCTGAAAGTGATTCTTAATCGTATTAAGGCTGCGCTTCTAGAGTTACAGCTCGTAGATGTTCGATTTTCTTCTTGACTCGATGACCGTTCTATTGCGAAGCTTAATGGTTAGGATTTGAATTTGGAGATCAGAATGGAAAAACCGTCCGATAAATCAATGAATCTAACTCTCTCTTCTGCTTTGACGGATTCCACAGAGAAAAGTTCCTCCGATTGGCCCATTCATGACAATCTTGCGAGCCTGCAACGGATGCGGGATGAAGCCAGGGGGGGAGGTGGCCCGAAACGTGTCGAACAACAACACTCTCGTGGCAAACTGACCGCCCGAGAAAGGGTTGATCTACTTCTGGACGAGGGTTCATTTGAAGAATTCGACATTTTGAAATCAGGGAGAGGCGGTCATCTAGGTGGAGAAAAAGGGCACCTAAGTGACGGCGTAATTACTGGCCACGGGACAATTGATGGCAGAGAGGCATTCATTTTCAGTCAGGATTTCACCGTAATCGGCGGTTCCCTTGGAGAAGCGCATTCTGAGAAAATTGGTAAAGTAATGGACCACGCTGTTAGAGTCGGAGCGCCATTTATTGGTCTTAACGACTCTGGGGGGGCCCGTATTCAGGAGGGTGTGGATTCCTTAGCAGCATATGGACAAATCTTCAATCGAAACGTCATGGCCAGCGGAGTAATTCCCCAGATATCGTGCATTATGGGGCCTTGCGCAGGTGGCGCGGTATATAGCCCTGCCATGACCGATTTCACATTCATGGTTGAACATTCATCTTACATGTTTGTTACTGGACCAAATGTCGTCAAGACTGTTATACATCAGGATATTTCACTTGAAGACCTTGGAGGAGCCGGAGTACATTCCTCGAAAAGCGGAGTGGCGCACTTTGTCCTACCAAATGATATATTTTGCATCAGGGAAGTTCGACGTCTCATAAACTATCTGCCCTCAAATAATATGCAGAAGCCGCCATTTCTGGACCTGCGAGACCCCATCGACCGAAAAGACCCGACGCTGGATTATCTGGTTCCAGCAAGCCCTAACCAACCATATGATATGAAGGTGCTAATCAATAGCGTTCTAGATGGAGCAGAGTTTTTCGAAGTACAGTCACATTTCGCAAAAAACCTTATAGTTGGATTCGGCCGTCTTGGAGGGCAAACGATTGGGCTTATAGCGAATCAACCGGCGGTTCTCGCAGGCGTACTCGACAGCAACGCGTCAGCCAAAGGCGCTCGCTTTGTTAGGTTTTGTGACGCTTTCAATATTCCACTTATTTGTTTTGTGGATGTTCCCGGTTTCATGCCCGGCCCGGAGCAGGAACACGGCGGAATCATTCGACATGGAGCAAAACTCCTTTATGCTTTTATAGAAGCCACAGTTCCCCGAATAACGGTTGTTATGCGTAAAGCATATGGCGGGGCTTATATTGTCATGAACTCGAAACACATTGGAGCGGATATAAACTATGCGTGGCCAACTGCGGAGATTGCGGTACTTGGTCCCAGAGGCGCTGCGGAGGTCATCTACCGGAAAGAAATTCAGGAATCAGCTGATCCTGCCGTAGCACTTCTAGAAAAGGAAGGGTTTTACAGAAAAACTTTTGCAAATCCCTTCCTTGCCGCCAAACGCGGCTATATTGATGATGTCATTTTCCCCAGAGACACAAGAGGTCGTCTAATCCGTAGCCTACAGTTTCTTGAGGGTAAACAGGGCAAAAGCCCCAAACGTAAACACGGTAATATTCCACTTTGAGGACCGGCAGAGTGTTCGACAAAATACTAATCGCAAATAGAGGTGAAATTGCGGTTCGGATCATGCGGACCTGCAAGCTCATGGGTATAAAAACAGTCGCCGTGTACTCTGAAGCTGATTTCAGGTCGCCTTATGTCCATGCAGCTGATGAATCCTGCTTGATTGGACCTGCCCGTGCCCAAGACTCTTTTCTGAATCCGGAAAAAATCCTAGAAGTTGGCGTCTCTCTAGGATGTCAGGCAGTGCATCCTGGATATGGTTTTTTGTCCGAGAATCCCGAATTCGCCCGTATGGCCATGGAAGCTGGATTGGTTTTCATAGGACCACCAGTAGAGGCTATTGCTTTACTCGGGGACAAAATGGCGTCAAAAGCTCTTGCGATGAAAACAGGCGTGCCTGTGGTTCCGGGAAGTAAAGAACCGATTTCGAACCTGGATGAAGCATCGAGAGTAGCCAAAGAGACTGGCTTCCCCATTTTGCTTAAGCCTGCGGCCGGAGGCGGAGGCCGGGGCATGAGAATAGTAAATGACATGACCGAGCTACCCAGCGCCCTCGAATTATGTCGAACAGAGACTCGGAAAAGTTTTGGCGATGACAGGATATTTGTCGAGCGATTCATTACAAGACCCCGCCATGTTGAAATTCAAATCATCGGTGACAATTTCGGGAACATCATTCATCTCGGCGAACGTGAATGTTCTATTCAGCGTCGTTATCAGAAAGTAATAGAAGAAACCCCTTCCAGGGCGATTCACGAGTCTCTTCGCAATGAGATGGGAAAGACAGCTTGCGACCTCGCTAGAGCAGCAGGTTACACTGGCGCCGGCACGGTAGAATTTATTCTCGACCCTGAAAAGAATTATTATTTCCTGGAAATGAATACCCGATTACAGGTGGAACATCCAGTAACTGAACTCGTGACAGATCTGGATCTAGTAGAATTGCAAATTCGAATCGCAGCGGGAGAACCATTAAACATTGAACAAAAAGATGTTTTGATCAAAGGATGGGCAATTGAGGCCCGTATATGCGCCGAAGATCCTTCACGAGGATTCTTGCCTACTACTGGAATGATAACAAGATATGCCATGCCGATGGGCAAGAATATTCGTGTCGATAGTGGAATAGACGCAGGCAGCATAATTACGATCCACTATGATAGCCTGCTTACCAAAGTATCCGCTTGGGGCGCAAACAGGGAACAGGCCAGGAAAACCCTTATTAGGGCTCTGAACGGATACCACATTGAGGGAATTACCACCAACCTTGATTTTGTTAATTCTGTTTTGTCTCATCCTGCTTTTGCGAGCGCTGAACTCTCTACCAATTTCATAGATGAACACTTTGAAGATGGTCAGAGCAGAATACCTCCATCTGAACAAGATCTCCATTACATGACCATGGCCGCAGTGTTGGTCTCCCATACCCGCAGAAATCTTGTCAGAGATTCTCTCCGGCCTATGAGTCCTCATGTAGGAGGCGCTGAACCATCTCCAACTATTCATAAATACGTAGTCAGGACCTCACACGATGTGTTTGACATCCTTTTGGAGGGTTCAGAACAAAATAGACGCTGGAATATTACCGTCAATGATAAACATTATAAAGTCGTCGCCCCCGAATTCGAATATTACAGGAGACGCTTGAAACTATATATTGATGGTATTGCCAATATGTTTCGTCTTCAGTACCTGGATAATCATATCAAGGCATACTTTTGTGGGATTGTTCGGATCTTTGAAATATATACCCCGCTGGAATGGAGCCTCGCGCACTTTATGCTTCGCGACATCAAGCCTGTTCAGGAAAATTCTCTAAAATGTCCAATGCCAGGCTTAATTACCGCTGTGATTGTTGAAGAAGGAACTCAAGTCCAAAAGGGGCAGGAACTGCTCCGCATGGAATCAATGAAAATGGAAAGCGCTGTAGCGGCTCACAGGGATGGCCAAATCGACAAAGTGCTTGCAAAACCTGGACAGACGGTGGATACCGACGAAATCCTCATCACTTTCAAGGAAGACGCCACGTTAACAGATTGAGCGCTACTCTTTCCTCGGAATGATTTAAGTGTTCCCTGACAGAATTTCTCTCATGTGATGGATTAATTTTTCAATGGTTATTGGCTTTGCCAGAACACAATCAACGCCGGTTCTTTTCATTTTTTCGCTATGAGTTTCTCCAACACCCCATGCGGTCAGAAGTATCAGACGTGGTTTTTCTTTGTTTATTTCTGCAAAGCGTCTTTTCAATTCCCTCCCAAAATCCCAGCCGCTGACCTCTTGGAAAGCCTCATCACTGATTATGACATCTACATCATTAGTGTCTAATATCTTAAATCCTTCCTGAATTGTAGAGACAGTATGGACCACGTTTCCCTGGGAGATCAGACCAGAGCCAAGCGCTTCGAGGACTTTTTCTTCTTCATCGATCACCAGGACCGTCATCCCTCGAATAGCGGCTTCTGAAAGTTGCACAGGTTCATAATTATCCGGCGGCTTGATCAATGGGAACCTGACCTTAAAAACAGAACCCAGACCCTCAGAGCTCTCAACCGTTATCTCTCCACCGTTCTGTTTTACTATTCCGAGTGAGCTGGCTAACCCCAATCCACTATTCCTGGGGCCTTTGGTGGTCCAAAAAGGATCGAAAATTCTTTTCAGGTCCTCTTTGTTTATTCCAACCCCGGAATCTCTCACGAAGAACACGGCTTCATCATTTTCATGGTTGACTCCCACTTCAACCGTCCCGCTTTCGGGAAGAGACTCCACGGCATTTTTAATCAGGTTTGTCATTACCTCCAAGATGTGGTCCTGGCTTACTCTTGCGTAACAATCTTCTTTTAGGTCCGTTACCATTGAAATTGCCATTTTACTGTTTTCATTACGAGTCTTCCACCACAACACACACAAATCAATGGCCTTTTTTGTCAGAACCTTCAAGTTGATGACGTCTCTTGACAAACAAGTAGAGGTCTGACCGCAACGAGAAAATTCCTGTAAACTCCTTATAGCACCGGCAGCGGTAGTCGCACTAACAATTATCTGTTCCAATTTCCGCAAGGCGCCACTTGTTTCATCACTTTCCAGGTCTTTCTTCGCAAGTCCTGCAAAACCGATAATTACCTGAAGCATATTATTAAAATGATGTGCTACGCCTGCTGATAGCTCCGAAAACGATTTCAGGCGTATTGATTCCAAGCGCAACTCCTCAAGTTCCCTACGTTCAGACGCTTCTCGCAGGACGGCGAGTACGGCGGTAGATTCCCCGTCCCAGGGAATAAGAGAGGCTGTCAAGTCCATGTAAAGAACATTACCGTCTTTTCGCTTAAAACTCTGGATCACGAATACTCCATCTGCGCATACGACTTCATTTAGGACGTGCGCAGCCTCTATTTCCGACCCAGGAGGGAAGAGGCAAGTGAAGTGTTGTCCGACAAACTCCTCTTTTTCAAATCCGAAGGTCACGCACGCGCATGGGTTGGTCCACAATATTGACCCGTTTGAAGAGTCTATTATCAGGATACTTTCCATCATTTCACAAAACAATGAATCCAATCTTTTACTGGCAAGCATAAGCGTCCTCTCGATTTTGCTTCACTTTTTTATGTTGTGCAGAGACGGTGATTCTGACGCGTTCAGTATCTTTGTTTGTCGGTTGAGCCATTTTGGTAAAAGTCTTGTTACGTGATACAAATTCCCAGATCACCTCATCTTAATGCTTGATTCCTTAAAAGGCGCCATTATTCTAACCGCATCACTTGCAAGGTTCAATCGAATCGAGATAAGTTTAATTGGAAATTGCGAGAGTTGCTTGCAAGACGTGGTTGACAAACCATTGAACCAATGCGCGCGCCAAAAGGAAATGACATGATTCGGACCCCTAGGATAAGGTTGCAGCGAAAGAACGAGATGCTCAAAAGCAAGCTCATTTCGTTGGCGACTTCTGTTGAAGAGAGTGTAAAACTGGCTATAAAGGCTATTCGAGACAGGGACGCGAGACTTGCTACAAGCGTAATTGATGGCGACAGGGAAATTGATCGGGTAGAAATAGAAATCGAAGAAGACTGCCTGGAAATCCTTGCGTTGCATCAACCGGTCGCAATGGATTTAAGATTCATAACGGGTGGATTTAAAATAATTAATCAACTTGAACGTATTGGAGACCTCGCGGTTAACATAGCAGAAACCGCTGTTCTCCTAGCCTCAGAACCACCTCTTCAAATTCCTTCGGACTATTACCTGATGGCTGAAAGAGCTGAAAACATGCTCAAGAAAGCCCTAGACGCATTTGTAAACATGGATGACGCATTGGCCACACAGGTTTTGGCCGATGATGACGAAGTCGACATGATGAAACACAAATTGCACAGGAATTTTGAAGAGAGATTGGGAACGGAACTCGAAAGAAGTCGTGCGTTGATACATTTATTCCTGGTTTCGAGGCATTTGGAACGAATCGCTGATCATTCAACAAATATAGCTGAGGATGTCATTTACATGGTGACGGGCGCAATAGTTCGACACGGCCATTCATCCACAAAATAAAACAATAGAGACGGGGCCTTGTCAAACCCGATTAGCGAGAGTCCTGTCTTGAGTCCCTATGAGAATATCTGTAGCGTATGGCGCCAGATGATCCACATGGGGGAATTTATTTGCTTATTCCCCCTGTTACAGCATCTCGAATTTCAATCATTTCAGTCGCTGCAGCATATGGGTCATGCGCCTTGTAAATTGAGGAACCGACTATCGCAGCAGAACGGTGCCCTACTAAATTGGCCCAATCATGAAACTGGCGACTGAGAGACCTCCCTAAGCGGTCCTGCCGGCCAAATCCGGGACACCATATCGGTTTTTGTGTAAATTCTCTGTAACGTTTCAAATTTTCCGGTCTTGTCGCCGGGCCGATATAACCCGAAACTCCGATTGCTTCTCCTAGAGCAAGGATTCCATCCGTCACGTCTCTTAACGGTCTTTTTATGATTGAACTTGAAGCTATTCCGCTATTTTTACAGGATGTTTCAAATTGTGACACATCGAGTGGTCCTGAAAAGAAGGTTTCAGCCCCAACGTGACTCATCATCGGAAGCAACAGCACCCCAATCCCAAACTCATTGCCTACAGCTACCGCCTCGGCCACAGATGACGGACCGGGAAAGCCGTGAACAGTTACATGGGACGCTCCACAGCCTCCTAATTTCGCCAAAATCTTGGCGTTAGTGCCATCCCATGATTTTGGTGATTGGAAACCAATGTCAGCTATCTTCAAGTCAACAAGAAGCGGTTTGTCATCCAGCAGTTCCCGGACTCTTGCAAGAACGCCGGTCCCGGATTCAAGCAGGATTGGAACACCAATCTTGATTCCGTCAACTGTTTTTGCAATTTTTGCTGCAATCGCCAGAACTGAATCCGATGTATCAAGATCGAGCGCTGCAATTATGGCAAATTCTCTCATCCTAAATAAGTGTTTCCTTTGGCGCTCCCGTCATTTCCAGCCTGAAGCTTTACCGTTGGGGTCTCTGGTGATTACCTTAACAAAGATGACTTTACGGGGACATTTATATCTAGACAGATACTCTTTGCAAAATCTCATAATCTCCCGGTCGTCCGGTTTAACGCCACTCTCGGGCACAATGACCGCTTCAATCACCTGCCCTCTCATTAGGTCCGGAACGCCGACAAGGGCCACATCCGCCACACTAGGGTGCCTTATGAGGACTTCTTCAACTTCCTGACAATACACATTGAATCCGGAAGTGATTATCAGGTCCTTTTTTAGGCCAGTTAGAGTCAAATAGCCATCTTCATCTAGAAACCCAATGTCCCCAGTGTATAGCCATCCATTCCGGATGACTGTTTTAGTCTCGTTTGGTTTTCCAAAATAACCCAACATCACACTGGAACCCTGCACTACCACTTCTCCCTCAACACCGACAGGGAGAGGTTGTCCTCCATCATCGTGAATCCCTATGGTCATCCTCGGGATAGGCAGACCGACTGTCCGGGGTTTGTTAGGAACATTAATGTTGTTCCACGAAACAACAGGAGAAGCTTCTGTCAAACCATAACCGTGATAGATGTCAATTTTGTACTTCTCACAAAACCTTTCGTAGATTTCCATTGAGAGAGGAGCGCCACCACTAATCGCTATATCCAGACTGGAAAGGTCAAGGTCTTTGCATGATGGATGGTATATCAACCCATAAAACACCATTGGGACGAATCCCGAGAAGTTTATTAGCGCTTCCTTGAGCCAAGGAATCAAACGTGGAAAATCGACTTTTTCCACTAAATAAACGGTTCCGCCTGCCTTTATCGTGGACAAGAGATTTACCGAAGTTCCAAAAGCGTGAAAGAGAGGAATCAGAGCTAGGCTGCGCGCTTCCGGCCCGCGGCCGCAAACATCAGTTAACAGGTCTGAATTCGAGTCAAGGTTCCCGTGGCTTAAAGTTGCGCCCAATGCCCGTCCAAGCAAGCCAGCGGTGAAAATGATTACAGCAGGTGAATTTTCATCTAGATCAACAGCCTCATACTGTTCGGCAAAGTGACGTTGTATCTCGGAAAAGCTTATCTCTCCTTCTTGTGGCTCAGTAGAAATTATGGTTTTTAGATAATCCGCATGTTCCGTAGCCTTGGCTATCTTGGCTGTTTGATCAGGGCCGCTGATAATTGCGACCGGTTTGCAATCACCTATATAATGACTCAATTCATAGGATGTGGACATTGGGTTCAACGTTACACAGATTGCGCCAACTCTAATTACGGCGAAATATGAAATCACGAACTCAGGTTTGTTCCCCATGAGGGTAGCTACTCGATCCCCCTGTTGTACTCCTGCTTTTACCAACGCGTTTGATAGTCTGTTAATACCTTTCAAAAGTTCAGAATACGAAATTTTGATATCCTGGAACACCAACGCTACGTGATCGGGCATGTCGCTTGCGGCCCTGTCGACCATCTGACTGAGATTCATAAATACTCCGAATGAAACTTATTTTAAAAACGGAATGAAAACAGGAATTCTAAGAAATTAACATTAACGTTCCATTTTATCAACCATTCCAATACCATTCCAGCAAATAAAACTATGCTTCTCTTGAACATTGGCAGTGACATTATGTCAAAAAACGGGATAAACTTATTCTACTCCTTAATTTCGACCAAATCGCAGTATTCAGTGCGATAATTATTGATGATTGCGCCATAGTCCACATACAACTAAATTTCTGGACTACCGCAGCATTTTCTAGAAAGGCTATGATAATGGGGACTATTTGTTTGGTTGTAGGCGGACGGAGAAGTGGCAAGAGTGAATATGCTCAGGCTTTTGCGGAGAGCGTCTCCGGGCCTAGAGCTTTTGTCGCGACTTGCCCCATCATGGACCGGGAAATGGCTGAAAGGATTTGGAAACATCAAGAGGCGAGAGAACGGTCCAATTGGACCACCATGGAAGAACTTGTGGAATTGCCGTCTGCTATACTTGGGGCATTCCGCTTTAACGTCATCCTGGTCGATTGTCTTACTCTATGGGTAAACAACTTAATGTATGAGTCTTCAAAAATGGGAATACCAATTTCAGAGGAAATAGTATCCGAAAAGTGTCACGAGCTGGTAAACGCATGTTCAGCCCATCCAGGGAAAATTATCCTTGTAACAAATGAAACAGGAATGGGTATTGTTCCGGATAATGAACAATCGCGACTATTCCTGGATCTGATGGGACGTTGCAATCAAATAGTCTCAAAAGCAGCCCACCGGGTCATCCTGACTGTTTGCGGACAATCCTTGATAATAAAGGACCTGGAATTTTGATGGATCTGGAAAAGAAACCGCGGCTTGTATTTAACAAGACGCGGTTATAGGATTCAAATGTAACGTCTCAGACTATAGAGGGAACAATGAAGGTATACGCTGGGCTGCCATTATGTCTCCAGAAGCTTTTAGTTTTCCAGTCATAAACGCTGTAACTCCATTGAGTTTTCCGTTACACATGTCCAGCCAGTCCGAATATTCCATGGTCAAAGTTACGGTAGGACTGCTGTGGATACCGTTCACTACTTGGCATGTCTGGTCTTTAATGGTTACGTTCCAATCACCGGATTGATCCCCTGTGATATGAAACTGAAAAACTATGTCCAGACCACTCGCGGCGGCAGAGTTAAAAACCTGCGGCATTTTTTCAAAAACTTCATTTACTGTAGTAAGGGCCATTTTTCCTCTCCTGTTTTAGAATTACGAATTTATCGGCCGCGCCCCATTCATGAATACCTGCAGTAATCCTATGGCAATCCGCTGTTTTTGAGTCTTGCTTCTCAAAGGCTGATTTTCAAGAACCATGGCCGATACAAAACTCTCAATAGCGCCCAAGAAAATGTAAGTCAAATATCTGGCCTTAATATCAGTCCGCAAAATCTTTCCTGATTGACCCACTGCCATAATTTTTTCGGTCCTGGATAAAAATGCTTTAAACCAGTGAAGACGGGCTGGGGTTAAATTGGCGGCTGATCTTGATATTTCAGTGATAAAGATATGGACCAAGTCTGGTTTTTTCTGATATTGCTCCAGGAAATAAGTCACAAGTGCGCCAAGTTGGTCTTCTACGCTTGCCGCTTCACTATCCCATTTTTCCATCAAATTGAAAAGTCCTGTCCACCATTCTTTGAGAATAGCGTCGAATAGATCAGCTTTACTCTGAAAATAATGATAGACAAGACCATAAGAGATCCCTGCGGTCTGTGCAATATCTGTAATTCTGGCCTGGTGAAATCCCTTTTCTCTGAAAACCCTGCACGCAGCGTCCAAGATTACAGTTTCCTTATCTTTTCTCGACTCACTACTATGGTAAGCATTGGGGCTCATGACAAGAAAGTATCAATATTTGATTGATTTGTCAATCAAGTTGATATTCTGTCTTGACTCTCAGATTCTTAGAATTATAGTTCTGTTCAACAGGCGAGCCCATAGGGAGGTTTGTCCGGGACTTGAATTTTTAGGCCCCGGACAAGCTTTTTATGACAAACAACTGTCGGCGCGGACTGTGTATTAGCACCGCGACAACGCTTTTCTCCCTATGTCTCTCCTGTATTGCGCACCTTCCCAGCTAATTCGCCCTACACCTTCGTAGGCCTTTTCGATTGCTTTGGGTATGTCTCTGGCCAAGGACGTGACCCCTAGCACTCTACCACCTGACGTTATCAGGCTATGTGAAGAACTGTCCACTCCCGCTATAAAAACCTTAACACCTTGTATCTTTTCAGCATAATCTATGCCTGATATAATTTTTCCTTTTGAATATGCCCCGGGATAACCTTGCGAAGCCATTACCACACACACAGAAGCGTCATTTTCCCACTTTATGGACTCAGCGGAAAGCTTTCCTTCCAACGCGGCAAGCATTAGAGGGACGGGGTCGCTTTTCATTCGGACCAATAGTGGCTGGGCCTCCGGATCACCCAAACGGACGTTGAATTCGAGGACTTTCGGAACGTCGTCCTTGATCATTAATCCCGCATACAAAAAGCCTACGTAGGGACGGCCCTCAGTGGACATGGCCTTTACTGTAGGCAACATTACCTCGTTCATAATCTTTTCATGAGCTGACGGAGTTACTACAGGAGCAGGAGAATAAGCGCCCATTCCTCCTGTGTTTGGTCCTTTGTCGTCATCGTATATTGCTTTGTGATCTTGGGAACTGGCTAGGGGCATAACAGTGATGCCGTCTGTGAAGGCGATGAAAGACGCTTCTTCTCCTTCCAAACAGTCCTCTACGATTACCCTCGCGCCAGCTGAGCCAAAGATCTTTTGTTTCATTATCAGGTTCAAGGCTCCCAGAGCCTGTTCGCGATCATCGCACACGAAGACTCCCTTGCCTGCGGCAAGCCCGTCCGCTTTAACCACAAGCGGAAATTTAGTTGAGTTAACATATTTCACCGCATGGTCTATATCAGTAAAAATTTCAAATTCCGCGCTTGGGATACCAAATTTTTTCATTAATTCTTTGGAGAAAACCTTGCTGCCTTCCAATAAAGAGGCGGCCGAGGTTGGTCCAAAAACCCTGAATCCATTTTTGATGAACAGGTCCGTTAATCCTGAGACAAGCGGCGCTTCGGGTCCAACAATCGTGAGATCGGGCTTTTCTAATCTGGCCAATTCCAGGAGGCCTTGAACATCGTTGGAGGAAACGCTCATGACTCGACATTTTTGCTCTGTAGCGATTCCAACGTTGCCGGGAGCAGCGATCAGTTCTCTCACCATGTCCGATTGAGCTATTTTCCAGGCTAGCGCGTGTTCACGTCCGCCTGACCCCACCAAAAGAATCTTCATTCTAAAAGGTCCCCTATCGGTCTATTTATTCCAAAGCCCTCTTTTGGAATTCTCAGCTTCTTGTTCGAGTTCTATGTAAGGTCGTACATCAAAGCTTTTCTCGTCATGCACAATGGTCGCCAAACCCAGTCTAATCATTCGGGCTGTAACATCTTCTCCTGAAATATATGCAAAGCCCTCACTAGGTCCGTTCTTACTTTCACGTTCAATCTTGATTCTTACCCATTTATCGTTCAAAGTTTTAGTCAAGAAATCCCGCGCTGCCGTCTCCTGCGAAGCTGGGATATTTAAGCCAATGAGTCTAACCTCGATTATCTTGCCTGAACCACGTAGCTTAAGCGTTCGACCATCTATTATTTGGGTCACCCTCCATAGAGGCTCACTTCCTTCAGTGGGTGGGCGGCTAATCCAATACAAGTAAACAATGAGCAAAAGAAACAAAGCGCCGATTCCGGCCCATAATTTCCATTCATTTTTCAACTTTAATTTGGCCATTTGCTATAAAGCCTCGCGTTATGTATCGACTCTACCCGAAATCTTTTCAGATTCTAAAATGAAGACTTCGTCGGCTTTTGTTGAATCGGGTCCCACATACCGGTGATAGATTCTTCCGTCACTTGAAGCCCTATACAAAACGGTGAAATCATCAGCGCCCATTTTTATGAGTCGCACAAAAGAACCACGAACACCTTCTGTTTGTTTCAAAATCTGGAACATGTAAACATTATAGCACACGATCGGACTTCCAGAAAACCCGTATGGCCTGAAGTCCATATTTAAGGTATATAACATTATGACATAATTGCCCTTTGTAAGATTCATGTTTTAGTTTATTATAAGCTGACAATCATTGATGGAGTACACTTATTCAAAACGTGGACACTGAAGTAATCATCGAAACAAGAGACCTTGGCAAGGATTATTACGATGGGGATCGTGTTATTCCCGTACTTCGTGGCATAAATCTCAGAATATTTAGAGGAGAGATAGTGGCCATTATGGGTCCATCAGGTTCAGGCAAATCAACCTTGCTTTACGTCTTAGGTCTATTACATCCACCAACTTCGGGAGCCTATCTTTTTAAGGGTCAGAACATTTTGGAGTTTTCAAAAGAAGAACAGGCGCGCTTTCGGAACAGGGAACTGGGATTTGTTTTCCAGAGTTGCGATCTTTTGGCCAACTCGACCGTTTATGAGAATTTGGAACTGCCTTTGATATATGCAGAGGCTGATACCAATATTCGACGCGGCAAGATCCTTAAAGCGCTTGAACGTGTAGGTCTGTCGCACAGAGTGGACCATTGGTCCAACAGACTTTCCGGTGGTGAGCGTCAAAGAGCAGCGATAGCCCGCGCCCTTGTTAATAATCCCTCACTTATCCTGGGCGATGAGCCTACCGGACAACTTGACCAAACGAATACGGACATTGTTATTGAACAGCTAAGAAATATAGCCCGTCAAGGATTCACTGTTGTGCTGGTAACACATGAAGATGAAATAGGACGTGCTTGTGACCGAATCATTCGCATTAGGGACGGTATTCTGGTTTCGGATGGATTGGCAGACAAACCAGTTGGGTTTCCTATGAAAGTAGGACCGCAGACTACCGTTTCCATCACATAGGGATTGAATCGCGCCCAAATTCTAAATTTACAAATCAGGCCACATAAGTTGCAGTGGCTATATTACATCGAGCAACCACAAGAAGACTGATTCGAATCAACATCTATCGGATAATTCATTAAAATTGATCCTTGATTGAGGGTTATCAGCCTAGCAGATTCAAGGGTTCGTAGAATCTCTTCGCAGTTTTTCCAATCCATGGATAAATATATCGGCAATATAGTCTTATGGTCATCCAGTCGTTTCTGCGCGTCGAGAGCGTACAGGGTCATAAGGACTTGTTTATGTACGAGATCCAGATCGGGCTTTGCCATCAACTCCTGAATCACGGCATTCCCCATAATTATATCGCCTACGCTGGTAGTGCACATTTGAAATCTCCTGCTGAAAAGCATCTCAACTTTATCTTATCTTTGATTTAATCACATTGAAATATATTGCAATGGTTTCAATCAAACGCATATCGTACCGTGGCCTACAAAATTCTGAAATTCACGATAACTTTCAGGAGTGCCTATATCAAAGAACGGTCCTTTCTGTTCAAGCCCGAACATCCGTCCAGTATTTGCCAGTTTCGGGAAAACTTCTGTCTCCATTGAAAACTGACTCTGTTCAGGTAACCCGTCCATGAAAGCTCTCGAAACCAAAGAAACACCCGCATTGATAAGGCCAGGGTTACAAAAGTTCACACTCTTTTCGTGAAAATTAATTACCACCCCATCTCTATTCACACTAACCGAGCCATATCTACTAACATCAGCCACCCGGAACACTGAAATAGTCGCATCCGCTCTTTTGGCTTTGTGAAACTCGCATAGTTCCTTTATGTTCACGTCCAGATAAGTGTCGCCATTCACCAGTAATGTTGGATCAGTAGCGAATCGTTTCGCGTTCTTTACTGCTCCTCCCGTCCCTAATGGCTCCGTCTCATGAGAGAACCTGATTTCCAGGTTTCCAAACCTCGAATCGTTGAAATGTTCTTCTATTGAATCGGCCTTATATCCCACAAGCATTACAAATTTATGAATGCCTTTTGCAGCGAGAAGACGAGTTAAGATTTCAAGGAAGGGCCGCCCCAAAACATCCGCCATGGGTTTAGGCCTGTCGGAAACAACTTGGCGGAGTCTCTTGCCCAAACCCCCTGCCAAAATAAACGCGGTAAAATCACAACTGTTTTTTTGCATAAACCTGGTACAATCCGGGCTCACAGTAAATTGATTTTTTTACAATCACAGTTTGGCCTTGGTTCAACAGGAACAACATGAAAGAGGTTTTTCCAGACATCAATCACAAATATACCGGGAATTGTGTTTTCAACGTCCCCCACCAAAACCTTAAAAGCTTCCGTCACCTGAACAGAGGCTACCAAAGACGCTACCGAGGACAGCACACCCGCCGTAGCCGCCGTGGCATGCCCGATAATACTGGAAGGATTTGGCCATATGCACCGCAAACAGGGGGTTCTTCCAGGAATGATCGTCATAACATTACCTACAGTCTCTACAGCGCCACCGAATATATATGGTATTTTAAGATCCACAATAGCATCATTTACAACGAACCTGGTTTCTGAATTGTCCAACGCATCCACTACCAGGTCGATTCCATCCAGAAAACGATAAATGTTTGTTTTACTTATCGCCTCATCCACAGCTTCAATCTCGACATTTGACGCCGCAGACAGCAGATTGACACGTGCGGCGTGCGCTTTGGGCGTTCCGAGGAAAACATCAATCTCATTGTAGAGTATTTGCCGGTGGAGATTGTGTAACTCCGGAGCGTCTTTATCAACGATTCTCAGGAATCTGACACCCGCCCTGGCCAGGAGAATGCAAATCGTTGATCCTAAAGCCCCGAGTCCGGCAACCAGTACACCAGCTTTTTGTATCTTCTCCTGACCGGTTTGCCCAATCATTTGCAGCAAGATGTGTCGACTATAGCGATCCGGTGTATCCTGCATTTAAAGCTCTGTGGTGATAGATGAAATAAATGGGTACAGACGATTGCGGCAAAAGTAATCAATTGAATAAAACATGTCAACATCGAAGCAAGAAACGTTATTAACCGACAACAGACAAAACGACCTGACATTCGCTGATTTTAGCTTGACATTCCAAATGGTTGACCATGAATTTGATCTTGCCGGATGGATTTTGGAACAATCGTATGCTATAAAATATTCAGCTTGGAATTCGTGAGATCCCTGGATAATGAGATCGTACATTCGTATAGCAGCTCTTATATTTTTGGCGCAACTGGGGTTTAGCGCATTTGATTGTGTAGAACCGCAGGATTTCCCATACTTGGCACCGGTAGCCCCGGAGTTTGACGGAGGCGCTCCTCAGATGAGAGGACCTGGCAAGTCTCAGCCGCAAACAAGGGTCGGCCCAAAAATTGCCCCTGTTACCCCTGAGATCATGAGGAATTTTGGTTTCGGCCCCTCTACCGAAAGCCCTGAAGAGCAAGTCGTATCAAATCCACACGCGCCCTCAAACTATTATCCTGATTCCACGGCAAATGGGGTAAAAGGATCCCATACTCCGCCCCGGTCGAAAGTCAGGAGAGAGCCGTCGCCAGTGAACGCGCCTACGCGCCAAAACTCATCTGTTCAGCAACCGCAACAAATTGATTGTTCCCAGTATCCCAAGCTAATAGCAAGCGCACGATCAGAGGCGGAAATGCAGATTACGGCGCGATATTACCTTACTTGTCTCTTAAAACAAGGTTGGGTGATGGAACATGCCCGGACACAAGTTATTCAAACAATTGAAGCCGCAGTTAGAGGCAATCGTTAATCACGACAACCGGATGAGATCATTTAAATCGATTCCGTCTTATTCTAAAATTGATCCATATGTAATATATGGTTACACTGACCAATATGAGCCAAACCAGTATCAGTCCAGTCAATTCTTTCTGATTGAAAATACCAATCCAAATAAACCAGATGATCCCGGCTGTCCAGATAAGAATCCATAACAATCCGTAATATGGACTCTTTATTTTTTTCATCCAAAGATTCCTTTAAGAAATGTTAGTTTTAACAATAGTTACTTTTCTAGAATTTAAGATCTCTTTCTTGTGGTATTTATTTACCAGGTAGTCCTCAATATAGATGTTTAACGATTTAAAGGTCAACCTACTGTATACACTATCATTTGAAAATGTACCAAAAAAGAAGAGGCCGAAATAGATACGGAGTTAAAGTGAATCTCATTTTCATAAATATCAATCATGACGTCGGATATGAGTCTTCTGAAAGTATTCCCATTTCCCTAGGTTATATACTGGCTTTTGCCGAAAAACACGGGTCCAAAGGTATAATTTTAGATGATCTTCAAGACCGACCGCTGAGCTTGTCGGAACTGGAATCATGGATACAGAAAGTCAAGCCCTCAATTATAGGGTTTACCGCGTATCAAAGCACAATGGAGCGCATCCGGCTTTATGCCCGTCACATAAAATCAAACCACCGGGATATAGTAGTGGCGTTAGGAGGGCCACAGATTGTCGGTATGCCTTCCATGGTCCTTAAAAGCCTGCCTGATGTTGACTTCTTTATACATGGTGAAGGCGAAGTTGTATTTCTAAACCTCATAAAATCGATCGAAAATGGAGCCGAACTATCTGGTGTGACCGGATTAAGCTATCGGAATGGAGACAAAGTTTTTCGTAATGATGATCCATTGAACTTACCGGATGATCTAGACACTTATCCCTCACCTTATCTAACCGAGATCTTGAATCTTCAGGGAAAAGACACTGCCATTATGCTTTCATCCCGGGGGTGCAGGCACAACTGTTTATTCTGCATAACTCCGAGTGTATGCAAAGGACGAATCCGTTACCATTCGGTCGATCGAGTGATCCAGGAAATGGAATTTCTCAGTCGACTCGGCATAAAGAGATTCTGGTTTGCAGACCCAAATTTCACGGAGAACAAAACTCGTACTCTAAAAATCCTTAATGAAAAAGTTAATCGCAATATAACGACACCGTTCTGGTTGCAAACCCGATCCGACCTCGTGGATGAAGAGCTGCTAAATGCGCTCAAGGCTGCTGGGGCGGATACCATAGCTTTCGGTCTGGAATCGGGAAGCCCTGAAGTTTTGAAAAAGACCAAGAAGGGTATTTCTTTAGAAAAGGTTGAACAAAACGTAGCTCATGCTCAACAAATAGGATTGGAAACTGAACTCTTTACAATATTTGGGCTGCCTGGGGAAACGGTTGACGACGCAAGAGCCACTATCAGTTTTGTAAAATCTCTAAAAATACCTGTAGAGTCAAACTCGGGTTCTCAGCAGATTCAACTGTATTTTGGCTCAGCATACCAAAGTCAATGCGCAGACTATGGCTTCCTTCCCTTTAACAGATGGAAACCAGCCTATCTTTCGATTGGTGACCAATACGAAACAGATAAGATGAGTTCTCCTGAGATTCGAAAAGTTAGAAACCTTTGGGCTCTCGCCAACGAACAGCTTAGCCGTGACGTCTATTATAAACAGAGAGTTTTTGAAATATTGGATTTTCTGTTGAGTTCACGAGAAGACTTACATGATGAGCTTGAGTATTATGTTTATGGTGTCCTTGCTGCAAACGCGATTGAGGAATTCGAACTATTAAAGAAATTTCTAATTGGGTTCAGGGACTTGACCACAAACGAGGAATCTGTTCAGGAACTTATCTCTGGATTAATTTTGTTTCATGAATCGGATGAACCTTCCGGGGCTTCTGACAGAATAATATTTGACTCAAGAAGTTATATTGGAGGGGTCCCGTTTACAGGAATTTCGGGCAAATATTGGGATGTGCTTCTTGGCAGAGGGTTATTACTACCATCATTTGAAGAAGGGCTGCTTGGGTTGGTAGGAGGGCAGGAAGCGCAATTTGAATTTAGTTTTCCAAAGGACTATTTTCAGGCTGAGTTACAGGATAAAACTGTTGAGATTCGGGCAAAGATTCACAAGATTTTCAAAACTATCCAACCGGGGTCTATCGATGATGTCCTGAGCCTATCTCACCAAAACCATTACGACTTTCCAGACCTGGATTTCCTTCGAACAGAAAATGAAATTCTTTACTATCTTTGTCTGAGAGATGCCGATCCGCAGACATTATTGAGGACTCCCGGTCATTTTCTGGCGCTGTCCCACATGTTTGCTAAACTGGGCAAACTCAAGAAAGTAACAAAACTGGCTAATCTGCTGGTCGGCAAACCTCACGCTCTTAATGCTATAGCCGATACCTTGGCTGCTTCGGGCAAATTTGAACTTGCACTCAAATATTATGAAGCGATAGGCGCTGCTGTGCCGTCGAGTCTTTTGAAAAGGGTTCGTATTCTTCTCAAAATGGAACGACCAGCGGAGGCATATGAGCTTTTAAAACGTGCTCCACATTCACAGGACCTGGACTATCAGGAAGCGCTGTTCGAATGTCTCAAATTTACTACGCCGGAATCACCAAAACTGTCGTCTCTGGGAAACCAGGTATTAAACTTGAAGGTCCTGGCCGCAATCGAAAGAGAATCCCTACCGAAACCGGGAAAACGTTATCCAAAACCGATTCTTCATGGGGCGTCTCGTTTTAATCAGTAAGACAGGGAACACACGGGGAAGAATTTCCCAACTCAAGATCACAGAAATCTGGAGACAAAAGGATGGGCGAACAAAACGAGAAACTAAAGAAACTAGTCACTTATCATAAAGACGGCGTTATGGGGCTCATAACACTCAACAGGCCGGAAAAACACAACGCCATGAACGTTGCGCTGTGGGATTCACTCAACGACGCAATCGCAGATGCTGAGAAGGATTCAGACGCCAGGGTCATAATTGTTAGGGGCGAAGGAAAGTCGTTTTGCGCAGGTCTAGATTTGAGTCCTGAAAATGATCTTATTCCGATGATTACAGCTAATCCTTCAGCCAGTCAGAAAGTGACTTTTTACAAAACCGTCAGACGAATACAAGGTTATCATACCAGGTTGGAAAGGTTGTCCCAACCGACTATAGCATGCATCCACGGACACTGTTTGGGTGCCGGTCTTGAACTTGCGTTATGTTGTGATTTTCGGTTGTGTTCCAGTGAAACCCTTTTCGGATTACCGGAAGCCACACTGGCCATAATCACGGATGTAGGAGGACTTCAGCGGCTACCAAGAGTAATCGGTCAGGGTCACGCCAGGGAAATCGCGTTTCGGGGCCATAGATTTGACGCTCAGCGCGCTCTAAATATCAGCCTCGTAAATTACGTATTCCCGGATCAGGAGACATTGGAATCCGAGACAATGAAAATGGCTCAGGAGATAGCCGAAAATCCACCTTTGGCCGTACAGGGAGCTAAGGACGTGTTTCTTTATAACCAAAACGTCCCTATTGACCATGCTCTCGATTACAATGCGGTTAGATCATCCATGATAATGCCGTCCGAGGACATCTTTGAAGCTTTTGGCGCGTACATGCAGAAGAGAAAGGGCAATTTCAAAGGCGCTTAGGAATCAACAATAAAATTATAATATTGAACTATTTCTTTGTCATACATTTAACCAGGAGGCCAGATTGATATCCAACCTTTTTGAACCTATAGAAATAGGACATGTTGAACTCAAAAACCGGGTCGTGATGACAGCGATGCACTTAAATTATTCACCCAATGGTCTGGTCAATGATCAGTTCATAGATTTTTACTTAGCCAGAGCACGCGGCGGCACGGGCCTAATTGTTGTTGGCGGAGCTGAAATCAATGATCAGTCCTCGGGTGTGCCTCTGATGCTCGCAATCAAGGATGATTCTTTTGTACCCGGTTTAAAACGTTTCACTGAAGCTATCCATGAAGCCGGAGCAAAGACCGCTGTGCAGCTATATATGGCGGGAGCCTATTCGTTCTGCGGACTTAAGGGTTTGCCTACCCTGGCCCCATCTGAGTATATGAGCCTCTTTACCCGTCAAAAGACGACAGCTATGACATTAGACGATATTTACAGAGTTCAGGATGACTTCGTCAAAGCTGCACAAAGAGCTGAAATGGCTGGATTCGACGCTGTGGAAGTCCTGGCCTCAGCGGGATACCTGATATGCCAGTTTCTATCTCCCAAAACAAACAAGAGAGAAGACAAATATGGCGGATCATTAGAGAATAGAATGCGTTTTGGCCTCGAGACAATATCCAAAGTTCGCGACTCCGTCAGCCGGAGCATTGCCGTGATTGTCAGGGTAGCAGGCAATGACTTTGTGCCAGGGAGTCATACTAACAGGGAGTCCGGAATATTCGCGGCCGAGGCTGAAAAAGTCGGGGCGGACTGTATTAATGTTACTGGTGGCTGGCACGAAAGCAGGGTTCCTCAAATCACAATGGATCTGCCTCAGGCTGGTTTTGTCTATTTGGCTCGAGGGATCAAGGAGAGAGTAAACGTCCCTGTGATAGGTTGCAATCGAATTAACGATCCCTTTGTCGCTGAAGAGGTTCTGAAAGAAGGTGTGGCTGATCTGGTCGGGGTCGCAAGAGGTTTGATCGCCGATCCTGATTTTGTGAATAAGGCCAAAGAGGGTCGAGCGTCCGAGATCAGACGTTGTATAGCATGCAATCAAAGGTGTTTTGATCACGTTTTTCAGCTCAAGCCTGTAGGCTGCGTGGTGAACCCACGCGCAGGCAAGGAAGCTTCCACTGAATATGTCCCAACCTCAGAAAAGAAAAAGCTCCTGGTAGCGGGGGCCGGGCCGGCTGGTTGTGAATTGGCGGTAATCGCCGCTGAAAGGGGCCACCAAGTTATTTTGTGTGATAAAGAAGCTGAAATCGGCGGACAAGTAAGTTGGGCCGCTGAACCAACCGGCAAACATGATTTCCATTATCTTTTGGATTATTATCGCGCCGTCTTACCGAAATACGGTGTGGATTTAAGACTTGGCGTTGAAATCACACCGGAACTGGTCTCAAAAGAGAAACCGGACATGGTGGTTGTAGCCACAGGCGCAGCCCCTTTCAAACCCCCCGTTGATGCAGTTGAGGCCCCCAATGTTTATCAAGCTTGGGACGTGCTTAGCGGAAAAGTCCAAACCGGTAAAGATGTAGTCATTGTTGGTGGCGGATCCGTAGGTCTCGAAACCGCTATCTGGCTCGCATCCAAAGGTACCATCTCACCGGAACAACTGTATTTCCTAACATTGCATAATGCTGAATCAACCGAGGCACTCCGAGAACTGATGTTGGAGGGGATCAAAAACGTCACAGTAATAGAAATGGCCCGAAAAATGGCACAGGATGTAGGGGCTTCAACTAGATGGGTACTGATGAAAGAGCTTGAAATGAGGGGCATAAAACTGATTACTCAAGCCAAAATGAAAGACATCCAGGAACAGGCTGTCATTTACACGGACGCTGAAGGAAATGATGTCACTATAAAGAGTGACTCCGTTGTACTGGCAATGGGGGCACGTTCTGAAAATTCGCTTGCCAAAGCCCTTGAGGATTCCGGCTTCAATGTAATAACTATTGGTGACGCTAAGAGATGCGGTAAAATTGGTGACGCCCTTGATGATGGTTTCACTCTGGCCTGTAGGATTTAAAAAATGGCCGCAGCTCGCTGTAGCAAATTCTGTTCAACTGTAATAAACCGCTAGGCATTTAATCTTGGACCGATCACCTGGCCAGGATCTCATCGCAAATATTTTTGGCATTATCTGTCCCATGTTCCAGTCGAAAAACGGCACTCCAGATTGGTTATCTATAAGGAATGTTTATCGTATCTCTTCAAGCTCCGCCCCTTGGCGCCTGCCTACATCTGGCCATCGAACAGCGAAGCTGGAACACGACTCAGCTATCAAAAAGGGGTGATTGTTGTCAAACATAAATTCGTGTTATCGACTGCTGGAAGAAGATTTACATGCCGACATTATCAGGTTATAAATCGCTCTTTATCCTCTATTAGCAATGGCTTGCGCCGTTTTTGGGCTGGAACATAAGTCTGTGAGCTTCCATACAAATCAGACAAAGTCGACATTATTTATCTGCTTTATTGGTGGTAACTCCAAGACTTCACGGATTCTATGAACGGCTCTACGGGAGTATTAAATCGCTTGTCAGCTTTAACATCGACTAGAAAAGCAGCGTTTGAATCAAGGGCCTGCTTGAAAGCTGAAGCCAACTCAGCGGGCTTTTGAACTGTCAGGCTTTTCAGCCCAAGAGCTCTGGCCACTCCGGCCCAGTCATGATCTGGCAGTGATGTTAGTTGAGAGGGCCCTGCTCCCATTTTTGAAGCACGAAGCCAAACATTTCCAAAAGCCGCATTGTTTATGACAACATATATTCTATAGTTTCGCGAAAACCAAATGGTTGAATCCGCGCGGATAGCGCGGTTGGTCGATTTTTTCCAACTCATTGATATCGCTGGCCTCCGGAGAAATCCCTATATTGAAATGACTTCTTCGTGCTGCGGCCAGCATGTCAGAAAATGTGAAAGACTTCTTTTTACGGTACCATGGCGCAGGATGCGCCACCAGTTTTTTTGCGCCGGCAAATTGCCAAACGAACCAGAGAACCACGAAAGAGTACGCCCAGTATGCTAACATCGGAGTGCGGACAACTGAAAGCTCTTTACGGCACTGAGGTTCTGCGGCTCCCAAGAGTTGTTTGGTCTCACGATTGGTCATCTCGATGCTCCAACGGGCCCCATATCGCTCAATGATATCGCGAGGTCGAGCCTGGATATCGGTATCGAAAAACACAATGTCCCCGTGACGTCCGCTCGGATCACGACACAGCACTACAGAAACCGCCTCTTGGCCTAAGCTATGATACCAAAGGGCCGTGAATTGATAAACCATCAGATTGATTTCTTTTCCATAGCACAGGGCCCTGATTTCAGTCCACTTCAGGTCCCTGTCCTTAAACATGGTTCCCGGGTTCGGCAATTGGTAACCTCTCTTACGAGGTCTGCCTCTTCGTGGAGTAACCGCTGGCTCAACAAGGCCGAACAATGCGGAATCATTGCTAATAGAGGCTAAAGAGCGATTTATAACCTGATAATGTCGGCATGTAAATTTTTCCAGCAGTCGAACCAATTTATGTTTGACAACAATCACCCCTTTTTGATAGCTGAGTCATGTTCCAGCTTCGCTGTTCGATGGCCAGATGTAGGCAGGCGCCAAGGGGCGGAGCTTGAAGAGATACAATAAACATTCCTTATAGATAACCAATCTGGAGTGCCGTTTTTCGACTGGAACATGGGTCGGAGCGCTGAAACATCTCTTGAATCTGATCTCGTCAATCCCAAACGGATGTGGTCTTTTTTGTTAACCTTGGCGTTCCTCCTTCCCCATTGTTTGTTTCCAAAAAACGGGTTCGCGCGGAACGCCTTCTTTTTCAACCATTTTCCCTATGAATCAATAGGTTCCGATTCAAAAAAGGCGAAACTATAGATATATTACAGGAACATTAAATCTTGCCGCAGTCTGTATCTCCAGACCGTGCATCAGCATGCACGCGTCCCCGGTGATTACTACGCATGGTCTATCAGGTCTCGCTATCTTTACCCCGACTCCGGCTGGAACAGCCCACCCCATGGGGCCAAGATTTGTTGCCGAGATATAAGTTTCTCGGCTCGTAGCTCTCCCAATACTGTCCTGCGAAGGCCCGATGAGCCCCACTGTCAACGAGTACGACAGTTTCCCCCGGCATGACTTTTCTTAGTTCCGACACAATGCGTGCAGGGTGTATAGGGATTGAGTCACTCGAACAATTCTCAGCGTCATAAAGGTGGGGAAGCTTATTCATGGCGATGATCCATTCATCACGAACAGATTTTCCATCCTCAAGGTGACAAAGTAGTTGACTCTGCTCGGACATCATTCTCTCTAGAAAAACAGAAACATCTCCTATGACTGTGATCCCTCCTCCACAATCTGCACTTATAGATTCGGGAGCCATATCTACCTGAAACAGGCCACGATGGAGAGAGAGTTTTGAGTTCCAGTGCATCGTGTCCCTTTCGTTGAGATTTGACCCTAGAACTATTAGCAGTTCCAGATCATCAGACAGAATAGCCGTCGTGGCGTGCCTGGTCCCTACGTAACCAAACACCCCCAGAGACAGTTGGTGATCCTCAGGGAAAACACCTTTGGCCTTGAGAGTTGTCGCGACTGGAATCCGAAAAGTCTCGGCAAATTATAGCAATGCTATTGAACCATAGGAGCTCTCAGCGCCATTTCCCGCGAGGATAGCGATTTTGTCAGCCCTATTATCGAAATCCCTACCGGGAGCCACTCTAGCCCAGAAACGATCAGTACTACCCGCATCCAATATTTTTGGTTCCCTTAGTGACCTATCCAAACGCTGATGAACCACAGATATATCAGATTCTTGTACGTCATGCGGTAAGCTTAAGTGAACCGGGCTCTTGCGTCTACCGAACATGGTCGCCAGCGCTTTTCTAAAATGGTGATTAAGCAAATGTGGATTCTCTACGCTGACAGACATTGCTGTAACGGGTTGGAGAATTTCGGTGTCATTGAAACTGGATGCGCTTGCGTCTTGAAACAGGCCAAGGCCCTCCATGGAAGTGGAAACACTCCTCTAAGGACAAGCACGGGCGATGCGTCTGTCCACGCTGTGGAAACCGCAGTCGTCATGTTTGTCAAACCCGGCCCTCCTATGGCCATGCAGACGCCAAAATTCCCACTTGCTCGGGAATAGCCGTCAGCCATGTAGCACGCGCCTCCCTCTTGAGCGGCAATAATTGGCCTTATTTGAGGTGTGCTCTCAAATGCGGTCAAGAACGGATCTACCAAACCTCCTGGAACAAAAAAAAGAGCTTCAATTCCCTCCGCTGCAAGCGCTTGCAATATATAATGAGTCCCTTTCATTTTGATCTCCTCTAGAGCCTTTAAGACACTTCGTTGTCATTCAACCCACCAGGGATATTCTTCGCGTCTCTCGGGGAAAAGCCTGAAGAATTCATCTTATTGAAATCCCAGGAAGAGAGTTTAAAGAAATCCTATACATTGACGCGTCCTGGAGACTCAATGAAACAGTTTCGAAAAACACAGACAATTTGATACACATGAGCAAAAAGTCAGGCAGGAATGGAATCGCTACTGATTTCTGTAAGTGAGAAAGCCGATGGAATAGACTGATTGAATGGCAAAGGAGGGTGTAAAATCTTTTGTGTAAATGGCCGATTTCGGTTTAAATCCAACTCAAGGGAGCAAAACCATGGCCATAACAGAGGAACTGCTTGACCAACTGATCAAGGATTACAAAAAACCAGAAGATCTATAGCGATTCTCGAAAATAATCGCGAAAAGAACGCGACTTTTTTATCGAGATGTGGTTATCTGTCGGTATGTGTCGTCAACGAAACATGCCTAACCCGGAAAACTGCGCTTTAGCTGAATTAGAGACCGCAGCGAAGGCCTCGTCGGTCCAGCGGTCGTATGTTCGTCTGATGGCTATCAAGGCCTTGATAATGGGGCTGCCCCATAAGCAGGTGGCTGCCTTGTTCGGTGTAAATGAGGACTCGGTTTCCCGTTGGGTGAGACGTTTTAATCAACGGGGTATCGATGGGCTTACAGAAGGTCCCCGCTCTGGGCGTCCTCCCAAAATCAGCGGGGAGCAGGCCTATGAATATTCCAAGTTGGTCTTACATCCAGAACTGGTCAATGAGACCCACTGGACCGGACGTAAGTTTCACGGATATCTCACCAGGCATTGCCAGATGGACGCAGGCTACAGCACACTTATGCGGTGGCTTCACGATGAGGATTTTCGGCTGAAGGTCCCTCGCCCCTGGCCGGATGGCCAGGATGAAGAAAAGAGAAAGGCCTTCATTGAACTGATCAGGAAGTTTCTTGGTGATCAATGCGTGGATCTTTGGTTTCTTGACGAGTGTGGTGTCGAAGGAGATCCTCGTCCGAAAAGGCGTTTTGCTAAAAAAGGAGACAAAATCCGTCAAGCATACGGCGGGGCGCATCTCCGAATGAATGTCACGGGCATGGTCTTGCCAAGAAAAGGTGAATTCTATGCGCTAGAATTTAGCCATTCCGATACGGAGATCTTCCAGATCTTCCTGAATCACGCCAATAGGGACATCAAGTTCGAGCGTCCTCGCAATCTACTCATCCTGGACAATGCGTCTTGGCACAAGAGTAAATCACTGGACTGGGGGGAATTTGAGCCGATTTTTCTTCCACCTTATTCTCCAGATCTTAACCCCATTGAACGCCTATGGCTCGTTATGAAGGACGAATGGTTTTCTGGATTCTACGCTAAAACCAAAGATCAACTAATCGAGAGACTCACCGACGCTCTCAGATGGCTTATGACCAGACAAGATGAAAACACTAAAACTTGCGCCATTCCGACAGAACTTTAGAGAAGCGCTATAATAGGAGAGAACGGCCTATTAAAACAACTGACAAAGCGATTGCTCGAGCGAGCGATGCAGTCGGAGATGACCGAGCACCTCGGTTATGTCAAGAATGCATCTTCCGGCAACAACTCTGGGAATTCCAGAAACGGCAGCTACAACAAAAAGCTCAAAGGTGATTTTGGTCAGATGGACCTCAGTGTTCCCAGGGATCGCAATTCAACCTTCGATCCGGTCATTATCCCCAAGGGTGAAAGCCGCTTCAAGGGTTTCGACGACAAAATCATCTCTATGTATGCTAAGGGGATGACTACCAGAGACATCCGGTCGCATTTGGAAGAGATGTACGGGGTCGAGGTATCACCCACCCTCATCTCGCAGGAAACTGAGGCGGTGACTGAAGAAGTTCGGCTCTGGCAAAACCGCTCTCTGGATGACATATATCCCATAGTCTACCTGGATGCCGTTAGGATCAAGGTAAAACACAACGGACAGATCGTCTCTAAAGCCGTCTATCTTGCCATAGCCGTCACTATGGAAGGGGTAAAGGATGTGCTCGGCATGTGGACAGCCGAATCCGAGGGAGCGAAGTTCTGGCTGTCCATACTCAACGAACTTAAGAACCGGGGCGTCAAAGATATTCTGATCGCCTGCGTGGATGGTTTGAAGGGTTTCCCCGAAGCCATAGAGGCGGTTTACCCCCAGACTCAGGTACAACTGTGTATCGTGCATTTGGTTCGCCATAGCCTTAATTTTGTCTCCTGGAAACAACGTAAGGATATGGCAAAGGATCTCAAAGATATTTACGGCGCTTCTACTGAAGACCAGGCGCGTGCGAACCTTGATTCTTTAAGCGACAAATGGGATGCCACGCATACCAAGGTGAGTCAATCCTGGCGAAACAATTGGCAGCGGATCATCCCATACTTTGCCTACCCGCCGCAAATCCGGAAAGCTATCTACACAACCAACGCCATAGAATCGTTGAACATGTCACTTAGGAAGGTTACTAAAAACCGTGGATCATTTCCCAATGACGAGGCCATGTTCAAACTTCTCTACTTGGCCTTGACTAACATCTCGAAGAAATGGACTATGCCGATCAAAGACTGGAAATCGGCTCTGAATCAGTTCAGTATCATGTTTGAAGAGAGGTTGCCAAACTTTTGAAACCCCACATCCCATTTACACAAAATTCTTTACAGGTTCTGGCAAAGTTATCGTAAACGTTGCGCCGTGCTCTAAATCGCTCTTGACCGATATAATACCCGAGTGGTCGTTCATTGTTTTCCGGGTCGTGGCCAACCTCAAACCGGTTCCCGAAGCCATTTTTGTGGTAAAAAACGGCGTGAACAATCGGTCAAGGTTTTCCGGCCTTGACAGTGACTCCTCTTGATTTCAAATAACACTAGTTCCGAACTGGCCATAACAGCCTAAAGGTATACCACAAATTTGCCCTTCGCTCCTAACTTCTTTCAATACAGGACTACTAGCCATTTCCTCATATTAATCGTAGACTATATACCCAATTTTTTCCGCGGCGACCCTCCCCCCCATACCTTTGCCTATAGGGAAGCGCATCCTTTTAAAGGGATGTGTGTTTATTCCCGTAAAGGCCTTCTTGTAAACTTCTCGATTTTGATCATCACACAAGGCTATAAATGCAGTATCTGTTTGAAGAATTTCCCTTGTCTTTTTATACGACAACGTCAAGGTTCTCGTCTACCGACATTCCTAGTGGTATTGAAAGGGCCAAATCGTAGAGAATACATAAAGTTC
Organism: uncultured delta proteobacterium; assembly: GCA_963798475.1. Lineage (GTDB taxonomy): Bacteria > Desulfobacterota > Desulfomonilia > Desulfomonilales > Desulfomonilaceae > CAJBEZ01. Next base: position 246,671 of record CAWCTI010000023.1, read on the forward strand.
GGAGTTGATTACCCGAATTTGTGTGATGATTTTCAGGATTAAAATGGACTTCAGCTATTGCACCCTACCCCACTGGAATTTCTTTGCGCCACTACCAATTGTATTAGACGCGTCCTGCCGGATGTCCTGGGCCGAAACCTGAGGTCTAGGCTGGTTCGAGTCTGCTCTTCCAGGTTCAGAACCCACCATAGATGGTTTGCCCTGCATGCCCCACTTGAATGATTGTCTCGGTTCGGCATTCTTTGAACCTAAATCAGCCTGTTCTTTGCCCCATTTAAATTCCGAAGCCGGCGGCGGCGGAGCAATTGAAGAAGCTGCCTTTGTGCCTTGCCTTACCACATGTGGACGAGCATGTTGAACTCTGGGTTGCATATCAGGACTGGAAAATGGCTTGATCTGCCGAACCGCTGTGCTTGAGTGAGGCGCTGGGGCCGACTGATTCACTGATTGAACCGGTCGTGATTGCGATGGAGCCTGATATGATTGTTGTCTATCTGAATCGCTACCGTCCCAATATACCTCGTTCCTATACAGCGACCCTTCGTCAGAGTTTCTTGAAGCCGGGACCGCTTCTGCCTGTTGGGAGGCTCGAGAACCATTTCGGGATGGGGTCATGATTCTAGTTGACTCCCGAACGTCCGGTCCCCCGCCCCGTCCTGGACGAGGGGCTAAGCGTGTTCTTAAAGTAGGATGATTGTCCTGTGTCGAAATTGGTGGCAAACCATACCCGCCGGCTCCGTAAGGCGTATTTTCATATCCTCCGTAGCCCTGAACACCCGGGTATGGGTCATATCCATATGAAGGAGGATAACCCTGACCGCGAGGCTGTCCCGCATAACCGTAAGGAGACCCGTAGCCAGCAGAGTTAGACCCTTGTCCGTAATTCGGGTACGCTTCACTATAGCCCGAAGAACCATAGGTTCCGTAGCCCTGACCCTGATTCGGATAATAACCCCCATAGTAGTCCTGTCCCACCGCCAGTGCGACAAATGAGATACAGAGACATATGGCCAAACCCATCCTGAATACAATTTTCATCAACACACTCCTTTATACCATCATAACACGAACTGATTAGTCGGAAAATAATAAAGCGTTTAATTTATCTAATCAAATTTTTGTTATTTGATTTTAATTAATTTAACATAATTAATCAACTAGAATATTAACTTTTTTGTCATTGCCATCCATAAAGATTCCCGATGCTGATTACGCTATTGACCACGAACATCTTCAGGGCTATTCTGACAACCCATGAAAATAGCCCACCTTTCCGATTTGCATTTCGGTAAATCCATTTCTTACCAGAAACTGGACGCTCTAACACACGACCTCATTGAACAAAAGCCGGACCTTATCGTCGTGACAGGAGATATCACGGACAGAGGCAATGTCAAGCAATTCAGGCAAGCGAAAGATTTTCTCGACTCAACCAGTAGTCCGCATCTAATTGTTCCTGGGAATAGGGAGGTTCCTCTTTTTGCTCCATGGGAACTGACAATCCCTTCAATGTCAATGAGACGATATAGGTTCTTTTTTGGACAAAGCGACAGGGTTCTTTACAAATCTGAAAAATACAAGACGGTTTTGTTGGGGTTAAATTCAGTTAGCCGGTTTCCTTCGTGGCCCGGATCGATCGCCAGAGACAGTAGATACTGGTTCAGGGAACAAGCTCAAAATCATCTAAACTATCTGAAGGTCCTTTTTTTGCACCATCCGATATTACCGGTGCTACGAGCATCATCTTTTTGGGCCCATCAACTCTCGGACGCAAGCGCGATATTGACGATATGCGCTCAATATAGAGTCCAGCTGATATTGCAAGGTCATAAACACAGGTCATCTGTAGTCGAACTCCGAATTCCGGAGATGAAAGTGTCTATGGTTGTCTCATCGTGTGGGTCTCCTTTGTTGGATAGTTGGGACAGCGCATACCATTTAATTAAAATTGGGAATCATACTATTCGAATCGAACCAAGAGAATTTGTCGGGGACATATTTTCAGGAAAGACTGAACATGCCTTTGAGAGACTAGGAATAGATACTTCCGATCCGGTTAGCCCTTAGTTTTGCTTTTCGCGCTTTCTCCGTTGGTGGTCATAAAATGGGGAAAATTTTCTAACAGTTTCTGAGATTAATAAAATTATGCGATGAAAGGATCTTTGAACAGTATTTATCTTCCCTTTTTATCTTCGGCGTCCGATCTCCTGATATACAACGGCATCAGGTTATGAACATCATGGGACCCTCCCTGCTCCAGGCTTATTTCAGCGAGGATTCCACAAACCCCAGGGGACGGCGTAGTAACGGAGATCCCGGAAAGGGCGGTCCCCTGAAGAATAGCGTCCAACAGCTCCGGGCATCCACAAAGCGCCATTTCACCGGCCTTAACTCTGGGGACAAAGTCGGAAATCATTTCTTTATGTATGAGCCGCGGTGCCTTGACGACTTGAATCCCTCTTTGCAATCTTTTAAACACTCCTGTGTATACATCTCCTCTACCGGCATCGATTAAGGGAACAGCCAAACTGCCGGTTTCGACAGCCTGCCATGTCAGGATCTCAAGGGTGGAAACACCCGCAACTTTAATTTTTAGAGCCATGGCGAGTCCTTTGAACACAGAGAGTCCTACACGGATTCCCGAAAAAGACCCAGGTCCGATAGCAATCCCAAGTCCGTCAAAGTCAGTCAGTTTGTGGCCCGAACGTATAAGAATTCTATCTATTGTTCCGGAGATGTTTTCCAGATGTTCTCTACCACGATTCAAGATCTCTTCGGCGACTATGTTTTTGTTCTTCGTAACCGCTATCCCAAGGGTGGACGTAGCGGTATGAGCGGCTAGAATCAGCAATCTGTTACCTTTTGCGCGTCAAAATACTCAGACAACATTGTTATTGAACATAGAAACTTGCGTTTTTAAGGAGAGAGCGTCCAGCCTTTTGTAACAATCCTATAGATATCATTGAAGAATACAAGTCCTATAAGGAAAACTATTATCAAAAGCCCTAATTGAACTGCGACGTCTCTAACTTTTCCCGTAACCGGTTTCCTGATTATCGCCTCAATGAGGAAAAACAAGATGTGGCCGCCATCCAGGACCGGGATTGGAAGCAGGTTTATGATTGCCAAGTTAATACTGATGTAACTCATCAGAAATATAAAACTGAATAATCCAGCTCTTAGACTCTCACCAGACGCCTGAGCAATTGTTATCGGCCCGCTCAGGGCCTTCATTCCGATTTCTCCACGTACGAGCTTGACCACTGTAATTACCACCAGTTTAGTCAGATACCCGGAAAATCGTATTCCTTCACCTATTGCGGCGACAAAACTCAGTTCGATTTTTTTACCGGACGGAGCTATGCCGATCCTGCCCTTCAATTCACCAAAGATATCCTTCTGATCGCTTAGTGCGGGTGTGACGGGAATGTTCAACGTTTGACTTTTTCGTTCAACCGTGAAGTTGAGGCGATGACCCGCTGAGTCTTCGATGATATTTCTTACATCATCCCAACGCCAAACAGGTTTGCCGTCTATTGCGGTAACCATATCGCCGGGTTCAAAACCTGCATGAAGCGCAGGACTGTCCGGGAGCGTCTTACCGACTTCGGACGCAAGAACAGGAAAACCGGCTACAAAACCCGAGCACAAGAGTATTACGGCAAAAATGAAGTTGAAGACCGGGCCAGCCGCCACAATGGCAGTCCTTGCCCAAATAGGCTTGTTCGTAAACGCTCTATCCTTTTCTTCAGGGGTAATCTCTTCTTCAGATTCCGGCTCTTCACCGAAGAGCTTTACATATCCCCCCAAAGGGATCCAGCTCAACATATACTCAGTCTCCCCCCATTTTCTCTTGATCATGACAGGCGAGAAACCAAGAGAGAATTTTAAGACCTTGACTCCCAATAGCTTGGCGATTATGAAATGTCCAAATTCATGAACAAAGATTAGCACACCTAATAAGACAATAAAGCCCAAAATATATTCCAAACTGTCATCCTCCTGCGAAGAAGCCCTGTATCATACAAAACCTAACGGGATTCTTCTTTTCAATTGACATTTTTAAATATAGAATCTTGCTCTAATAAAACAAGGCATTTCTTTAATATACGAGACTGGATTGAAAACCGGAATACTTGGCGGCACATTTAACCCTCCCCATTTTGGGCATCTTAGGCTCGCGGAAGAAGTTGCAGGGACTTACGATCTCGACAGGATCATATTTGTACCCTGTCATCAACCGCCGCACAAGAACAAAACCAACATACCTGATGCTCATGACCGTCTTAACATGACCATCCTGGCCTGCTCAGACAATCCCAAGTTTGAAGTTTCAGACATAGAGTTGAAATTTCCTCCACCGTCATACACTATTAACACATTGAAATACTTCAAAGCCGTTCCGGAAAACGATATTTACTTTATAATGGGATCGGACTCCTTGGCCGACATAGGCGCTTGGAAGGATTATGAAAACCTCTTTAGTCTAGCTAGCTTTATAATTGTTGGCCGTCCTGGTACCGGTTTTGACCATGCATGGAAAGAAATTCCCCGTCCTCTCAGGGCAAAATTTTCTTCAAGTCAGGGGCAATTTTTGCATACCAGCGGGACTACCATGATTTCTTCGGATGTCAAGGGTCTTGACATTTCTTCTACAGAAATAAGAAGACTAATCAGGCAGTTATTGAGCGCGCGGTATCTCACCCCGGATAGTGTGTTGAATTACATCAAAAAGCGTGATCTCTATCGCAAATAGGCAAACAACAACCGATGAAAAAATTAGCCACAAAATTGACTATTGAACATTCTAAGGCAAAAGCTGAAAGGTTTCTCAAAGCCGCCCTCTCGAAAAAGGCCCTACGTCCGACTTTGCTAAGGCTTGACAAGCTGACGCCTATTACCGACTATTTCCTCATTGTTTCCGGAAGGTCGGCGAGACATGTCAAATCAATAGCTGACGCAATTGTCGAAGACGCGCATTCCGATAGCACGATGGTTTATTCTGTTGAGGGCCTGACTCAAGGCAATTGGGTACTTTTAGATTTAGGTGAAGTTATAATTCATGTTTTTCAGGACCACTCAAGGGAATTCTATGATCTGGAGGGGCTTTGGTCGGATGCTCCTCGAGAAGTATTCTCACCAGATATTATCAAAGAAATCGAAGTAGCTGGAGAAATGGAGGAAGAGGAAGACGACTTTCTCATTTCCTGAACAGGGCTTCGAGTTTCCGTTTGGCCTCGGATGCCTTGTCGCGCGCACTGCCTGAGACTTTTCGGGTGGACAAATTGAAATAGTCGCAAAAATTTCGCCGATCTTTAACAGAGACTTTTTCACACTGGGGTTCTTTGCACTGGTTGGAAGCGGTTTCGTCATATTCGGAACAATTCAGACAACAATAAATATCGGACCCACAACCCGTACAAGTGTCGTTTCGAAAAACCTTTTCCGCAAATTCAAGTGACTCACCACAATGATGACAAGAACCTCTTTTCATATCTTTCCTCTTGCGTTAAGACTTTTAGATATGAATATCTTACAATTCTAGAGTAAATACGTCTATCCAAAGTGATTTCTTTTTTGAGAAACCAAACCGTAAAAGCCTTCATTTTGAATTCTTGTGGTTAATTTGTGAAATCCCGGAAAGGTGATCGTATCGGACGTTATATTGCAACAGAGACCGGGCCATGAGGAAAAACGATGTTATACTCTTGGTCGTTATATTTTCATCTGCCTCCATTGCTATACTGGCCCCGGATTTATGTGCGCCGTTGCAGCCTTACCCTCTGTATTTCATGATGTTTTTGATGTTTATGAGCTTCTTGAGGATTAATTTTGATTTGCTATTGGATACGTCGAGATCGTCACTAAAGCGTCTGCTGATTTTGATTGCATTTAAGTTGGTCATTTTGCCAGCGGCTTTATACTGGGCGATTTCATTTGCGCTTCCAGAGTTTGCAGTCCCGGCGCTGCTTTTATCCGGGATATCTACCGGAGTGGTAGCGCCTTTTATCGCCAGTCTTTTTGAAGCTGACGTAGCTCCAGTCCTTCGCATGGTAATAATTACATCGTTGCTTGCGCCCTTCAGTTTGCCCGTCCTGGTAAAAATCATCGCCGGGGCCGAGGTCCAAATTCCTTTGGACTTGATGGTTCGCCCATTGGCAATGGTAATTTTTACGCCTATGTTGGCATTAATTATAGCCCGACGATTTTTTTCGGGTGCGTTGGGGAAATTGCTCCAATTTCATTTCCCAGTTTCTATAACTATTTTCGCCGCAATCAATTTGGGGGTATTCTCTAAATATTCCCGCTTTTTCTTCCATAGTCCACGTTTTATTTTTGTGTCTTTAGGTGTGGCCTACGGTCTTTCCATAATCTACTATTTGGTCGGTTTCCTGCTTGTGCCCGGAAAAAATTCATCTGACAGGATTGCGGCAGGGATAAGTTTCGCTGTAATGAACAATGTGCTTGTTATAGTTTTCTCATCACATTTTTTTGGGCCATTGTCGCCAACATTAGCAGCGATGTACATGTTCCCGCTTTTTTCAATGGTAATTCCAATCAAAATATTAGGTTCAAGATTCAAATGGCTTTCCCAAAACGTATAGAAATGTTGGTCCGTCACAAACCAATTCTGCTAGCTTTATTGCTGTCGATTCTCCTCAGCCTTAACTCCTGCGAATTAGGAAACCAAAACTCAACTCTCAAAACAGCCCGGATATTAATGGGGACACTGATTGAAATCACAGTGGTGGGTCCTCAAAACAAACTGCATGAAGCCACAAACGCCGCATTTGATGAAATAAAACGGATCGAGGACCTCGTATCGTTCCACAAGGAAACCGAACTCAATGAAATAAACAGAAACGCCGGAATTTCCGTGGTTAAAGTTAAATCCGAACTGGTTTCCCTCATTGAGCGCGCTCTTGAAATTTCCAAATTGACAGATGGATCCTTTGACCCAACCATCGGCGTAATTGCAAGGTTATGGAATTTCAGCGAATCTGAAGCGCCTAGACTTCCCAGCCAGGACGAAATTGACCAAGCGCTTAAAAAAGTCGGGTGGCAAAAGGTAAAGATATTCCCCGAGAAAAATGAAGTCTTTCTACCTGAGAAAGGCATGGCGTTGGATTTGGGCGGCATCGCAAAATGTTATGCGGTTAATCGTGCGGAACAAATTATAAAATCAAAGGGGATCGAGTCAGCCTTGATAAACGCTGGTGGGGACATAGCGGCGTTTGGGGGGAAAGAACCGGGAGTGCCGTGGAAAATCGGAATTCAGGACCCAAGGGACAATTCCGGCATCGCCGCGGTTGTAGAAATTGAGTCGGGACTGGTATTCACATCTGGCGATTATGAACGGTTTTTCGAAAAGGATGGCAAACGATATCATCATATCCTGGACCCCAAAACCGGCTATCCAGCGACTGGAGCAGAGTCTGTTACAATAGTGGCCCCGGATGGAACACGTGACGAAGGTCTCCCCGCCGGCATTTTTGTTTTGGGACCTGAAAAAGGAATGCGCCTAATAAGCAGGTTTAAAGACCTTTCCTGCCTAATGATCGACTCAGATGGCAAATTAATTGTTTCTCCAAACGGCGCTTCACTGTTTCAACTCAGACGTTAGTTCATACGTCAAGATCAATTTTGGACTCAACTAAATTACCGAAAGGCCGAAACAATGTCGGCGTTTATTCTCTTGAAAATTTTTACCTTGATCTAAATGAATTAAAAAGTTAAAATACATTAATTCTTGTAGCGTGCAAAACATGAAGCTATTTGTAAGAAATCTGACTATCACCTTAGTATTACTGAGCATGCTCTGGCTGTCCGGTTGTGTAAGCTGTCTGCCTCAATATGTCGCTCCGCCTTATGGTCCGGTGTCGTCGTGTTACCCTATGGGACATGATCCTTTTGTCCCTTCGGACCACAACCCTTCCCCGTTGAACCCTTACGATTTCATTAGCTCTATGGCGAGTCCCTTTCTGTACGGTCCTCCAAGATAGTCGCCAATTTATTTATTTGGGAAACCTTTAAGGTGATTCTATTAGCTGTTTTGTTGTTGGCGGGGTGGGATATTCTTCACTTGGCGCGGGACTGCGCGACAAGGACCGGCGCATCACGGTACAACTTGTATATTTGAAGGTATCGATTCTTTATTTTTCTTCTGACCGAGAGAACCATCTTGGCATATCCTCTAGCCACTGTGGGATGATCGCTGTTATATGCGCTTAAAGCAGGCAAGAGGTCGCCGTACAAGTTCAGATAATACTTGAAAACTTGCACCCCACAGTCAGCGTTAGTTTGAAGATTCAATAGATCAGAGTACCTGATTCTGAATTTGGAAGCCCAGGACGGCGCATGGATTTGAAACATACCTCTACAATTTCGATAATTTGTGATGTTGTTTCGAAAACCGCTCTCGACGAAAACAATCGACATGAACAGCCACATGTCTCCACATGTGACCCTTCCGAAATATTTGTTACTAGCGTTTGCAATTGCTGTGGCTATTTCTTTGGCCTGCTTCAGGGATACTTTACCCTCAGACATTTCATTAATGATTACTGAACAAATTGCTATCCCGTTGGTTTGAACTTTCGCCTCACCATTGCAAAAGACGGGAAAAACAAACAGCAACATCGTCCCGATTAGGGGAACGACAACCTTTGGCATAAACACCCTCCGTGTTGACGCCATATACGGACTGAAAATATCCGTACATGAGCGTCGGATCCCCTCAATGTCCCCTCTTAAAGAACGGCCGCTATTGGTTAGGCAATTCCGGTTTCTCTGGAGTTGGAATCACGATAGATTTTTTCACAACCTTTGGCTGGTACATCCTCTTTTCGACGTAATCGAAAGGATAGTTTAACGGTTTGAACACAACATCACTGCACATCTTCACGACGTCCAAGCAAGGATTAAACAGGCTGAAGGTCGATTTGAGACATTGGTCAAGTATACCCTCCGTCCTGTCGATTGCCTTTACGCCTGAATGGTAGACAGAGGTGGTTAATTTTGAAATCCTTGACTGCGCGCCGCTCTTGGCCAGAACGATCGCCGGGCATGAAAGAACAACGATAAGCGCCAGACAAACGCCTATTTTCAGGATTCTATCCATCCCAGAACCTCCAAAATGTAATAAGCTGTTTAATTATTTCACAATTTAAATGATTCTGTCAAACCTATTCGACAGATCGCCCAAAATATCAAACTTATTAATGGTGTTATATCTGTCAGCCTAATGATATACTTAGGTTTGTGGGTTTAGCTAGTTGTAGCTGTTAAACCCAATGCAAGAATTTCTGACAATAAAAATTTAGGACAGACAACAAAGGCCGAGCCATCGGTCTTTGTTGATAACCGATACTTGTGTTAATATTCATCGGCGGAGATTGATGATAGACTTTTTAGCAGTGTAGGGAAGGGACTAATTTTGGGTAAACCTGCCGAGATTGTAACTGTTGGAATTGAAGAGGAAATCCAGAAATCCTATTTAGATTACGCAATGAGTGTAATTGTCGGTCGCGCCTTGCCTGATTTGCGTGACGGCCTAAAGCCAGTCCATCGGCGCATCCTGTACGCCATGCATCGAGCAGGTAATTTCTGGAATCGCCCATATAGAAAAGCCGCTCGAGCGGTTGGTGACGTGATCGGCCAGTATCACCCTCATGGCGACACCGCGGTATACGATTCGATAGTAAGGATGGCGCAACCTTTTTCCATGCGGTATCCGTTTATAGATGGTCAGGGTAATTTCGGCAGTGTAGATGGAGACGCTCCGGCCGCCATGCGGTATACGGAAGTCAGGATGGCCAAGATTTCTCAGGCCATGTTAGAGGACCTTGATAAAGACACGGTAAACTTTATTCCCAACTACGATAATACTCAGCAAGAACCAGTCGTTCTGCCTGCCCGATTTCCCGCTTTGCTGGTAAACGGTTCCCAAGGAATCGCTGTTGGAATGGCCACAAATATTCCTCCTCACAATTTAAGGGAAACTGTAGATGCTACTATCCATTTGATTCAAAACCCTCAGGCGTCTATTAGAGATCTCATGCGCTTTTTGCCCGGCCCGGATTTTCCCACGTACGGATTTATCATCGGTAACAAAGGAATAATTGACGCTTACCACACCGGTCGTGGTTCCGTGCGAATGCGTGCCAAGACCCAGATGGAAGACGCCGGAAAGGGTTATCAGCGCATAGTGGTTACAGAAATTCCCTATACAGTGAATAAGGCGAGAATGGTCGAAAATGTCGCTGACCTTGTTAAGGAAAAGAAAATACCTGGAATAAGAGATATTCGTGATGAGTCCGACCGTCATGGGATGAGGGTAGTGTTTGAGTTGAAAAGGGATGAAAATCCTGAAGTGATTTTAAACCAATTATTCAAGCACACTCAGCTACAGACCAATTTTGGGATTCAGCTCCTTTGTGTGGATCACGGTCGTCCACGAACCATGAACCTACGGGAAATCCTACACGGCTTCGTAGATTTTAGGCGTGAAGTAATAGTTAGAAGAACCAAGTTTGAGTTAGCTAGAGCAAAAGAAAGGGCTCACATTCTCGAAGGCCTGAAAATTGCCCTTGATAATCTGGACGCCGTAATAAGGACTATTAGGCAATCGCGTGATCCACAAACCGCCAGAGACGCCCTCATTAGCAACTTCGGTCTGACCCAGATTCAGGCTCAAGCCATTCTGGACATGAGACTTCAACGATTGACCGGTCTTGAAAGAGACAAAATCCTTCAGGAACTTCAGGACATCCTGATTAAAATATCCGAACTGGAGGCCCTCCTTGCTTCTGAAGAAAAGGTCCTTGAAGTTGTTGTATCAGAATTGACTGAAGTCAGGGAACAGTTTGGCGACAATCGACGTACCGAGATTCTCGAAGACATGGAATCCGATGTGCTGGATGAAGATCTTATCCCTCGGGAAGATGATGTCGTTACATTCTCGAGTAAAGGCTATGTCAAACGTGTCCAGGCCAATGTCTACAAATCCCAAAAGCCTGGCGGCAAAGGAAGAATCGGGGCCAAGACGGCAAGCGAAGATGTAGTCAACCAAATACTTTATGCTTCTTCACACGATGTGCTGCTGTGTTTTTCCAATCGAGGTCGCGTTCATTGGTTGCGAGTCTTCCAGTTGCCGGAGGAAGGTCCCTACAGTCGAGGTCGAGCCATTGTGAATCTCTTGAAGCTTGATGAGGGTGAAACCATCAAGAAGGTGCTGTCTATTCCTGAATTGAGTCAGGAGGGTTTCGTGACAATGGTTTCAGCTCAAGGGAAGATCAAGAAAACTTCGATTGCGGAATTTTCAAGACCCAGGTCTACTGGTGTCATAGCCCTGACAATTGATCAAGATGATCAATTAATTGACGTCAACCTCACAAATGGTGACAATCATATACTTCTGGTTTCACGAAAAGGTAAAGCAATTAGATTCCACGAAAGTCAAATTAGGCCTATGGGTCGCCAGGCCAGAGGCGTAACTGGCATCAGAATGCGACATGAGGACGCTGTTATAGCCATGGAAGTGGTGTCAGAGGATTCAGGGACTCTTCTTACAATAACTCAGAATGGACTTGGTAAAAGAACGTCCCTCAAGGAGTATCCTCCAATTAACAGAGGCGGACAGGGAGTGATTACTATAAGGACCACTGAGAAAAGTGGCGATGTTGTCGCTGTTAGGGTGGTGGAAGATTCCGACCATGTCTTGATACTGACATCGGGGGCCAAAATTATACGGCTAAGAATGGAAGAGATTTCGGTCATAGGGCGAATTACTCAGGGACGGACTTTAGTCAGAATGGATCCCGGTGAACACGTTCTCGATATATCTCGGGCAGACGCAACCGAGGAAGATGACAAGCCTTTAGATGAAGATACCGTTGAATCTATGTGACTTTAGGGAGCAAATGGGGGGACAATGGGGAAGTCTGGACTGGTATATTTGATCAAATGGGTCCTGGTAACAACTAGGACTTTATTTTTAGCATACATTGCTATTGTATGTTTTGAATCTTACAAATACTGGCACGATCTTAAAGGTAATCTCTCGGGATAGATAGGCAAGCTCCACAGAGCCGATAAAACGTTGGGTTACGTCCCCATTCCTCGGAGTTCGGGGGCAGTGGTTTTTTGTGATGGATCAACGATACCCGTCTATTATGATTCTCAAAGTTTTAGATCAAGTTCTAAGGAAATCTTAAAATTAGGCGCCAATGGCACAAGGAAACCAGATTACATTCTGAGTTTAAGATTCAGTTTTACCTCTGGCTTTGGGGTCCCAGCTAAATCAACATTCTGTCATTTAATGGCCGATGAATTAGGAATGGTTCCATTGAACGCGGGCAGATGCAGCTATGGTTTAGCTGAGATGTTAATTTTGGTGAGACGACTTATCCCTGAATTCAAACCCAAAATTGTTTTAGTCCAATATTCTCCATGGCTTGTCGAACGTTCCCAACAAAGGTATGGCCCAACCTTTTATGGTCTACTCCCTCATCCATATTTTGTAGAAGAATCAGTGGCGGGCCTGAAAATTCATGGACCGGATTTCATGACTGCGATTTTCAGGCACGATTTTGCAACGCCTAAGGTCTCGGATAGTATAGCATTTGCCAAAAATAATGTCCGATTGAACAGACGATTTTTCTCGCGTTTGGGTAAAGAATATGCTTTACCCAAGGTATGTCGCGTCAGCCGAACATGCCCAATACTGAGAATTGCTCGTTGGAAGAGCTGGATATCGCTGCGGGGGCCGCTGTCTCTCTCAGGAGTCACGTTCGGATGATGGCGATCAAGGCTTTGCTCATGGGTATAAGCCATGACCAGGTAGCCAAGCTTTATGACACGACTCGGCGCAACCTTTGCCGGTGGATCGATAGGTTTAACACCAGAGGGATCGACGGACTCGTACAAAAGGCCCGATCGGGTCGTCCAAGAAAGATCACTTCTGATAAGCGCACAAAATATATTGAACTTGTTCAGCGCCCGGATCGGGCCAATGAGACTCATTGGACAGGAAAGAAGTTTCACGGATACTTGACCAAACAACTTGATGAGGAGATCGGGTATCGGACTGTAGTTAGATGGTTGCATGAACAGGGCTTTCGACTAAAAGTACCACGCTCTTGGCCAAACGGACAGGACGAAGAAAAGAGAAAGGACTTTGTGGATTTGCTGAGAATTCTTCTTGGCGACCCGGAAATCGACCTGTGGTTTCTTGACGAGACAGGGATCGAGGGAGATCCTCGGCCCAAACGTCGCTGGGCCCTCAAGGGTCAAAAAATCCGTCAACCTTACCTGGGCGCTCATATAAGAATGAGTGCGGCTGGAACAGTATGCCCTCGGACAGGAGAGTTTTACGCTTTGATATTCAGTCACTCAGACACTCAAGTATTCCAAACTTTTCTGGATCACGCTAACTCAGACATCTCCTTTGAACGCCCGAAGAACATCCTCATTTTGGACAATGCAAGCTGGCATCGCGGTGACAAGATAAACTGGGGCCGATTCGAGCCGGTCTTTCTTCCAGCTTATTCTCCGGATCTCAATCCCATAGAAAGATTATGGCTTGTGATGAAATCTGAATGGTTCTCAGATCTTTTCGCAAAATCCAAAGATCAGTTGATCGATCGTATATGCCTCGCCCTTAACTGGGTAGTGAACCGGAAAGATCAAAACCAAAAAACATGCGCCATTAAGACAAAACTTTAGGCAAATGCTATAGTATCTGGGACCTAATGAATTTTACTCTGAATTTGGGCTTTCCGCTAATTTTCCATGATCTCCACCATTCAAGCCTGGTCGGTTTAAAAAACTTAGTCGGATTGATGCCTCATACCATTTCGCTATTTAACTTAGAAACGTTGAGATATTCGAAGTTGGTCATTGAGCGAAGCTTTTCTGGATTGTCGTGCAATTTGCATAATCCGTCGCAAAGAGCACGCTCTACCGCATCAAGGGACCGAAAGACCTTGTTGGGAAGATGCTTTTCTCGCAACTCCTCCCACACATGTTCCGCTGGATTGAGCTCCGGACTGTGCGAAGGTTGATATATGAGCCTTATGTTTTCAGGGATTTTGAGTCCTCCTGATCTATGCCAACCGGCGCCGTCTACCAACATGATCACAAAATAGTCCTTCGAGACTTCTTCCAGGAATAAGTTCATCATTTCTGTGTTTGCGTAAGGAAGTATCAGGGAGGTCATTTTCCCGAGCGCCATGCACACTGCCGCGTATACGTAAACAAATGTTCTTACAATTTGTTTAGGAATCTTGGGCCTAATGCCTTTTGGGGCCCAGCAGGCACGAAGATCACTTATTCTTCCAAATCTTCCCTCGTCTTGAGTCATGATCACTACGGGCCGGGTATCCGATAAATCTCTTTCTGCTACAACCTCATCTACTATTTTGGGAAAGTTTTTTTTAAACCTTCTTTAACTTCTTCTTTGGCTTGAGGATGAACCGGACGAGGGACTACTTTCCGCCATTCGTTCCTTTCAAGCATCCTGTAAACAGTGGAGTGATGAACACTATGACCCAAGTAATTTTCAAGCGCTTGTTTTATCCGGCCTGCAACGCAGATCTGACCAGCGCTTGCCTCATCAAGAAACGGAGCAAGGAATTCGGACTCTTGCGCTCTACTGAAATAACATCGGCGGCGTTTGCTCTCTTTGGACCCCTCTACTGCCTCTGGGCCGAACCTACTGTAGTTGGAAACCAGATTGTGCACCGAAGAAACTGAAACCCCAGTATGTCTAGCAATTTGCCTTGCGGTGCGAGGATCAACCAGCGCATTCCAAACTACCAGCCATCTCCGATGAACTCTGCCTGAAGTTCCCTTAAGTCGTTCAGAAATCTCATACTCCGAAAGATGGGGTTTGACTGACGTCACCCCGCCCATAACTTACCTCCCCAAAAAGTAATGGGGAACCGTATATCAAATTCCAAAAAAAATCGCGAACTGGTATCAACCATCACGAAACCAGGGTAAGATTGTGAGCAATGTTTACGGAGAAATTGTGTCGATCTGTAAACAGTTTGGCTCGAAGATATTTATTGTGGTTTTGGGAACAAATAACCTACTCACTAACCTACCTGACTCATTGGATAAAATAAATGTTCAGGTAGTAGATGCCCAGCTAGAGCTGGTAAAGAGACTTCCGGAAAGTTCTGATATTGAATATTCAAGAAATTATCATCACTGGGGATCGGAGCCACCCAGAGTTATTGATAAACACCCGAATGCACGGGCTCACGAAATAATAGCGGACAGTATCACGAAGAGTATCATAGCGACTCTTCTGAACGAGAGAAAAAGTTTAATACTGAATCACCAGTGACGCTCGGCTAAATAATGCATTGCCCTTGAATTGACTTCACAAGAGTGATTATTATGAGTTGAAGTTTTAAATGGGGAGTTGAGGCAAGTACGACTGATGTCCAAGAAAAAGTTTTTGGTTTCCCCCGGTGTTTTGTGGTTGTTTGTTCTTCTAATGTTTTCTTTTCTTGTAAGTTCGCATAACACGCACTTGTTCAGAATATTGAATTCTTTGAACTCCAATCTGTCGGATTCTTTCTGGCTTTCCATGACGACACTTGGAGACGGTTTGTTGCTCGGTATCATTCTTGGAATGTTTATAATCGTCAATCCCAGGATAACTGCCTTTGGACTTATATTAATTCTATCGTCATCGGTGGCTGTAAACGCTATAAAAAGCGTTCTGCCCGAACTCCGACCGGCAGCGGTATTGGCTGATGTACATATTGTCGGCCCTATATTGCGTTCCGGGGCGTTCCCTTCAGGTCACAGCGCTGCAGCTCTAGCGACCGCGCTGGCGCTGGCGCGATTCAGCCCTTCCCGTACACTCAAAACCATCTTGCTGATATTTGGGATACTCGTTGGTTTATCCAGAATTTTCGTTGGAGCGCATTTCCCTAACGATGTCATATGGGGAATGATTGTATCGCTAGCCCTTTATGAAATATTGTCCGAGTTCGTGTGGCAGAGAATCGAGTGGTATGTACCGGACATTCCTCTGCTCGACAACAATTTTTTTAGGACTTTGCTTGCGCTTGAAGTCGCGACTGCGTCATTCTGCCTCGTCATATATTCACACGTATTTGCGGAATATCCTCCAGTAGCCATAGCTGTTTCTTCAGGTGTATTGACCTTTTTCGTGGCGGCTTTTATAAAATTGGTCAGACATCAATAGCTTTTTTTGCGCGCCACAACTGTTATTACTCCGTAGTTTCTAATCAATTTGGAAACATTCGCCAGCGCTATACCCAGCACCAAGTCCAGCGAGTCTACTGTGATATCCCACAGAGATAGGGTACTCAAAACCTCCCGAATCCAATCACCAACATGAACACTCACAGACCTATTCCTTAGGAGAGCTACTGATTTATTCTGGTAAACGGAACAGATCGGATCGTGCTTTTTGATTGAAACATACCAACTGTATCTTAAGAGTCCAAAGGGATATGATCTGTAAATCTTACCATTATGAAATATCTTCTCAAGTTCCATACCATATTTGTGCAAATATGCTTTTACGGCAGATGGAGTAAATAGCCAAAGATGTCTGGGTACATCTTCGTCGCAAGATAGCTTCATACCCGGTGATTGAACGTTAGGGACAGTGAAAATGAATTTACCGTTTTTTTGTAATATCTTCCCGATCTTCCCGAAAAACAGAGAAGGACGTCTGACGTGCTCCAACACGGCCCACGACGTTATCACCGAATAATATTCTTCTGGTATGTCCATATTAGGGAAATTTCCCAAACGGATTTTTGTGTCGCCTTCAGAGCTACCCCAATCCTCAAAGTCGACCCCCTCGGCATCCCAGCCCGCCTTCGCAGCATACCTTATGAAGTGTCCAGTTCCGCACCCAACGTCCAACAAACGTCGATCTCCTTCAGGGAAACTGGGCAGGAGTCTCAGCATATTTTTAAAAAGTGAGCCAAGATAGGGTTTTTCATTTAAGTAGTCGGAGGGATAAAGAAGTCTTGCGCATTCCTCAAACGGCATAGGATTAACAAAAACCATACCGCATTGGCACTTTACTACATGGAATTCTAATCCTGTAACATGGTCTACTTTTGAATAAATTAATTCGTGATTCGCCGATCCGCAGAGATCACAATCTGTGTACTCGCTTCTTATCAGTACGCTGAAATTCTTAGCCATAATCGGGCCTCAGAGAAACACATGTTTAAAATGAAAAATCATATAATTTAATTGTATGGCAAAAATTTTAGTGCTCAGTTTGCTTCTGTTGATTCGCTAACGATGAAATGTGATTTGAGCCCTCTGAAAAATAGACACAAACCCAGGGGTCCTTTCGCTACGTACTCTATCCGTTAAGTACGCTGACAGTATTACAAACAGCAGGGGTGGAAACGGAATAGCTATCTCCGGAGAGATCAAATAGGACCTGGCGGCCCGTTCGGCGGCCAATGTCAACGCATAATAGGCAAAAATGGCTACGATCCCTAGTGACACATTGTTAAGCTTTCCTTTGCCGAGATTCACCAAACCGATGGGAAAAGAAATAAGCGCCAACGCTATGCAGGAGAAAGGATACACAAACCTTTGAAGAATTAAAATCCGTGCAAAAATATCAACCCTGTGCTGAAAAACCTCGATTCCCGGGGTATCGTGAGATGATAGGGTCGAAATGGTTCTAACTTTCTCGTGAATTTCTGATATGGACATTTCTTCAAGTGATTTTTGTTCTTTCTCAAGGCTCATTCGATCCAGCGGGTACTTGAACGTGTAGCTCTTAAACGCAAGGCTACCAGTGGAGTCGCCTCTAGAATCTTCTTTCAGGATGACCCCCTCCCTCAAATCCATTATGAATGCCTTACCTTTCGGATCAGTGTCTACCTTGCCTCTCTTCGCAAGGATTGACGTTATGTCATTGGGCTGAGAGGACTCCCTGATAAATATTCTGCGCATCAAACCGGTCGAGGCGTCGATATGCTCGACATAGAGAATCAGATTTTTCAATGAATCAAAAAAAACCCTCTCTTCTATGCCAACATCGATCCTTTTCGTAAGCGCCTCCTGCATCAAACGCTTGCCCTCGGAGATTCCTTTGGGAATAAGGATCAAAGTGCAAAGGAGGCTTAGAGAGAAACCTACACAGCCAAGAGCTAAAACCGGAGGCAAAAGTCGCACTGCCGAAATGCCGCTGGACTTGATTGCAGATATTTCGTTGTCGGAAGACATCCTTCCCAAGCCGAGCAATATCCCCACGGAAATTGACAGGGGCGCGACTGTCACGAGCGTGCCAGGCAGAGCGCTTATCAGGGCCTGGAACAGAACTAAAGTTAATTCAAGTCCTGACTCCATACCCTTTTGCAAGATTGGAAGGAATCCTGCTATTAATCCGGTTATTAGAAAAATAGCAAAGCAAAAAAGGAAAGAAACGCTTACTTCACGAAATACGTATCTGTCTATGATTTTCAAACTTTAGGCTCACCCGATGTATCGAGCCGATATTCGTCTACCAAAAATATCATTAGATTTAGGATCCCTGCTCTTTAGTTTCTAACAGTCTCTTTTCAAGCTCAACAGAATTTAGATTTATACTTACTCTGAGGGCCCTAAGACCTTGAACACCCGGGAGATCATTCAATTCTACATATTCAAGATCATCTTTCAGGAAATTGTTGTCCTGGAGATAAGAAATATGGCGAGTCATCTCCTTTGCTTCCTCTGGCCGTGAATAAACTATCGCTATTTTATCTGGTTGAGTCAGACGATCATTACGCACCTTGACAGTCGCTTTGTCGATTCTTGACCTTATCATTTCGTGCCCTGTATCGTAAGCGCCAGCAACGTCAAATCGCTTTTCATCGAACCTGAAGCAAACAGATATTGGTGTGAAATTTGCCAGCACTAAATGGGTTACCTCCAGAGGGACCTTCAGCCTTGGTCGAATATTTGCGGCGTGCCATGCCATGCCACAGCAAGTGATCAATTGCCACAGTCTCAGGTTTTTCACATACACGTCGCTGAATTTCAATTTTTCTACCATTGACTCACCGAGATATAAGACATAATCAATTCCGTCCGTCTGATGCTTGTCAAAAAAATGCGGGAAGATGGATTGGGCCAATAATTGTTCCTTTTCTAAATAAAAGGCCAGAGTTTTATTCAGATAGGCCACGCTTTCTTCAAAATCTCGCCTTTCACGAAAGATCGTGCAAGTTATTGGATCAAGCAATTTCTCATACTTGTCGATAAGATCGGCCAAATCTTGTCCAAGGGTTCGCAAGAAGGGAAAGAGAGGTTCAATTTCGAATTTAACCAGATTTACTATCGGTTGCTCATCGGCGATCGTAACACCTTCTGATATTTTCTTGATCTTGGCATGAATTTGATGGCTTACCTCGTCAAGAATCGGGAACGACTTCTTTTTTACAGCCCTGGAGACAATTTCCTGAACAAGCTGAAGCTGTTCGCTCAAATCTATCTGAATACTTCTGTTTCGCGCTTCCGACGAAGCCTTTATGTCAGCGATCGCATACAAAACATACACATTGTGGAAAACAACTGGGGCAAATTCTTCAATATTTCCATTGTCCGCATCTTGAAGGACCCGAATCGCTGCTTGACGAAAACACCATTCAACGGATGGATGTATGGCTGTGCATTTTTCTTTGATTATTCTATTAACAGCGGAGTCAAATTCATCTAGTGATCTCCTGAGGGCGACCGAAAAGATTGGTAAAATTTCCTTGACCAACCTTGACTGCAAAACCCCGAACTCCGCTGGGTGGGGCGAAGTAAGATTGAGAAGTCCTATTTTTTTACCATGATATGTAAGGGGGGCAGACAACAAAGATCTTGCGTCATCTTCCAATAGTTGGGTCACTCTCTCTTGATTCACATGGTTCAAGGACAAATCTGAAATTGTGACTATTCTGCTTTCTCTAAGGACAGTTTCAAACTGTGTTCCTGCCAAAATACTCGAATGAAAACGATTGGACAATCGGAATAGACTATTATTCGATGTCGCTCCTTTCTCCTTTAAGACAAGAGCTTGATCACCGTCAAAAGCTACAATTTCAGCTCTTAGATCAGGAACACCCAGCAGTGTCCTCAACCTTGCTTCCAGACGGACCAGTCCCGAAGCGCTGACTATAGAGCTACTGTCAACAAGGTCACCTTCCAAGGTGGCTATCACAGCGTTGGTGGTTATATCAAACGCATAGACAACAACAAATCCATGAAACTCAAAGTTCTCAATTGGGATAATACGACTTAATGTCGCAAGGTCGGAAATATTGTCCCTTATTTCATTCCTTTCCTGATCCGATAACTCACGAACGGATGTAATACACTGAGGTTCTACAAATTTGGTTTGTACCATTATCTTATAATATCTGTCCAAGGTGGTATCGGCGTCCGGCACAACTCTCATGAGAGGCAGATCAAGGTTGCTGTCTATATCGTAAAATTTCTTCAAAACCATCAAAAATGCTTTCAAAGATAAAACCCTGACATAGGTTTCTTCATCCGGATATGGTCTACCCTTAAAGGAGCCGTCGCTATTCAGGAATTTCGTTTTAAGTAGCGGCGATACAAAAAATGGCCTCAATTGAAAGGGAATAAACGCGCCGGCCACCTGGATTTCCCAAAATGCCCTGGGAAACACGGCTGACATCAATGTCTTGATTATCGCTTGATGTCGTTCAAGGGCTGAGAAATCTGTTATCGATTCCATAAGTTCCTGAGCTTCCTCAAGCCTTAAACTTAGTTCATCATGGGAAAGTCCCCATGACACGTCCGAAGATGTAATGGTCCTGTTCCAAAAATCAATCAAGGGCCTGAGACTCAAAACGGTTTTGAATGGGAATTTCTGCTGTTCCTTCATCGTCGCCCTCCTCCGGACTTCTTTAGTCTTCGGCGCTACGCGTTTGTGTTTGATGGTTCGCATTTATGCACAAGCTCAATGAGTGGTCAAGAAATCGTTTTTTTATGGTAGGTTAGTAATATCAAACTTTCACGGAATTTTCGATAGCACTGATCTGCAGATTACCCAAAGATCCTCTTCTTTCAACAGATGGACATCTCGATATGTCTTATGGAGTCAATGTTGACCAATTTTACTAACCGTGCACCCTTAATCGACCATCGTATTTTAGAATACCGAGTTCGCGTATTTTTTTGGATCTTAGCCTTGGGGCTCGCCGGGGTTAATGCCTACACAAGCCGCTTTTTCATCAACGATGACGCGATAGTCTACGTTGAGATTGGGGAAGCTATAAAACAATTTCACTGGCACGATGTAGTTAATTTTACATTTAGTCCTTTGTATGGTGCGCTAATCGCCATTTTCCACAGCATTCTTCAACTTAATGCGTTGAATGAGATGATATGGCTGAAGCTACTTAACTATATTGTTTTCGTCTGGGCATTATGTGCCCTTGAAGTCTTACTACGATTCTTAAAACACGAATATCTCGCGCTGGTCAATTCTGGGTATAATCCACTTCCTTGGCCATCTATTCAGACTGTATTATATTCAACTTTCCTTGCCACGGCTCTGGTTTCCGTTCGAGTCCGTTTAATAAATCCTGACATGTTGGTCTTTTGTATAGTTCTCCTATGTTTCTCGGTTATAATGTGGATTAGAGAAAATCCCGATAGATTTTATAAATTCGCTATCTTAGGATCCCTGGCCGGGCTTGGTTATTTATCAAAGGCTTTTCTCTTTATTTTTTCCCCAGTCTTCTTGATCATGGCCGCTTTCTCTGTCGGGTCTTTAAAAAAATGCGTGCCGAGAATAGCGTTGGCTACGATCTTCCTGATCTTGACCATGGGACCACTTATTGAAGCATTGTCCCTCAAAAAGGGCAGTTTCACGTATGGAGAAGGTGGTCGCCATGTTTACTCGATCCTGATTGGTGGGCATGGAACACCAGTTGACCCAGGAAAGATCCTGGACGCGAAGAACAAAGTTATGGTTTACGAATACGGGGGTGTTTGTACCCGACCATTCTCGTTTGATGTTTGTTACTGGACCATAGGAATAGATCCAACCTACGATAATGCCGTTCATTTCAAACTCTTTCTTAAAAATCTCTCTGAGATTGTTTCGCAATCACGATGGTTGTCAGTCATAATCGCGTGGGCCATATTTCAAATTTATCTGGGCTCGTATCGGATCGGTTCCTTCAGGCCAATAAGTCTCTCCATCATGTTTGTTGTCGCTGCAATCTGCGGGATATTTCTCTTTGCCCTAATATCTATGGAACCCAGATACGTGGCGCCGTTCCTGTTTCTGGGATCAGTCGGCTTGATCATGGGCATGAGTCGAGGGAAGAATCAGAAAGTCCTCCTCAGATTTGGAGTCAGCGATCTCGGTGTATTGGCTCTAGTTATATTTTTGATCGGCAGCGTTCTCCTGTCCACGGTAGATCAAGCAGTCAGAGGGTTGTGTTCTGAAAATGGTAAGATCTCTTATCGACAAAGTTTTGAAGATCAAATCTCGGTTAGTGATTTTTTATCTAAAAACGGACTCAGCCGTGGTGATCATGTGGCTGTCCTGGGAAATTTACCGATTCAGTGGGCTAGAATGGCGAAATTACGGGTGACCGCGGAAATCGAAGATCCTGAGAAGTTCCTTAAAATCACTAAGGCAGAGCGAATGAATTCTTTGACTCTATTGAAAAATGAAGGCATTAAAGCATTAATCGCTCAACGGAAAGAATGTTCACGTCTAACTGATGAAGGTTGGATTTTGATTTCACCAACGAAAACTTTTTACGCTAGACTATTGTAAACTGATCCAATTGGTTATATGGAATCGGAATTCAAAAACTTTGACACTGTATCATTTGGGCTACAATCTCTAAGAAGATTTTATTTATAGACTTTCGGCTGACACAACAATTGGCGATTTTTTAATTAGAAAAAGATTAGCTCAATGACTAATTAGACAGTTATTCAAGATGAGGCGACTATTACTGGATGATGTCGTAGGACACCAGAAAGATTGAGTTCTATGGCTTTAAAACAATCGGATCCCTGTGTTGAAAAGTTCAGCATAGCCTCTGAGTGGTGGAGCGCGCGGATCAGAGTGTGTTTTTGGATTTTGGGGGTCCTTTTAGGGGGGATAATTACTTACACAACAAGGCACTTTATAAATGGTGACGCCATTGCCTACTTGGATATGGCTCAAGCCTTTCGTACCGGCTTGTGGAAGGATTCTGTGTTTCTCGGCTATTCCCCTGGATATTCATTTCTACTGTCTATTTTTGAGCGAATTTTGCAGACGACGCCTGATAACGAATTGTATGTGGTCAAATTATTCAATTTCATTTTGTTTATAGCCACCATGGTAACCTGCGATCTGTTTGTAAGCCGATTGACTGGTGAGATTGACACGGAAGTGGAAAGAACCACATTGCCGTCTTGTGTTTTGAAAGCTATGTGTTACTCCGCTTTCTTGGTTGCGTCTTTGATATGGGTACGGGTCCAGCTCGTTACCCCCGATATGATAATATTTGTTTTCGTATTGTTGTCAGTAGTGGCTGTTCTAAACATCAAGCGATCTCCGGACGATGTTTGGAATTTTGTGCTTTTGGGTCTGAGCACAGGCTTTGGTTATATTTGCAAAACATTTCTTTTCCCATTTTCAGTGTTTTTTTTCGCTTTTGCGGGAATGTACTCCAGTTCGATAAGAAAAGCTATCCCCCGTTTGATTCTGGCTGCGTCAGTCATGTTGGTCGTTAGTTCTCCAGTGATTATATCCCAATCCTCAGAAGTTGGGCGCTTCTCCATCGGCGAAGTAGGCGTTTACAATTACGCTTTTTATGTAGCCGGTAAAGGATCCGGGATTCATGTCCCGAAAATCATTCATCACGATCCCGAAGTGCATTATTACGATCATGGCGCAACGACCACCTACCCTCAAGGTGATCCGGCGTATTGGGCGTTAGGTATAGCGCCTGTTTTTAACTTTAGGGCTCAACTGTCAGCTATTAGAAGCAGCCTGGACCAGTTAGCCAGTGGCACGCTATGGCCAATTTTAGTCGTGTTGTTGTGGCTTATCGCGCAGCTTCAAGTCGCCACCTTCATGCCATTAAAAATATTTCCCCCGAGTACTTTTCTGATGCTGATTGTCATGTGTTTTTGCGGAACTGCGATTTATTGCTTGGTATCAATGGAGATGCGCTACGTATCGGCATTTCTGTTCTTGGGATTTGCGGCCCTTACAACAGCTCCAAGATATCAACATTCCGATTTTGTTAGATATCCTTTAATAATTGTGGAGGCTGCTGTTGTAGTCGCTATATTTCTCGGAATGGTGGGAATTTTTGTTGTAGACCAAAGCATTAGGTCCCTGCGTAGCACGGATAGCAAGGCATCCCATCATGAAACTTTCATGGAGATGGTTGCCACTAAAGACTTCCTAAAGGCCAATGGAATGGATAAAGGCGACAAGGTAGCTGTTTTTCGCCCTATCAACTGCAAGCTTTACTGGGCTAAAATGGCCGGAGTAAGGGTAATGGGTGAAATAATGAGTGTAAATAAATTCCTGGATGGTACAGCCAAGCAAAGGAGAGAAACTCTCAATGCGCTTCGGGACCACGGATTTAAGGCAGTATTTGTAAAAGAACCAAGGTTCGCTGGAATTGTTAATGAAGGATGGATGAAGGTACCTGGAACAAGAGAAGACTATGTGTATTTTCTCGGCAAACTGCATATCTCAATTCAAAGACATCTCCCCGATTAGGATTTGGCTCGGATGTTAATTGAACATGGCTGAAACAGACTTGATAGAGGAGACGCGTTTGACCCGACATCGGATTTCTTACAAAACTATATTATTCTGGTTTCTGGCTTTTATGCCTCTCTTGATAACGCTCGAGGCGTTTTCATATATTTTAATGAAAAAAACCATACCTACTAGAATAACCGCTAGACTTGGGAAGAGAAGTTTAGATTTTTACCTTGCGCAAAGAAAACATACACAAATCAATCAACCCCAAATACTATCCAAGCCCATCGGGTCAAAAGAAATTGACGGTAACATCGCAGGACTGAGGATGTTCAATCCTAAACTGGGGTGGGATTATCCACCAAACATAATATATCGCGATATCGATGGAATAACATATCATCATGGCAACGATGGTGAAAGACTTCATTCCGATTCTTACGACACGACCATAATTGCAACCTATGGAGATTCGTTCACCTATTGCGCCAACGTAAGAGACAACTGTACCTGGCAGACTTTTCTGGCCAAAAAACTGGGAGCTAATGTTGTCAATTTTGGTGTGGAAGGCTATGGAACTGACCAAGCCATGATGAAACATGAGCTTCAGGGACAAACTAAGGCAAAAATAGTCATGCTTTGCATCTTGCCCGAAAACATAAATCGGGTAGTCAACATATACAGACCATTCTACACTTATAATGACCCTCTACAACTCACCAAGCCAATGTTTGTTAAAAAGGACAATCAGCTAGTCCTTATGCCAAATTCACTAAAATGCGTTGAAGATGTAAGAAAACTCGATGATAGGACATTCCTCGAGAAATTAGCGAAGCACGACTACTGGTATCAATTGGATAGAAAATTGCCGGAAATGTCCTTCCCTTGGACCATTTCTCTTTTCCACTGGTCAAATCCAGTTTTGGAGCAAATTGGCATTTCATTGCCTACCGTATTTCATAATAATCGGACACAACACTATCCGTGGAATTTGTTTGACGAAGAATATCCGTTTTCGGTTATGCGACATGTTGTCGATCGTTTTGAGGCAAATGCCAATGCGCTCGGTTCAACTCCTATAATTGTGATAATGCCTCACAAAGATTTTATTCAAGAGACTATGAACTATGGAGTGAGTAGAACCACTCGACTTATAAGCTACTTCACGATCCAGAAATATGCGTTTGTTGACGTGGTTCAAACCATGGCAGACATGAAGCTATCTAGATTACAACTTGAAAAACTATATCAGGGACACGCAACCGCAGAAGGCAATCAAGTCCTGGCAGATATTCTCTATAGTTACCTCCGGAAAAACTTTGAGCGCCTTTTGACGACACCCGGAACTTGAAGTTTATAGCACGCAAGAATCCTCCTCTGAGACTCTCTCTGAACTATATCTCCACCAAACTCAATCTCTTTCGACTATTTTTCGAGCTTCGAGGTTGTCCACAATTTTCTGAGCTATAATGTGGCACAAATAAGGGCTATAATGAATAGCATCAGCATAAAGAGACTTGTAAAGACCTTCCTGGATATCCGCAAGCCATAAAAAATCGTCTCCAAATTGGAGCTTTGCGACATGTTGCGCCATGTCCTGGTATCCTGCTCTAAGATAGGGCATGTAACCATCATAATCAAAATTAGCGAACAAATTGTAATTCTTGTCACATTTGTAAACGGGGATGGGTTGCCAGACAAAGAGTGGTTTAACTCCAAACCATTTTGAAATTGCTTGGATTATTTCTCTATTGATCTCATAACGTCGTATCGCGTTACCAATTCTTTCCGCGTGATCACGCTTGTGGCTGTTCGCAACATCCTTTGAATGGCCTAAGATTAGCTTCAATATAGGCATCTGCATTACGCAATTTGTGAGAGGCGGTTTTTCTCCTTCATCCATAAATTTTGTCAACTCTTTAGTGTGTGGCGGGTCATCATCACCGTATCCTAAATCATTTAAACCATCTATAAATACAGCAACCTTTGGAATAATTCCCGCCTCAATCAATTTTTCCAAAAGAATTTTCTCTTGAACTGAAATGTACCCGCCTCGTCCGAAATTGTATACCCTTATTTTCCCCTGATAACCCGCTGTCAATATTTCCTGCAGGCACGATGGAATTGTTTCATGGTCCGTCACCCCATAACCAAATGTCGTGGAGCCCCCAAAAACAAAAATATTTATAGAGTCAGGATTTGGTGGCCATGGCCCTTGGTTTTTGATTGGCCTGAAACCATGGACATCAACATTGACGAATTTCCCAACAAAAGGTTTTTCCTTAAATTGAGTATAAGTGTCAAAAACTTGAGAAACATGTCTGATTTCCGTTAGCAGAGTGTTAATGTCATCTTTATCAAAATTCGGGAAAAGTTCTTTTACAGGATCTTCGTATTTTTTGAAACTATAACGGCCCTTCGCTGCGTCAGTTCTTTTTTGCAAATATCCTCGAAAATCAATGATACCTGAGGCTATCAAATTCAAAATTAACAACACGACGATAGAATTAAGAACGATTAGGGCTAACGTGCCATAAGTGGATGTAATTTTGGCGCCAATATTACGAAATTTCATTTTCTGGAAGCCTTTCATTTTTACGAAATTTCAAACATGTTTTTGATGGTTTTTCGTTGTGTAACTGTCTTTGTATTAATAGCTCGGCCACGCTCGACCCTAGTCTGACGGATGCGCTCAAGGTCCGATCTTCCGGATAGTATTGAGCTGAATCTGTTATATATAGACCATGTATGGGGGTTCGCATCGGAGGTATAATTTCGGAAAATCCTACAAGGCAAACCGCCTGAGCATTAACGTCTCTAAAAACGTGGCGTCCGGTAATCCAGTTTTCGTTGAATTTACTATTGATAAGCATCAACGCCCCAATATAGTCATCAAAAAACGCCTCATCCATCCACTCCCATCTCGGGTTGTCAGAACTCATGTAATAGGGAATATAGAGGAGGCTCTTAGCTTTCAGATCAGGCCTGGGGTTCAAATTGGTAGTTTCAACGATTCCATTGAAAGAGACGCGCGGATCGTTGACATTTAACCAGAAACTACTGGAAAAGGGTCTGTCGAGTTCAAAAAGGACACAAACAACATTAAGATATTTTATTGAGGCCAATTTTGCTCCATAAGCTCCGAGAGAGTCAATCAATGTGAGAAAATTAGGTATTGCGCAGGTCGAAATTATCGAATCAGCCTGGATAGTCTCTCCGTTTTGGAGTTGCACTCCTCGTGTTTTGTCGTGTTCAATTAAAATCTTGGAGACTCTTCTATTAGGGATTAAAGAGAAACTTTCCGACCCGGACAATTTCTCGAGCATCCTTTTCATTAAGGTATGGCATCCCTGTTCCAGAGACCCGTAGCTGTTAGGGCGGAAAAGCCTAGAGCGTGACCGGGAAACTCTATGAATTCGATGCCAAATCCAGGCAGCGGAAATTTGCTCATGGAATTCACCGAATTTTATTCTTAACAATGGATCCCAAATCGCCATGTAAGCCGACATCCCAACTCTTCTAATCAACCAGGACTTAGCCGCCGCCTTGTCAAGACCAAGCCAACTCTTGCGAAACTGAGATGTGACCACATTAGTTCCAAATCTCAATCGTTCCGACAAGGGAATGGGGTCAAATTTGAGTAGATCCAGGGGGCTGTTGAAAGGGTAAATCTTTCCATTTATGAAGGCGCTGGTTCCAGCCTCGCGCCAGCTGAGTTTATCCGTCAGGCCGAGTTCACCGATGAACTCTATTAAGTCCGCATCTTCTCTACATATGAAGTGATAGTACTTCTCTACGGGAACTCCGTCCAATATTACGGACCCGGCCAACCCCCCGACTTTTTCTGACGCTTCGACAACAGTCACCTTATATCCCTGGCCGATAACACGCAAAGCCGCCGTCAGCCCTGTAATCCCGGCTCCGATTATTATAACCTTTTTAGACACTATGTAATCCAAACATTGAAAAACTAAGACAGTTTCATGACTTTTGTAAGTAGAATATCAGACCAGAGCCTAAACTTATTGCAAAGTCTAACCAACCCTAGTTCAGGTCAACAATATTGCAAGATTGCATAATTTTCATTCCAAAGGGACCATACGTAAAAATGGAATATTCATGCAAACAAATAATCCTGTGCTCTAAGAAATATGGCCTTTAGATGATGAAAGCTTTTTATTTCACTCAGCATTTTCAGCAATATTTTGGGACGCAGATGAAATTCCAGAAAAGCTCTGCGTTGAAACGCTTTAAGCTCATCTTTCGTAATCCCCGGCGGAGAATATGGCGTGTGGGAATAAGCAAGATCTTCCCAGTTCGGCTCACTGATTTCCCCGGACTGAATCAACCTCTTTGTCGCCTCAGTTCCCGGCAGAGGCAGAAAATTACTAAAATGTGCTCTTTTCAATGGAAGGCTTTTAGCGAAAGCCAGTGTTTTCTGCATGTCCACTCTATTTTCTCCGGGAAAACCAATCAGAAAAAAACCACTCGGTTCAATGCCGGCTTCAGCAATTAGGTTAACTTTTTCACGTATTAATTCGAGTGTCAGTTTCTTGTTCATCGCATCAAGTATGCGTTGGGACCCCGATTCTATACCCACTGTGAAGGCGTAAGCCCCTGTCCTTTTCATCCAGGTAAGTGATTCTTTA
Source organism: uncultured delta proteobacterium (assembly GCA_963798475.1). Taxonomy (GTDB): domain Bacteria; phylum Desulfobacterota; class Desulfomonilia; order Desulfomonilales; family Desulfomonilaceae; genus CAJBEZ01. The sequence continues at coordinate 276,074 of CAWCTI010000023.1, forward strand.
TCAAGAGTGTTAAGACGTAGACCATTCGGGAAAGTGTAACAGATGTCCCAATTCTTTTCGGCCAGTCTTTGGCAAAATTCTACTACTCTTTTCTTTGTGGCGTTAAACATGTCATCAATGAAATGGAACTCTCTAACACCATACTTTACGTATAGTAATTCCATCTCGGATAACACGCTTTGAAGGCTCCGAAAACGAAGCCTGTTTCCCATGTTTACAGGCGACCCACAAAATGCGCAAGTATAAGGACATCCTCTAGATGTTGCTATGGGGGCTATGGGGAATTTTTTATAAAAGGCCCCTTGAGGAGCGTCAGGATAAGAATTTGGTGGCATCAAACTCCACTCCGGGAAACCAAGACTATCGAGATCTTCCACAAAAACTCGATCATTAGCTTTCAGTTCAGACCCGGAACGATAAATCAGCCCTGGTACATTTTCTAACGGTATGTCCTCGTGTTTGATAACAGAGCTAGCAAACAGGGGGAGCCCAATCTCGGCCTCACCCTGGAAACCATAATCCGCATCGGGAAAATCTTTGAGACTTTCAACACCCCTAGCAGAAACATGAGGTCCGCCTACAATTACCACTATGTCTGGAAAGATCTCTTTGACAAGTCGCGAGCATTTTTTCACTGAAGAAAAGTCCGAAGAAAACACCTGAAAACCTACAAATCTTGGCGCAAGGGATTTGATTCGATCCGCAAATTTTGAATCATCCAGGTTTTCTTTGATAGAATCGAGTATAGCCACGCTGTTAAAACCAGCGACTCGCAACGCTGTTGCGAGGTAGCCGAGGCCTACCGGCGGCACGACATAATGTGACTTACCTATTGGAACTACCAAAAGAAAATCGAGTCGCAAAATGCTCCTTAATAATCGTATACGGCAAAGATGGCGCAAAAAAACAATTTAATGTGAGGGCCTTCCTAAGGAAGGATCTTCTTATGGGAAAGGGCAATTGCGATTTGATCCGCAATTAATCTACTCATTTTAGCGCTGTAGTGAAGTGCGTCAATGTAAAGAGGCTCTTTGAGGTTCTCTTGCATGTCGGCTAACCATATAAAATCATTCCCAAACTCCCTAGCTCTGTAATCCATGGCCGTAGTTTCATATCCCAATTTCAGATAAGGCATAAAACCGTTATAGTCGAATTTATTAAAGATGTTGTAATCTTGATCATATTTGTACACTGGTACCGGTTGCCACACAAACATAGTTTTAATATCAAACTTTCCGCAGATGGCTTCTATAATATCCTTATTGGTTTTGTATCTAGAAATTACTTTAGAAATTACTTCCGTAGTGGGCGCTTTTTCTTTTTCAGATTTTGACTCTTTGTTTTTCAAAAAAATTTTCGTTACCGGCAATTCTCCAACTATTTTTTTCAAGTCGGCTTATCCCCTTCATCCATGAACTTCTTTAAATCTTTCGTAAAGCCCGGTTGACCAGTGTAGTGAGCAAAATCGTTTAAACCGTCTATGAATATCGCCACATTTGGAACATTTCCGCTCATTATGAGCTGTTGAAGCAGGATATTCTCCTGACCCGAAAAGTAACTGCACCTGCCGAAGTTGTAAACTTCAATAGCCTCGTTGAATGATTCTTTCAGGATTTGCTTTAGACAACCCGCAATGGTTTCTTTATCCGCTACTCCATAGCCAAATGCCGTGGAACCTCCGAAAACAAAAATGTTGTAACAATTCCTGTCTAGTGGCCATTTTTCCTGATTGTCTATAGACCTGAATCCTCGAGGGTCAACGTTTACATACTTCCCGTGAAATGGAAGCTCCTTGAACTGGACATAGGGCTCATAACCCTGAGCAACCGAGCGATTCTCTCTAATTAACTGGGCCATTTCCGGTTTGCTTAAGCCTGGGTATACTTTTCTGAGGGCGGGATTATCAGCCCTAAAACTGTAGGTGGAATCCGGTGGTCGTCTCTTTTTTCTATAATATTCCTTTAAATCACTCAGGCCTGAAAAGCCGATGTTGATTATCAGAAAAAGAAGAAACAAGTTAAAAAAGATAACAGATACTGCTACATAAATACGAGATACGATGTTGTTCGACACGCCTGATTTTCTTGGTCTTAGAGTCTGGAGAAATTTGCCAATATTTTCAGCCCATTTTTTTGGCTCTTTTCAGGATGGAACTGAAGCGCAAAAATGTTCCCTCGGGCTATGGCGCTTGTAAACGTGATACCGTAACTGGTTTCAGCAGCCGTATCAGATTGCTGCTCGGGTTCGATATAATACGAATGCACAAAATAAAAAAAAGATTCATTGTCTATGCCGTCGAAGATAGGTATATCCTTCTTAAAAATTACCTGGTTCCAGCCCATGTGAGGAATCTTGAGGCCCATGTCCCGGCGAAATGCTTTAACCTTTCCAGGGATTACTTCTAGTCCCCTATTTAAGCCGAATTCTTCAGATTCATCAAACAATAGTTGTAATCCCAAACAAATACCAAGAAATGGTTTACCTGACTTCAGAAAATCAAGAATTGACTCTATTAGACCAAACCTAGACAGATTTTTCATACATTCCGGAAATGCGCCAACGCCCGGCAAGACGAGCTTCGTTGCTGAGTTAATAGCCTCTGTATCGCGCGACACCAAGGCTTTGGATCCAATCCTCTCAAACCCTTTTTGGACACTTCGCAAATTGCCCATACCGTAATCAACAATTACAATCATACCAGCCTCATACCCAATGTTCAGTCAAGCGAACCCTTTGTTGATGGAACACCCTGAACACGAGAGTCTTTTTCCACAGCTTCGCGCAATGCCCGTGCAAATCCCTTAAACATAGCCTCAGCAGCATGATGAGGATTAGATCCTGTTGTCAGGATGGTGTGAACCGTAATTCCTCCTCGGTCGGCAAACGCCTGAAAGAACACCTTCAAGAGATCTAGCGGGAAGTCTCCAACGGTCCTATCCTCCAATGGATTAACCAAGTTTAAGTGAGGTCGTCCCGAAACATCGACAGAAACACTTACCAAAGTTTCATCCATGGGTAGTGAAGAAAAACCATACCGCCTGATTCCATGTTTATCTCCAATAGCCTGCCGAAACGCTTCTCCCAGACATAGCCCCACGTCTTCAACCGTGTGATGAAAATCAACATGCAGGTCACCGACAGCGTTGAGCTCCAGATCAAACGCGCTATGACGAGTGAACAAGTTCAGCATGTGATCGAAGAAACCTATACCGGTTTCGATTGCACCAATTCCGTTACCGTCAATATTCAACTTGAGCCGAATATCTGTTTCAGACGTCTTCCTCAATATCTCTGAAATTCGCATCGTCGAGACCTTTCAAACCATATCGTCCTTGGCTCTTTTTATGTTCGCTCCAAGACTGGACATCTTTTCTTCGATTCTCTCGTAGCCACGGTCAAGATGGTAAACTCTATGAACTTCAGTAACTCCCTGAGCAGCAAGGCCAGCGAGAATCAGGGAGGCGCTAGCTCTCAAATCGGTAGCCTGCACATGAGCGCCAGACAATCTTGGAACACCACGCACTTTAGCAAACCGACCGGAAATCCTTATGTCTGCCCCCATGCGAACTAGCTCCTGAACATGCATGAAACGATTTTCGAATACTTGTTCAGAAATTGAGCACGTCGAGTTTCCCAGGCACATCAAAGCCATATACTGCGCCTGGAAGTCAGTGGCAAAACCGGGGTACGGATTAGTTTCAACATCTCTACTCCTAATTCCGCCGTTTGAACAGACACGAACGTAATCTGGTTCCGTTTCAACCTTTAAACCAGTTTCATCAAGTTTTTCCAGCAATGAATGAATATGTTCCGCTCTACATCCTTGAACAGTTACGTCGCCTCCAGTAATGGCTCCTGCAATCAGGTAGGTCCCTGCCTCGATGCGGTCAGGCATTATTTCATGAACAATTCCGTTGAGTTTTTCCACTCCTTCGATTTTTATGACGTCTGTTCCTGCGCCGTTGATCTTTGCCCCCATCCTGTTGAGAACATGGGCCAGTTCAGACACCTCGGGCTCAATTGCGCAGTTTCGCAGGATCGTAGTTCCCCTGGCAAGTGTCGCAGCCATTAGAAGGTTTTCGGTACCTGTGACTGTGTTGAGGTCAAATTTAAATTCAGCTCCATGCAGACCGTTCGACCTTGCGCGGATGTAACCGTTTTCGAGCTCTATGTGAGCACCCATAGCCTCCAGCCCTTTTAAATGCTGATCAATCGGGCGGGCCCCTATTGCGCAACCACCAGGCAAACTTACATCAGCCCGACCTTCTCTAGCCATAAGTGGACCCAGAACAAGAACAGAGGCCCGCATTGTCTTTACCAATTCATATGGGGCCGTGTGGTCTGTAATCTCCCGGGCTTTAATCCGGAGCGCGCCGAAAGTGAAGTCGTCAAGCTGTACTCCCAACTGAAGCAAAAGCTGTTTAGTAGTCTTAATGTCCTTGAGAGCAGGCACTCGGTGATATGTCATCTCATCTGTCGTCAATATTGCGGCGGCCATCAGAGGTAGGGCTGCGTTTTTGGCCCCACTGACTTCGACTGTTCCTCGAAGTGACTGGCCTCCTTTTATCACCATCTTTTCCATTTTATATATCCTTGGACTGCTTCAAGCGGCTACGCTCTCAGCCTTGATCTCCGGAGAAAAATGGCAAGAGTTCGCAGGTCCCGCTCTTTATACACGAGGCTGTATAACATTTTAAAACATGAGCCGCAATACGAGTTAGATTTATTGAGGTTGGGCTAGAAGGAAATGAGTTCTATGAGGTCTTCCCGTGAAAAATGTTTAAGGATAGATTTGTCGTCCTGTTTTACTACAGACTCCATCAGACGCTTTTTACGGGAAATAATCTGATCAATTTTTTCTTCGAGCGTATTTCTAGTCAAGAGTTTGAACACCTGGACCCCACGAGTTTGACCGATCCTGTGGACACGGTCTGTCGCCTGTTCCTCCCGAGCCGCATTCCACCAACGATCATAATGAATCACAACAGAAGCGCCGGTAAGGTCTATGCCTAATCCAGAAGCGCGTAACGAACCGGAAAATACCATGCAGTCACGGTCTGTGTTGAACCTTTTAATCTCTTCAGCCCGTTTACGGGTGCTGCCCTTTATGGTAGCAAATGCGACACCAATGTCTCTTAAATAAATCTCTATAAGTTCCAACATCTTAACGTACTGGCTGAAAACAACAACCTTTTGTCCCGATCGAAGACTCTCATCGAGAAGTTCTACGAATAGGTCCCACTTCCCGGAAGAATATTTATTATAGTCAGTGCCCTGTTTTTCCAAAAGAATCGGATGATCACAGATTTGTTTTAAATAGTTCAAGACGGCAAAAATGTGCATATAAGGCACCTTTTTATCAGGATCCTTCAACTGCTGAACCAATTCTCTCCCTTGGTTTTCAATAACGTCCCTGTAAAATCGGATCTGTGATTCACTCAGATTACAACGTCGTATGTCTTCAATTTTAGGCGGAAGTTCTTTCAGTACCTGTTCTTTCTTCCGTCTCAGAGTGAACGGTCTAATCAGTTTTGTAAGTTTTTCCTTGGCTTCACGGTCTGACAATTCCTCTATGGGAACACGGAAATGACTTTCAAACGATGAATCGGAAAGCAGATATCCAGGCAAGGTAACGTCAAATAGGGATTTCAATTCAGTTATGCTGTTTTCAATTGGCGTGCCTGTTAGACCAATAATGCACGCTGCCTGCAATGATCTTATTGCGGCGTATGTTTTCGTAGATTTGTTTTTAATCGATTGAACTTCATCCAAAACCATTAATTCAAACCGATATTCCGCAAGCATCTCACGATCTCTCAGGGCGATACCATAAGAAGTGATGATTAAATTATGATCCTTGAAAGCGCTCTCAAAGAGACGGTCAGTCCCATGATAAATGTATGGACCAAGAAATGGGGCATATTCCATCACCTTATCAAACCAGTGATTTAGAACAGTCGTAGGGCAAACCACCAAGAACCTTACATCACCTGGTGTCTCTACAAATTTGCTCAGTATTCCGGTCATTAATCCCATTATCTGGTGAGTTTTTCCGAGACCCATGTCGTCACAAAGAAGACCCGAGAACCTGTTTTGGTAAAGAAACCATAGCCATCCGTAGCCATTTTTTTGATATGATCTAAGTTTTCCCTTCATAGCAGCAATAGATGGGACCCTTGTCAGTGGTTTCAAAGCTTCTAGATTTTCTGCTAATTCACGGATTCTGACAGACGAATATTTCTTCTCGACCCGGTCATTCAACGCCAGGAACCTTAGATACTCAGCCCTGGTCAGGGCTAGTGAATTGGAAACTTTTTCGCGTGTATCCAATCCATCCAACCATGCGAATTCAGGCCTCTGAATGTCTATCCACTTGCTGCCTCTAACAATGTAACGACGGTTCTGCGACCTCGCTTGCATGATTTCTGATAATGAGATTGAGAAATCTTCATATTTGTAATCAATGTTTATTGTAACTTCATCTGGTGATACGGCCTCATGACTTACAGCCAGCGCTTCATAAGAGGTCAAGGTCTCACGATTAAGCAAACTTTCATCTACAATGATCGCCGGTTCCGATTTTAAAACAGCGCCGCATGAACTGAGAAAATCACCAATTCGTTCCGATTGAATGGTTATTCGCTTCTGCGGTGAAAAATATTCTTGAGGTAATCCGGATGGAGCGGTGGAGATTTTGTAAAAACCAAGATCTGGAAATAGATAATACGTTCCAAATAATTGATGCTCTAATTCGGTCCTGTCCAGGTATCGTTCTTCCAGAGGAGCGTCTTCATCGGGATTTTCAACGATTGGGATCACTACCAGTTCGGATGAGTCAGTTAACTCAATTTTGTAGCCTGTTTGCAAAGGCTGAGGATTGATAAACAGATCACTTCCTATGACACCTTTTTTTTCGGCCCTGCTAATAACAGCGCCGATCATAGATCTCGGAGGAACAAATCTCAGAATTGGGGAATCGTTTTCGTCCATTCCCTCTACAATGAGCTCTTCCTTGAACTCTAGAAACCTGAAATTGAAGGCCCCCCCATCACGACCCGAGACAAGAAAACCCACTTTCGCAATAGTATACCACATACTGTCTTCCATGTGCTGACGTACAGATTTCAGTCCCTTACGATTTATCTCCAATTCATCGTCCGAATATCTCCAGGGTCGCCGTCTAAGTGAAGGCACATTGGGATCCTTTAGTTTCCTCCCGTACATTCGTCGGAAAACAGCTCCATCTATATCACGTCGAATTATGTCGTAAAACTCATGCAAGAATTCTTCAACCAAACGTTCACCGGGCATAAAGGCGAGGATCTCCCGCCTATTTCTATCGCAAAAAGTTATTCTAATCCCTTCCCCTCCGTGATTCACCTGCGCATTGAAACCTAAAGTTGAATCACCAAAATTTTTAAAGCCAAACCAGCTAATCTCGTTCCAAAAACTGTCCTGGAAGTCATCTCCAAGGGAACGAAGACTGCCGGTTTCTGGATCAGGTCTAAGCACATAACGAACAAGAGAAACAATATGATGACAATAGGTTCGAGTGGAAGAGCGAAAACAGCCACAGGAGGCTTTAGACAATACTTTAGTTTCTGGATCCAGCATGATGTGCACATTAAACAGTTTTCCATACTGATCTGACACTACAGCAAAATATGCTTCTCTACCAAAATTTATGTGTGTAATTCGCGAGGCCTCGGCAAGCCTTAAGCCTTGATTGAGAACTTCAGAATTAAATTGAGTAGTTATCTCTGATGGGAGTTCAGTCCTTCGGCTGGCCTCTGAGGCTTTCTTTTGGAAATCTATCACTTTTCCGAACACTTAAATCTCCATCGCCCAGATAGTCAACCTAGGGTTGACGAGCCGTGGATATCACACTGATTTAGGCTTGTCAATAAAAAAAAGCTGAAAATATATTCAATATAAATTCAATTTAATAAAGATATAAAGATTAGAACATAAAAAATGAGTTTAATTAATCAGCCATATATTTAATTTCTCGCGAAATTAAATATATGGCTCAGTCCATAATTTTGTCGTTTCCTCTGGGCCAATTAGCAATTCCTAAAATCAAATTCTTGATAACCCCTTGTAAACACCACCGCTAGCTGTTATTGTAAGTTTTTCTTACGGATTTAGTTACAATTTCTTAGAGATATCCTGATGATAAAAAAGATTGGGATCCCGGTTCTAATCCTCTGTGTAATTGGAGCAGTAGCCACATATGTAATTCATTACATGAAAAATCTAGGCACGCCATCTGGAACCGTTTTCGTGAGCGGCAACATTGAAGCTACCGAGGTTGATCTATCGTTCAGACTGGCCGGACAGATAAATACATTGCCGATCGAAGAGGGTGACAGTATCAAAAAGGGTCAGATAATATCTACTGTGGACACAGACACCCTCGAGGCGATTCGAGGCTCCACGAAAGGTGACATTGCGGCATTAACAGCCACTCTGGATGAATTGGAAGAAGGTACGAGAAAAGAAGTAATTGAAAGCGCCAGGGCGCAGGCAAAGGCCGCCGAGAGTCGATTGAAAAACGCTAGAGACGAGTATGAGCGCTATTACCCTCTTTTAGGTCAGGGCGCAATATCAGAGTCTACGTTTGATACGAAACAAACTGCTTTCAAAGTAGCTGAGGAAGAGTTTAACAATCTATCGGAACGATTGGCTGAACTTGAAAAGGGGCCGCGGGAACAAGAAATCACGGCAGCGAGAAGCCGTTTAGAAAAAGCCAAATGGGACTTGAAAAAAATTGAGCTTGATATTGAACACTCAACTTTACTGTCGCCCACAGAGGGAGTTGTACTAGCCAAAGCCAACGAATTGGGAGAAGTGGTCCTACCAGGAGCTACAGTGGCCACTGTAGCTGAAATTTACAAGGTTTGGCTAAAAGGTTACATAGGGGAAAAGGACCTGGGATTGGTTAAACTGGGACAGAAAGCTCATATTTCCACCGACTCATTTCCAGGTAAGATCTACGAAGGAATTGTGACATTCATCTCTTCACGAGCTGAATTCACCCCCAAAAATGTCCAGACGCGCGAAGAACGGGTGAAACAGGTCTATCGTGTGAAAATAAGCATACCTAACACAAACCAGGAACTAAAAATTGGGATGCCTGCGGAAGGATACATCTTGGTAAACGACAATAGTTCCAAAGAAAAGAATGGATTGGCTTTGCCCGAAACCGAAAATAGTGATGCTCCAGTTCCAGTAATTCTGACCGAAGGTCTATGTAAGCAATTTGGTCCTTTAAGGGCCGTTCGGGACCTGAATTTGCGGATTGGAAAAGGTGAGCTCTTTGGTCTGATCGGGCCGGATGGGGCCGGTAAAACCACGACGATGCGGATGCTGGCTGGAATTCTTTCTCCATCTTCTGGAAACGCCTACATCGATGGGATTTCCGTTCGGGAACATCCGGATCAAGTCAAAGACCATCTGGCGTATATGCCTCAAAGGTTTGGTCTTTATCAGGATCTAACTGTAATGGAAAACCTAATGTTTTACGCCGATCTTTTCAGCGTACCCAAGAAAATCAGGGTACATAGAATAGACCAGCTATTCTCGTTCAGTCGTTTAGGGCCTTTCTCCGATAGACTGGCGGGAGCGTTGTCGGGCGGAATGAAACAAAAACTTGGACTGACCTGCGCATTGATCCATAGCCCTCAAGTACTCTTACTAGACGAACCTACTAACGGCGTGGACCCTGTTTCTCGAAGAGACTTCTGGAAAATTCTCTATGAACTTCTTACAGAAGGAATCACGATGCTCGTTTCAACAGCTTATCTGGATGAGGCTGAGCGTACGACTCGGACCGCTTTTATGCGAGATGGAACCATTATCGAGCTTGGGACCCCTAAAGACCTCAAAGCAACTGTAGATGGCAGTATTTTAGAAATAGTTCCATCCGACGTTAGGACCGCAAAAATCGCTTTAAATGAGCAGGAATGGATCTTTGACGTAAATGTGTTCGGGGATAGCCTTCATGTTCGTGTTGGTAGCGAATCTGATGAGTCTCACATAGAAAAGATACTAGAGAACGCCGGAATTCAAGTTAAATCATCCAGGAAGGTCGCTCCATCAATGGAGGACGTCTTCCTGTCAGTCCTTTCAAATCGGGAAACTCGATCGTGACATCAAGAAGAGCCGCATGGAATGAGCTATGAGTCAATTAGCCGTTTTCTCCGAGGACTTAACACGAGTCTTTGGCAGCTTCGTAGCGGTCGATCATGTGACGTTTGAAGTCCCACAAGGCGAAATATTTGGTTTTCTAGGGCCCAATGGAGCAGGGAAGACAACTACGATTAAGATTTTGTGTGGACTACTCAGTCCATCCTCAGGGAAAGGAATGGTTACCGGATATGACGTTAACAGCGAGAGTGAAGAGATAAAGAAACATATCGGCTACATGTCCCAGAGGTTTTCACTGTATGAGGATCTCACAGTCTCGGAGAACCTCGATTTCTTCGGAGGCATATATGGCTTGGACGATGAGACAAAAGCCGGACGCAGCCTATGGGTTCTCGAAATGGCTGGTCTAACCGACAAAATAGACACCATCACAGGTTCCCTCCCATTAGGCTGGAAGCAAAGGCTTGCTCTTGGTTGCGCAATTCTTCATGAGCCCCCTATTCTTTTCCTGGATGAACCTACATCAGGGGTTGACCCTCTATCGCGTCGAAACTTCTGGGAGCTAATTAATGATTTGGCGTCTCAAGGTGTTACCATTTTTGTTACCACCCATTATATGGAAGAAGCCGAATACTGTAATCGACTAGCCTTGATGAGCGCCGGGAAAATTGTCGCTCTTGGGACTCCGTCAGAGTTGAAGAAAAAGTGGATGCCGGAGTTTGTCATTGATCTTGAATGTGATCAACTGATTAGAGCGTCGGAACTTCTTCAAACGGAACCAATTTTTTCGGAAGTGGCGGTGTTTGGAGGTTCCATCCATCTGGTCATTCAAGATCCAAAGCTAGCTCAGGACAGAACCCGAAACCTACTTGCTGACAATGGGATTACTGTTGAACGTCTTGAAGTTGTCACTCCAACTCTAGAGGACGTCTTCGTGACGCTTACCTCTCCCCAAAGAAATTTACACAAATTGGATAGCCAGCCCGAGACGTAGCTGTAATTTCAGACGAATCACCCATCAGGACATCCAACGAAAATGAACATTCTACGCACTCTGGCAGTGGCCAAAAAGGAAACCAGACAGATAATTCGGGATAGCAGGTCTTTGTACCTCGCTCTGGGAATTCCAGTTATGCTCATGATTCTTTTTGGCTTTGCATTATCTTTGGATGTTGACAACATTCCTCTCGCTGTTTGGGATCAAAACAAGAGTCCCGTCTCACGAGACTTCATTAATCGAATGACCATCTCAGGCTATTTCCGCTACGTGGCCCAAACGGAGGCTTATGGTGAGATAATTGGGGACCTGGACAGCAACGTCATTAGCGTCGGCCTAATTATACCTTTTGATTTCAGTGAAAAAATAAAGAAAGGAGATTCTACTCAAATTCAGGCTATTGTGGATGGTTCTGACTCTACAAGGGCAAACCTGGCTATTGTCTATCTGGAAAATATTGCCACGACATTCGAGAGTGATCTCAAAATGAAAGCCCTGACAAGGCAGGCCGTTCAGAGTCGAGTGGTACCTCCGTTTGATCCGCGAATCCGAATTGTATACAACCCCGAGCTAAAAAGCCGCAACAACATCATTCCAGGATTGATCCCTGTCATCATGATGATTATCGCCGCGCTCCTTACTTCCCTTACCATTGTCAGGGAACGTGAAACTGGTACTATGGAACAGTTGATGTCAACTCCCCTTAAACCAAATGAACTTGTTATCGGGAAATTGATTCCCTATTTCACGCTTGGTTATATAGATCTATTAATGGTCTACCTTATGGGAGAATACATTTTTAGAGTACCGTTTCGCGGAAGTCTTATTATAATGTTTCTGGTTTCCAGTGTTTTTCTTATTGGGGCCATGTCTATTGGTTTCTTGGTTTCGGTTGTAGCTTCCAATCAATTTTTTGCCACCCAACTAGCCCTACTTGGAACGGTCCTTCCAACTTTTCTTTTATCCGGATTCGTGTTTCCTGTGGCCAATATGCCAATGGTTCTACAGTACTTCACATATATCATTCCAGCCAGGCACTATGTGACAATACTCAGGGCTATATACCTTAAAGGAGTTGGTTGGGGCGCAATCCTTGCGTCTACAACGGCGCTTGTTCTGTTTGCAGTTTTAGTGACAGCGTTGGTTGCTCATAAACTGGGGAAGATCCAATTATGAAACGGAAAAGCCTGGAAAGCCTTCGGCGAATCAGATGGCTGATTCGAAAAGAATTCATACAAATTGTTAGAAATCGCCAGAATCTTATGATGTTACTCATGGCGCCGTTGGTTCAACTAATAATTTTTGGGTCCGCTAGTCGCTTGGATGTCAATAGCGTCTCCACGGTTGTAGTGGATTTAGACCATAGTCGGATGAGTCGTGACATAGTGGAAGGGTTCTCGCGGTCCGGATATTTCAAAATTATCAGGTATCTTGATAGCTATGAGGCGGTGGACAAATTGCTTGAGAGAAATGTCGCTTCACTAGCAATTTTAATTCCTCCGGATTTTGAGCAACGCGTCAATGGCAGACGAAAAGCAGAGGTGGCAGTACTTATAGACGGGGTCGATACCATTACGGCGGGGACTGTTTCCGGCTACGCCCAATCTATACTACAACGATTCTCTGACGACATACTGGTTTCGCGAATTAACAGCATGCAAGGCCTGTTGTATGATTCGACAACACCAAGGCTGATCATCCCTCAAGTAAAAGACGCTTCCCGCGCATGGTTTAATCCAAATCTGAATTCCAAGGACTTCTTCGTGCCCGGCGTTGTCGTTCTGATACTCCTGACTCTAGCAATCATCCTGACGTCTGCGGTTATCGTTCGGGAAAGAGAAATCGGAACTATTGAACAACTCATGGTGGCCCCAATTTCCCGGTTAGAATTGATACTCGGCAAGACAATACCTTGTTTTACGATCGAGATAGTCACACTTTTGGCCATTACGCCACTAGCCTTGCTTGTGTATGATATCCCTTTCAGAGGATCACTCTCGTTCTTTTTCGGCGCGTTTTTGCTTTTTCTTATTACCGCATCGGGTATTGGAATGACTATTTCGGCATTTTGTTCAACGCAGCAGCAAGCAGTTCTCACTTCCTTCATGTTTCTTCAGCCATCGATTCTATTGTCAGGATATGCGTTCCCTATAGAAAACATGCCTGCGCCAATTCAATATGTAACATATCTGAACCCCGTCCGGTATTTTATAGCCATTGTTAGAGGGGTATTGCTGAAAGGGTCTGGCTGGGAAATACTGTGGCCGCAGTTGGCGCCAATATTTATCATGGCGATTGTTTACATCACATGGGCTTCAGCGTTATTTAAGAGAAGAATAGATTGATTATTGTTCATGATCAAATTTGCTCTGGCTTTTTAGGCCTAGTCTTCGATTTCTGGATCGATTTCGGACGTGGGAGCGTTTAATGAGTTTTGTTGACACAAGCCTTGAGAGTTTAAACTGGCAGATCGCTTTTATGCGCCAGGAACTGGATCACCTGCGGTCGTTCCAAAAAGAGCTTAGAGATCAAGCTAGGGTCTGTTTTGAAAATTCCGCAAAACTTGAAGCGATTGTTCGGGCTTTTGATGGTTTCATCTACGTATGCTCCGCAAGTTATGAAATTGAATATGCGAATGACAAACTTATAGAACGGACTGGGTATAACCCCGTAGGAAAGAAATGCTTTAGGACCCTGTATGGACTTGATGACATTTGTGACTGGTGTGTAAATGATAGGGCATTGCAAAGGGAGACGGTTCGTTGGGAAATCAGGAGCCCAAAAGACAATCGTTTCTATTACGTTGTAAATACACCGATTTATTATCCCGACGGATCAATTTCAAAAATGTCAATGGTTCAAGACGTCACGGATCAAAAAAACGGCGAAATCGAAAGAGAAAAATTAATAGTCCAGTTGAAAGCTAAAAACTCTGACCTCGAGATATTCAGTTACGCGATCTCTCACGACCTCCGGGGCCCTATAATTACTATAAAGGGTCTGCTAAAGTTGATTGAAAGGGACTTTCAAAACGGCAATATCCAGAGATTGAATCATACCATGACAACGGTTCTTCGTTCAGCTGACAGGATGGAAGAACTGATCACAGGCCTGCTGAAGCTTACCAGGGTCGCAACAATTGAGGATAAACGCCAGGAATTATCTTTCGAAGAGATTGCTCGTGAAGCTGTAGAACTTCTTGCCGGGAAGATAGCGCATAGTAATGTCGAAGTTGAGATCCAGAAGAATTTACCTCACGTCCATACGTGCAGAAATAAGCTGCTTACCATTCTGCAAAACCTAATAGAGAATGCGCTCAAATACGTGGGGGGGAAAACTGAGCCAAAAATTAGGATCGGAGCTGAGAACAGCAGCGATGAACTCGTTTTTTTCGTTCAGGATAACGGTATGGGGATAGACACCAAAGACCAGATTAAGATATTCAAATTGTTTGTCAAACTCGACGAGAAATCCGAAGGTACTGGAATTGGATTGGCCATGCTCAAGCGAATTGTTGAATCTGAAAATGGGCGAATTTGGGTAGAATCACAGGGACTGGGTCATGGCTGTCGATTTTGTTTCACATTGCCTTCTTCAGACAATTCTCCAATAAAATAGACGGTCGGCGACGCTTTAATCTGTGGGGGCCTTTGAGGTTGCTTAACGATAAGGTCTTGACAACTGCCGGTCATGTTCGTTACAAGCAATGTATGACGTACTGGTCAGTCATTATATTTCTAAATTGAACTGACTAGATTTTATACAACGGAGCTGATCATGGATGTTTCTGTTGAACACGCTGTCAACAGTATTGTCAGCAATACCAGGGTACATCGGGATACCTTCGCTATCCCAGAAATTATGAAAATACTTGAAACCAAGCTACACGCTCTTCCTAACGACGAATCGGCCCGGTCCGATACAATTCTCAATATCGTCGAACTCGCTGGAAGGGCGCTTATCGCTTCTCCTATTTATTCCGATACGCTAATGCGAGAATTTTACAGAAGCGCCATAGATGTCGCTGAAGCAAATGGCGTCCCCAGAGGACTTATCCTTGAAGATCTCCTGTTTCAAAGCCTCAGACGATCATCAGAAGGTGAAACATCCAAAAGGAAAAAACAAAAGGACGTCAGACGCAGAATACTGCAAGCCGCTCTTACTGAATTTTCCGACAAAGGTTTTCACGCTTCCACTATCGACTCGATTGCGGAAAGGGCGGATATAGCCAAAGGGACCGTCTACCGATACTTCAAAACAAAAGAGAGTATTTTTACGGCGCTAAAAGAAGACACTATGTCGGAATTCGTGGAATTGGCCCGGAAGGATCTCAGTGTTCAGGACGATGTCCTTACAATTATTGAAAGCGTAATAAAAATGTATCTCAGTTTCTTTGAACAAAACTCTTCGTTCTTCAAAGTCATAATTCAGGAACACAAAGATTTCGGTAGGGAATTTTCTGAGAAGTTCATACAAGAGCTGATTCTGGCTTTACCAGGTCTCAAGCGCCGATGTTGGAAGGCTTCTCGGTCAGGTCATCTGAAACAGATGAACTATTTCACTGTCTTCTATGGAATCATTGGGTTTCTCAACGGTGTGATTCAGAAGTGGCTTAGCGAGGGGGCTGAAAGGTCCCTTTTGGATGAAATAGATACTGTCAGAGAGGTCCTTTTCTACGGTTTCGCCATACCACCCGATCAGGCTGAAAACACAAATCCCTTGAAGGTGATCTCATGAATATCATCAGCAAATTGAATATGACCCTGCCGATAATTTTTATTAATCCTTATTTTAATCAGGATTGCCACTTAATTGACAAGGTTACTGAATTGGGAGGGGTCGGCGTAATTGATCATGTGACCGCAGGCCCGGCCCTCTTTGACTCAGATACTTCAATCTCGCGTGGGATAAGGGCCCATCTCGTTGATCTGTCATATGAGGAAAATACGTCTAGGGTAAGACTCGCCATTGTTCCGATGGAAGATTGCGATCTATTTGAATCACTTGAAGAAGGCGCTTTGTCAAAATTTCCATTTCCTGTTTTGGTTGAGGTAGGCTCTATTGAACACGTGCGACAGGCGGAACGACTCCGCGCTGAAGGGCTGATTGTAAAAGGAACTGAGGGTGGTGGTTGGGTCAGCGCTACGCATGGATTTGTGTTGCTGCAACAAGTCCTGGAAGCCTCCAGATTGCCTGTATTCCACCAGGGAGGCGTTGGGCCATGCACCGCGGCAGGAGTAATCAGAGCCGGAGGGGCCGGAATTGTTTTGGATTACCACCTCTTATTAACTGATGAGTCAGCGATTGATCCTGAGCTCAAAAAATTTTTCACTAATCTCAACTTGCCTTCGTCAATAACATTAAATGAAGTTTCTGGTCGCGTTTTCCGAGCTTACTCGCGCATAGGCACAAAGAAAATTCGGGAACTCAAAAAATTTGAAGAATCCGTGACAAAGGAAAAGTTTGACGAATATAAGGGGATTCTGTCGAAGACAATCGGCCACCCTACAGCTACACCTGACATTGATGATTCAATTTTCCCGTTTTCCGAAGATTTGGTAATTAACAAGACCTTGCTTCAGAAATGCCGCTCCGTTTCTGAAGTAATCGGGAAGTTTGTCGAAGCGATGGTCCCCCTTGCTTGCGAATGGCCGTTTACAGAGCAATCGTCACTCAGCTTTGAACACGGAGTCAAATTCCCGGTTGTTCAGGGACCAATGGCGCACGTGAGTGACAATACGGATTTCCTCAAAGCGGTAGCAGATGGCGGCGCTCTCCCTTTTTTGGCTCTTGGTAACATGCCCGGCCCCATAGCTGGAGAAGTCATTGCGGAATCTCGTAAAAAGATTGGCGACAATTTTGGTGTCGGCTTAATCGGTCTTGATGTGAACCGTATCCGTTATGAAGCGCATTTGGAAGCCATGCGTGAGCATCCTCCAAGATTCGCGATTCTTGCTGCAGGAGGACCGGAACTGGCTATAACTATCGAACGCATGGGAACATTATGTTACCTCCATTGTCCGTCACCGGGCTTGCTCGACGAAGCCCTAAAGGTAGGATTGAGGCGGTTTGTTTTCGAAGGAGGCGAATCAGGTGGTCATATAGGAAATCTTAGCAGTCTGAACCTTTGGAACGCCAATCTTAACTATCTCGAGTTGGCAAAGGAAAGGGGCCTTAACTTAAATGAAGTCAGCGTCCTGTTCGCAGGCGGTATCGGCTCCGCTCGGGGGACTTCATTCATAGCTGGAATGGCCTCGCATCTTATACAATATGGCCTCAAAGCTGGAATTCAAGTCGGAACCGCATATCTGACAACTCGAGAAGCGGTTCATTCAAAGGCGATCACCGATTCATATTCGAAATTGACAATTGAATCGCGTGAAACGGTAGTAATAGGCAAAACGGTCAATACCATGGCTAGGGCAGCGTGTTCACAAATGGCCCATACGCTGGTTAAGCGCGAGTTGGAACGTCTTAGGGCTGGCATACCTCTTAAGGATCGCAAGGAGCATTACGAGCAGGACAACCTTGGAGCGCTTCGTCTCGCTTCAAAGGGTTGCGCTATTGACCCCGCGACGTCACAATCCGACTGCCCGCAATTCTGTGAACTAAGTCCCAGGGAACAACTTGAAAGGGGCTTATACCTTATGGGTCAGGTTGTTTGCTTGTTGGATGCGCCAACCACCATTGGACGACTTCATTCGGACCTTATTCATAAAGGACGCGAGATTTTCCGTAAAACCTTCAATAGGTTGTGTCCACGACAAAAAATGGATCAAACAGACGTTTCAAAACTTATCTCTGTGCCGAAAAACAAAATGATAAAAGCGGGAATTGTGCCTGTCGGGACAAGTTCTGTGGGTGAAGCTTCCGGACCATCACTATCAACGGAATTGCGTTGGGATAATGAGCCAATAGCTGTGGTTGGGATCGGTTTACGCCTTCCGGGAGCAAGTTCTCCTGAAGAGTTTTGGCGGCATATATTGGATAAACGAAACGGTATAA
The DNA here is from genome assembly GCA_963798475.1 of uncultured delta proteobacterium. GTDB lineage: Bacteria > Desulfobacterota > Desulfomonilia > Desulfomonilales > Desulfomonilaceae > CAJBEZ01. The sequence continues at coordinate 294,225 of CAWCTI010000023.1, forward strand.
CTCTCGCCCCAGACGAAAGATGGGGCTCCGTGGATATGTACTATGATCCAGATCCGAAAGCTCCCGACAAAACCTATTCAAAAATAGGTGGTTTCATCAATGACTTTAATTTTGACCCGCTAAAGTACAGGATTCCACCAACTGTCGCCCAAAAAATGGACCGCACACAAAAGTTGGCTGTAGCGTCTGTTGGCGATGCTTTGTTGGATGCAGGCCTAACCCCTGAATCACTCAAGGGGACGCGGGTCGGAATAATCATGGGCAACAGCATGGGAGGCGAAACTACTGATCTTTATGCTGAACGGATTGGCTTGCCTCGAACGCTAAAGCAAATACGGGAAACTTTGGCTTCGGCAAATGTGGACTCGTCGGTAGCGGAAAAAATTATTGAAGATTTTCGAGATCGGTTCCTTCTTGGACTCCCTGAAATTACTGAAGATTCCTTGCCTGGCGAGTTGGCCAATGTGATTTCCGGAAGAGTCGCGAATGTCTTTAACCTCGAAGGCCCTAACTTCACTGTAGACGCGGCGTGCGCATCATCGATGGCGGCCATTATGAGCGCTGTATCCGGTCTAAGGTCAGGAACTATGGATTATGCTATCGCCGGTGGCGTAGACGCGTCCATGCAGCCGTCGATATATGTGAAGTTTTGTAAGATCGGAGCCCTCTCTGCGGATGGAAGTCGACCATTTGACGCAGGGGCCAACGGATTTATCATGGGTGAAGGGGCGGGCGTCATGGTGCTAAGGCGTCTCTCTGACGCTCTAGAGGACAATAACAGGATTTACGCTTTAATTATGGGTATCGGATCATCTTCAGACGGCCGCGGCAAAGGCATTACAGCTCCCAACGCCGCCGGTCAGGAACGGGCGATTAGGGCCTGTTTGAAAAGCGCCGGAGTGGATGCCTCATCAATAGGACTTATTGAAGCTCATGGAACTTCTACTGCGGTGGGAGACAAGACGGAACTTATGATGTTGGACAAGTTCTTGAGGTCCGCCGGCTTAAAGCGCGGGACTGTGGGAATCGGCTCCGTAAAATCACAAATTGGGCATCTCAAAGCCGCATCGGGGGCAGCAGGAATAATAAAGACTATTTTAAGTCTCCATCACAAATTCTTACCCCCCACGATTAATATCCAACATCCCAACCCATGTATAGATTGGGAATCTTCGCCTTTGTTTTTGCTGACTGAGGCCAGTCAGTGGAACATCGACAATGGATCGCCCAGACGAGCTGGAGTTAGCGCATTCGGATTTGGAGGCACAAACTTCCATGTTGTTCTTCAGGAATATAACCCAAAACTCCGTTTGGCACCTTTGCAAAGGCCAGCTCGGTTTCCTGATGTGGAATTTGTCAAACCCGATTGGCCAAAACCCAAAAAGTTGAGCATGGAAGGAACAATATGGGCAATTGGTGGAAACAACCCGAATGAATTGGTTAACAAAATCAAAGGTATTCTCGGTTCTATCAATCCCTTAACTCATGAAGACATTGCTAAATCTCATCTAGGCGAATGTCAGGATTTCAATTTGCGGTTTGGTTTCGCAGCTTCAGATATAGAAACAACTTCTAAGAAACTTTCTTCCATTTTAGATGCGCTTAAAGATCCGGTCAAGAGAAGCTTCCTTGGTGCTAGAGGAGTCTATTTCGCCGAAGGCGGATCGTCACGTAATTTGGCTGGAGCAGCATTTCTCTTCCCCGGTCAAGGATCTCAGTATCCTTACATGTTAAGGGACTTATGCGAAAGATTTCCCATCGTGGCTGAAACATTCACGGAAGCCGATGAGATCATGAGAGAACTGGGTCAAAAGGAGATCAGTTCCCTCGTATTTCCTGATCCTGACCAAGTTCCTGAATCAGGGGCAAGTGACATCATAAAGGACACTCAGATTTTACAGCCTATGATTTTAACGGCTGATACGGCCATTTTCCGCTTGCTCGAAAAGATGGGAACGCACCCGGCGGCGTGTGCTGGACATTCATTAGGGGAGTACGCCGCTTGCGTGGCATCCGGTGTTTTTTCATTTCGCGACGCCTTGGAGGCTGTCGCTGTTCGAGGACGAGAGATGGCCAGGGTTAGCATAGCTGATCCAGGGTTGATGATGAGCATTCCAACAGACGCCAGATTAGTCGAAGAGGTTTTAGCTCAAGTTGATGGGTATGTAGTAGCCGCAAACAAAAATTCTCCAAAACAGACCGTGATTTCAGGTGAGACAGCAGCAGTGAAAAAAGCAGGAGAACTGTTCAAGGAAAGAGGCCTGGAAGGCGTGCTAATCCCAGTATCAGCGGCATTCCATTCGGGGGTTGTCGCCCCTGCGAGAGAGCCTTTTATGAAAACACTCGAAAAGCTAAGAGTTTCATCACCTGCCATAGCCATCATTTCAAATGTCACGGGCGATTACTATCCGGTGGGGCCTGGCGCTCCTTCCAAAATCAGAGACCTTTTGGGGAAACAGTTCGCCGCCCCGGTAGAGTGGGTAAAAACACTCAGACGGCTACACAGTGATGGAATTCGAGTGTTCATAGAATGCGGTCCCAAAAGAGTTATGACAAACCTGACATTCGACACATTGCCCAAGGATTCGCTCGCGTTACCTACAAACCATCCCAAGAAGGGAGGGATCATTCAGTTGTTCGAATCCCTTGCGGCTTTGGTTGTAGAAGGTTTTGAGTTGGATATCACGGCTGCCGAGTCGCCAACACAGGGGCAGAATGTTCAACCGATTCGTAAAAGGCCTACTCTTGAAATCGTTTCATCAGACGGCAAAGGCAACGACCGGCTTTCCAAAAAGGAGGCCGATGAATCAAAGGAGATCCCATCACCTCTAGACGGGCTTCTTGATACGGAGCTGCGCGAAATCGCTTCGAAGAGAGAATTCAAGCGCTTTCTGGAACTTCAGGGAGTGCCGATAAAGAGTCTGATCAAGTCAAGTTTCAGCAGTTTTGTAGAAAATATCTTGCCGCTTGAAAAGACGTCGAACCTTTTGAAAACTGAGGGCATGGATCTAAAGCCCGCAGTGATTTCAGGAATGTCGACGGGTTTACCAACGGATATTCGGTTTCCTTTTGACAGGGCAAATCTGGATGACCTTATCTTGGGAAAGAATTTTATAAAGAACGTGCCTGAAACAACCCGTCGTGAGATGCTTGATAAAAATGTTGAACGACTATTCAAAGGCCCCGCCGGCGAAGTGGAACTTCAGGTCGTTGATAACATGTCTGGAGTCATAAAGCTCGCCGGTTTCTTTGAGAACCACGAATCGGTTGTAGAGGAGTTCGGACTTGAGAGACGCCTTGTAGACGCCATGGATGTGACAACCAGACTAGCTGTAGTGGCTGGTTTGGAGGCCCTCAAAGACGCTGGGATACCGCTAATTCAGCAAGTCAAGACGACTACGACGGGTGGTGAACTGCCGGGAGCTTGGACCTTACCGCCAACCCTAAGAGAAGAAACGGGAGTAATTTTCGCATCGGCTTTCCCCGGTATGGCGTCATTGGTGGACGAAGTAACCAAGGAGGCACGCGCCAGGTTTGGGGCTGGAGCGAAAAAGCGGCTTATAGATTTTTACACTGGAATTGTTCAAAGGATTAAAGACGATCGCGTAAAAGAATCCATAACCAGATGGTTCACAGAAGAATTCGACGGGTTCAGTGGATCAAGTTCCGGTGAACTCTATACTTTTAACAGGAACTTTCTTTTAAGAGTCATGAGTATGGGACACAGCCAATTGGCCCAACTGATCAAGGCCCAGGGGCCAAACACCCATGTTGACGCTGCTTGCGCCGGGACTACACAAGCGATTCTCCTTGCGAAAGATTGGATAAGAACAGGCCAAGCTAAAAGAGTATTAGTTGTTGCAGCGGACGATGTAGCTGGAAAGCAACTGTTTCCTTGGATAGGTTCAGGGTTCCTGGCAATGGGAGCGGCTACGACTAACGCCAATGTGGATGAAGCTGCCCTGCCTTTTGATGACCGTAGACATGGACTGATATTGGGGTCCGCTGCGGTGGCAATGGTCATCGAAAATGAAGACCTCTTGAAACAGAGGGGTATGGAACCAATAGCCTCTATAGAAGCAGGATTGGTTGCAAACAGCGGTTTCCATGGAACACGCCTTGATGTTGATCATATTTTGACCGTCATGGAGAAGATGATCTCAAGATGGGAGAAACAATCAGGTATGTCTCGTCACGAACTTGCTAGGAAAATGTTCTTCATGTCACATGAAACGTATTCCCCGAAACGTGGCGGGAGTTCTTCCGCCGAGATTAAGGCTTTACGTTCAACTTTCGGAGAAAGCGCCAGGATCATTCCGATAGCTAATACGAAAGGTTTTACCGGTCACACTATGGGAGTTGGAGTTGAAGATGTGGTTGCATTGAGATGTCTCCAAAAGTGCAGTTTGCCTCCTATCCCCAATCTCCGGGTCCCTGATCCCGAATTTAAGGACATGAACCTCAGCCTCGGCGGCCACTGTGACGCAGAATACGCTTTGAGATTGGCGGCGGGTTTCGGGTCGCAGATTGTGATGTCCCTTTATAAAATAGTGAGTCATGAAGAAAATCGAGTTACAGATTTCGCCTCAAACCGAAAATGGCTAAAAGAAATCTCCGGTTACCAAGATCCTGTAGTTTCAATTCAAAATAGAACATTGAAAATGGTTGAACGCGTACCGGTAGAAAAACCGGCAGTAGCCGAGAGCGAACCGGCTCCGTCGAATGAACCAGTGTTACCTGTAATAGGATCGCGTTCAGAATCGGTCCCGGAAATAGAAGAAATTAGAAAAGCGATTTTAGCCTTGCTCTCAGAAAAAACAGGTTATCCTCCAGACATGCTTGATACAAGCCTCGATCTCGAAGCTGACCTCGGAATTGACACCGTAAAGCAGGCTGAATTCATTTCCGAAGTTCGGGAGAAATTCAACATCCCTAGAATTGAAGGCTTAAAGATAGCGGAGTTCCCAACCATCGAGCATATCATCAATTTCGTCGTAGAAAACACATTAGCGTCGGTTGCCAGTCAGATAGACATTGAGGATATTGAAGCTTTCATCTCCAGTGATCAAAGGGACCTGGACAAAGCTGAAGTTGGAGCGAAGATACTAGGATTGCTTTCTGCTAAGACAGGGTATCCTTCAGAAATGCTTGATCCCGATCTGGACCTGGAAGCCGACCTCGGTATTGATACGGTCAAACAAGCCGAATTCATCACAGAAGTCAGGGAAACTTTTGGGATCCCCAGGATTGAAGGTCTTAAGATCGCTGATTTCCCTACCATAAAGCATATTATAGGATTTGTGATTGAAAAGGGATCTCAAAAATCTTCGGATAAAGTTCCAGAAAAATTAGGTGATCCGTCTCCAGCAAACTTGAGTTCAGCCAAGATAAATGTTTACGAAGCTAAACTGTTCACCTTGAAGACTCGAGAAATCTCAACTGTCCCTACCACAGATGAAGTATTGGTTTTTGGGGGTGAAGATTCTTTTGTAACAGGCGTCAGAGAAGCGTTTGGTTCCATCCCCGTTACAAGACTGCTTGATCCTAGTGAAATTCGGACTCGAAACAACAGTAGAATCGGACTGATCAATATTGCGGTGTCATCTGACCTTGATTCGTCTTTGAATAACTCATTCGAGCTATTTCGCTCATTGGCGGCGACTTTCGATAGTGGTCCAACATTTCTGGTAAATATTGTCTCAGAGGATGGCTCCTGGGGCTTCGAGACGCCCAAAGAGACAGGCTACATTAGTGGGGCCATTACTGGAGCAGCCAAATCATTCTCCAGAGAATATCCGGAAACTATTTGCAAGTGCCTGGATATTCACCCGGAAATCCTGGCAAAACATGGCCCTGAAATTGCCTTACGAAGCCTGATTGAGGACTTTCCCCTCGAAACAGGTGTTAGCAGCAACCTCAAACTACGAAGTGTAAGCTTTGCTCTTGCCCCGGAAATTAGGGAAACATCCAATCCTGTTAGTCAGGGTGAGGTGATTCTTGTAACTGGGGGCGCAAGAGGCATTACAGCGGAGTGCCTTAAAGGAATCGCCACGCAGGTCCCTGTGACGTTTGTGATTTTGGGAAGAACCACGTTGTCCTCTCGAGCTGAGTCCTTATCAACCTACGGACAAAAAGAATGGGACCAGGAAAAACTTAAAATAGTCGAGCGCCACAAACACGAAGGTAAAGTCCCTACCCCCGTTTTAGTAGAAAAGGAACTTTCGAGACTCAGGAACGAGGGTGAAGTCTTTATAAATTTGAAAGAGCTTAGAAAACTCGGTTCTGAAGTTATTTATCGCGGGGTTGACATCACGGATTTGGGAGCGGTGGATAGGACTATTGGTGAAATAGCTCGGCTTTGTGGACGCGTGGATGTGTTCGTTCATGGAGCGGGCATTGATATAAGTCGCTCTCTAAGTTCCAAGACGATGGATCAAATAAGGCTGGTTTTCGACGTTAAGGTGAAAGGGGCAAGAAATATCCTAGCGTCACTAGAAACGCTCCAGCTTCCAGTTAGACGGATTATCGGTTTTGGCAGCGTGGCTGGTAGATTTGGCAATATTGCTCAGATTGACTATTCAGCGGCCAATGACTCGCTCGCCCACCTGTTGCGTCGACTGGACGGAGACAACGATGTCCGGGCGTCCATAATTGACTGGGCGCCGTGGGCCCAAATTGGCATGGCTACCCGGGGAAGCGTTCAACAGAGCCTTGAACAGGCAGGCATTGATTTCATACCTCCGGAAGATGGCGTAGCAGCGTTTATCCAAGAACTGGAGCGTCCTGCAGGTTCCCCGGAAATACTGGTTGCGGGAAAACTTGGTCCTTTTGAAACAGACGCTTTCATCACCCATAGTGAACAACCAGAGGAAGTCATTTTCCTGGCCGGGCAAAAAGGAACTATCGAGTCTTTGATCCCGGGCGAACATCTTAAGATGAAGATCGAACTCGACCCGTCTCACCCACTGCTCGACCATCACAGAATAGACAGAGCGGCCGTACTCCCGGGTGTTGGTGGAATACATATAATGAAGCGGGCTGCGGAAATCCTGGATCCGACGGCATCCGAACTCGTGGTTCAGCGTGTGCGTTTTTTGAAACCATTGAAAATATTCAAGGCTGATAAATTCATGGCGGAAATCGATATTTATCAAGTTTCAGACCCTGCAATTAAGTTCAAGGCCCAAATATCCAGTAGATTACTGGATAAGGAGGGAAAACCGTTTGGAGAATCCAGAATTCACCACGAATTGTCTCTTGGAGCCGCCGAATCGGAAGAAGTTTCTTTGCCGGAGCAGAGGTGGAATCAGACCATTTTTGTTCCTGAGACGGATATCTATTCAGTTTTCTTTCATGGCCCAGCCTTCCGTTTCCTCGACTATGTCTCGGTTGAAGGAAATGGCAAAGGTGTTCGGTTTCGGTTCAAGGATACTGAGAAAAGATCGGACATGTTCGAAGATATTGTCCCTGCGGCAATCGAATCGGCTTTTCAGTCTGGCGCCGCGTTTGGTTTAGAATCCTACGGCGTTATGTCCTTGCCTGTTTCAATAGAAAAGGTTTTCATTCTTAAGCGTGATCCTAGGCCTGCTTATGGGTTTGTTATCCCAACAAACATTATCTTGAGACCCAAAGATCAGGGGCGTTCCCAAATAAAGTTCGACGCAATTCTTAGAGAATCAAACGGAACTCCTGCTGTTTTTGTAAAAGGTTTTGAGATGGTGGAATTGGAGAGGCAGAACTCCTTTCCAAACAGAATCTTTGAAGAAATATCCTCCATTAGTGAGCTTCCGGACAAATTGAATGATGATTTGGACTCAACGAAGCTTTTTCAGGAAGAGGATACTGGATTGAACATTGCGAGCGCTACTCCAAAACGCCGTAAGGAATGGATATCAGGACGAATATTGTTGAGAAGAGCCGTCGCACGATTGATCTCAAACAATGGTAATGGACACAAAAAGGAAGCAGCGGTTAAAATCATTGCCAATGATTTGGGTAAACCAACGGCGTATTTTTCTGATAGTCCAGATTCAGAATTTGCGGCGTTAACCTTGAGTCATTCCAATGGCTTGGTAATGGTATTGGCAGCTATGTCCAAATCTTTTCAAGGACTTGGAGTGGATATAGAAAAGGTCGAGGATCGCAGCGCATCATGGGCACAAGATTATTTTTCGGATTCAGAGATAAAATTGGCAAATTGCTCTGATGATCGAACCCGCTGCCTGACACGAATCTGGAGTTTAAAAGAGGCGAGTCTCAAAGCATTAGGCGTAGGTTTGCGTTATGACCTCAAAGATGTTGTTGTAGCCTCATTGGACGAGACAGGTAGAGCCTCGCTAAAGTTTAGGAATGAAGTGGCTGGCGTCTTAAGTGATAATGGTTTGCAATCCATTGAAGCTCGTGTGGAGGACATGGACGATGTAGTTGTAGCTAGGGCTCTAATAAGACGCTAGATCGTATGATTAATAATTTTCGTGTCATGATAAGAATTGTTTTCTGGGTGGCTTTGATACATAATTGATTATTGATGTCTTATCCTTTGGAAAGCCATTCAAAATCTGTTTATAGGTCCAGTCGGCTATGGCTGTGAGTCATACCGGCTAGGTCTACTGAATTATTTCTCTATGCCAAATTACGCCTCGATTCCCTCTTCCGATAAAGATATCAGGGACCATCTGCCAGCGCCCCTGAGGCGCTTGGCCTACGAAAAAGATGTCGTCCAGGATTTTCAGCCGGGCTCTCTTATTCTGGATAAGGAGACATCAGCAAATCACGTGGCATATATCATTTCCGGGTCGGCTGGTGTTGTATTACGCAATGAAGACAGCGAGAGGATATCAGTCGATACTCGTGGACAAGGGGACATTTTTGGGGGCATAGAGTTTTTTACAGGCGTTCCATGGAAATCGGACACGGAACTGGTGGCCGAAGAGCCAGTAGTAGCTTTGATTATTTCATCCGAAGACTTTGAAAATCTTATACGCGAAAATCCCGATTTTATCGTTGGCCTTACCAAAAACCTAGTTCGTAAAATAATGTCTCTCGATAGGCTTATGCTTAGAAGCAAGCTTAAGAGACGTACACTTCATTCTCTTATTAGCCAGGAATATCAAATGGTTCCAGATTATGTAATTGGGGAGTATGTAAGGAACAGCCTGGCTGAAAAAATAGAACGCCTTGCCGAATCTGATGACCCAGTGTTGGTGATAGGTGAAAGCGGCGTAGGTAAAGAAATCATTGCCTACCGGATGTACAAGATGAGTCCACACGGTAAGGAGGTTTTTTTAGTCCTCGATCTGCATAGGGCTTCCAATAGTTGGCTTTCAAGTCCATTAGAAAATTCAGAGGATTGCAACGAAGCTTCCCTGACTGAAAAACAACTAAAACTTCTTTTCGGATTTGAAGAGATCGGACGTGATGGCGCTACAGAAGAAACACCAGGTTACTTTGAACTAAGCGAAGAAGGGACCCTTCTCATCCGTGGTATCGAGAAACTTACACCAATATGTCAGATGAAACTGATGGAGGCCATTGTTACTGACACATTCACGCGTCACGGAGGAATTGCCCAACTCCAGGCAAAAGTCCGCCTAATGGCTACAACAAGGTTGGCTCCCCGGCAAATTACCTTGGAAGACCATCCTCTAATCTTTGGTCTCCTGCAGCGGTCAATAACAATACCACCTCTTAGAGAGAGACGTCGCGAAATTCCGGGACTAATCCAACATTACCTGACAAAATATCAGGACGAACTGAATAGGAATTTGAGGGACCTCCCAGAAGAAACTCTTAAGACGCTTTTGAATTATTCCTGGCCGGGAAACGATTTAGAACTCGCAAATACCCTGAAGCGGGCCATTCTAGTTTGCGAGGCCGGCGTTCTAAGGCCTCAGGACATATATTTTGACCTACAGCGGGTCCAAGGGATAAAGAAATTCAATCTTTTCAAATTCTCATTCATTAAGAATGCTTTCTTAAGTCCGTTGTATCCGGCATCATTACAAATCGCGGTCACTCCATTCTTTTTTCTTATACTACTGTTTCTTTTTCTTGGACCATCCGATCCGATGAATAATCCTGCCGCTCTTATTAGCTGGGCTCTTGGTTGGCCGATACTGATTGTAGGGTCACTCCTCTGGGCAAGATTCTGGTGTTCCCTATGTCCGATTGGAATGATAGCAAACCTTGCTAAGAGAATTGTGTCTTTTGAAAAACCTTTCCCCGCATTCCTCAAGCGTCATTCGGATTTTCTGATAGCAGGAGCTGTCCTTTTTGTAATCTGGTTTGAAACCGCCATAAACATCAGAAATTCTCCGGTAAAACTTGGGCTGCTCCTGCTTGCGATGCTGTTATCCGCAATCCTGATATCCATAATCTATGAACGACAATCTTGGTGTCTCTACCTTTGCGGTTTAGGCGGAATGGTTGGAGTCCTTTCCAAGACATCTTTTCTCGAGTTGCGCGCGAACAGCAACATATGCATCGCCGAATGTTCTTCTAATGAATGTTATATCGGGACAACGGACAATGTAGGTTGCCAGTTCGGGCATGCCGGTCCCCGACTACGTAGCAATCGACTTTGCAGACTCTGTGGCCAGTGTGTGAAAAACTGCCCTCACTCCGCTATAACTCTTAACCTGCGTCCGCCTGGAGAGGAGATCTGGCAACTTAGTCAGAGACATGCAGGTACCGCTTTCCTGGTTTTGGGGATGATAGGTGGTCTGTTTAGTGAGATGGTAAGCAAGATGCCGGAATACAAGTTACTTGCGTCTGGTACGCCTCTGTCGCCTGTATTCTTTTTCACACTGGTATTTTTTACTATTATTATTAGCCTGAATTTGATGACATTGGCGTCCTCTCAAATATCACGCCAAATTTTCGGAGACAGTCTCAGGCAGAATTACGCCCGATTTGGTCTCGCTTTGTTACCACTAACCCTTTGCTGCTTTACAGCTTTTCATGTTTACTATCTTATTAACCTCGGCGTGCAGATACCCATTCTTATCAGCAGGTACTTCGACATCGAGATCTTGAGGAGCCTTATAATTACAGTTGAGCCTCACACCACTAGATTTATTCAATATTCTGTAATCTTTTTGGGGTTGATTTGGACATTGGTAACCGATTTCAAATTGGGACAGTGGAGTGAGAAGTCCTGGTCCAGAAAGCTAGTTGGTTTGACCCCTCACGCTTTCGTAGGTCTGACAATTTCTGTTTTGATGGTTAAAGCCATTAACGCCTTTTTCAACAATATTCGTTAGCTTAAATCCTTCCGGAGAAGATTTTGGACCTTTTAGAGTCAATACAAGCCACGATGGAAAAACTTGAGCAGGAACTTATTCAGCAACTCAAGAGTAGAATCCCTGTCGCTTTTGAAATTGGCGCACATATAATGAATAGCGGTGGAAAGAGAGTTCGACCGCAGTTGACCGTTATTTCAGCGCGAATTGGAGGATGCACCGATATGGACGCTATCACCCTCTCAGGGGCGATAGAGTGTATACATACGGCTACATTACTTCATGATGATGTTGTAGACTCAGCAGACACGCGTCGAGGGAGACCATCGGCAAATACACTCTGGTCAAACGAAATGTGTGTTTTGGCAGGGGATTTCATACTTGCCAAGGCCTTCTCAGCGTTGACTTCGCTTAATAACCTGAGAATTTTGGAAATAGTTTCCCGCACTACGGAAAGATTGAGTGAGGGTGAACTTTTTCAGATGGTGAACATAGGCAATATGAATTTTAGGGAAGCGGATTACCTCCAGGTAATCGCCGACAAAACCGCCGTGCTTATGGAGGCCGCGTGCAGGGGTGGATCTATTTTGGGCGGTCTTGATTCCATTCAGGAAGATGCTTTGGCCCAATTTGGCTTTAACCTCGGAGTAGCGTTTCAAATGACCGATGACGTGATAGATTACAGGTCGGACAAAGAGACTATGGGCAAGAACCCCGGCAAGGACCTGGAGGAAGGGAAATTGACTCTGCCCATGATTGCGGCTCTAAAAAGGGCCACCGTGGAAGAAAAGATAAAGGTCAAAGCTATGATTTCCGCAGGAGTAGTGACCAACGAAGACCTAGAATGGGTCAGAGAGTTTCTTAATCGGAGAGACGGTATATCAGAGACATTACTTAAGAGTCGTGAGTATTTAACCAATGCTGTGAAACACCTAGCCATCTTTCCGGATTCATATGAGAAAAGAGCTCTGATCAAGCTTTCAGATAAAATATTACATCGAACATGCTGAGCCATTTCTTGACATCAGTGTGCTGGATTGATAAACAGCGCAATAAGCCATAATTTTGTGAGGATATTCTAGAGTGACTTCCTTCGTTCGCTTTTTGTTGGTGGCTCTTCTTGCAATTTTGTTATCGGGTTGCCCTTCCTGGTGGTCATCCGATGTGAAAGAGAAAAATCCGACGCCTGAGGAATTGTTCAGTCAGGGACAGGACAAAATAAAGCAGAAGAAATATGAAGAAGGTGTAAACATTCTTGAACGTTTAAAATCAGCTTATCCCGAATTCAAACAAATGCCTAAAGTATATCTGGTAATAGCCGACTCCTTTTACGACCAGAATTCTTATGACAAAGCCATCGCCAGGTATTTACAATTCCTCGAACTATACCCGGGCGACAAAGAAGCTTCGAGAGCAAGGTATCAAATTGGTATGGCCTATTTTAAGCAAATAAAGGGTACTGATCTTGACAATACTGTAGTAAAACAGGCCATTAAGGCTTTTAAGGCTGTTTCGGAGGCTCCGGACCCTGGAGAATGGGGCAAAAAGGCTGAAGAGAAAACCCGTGAATGTGAGAGGAAACTAGCGGAAAAAGAATTGTACAAGGCAAGATCATACATAAGTCTGGGCAATTATAAAGCCGCCAGGCTCGCGACTCAACGTGTTTTGGACCAGTACCCAAAATTGGGGCTGGACGATGAAGCTAAGAAGCTTCTTGAGCGTATTAAGAATAAATAATCCCTTCCTTTTGTTACCATCTATCCGTTCTTTAGACTGAATGTCCGTGAATGAAGGCGTAATCCGTTTCCTTGGGGATTTACCGGATACCCGATCCTGGATTGGAGACAACTGATGTTTAAAAAAAATATTCTTTGTATCGGCGCAGGCTATGTAGGTGGTCCCACTATGGCGGTTATCGCCCGCCATTGCCCTGAATATAGAGTGGTTGTTGTGGACATCAGTCACGAGCGCATCACTCAATGGAATTCGGGCAATCTTCCCATATATGAACCGGGCCTAGCCGAAATAGTATCGGAAGTCATAGGCAAGAATCTCTTCTTTAGCACAGATATCGATAATCATATTGACAAGGCCGATATCATATTTGTCAGTGTAAACACACCGACCAAAACATTTGGTTTGGGAGCAGGGAAAGCTGCTGACTTACAGTTTTGGGAAAAAACGGCCCGTCAGATTCTCAAGTCCAGTTCAACCGGAAAAATAGTAATTGAGAAAAGTACTCTGCCTGTCAGGACCGCTGCCGCAATGGGTAGAATTCTCGATTCCAACGATCAAGGGGTCCATTTTGAGGTTGTGTCTAATCCTGAATTCCTCGCGGAAGGGAACGCTGTTCGTGATTTGGAAAATCCCGATCGGGTACTCATTGGGGCCAGGCAAACTCAGTCAGGTCAAGCCGCCCTTCAGGAAATAGTTGAGATTTACAGACATTGGGTCCCTGAAGAAAAAATTGTTACATCCAATGTTTGGTCAAGCGAACTTTCCAAACTTGTGGCCAACGCCTTTCTTGCTCAAAGAGTATCGTCCATCAACACCATTTCAGCCCTTTGCGAGAAGACAAACGCAGATATAGAAGAAGTAGCCAGAGCAGTTGGAATGGATTCGAGAATAGGGTCCAAATTCCTTAAGGCTGGTGTAGGATTTGGCGGTTCGTGCTTTAAAAAGGACATACTCAATCTTACCTACATCGCTGAAAATTATGGTTTGTTCGAAGTAGCCAGGTACTGGGAACAGGTAGTCCAAATTAATTCATACCAGCAAAAAAGATTTGTAAATCTTATAATAAGCAATATGTTCAATACCGTTGCTGGAAAAAAGATAGCTGTATTCGGTTTTTCATTTAAGGCTGACACTGGTGACATTCGGGAATCACCGGCTATATGTGTCTGTCAATCGCTCCTTGAAGAAAGAGCTGTGCTAGCAATTCACGACCCCAAGGCCCTTGAAGGTGCCAATCAGGAACTTGCCGATTATATAGGTCAATTCACATTGGAGTCGGACCCTTACCAGGCCGCATTGGGAGCTCATGCAATCGTGATTACCACTGACTGGGCTGAATTCACAACATTAGATTATGAAAGAATATTCGAGGGCATGGAGAAGCCGGCTTTTGTTTTTGACGGAAGGAACTTGCTGGATCACCAAAAATTGTATGAGTTCGGTTTTTCGGTCCACAGGATAGGTAGACCTTCTTTGTCAAGAATATAAAAACCCTAACTCAATTCCATCTAAACCACTATCCCTTCACCACAATCTGCAAGGCTCCAAAGAATGAATGTTAGTCACGGTAGTGGTGAGCTAAAAAGAGAACTGGGTCTGTTTTCTGCAACGATTATTGTTGTCGCAAACATGATAGGCACAGGTATATTTACAACACCGGGACTGATCGCCAGCGAACTTCCAAAATCTTCTTCAGTCTTGATTTGCTGGATTGTAGGCGGTTTATTCGCACTATGCGGCGCTCTGTGTTATGGGGAACTGGGTGCCATTTTTCCTGAAGCTGGGGCCGAATATGTCTATATCAGGCGCCAGTTTGGAAAATTACCAGGGTTCCTTTCAGGATGGGTCTCACTGATAGTGGGTTTTTCCGCGCCGATAGCCGCAGCCTCAATCGCTTTTTCCAGTTACTTGTTCCAGACCTTAGCTATTCCCGAAGGCCCGGCGATTACTCTGCCCTCACATGGCGTTTCTTTTATCACCCTTTCATTGCCGGTCGCGGTTTCGATTGCGACAATTATCATCATTTCCGCAATTCATTATCTTGGGGTAGCTTTCGGAAGTAAGGTCCAGAATGCGCTTACAGTCGTCAAGATATGCGTAATCATGATTTTTATTTTATCGGCGTTTTTTTTTGGACAAGGATCAATGACCCATTTCTCAGGTGGTTGGCTCATTGCCGACTTGTTCCAGGACAAGTTTGCCGTGTCTCTTATATTTGTTTCTTTTGCGTATAGCGGATGGAATGCGGCGGCCTATCTGGGCGCTGAAATAAAAAGACCTGATTTTACGCTACCTGCGGCCCTTATCTTGGGGACAACTATCGTCGCAAGCTTATACCTAGCGTTAAATGTTGTGTATATTTATTCCCTGCCACAACATGCGATTAATGGTGTCATTGAAGTTGGCGCCAAATCGGCGGTAGCGTTATTTGGTGAAGATTTCAGCAAGTATTTTAGCGCTGCGATCTCTTTAGCCCTGCTATCGGTCCTGAGCGCGATGATTATGACCGGTCCCAGAGTTTACTATGCAATGGCCAGGGACAACGTATTTTTTCACTCATTGGGAAAAATAGACACTTGTCACGGGACACCCGCCTATTCAATTTTCCTTCAGGGGGCTATCGCTGTGGCAATGGTAGTTACTGCTTCATTTAACAAGCTGCTAATTTATATCGGTTTCACTTTATCAATTTTTACTTCATTGGCAGTCATCGGACTAATACGCGCAAGACAGAGACGTTCCCCATCACGTCCAGGCTATAGAACCCCAGGATATCCCGTAACACCAATAGTGTTTATTTTGGGAAACCTTTGGATCATCTATTTTTCGGTTATGAGCCGCCCAATTACTTCGCTCTGGGGATTTTTTACCGTCGCTTCAGGCGTACTGATCTTTTTCTTCTTCCAGCGCAAGAACGCAAGCAACCCTACCTTTAAATAAAAATACTCGATTCGTAAGCAATGACTCTAGTGTCGGTGCTCACCTTTATGGGGCTGATTCACCCAATTGGCTACAGATGCGTCAGGAATACAATCAGAACTCGGTCTATAAGGCTTGATATCTATTATAGGTGTGTCATCAAACGCGTCTATATCGTCTATTGTGATCGTTCCATTATCTATGGATTTGATTTTGCAAATTGACAAGCCTATGAGATTTGGTCGAACCGGCGCATGTGTAGCAAAAACTCCGGTAAGGGGATTTTCTTTGTTTCCTCGCGGATGGACCTTCAATATTGACCTTTTTTCCGGCGAATCGTTCCGGTTGAACCAGTAAAAAACATAGATGTGAGAAAAATCGTTAAGTCCTAGTAATGCGTCCCTGTATTGCGGTAGAATTTCAAGTTTCACTTTACCGGCGTTTTTGATCACATGTCCTATAGGTTGGACTGTGTAAACTTCAGCGTTAGACTGCAAAGTCAATCCCACTATAAATAGGAGAGTTAAAATTATATGATGCGGCCATCTCATTTTTTTATAGCGCTCCTTCCCAACGACAAAAAATAGTCTTAAGAAATTCCCACATCTTCCGAATTTCTATTTATATTCCCCTTCACTAACCTGCTGGCGTATTACTTTCTTATTCAATTTCCCTACACTTGTTTTGGGGATTTCCTGGACATGATAAAATCTGTCGGGAATTGCCCACTTGGATATAGCTCCTTTATCTGCCAATCCCTGCATATACGCCCTCAGAATGTCTTCGGAGAAAGTGTGATCTGGACCGAGCACGACCAACGCCACCGGTCGCTCACCCCATTTTTCATCGGGAACTCCTATTACTGCAACCTCAGAAACTGATGGATGCTGACTGATAAGACTTTCCAGCTCAAGGGACGAAATCCATTCGCCCCCCGTTTTTATGACATCCTTAAATCTGTCCGTAATCTTGACGTAGCCCTCGGGATCTATATTTGCCACATCACCTGTATGTAACCATCCATCTTGCCAAAGCTCTTCCGACTTTTCCGGGGATTTGAAATAACCTTGCGTTAACCATGGCGTTCGCACAACTATTTCGCCAGTGGTCGCACCATCGTGAGGGACCTCTTTACCTTTTGAGTCAACGACCTTCAGATTTACAAATGGAGTAGGAAGTCCAGTTTTGGTTAGCACGTCAAGCTTTTCTTCATTACTCCAATTCATCATCTTTGGCTTCAAGTTGGCCGCTGTCAGTAGCGGACAGGTTTCGGACATGCCGTAAGCCGCTAGAATTTCTATTCCCAAATCCATAGATGCCCTTGCCAGTCCTTTGGGCAGAGCAGACCCACCAATGACCACCTTCCAATGGCTAAGATCAACCTGTTTAGCTATAGGGCTTGTTACCAACATGTGAAGGATCGTGGGCACGCAGTGAGAGAATGTGACCTTTTCGGAAAGTAGGAGTTTCAACAGCATCGCCGGCTCGTATCTCCCAGGGTAAACCTGCTTACAACCCATGAGTGTAGCCAGGTATGGGATACCCCAAGCATGAACATGGAACATTGGCGTTATAGGCATATAAACGTCGTCAGAGTGAAAGCGCACAACAGAGGTAAACGACGAGAGCGCCATGGCCATGTCGAAAGTATGTAATACTAGTTGCCGGTGACTATAATAAACGCCTTTAGGGTCGCCAGTTGTTCCAGTAGTATAGAACAACGTCGCCATCGTATTTTCGTCAAAGTCAGGAAATTCAAATTCGGGCGATGCCTTAGCGAGTAGGTCTTCGTATTCACCTGCTAACGACAGGGTTGTCTTTGGTCCCTCCTCACTGTCTTTTAGCAATATGATCTTCCTGATGGTCTTCAGCTGCCCTGCAATACTCTCCAGAAGCGGAACGAACTCTTCGTTAACCAGTAATACAGTGTCCTCAGCATGGTTGACGGTGTACACTATCTGCTCGGCTGAAAGACGAACATTAACAGTATGGAGCACCGAGCCCATCATGGGAATAGCGAAAAAACACTCCAGATAACGGTGTGAATCCCAATCCATGACAGCCACGGTGTCGTCAGGTCCAACTCCCAAACCTGTCAAGGCCGACGCGAGACGGTTTATGCGCTGATACAGATCTCTGTAGGTCATTCTCAATTGATCCCGATACACGATTTCCTGATCGGGAGCATAAAGAATCGGGGTGATCAAGATGTTTTTTATCAAGAGTGGGTACGCATACGCGCTGGGCGTTCTTTGAATCAGTCTGGGTTGTTTGTCCATCTGAGAACTCCTTAATTTTTTGATAAAAGCTGCTCTTAAGCTCTTTCAAACAGATTTCTGTCTACGGGGATGGGCGAAAACCATGGAATTGAGCAAATTGATATTGAATAACTAATCCTATCGAGATTGACTTTAAAGTCAATTAATTTCAGAATGCAAGTGTACTGCTCACTTTGTTAAGGGTTCCAGCCCGAACCATTAATTTGATGAAAACTTTTCTAAAACTATCCAGACTACGGTACAGATTCAGGTTTGATAAAAGGATTCTTCAAAATCTGGATTGTTGGCGTATTTCTTCATGAACATGGCTGGAAATTTATCCAGATTCATCAATATTTCCGGTATCATTTCCACTCCACTCTGTTTAAGGGCTTCCAATATCTTCTCAGGAGACGGAGGACATGTCTTCACACAGATAGCGTCTTTAAGGCCCGGGTTGCCCTTGTTGGCTTCGAAAAGACATTTTCCAATAAGCACAGATTTCTTTCCCGGGGTGGGTTTCATCAATTTACCCGTTAGGACTTCCACATTAGGCCATGGCTTTCCTTTCCACGACATCGCTATTGAAACCAACACCGCCCCGGTTAGTAGGGAACAATAAGTGCAAAGACTTGTATCGTATTTCGGGTAACTGATTCCGGAAATCCCCATCTTGGCCATGGGTAAGGGAAGAGAGTTGTCTTCCGTATAAGCAAATGTGTGGTCGTGGAATGAGATTACGGATTTGAGATCCAAACCTTGAATTTCGACATCACTCAAATCCATGGGTCTCGAATAGTGGTTCGCAGCATGAACGAGATGAGGGACTTGATCGGGAGAATACCCTAATATTTTTGTTCCGACAAAATCTGCGGATAACACGTCCCAAGAGGCGACTAGAAGATTGCTCCTCCTCGCTTTTCCGTCAAAAGCAGGCCCTCGCTCATTTGAATATATGCCGTCGATGACAGTCAGCATCTTTGGAAAGTTATTAGTAAGTTTAGAGACATAGAAATGCAAGTCACGATCTCCGTCAACATTGTGACATTTCTTTCGGGAATTTATGTCAATGGTTCCCTTGATATTCTTAACTCCTAAGCTCACAACAGTCTGGGCGTGTGTTTTCAAAACTGGGAGATTAATTACAACATCACTGTTCACTATGTCTGAATTGAAATTCAGAGTTACTCCATCACCCAAATCCACCTTTTCAAACGGCCGGTCAAAGACATTGACGCACTTGATCCCGTACTGTTTTTCCAGAGATCTGTAACCAAGATATCTATACGCGTCTTCCTGACTTTCCTTGTCTTTGGGATCAAGAACTACCGTACCCTCGCCTATGGTTATGTCTTCCAATCCGTAATCCACCAGGAGCTTCACTATATCCGCGACCACTCTGGATGTTGTGATAACACCCCATTTCGGGAACGGTATTGATTTGCCCCAAAAGACAATATTGGGTTTAATAAAAACCTTGGAAGATCTTGGAATCCTGCTCAAACCACCGGCCAGGTCCACAACTTCGCTTACAGAATCAAAGGGAGCGGCATATCTACATATTCCCACTAAGTGCTTTTCCATATATTTCCTCTAAATCTGCGGCGCCACCGCCAGGTTTTGTTATAGCAATTCCTTTCAGCAATAGTTATTAAGGTTTATGAAAGATTGGCATATCTGTCCACTGAAAAAACCAGTCCCGATTGAAAAAGCTTGGCAAAATTCACAATTGGAATGGATTGAATGTAATAGAGGATTCTTCAAATGGGTTAGGTTCTCAGGATCATCACAAGAGTTCCTGAGAACCTCGGTTTGGAAGGTGAAACAATCGTAGCTAAAACCGGTTAATTAAAAACGTCTGTTTTAGAACCCTTAAATCTACAAACCTTTTGTAAGCTTGTCCCAGAGAGACAGTATGTCGGTCTTCGCGCTGTCCTTTTTCTCATCAAGTTTTTTATTCAGGCTAGAAAATTGGTCCGTCAGCGCCTTCACCTTGTCGGAAACTTCCTTCCCACCCTTATCTTTTAAAACTTTCAGCGTATCGGAAGCGTCTTTCACATAGGCTTTCGCTCCGGCCCATTCATTGTTTTGCACACTCTTCAGGGCCTCCCACAGATCTGACCGCGCTTTCACAACTGGGGAATCCCATTCATCATATTCAAAAAATACCAATCTGTTTTGAATATCGGCCAAACACTGATTCGCAACTTCGCCATTCTTGGCGTTTAGAGCTTCCGCAGCCTTTTGTAGCTCCAGCTTAGCTTCTCCAACGTCAAGAGACGCTTTGGTGAAAACAAAATCGATGTCCACCGGGGTCGAGGAGTTTTTTGCAGTGGCTTGGGCAGCGGCTTCCTTTTTGGCTTGCTTGATCGGAAGTAAAACCGATTCTGCCTCGTCGAGTTCGGAATAGATAGGAACAACTAATTGCTCAACCGTGCGTTTATCCGTGTAGGTCGTATCGCCGGATTTTATGTTGGCGTCAACCTCATAAGTTGGGGCAGCGTTGTCTACGATCTTTACAAGGGTAAGCCCCTTTGCAACCTGTTCGTTGGCTGCGTCGAGATCATTTTTCTTTATGTCCTTACGAGCCAGGTTCACATGAACCAAAATTCGGCCAGCCGCTTGCGAAAGTGCCCTATATTCCGCGTCGGTAAGTTTTTTCTTTGGGCTGACCTTAATATCTGAAGTGATGGTGTCGGCGGCAAAAGCTGCCACCTCTGAGAAAACATTCGAACACAAAATACTAGCGCAAAAAAGCAAACCGTAAGCTGAGAGCCTCTTTAACATCACAAATTAATCCCCTTTCTGTAATAATTCATTTGATTTCATGGCCGCAAGGAAACTCACATCTAGAGAATCTTGCTCCTTTTATTTTAACGACAAGCTGCTAAAATTTTAGTTCTCGCGACAAGCATTTTATTGAGCTTCAAAAGATTACCGTCCAGTAGTCCGCTTTTAGCTCCATTCTCTATTAGTCGACTATCCAAACAACTCAAAAAATATCTATCGTTTAAAACAACATTTTAACAAACCATGAATCCTCTCATAACCTCAGGCATCTACCTAAACAGAGTGAAATAATAATTTCCGGAAACGGAGGATATAAACAATGAGCGCAACAAGTGAATTTTTAGGAAATATAAATGATGGGCTAGGGCAAAGAATCGAGGAGCAAAACGTTCGTCCAAGTATTGAAGTATGGCCTGACGAAGATGATTTCGGAAGATGGGTAGCGGCTCATCGTGATTCAGTTCGTTCAGTGATATGCAATGCCCCTGAATTCGCGGATACGCCTTTCTGCGGCAGGGGAATTCATTAGTAAGCCTATTAATTGATAATATTCCATAATTGATGAACCCGCCCATCTCCAAGTGGTTTAAAGAATTGATAGAAAATTCAACCATAACGAGATGGGCCAATCATTAAGAAACACTATTTGACGAAATTCTACCTTTAGGTAATTTCCTTCATTATCCTCAAAAGCCGAAATAGTTCCCAGTATCTGCATATTTCCAGTCATGTTTCAAATGCTCTAGTAGCGTGGTCCGAACTGGATTGAGTGTTCCAAGTGTTTGTTCCAGTTACTTGTATATATTTTTGCAAGTTCCTCGGATTTTATAATGAGCAGATTTTCGGCGTTTTTATATTCAGCCGAGTTGGTAAAATTGAAAGAACCAGTAACAACGGTCTTGCCATCAATGATTATGATTTTGTCATGAGCGATTGAAATTATTGTTCTGTCATGGCCGCAAGCCGTACATTATGGCATAAGGATATACATGAATAATTGGCTTCTGTTAGATGATTATGAAGATAAGAAACTGCCGGATAGTTTTTCAACCGTCATAGACGCGCATGTGCATCTCTTCCCCGATGGAGTGTTTAAAGCCATTTGGCGGTGGTTTGATCAGTTCGCATGGTCTATCCGTTATAAATTAGCCTCGCCTCAAATAATTGAATTTCTTACGTCTAGAGGAATAGGTCGTATCCTGGGGTTGCATTACGCTCATAAACCGGGGATGGCCCGCGAACTAAACGCTTATATGGCTAACCTATGCCGGGCCTATCCGCAGTTAATCGGTACGGCCACTGTCTTCCCAGGGGAGAAAGACGCCGTAACAATTTTGAAGGAAGCGTTTGAATCGGGACTCGCCGGAGTAAAGCTACATGCCCATGTACAATATTTCGCTGTGGACGACGCTTTAATGCATGAAATATACGAATCGTGCGCTGATTATGACAAACCTTTGATCATGCATGTGGGACGGGAACCCAAGAACCCAAACTTTTCTTACAAACGAGATCCTTACGAAACGTGCAAAGCTGATAAGTTAGAGCGCATTCTGAATGATTACCCCCGCCTAAAAATTTGTGTACCCCACCTTGGTGCAGACGAATTCGATCAGTATCGGCGATTATTGGAATGTTACGACAACCTGTGGGTTGATACGGCAATGGCGCTCGTAGACTATGTGCCAAATTTCGGGTCCCCAAAATTATTAGACCTCAGAGCGGATCGCATCATGTTCGGAACGGATTTTCCGAATATCCCCTACGCTTGGGATGCCGAAATTCGGCACTTGGAAACGCTTCAACTGCCTGAGGATTTTCTCAAAGGCCTCCTTGAGCGTAATGCATCTGAGTTTCTATCCATCAAGATGTAAACAATCGTTTTCTCTTGTCTTGGCATTAAATATATAACGGAGTGTCTATAATAAGCCCGCCGTGGTCGAACATCCGTCCAAGACGAATTATGTTTCTTATCGAAGTCCGCATTCGGCCGCACAATGGACATACTGATTCCCGCTGTCTGAAAACGGACGGTCCATGCAATCCCGATAGCATGCGTTGTCTTCCCAATCCTTACGCGGGCCACCACCTAACGGTCTGCTATCATTACTGTTTCTAGCCGAACCGACCATCCAACCCTTCGTCTGCCATATCGACCATAGCGTCTGCGCCAGGAAAAAGAAACCGGCTACCGCAAACATCACAACTGCCAAACTTATAAGCACTTGCCAATCCATTGTCTGCCTCCTTATTTATTTATTTCTCTCAATAATTTAGATGCAGAACGGTGCTTTTCTGATTCCTAACTGGATGGTGGGAAACAAGAAATCCAGAAATTCTCCTACAGAAACCGTGTATTTCTTTTCACAAGCTCTCTAATCAAGCGTCTGGCGGTAGCGCTTTGCCCCAAACGCCAGTGCGATGACCGCAAAGAGCGCTATTTGCCAAAGGTCCACCACGACATCTGACAGGCCGTTTCCTTTAAGCAGGATGCCCCTTACGATTCTCAGAAAATGAGTGAGTGGCAAAATCTCGCCGATCATCTGCGCCCAATCAGGCATGCCTCGAAAAGAAAAAGCGAATCCGGACAGCAGAATGTTGGGCAAAAAGAAAAAGAACGCCATCTGTATGGCCTGGCGCTGATTCTCGGCGATGGTGGAAAAGGTAACCCCTATCGCCAGGTTTGCTACAATGAACAGAAACGTGACGGTCAACAATAGCGTCAGACTGCCAATCATAGGCACTCCGAAGAGAAAATGTCCAGCAACAAGGATCAACGTCACCTGGATGTAACCTACGAGAATATAGGGTATAATCTTGCCGACCAGCACTTCGACAGGCCGCGTGGGCATTGAAAGAAGGTTTTCCATGGTGCCGCTCTCGCGTTCACGCGTGATCGCCAGGGCTGTGATCATCACCATAGTCATTGTGAGCACAACGCCTAGCAAACCGGGCACTATGTTGTATTGGGTGATAACTTCGGGGTTATAAAGAGCGTGTACACGCAAATCGATTGGACCGCTCGTTCCGGAGAGAAAATCGAGAGCTCCTTTCAGGTCGTTTTGCAGTGCGGTCGTCAGCAAGGCGCTCAGAGAACTGATGGCATTGCTGGTGGTACCGGGATCGGTTGCGTCCGCCTCCACGAGAATCGCGGGCCTTTCGCCCCGGAGTAGGTCTCGACTGAAATTCTCTGGAATGTTTATAACGAATTGGACTTCGCCCCGGGCAAGAGCGTCACGTCCTTCAGTTTCTGTTTTGACCTGCCTCACGAAATGGAAATAACCACTATTTTGTATCGCATACAAAAGAGTGCGTCCCTGAGGGCCGTTATCGGCCAGAAGCACTGCGGAAGGTAATTGCTTTGGATCCGAATTGATGGCGTAACCGAAAAGGATTAGCTGGAGCAGCGGGATCCCGACCATCATCCCGAAGGTCAACCGATCGCGACGCATCTGGATGAATTCCTTGACCACCATTGCCCAAAACCGCGCCAGTGATAATTTATGCGACCTTCTCATGATGAAGACCTGTCTTTCGCTTTGGCCATCAAGTGAATGAAAATATCCTCAAGCCCGGATTCGGCCCGGAGCCATTTATATTCGTCGGTTCGAAAGGGGTCGATGGCTTTTTCGAGCTTGGCCGCATCGACTCCGCTCACGTGTAAAGCGCTGCCGAAAGCAGCGGCTTGCTCCACATCGGGAAGTCGTCGGAGTTCCTCGGCAAGGTCGACCAATTTTGGGCCACTCACAGACCAGGTGGTCAGTCGAGTCTGCTTAGCGACTTCCGAGACCGTTCCCTGCGTCAGCAAATTGCCGTTGAGGATGAAAGCGAGGCGATGGCAACGCTCAGCCTCATCCATGTAGTGCGTTGCGATCAGGAATGTCAGGCCTTGGCCGGCGAGCCGATGAATCTCCTCCCAAAAGTCGCGGCGAGCTTGTGGATCTACCCCCGCGGTGGGCTCATCAAGCAAAAGCAGCTTCGGATTGTGAATTAGGCATGCGGCCAAGGCAAGCCGCTGTTTCCAGCCACCGGAAAGTTCCCCTGCAAGTTGGCGCTGACGCTCCTTGAGTCCGAGTCGTTCGACGCTGGCGCTCACAATTTCAGGCCTGTTTTTCGCAGAATACATACGCGCGACAAAATCGAGATTTTCGTAAATGGTCAGGTCCTCGTAGAAACTGAACCTCTGGGTCATATAGCCAACCTGGAGCTTTATGGCCTCGCTTTCGGTGATCACGTTGTGACCAAGGCAGTAGCCGCTGCCCTCGTCCGCACGGAGCAATCCGCAGAGCATGCGGATAAAAGTTGTTTTGCCGCTGCCGTTTGGGCCGAGAAAGCCGCAGATTTCTCCCTTACGAACCTGAAGATCAATATGGTTCACAGCCATCAATTGACCAAACCTCTTGGTCATTCCATGCACGTCTATTGCGAGTTCGTCATTCATAGGTCACGAACCCAACAGCACATCTACTGGTTGGCCCGGATGCAAAGTCGACGCTGTTTTGTAGTCGAAGCGGATCTCAATCATGATGACCAGCTTGGAACGACTCTCCTGGCTGTAAATCACAGGTGGAGTATATTCCACTTGTGGGGAAATGAAGCTCACCTTCCCGATCAGCGGTTCGCGCAGGCCATCCAGGAAGACTTGAACCTGATCGCTATAATGTATTCTGGCAATTTCGGTCTCCGACACAAAGGCTCGCACCTTAATGTTCGGAGGCGGTAGCAGTACAACAGCCGGCCGGCCCGCTCCGACCCATTCGCCTTCACGATAAAGCGTGTCAAATATCACACCTGCCTGCGGGGCATTCTGACGCTTTTGGGAGAGATCCCACTCCGCCTTGGCCAGCGCGGCTTCCTTGGCCTGGACAACCGCCTCTGCAGCGGCAATCTGGTCAATGCGGGAGCCAAGCCGAGCTGTTTCCAGGTCCGCCTCGAGCTGTGCCACTCGTTTAAGGTTCTGATCTCGGGTAGATCGGGCACGGTCAAGGTCTTGAGTGGCCGAGGCCCCGGTCTTTTCCAGATTATCCTGCCGTTCGAATTCTTTCTGTGACAAGACCAGTGCGGCTTGGGCTTGCTCAAGCTGAGCCTTAATAGATTCAATTTCCGTAGGACGTTTCGGCTTTTTCGCATCCTCCAAATTTGACCGCGCCTGAGCGAGTTCGTCCGCGGCCTGGTCTCGGGAGTCTTTTTGGGGTTGACTGTCCAGGTTGAAAAGAGGATCACCGGCCTTCACCCACTGGCCCCGCTGGACGAAGAGCGATTCCAACTGACCAGAGAACGGCGACGCCACATAAACGAACTCTCCCTCAACATAGCCCTGCACGCGATTTGACGAATGAGAGCTACAACTGGCCAGGACGACCAATGCCACTAGTGCGTAGCCAGTGCAGATAAGGATTCTTAGTGGTGTCTTGTTGCATCCCATCATAGTATCGCTCTCCCCATCTTTGTGACCACACCGCGGAAAATCACCGTAATGATGGCGGAAAAGCCATTTTTTGGGGTAAGGCCCAGCTCCGTAAGCTTTTCCGGATTCATAATTGCCTGTGTGGCGCCAAGCAGGATCTCGACAATCAGTTCGGTTGGAACATCTTCTCTAATAATTCCTGCAGCCTGACCTTCTCCAACCAGCCTGCCGAAATACTGATGAATCATCTCCCGGCGTCTGGTCTCCACAAGAGTGAACATTTCCGGGGCCTCCCGCCGAAGGTCACGCAGAAACGGTGGCTGGATTTCTTCCAGGTGCATTTGGACACGTACGAGCAGTTGATGGAGCGTCGTGAGAAAATCGGACGAGGAACCGGAGCTGATTTGTTTCAAATCGGTTTCGATGTCGCGGATCTTGTCGAGGAGCACAGCCTCCACAAGCGCCGATTTACCGGGAAAATGCGCATAGAGTGTCTTTTTGCTCATCCCGATTTCTCGCGCAATATCATCCATAGTTACAGCGCGAAAACCGTAGGCAAAGAAATGACGTCGGGCAGTGGCGACAATCCGTTGTAGGCCGGAATTCTCGACAGGAGTTACCTGCTGCACTCGCTCACTCTTCATGGACGACCTCGCTGGCCTGGGCCTGAGCTATCCACCCGCGCGTTATAATACCCAGGAAACGATAATAGTATATTAAGTTTACTCTGCGCGGTCAAGCGCAATTTGTGGAGGTGCGCCTTCACCGGTTTGCAGAATGGGGGATTAACTGTTAATCTGAGATTCCTTATATTACCGAGCTATCGTTATACTCTGGCTTAGTATGGTAAGATGGTGACCTCGGCGCTGGAAAGGTGACCAAGGTTGCGAGCCAAATTATCGTCTGTGTGACGATTGCCGCAGTGAGCGAGTCGCTCGTGCGGAAATCCAACAAAGGGAACATGACAAATGCGGCGCAAGCACTGCGAAATATCCGACCCTCAAGATATTGAACGGATTCTCAACTCCACCACAATCGGTAGAATGGCCACTAATGGAGCGGACGGTTATCCCTATATTACTCCGGTGAATTTTGTATATCACAACGGGAATATCTATTTTCATTCCGCGTTAAAGGGTGAGAAGCTGGATAACCTGGCTCGAGATCCCAAGGTTTGCTTCGAGGTGGATATTCCGCTGGCATACCTGGACTCGGGTTTTGATCCGGAAAGACGGATCTGCCATCTGCACCAATATTATCATTCGGTTATTATTCGGGGAAATGCAAATGTTGTCCCTGACGGTCCCTTGAAGGTCGCTGCCCTCAATGCACTGGTAACCAAGCAGGAGAAAGGTGCCGATCATGAGTTGGTAAACGAGAATATGCCGGGTTACAAGGCTTGTAAAGTTGTCGAAATAGAGCCAACCTTTATCTCTGCCAAAAGTGACCTGGGACAAAACAAGTCGCCAGAAAAACGATTAGCGGTTGCGCAATACCTTAAGAGTTGCAACCGGCCCGGCGATTTAGAAGCAGTTAATGCCATCATCAGCCATTTCCACCGTTGTCAAAATGATGCAGAGCTTGCCTGATGCGACTCAAAACAATGTTGTTGAACATTTGAGAGAATATCTCGAGGACATTTGTGACGAAAAACTCTGGGACGAAGCATTCGAAAAATCTCCTGATAAGTTGGTCACTACAGCCATACGTGTGCGGCAAGAAATTAGCAGCGGACATACCAAGCCATTGGATTATGACTAATTATGAGGTCGAATAGTGAAGAGGTCTGCATGCGATATGGGGCTATGAATTTTCCGGTGAGGCCAGTGCTTCAAGAATTGAAAGACATTGCGGCCTTGGGTTTTGATTATATTGAATTGGCTATGGATCCGCCTCAATCACACCACTCCTTACTGAAACAACAGCGGAAAGAACTCTTGAATGCCCTGCAAGAGAGTCGAATGGAAGTAATTTGTCATCTGCCAACCTTCGTAAGTATCGCTGATCTCACTGAAAGCATTCGGCTTGCGTCACTCAAGGAGGTTTTGAACTCCCTCCAGGTTGCCGCTGAGTTTAGTCCCTTGAAAGTTGTTTTACACCCTCCCTATGTTACAGGGCTCGGGATGTTTGTTTACGACCAAGCTAAAGATTACGGTTTGGAAAGCCTTTCCGCAATTGTCAGAAAAGCTGAAGATCTTGGATTGATGCTGTGTATCGAAAATATGTTCGCCAAGACTCATATGTTAGTAGAACCGGACGATTTCGAGGAAATTTTCCAGCGTTTTCCCAGCTTGAAGTTAACATTGGACACAGGGCATGCGAACATCAAAAATGGTAGTCGAAAAAGAATATTCGAATTGATTTCACGGTTCCCAGACCGATTGGGCCATCTTCACGTTAGCGACAATTTCGGTAAAGAGGATAACCACTTGCCTATAGGAACGGGAACTGTGGATTTTTCACAAGTTGCGGACTCCCTCAAAAATGTCGGTTATGATGATACAGTTACATTTGAAGTATTCTCGAGGGATCGAAACTATCTTAGAATGAGCCGTCAACGATTTGCATCAATGCTGGAGCCACGAATCAAAACGCAGCCAAGAAACTGACTTGCTACACCGGGAGCCATGCAAAGGACAATCGAAATGATCTATCACAAATGTTATAACCGATTTTGACTTGCAGTACACGGCTGCGGGCAAACTCGTTAAACGGCATTGCTAGATCAATCTCTACTTACCATCGATAAACAACTCAAGAAAACGTTCTCGATTCCCAAAACCTCATCATATTATTTTGGCGCTTCTAACTAAAAATCTCCCTGAAGAACTGTTTCATGGCTTCCCAGGAGCGTCTGTCCGCTTTTTCATTATATGCGTTTCCTGTGGATTTGTCCGTTCCCGCCTTCTGTTGTGTGAATGAGTGAACGGCGTCGCCGTAGTATATCATTTGCCAGTCCACATTGCCTTTCCTTAGCTCCTCCTGGAATTCTGCGATGTCCTTGGGTTTAGAAACCGGATCATCTGCTCCATGTAAGACTAATACCTTTGCTCTTATCTTTTTCCCGTCCTCGGGAGAAGGACTGTCCAGCCCTCCGTGAAAGCTGACCACGCCTAGAACAGGGACCCCGCTTCGGGCAAGCTCCAGAACTGTAGTACCACCGAAACAATAGCCAATGGCTGCAATACGGTTCGGATCAACCTTTGGATTTTTCTTAAGTTCTGTCAGCGCCGCAACGGCCCTTTCCCTCAGCAACTTCCTGTCTGTCTTATATTTCGTCGCTTCCACAGCAGCCTCTTGATTATTCGCTGGACGAACCCCCTTACCGTAAATGTCCACAACAAAAGCAACGTAACCCATGTCCGCGAGTTTGTCCGCGATTCTTTTGTAGGAATCGCTCACTCCCATCCATTCAGGAACGACGAGGACACCCGGCCGTTTTCCATGTAGGTCCGTTTTTTCCACCACGTAGCCTTCGAGAATTGTTCCTCTATCTGTGTATTCCACCACACTGGTCTGAAGTTGTGCGAACGCCATAACGGGCCATAGGACCATTCCAAGTAATACTAGAGCTGTTTTCATGATCGCCTCCTTGAATTTGAGTGGTTCATAAACTTCAGATCTATTTGGACATTAGATGTTTTTAGTCGGAAATTGATTCAATTGAAGAAAATGTTTGGAGAAGTTAGAAGACAGCATCATCGGTAAGGTTTAAAGGGAATTTACCGGTTTTCCGGAATTGCTCCACAGTTTTCCGCTCGTTATACAACATGAATTGATCCGGGCAATTTATTGTATTGACCGCCAACCCAAGGTGTTCTAATGGTTAACCTTAAGTAAATCACCCTTGAAAGATATAAATGAAAATCCTTATTCAGGATCCATCCAACATAGTCAAAGGAACTTTTGAGGTAGGTCTTTTTTGCCCGGAGGATGCTGAGGGTGTCGCACTTCTGTTCCGGTCTGTACATGGCGAGGATTATCCCATCAAAATGTTCTATGACCCGGTTCAACTCGTCAAAGCAAATCAGGAAGGCGATTATTATAGCATTGTTGCGAAGTCCTCAGATAAGGAAATCATAGGCATTCACAACCTTTTTCGTTCAGCGCCAAGTCGGGAAGTGTACGAATGGGGAGTCGGCCTGGTCCTGAAGGAATGGCGCAGTAAGGGGGTGTCGGGAGCCATTGAGCAATTCATGATCGACAATATAGTTTCGAAATTGCGCATGCACACCGTCTTTGGTGAACCGGTAACCAACCATGTACGAATGCAAAAAGCGGGGCTCAAATATCATTTTAACACCACAGCGCTGGAAATCGGTTTGATGCCCGGTGAGGCGTATTCCGGCGAGGGCGTGACCTCTCATAGGGTAAGTACTTTGTTATTCTTTCGTATATATCGAAACATCCCCCAGAAAATTTTTTTACCAAAACCGTACAATGTTGCTCTGAGCCTTATGTATGAAAATTTCTCGTTGGGTCGCGATTTTTCTGAATCAACCTCTCTACTTCCCAGGCACACTGTTTCCCGATCTAACATGGAGTTCTTCGATTTTGCAAAGGTAGCCCGTATAGCTTTTGATGAAACTGGTTCAGACTTTGCTGAACATATATCAGACATGGAATCCGAAGCTGTGAAAAAGGGCTCTATTGTCATTCAGTTATGGCTTAAGCTAACCTCACCCTGGATTGGGGATGTGGTGAAAGTCCTTCAGGGAAAAGGTTTTTTCCTGGGTGGGTTGCTTCCCCAGTGGTTCGATGATGATGGACTCTTGATGCAGAAGCTTTTAGTCAGGCCTGATTTTGATTCAATTCAGCTCTATTCCGATGATTCTCGGCGGATAGCAGACTTGGTGAGAGCGGATTGCCGGCGATTCTCGTGTCAATATTGAGATGAACATTCAATGATCGCAAAAACTTACCTCCAGGACTAGAAATTCAAAGAGCAAACGGTCTTCATGAAGGGACAAACCTATGGATTATCTCCCAAACTTATCTGACAAAGTGGCTATTGTGACCGGAGGCGGGAAGGGAATCGGACGCGCAATAGCGTTTGGTTTGGCGGAGGCTGGATGCAAGATTATCATTGCCGCCAGGACCGAGTCTGAAATTCAAAAAGTTGCTGACGATATTACCTCTCGAGGGGGACAAGCCATTGCCAAGGTGACCGACCTGACGCGAAATGAAGATATCCACGAATTAGTGGAGACTGCTGTTACAGCGTTCGGCAAGATAGACATATTGATCAATAACGCGGCACGTAGTTTCTTCAGGCCGCTTTTAGATCTCAGGGAGGATGGCTTTGACAAGATTTTTGATACCAATGTAAAGGCTGTTTTTCTATTGGGCAGGGAATGCGCCAAGGTCATGATGAAACAAGGAGGCGGCCGTATCGTAAACATTACCACAGTAGGCGCTGAGCGAGGGGGCGTGATGATGGGCGCTTATCATGCGAGCAAGGCGGCGCTTAAAATGCTGACCATGTGTATGGCTTGTGAGTGGGCCTCTCTCAATATTCTCGTGAATGCCGTTGGGCCTGGAATGACCCGCACGCATTTCAGCGAGCCGATTTGGGCAAACCCTGAAATCGAACGACAGCTTGTCGCAAGAATACCTCAGGGAAGGCTCGCCGAAACTGATGATATAGTTGGCTCGGTACTATTCTTATGTTCGGATGCCGCAAAATTTATCACCGGCCAGAGTATTTACGTTGACGGGGGCACGTTGGCTAATACTTGACGCCGTGGCGCAGATGAAGTCTTTACAATTGAATACCCATGGAGGCCATTTAGCGGAATTGCATAAGGCTAATCCGCTTTCATTAGGCACCGTCAACTCCTAAACAGGAAGATGTGAATCATCATCCTGCGTAGCGCTGGCAGGGTTATAGTGTTCAGCGACGGCCAGAAGTCACTTGATCTTTTCGATGTCGCCTGGCTTCCAGCTCTTGTCGATGGCCGGTTCGGTCGGGCCGTAGAGCCTGAGAATAGCGAAATATCCCTTACCGGGCACGGTGGCAAGCCAGTTGCCTTCTTTACCAGCGGGCACCTGGGGGCCCAGGTAGATGTCCGTAGTTCCGTCGGCATTCAGAGCGGGCTTGTCGCGCAGACCCAGCGACGGAAAAGGCTGGCCGTTGGCGAGACCCGAGGAGTTCTCCGCCTCATAGAGCGTCATAGACCAGAAGTTGGCGGCCGGGATGTTGGGCGGCAGGTTCAGGCAATAGTTGCTGGCGCCTAACAAGGGTTTGCCCTCGCTATCGGCGAAAGCGATCATGTAATTTGCGCCCTTGCCCGGCGTTTTCGACAGCATTCCTGGACTGATCGAGAAGTAGTTTGTGAAAAAGTTGATCCGGGCGTCGAGTTCCAGATATCCCCCTGTTGTATTTATCCCGGACAACCCCAATGGACTTACAGGCTTAGACGATGTCGCGTTGGCAACGGGATTGGTCCAGTGGCGGTCTGGATAGACAAGATAGGAGCGGCCACCGACGATTTCTTCGAAGCCGATGACGCGACTCATTTTGTAGGCGGTCTTCGCAGCTCGATCGAGGATCTCTCGGTTGTGAGCATCAGGTTTAAACAGCTGGCCCTTGATCATGCCAATCGCCGCCAGCATACCGAGCCAGTCGGGGCCAGCGAGATTGCCACCTTCCCTTTCCAGGAGTAGCTTGAGCTGGTCGAACGCAGTGCCATCATTGATGGGCAGCATGTTGACGGGGACACCGGATGCGTCTGGGAATTCCATCGGCTTGGCCTCAGCCGCGCCGATTAATGGATAGATCTTCGTCTGCTCAAGGTGTGCGACAGCCGGTGTAAGATTCTTCGGATCGTCATAGAACCCTCGCAGGAAGATGAAGACGTTGTTTGTTCCTGAACGGTATACGTAATAACCTTCTGGAACCGGTCCCTTGTAGCCGGGTGGCGCCAGGAGGAACTTTCCGCCCTTGCCGCCATCCGGTCCAGCCAGACCGACATCACCGAAGAACTTGCCCCCATCCACCGGGATGGGACGCTGGCAGAAATCCATCAGGATTCCTTGCAGCATTGGCGGCGCCTCCATCACTAGCGGACCATCTTTGCTTAGATCGACGTAGCTCATAGCATAAAGGAGGTCCGAGTTAGGGGTAGTTATAAGAGTCTTGGCGTTGAGTCGCTGCTTCCAGATCGGCAAGACGTTGTAACCAGCGCCGAATGCCTTTTCTGACCCTACCTGCATGCCGAGCGTGTTGATCAACGGCATCGCCCAGAGGTAGGTTTGAATCGCTCTTTGAAAGAGCAGTTCGTCGAGGAGTGTCTGCGCTGTTTCCTTTGTGGACCGGCCTTCAGCGAACGGGAGGTTGGCCAGTTTATTAAAGTGGACCTCCTGAGTGAGGGTCTGTGTCGTGAGGGCGCTCATTGCCATCATGCCAACGAGAGCGACTCCGAGGAGGTTTAATTTGTGGTTAGTATTGATGGTCATGATCTTTCTGCGTTTGATCGGCTCGTTCACTTGACGTTCACCATGTCCGGCGGTTGCCAAGCGCCGCTGACAATGTTGTTATGCGCTTAGTACACACGGATGCAGATCGAGAACACGCCGTTCGGTGCCGGCAGCCAGTTGCTTTCCTTTTCTATGCTTTGCGATTTGGCCTTTGAGTATTCAATTACCATGTCCCGGAAACTACCATAATCCTCAGACCTGTTTAGACGCAAGTACTCGATAACCTGCTTGAATGACTTTAGCTACAAGTTTCCGTCGTTGTTCCAGAAACTCACTTGCTCTGAATTGCCTGTTCGCCATGTCCATATGCCCCCTTCAGGAATTCATTTCTCAGTCCCTTGAATACGCCTCAATTGCTCTCTAAATGACCCTAGCGGTTGCGCTCCCACGATTTTGTGGGCCTCGTCGATGATAAAGGTTGGGACTGCCGTGACCCCGTATCGCGCAGCTTCCTTCATGCCTTCTTCTATTCTGTTCCGGTACAGTCCCTCATCCAGAGAACGCTTCAATTCCTGAGGATCAAGGCCCACCTCGCAAGCAAGCTTGAGCAGGATCTTTGTATCGCCGATGTCGAGTAGATCGGTGAAATATGCCCGGAAGAGTTGCTCATGGAATGAATCGTATTTCCCATTGTCCCGGGCGTGTTCACTAGCCTCGAGAGCAGGTTTGGAGTTGGAGAGAAAGGTCCGATCACCGAATCGATACCCGAAAGACGCTCCCGTTTTGTTGAGACTTGCGTAACGCTCCTTGATATCCACTCCTAGAAACAGCGCCGTAAAGGGAATTCCTTCCGGTGGCGTCCATGGCCGTAACTGAAACGGGACCCACGTTTCTTCGATTGGAAACTCCTTTTTCAATTCTTCGACAAGACCTTTGCCGATATAGCAGTACGGTCACACGTAATCGGAAAAAATTTTCATGTGAATGGTCATTACTCATCTATCCTTTCAAAATTCTGGTGAAATCTCAGTCAAGTTTATATGGTCATAGCAGGTTATTTGACCTTCTCATCAATATCCTCGAAATCTTCATACCAGAGATCAAACTCCTCACCTATCTTCCAACTCTGAACATCAGACCGAGCATCGAGCCAGGCTGTGATCGCCTTTACTCGAGCATCAGGATCATCAGAGCGACAGCCAAGCTCAACTATTACATTAAGCTTGTCTTCCTCCCCTCCACCACCACAGTAGCATCCGTTAGCCTCAATGGCTTCCTCAATGAAGGTGTCAACAAATTCATCGAATCCGTCTTTCCGATTTCGCGTAATGACGAGTTGCCGTCCCCACTCGGTGAATTCGCCATGATGGGTTTTCTTTCGAAGTCGTTTCTTCATATCTATCCTCGTCTACAAATTTATTTGTGCTGGTTTTAACGCAGGGCTATGTTTCGAGGCGTTTACGCTCTTCACTCCTGATTTCTTTTCGAAGTAATTTTCCTACCTTGGATTTTGGGAGCATGTCACGAAATTCTATGTACTGGGGGATCTTGTAAGCCGGGAGTCGATCACGGCAGAACTTGGTCAGTTCATAACCGGTTACGCCTTTGACATCTTTTTTTAGCACAACAAAAGCCTTCACTCGTTCGCCCACTTTTTTGTCAGGGATACCTACAACGCATGATTCGATAACTGCGGGATGTTCCTGAAGGACCGCCTCAACTTCGGAGGCGGACACACGGTAGCCTTTGTGCTTTATGGCGTCCACCGTCCGGTCCACGAAGTAAACAAAACCGTTTTCGTCCTGCCTAACTATATCGCCTGTTCTGTACCACAATTTGTCATCAATGATTACAAATGACTTTTCAGTCTCCTCCGGTTTGTTCAGATAAGCCCATACCATCAGTTCGGAATGTACCAACAATTCACCCGGGTCCCCCGTAGGGATTGCGTCTACGCCATCCGGGTCCGTAACACGAATCTCTTTACTGGGGACTTTAAGCCCCATTGACATGAGAGGGCTTTCCCGATCCGTAGGACACATTATTACACCACCACAGGTTTCTGTTGCCCCATAACCCTGATAAATAGGCAAATGGAATTTGTCGGTCCATCGTTTTGCAACATCCTGAGGCAAAACATCCGCGGCCGAAAAACAGTAACTTAACGATGAAAGATCATATTGATCTACACGGTCATGTTCCAGGATCATTCGATAAAAAGCCGGTACGCCAACAAGGCTTTTGGCTCTTAGTTTCTCGATTGCGTCAAAAAAAGCGTCCAGGTTTACCTTGGGAAACACAATCATCGTGCCCCCACCAACAACTATTGTGGCTAGCGAACACGTCTGCCCCGCAATGTGAAACAATGGTGAACCTGCGAGTATCACATCCTCGTGTTTTGGGAACAGCGGGTTCCTAACATCAAGCTGTTCTTCCGAGGAAACCAGAAACAAACCATGGCTCATTGGAACACCTTTGGGATGTTTTGTAGTTCCTCCAGTATACA
This sequence comes from uncultured delta proteobacterium, assembly GCA_963798475.1. GTDB lineage: Bacteria > Desulfobacterota > Desulfomonilia > Desulfomonilales > Desulfomonilaceae > CAJBEZ01. The sequence continues at coordinate 330,501 of CAWCTI010000023.1, forward strand.
TGATTTGCGCAATATCCCGATCACGTATATCAGGCTTGGGCGCAGGATGTACACCTCGTTTGATCACGTCCTTCATGGAACTTATGCGGGGGCTTTTTTCCACCTTGCCTTTGGGCGCTTTATCCGCAAAGAAGTCAAAGGTCTTTTTCCACCAGGGTAACAGCTCTATTAAACCGGTAAATATGACGTGCTCCAGTCGAGTCTCGGGCATGGCCTGCTTTACGTAACCGTAGTTACGATCAGAACAGATGACAATTTTGGCCCCTGTATCATTGGCCATGTATTTTAGGTCAAACGCAGTGTATATGGGACTGATCGGAACAGGTACGGCTCCAAGCCTCTGGATACCCAGCCATGAAATGATGAACTGAACTGAGTTGGGAAGGTACATCAGGATGCGGTCTCTTTTTCGTATTCCCATTTCATACAAACCCGACGCGAATTGTTCAGAGAGCTCCAGAATATCCCTATAAGAATAAGAAGACCCCAGAAAATATACCGCTATTTTCTGGGGATACTTTTCGGCCATTGTAGAAAAAGCCTCAAATATGGTCTGATATTTTAAGGCAGACATGTTTTAAACACTTTCAAAAGTACATGGCTGTATTTTTGACACCGAAGTAAGCCCCTTTAACTTCAGGATTTTCCATCAGTTCGAGGCCCGTACCGTCAAGAGTCAACATTCCATTTTCAATTATGTACCCGTAATCGATCATAGGCAGTATAGGTCTGGCGAATTGCTCTGTGATGACTATGGTCAGGCCAGTTTCATCCCTGATTCTTTTTATCGTGTCTACCAAAGTTGTCTGCATCATAGGACTCAAACCAAGAAGCGGTTCATCTAAAAGCAACAGAGTAGGTTTCACTACGAGCGCCATACCTATTGTGAGCATTTGCTGTTCACCACCACTCAAAAAACCAGCCTTGCGATTCTTGAGCCTCACCAGGGTCGGGAAAAGATCAAACACACAATCAATCATTTTCCTGATGTCGGATTTCTTTCGCAAATAACCGGCTATACGAAGATTTTCCATTAAGTCGGATTCAGGAAATATGGGGTGGCGTTCACGGCAGAGGACCATTCCTCTTTTCACCCGTTCGCTCGGATAGAGGTCGGTTATGTCTTCGCCATTAAAGAAAATCTTCCCGTAAATGGTTATCCTTTCGCCGCCTTTACGCTTTTCCTTTATTTTCGTGTCGATGATCAACCCCGAAAGAGTGTTCATAAGTGTCGTTTTGCCTGCGCTATTGGAACCGATAACAGCGACAATTGCACCCGCCTGGAGTGACATGCTGAAATCGTTCAACGCCACGGCGTTTTCGTAAAAAACCATAAGATTAGAAATTTCGAGCATCTATTCTGATCCCAGATAAGCCTTTCTGACTTCAGGCCATTCCATTACCTCAGAAGGTATGCCATCAGCTATCACACTACCATAATTGAGGACAACAACACGGTCTGCAATCCTGAATAGTTCTCGTAACCGATGCTCGATCATGATCACTGTTTTTCCCTCTGAAACAACTTTTTCGATTATTGGAACAATACTTGCCAGTTCAGCGATGCTCAGACCGGAAAATAACTCGTCCAAAATTATCAGGTCCGCGCGCAACGCAAGGCATTTCGCAAGTTCCAATCGCTTCAGGTACCCATGTGGCAGACTACCCGCCGGCTTGTAAGTCACCGAAGATTCCCTCTCGAACCCCACTTCCTCGAGATAATCCTTGGCTACAGCGTCCAGATCACCGTATTTCCCACCAGAAAGAGCTTTAACTCTTGGTGAATAAAGAGGAATAATAAGGTTCTTAAAAGAAGGTAATTCAGCAAATGGCCGGATCATTTGGAACGTTCTTGCGATACCGATTCTTGCGATACGATATGGGGCCCAACCAGTAATGTTTTGGCCTTTATATTCAATTTTGCCGTGATCCGGCTTTAGAAACCCTGTTATCAGGTTAACCAGGGTTGTCTTTCCTGATCCGTTCGGGCCAATCACGCCGAGCAGTTCCCCTTCATGAAGATCAAAACTCACACTTACGACCGCTTTGACTCCACCAAAGCTCTTGCTCAAGTCCTGCGCCTGTAAGATTAGATTTGGCTTATTGTTTTGATCCGTCATTTGTCAACTTCCACCCATCTTTCAAATTGCTGATATTTTCTCTGAATATAGTGAAAAATACCTTCCGGCAGGGCCACTATGAAAAACACGAGGAAGAACGAGTAAAGAACGATGCGTAAACCACCTATGCCTCGTAGGACCTCTGACAAAGGAACAAGAATGAAGGCACCGAGAAACGAGCCGGCAAAAGTCCCCATGCCGCCCACGACAGCCGCAGAAAGTGGTAATATTGAATAATCCATCGCAAATGACGGCATGCCCACAAACCCGTATACATGAGTGATGAAGGCACCGCAGAAGGCACCCACACACCCCGAGATAAAAAGGGCCTGGGTTTTCATCCAGTAAATATTGATTCCAACGCTCATAACCGCACGGTCATTGTCCTTAATAGCTTTGAGAACAAGGCCGTAATCCGTAGTAACCAAACGCCTAAAGGCAAAAAGTGCGAAAAGCGTTACAAATACAATGAGGTATGACTCAGTATAAGAGTTCGGGAATGGAATTATTCCGGAGATTCCTTCTGTTCCGCCAAAAACGCCGCTGGCTTCGACAATTCGTTCGAGCATCAGAGGCAACACGAGTGTCACCATCGAAAAGTAGACGCCCCGCAAGCGGAGCACCGGTGTTAAGAGCACTGCGCATATAGCGCCGCCAAGAACAGCGGCTATAGGGATGTCGATCCAAATGGGTAATCCTAGAATTTTATTAGAAATACCGGCTATGTACGCCCCCACTCCAAAAAACAGGGCTTGGCCTAGCGATACCATACCCACGCCAACAAGAAAGTCCCAACTCATAGCAAGCAGCGCGAAAACACACGTCGAAATCAGGACTTTCTGCCAGTAGGATGGAAGCGCAAGCGGTAAAATTAGCAGGATTAGGACTGGAGCTAGTGGCGGAACAGCCACATAGAGCATTTCCCTATATGAGTTCAAGGAGAACACATCATCGGATCTCGCCTTTATGCCTCTATCTATTTTTTCCTTTCGCCTTTGTTTCATATGGGCGCCACACTAGAAATGGCCTGCTATCAATCAACGCCAGACCAATTTATATTCTTTCTTCGAGTTCCTTTTGTTTACCCAACAGTCCGGAAGGCTTAACCACAAGGATAACCAGGATCGCTATGAGCGAGACAATCATCTTCCAATGAGGGCCCGAGAGTATGTCGGTCATGATCTGCGCATATCCTATGATGAATGAAGCCAACACAACTCCAACGGAGCTACCCAGACCACCGATTATACAGACTGCCATTGCGTTTATCAGGACATCGTAACCATCATTTACCGCAATGGATCCCCGAGGAAGGATTAGAATCGCGGCCACAGCGGCAAGGCCCGAGCCAAAGGCGACGCTTAATCCTGCAATGCGATCAGAGTTTATTCCTAAAGAAAGCGCTGTGTGTTCATCTTGGGCTATTCCCCTGAAGGCAAGTCCGAGTTTGGTATGGTGAGTAAACAGATACAAACCAATGGCCAAGAATATTCCTACACCTACAATCCAGAGTCGCTGGTAATCTACGTAGGTATGGCCGATGAGCAGGCTGCCGTCACTAAAAACAGGCAGAGTATACTCAAAACCTGAGAAACCTAAATACCGAAATAGCTCTAGTATAATTAGACCAACCCCGAAAGTGGCTATGACCTCTGAAATTACAAGGCCTCGAACTCGGAGCAAAACGAAGCGGTACATTGCCGCGCCTAATAGAGCCGTCAGGACGACCGCTATAAGAGCAGACGCAAAAAAGGGGATGGACAATTTATTCAGTAATAACCAGGATACAAACCCAGCCAGTATATACATAGCCCCATAGGCGAAATTTGGGACCCCGCTAATGCCGAAAGTCAAACTGAACCCAAGGGCAGTAAGCGCCAGTATTACACTATTTATAAATCCATAAATGATTGCTACTTCCAACATTTGGGTGTTCCTGGTTTATTGATTCTAAGTCCGCTCTATGCTTCGATCACGGTGATTCCAGTTCGAATTTCATAGAGCGGGCCAGTTATTTTGTTACGCTCTGATTTAGGGTCATTTCTTGCTTGGGCTGATCCATTCGGGGAGAACGATCTTGCCTTCCGCTATGGATTTTGGAAACACAATTACTCTTTTGCCGTCCTCCGTCCATTGATAGACACAGCCGGCCGCGGTTTCCTTGGGATCAGAGCCATATATGACCTGATTTCCGTCATTAAATTTAATTTTACCAATGACTCCAACCCGATCCGTCTTCTTGATTTCATCAGCTATCTTGTCAGGATCCAGAGAACCCGCTCTTTCTATAGCCTCAGCAAGGATATAGACGGCATCATAAGAAGGTGCCGGCCCGTGTCCCGCTTCCATGGGCACGCGGAACTTTGTCTGGTAGTCTTCGTAAAATTTCGTAGCTGGAGGATATTTTCTTACCGGGATTGCGCTGCCTAATTCAAAGTTGGAATTCAAAAGGCCTCCGATTTTGCCTTCAAAAATTTTCCACGCGCCCGGACCCGCCATCGGAGATATAAAACCGCACAAAAGTGATGGGATTCTCTGAGATTTCCACTGTTTCAGAAGGATTCCGCTCTGAGGCATATCGAACACCGGCAGAATAACCTGAGCGTTCTTCATCTTGGCTTTCATCAAACCAGCGGAAAAATCGGATGCCCCGGTCGGATACGTTTCTGAACCGACCAATTCATAACCCATTTTGGTAGTGGCCACTTTAGCGGTGCCATTACCTGTCGCCTTGGCCCAAAGCACATCCTGAGTCATCACATACACTTTATTGAATCCAAATTCCTCTTTTAGGAAACCAAGACTCTGGGCAAGGTAACCAACCAAAGATTGGGCGTTTAGACAGACTCTAAAGCAATATTTGTATTTTACTGGGTCCTCTTTGACCTTCTCTTCGAATTTAGGAGACATGGCTATGGTTTCGAGTAGAGGGACCTTATATTTCGCAATTAGGTCCATGCCGGCCAATAGCGATTCAGACCTGAACGGCCCTACTAGAATGGCGTTAACCTTCTTTTCGGTAATTATCTTTTCCAGGCCAAGTAACGCCTCGGATACGGGCACACCCGCAGATGAATCTCTCAGATCGGACACCAAAACTTTTAAAAGTCTTTTTTCCTTGCCGACATTGACCCCGCCTTTGGCGTTAATCTCATCAACGGCCATTTGGAGAGCTTTAATAGATTCTCTTCCCTCAAGAGAAGTTTCCGCAGTCGGCACACCAATCAGAATGGAATCCGCAGCGCATGATACTCCGATAAGAAGAACCATTGACAGACCAATGATCAGGCTAGTTGTTAGAAATATTTTCTTCATGTCGACATCTCCTTTCCTAAAATGAACCTGGAGCAAATAGTTGGAATTTAAAGGATCTCAGTTTGGAACACTTGAAATGTTTCATTGCCGAATATATCAATAACCTTGACCGCAACTTTGTAATCCCCGGGGCTTTCATATTCCCATGCGGGGCTGGATAATTCGATAGATCGATTCCTGGGCGTCCTGAAGCTATGCCAGACACTGTTGAAAATTGATCCATCCGGCGCAATGCTTGGGTTTTCTCCTGATTGCAATTGATCTGCGCCATATTCAAAATCCACAGCCCAGTAATCTACCCAGTCACTCCAGTTAGGAGTTAGCAAATGCCTTTGTTCACAGCCACTTTTTTTGTTGACGATTTTCAATAATTGTCCATTGTCCAGAACAACTTTTGACGAGCCAGTTTTTCCTTTAAATTCGACAATCTCTTTTATGGTTTCACTGGAAGAAAGATCAAAATCTGTTAGAGTAACAGCGATTGTAAGCGCATTGATTGAAATATTCACTTTGAAGTAGGCGACATTTTTGGTCAAGTTATATTCGCCTCTATTAAAATCATTTGAAAGAACGGGGATAATAGCCTTTTTTAGTTCCAAGTCTTTTGGTTCATACGCTTCAAGCACATCGAACCCAACGACTTTCTCTGACACGCCTATTTCTTCATTTAAAACCTTGACCATACGTTTGCGACATACATGCACAGCTATTTTGCCAAAATCGCAGCCTATCCACTTTCTGCCCAGTTTTTGGGCAACCTCCAATGAAGTCCCAGAAACCACAGAAAAAATCTGCCACCAGGTCGCCTTCGTTCGTTCCCGTAAGTATGATGCGCTCTAAAAGTCGCATGGGTTTTTGAGTAGGATATCCCCACATTTCCGGGTGAGCGTGCAATAACGGGAATTTCCAGACGTTATCAGCTGTCCGTTCTTCACGAGTCACATATTCGCATTTCCCATCGGGACCTTTGGGATAAATCTTTTTCCCTTCCACTTTCTTCATCCGGGAAACTCTTATTGGTTTTTCCCTCTTCTCAAATTGCCAGTTAAAAATACTTTTGGGCGATTTACAATAATAGAAGATTGTATCCGTGGCATTTGTATATTGACGCTTGCGTGTGTCCGGGATTTTATTGGTGTAATACCAGATTATCTCGTTTCGAAAAGCGGTTGATCCAAAGACCTCGTCCAGAATGGCCCGCAACATGAAATTGGCCTTCCAGTCACAATGAACCCAAATACTCCCGTCGTCGGCAAGAAGGTCCTTTATGAGCCAAAGACGTCCGTACATCATGTCCAGATATGCGCTGGGCCCCGCCTCCCACGAGTCCTTATATGCGAACTCCTGAATAATGTTGGGCTGATCAGGACTGTCTTCGCCGACCAGAAGAGTCATTTTGTAATCTGAGCCGACCAAGAATGGAGGGTCGATGTATATGAGCTTTATCCCGCCTGCGGCTTCAATTTCACGGCTTAGCCGGCCAGACAAAAGAGAATTCATTACCAATCTGTTGTCTCCCCGGATTAGTTTGTTACTCCACGGGGCTTGAGCAGATTTTGAACTTCGCATTGTCCCTGTACACTCATTGGAAATAACGTGGACGCGCTCCAACATGCGAAGATCGCCAATTTTTTGATTTTTGTGACGTTTTTTCCCGCGCCAGAGGAGTTCAACCTCGGGCGCGACTAAGGACGGCGTGTTAAGAAAATTTTTCGATAGATTAGCCTTAGGGTCTAAAGGCATTTGGGAAATTTCTTTATCTGAGTTCTCAGGCCCCATACATCAATGTCTTGTCTTTTCCCTGAATACCAGGATTGGTCGCGTTGTTAGCCGGGCCAGGTTGAGGGCTTCGTCACTTAACAGTTTTAGATATTTTGGTCGCTTATGCCCATATGCTCCTAGAACTACGAGATCGTATCTGTGTACCGCGACGTCCTTGAGGATCTGTTCAACGAAGTCCCCTTTGGTTATTTTGGTGATCGGTTCAAAATCGAACTTTCTAAGTATCTTAGCGCCTTGCTGAAGAGACTGACTCGCATACTCGTCACTTTCGTATTGTCCTGTCTCCTGAACGTGGAGAAGTGTTATCTCCGCGTTTTTTCCGGTCAGCAAAGGGGCTGTAAATTCAAGCGCAGCCTTGTCGGTTTCCGAACCTCTGTATACTACAAGCACCCTGTGGATTTCCCGGAACTGTCGAACAATCAGCACCGGCTGTTCAGCGTTATGCAAGATCTTGGCATGCACCGCTCCCAACAGAAAACCCCTTAAATATGATTGTTCATGGGACCCCAAAACGATCATATCATACTTTTCTGACTCCGCGGTGTTAAGTATTTCTTCAGCGGGATCACCATCCTCAATAACCAGTCGGCAAGGGATCTTGGCGGAAAGACAGGATTGGCAGGCGTCTTCGAACTGCCTTCTGACCTCTTTTACATCTCCTTCAATTTCTCCCTCCAGTCCACCCTTGGAAAGGAAAGGAGCGTAGCCTGCAGCCACGATGTCGGCTAGGTCCGGTTTTACATGTATCGCGTCTACTACCGCATTTTGGCCCTCTAGCAAATAGCATGTGAATTCCAGACCTGTATAGGTCTCCGGATTCTTATCTACAGCCACCAGGACTTTCATATTTTAATCCTCCTTCAGCATTACCGATTTGAGTGTCATTGCCAAACCTATGACTGGAATGGTCCTCTGGTTGGGCTATCTCATCACCAGAACGGTCGTCGGACATTTACTGACAAATTGCCCCACCCAACCTCGGGAAAAGAAACGGCTAAGGAGCGATTTCTTACCTAACCACAAAGCAAGAAGATCCTGTTTGATTTCCTGGGCTATCAATTGCTCAAAATCGGATATATCCATTAAACGGGTATTTATCTCGACTTGCCTATCGTTGTAATAGTCTCCAATTTCAATGAGCCGGGTGTATATGGATTTCTCCATGTCACCATTTTGACTTAACCCGATCAGGTCCAAACGAGCGTTGTAGATCGTGATCATCTGATTAATCATTTCGAGCGATTCCTGACTTATATAGCCTTGATCAAGGCAGGCCACAATTCGTGTTACCAGTTGCTGTTCCTTGACAAGAAGCACTGAGCAATCAGCGTCATCCACAACCTGCTGTGGGGCTGGAAGAGAATTCGCCCATTCGCATTTTTCGCCTTTTGCGCAACCAAGCACGATTAGATCACTGCCATCGTCCTGAGATTCCGATAAAATCTCTTGCGCGGGGGCCCCAGACCTCAATCGAACCTTGAAATCCTTTTTGCGACCCGTAAGAACTTTCATTTCTTCAACAACGCCGTTTTTCACAGGGACCCATTCATATTTTCCCTCTCCCAGTATGTATGGGGAATCTTCACGGCTCCAACTGTTTAGAAACGTGTCTCGATATCCTCTCAAGGCTTTCCCTACCGGGGTATCTTCAGCCGGGTTTGTGGCCTGCTGGCTTACCCCCAGCAAGGTTACATCCGCCCATGTGTTCATTGCCAATTTAATGGTTTCTTTAAGAGCATATTCGCTATACGGATGTTCATCTCCGGCAAATAGAATTCTCATGGCGTTCTCTCTCCTTAAGCTCTCAGTAAAATGCTATCAGAGAGGCCGTTTTGACTAAACTGAGCCATTCCAGCTCAACACTGTCTTTTCGGACTGCTCTGTCTAATCCTATTGCTACCAAACCATAGTCTTTCATGAAATCTTCCTTGGGACTGGAGAAAACTTCCGGATCAATTTGTTTCTGTTCAACAGCGCAACCAGCCTTTTCCAAAAGGCCCTTTGACTCCAAGACCTTCTCTTTGAGGCCGTTTTCTCCTGACGCAGTCAAATAATCCGCAGGATAAGCCAAAACCAGTGGCACAGACGATCCTTTCCAAATCTTTTCAAATGTCCTTGTTAAGATTTCAGTCCCTGCTATGTCCATACATAACAGCAGAACCTGCTTCATTTTTCTGAGAGACTGGACAAGAATCAAGGGACATGTTAACCGCTGATAAAACTTGGTGTGAGCCAACTTGTAAAGTTCCCCATGGCCCCACGTAAAGTCGGTTCCTTCTACGTACAGATCGAACCCACCTTCTTGAGCGACTCTGCTTACTTCCGAATGGCGATCCCCATATATTACCTTAGGATCAGAAAGTTTAGGACAAAAATCCATTTCCGGGGCTATCATTTTACATATTTCTTCTTTTCCCTTTTCAATCATCTCACGTTGCCAGGTCCGGCTAGCCCATCCTGCGCCTCGAAACGAATCATGGGAAAGAGACTTTTTAACATATAGAGGATGAATTTCCACATCAATGGATCCCCCAAGTTGACACGCAAAGCGGATAGCAAGGCTGGAAGCCAGATCCACTTCAATTGACACCAAAGTCTTGATCACGTCTCGGTCCTCCCTTATGGGATAAGAGGCTTTAAGTTAGGGATTTCCCAATTGTATGGGAACCCCGGACTACTCACCTCGAATTTTGGCTTCAGCTCGAGTTACTACATCTTGAATTTCACTTAGCTTGAACGGCTTGGCAATAAAGTCAAACACACCTTTGTGAAAGGATTCCTTCGCCGTCTCCATCGTGGCGAAGCCTGTTATCACAATGACTTCGGTTTTGGGCGAACGTTGTTTGGCTTCGGTCAGAAGCTGCATACCGTCTACACCTTTCATTTTTAGGTCAGTGATAATGATGTCATAATCAACATTCTTGATTTGTTCCATCGCGTCCGAGCTTAGGGTGAAGGTATCCACCTCGTAACCCTGCTTTTCAAGAGCGGGTTTCAATCGTTTGCAAACGATCGGCTCATCATCCAAGACCATAATTTTTAATTTGCTCATTTTCTCCTCCTCCGGGCAGGGATTTCGCGAGATTCGCATACCGGTTAAAAAACTGTTCTACAAACTGATCAACGTCCTGATCATTTCTTAACTGTATATCCAGTTGTCTGCTAAAACCAATCAGGGCCCCTATAACCTGAAGGCGGCTTTCAATTTCTTCTTTAGGCAGGTCCACAAGCCTTGCGATTACAAGGTCACCTTTTATAACAACATGAAAGTGATATTTAGACAATATTTGTGAGAGCACTTGGGCCCTGCGAGATCGGCGAGTCAGGTCCGTAACTCCACCGACAAAACGAAAATAGATGTGATTGCGTTGAGCCTGTTCATACATGGTAGCGTCAATCAAATTAAAATGGTATCCGAGCCTCAAGTGGAGATTCATGTATAGCTCGCTAACAACAGCCAGGTTGAACCCGGCGTTTGCAACCCCGCCACCGGCTGCGTCCCAATTCCTTGTGAGGCTGGACATTAAACCTTTGAAATCAACTCCTACTGGCAGAGTGCTCCAGGCATCCGGATAGGAAACCCCCTTCCAAAGTGCCCTAAGAGGTAAAGAATGAACTCTCTCAATTTGAACTTTATTTCCTATAAGTTCGGGATCAATGCCGCCACCTAAATCAAGGATCCTTAAATTCAGGGGCACATCACATTCTAAAGTCCAGACTTTCGCACCTTTAAATCGGGGGAGAGAACCGGGGATTTCCATTAGTTCCTGGACCGATTTTTCATGAATGAAACGGATCATGTCATGAACCGAGATGCAACCGTTGGGGGTAAAGTCGGAAGCGTACGGATCGATTAAATGGAGTGACGCTATTCTCTTGAGTAGCCTTCTCAGGAGACGGAATTCCGGAGATTCTTCGAAAACCATGGATTGGGCTCGTTCCGAGTTGATAAGTTCATCAACTTTTCCCGAATAAACGGTCCTATGATGAGTGTCCAGAGTGATCTCCATGCCCGCTTTAAGAACCTCTGTCGCGTTGTCTATTCCTAAAAGAGCGGGAACTCGAAACTCTCTTGCAATAGTCGCAAGGTGGCCGGCGACTGAGCCTCGTTCCGCTATAATCGCCGCAGCCTGTGGAGCGATTTGAGCAAGCCACGGGGCCGTATATTTTGTCACAAGGACCGCCCCCTCGGGAAACCCTGACATATCCTCATGGGTATTAACTATATAAACTGAACCTGATCCTATCCCAGCATGAGCTACAACGCCTTCATGCTTGATCAAGGCAGGGTAAGTCGAAAAACGCTCACGGATGTTTTTGCCCGTGTCCACATCTTCCGGGCTTATCGCCAGTCTTCGACACTGGAGAATCCAGACCTGATCTTTTGAATCTAGGGCCCATTCTATTTCTTGCGGACGCTTGAAGTATCTTTCCAAGGCCATTGCCCATTTAGCTAAGGCACCTACGGTGGCTTCAGAAATCGAAGACTCGCTCTGTATATTTTCGGGTAAAATCGCTTCTTCTTCACCGCCTCGTGACGACGCCCTGATAAATGACTCCTTTTTTGCAATTCGTTTTAGTAATATTTTGTGCGGATAAGCCCTTTCCACAATGAAGAGGTCGGAGGAATCCCGGCCTTCCACTACAGTCCGACCTAACCCAAACGTGGCATAAATCGCGAGGCAGTCGGGTTGCTCAGACTCCAGAGATGACGTCTGGATTACACCACTTGCCCGGCTATCGATCATCTCCAGACAGAGCACGGCCATTGCGGCTTCTTCACCGATCATCCCCATCTGTCGCCGGTAAATCAGGGCCTCGGGGGAATAAAGACTAGCCAGGACCCTTTTATACGCCTCCGGGATCTGTGTAGCTGGCGCATTCAGAATACTTTCATGCAAGCCGGCAAATGACACATCGCCGTCTTCACCATATGCGCTGCTACGTATGGCCCAGTATACATTGTCATTTTTTGTCTGGATCTTTATCTGTCGGGTGACATCCTGAGGGACTATACCCGCCAGTATGCTGTATCTGATCTGAGCAGAAGCTTTTTCCAATATCTCCTTGCCTGATACCCAAAGCTCAAGCCAGGACTGAATCCGTTCTTCAAGGTCGTTATAATCTATAAACCGATTATACGCTCGGTTAGTGATAACAAATCCGGACGGCGCAGGAATCCCGAGCCTGTGCATGATCTCCCCAAGAGCGTTTGCCTTCCCTCCGGTTAGTTCGGGCGTATCCAACGGCATGTCTGTGAGGGATATGACATAAGGGGCGTTTGACAGCGCAAGACGGCCCCTGAGTTCCATCTCAACAGGAAAGAAAACTCGATCAAGAGTTGAATATAACTCGTAGTATCGATCTGATGAAATCAAATTAAGACCTTTGACCATTCGCAATAGCAAGTCTTGCAATTCAGCGACAGAGTCCACCAAATATTTTCTATCAAAGATGTAATCGCCCCCGGATTTTTCTCCGAGATCAGCTATTAGCTCCATTGCTTTCTGGTGGTTATCGAGTAAAACCTGGAACTGCTCGAATACCTGCTGAAAAGCTATGCTCTCACGTTTTTGAGAAATCAGTGTTCTGATTGATTTTTTTATTCGAGACCACACTTGAGGCAGCTCCTTCGCTCGGACGGGCTTCTAGGTTACCACACGTCTCGATTCATCCAACCTTTAATGTACGCCTTTGCCTCCAAAAATAAACCCCATCAGGAAACCAAATACAATTGCTATTATTATCGCTAGACAACCGTAAAACAGAGCGTGTTCAAAGGCCAGAGATGAAAGGAGTTTCGGCAAGCCCTTCATTTCTACCGTAAAGTCTGATATTTCCTGTTCCAATAACTTGTTATCTTTGACAACGGAAAGAACGACCTGGTAAGAGCCTGGAGCAATATGGCTAGGGAGATCTATTTTACCTTCAATTTTCTCCCCTTCATTTCCAGTTCCCTTAACTTTTATAGCTCCTGGGAAAATCCCATAAAGACCTTGAGTTTCCTTGAGCTTCAAGAATTGCTCAAAAAGCATGTCGCTTCCTGTCTTTGGCAACTGGCCTGAGAATCTAATTGCCTTTTTCAAGGCTGCGTATCCAAAATCCAACCCAATGTCCTTTGTTAGCGCGGCGCCTGTTTCGCTGGTCAGCATCAGATACATTGAAGGCGCAGACTGAACTTTCACTTCTCCGACGTTCATCCAGAGACCACCCCTGCGACCTTTACGCAATAGTTCATGTGCATGCGATTCGCCTTTGATCTCGATAACATACAGACTTTGAGGCGGAACTGTAGCCGTTATCGTCATCGGAGCGCCTTGGAAAAATTCGCGGATATGAATCTCCGATGGATTTAGTTTAAGATCCCGAGATGTGGCCAAAACCACGGAACATGTAAGACTCATTATGAAAAGAGCCGATATTGAAACAAACACAAACCGGACACCATTTCGATTGTTCATCTAGTGTCCTCCCTTGTATGCAAGCATAACAGAAGGTGAAAGAAGCAACCCAAAAAGCATCTGGACCATCACAAGCAACACAACAGAGGCCAGAATTATTTTCAATTGGTCACCTTTGAGCTTTCTGCTCAAACGAGCGCCGAATTGCGCGCCGATAGTCGAACCCAGCAATAAGAGTATGGCAAGAATCAAATCAACCGTGTGGTTCTCGACAGCCTGCAAAACTGTAACGTTCACACAAGTAAATAGGATCTGAAACAGACTTGTTCCCACGACTACGTGCATGGGCATACGGAGCATGTAAACCATGACCGGGACCATTATAAAACCACCGCCGACACCCATGATTGCGGCCAAGATTCCGACGAAAACCCCAAGGATGAGAGGCAGAAAAATCGACAGCGTTACGCCGGACTTCGGAAACTTCATCTGAAACGGTAGTGCCTGAACAGTTCGAAGATAAAGTGAAGGCTTTGTAGGTTCTGCTTTTTTTTCAGCCATAGAAGCTTTGCGAAGACTCTGAAGGCTCTCCGTAAACATGTAAGAGCCCACAACGCCAAGCATGACAACATAGGTTATTTTGATGACAAAGTCGGCGTTGCCCATGCTACGCAGAATTTTGATTAGTTGAACCCCCACACCACCACCAACGACACCTCCGATGAGAAGCAAGGCTCCCATCTTGAAATCTACGTTTCCCATCCGGTAATGGGCATAGGTAGCGGAAGTTGACGCGGCAACGATCTGATTGGAATCAGATGCGGCTGCAACCAAAGGCGGAATACCGGCCATTATGAGAAGCGGGGTCATCAGGAAACCGCCCCCAACCCCGAAGAGTCCGGAAAGGAAACCTACAGCTCCTCCAAGACCAAGTAACAAGAAAATGTTTACACTAGCGCCCGCTATCGGCAGATAAATATTCCAACTCATGATCAGATCTCCCTCTATGGGTCTTCAAAACCTAGATCGGGCACTCGAGTAACATGCCCAGCCTTTTGAACCAGAAGAATTTCCCCCTCAAATTTTTCACGAAGCAACTTTAAGTCCTCGACGAAGTGGGAATGGCCCGCGGCGTTGGATTCCTCGGGAGCGGCCATAACGATGAAGTGAACAGAAGGATTGAAAGATACGAATTTTTCGATCTCCTTAAAGAAATCACCTGAAGCGAAAAAGATCTCTATCGCGACACCATTCTGTTGACTTTGATCAACAAGCTTGTCGAACCAAGCATTTAGATTATCATCGACGTCACTGGCCGAGGCTATAGTCCGCTCGTGCCGTTTACCCTGGTTTGGAGTCGATACAACCATAAGAGCGATCGCCCCCTCTATCCTTGCAGCCAATTGTATGCCGTACAAAGGGGACAAATCAGTTATTGAATTTAGGTCCACTGCGGCAAGAACCTTCTTACCCATCGGAAACATCTCCTCGGTTATGGTTAATTTAGGCAAGAAGGAGGCCAAACCGGAAGGAGCAATTAAGTCAATCACATATCCTCTAACCACAAATTTGGAAAAACATCATCGCGTTTCAAGATGGAAGCATTTTAAGAGGCAAATAGGCTTGAATCATAAACGCTGCCATTTTAGCTATGTTTCAAAATGGAACTTCGCGGGGTGTTTGGAATCTTTATGCTGTCATGTGACGTAATGCAGGACAAGGATGAAGGAAATAGAGCAATCAGGACTGCGATAGACCGTACTTTTTAAGTTTTCTCCATAGGGTTGTGCGAGGCAAATTCAATATTTTGGCGGTTCGACCAAGATTATGGTCCGTGAATTTGAGCACACGCGTTATGTAGTCCCGTTCCTGCTCTTCGTAAGTCAGCCACTTTCCATATTGCGTTACTGAATATTCCCTCAAATCCGGAGGCAGATCGTTTAACGTTATGGATTCACTCTCAGCAAGAGCGACGGCCCTTTCTACAATGTTTTCGAGTTCTCTGACATTTCCAGGATAACTGTACGAAAGAAGAATTTGCCTGGCCATATGTTCCATCTTGGAGATTTTCTTTGAGAATTTTGTCGAGTATTTTTGAGTAAAGAAATCTATTAAAAGAGGCAAATCTTCTTTGCGATCCATCAAACCTGGAAGATTGATTTGAACTACGTTCAATCTGAAATAGAGGTCTTCCCGAAACCTCGTATCCTGAACAGCTTTTTTCAGGTCTTTATTAGTAGCGGCTATGAAACGTAAATCTAACTGAATGGGTTTGTTCGCGCCCACTCGCATAATCTGTTTTTCCTGGATGACACGAAGAAGCTTGCCTTGCATGGAAAGTGGCATGTCCGCGATTTCATCCATGAACGCTGTCCCCCCGGACGCAGTTTCCAAAATGCCTATCTTGGTTGCTGTAGCCCCGGTAAACGCCCCGCGTTGGTATCCGAAAAGTTCACTGGCGATCAATTCTTCGGTGAAACCACCACAATTAAAGGCCACAAAAGCCCTATCCTTTCGTTGACTCTGGCGATGGATTGATCTAGCGACAAGTTCTTTGCCAGTCCCGCTCTCGCCCTGGATTAAAACATTACAGTCCAGAGGGGCCACCTTCTCAATTAGTCTGAAAACCTCCTTCATTGGCGGACTAACGCCAATCATTGCTCCCCATCCATCTACCGGACTTAGGACGGTTTTCAACGCTCGGTTTTCATCCAAAAGACGCTTGCGATCATGAACCTTTGAAGCAAGATGTCTTATTTCATCCAGTTTGATCGGCTTGGCCACATAATAAAAAGCCCCTTGCCGGACGGATTCAATCACTGTTTCAATTGATGAGTATCCAGTTAACAGAATTATCTCCATCTCTGGAAATTTAGGTTTAGCGAGCTTCAAAACCTCCAGCCCGCTAATTCCCGGTAATGAAATATCCAAAAAAGCCAGATCGACCGGTGAATGTTCCAGAGCGTTAAGGAATTCTTCTCCAGATCCATATGTTTCGACGGCGTAACCTTCTTTAGTCAGCGCCTTATGAAGGCGGGAGCGAACGATCTCCTCGTCGTCGATCACTGCAATACGCATTTGGATATCAGCCTCACTCGGAAAAAGTCTTTCTCTTATCTGTAGGTAGCGTCACCAGGAAAGTAGCGCCTTCACCTTTTTGGCTGTGCGCCTCGATAGTTCCGCCATGCTTCTGGAGGATACCATACGTGACGGACAAACCGAGACCGGTGCCTTTGCCTACCTCCTTAGTTGTGAAGAATGGATCAAAAATATGGTGTATGTCCTCCGGGTCAATTCCTTCACCTGTGTCAGTAATAGAAATTCTGACTGATTGCCCTTCGTCCAGTTTGGCGCCCTTTACAATCAGATTTCCACCATGAGGCATGGCCTGGATTGAATTTATGAAAAGATTCAGGAATACCTGCTGTAAACTTTTGTAATCCCCGCAAACATTAGGAAGGTCCGCAGGAAGGTCCACGATCTGTTCAACCCCTGAAAGTAACAACTGATTTCTGACAAGTTTCAGAGTATCACCGATTACTGAAGAGATTGACGTAGAAATCATCTCAGGTTTTTCCGATCTTGAAAAATCAAGTAAGTTCCTGATTATTTCAGATGCCCGCTCTGATTGTGCGATAATGTCCTGGATCATTCCGAGCGCTTCCTGCTCTTCGATAGTCCCAAAATCTTCTTTAAGGGCTTCGGCGGTCAGAACAATGTTGTTGACGGGGTTGTTCAGTTCATGGGCAATACCGGATGTGAAAGTCCCAATCGCGGAAATCTTCCTGGCTTGCACAAGCTGCTCTTGACGTTCCTCAAGTTCGTTGATCATCCTGTTGAATGCTTTGAAAAGAGGAGCAAATTCTTCCGAATGTCTTTGATCTTCTGGTATAGGAGTAAAATCCCCTTTCGCGATCTTTTCCATAGCCAGTTGCATGCGGACCAACGGAGTTGTAAAAAGTCGTGATATGTAAAAGGCCACACCGATTCCGATGATTACGAAAAAGGCCAAAGCTGCAATAAAAAGATATAGAGCACGGCGGAAAAGATGATCTATTCTATCCCTTTCTTCTTTAGCCCATGTGCCTGTGACATCTAATAATGATTGGGCTATGATTCTAAGGGATTCCTCCTGTATTGAGAAATCCATTTGTTCAATTGGCTTATTCCCCGCTGAAATGCTTGTCTGAAGTTCTGATAGTGTTTCTTTATAACAGAGAAGAGTTTGATAAAAGACAGGTTCTTTCTTGTCCTTGGATAGATTTAGGATGGCGTGCTCATGCTTCAGATACAGGGCTTCTACCCTGTCGACATGAACTAAAGCCTCCTGCAAGCTCGTTGGATGCTTGTAAAGAAAAAAGTTTTTCTCGAAACGCCTGACCTCCAAAAGATTGTTGACAAGATCGTCAGCAACTTCCACTAGACGTAATCGCCTTCCGATCTCAGTTTGCGACTGAAAACTAAAAATTGCGAACAACAATACGGATAAGAAGCAGAAAAGAAAGGCTAGAATAATCTTGCGTCGGATCTTGAAACCGGACTTTTTCATGCCGCGACCCTTTCCATAAGCTTTTTAGTCCCTTTGAGAACACAATGAGGACCGGAATGTGTGTTTTTTCGGAATTGATTCATGCTATCAGAAAGCGCACGATCAATCAATGTTTTGAACATAATTTCCGTTATTGAAGTACCGACGATTTGAGTGGAATCAAAAATTAGGCGAGATAAACTCTGAAACAGAGGCATCCGGGGGAAGACCCGGATTGCCGCTTTAAAAAAGAAAGGAAATTTTTACTTCATTCATTACACATAAGTTGCTTTATAGAATCGAAAGAATACCATTTTTTTCGTCGCTTCACCCATGGTGTATTCTCCTCGCCAGTCTTACATGCCTCTGGAATACACTCCAGCGCTTTGGATGAAAACCCCTGTTTTAGCAGTTGTTCCTTAACCGCAACCAATACTCCCTCCCCAGCCATAAGTCCTTTGCGGCTAGAATCCGCTGTGAAACGGCAGAATCGCCGAGTGTAATAATTAAATGGCCCGAGTAGGCTGATCAGCGTAATGAATGCAACCCCTTTCCAGGTTATAAACGCATTGACATCAAACCCACTGTCTGAAATCCTTTGAGCGGCGTTGATCAGTTCAATCAAAGAATCAATAATAGAATCCATACCATGAGATCCTTTCTTGTCATTTTTATTTTATTATCTATGGCATAGAGACCACGATCCGCGCGGAAGGTTCCGAATTATTTTTCAGATTATTTTATGCTTAGAGTTTTATAAGACCTAGAATTTTGCGGATTCGCGTCAGCATTTCATTTGAATTATAAGGCTTACTTATAAACCCTTTGGCTCCGGTGGCTATTGCGGCTTTTGCGGCCCCATTAGGCGAATAACCGCTACACATGAGGACTTTTACATTAGAGTCGATCTTGAGAAGTTTTTCAAGACATTCCTTGCCGCTCATTTCCGGCATGATAAGATCCAGAATTACAAGCGCTATACTATTATGTCTGTTTTTAAATAATTCTAGAGCTTCCTGGGCGTTTACAGCGGTAATCACGCTGTATCCCGCTTCTCTTAAAAGTTCTGTTCCAACGTTCCGCACGTTCTCCTCATCATCAACGAGAAGAATCGTTTCAGTCCCGCCTTGCGCGTCCAGGGGCCCTGTCAGTTTTTCGGAAACTACGCTTGAAACGATCGCAGGGAAATATATCTTGAAAGTCGTCCCTATGCCGGGCTCACTGTAACAGATTATGTAGCCGCCATGTTGCTTCACGATACCATAAACCATTGCAAGGCCTAATCCTGTGCCTTTCCCGAGACCTTTGGTGGTATAGAATGGCTCAAAAATACGATCCATTGTCTTTTTGTCCATCCCCATACCTGTGTCAGATACTGAAACCAACACATATGGGCCCGGTGTCGCCTCGATGTGCCCGGAACAATACGCTTGGTCTAAAACAATGTTTTCAGTTTCTATAACGAATCGTCCTCCGTCAGGCATTGCGTCTCTAGCATTAACGGCCAGGTTCATCATTATTTGCTCTATCTGTGAACCGTCCGCATTGATTGTGCTTAATCCTTTCTGAAGGCCAACTTCAATTTCGATCATTTTTGGAATCGTGCGATCCAGTAACTTCTTGATATGTTTAATTTCGTCGTTAAGATCCAGAGGCCTCGGAGCTGTTTCCGTCTTTCTGCTGAATGTTAGTAATCTCTTGACCAGGTCCGCTCCATTCAGCGCCACTTTGTTAATTGATTTTACGCTCTGTCTCAGTTTGCCCGACAGACTTGAATCCATTAAGATCAACTCTGAGTAGCCAACTACCACCTGAAGCAGATTGTTAAAATCATGCGCAATTCCTCCAGCCAACGTGCCAATAGCCTCCATCTTTTGAGCTTGCATGAGCTGCGCTCGAAGATTTTTGTTTTCGGTGACATCCATCATAAAGGCTAGGATTGCAGGCTTTTCACCATAATCTATTTTCTTTGGCCAAAGGACTACATCAAATAGCTCGCCTGTTTTCTTAATACCTTCCATTTGGTACGAGGGTCTGGTCGGCTTTCCAGCCAGAAACCTATTGTACCGTTCAATAAACAAACGTTGATGCCCAGGAGCGATAAACTCGGATAGAGATCGCCCTACAATTTCATCCGGATGCTGGCAGTTAAGTATGGTCACAAGCGCAGGATTAGCATAAGCGTATTTTCCATTTTGAAATATACCGACGCCTATCGGGGCTTGCTCTATTAACATCCGCATCTTCTTCTCGGAATCCTGTAGTTGTCGCTCGTACTTCCTTCTTGCAGTAATGTCGGTTACAGTGGCTAGGCTGCCCGAAATTTTCCCGTTGGAACCCAAGATCGTCCTCGAAGATATTAATGTACTGACGATCTGGCCATCTTTTGCGATCAAATCTAATTCATAGGACCTCGATGGTTCGCTACCACGCCGAGACATCTGTTCCTGCAAAACCTGCTTACTCGATTCCGAAAGAAATTCATCGATGCGATGGTCAATGATTTCGTCCCGGCTATAGCCAAGCATTTCGGCTACTCTTGAGTTTACATAATTGATTAGTCCTCGTTCATCGACCAATCCTAAACCCTCAGTCATAGTTTCGACGAGATTTCTGTACCGCTCTTCACTTTCACTTAGTTTCCGTTCTTGATGTTTTCTTTCGGAAATGTCCGAGACAACAGCAACTATAGATTCTTTCTCCGGATCAACGCCATACAATCTGGCTATTCGTATTACAGCGTCGAAGAATGTTCCGTCATGGCGTTTCATTTTCGCCTCGGTTTCAGAGACATTTACCGATTTTAGCTTAGAATAGAGCGCCTGGCCTACACGTTGAAATTCTTCATCAGACTGATACAGTATACTGGCGCTTTGACCAACGTAGTCGTTCTTCTCCTTGTAACCGAACATGTTTATCCACGCGTCGTTGGCCCATTTGATCTCACGCTTGGCCGCCACATGAATTCCAACCGGTGAGGCGGCCAGGATCGTTTTGAGGAGTCGCTCGCTAACCTCTAGCGCCATCTCCGCTTTTTTCCTGGCTGAAATGTCAATTCCCACTCCAATTACACATTTATTTTGATCAATACCAGCCATCTTTCCCGTGAAATAATACGGAATAGTGTCGCCGCTCTTGGTTACATAGTGCGCTTCCATTGAAGCTTCCCCAGTTTCCAAAGCGTCTTTGATACGCTCGACGAGGAGGTTTCGTTCCTGCTCAAGTACGAAATCCAGTGGGCTGCTTTTTGAGATTTCTTCAGCCGAATAACCTGTAATCTTTTCGGTATTATGGTTCCATCGAATCATTTTGCCGGTTGCATCAAAAAGATAGAAAATTCCAGGTAAACTATCGATGACCATTTCAGAAAACTCTTTTTCCTTTTGCAATGCTTCATGTGAACGCTCACTTTCCAACTCGCGATCTTGAAGAGCTTTAGCCATTTGGTCAAAAGCGCTTCCCAGAAAACCAATTTCTCCCTGATTTCGATCCATACCGGTGCGGACAGTTAAATTCCCATCGGCGATTTTGTTTGCGGCTGTTACCAATCGATCCAACTGCTGGGTAATTAGATAGTGAGTAAAAATCCACACTGCGCATATAGCGACCAGGATGGCTATTGCGAGCCAAACTAAATCAAAAAACAACAGGCGGTTCGCTGAGGCTACAACCCAATTTCTAGGTATGCCCACATACACATAGAGACTTCCAGATGAATCTCCCACCTGTTTGAAGCCATAAATCTTTTGCACACCATCAATGCCCGTTGCTTCAGTTTGGCCTTTGCCGTGGGCCAAAACCTTTTTGACGATCTCGGAGTCAGGAGCGGACCGCCCAACCCATTTTTCAGCGTCAGCGCTACGGGCGACAACATTCCCCATTTTGTCTATAGCTGTGAGCGTAGCATGAGTTGGGAGCCCTGCATGACTCGCAAGATGGTTGAGCCAACCCAGTTCCAGGTAAGCGAAGAAAACCCCACGCAAAGAACCGGAATCATCCAAAACCGGGTAGCCCATAGACAAGGCCCCCTTGCCTTGTTGTGCGCCAGTTACAAGTAAACCTCCAGAAAATCCTTTTGTTTCAAGAACTTCTTTCAGATATGGTTGATCAGAGAAGCTAGCTGTTTCTAACCCTGAAAAAGCGCTGCAAACCAACTTTCCTTTCGGATCCAGCAAACCTAGGTTAGTGAACATTGGGAAAGCGTGTTTAAGGAGTTTTTCGTTAAAAAATCTCGAGCATGTTTTCGCATCGAGATTTCGTATTTCTGGCTCTTGGGCCAGCCCTTTGAGCATTTGATGCGTTTCGTCAATCATAAAACCGATGACTTCAGCAAAATCTGTGGCAGATTGAAGCGCAGTTTCCTGAGAGCGAGTCAAGGATAGTCTGCGTTGTTCGATGTTACCGTACAACGTCAAACCGACACATGGAATCAGGCCTAGAATAAGCAGAAGAGTTAATCTATAGCGTATACTGTGAAAATGTTGAGACATTCATAAATTCTCCGGAATAGTTAGACGTCGTCAATCATTCTGAAACAACAGCCATTACATTCTGCCGTGTCCAAACGATTCAAAGATCGTCGCACAGGCGTAAACACTACTTAGAAATTTTTATCAATTATTTGGGTTTCTTCGCCATAAGAAATCAGCCTTACGACAAACGTATTCGTAACGACTACGGGCTACGCTGCTCTCCAATTAGAACTGAATTCCGAGAATAGCATTGCGCCTAATTAATCGCGAGGAATAAATCAAAGCCTGGCACAAGTTTTAACAGATTCCCTGAAATGAATTAAATTAGACGCTCTTAACGCTGCTAGGCTTCTAATACTAGGGCAGTCCTTCCTTCGTGTGGTTGTTACACAGAATCAAAAAAGTCATGACAAAGACTATAGTTAGTGATTAGTATATTTTTGTGCCTATTTAGGAATCATGACTGGTCGTTCTTCTCCAGCGAACTGTAAGGAAATGCGGCATATTCGAGCCATTTAGGAGGACAGACAAATTTGACTTCCAAACCGCCGACGTCCAGACACGAAAACGCCAATCCCCAGACCGCTATTTCTTTATCCGAGCAGGAAGACTTTAGGTCTAACTTCAAAGTCATGCTGGCTGCGGTCATTTTTGGCGTAGTAATAATGGGCTTGAAATTTTATGGGTATTTGATAACAGGATCATCCGCCATTCTGTCCGACGCTCTAGAATCTATCATAAACGTCGTAGCGAGCGCATTTGGCCTCGGAAGCGTAATCTTTTCCGCCAGGCCGGCCGACGAGAATCATCCGTATGGCCATGGGAAAATAGAATTCTTCTCCGCAGGGTTTGAGGGTTCACTAATTTTGATAGCGGCAGTCGGGATCTTTTTTGAGGGTTTAAAACAAACAATTTATCCAATTGTTCTTCCCAACCTTGGAGAAGGTTTGTTTTTCCTGGTGACCGCCGGACTTGGAAATTTGGTGTTAGGGCTTACTCTTCTACGAGTAGGGAAACGGACTGGATCCATGGTGCTTGAAGCGGACGGAAAACACCTGTTAACTGATGTTTGTACATCTGTGGTTGTTTTAATCGGTTTATTACTCGTTTTCCTGACGGGGTGGTTTCGGCTTGACGGCCTAATTGCATGCGCAGCGGGGATAAATATCGTTTTCTGGGGTACCGGACTTGTTAGAAAGGCTTTTGGTGGTCTCATGCATGCCACAGACCCCAAATTGCTTGATGAAATTTCCCATTTACTCACAGCTAATAAGAAAGAAACGTGGATTGACATACATCGACTCAGGGCGTGGTGTTCAGGCAAAAGGGTCAATGTGGACTTTCATTTGGTAGTTCCGACCAGTTTATCGGTTCAGGAAGCGCATAGTGAAGTCAAAGAATTGGAAGCCATTTTCGCCAAGCATTTTAGTGGCATGGCAGACGTCTTGGTTCATCTCGATCCATGCGCTAAGGTTGAGTGTCCTTACTGCGAGCAGGAATCGTGCAAACACAGACAGGGAACGCTTATACACCATCAAATTTGGGACCGCCAAGCGCTGACGCGCGATATCAAGGATGACAAATAGCCGAAGGACCTGAAAATACCAACTCAAGGAATGATCCGAAGGGAAAATGTCATGGCCATGTCAAAAAAATTGACTTTGATAACCTCGCAAAGTTTTCTTGACTTAATAAGTTAGTTATGAAATATCTAAAAAGTTAAGCGGTTTCTATTTTGGAAGATTCTGAGAAAGGATTACCAAGTGACCGATTCTGATGGCCCCAGTAGTTGTTGCGAATTAGAGCAACAAGATGTTCCTGACACTAAAATCAAAAACAAAGGATCGCAGGCTCGACATTTTGCGGTAATCGAGGTGAAACGAATTTAGCTTAATCTGAGCGTTCACTTCCGGCCGCATTCCCCTGGGCGGTCCGACATAGCAGGTGAACCATGAAGCTCAAGAATCCAACCCCAACGTCTACATTAACCCCAGTTGTTTTTGAAACGGCAGCGTTCTTACTTGCCGACTTTTCCCCTAAATCGCGTGTCCCGGTTCTAGTTCTACAGAACCATAAAATTCTCTCCGCTTGCGCCTTCAGTGCTCAACATTCGGAGAATTACTCTGCGCCAAACTCTACAGCAAGTTTTTAACCTAATCTTCATAACTAACTGTTATAGTCTATAATATATAATTAATAAGATCCTTATGTTATGGGTATTTTTTGAGTTATTGACAGAGATTTGTTCGGCCTGCGTTGAACAGCCATGGGGCTTCCGGCAGGTCAAGGACAACGGAGGCTACTGATGTATTTCTTAAGCAAGAGTATCCACCTTACGAGTCGGTTCTGGAAACGATTTGTCATTTTTATGGCTGTAATCGGTCCAGGATTGATAGTCATGGTGGCGGACAATGACGCCGGCGGCATTTCCACCTACGCTGTCACCGGTTCCAAATACGGGTTTTCGCTACTCTGGATGTTTATCATCTTACTGCCTATGGCCTATTACGTTCAGGAGATGACAGTACGTCTCGGGTCCGTTACCAAAAGAGGTCACGCTGAGGCCATCTTTGACGGGTTTGGGCCCTTTTGGGGTTGGTTTTCTCTGGCTGACCTCGCAATACTAAACTGGCTGACCCTAATAACCGAATACGTTGGTATGACAGAGGCAATGAGTATCTTTGGCATACCACCGGTCCTCACCTATCTAGCGGTGACAATTGTCCTGTTCATTATAGTAATGACGGGAGAATATTGGACCTTTGAAAAGTTAACCTTTTTCTTTTGCGCCTTTAACTTTGTTTATATACCTGCCGCCATCTGGGGAATGAACACGCCGACAGCCCCTGGTTGGAGCGAAGTGTTGCGCGGGTTCTACAGTCCAAACTTGCATGGAGGTCTCACCGGAGATTTGCTCTTCATAATATTGGCTAACATCGGCACAACTATCGCCCCCTGGATGATTTTCTTTCAGCAGAGCGCTGTTGTGGACAAAGGAATGGACATTCACGATATTAAGTTCGGTCAATGGGATACATTGATCGGATCTTTTTTAACATGCATCGTAGCCGTTTTCATTATAATAGCTACTGGCGCTGTTTTGTACCATCACCACCCGCAAATAATCATTGAAGACGCTAAGCAGACCGCTGAAGCTATAGTTCCTCTTCTGCCCGGCGGACAGGGAGAGTTGGCCAGAAAGCTATTCGCTATAGGCCTTTTCGACGCTGGCTTCTTGGGCGCTTTGTGTATTTCCCTATCTTCGTCCTGGGCCGTAGGAGAGGTATTTGGGTGGGCCCACTCATTGAACCACAAAGTTAAGGACGCTCCATGGTTCTATATAGTCTACCTGGGAATGTTACTTTCTTCCGGGGCTACTGTTTTAATTCCGGGAGCTCCACTGGTCACGATTACGATGTTCGTTCAGGTTATCGCTGTGACTTTATTGCCCGCTGCGCTTATATTTTTGCTCCTGCTTCTTAATGATAGGTCCGTAATGGGTGATCTTGTGAACACGCGATCGCAAAACATTACCAATTGGGCAATAGTGATACTCGTAACAGTCATGTCTACACTCCTTGGCGTGCAAACACTTTTCCCAAAACTTTTTGATTGATGGTGGAGGTTAAAACATGATCACGGTGAATAATAATGCGTCACGCGTCAAGGTCCCATCCGCAAATAGCCGGAACCATCAACTTATATATTTCTCTGAATTGATCAAGCGGCCCGTGTGCACGGGTAAAATCAGAGACCGGCTCGGAAAGCTTACGGACATTGTCTTCTTGTTAAGCGAACCATATCCACAGTCCGTTGGTATCTACATTGAGCACGGATGGGGAAAACCAACGGAGTTCGTACCGTGGGAGAAGGTGATTAGAATCGAGGAGGACGCAATTTTTGTACAACCTCCTGAGGGCGCAGACCAATATCCTCCTTTTCTAGATCAGCCCGGATGGATACTTCTAAATGAGCACCTGATGGGTCGAACGATTTTGGACATTGATGGACGTAAAATCGAAGTTGTAAACGACGTTTGCCTCGTTAAAAGTATGGGTAAACTTATATTGGTCGATGTGGATATTTCATTCAACGGATTCCTACGCAGGATAGGTTTGGGGAAGTTTCGCTGGATTAAAGACCAGTTGGTATCGTGGAAGTATGTTCAACCTCTGTCAGTTGAAGACGCTGTCTCAAAAGACCAACTTTCTCTTTCGTTGACCCGCAAGGAACTTCTGGATTTGCCCAGCGAGGATCTGGCCGATGTTCTCGAAGAACTTTCCGGTCACGAACAACAAGCCGTGTTCACGTCATTAGATTCCGAAAAGGCCGCTGAAACATTGATGGAAACTGAACCCCGGGCGCAACGCCAGATTATTGGAAACCTTAGGCGCGAAAAGGCTCGCAGCGTTTTTTCCGAATTGACGGTCCACCAATTGGCAGACCTTTTCACAGTAATACCCCATGACCAGGTCAGAGGGTTAATGAGGTTGTTACCCAGAGAAAAGGCTGAGCGGGTAGGAGCCATTCTTGCTGAAGATGAAACCACGGCAAAGACCATTTTCTCCCCGGATTTCCTTGCAGTATCGACAGACGCAAAAGTTGGAGAAGTTTTGTCTGCCATGAAAAGTTCATCATACGAACCAGGAAACCTGTCTTATATTTATGCGACCAACGAAGATGGGGTCCTTGTTGGTGTTGTTGATCTTCGAGAACTGGTTCTTGTTCCTGACCACGTAACAATCGGTGAAATCATGACGGCCCCTGTAGTTACAGCGGAGGAGAACGATGAACGCAAGGATTTAGCTGAGATGTTCGCCAAGTATCATTACCGTATGATTCCTGTTGTAGATGGCCAGGACCACATACTGGGAACAATTCGCTACAATGATATAATGAGGGGCTTTGAAGCCCGAATAAGAAATTAAGGAGGCAGTCATGGCCCGTATACAAATGACGCGAACCACCCGATTAGCGCTTTTCTTTCTCCGTTTCTACCTTATAGCTTTGATAGGCCTTATCGTGCTAAGGTTTATTAAAGAACTTATTTAACGTTATGTAGGGACGTCTTGGGAAAAACGTCAAGCTCGTTTTTGTGACCCTTTATGCGCTAACCTGCCGGAAATTTACTATAAAATCGTAGGACCTGTTCGTGATTGACAGCGGGCCTACAATGTCTTAACATCAGAAAAGGTTATAAACCTCGCGTATTTGAAAAACAGGAGGTCCAAATGGGCATTCCAGCGCCAACTGAGTTATTATTAATCCTAGGCATCGTGCTCGTAATTTTTGGTGGAAAGAGAATACCCGAAATAATGGGCGGTTTGGGCCAGGGTATCAAAGTTTTGAAGAAAAGCCTTGATCCCGACGACGAGCCTGTGCAACACACACAAACCCAATCAACCCAAATTCCACCCCAGGAAGCTAAGCCTGTCGAATCAGCGGGAGCGAGAGCAGACGCAAAATAGCCCGCTGTATTGGGCCTTTTGCCGGTTTACACTGTGTCGCCGGATCGCAGACTAGGGAACGAACGTAGTTGAGTTGTTTATGGAAATCTTGCAGGGCTGGATTGTATCATATGGGTATGTGTCTCTAATTGGGATACTGATGCTAGGTATCGTAGGCGCGCCGTTTCCTGATGATCTTGTTCTTCTGTTCACCGGGTATCTTGTATCGGCGGGCTATTTGAAACTGGAGCCGGCCATGGCTTCCGCCTGGGTGGGAAGTTTGTTGGGTATAAGCGTGAGTTATGCGCTCGGTCGTTTTTTCGGATTCTCGATTGTCGACAGGTATGGCCACCTTGTTAGAGTGACCTCTGACAGGTTGAACAAGCTAAATTGCTGGTACGACCGATTCGGGAAATGGGGGCTTCTTTTTGGATATTTTGTCGCGGGCGTACGACATTGGACGGCGTTTTTCGCCGGAGTATCAAAATTGAGGCTGCCCGTGTTCGCTCTGTTCGCATACACTGGGGGCTTACTCTGGTCCATTACCATGATTTCAATGGGTTATATCCTGGGCGAACAGTGGGCGGCTATAGCAGAGTATTCTATTCACCAAGTCTTGCTCTTCCTGTTTGTCGGGTTGGCTTTTTTCGCCACCTACCTCTTGAACAAGAGGCGACTAAAACAGGAGTGCGCCGTGCCTGTTACGTGCCCTCTGGACAGATCAGACCATAATTTCCCCTTATATTAGTTCTGCTTGTATGATTCGTTGGATCGATTAATAAAGCAAACCGTAATATGAAAATAGCCGTCTTATTATTTATTAACGTGGCCCTTTTGGGCCTTTTCGTTTATGTTCTGCGGAAACCGGGGCTACTGACCAACTACTCCAATGGTAGATTCTGGCTCACCTGGCTCGGCGTGGGGGTCATCACGCTGATGGACGAGTTGACCTCAGTCTTTTACGCTCCCGCAGAGGCTTATAGATTTATCGGTCCAGCGGCCATTTTTTTTATCGCTCTTACGTCTATTGTCATCCGCTATTTTAGTTCTCGTTTGGTCGAAATTTCGGAAATTTTAGAGAGCCATAAACTGTTTGGAGGCGGGGTATATTCATTTTCCTATTTGGTCTTAGGGCCCGTCGTATCATTCGTGGCGGTTTCCTCAATCATGGTGGATTACATTCTTACGGCCTGCATATCAGCCATAAGCGCCATAGAAAACGCCACCTCATTTGCACAAGTGCCACATCTATGGAAAATGGCGACAGCGATGATTATTGTTTGGGGTATCGCCGGTCTGAACATTATTGGAATCCGAGAAAATGTGCGTTTCACTTTTGGGGTCTTTGTTCTGGCGGCCTTTGTTTTTCTCAATTTAATCGCGTCCGGCGTTTTGGGACTGGACCATGACTCATTGGGGCGTTTGCAGGCTTCAATTTCCGGTGCGGCGAAACATCTTGACAGTGGGTCATTGAGTCAGGGCTATGGTGTATTCATAGCCTCGGTAGCTAGTTGCGTACTCGCTTATTCCGGGGTGGAATCTGTCCTGCAAACAGCAGGGTTTGTCCGTTCCTGGCGTGAGATATCAAAGGCCTATAAGTTTCTTGCTCTCACAGTAGGCATTGTTACGCCTATTGTAGCGGCCTTGGCGTTATCTGCTCCCATAAATTTTGCCGAGCATGAAGGGGACCTTATTACCCATTATGCCACTATGTTAAATGGGGCCCCCTTCGGGATCGCAGTGGCCGTGTTGGCCAGTATTACCCTTATCATGGCTGTGAATACAGCTTTTGTGGCTTCAAGCGAACTGATGGAGCGCGTAGCGGAACGATACGGCTTTTTATGGCTTATTGCGACAAATCGCAGACAATCTTTGTATCGAATTCATATTATTAACGCTTTTTCATTCTCGTGCATAATTTTAGTGACAGGTGGTAGTCAAATGATCCTGGCGGACATGTACGCCCTTGGGCTATTGGCATGTTTCACCATAAATACCGGGTCACTTGTGATTTACCGTTATTTCATGGGCGCAAAAGGAGTGATTAATTACTACACCAGTCGTTTCGGGACAATCGCTCTCTTCTTCATTTTCCTGAGTTGTTTCTTTTTCCTGGCCTGGATGAAACCACATGGGACCGAATTGTGGGCGATTGTTACAGGTTTAGTGTTGACGGGCGGACTGGTGGTCGCCAGAACACGGGCGCCGGAAATCAAGGCGGTAGCCCAAACCGACAGCCATATGGATATGGTCCTTTTTCTCTCCGAATCTCCGGAAAATCAAATCCATATAATTTTTCGACGGCCCCGGGAAGAAGCCATGGAGGCGCCTAAACAGAATGAAGCCTATGTTACTTTCTACAGTCCCCGGCAGGGCGCTCCGACAAAATTGTCTCCAAATCATTTCCGGTTTGCTACGAGTAAGAGAACCCTATATCAGCAGATGGTCGGCCTGTTAAAGGTAGTGGAATATGAATTGGCGGACAGGAAGGTAGTAATTCACTATGGCTGGCCTTTATCTTCCTGGTTGGATCGCATGTCCATTGGTGTAATGGTATACAATATCATGCATCTGCCCAAAGTGTTCCCTCGTTTTGACTTTCATATCGATTATTCGAATCCGGAACCGGCTAATCCTCCTGAAGAAACACGCGTATAACAGTTCACGATCGAGAATTTCCCCGCGGGATACATGGACAAGAAGCCCAGAGACGCTTTGTCATGCGGCATTGCACTTGACATGTCCGCTTATTCGAGATAGTTATTGTCTATTCATATTATCGTCAATACTGATTCAATATGAAAATCATTTGAGCGGGAGGAATCTCAAATGGCTGCCAATTATGAGCAGATGTGGAAAGATCTAGGGCTTGACCTGGTAGCGCACGACATGTTGCTTCAAGCCCTTGGTAAAGGATATCAGGACATATTCCTGACTCAAGAATCCCGACCTCAAGCTATGGATTATTTCAACTTTGTAATGAGTGAAGTTCATGGTCTTCGAATCAAGGAATTACTCGACGGGAAGAAGGAAGGCAAAAAGGTTGTCGGTTCTTTTTGCGTTTTCGTACCGGAAGAAATAGTTAGAGCTGCTGACGCGACATTGGTAGGGTTGTGCACCGGAGCGGACTTCGCTACCGAAGAAGTCGAAAAGATCCTTCCAAGAAACACGTGTTCTTTGATCAAGTCTGCGTTTGGTTTCAAGCTAGGAAAGGTTTGCCCCTATATTGAATCAGCGGACATGATCGTTGGCGAAAATACATGTGATGGCAAGAAAAAATCTTACGAGGTCTTTGGACAGCTTGTTCCGAACCTTTACGTCATGGATATCCCGCAGATGAAAAGCCCAGAGGGCAAAGCATTACTTAAATCAGAGTATTACAGGTTCAAGGATCGTGTCGAACAACTTACCGGAACCAAAATTGACGTGGCAAGGCTCAAAAATGGCGTCGAGATTGTAAACAATAAACGTCGAGCCGTTCACAGACTTTCAAAATTAAGAATGGCCGACCCTGCTCCAATATCAGGGCTTGACGCGTTGCTCATCAACCAGGTCTTTTTTTACGACGACCCTATTCGTTTCACACAATCAGTAAACAAGATATGTGACGAGATTGAAGAGAGAATCAAAGCAAATTCAGGTGTCGCGGCTAAAGGAGCCCCCAGAATTCTGCTTTCCGGCTGTCCAATGGCGGTCCCAAACTGGAAGTTACCGTGGATCATAGAAACCAGCGGGGCTGTAATTGTTGGAGAAGAATCCTGCGTGGGAGAAAGAGGAACCCGCAATCTCACTGATGATTCCGGTTCAACTTTGGATCAGTTGATGGATGCGATCGTTGATAGATATTTTCAGGTAGATTGCGCAATATTTACTCCGAACCCCGACAGACTCCAACACGTGAAGGAGATGGCCGCCGCTTATAATGCAAATGGTGTCATTCATTACGGATTGCAGTTCTGTCAACCTTATCAGATGGAAGCGATGCCGGTAGAGCAGGCGTTGGAAGCCGCTAGTATGCCCACCTTAAGGATTGACACTGATTATAGCATGGAAGATGTCGAACAACTTAAAACTCGCGTGGAAGCTTTCATAGAGCGACTTAGATAATTGAGTTCCCTCCGTTACGGTTTTCGAGGGATCCCGAGGATGATTCAGGGGTCCCTCATCCCGATATTCAGTATGATTTAAGAATCTTGGCTTATTTGGCTTATTAGGAGTTGGGATTGATTTCTACGGGGATCGACATCGGGTCCAGAACCATCAAAATTGTCAGTTTGGATTCCAGCGATCGGAAAATAGTCGTGAGCAGAAGGGTTGAGACGACTTTTAATCCTTTGGGCCAGGCCACAAAACTACTAGATGGAATTGAGAGCGACCGCTTAATTGCGACTGGATACGGACGGAGGCTTGCGCAGGAAAATTTTGGCGGCCATGCTATAACAGAAATTCAGGCGCACGCTCTTGGAGCCAGACACGTGTTTTCAGAATGTCAGGCGATCCTTGACATAGGTGGTCAGGATACTAAAGCCATTTCGTTGGACCTTAGGGGGAAGGCTCAGAAGTTCGAAATGAATGACCGTTGCGCAGCAGGCACCGGCAAGTTCCTTGAGTTTATGGCCACGAGTTTCCAGGTCCCGATCGAGGAATTCGGCAGTTTTGCCTTAGCAGGCGTCGAGGGTCTTAAAATCAACAGTATGTGCACGGTATTCGCTGAAGCTGAAGCGACGTCTCTCATGGCTCGAGGTAGTCGTCCACAAGATATTGCCTTCGCATTACATCTATCGGTGCTCAAACGTTCAATTTCAATGTTGAGAAGGGTTACTACGACCGGTCCCATAGTTTTTTCCGGGGGAGTGGCCCTAAATCCATGCATAGTTGAACTCGTCCGTCGTGTAATGGCTGACGAAGTCCTGATCCCCGAAGACCCGGAAATGATTGGGGCTCTTGGGGCGGCTCTTTATGGGCTTACTCACACGTCTTGAAATAGACCTCCCAATATTTGATACTTGAGTGGCACGTTTCATTAAGGGATGCTATTTTTTTGTTGACCCCACTAGTCGTGCCATGTATTATTATTACATGATATTGGGAATGCCCCCGTATAACGGACACAGAACGATACATCTCTAGATTCCGAACGCATCGACACCACTCGCATAATCCTTGTACGGAAAATAATTCCCCTGCCTTGATTCCCCCGGAGAAATCGACTCCGCTACGCGGTTTAACATTTCCGCGCAGCGAACAAAACTTGTGGAGACCTGCCATGTACCTTGAGAAGGCCCGCTTTTTTGACACTCAGGCCACGGAAGCGTGGGCAAGCGCTGAATATACAAGTCTAGAGACAGAAAAGCTTCAGCAAGCGCTACGCTATGCCGGGATATCCTCCGGCATGAACATTTTTGAACCTGGATGCGGGACTGGTAGATTAACGCGGTTATTGAGCGACCAAATTGGATCACAAGGAAATTTGGTGGCCCTCGATATGAGCCAAGGGATGATTGAAAACTGCCGGAACAGGCTAATAGGCGCCAATAATGTCTGATTGACGCTTGGAGCCATGGAGGACATTAATTTCGCCCCATATCATTTCGACGCTGTGATATGTCACAACGTTTTTCATCATTTCAAGAATAAACTCGGAATATTGGGAAAGGCGGCTGAAACGCTAAAACCTAACGGACAATTCATGATCCATCATTTCCTTGCATTCTCAGAGATCAACAACCAGGCCAGAAAAATACACGACGTAGTTTTCCAGGATCTGATGCCTCCTTTAGAACAAATGCAATGGATGTTTTCTTTGTCAGGGCTGAAAATCACGCATTACTCAAACAGTGATGACGGATACATCATACGGGCGGTTCGCGCCTGAACCCGTTCGTATCCACGGTGCTGATCAGACTTAGTCAGATTGTCTTGGGAATATCGACTGACTGAAAGCATAGTCTGATTACCTATTTTTCATAACAAAAGCTACCCGCCAGGAGATCATCTGCTCGACGTCGCTGTCGGTCATGCCTAATCTTTTGGGTGACGTGAGCTGATCCACCACTTCCATAAATGAATGCTGTTCGACCTCGAAGCCTAGTGTCTCGAAGAATGACTTCGCGTGAGCGGCATCAGGAAAAGCATTCTCGCTGACATCGATTCCGGTCAGTTCCATGGTCTGTTTAATTACAGCCTTCCGAATGGTATTCTGTTCCGGAAGCGTGATATCCGGTGTGATCCATGTTCCATCGAACCTACGCAACAAGCGAAGATTATTTTTACCCACAAGCGCTTTGTTATCAAACCACTGGTACCGCATAAGACCTTCGTTGATGATAGTAATCGGGGCTTGCTGAAAAAAGGCCGCCACCACATCGGTCACGTTGGGATCCAAAACGTTACCGGGGAGCAGATGAAGATTTGTCCTGTAGTCGATTTTCCGCAAGCTCACAAGCTCTTCGACGATCTTCACCTTTTGCTTTATCGTGCTGGCGAAATCTACTTCGACATAAGTTGTGTCCGTATTCTCAGTCAGGAGGATTCCGCGAGGGCAAAGTCCTGAAGCAAGTTCAAGGAACTGATTCGTACGATTTTCCTGTAAAAGTTTCTGGGTCAGCAAATACCTGGCTTCAAAGAATGGGGTAAGTTTAGGACGCTTCAATTGTTCCAGTTTTGTCCGGTCTCTCTGATCAGTCAGGTTTTTGTCAAGAATGTTGAAGATCTCCTGAGACAGCGGGATGGATGTCAAAGTTCTTCTAAAAGCCACACCCCACGCTGTTGGAATGACCTTTTCAAACGAAACGTCAGGAACTTTTGACATTACCAGCCTCCAATATGAAGCACCGCCAGTAGTCAATTCTCATACAATCTTACTTCTATTGCGGATTGAAATCAAATTTGCGACAATCCGCACAGATGTTCTGAAGGGATTGAACATGCAATGCGTAATGGACCATATAGTATTGAACGTCGAAGATGACGAAAAGATGATCGCTTTTTATTCACAGGTACTTATGTTTCCAACCGAACGGCTTGACGAATACCGTGCTGGGAACGTCCCGTTCCCATCTGTGCGACTCAATGCAGACACGATCATCGACCTGTTTCCAAAAGAAATGTGGCGCCAAAAGGCTCGGATGGGGGAAGGCTGCGACAATTTGAACCACTTCTGCATCGCATTGAGCAAAGAGGCCTGGCGGGAACTCCTGGAGCGCCTTCAGGCAAATTCCGTCCCGATAGATGAAGGACCGGTCCAGCGTTGGGGAGCGCATGGCAACGGGACATCGGTTTATTTTCGGGACCCGGAAGGAAACCTCATAGAAGCGAGGCATTACGAGGCGTAAAAATAGTTCAGAGAAATGTCTTCCTGGTTCATGAACCTTACAGATTCACGCCACACAATGACATCAATCCCTTCCCTAACATATCGGAGTTAACATGAAAAAGAGTGACATGCCGAAAGTTCGGGAATTCATAGACGCGCTTGGGCTGACAGAAGAGCCCATGTGCATGTTTTATACGAACGAGGAACATGTTGACGGGATTTCACCCGAACTCGGAGCGCTTCCAACCGTGGAAGACGAGGCTGCCCAGCGTGTAGATTGGCCTTCGATAAACGCAAACTGGATGTGTGTAATCGGCGCAATCTGGCGTGCTCGAAAAAAGAAAGCCGCAGCCGTCTTTGACGGGGACCATTTTGGTTGTCTGGGTGGCGCTTTCTACCTGGGTTTCCTGAAACAGCAACTGGATACAATTGCCTATTATGTCTCAACGGGAATCCCAGGACAATTGGAGGGAGAACACTATTTTGAATCGCCTGAGGTTTCAAGGAATTTCTTCCACACAATAGATCCTCGCCCTGCGCCGGCCAGGTTCTGTGTCTTCAAGCCCATCAGCCTGTTCGGCGAACACGAGGTTCCTGAGTTGGTTATCTTCTTCTCGAGACCGGAGAGCATTGCAGGACTCAATCAGTTGGCAACCTTCGTGACGAATGATTTTGAAGCGGTCTGTTCACCTTTTGGCGCTGGATGTTCCAATATCGTCACGTGGCCTCTCAGATATCTCGCTCAAGGAAAACTCAAAGCGGTGCTCGGGGGCTGGGACCCTTCGGATCGCAAATTTCTGAAACCTGACGAGATAACATTCACCGTCCCATTTGAGATGTTCACGCATATGGTCAACCGTTGGCCCGAGTCTTTTCTCAAGACAGCGACGTGGGAAGTTGTAAGAAAGAAAGCCGAACGCAGCCGTAAGGCATGGGGCGAATGAGAAGGAAATTATTCAAATGAAAAACGCCATGGAAATCTTCAAGGTACTGCCGAGAAACAATTGCCGAGACTGTCGTGTTCCTACTTGCCTGACCTTTGCCGCCGCAGTGTTCAAAGGTGAAAAGAACCTGGAAGAGTGTCCTCATGTTGCCAAAACTGTTCTCGAGGCCTTCAGCCGTTGTAACTCTGATGCGCAGGCATCGGACTCTGAGGAAGATCGTGATCTTACCAGGTTAAAAGAAAAAGTCTCTCAAGTGGATCTTGCCTCTTCCGCCGAACGCCTGGGTGGAAAGTTTTTGGGCGATGCGCTTACGCTCAAAGTCCTCGGGAAGGATTTCCGTGTTGACTCCAAGGGTAATGTCACGTCTGAATGCCATGTGCATAGATGGGTCAGGACACCAATCCTTGATTACGTGATATCCTGCGCCGGTAAGCCCATTTCGGGAAACTGGGTCCCATTGCGAGAACTAAAGAATGGGGCCTCATGGGCTGGTCTTTTTGGACAGCGCTGCGAAAAGCCACTGAAGCAGGTGGCCGACGCCTACCCTGATATGTTCGAATTCATGGTTCAGATTTTCAGCGCAAAACCTGCCCCTAGCGCTTTTAATTCGGACATCGCGGTAGTTTTGCATCCCTTGCCCAGGATACCAATACTCATTTGTTACTGGAAGTCTGATGGAGCCCTCGAATCATCATTGAATCTATTCTTTGACGACACTGCCGAGGACAATTTGACGATTGATTCGATTTACAGGATCGTTACAGGGCTAGCTGTCATGTTCGAAAAGATCACCATTACTCACGGCCAATGACAAAAAGTCGACATTAGACCAATAGGCACGCAAGAAAATTGTGAAATGGCCCGTGAGAGGATCGAACAAACTTTACACGCTGAACCTGGCTCCAAAAAAGATGATGAACTTGATGTCCTTGTCACATTAGTTGACACATATGAGTAGCGTGACACTCCTATTGGCGCACAACATCCCTAATACGGGTCCTACTTCGCCTCGTACACTACGACCCCACCCACGATGGTCTTCAAGGGCTTAACTTTTTTGATGTCCTTCTTAGGCATAATTAAAATATCGTCTGAGAGCACTGTCATGTCGGCGAACTTCCCCGGCTCGATCGACCCTTTTACATTCGCCTCGCCCATCGCTTTAGCGCCCCAGATGGTCCACATTTTAAGAGCTTCGGTGACCGATATTGCCTGATTCGGTTCGAACTCGCCCATGTCCGAATCACGTGTCACCATGGCATAGATCGCTTCAAACGGGTTGATGTTCCCAAGGTAAATTCCAGTCATATCACTGCTTGCGGCCGGTTCCAACTCTGCGTCAATCATTGAACGGAACTGAAAACCTGTGCTTGCCCGTTTAACACCCATATTTTCGTAGTCCGCCTTGACCAGTTCCAATAGCCAGATCGGCTGAACGGATATGAACAGACCTTTCTTTTTCATATCTTTGGCCCGTTGTAACTGCGTCGGAGTCAACTGAAACATCCCGAAGTGCTCAATACGCATGAGAGTCTCTTTGCTCCCAGCCTTGATAACCTGCTCATAGGCGTTCAAACCTATATCAGTAGCCTTGTCACCGGAACAATGAAACATGCACATCACACCGGCCTTGTTGGCAATGTCGGCCAAACGGTCAGCTTCCGCCTGATCGGTAACCAGAGTTCCACGACCACCCGGAGGATCAGTATCGAAATGCCCGACATAAGGTTCATACATATAGCCTGTGCGGCAGTCATTCTCACCATCTATCCAGGCCTTTATCCCTACGAACCGATACCATGAAGGATCAGCTTCTTTCGGCATATTGAACTCGCTCAAATCATCGGTCATTCCCTTGCCATTGGCGGATGTCCATACAGACACGGTATAACGAATCGTTGGCCTGGTCGCTTCGATTGAGACATGTTTCAGGGCAGGTAGCGCCGCTACCGGTGTTATCGCGAGCAAGGATGTAAATCCCGCCTGGTTCCAGAATTCCTGAATATCCCTGGTATAGTAACGTTCCAGCTCCGTTGGAGATGGGTTGGTGGGAACATCGGACATTGCGTCCGCCAATACACCGGTAGGTTCGCCATTTTTGTCAAGCACTACCGTCCCGCCGTGTGAGAGCCTGGTTATATCCCTTTTTATTCCCAGACTTTGCAGGGCAAGGGAGTTTACAATACACATGTGAGCGCCATTAGCCAGTAAAAGAGGATTATTTGGAGAAACCACGTCCAATTCGGCTTTTGTTGGGAGACGTTTTTCAGAAAATTTGTTTTCGCTGGCTGAGACACACGCTACATATATCCAATCTCCCTTTGGGGTCTTTCTTACCCATTCGGAAATGTCATCTAGGGCCTCTTTGACTGATTGGGTCTTTGGATAGCGACAATCAACCCAGTCTTCTTTCAGATAAATTGTTTCCATGGGATGGCAATGAGCATCGATAAGTCCAGGTACAACTGTTTTACCTTGGAGGTCGACCATACGGGTGTCGGGACCGGCGAGTTTCTTCATCTCTTCAGAGTTACCGACCTTCAGGATCCTGCCATCCTTAACAGCGACACCGCTGACCGTGGATGCAACGCTATCAAGCGTAACAATATTGCCATTGAAAAACACAGTGTCAGGATTGGATGTTGACGAGACTTGAGCGAATGCGATCCCAGCAAGCCCGAGCATGATCATGACGAAAAATACAATCTTCATCACGAGTTGCAAATTGATCATTTCCATCTAAGACCTCCCGTTGTCTTGATGAGCAACTTATTGATATCAGTGAGAAGTTGGCGCTCCGATTTTACGCAAGTCACCACCTACATGGCCCAAAAAGGCCGAACACAGAGGTGAAACCTGTCGATTTTTTCTTAGCACTACGTAGAGTGATCGCTCAAACCTAATACCACGGATCTTTATTGCTACGAGTGTGCCCTGGCGTAATTCGTCACTCACTGCCCGGGCTGATATTATGGATGCGCCCAACCCATCTTTGACGCTCTGTTTTACAGCCTCAGTACTACCCATCTCTGCGACCACATTCAATTTCCCAATGCTTAATCCATGTTCTTCCATGACCTGTTTGGTAACCATCCGAGTCCCGGAACCCGCCTCTCGCAGGACAAAAGGCTCCTGGGTGAGTTCATCGGGTTCTATAATATTATTTTCACCCGCCCACCGGTGCTCGGATGAAACAACCAACATGAGTTCGTCCGAAACGATTTCTTCGAAAGTAATCTTCGGATGACGCCAGCGTGCGCCGACGAGACCGGCGTCTACCCGCCCTTCAGCGACAGCTTCGGCAGTTCCGCAAGTATCTGAAATCTCTAGGGAGATCCGACCTTCCGGATGGGCGACTTTGAATGATCCTATAATCCTTGGGAGAATATACGTCCCAGGGATTGAACTCGCAGCGAGATTCAATTGACCCGCAAGCTTGCTACGAAACTGGTCTACAGCCTGAAACGCTTCGTCCCTGGTTTGAACCATGCTCTTGGCATACTGATAGAACACCCGCCCGACCGGAGTGGGTAAGACGTCTCCTTTGAAACGATCGAGAAGTTTTTCACCGAGCATAGTTTCCAGGGCCCGGATATGTTCGCTGACGGTGGGTTGAGCCAGAGACAGGGCTTCTCCCGCGCGGGTGAAGCTTTTTAGCTCGACTATTTTACAAAAAACTTCCATTCGTTTCAGGTCCATGGTTCAATGCTCCGAAAAAATTCTAATTAATTAGTAGTTGATAGACGAGATCAAGTCAATCGTAGCCCGATCCACTGGATTGATATTTTACGAAGCCAGCCGCAAAAAAATATTTATATAGCATATTCCTATATGAGCCATCGTTAATTATGATATATTAATGGTGGCTTTAGACGGAGTCATTTTAGTGTCGGTTTTAAAATAACTTTGTGGATACGGATCTATGCTTTTACCTAAACTTGCCTGTTGCAACTTCATTCCAAAGGTAAGCGAATTACGAGGGTACTGTTTAGATTATGGTTTTTCAGGGGTGGATTGGACATTCACTCCTGAAGACCTGCCCTGCTCTGATGTGCAAGAGAGGGAACTCATGAGAAATCTCTTGTCACTACGTCCATTGGAAATCCGGTACCATTTGTTTTTTGTGGAAAAGGAAATCGGCAGAAAAGATTTCGCTCAGGCTGCTTTAGAACGAAGTTTCTTTTTGATGGCGTGTCGGGTAATTTCACGTCTCGGTGGAAAGTATGTAACAGTTCATGTTGGCCTGGACCGTAGACAATCAGCTAACGAGATCTCATGGCAAAAGACCATTAGTAGCTTGAAGAACCTTGTGGATTTCGCACGAGGTCTAGGTTTGCGTGTGTGTCTGGAAAATTTGCCATGGGGCTGGACAAGCAGGCCGGACCTTTTTGAAAAAATCCTTCGAAAAGCATCATGCTGGGGAACATTGGATATAGGTCATGCCCGTGCGAGTCAATCAGTCGCTAGCGGGCTCTATGAGCTCGAGGATTTTTTAAATCCACATTCGGAAAGGATCCTGAACGCTCATATTTACCATGAGGAGACAAGTAGTGGTCACATAGCCCCAGCAGAGGTCCCTGATATTGAAAGTCGACTAAAAATGCTGACTCAATTACCATTCTGTGATTGGTGGGTCCTAGAGCTTAGAGAGCACAAACCTCTTATCAAGACACTCAGAGTAGTCAGAGAATTCTTAATGGAGACACAAAGCCAGGTATCTGTTAACGGAGGGCTCGGCCTGGCAAGATCTCTCAGCGCTTGATTCCAAAAAAATCATCTGCAATAATTGGTATTAACTTCGAGCGTGGATTCTAGAGAAACCGGCGTGGCGACTAATTGTTGCGCAACAACTGGAAACGTGATATTAATTACCGGAAAGTAATTTTGACGCAATTGTAAGTTTTGGAGAGTCAACATGACTAGAGCTGTTGAGTCCGATGTTTGCGGTCAAAAAAAAAAATTGGCTTTTTCCGCGCGTTGCAGAAGGTTTCAACGGTAGTCGCACTTCCATTTTTAATTGTTACTGCGGCTGATACTCTTTCCAACGCACAAACAGCTTCTAGCAACCAAAATCCCGTTCAGTCATATACTCAAGAGTTCGGACCATCCAGACCATCCCCTGTGGATAATTTAAAGATCGGAAACGTTCTTTCTTTGGCGGCGAGATGGGGACTAGCGAACTGTTGGGGTAGCAATGGGCCAACACCGGTTCATGTCTGTTTGACTGACGAAATGGGACTTGGATTTAACTCGTTTTACGGTTTTAACGCTTCACTCAATTTCGTAGACAGAAACGATTATGGCGCTGTAATTGCAGCTGATGTTAACCCATTACAGTTTCATGGAAACGGAACAGTTATAGATACTTCGCTATCGCGACGATACCCTTTATTTATAGGTGACTCCCTTTCTGGGGACAATACAACCACTATTGTATCTGTAAATTCTGATTTTCATTTTGGGTACGATCTTATACCTGTGTTCAAATTCTTTCCCAGGGTCCAGTTTGTGGACTACATCCAGGATATGAGCCTGACAAATCATACACGGGCTTGGGCCGATTCTGGCGCTAGCAGATACACTGTATTGGGAGTTGGTGGAGTCGTTGAGCTTGATCAATTACCCTTCTGGGCCGGGTCAGCGCCTGACAGTTTTGGTAGCGCCTTGTCCCCGGGGCTGAAGTTGTCCGCAACCATTGATACTAGTGGTCGTGGGGCGAGTTATTGGTCATGGGATGTGGCGGTCAACTTTCTGAAATACGGCACTGGGGCATTGAGATTCGCTCATCGTGACACACAAATTAGGGCTGAAGCAGGAGTCTCCATGTGGCAAATCCTTGAGCCCCCTCGAGACCCGTCCAAGACCTCGGACGGATAGATACATTGATGTTTTTTCTACAAATATCCGCTGTTCTTTAGGGAAGCTTCTGTTCAATTTACCTGTCCGGGCCCGTTCGGACTATGAGTCTTTCTCGACATGTGAAACGCTCTTGGTCTCTCAATCGAGGGTCAGTCACACCTGTTGTCGAGAATCACTTCACTGTAGCAAGCCATGGCGAACCCGTTGAATATTGTAGTGGTGGATGACGAAGTAAATATTCGCCGCACCCTTTCGATTTGTCTCGAATCTGACGGACATCGGGTTCTGGCGGTCAGCAATTATCGAAATGCTTTGTTGGAGGCTTCCCGTAAGTCTTTCGATCTGGCGTTCGTTGATTTACGACTAGGTCCGGACAATGGATTGGACCTGATTCAGCCCTTGATCGCATCCTCACCGTGGCTGAAAGTCATTGTGATCACCGCGTATTCTTCTATTGAAACCGCTATTGAGGCCATACGGAGAGGCGCATCAGACTATATTCCGAAGCCGTTCACCCCGGCGCAAGTCAGACTGGCTGTGGACAAAGTAGCCCAAGTTCGTTCCTTGGAACAGAAGCTCTCTACGCTCGAAGAAGAACTCGGAAGGTCCAGTCAACAGGTCGATTTCTCGAGCGCTAATCCGCAGA
The DNA here is from genome assembly GCA_963798475.1 of uncultured delta proteobacterium. Lineage (GTDB taxonomy): Bacteria > Desulfobacterota > Desulfomonilia > Desulfomonilales > Desulfomonilaceae > CAJBEZ01. The sequence continues at coordinate 373,330 of CAWCTI010000023.1, forward strand.
TGCAGAGAGCTATAATCCTGTCTCGTCAGGTAGCACCAACAGAGGCTACTGTCCTTATAAGAGGTGAAAGTGGTACCGGCAAGACTGCCCTGGCCAGTCAGATCCACCATTGGAGCGACAGAGGGTCAAAGCCATTCGGGGTCATCTCCTGTCCAACTCTATCCCCGGAGTTGATGGAAAGTGAACTATTCGGTCATGTGAAAGGAGCTTTTACAGGGGCGATCAGGGATAATCCGGGGCGCATAGCCGTTAATGAAGGTGGAACACTCTTCCTTGACGAAATCAGCGAGCTTCCTCTTTCTGTTCAGCCTAAGCTTTTACGGTTTCTGCAAGACAGGGAATATGAACAGATGGGCTCGCACAAGACCAGAAAGGCGGATGTGCGAATAATATCAGCTACTAATGTAGACCTGGAATACGCTATTGAAAACTCAAAATTCAGGGAAGACTTATTCTATAGGCTCAATGTAATACAGATTGAAATACCGCCATTGAGGGAGCGGCTTGAGGATATCATCACTCTTGCCGAGAAATCACTAACGTTCTTCAGCCGTAAATATCACCGTTCTCTAAGCGGATTTACGGATGAAGCTTTGACAGCCGTCCAGGAGTATGATTGGCCGGGAAATGTCAGGGAATTAAGAAATGTAGTGGAACGAGCCGCAATTCTTTGTTCAGCGGATAAAGTTGGAACAGAATACTTACCTAATAAGATAGCGCCGCGTCTCACGACCTTGCGAATTGGCGACCCGGTGAGTCTAAACAGAATCGAAGAGGAACATATTCGATTGGTGCTTGCGAGCAGCAAGTCCTTTCAGGAAGCGGCCAACATACTTGGTATAGACCAGGCTACGCTTTGGCGCCGCAGAAAACAATACGGGATTTGAGAACAATACTCCCTTGCAAAGCGCAAGGTCTGCTAGACCTAATCTGTGCAAACCGCAATCTCATAAAACATACAATTTTTTCAACCTTTTGATATCATATCAAATGTGTCAACGCGTCCTTTGGCGCCATCCTTGCTGTCCTTTGTTGCTGGAGGCTTCGGTATGCTTGGAATTCGGCAAAAGCTTTCTTTGGGGTTTGGTGGGCTACTGGCCGTCATAGTGATCATCGGTCTCGAAAGCGTATCCCTACTCTCTGAACTTGGTGGTTCAATAGATGTAATACTGAAGGAAAATTACCGTAGCGTGATCGCGTGCCAAGAGATGAAAGAAGCCCTGGACCGTATGGATCGCGGGATGTTGTTCATACTCCTCGGCGATCAAAGTTCAGGAACCGATCTTATAAGCAAAAATAAAGCGTCATTTCAAAAAGCGCTCGATGTTGAACTTCAAAATATTACAATTGAGGGAGAAGCGGAAAAGGCAGCGCATCTTCAGGAACTGTTCAAGCAAAGTATACAGGCGATAGACTCAGCGACCCAACAAGGGTCGTCCAGCGGCGGTATGCGACAAGCCTATTTCTTGGCGTTTCTACCCTTGTTTCAGCAGATAAAGACAACCGCGGACGAAATCCAGGATATGAATCAGCGGAACATGAGCGACGCGAATCAGCTTGCTCTGAAAAAGGCTCAGGCCGCACGTCAGCTTATGCTGATGTTACTCGTGTTCGGCGCATTGTTGGCCGTAGCCTTTGTTATACTCATTGGCAAGTGGATCATTCAGCCAATAGCCGGCCTTACCTCGTCAGCCTTGGAAATCAAATCGGGAAATTTGGATTTGGTAGTTCCCACGCGTTCTAAGGATGAGATTGGGACCTTAGCCGAAACCTTTAATGACATGGCAGCGGCCCTTAGAGAATTCCATCGAACACGCGCAGCTCAGTTGATTAACATGAAACGCGTTACTGAACAGGCGTTTAAGGTTTTACCTGAGGCAGTGGTTATCGTGAACACCGAGGGAATGATAGAAATCGCAAGTGAAATGGCGACCCAATTGTTCGACCTTCGACCGAATGACAAGATAGACGATGCGCCCCATGGGATTGTTGATCTCTACAACGAAGCTATGCTGACCGGACGAGCCATAGAACCACAAAGCTCTCAATCACCTGTCCAGAAGTTCATTAAAGGGAAGGAACATTATTTTCATTTAAAGGCTGTTCCTATCCTGGATAATTATCGGCAGCCCACGGGCGTAATTCTTTCACTATCAGACGTTACTTTGGAAAGAGAACAAAATGAAATGAAAAGGGGGGTTGTTTCCACGGTATCTCATCAGCTTAAAACACCTCTAACATCTATTAGAATGTCTCTCCATTTACTTCTGGAAGAAAAAGTAGGGACACTTTCAGAAAAACAGGCCGACTTGCTCGTCGCAGCAAGAGAAGAAAGCGATCGTCTTCATCTAATCCTGGAGCAACTACTGAACATCAGCCGTATAGAATCTGGAAAGGCAAGTATGGACCTAAAAACGATCAGAGCTCACGAATTGGTATTGGAATCGATCGAACCTTTTCGCAGCGCAGCCATGGATCGAGGAGTCACGCTGGAAGTCAAGTTGCCGGATGACCTGCCGGATGTGTTGGCTGATCCTTTAATGGTTTCGCAGGTCTTTGCCAATCTGCTCTCCAACGCATTAAAATACACGGACCCAGGTGGAGTAGTTAGCGTATCGGCCGAAAGCAAGGAAGATTCTGTACTGTTTTCCGTGTCAGATACGGGAAGAGGCATCCCAGCCCAATATCTTAAAAAGATCCTGGAAAATTTTTTCCGGGTACCAGGACAAACCATCGAATCAGGTTTAGGATTAGGGCTGTCAATTGTTCAGGAAATCGTGGAAGCCCACGGTGGGTCGGTAACTGTTGAAAGCCGTGAGTCTGAAGGAAGTGTTTTTACGTTTGCTCTGAAGCGTTCTGATAGCGTTTTTGAGGAGGAGTCTTAATATGATTGATTTGATTTTCACCTTGAGTCTCGTAGCCTTTTTTGGGCTATGCGCCTTGTATTGCATCGCATGGGAAAGGATTTGAACCATGTTTAACATCATCGTGGGTTCCATAGGCGTGATGCTCATCGTGTATCTGTTCATAACGGTTCTAAGACCTGAAAAGTTCTGACGAGGTAAAAGCATAATGAACTATTTCGGATGGATACAATTGGGGTTATTTGTTGGTCTGCTGCTTGCCCTTACCAAGCCCATGGGCGTTTATCTGACTCGAGTCCTGGATGTTGACGGTAAGACTTTTCTAGACCCGATCATGCGACCAGTTGAGCGGTTATTTTATTTCCTGCTGGGCATTGACCCCAAAAAGGAGCAGGACTGGAAACAGTATTCGTTTTCCTTGATCGCATTTAGCCTTGTGGGAGCATTGTTTACCTTTGCGATTCTTCGATTGCAGCATCTCCTACCGTTAAATCCTCAAGGTTTTGGGCCTGTGGGTGACCATCTTTCATTCAACACAGCGGTAAGTTTTACCACCAACACGAACTGGCAAAGTTATGGTGGTGAATCAACCATGTCATACTTTTCACAAATGGTAGGATTGGCGCTCCATAATTTCACCTCCGCAGCCGCAGGAATAGCCGTAGCGGCTGCCCTGGTCCGGGGCGTTTCAAAGAATTCCTCGCAAACCATTGGTAATTTCTGGGCGGACCTGACTCGAATAATTCTCTACTTACTTTTGCCAATCTGCGTAATTTATTCGATATTTCTGGTATCCCAAGGGATGATCGAGAATTTTAAGCCGTATGAGACAGTTCAAGTGGTCAACCCCTATACTGCTCAGGTTGTCAAAAAAGACATTGACGGTCAGGAAATCAAGGATGAGCGAGGCAACCCAGAGACAGAGGAAAGAAAAGTCGAAACACAAACCATAGTACAAGGCCCGATGGCTTCTCAAGTGGCCATAAAGATGTTGGGAACCAATGGTGGCGGCTTTACCAATGCCAACGCTTCCCACCCCTATGAGAATCCAACACCTCTCTCCAATTTTCTGCAAATGTTGTCGATTCTATTGATCCCCAGCGGGTTGACATACTATCTCGGACGGATGGTAAAGAACCAACGCCACGGATGGGCGGTCTGGAGCGCCATGGCCACAATCCTCTTTGTTGGATTGCTTGTCTGTTGGTGGGCGGAATCCAACGGGAACCCTCACTTCCAGGCATTGGGAGTCGATGCCTCATCAGGTAACCTGGAGGGCAAAGAAGCTCGTTTTGGTATTTTCAACTCTGCGCTCTTTGCAACCATAACCACCAGCACATCTTGTGGCGCTGTAAATTCCATGCACGATTCTTTCACTCCGTTAGGTGGGTTGATTCCGATGCTTAACATCCAACTGGGCGAGGTAATTTTCGGCGGTGTTGGGGCTGGTTTATACGGAATGCTGGTTTTCGTTGTGTTAGCCGTTTTTCTTGCGGGCCTAATGATCGGAAAAACCCCGGAATACATCGGCAAAAAGATAGAAGCCTACGACGTAAAAGCAAGCGTAATGTTCATCATGGTTCCTGTCCTGAGCATTCTCGGTTTTACAGCCTGGGCCGGTATAAGTTCGTGGGGCCTGGCTGGTTTGAACAATGCAGGACCGCATGGCTTCAGCGAGATCCTGTATGCCTACTCATCCGGCGCAGGAAACAATGGTAGCGCTTTTGCGGGACTCAACACCAATTCCTACTGGTACGATATCACCATGGGAATAGTTATGCTCCTGGGAAGATTTTTCATGATCGTCCCGGTCCTTGCGCTGGCTGGCAACCTGGCAAAAAAGAAACTGATCCCTCCTAGTGAAGGCAGCTTTCCCGTAACTGGACCCATTTTTACAATAATTTTGATAGGCACAGTGTTGATAGTCGGCGCACTCACCTTTTTCCCGGCCCTGTCACTTGGACCAATTGTTGAACATTGCATCATGACTCATTCGAGCACTTTATTTTAAGAGGATAAACCGAGATGCCTGTGAAAACGCTGTCAATATTTGATCGTGAGATACTGAGTCAAGCTGTTGTAGAATCTTTCAAGAAACTCAACCCAATAAAAATGTTAAAAAACCCGGTAATGTTCGTCACCGAAATTGGGGCAGTCATGACTACGGCGAGCATAATTTTCGGTACTGATAATGAGTCTCTCGGTTTTGGTTTTCAAATAGCTGTCTGGCTTTGGTTCACCGTATTATTCGCCAATTTTGCCGAGGCTGTAGCTGAGGGGCGGGGGAAAGCTCAGGCTAACGCTTTGCGAAAAACCCGTACACAGACTATTGCCCATCACCTGCTCCAGGACGGCCTGGTGCAGCAGGACATCCCGGCGGATAAGCTTAGGAAAGGGGATGAGGTGGTTGTTTCCGCCGGAGAGACCATCCCGGCTGACGGTGAAGTAATTCAGGGGGTCGCATCTGTTGATGAATCAGCGATTACAGGAGAATCCGCCCCGGTGATCAGAGAATCCGGCGGAGACAGGAATTCAGTAACAGGGGGCACTAAAGTTCTGTCGGATTTCCTCATAATCAGGGTAACAGCCAATCCGGGCGAAAGCTTTCTCGATCACATGATTAGTTTGGTAGAAGGGGCCCAGCGTCAAAAAACTCCTAACGAGATAGCGTTAACAATCCTTCTGGCGGCGCTCACTATTATCTTTCTTGTGGTAATACTTAGTCTGAAGTTTTTTGGGATTTACTCCGGGGTCTTCTTCTCTATCACCGTATTGACGGCTCTGCTTGTCTGTCTCATACCAACCACCATCGGTGGACTTTTGAGCGCTATCGGAATAGCGGGGATTGATCGCCTCGTACAAAAGAATGTGCTCGCCATGAGTGGCCGGGCAGCCGAAGCTGCTGGTGACGTCGATGTCCTGCTATTGGATAAGACTGGAACTATTACTTTAGGCGATCGCCAGGCGACTGAGTTCATACCAGCTCACGGAGTTCGTGCCGAAGAATTGGCCGATGCGGCGCAACTGGCTTCTTTGGCGGATGAGACGCCTGAAGGGAGGAGCATCGTTATTCTCGCCAAACAATATGGACTTAGGGCGAGGACCCTCTCTGAAATGCCTGCCGCCACATTCCTCCCATTCAAGGCGGAAACCCGAATGAGTGGCGTAGACATTGACGGCAGACGAATAAGGAAGGGAGCGCCTGACGCTGTAGTTAAATTTGTCGGGGGTCATCTGCCACCATCAGTCGATGATGCGGTGGCCAGGATTTCGAATTCGGGCGGAACCGCATTGGTAGTAGCTGAAAATGACAAAGCTATGGGAGTAATTCATCTGAAAGATATTGTGAAAGGTGGTTTGAAAGACAGATTTGAACGTTTTCGTTCTATGGGGATCAAAACCGTTATGATCACTGGTGATAACAGGTTAACAGCGGCCGCTATCGCCAAAGAAGCGGGAGTTGATGATTTTCTGGCCGAGGCCAGGCCCGAGGACAAGCTTGCCCTGATTCGAAAGGAACAGGCCGCCGGTCATCTTGTGGCCATGACGGGTGACGGAACCAACGACGCCCCAGCGTTAGCTCAGGCTGATGTTGGGGTTGCTATGAACACCGGCACTCAAGCCGCAAAAGAAGCCGGAAACATGGTAGATTTGGATTCCAATCCCACCAAGCTAATTGAGATAGTGGAAATTGGAAAACAAATGCTCATGACACGGGGTGCCTTAACTACTTTCAGCATTGCTAACGACGTAGCTAAATACTTTGCAATTATCCCTGCGATGCTTGTAGCCACATTCCCGGTAATAAGCCCGTTAAACATTATGGGACTTCATTCACCAGAAAGCGCCATCTTGAGCGCAGTCATATTTAATGCGCTTATAATCGTAGCGCTAATACCGCTCGCGTTACGCGGAGTTCGTTTTCGACCGCTCACAGCCGCTGTGCTTTTGCGTCGCAACCTCCTCATCTATGGGCTGGGCGGGCTTGTCGCTCCTTTTGTGGGGATAAAAATCATAGATTTGTTTGTTTCAGCGCTGCGACTCGCATAGAGCGGGAGGATTTAAAATGAATAACTTAGTTTCTCAGATTCGAATTTCGTTGATCGCAACTGTAATTTTGGCAGTTATCTTATGTGGCACCTATCCAGCGCTAATATGGGGGATTGCTCAAGCGTTATTTCCAGACAAGGCGAACGGTTCCCTAATTATTCGGAATGGTAAGGTGATCGGCTCGGAACTGATCGCTCAAAACTTTACCGACGCTAAATATTTTCATCCGAGACCCTCATCAGCGGGAGACGCGGGATATGACGCCACAAGTTCAGGTGGAAGTAATCTCGGGCCGACATCAAAGAAGTTGATAGATTTGGTCAAAGAACGTATAGGCACGTATCGCTCTGAAAATAATTTGTCTCCGGAGGCTTTAGTGCCGGCAGACGCTGTAACAGCTTCAGCTAGTGGCTTAGACCCGCACATTAGTTTGAAAAATGCGCTTCTCCAGGCTCCTCGTGTGGCAAAGGCGCGGGGTATCAGTGAAAAGGCTTTGGTCGAGAAGATTCAAGCGAACACTGAAGGTAGAGATTGGGGGATCTTTGGAGATCCAAGGATAAACGTGTTGACACTTAATCTCTCATTAGACGCGAGCTAAACTTGACTTCTTTGTTAGGAGATAAACCTGGTAGCTTCTTACGAATGATCCGTCGCGCACGGCGGGGAAGGTTCAAGATTTACCTTGGATATGGCGCTGGGGTAGGCAAAACTTATCAGATGCTTCTTGAGGGTCACAGATTGAAGGCGGAGGGTATCGATGTAGTGATTGGACTGGTTGAGACTCATGGCCGTTCCGATACCGCAAAACTAATTGAAGGATTAGATGTTGTTCCAAAACGTAAAGAAGAATATCGCGGTATCTCACTTGAGGAGATGGACGTTGACGCAATAATAACAAGAAAACCTCAAGTCGCCTTAATTGATGAACTAGCGCACACCAATGCGCCCGGTAGTAAAAACCCAAAAAGATATCAGGATGTTCAGGAAATTCTGGTGGCAGGCGTGCATGTAATAACAACCCTAAACGTTCAGCATCTTGAGAGCCTTTACGATACGGTTGAAAAGAATGTTCATGTAAAGGTCAGGGAACGTATACCGGATTGGATCCTCGGTGACGCCGATGAAATTGTTAATGTGGACCTGTCTCCTGAAGACCTACAAAAACGTCTTCAGGATGGAAAAATTTATCCTGTTGAACGTATTCAGACCGCCCTTTCAAATTTCTTCACTACTGACAACCTCGAAACACTTAGAGAACTTACCCTGAGAGAACTTGTTTCCCAGATCGACTCGAAAAGACGAGAACATGTCGAGGACCAAAGTGCAATAGCGCCTGATCAGGTAATGGTATGCTTAAGCTCGAGAGGTCCTAACAGCGCCAAACTACTTCGTTACGCATCTCGATTGGCTGGTCGTTTGAACAGGAACTGGTACGCCTTATATGTCCAAACTCCTTCGGAAGAGCCAACGGTGATAGATCCTCGCACTCAGACCGTCCTCTCTGAAACTCTTACCCTCGCGAAACAACTGGGGGCTATTGTATTCACCTATAAAGGATCTGACGTTGCGGACACTCTGTTACGTTTTGCAAAAGAATATAGGGTGGGACACATTGTTATGGGAACTCCCGGGCCAGTCCCTTGGTGGAAAAGAATTCTGGGTAGACGTAGCTCTGTTGAACGACTAATCGAAGACGCAAGAGGGCTTACGGTTGTCGTACTTGATACACATGAACCTCAGATCGGCGAAAAGGAAAAAGAAGAACCGGCACCTAAACCGGTCGAGAACCATCTGGACGCGCCTGTCGCAAGCCAGGCAATTTTGCGGCTAACTTCTTTACTTTCACCGAATCAAATAGTCTTTTGGAAGGAACCAATTACCAAGGAGGTCTTGTTAAAACGACTGGTAGAAACGGTTGCCTCAGCCGTGGCCACAACCCCAGAAGACATTTTGAGCGAACTGCTAACGCGAGAAAATGAGTCCTCAACCTTTTTTAACGAGGGAGTGGCATTCCCCCATATTCGTGTGGGTGGAATTAAGAATCCGATACTCGCCCTTGGTGTGGCTTCTAAAGGCATATCTGACGTTCAAACTGAGTTTCCGGTTAAGTTGATTTTTCTAATAATTGCTCCTAGAGAGGACCCCAACGTCCAGATTAGAATCCTGGGGATGGTTAGCCGGTTGGCGAGAAATGAAAATTTTGTCGAGCAGATGCTCAAGAGTGATAGCAGCGAGAAGGCATGGATCAGTCTCTTGGCCTTCGAAAAAGATGTTTCTCAGAGATGAACAGTTCATCACCAAATAGAAGGGTTTTTTTTGGCTAACGGCTTTATCCTCACTATTGCACGGAGGTTTTGTTTCCCAAGCTTCAGGATTGCCACACTCAGATCCCCTGAGAAATCCCACGGTTGTGATCTGCTGTGAATTATCACGTCCAATTTTTTTTGAAAACCACGTAGGTTCAACCAAGACCTGATACTGTAATCACTCAAGTACGTTACATCTTTGGCTTTTGGCTCTTTTTTTTCATACGATCTGAGACAATTCGGCAAATTGTACAAGTTGACGCGACAGTCTTGATTCACCTGCCGCGTACCGGATTCTAACTTAGTAAGAATCAGACGCCCCATACGGCCGCTGGCTTCCCACTGGTCGTACATTTCTTATTATTGGAGAATAGGCCAACAGGAAGCAAAAGATGGAAAGCCCCAAGATTAGAACCAATCCTTCTGACTTGTGGGGGAAACAGGCTTTTACTACTATGCCTGGGTTGATCCGGAGTTTCGTAAGGACAGTCCGTAAGTGTTTTAGGCATTCAGTTAAAGGGTACGCCAAAAGAGCGCTAAACGGAATTGCGGGAATATACATACTACGATGTGCAAATGTCAGAGTGACCATGAACAAAATAAGCGGCATCAAAAGCCACAAAACTAAAAAAGACAGCAAGTTGATAGATTTTCGCGTATACGAAGGACTTTTTCTCGACGCCAAACCCCACACAGACAAGGCCAAATAGAAACCGAAAACAAAAAGCATTAGAAAAGTCCACAAATTAGCCAGTCTAGTATCAAATACACCGAACGGATCGGCCGGATATATCAAATCCAGAAAATAATTGTGGAAGATGTTGGCGCCATAGGCTCGGACATCATCCCAGGATGAGGGAGCGTTTCCAAGATATCCGCCCAGACCCCTCAATACCGATGTTCGCCAGATTAAATATCCGGCTGTGGTTAGAAAATACGGAAATGATTGCCTGAGACTCAAACAAGACCGTTCAATCCACCGTTCATAGTTCGAATATATATATATTTGCGCAAAAATTATGGTAGGCAATATGATAGCTATTTCTTTGCCTCCTAAAGCCAAAACGTAAGAGAAAAGAGAACAACAAATTAACCATTTCCTGTTGGAACCCGATGTTTTGCTTATTAGAAAAATGAGCAAGGACAAAAGTAAAAACGCTGCAGCTATTATGTCATGCCTGCGATCGGTAGCTGGCACACTGTCCACAAGAATAGGATGCAGAACGAAAATCAGCCCGCTTAACCAGGCAAACAAAATGTCTCCGTTGCCCAACAAATACATCACTCCCACAACGAGACACGCTACGGAAGCATTCAACAAAAGATTGGTCAGTTGAAATCCAAAAGGATTGAGATTCCAGATAGAATAATCAAGAGCATAAGAAAGTGAGGCTACGGGACGGAAGAATTTGGCGATGGCGACAAACTTGGAACCCGCCATCAAGGGCTCTGAAAATATTCTAGTGAGGTCGTTGAACGAATGTATGCGACTGGTTTCAATCAGGGTTATAGTATCGGTGCCGGTAAAGAAATAACCCAGAATCGAATGGTAAGCAAAAGCGGAAACAAGACCCACCGAGATAACAGCCCCGATTAACAATAATTTGCTTCTATTCATGTTTAAAAGACGTTCCACTAGCATGGAGCATTAACCGGCGCAAATAATTAGAGTCTTTCAAATGTTTCCTTGAGACTGCCCGCCTCGACGGATCGGCAGTTTCAACGTAATCAAAACATCTTTCCATATATGAGTCGAAACCAATTCAAAACCGCTTTATAAGAAGCTATCTTACAGCTATAATAATGCGCCCGTCTATCAATTAAATTAAATTTTCAAAGATTTTTTGTGAACGACACAGATATAGTCTTTTGGCATTTAACTTGTGGCGTTTAGGAGACATCATGTTGAACCCTTCAAAGAATTATGATCAAGTTCAAGCATCTTTCCGTTGGGCAATCCCTCAATTTTACAACATCGGGGTAGATATCTGCGACAAATGGGCGTCGGACCCAAATCGTCTGGCTCTGATCCATGAAATGGTCTCAGGCGAACCTCGTAGGTGGACATTCAGGGAACTGAGGGACCTTTCAAACAAACTCGCAAATGGACTTAAAAGCCACGGTGTCTGTAAAGGCGATCGCGTGGCGATATTACTCGGTCAGGGGCCAGAAACCGCATTGACTCATATAGCCGCCTACAAACTGGCTGCAATAGCCATCCCTCTGTTCACGCTGTTTGGGCCTGAGGCCCTTGAGTATCGACTTTCCAACAGTGGAGCGTCTGTTCTGATCACTGACACCGCCAATATTCAGAAGATAATGGAAATATGGGATAATCTCCCTGAACTGCGGTTGGTCCTGCTTATTGATGGACGCGGCGGAAACCGTATTCTCGATTTCTGGGAACTCATCGAGAAAGGTTCTTCGGCTCTCGAACCAGTAGCCACAAGGGCGGATGATCCAGCTCTGATCATCTATACATCAGGAACCACTGGTCCACCCAAGGGGGCTCTACACGCTCACAGGGTATTGCTGGGGCATCTGCCCGGAGTAGAGTTTCCACACAACTTTTTCCCGCAAAAAGATGATTTGTTTTGGACACCCGCTGACTGGGCGTGGATTGGAGGGTTAATTGATGTTCTTTTTCCGAGTTGGAGTCACGGAGTCCCAGTCGTTGCTTATCGCGCCAGGAAGTTCGATCCTGAGGAAGCCTTTCAACTTATAGAAAAACATCATATACGAAACGCCTTTATGCCCCCTACGGCTTTGAAACTCATGCGTCAAGTCCCTAGTCCCAGAAGACGGTACAATCTCAAAATGAGGTCGATAGGGAGTGGGGGTGAAACCCTTGGAACCGAACTGTTGAACTGGGCTGAAGGCGCTTTGGGTGTAAAGATTAATGAATTCTATGGCCAGACCGAAGCTAATCTGCTAATTGGCAATTGCTTCGAAATAATGGAGATCAGGCCGGGTTCGATGGGAAAAGCCATTCCAGGTCATACTCTCGCAATAGTGGATGAGTCAGGTGAACCGGCGCCATTGGGTCAGGACGGTGAGATAGCTGTAAAAAGTCTTGATCCTGTAATGTTCCTGGGATACTGGAACAATCCGGCCGCCACTCAGAACAAATTTAAGGGCGACTGGCTTCTAACCGGAGATTTGGCTCGAATCGACAAAGAAGGCTACTTCTGGTTCAAAGGTAGAAAAGACGATGTCATAACCAGTGGGGGCTACAGAATTGGACCTGCTGAGATTGAAGACTGCATACTCAAACACCCTGCTGTTAGTATGGTCGCAGTCGTTGGTAGTCCCGACCCTGTCCGGACCGAGATAGTCAAGGCATTCATCGTCCTGAAAGACGGAGTGAACGCAGAATCGTCACTGAAGCAGAAAATAAAGGAATTCGTCAAGGTCAGACTGGCTGCGCACGAATTTCCACGGGAGATAGAATTTTTGGATGATCTTCCAAGAACAGCCACAGGGAAAATTATGCGTAAGGAATTAAAGAAATTGGAAGTTGAACGCTCAGTTAACAAAGCTCATACTGCAAGATAACGCTTTTTCACATCCTCATTTTTCTCGAGTTCCTCAATAGTTCCATGATATTTAATGTGACCATTATCCACAATATAGGCGCGATCAGAGTGTTTGAGTGAAAACCTTACATTCTGTTCAGATAAAAGAACCGTTGTTCCCTCCCGTTTTAGGAGATCGATGAAATCCCCAAGTACTTTGACAATTATGGGCGCAAGTCCTTCGGACGGTTCATCAAGCAGTATGAGATCAGGATTACCCATTAACGTACGTGAAATTGTCAGCATCTGCTGTTCTCCACCACTTAAATTTCCACCTCGACGGTTGGCAAGCTCTTCCAATCTCGGAAAAATTTCGTAAATGCGTTCAATTGTCCAATTTGTACTCCCTTTTGGCTTTCGCAAACCTACTTCCAGGTTGGCCCGGACGGTTAGGTCAGGAAAGATCCTTCGATCTTCAGGCACAAATCCAATGCCCAGTCTAGCGACCTTATACGGTACCATTCCGGTCACATCATGCCCATTGAAGATAACCATGCCGCTTTTGGGCGATGTAAGTCCCATAACACTGCGCATAGTAGTGGTCTTACCTGCTCCGTTTCGCCCCAACAAGACGACTACTTCCCCTCTGTCGACTTGAAGGGAAACATCAAAGAGTATATGGCTTAAACCATAATATGTGTTAATACCTTGGACATCCAGAAGCATGGTTACACCTCTTCCCCAAGGTAAGCCTCAATTACCTGCTTATTTGCCGAAATCTCACTTGGGGGACCTTGGGCCAGCAGGCTCTTGTAACACAAAACCCTAACTTTTTGAGAAATGCCGAATACTATATCCATGTCATGTTCTATGAAAACCATGGTTATGTTCATCCCGTTCCATAGTTCCTTAATCAACTCAACCGTTTCCCACCTTTCATCGGGGCTCATGCCCGCCACCGGCTCATCGAGAAGGAGCAATTTCGGCTCCAAGGCCAACGCTACGCCGATGTCCAGGCGTTTCTGGTTCCCGTGGGCCAGGGTCCCACTTTGTTGATAGGCTTTATCTGTCAACCCAACGCTTTCCAGGATCTCAAACGCTTGCCGCTCAATTTCTTTTGAGCTGTTCCACGGTTTAACAAAGCGAAGGTTTCCTTTGATTCTAGTTATAATAGTAATAACAATATTTTCAAGGACCGTCATTTTTGGAAAGATGTTGGTCCTCTGGAAGGCCCGAGCCATACCTAACCTTACTATATCAAAAGGCTCCATGCCAACGATGTTCCGGCCCTGGAAAATGATCTTCCCTTCGTCCGGCACGAGGGCCCCAGTGATTAAATTGAAAAGAGTTGTCTTGCCCGCGCCGTTGGGGCCTATGATCGCGCTCAGTTCTCCCTGATCCACGGAAAAACTTACGTTGCTAAAAATCTGGTTCCCTTCGAACGATTTGGAGAGGTTCTCGATACTCAGAATCGGGGTGGCCATTTGGAATTCACACTCCATTTTACGGGAAAATTCATGACTGGAACTTCTTGTAGATATTCTGATAAAGCCCTACTAGGCCAGAAGGAGCGAAAAGCACCACAACCAGGATCGCCGCTCCCAGTACTATTGCCCAAAGTTCAACCATAGACGGATGGATCTGCTGCAGGAATATTTTGAGAAAAATTAGAACGGTAGATCCTATTGCCGGTCCGGCCAGCGAATACATTCCTCCAACCAGGCTTGCCAGTATAGGTTCAGCCGATTTGCTCCAATGAAGAAAGTCGGGTTGAGCAAATCTGTTAAGCTCCGCAAGCATCCCTCCAGCAAGACCAGCAAAGGCCCCTGCAATTATAAAATTGAGCAGTTGGTATCGCCTGACATTGATTCCAATAAACTTGGCCCTTTCCATGTTTTCTCTTATTGTCTTGATACTTAGACCAAAAGACGAACTAACAATAATCCTCATGACAAAGAAACAGATCAGAAACAGGACCAGACAAAACCAGTAGAAATTCGTCGGACCAAGAATCTCCGGTCTTGGAATCCCAAGAATACCATCATCTCCTCCTGTGAATGTGTACCACTGAAAAACAATCATGTAGAGGAGCTGGCCAAACGCAAGAGTTAGAATTGCAAAGTAAAGTCCTAGTAGCCTTACGCAAAACCACCCCACGATTGCAGCCGTGATTGCGGCTGTGAAAGGAGCGGCGGCAAGAGCTAGATATACTGGCAAATCGGCCTTTTTCGTTAACAATGCCACAGTATAGGCCCCAACACCGAAAAATGCAGCGTGACCAAAACTGACCATTCCTCCAAATCCAAGGATCAGGTTCAAGCTCATGGCAAAGAGCGCCATAATGATCATTTCCGTCGATACCCATATCCAATATTCTCCCGTCCTGCCAAATTCGTTCAAGAAAACCGGAAGAACAAAAAGAGCCATTACCATGGCAATTCCAGAGATCCACTGCATTTTAGAAGAAGACTTAATATGATCCATTGCGCCATTCAGCCTTTTCCTGATTTAACGTTCAGGTTTTCCAAATAGTCCCCAAGGCCTGATAACCAGTACCAGAGCCATCAACGCGTAAGGGAAAACCAGCGCCCACCGTCCGAAAGGCAATTGGAAAAAGGTCAGGCCGGTCCCGATAATAAGCGACCCTAAAAGAGCTCCACCCACACTTCCCAGTCCGCCGATTACAACTACAGCGAAGCACTCAATAATTTTTTCCATACCAATACCAAGGTCGATATTCGAGAGGGCCGCAGTTAGAACTCCTCCCAATCCGGCCAACCAGCATCCCAACATGAAGGTTGATGTCATTACCCAGGAAACGTTTACTCCCAAAGCGCCCAAAGTGTCGGGAAATGAAACCGCAGCTCTAATCACGTTGCCTGTGCGGGTCCTATAAAGCAGGAACCACATCCCAAACGCTATCAAAGGGCCAATCACTAAAATAAAAACATTATAAGAAGGTAACGCCATACCCATAAAATCTACCGAACCGGCTAGCAGGTCAGGTCTCGCAACACTTCGTGGATCACCTCCCCAAATTACCCTGACCGAGTCGTCCAAAATGAGTACCAGCGCATAGGTCAGCAGTAATTGCAGAAGGTGTTCTTCGCGATAGACCCGTCTAAAGAGCGTCACTTCGAGAACAAATCCTATTATTGCGATTGCGGGAGGAATTACCAAAAGAAGGATCAAAAATCCTAGTAGAGACTCCCCGGACAAAAGGGTGGACAGGGAATAAGCCAGAAAAGCCCCAATCATGTAGAGTGAACCATGGGCAAAGTTGATAACCCTCAGGACACCAAACACAAGTGATAGGCCTGACGCTATTATGAAAAGGAGCATCCCCTGGCAGAGGCCGTTTATCAACATGAAAACGAATAATTGACACGTCATGGTTTTTGCCTGGCGATGAGATAAGATTAATACTGTAAGTTGTTGGGGTAGCCTTTAGTTCCGGCACAACAAATCAAGTCTAAGGCCACCCCTGCATTAAATTTATTTCTGTTCCGCTTGAAGCTTCTTGACTTCTTCTACTGAAAGCCAAACCTCTTCGGCAGGCACTTCTTTGACGTCATTCATGATCAGGAAAGTTTTGTGTTCTGGCGATTTTGCTGTAACACCCGCGTAAATACCAACATTAGCCATATGATCGATGGGTCGGATATATCGTTCGCCTCTCAACGACTTGAACTTGAGCCCGCCAAGCACTTTGACGACCTGTTCAGACTCGGCGCTTTTGGCCTCCTTTATTGCTTGAGTCAGGGCCGTCATCCCGTCATATGCCATGATTGCCCAATCCGCGGGCCAATCTTTGAACTTTTCGTGGTATTTCTTCACGAATACCTTCATCTGAGGTGTGTCGATAGCATAGAATGGGGCACGAGCGTATCCAGTGAGCCCTTCCGGCATGTCCAGACCCGTCGCTCGTAACATATCAAGATCATAAAGAGAGCTTACTGGGGCCTGTTTAAAAACACCGTAGGGTTTTGCCTGCTTAATGAAGGCGCTCAACTGCCCACCCCAAAATGCCGCGTAAATTGCTTCAGGTTTCTTGGCCAGAAGAGTTGGAATAAACGTGGAGAAGTTAGATTCACCCAATTTTACCCAAACAGTGTCAAGAATTTGCACGTCCGGCCGTCGTTTCGCCATTTCTTTGGTAAAACTGTTTAGCTGGTCATGACCGTAGGCATAATCAGGCCCAATAAGGCTGTATTTTTTGTATGGCTTCTTGGATAGCACTAGAGCCATCCCGCGGCCTTCGATTCCTGTATTGGGAACAACCTGGAACATGTAAGGCTGAAAATTGGTCGTGGTAAGAGCTTCCGCATTGGACGTGTGGAAAAAAATGACTTTCTTAAACTCTTTGGACACCTTGGAAACAGCCAACGCGACAGCGCTGCTGGTCGGGCCGATCAGAAATTCACATTTTTCGCTCAGTATTAACTCTCTGGCCATGTTGGCGCCAACATCGGGTTTAAGCTGAGCGTCACGTACAACGAGTTCAAGTTTCTTCCCCAGTATGCCACCAGCCGCGTTGATCTCTTCAATAAACATGTCGAGACCAGCCTTCTGGGATTTGTAGAATGGTGCCCCAATTCCCGAAACGTCAGCGATAAAACCAAGTTTAATGACATCCGAGGCTGATGCGCTGGAACTGACAAGAAAGGCGCATGAGAGCACAACCAGTGACAACGCTGACAAGACTCTCCATTTACCGTGTTCCATTAATACCCCTCCAAAGTTGATGGATTTTTTGGGTCAAGACCCGTTAATGTGGAATTTTTCGAAGTCTCGATCCCTCCTTTCCCTGAGGAGAGATCAACATCGCTGATACACCGTTTCAACCAAAAAGCGGAATCAATATATTAGAAGTGGCTTCCGTTATGTTACAGGAAGACACTTTTGCAAGTGGCTATGCTTTTCTCCGGAAAAGCAGTCTAATAAGTAAGCACCATTCCTCCATCGAACAGGAGATCTCCACCGACCATATATTTCGCAAATCTGGAAAAACCGAAGATGAAAAGATTGCCGGCTTCTATGGGAGACATCATCTCTTTTACACGAGATTTTCCCATCATGACCTCCCGGACAACCTCCTCGGGTGTGATCCCGCGCTGCTCCGCCTGCTCAGGCACCTGCTTGAGGGCCAAGTTGGTCTTGACAAACCCTGTGCTGACAGTGAAAGACCTTATCTTACCATCCCCTTCGGCTGAAATGGATTGCGACAGGGCCCTTAAACCAAATTTAGTTATGTTATACACCGGCTTATTCATAGTGCAGATGTGGCCGTGAACCGATGACATGTTACCTATGGCGCCACAACCGGAAGCGCTTTTTCTCATGTAGGGGATTGTCAACTGGGAAAGATAAAATGGTGCCCTTAGCATAAGCCTTTGCATTAGATCGTATTTTTCCATGGGAAATTTGTCTACAGGGTCGATATGTTGCATGCCCGCTATGTTGGCGACATATTTAATTTGTCCCAACTTTACCGATTCCGCCACCGCATACTTAATATCCTCGTCACAGGTCAGGTCTGTCCTGATAAATACCATCTGACCGCCCATATCTCGGGCCATTTGTTCAGTCTTCTTGCCCTCTTCTTCATTTATATCAAGGCCAACAGTCAGGATATTATTCGCAGCTGCGGCCACGGCGGTCGCTCTTCCAATACCCATGGCAGCCCCAGTAACTATGCAGACGTTTCTGGGATTGAAGTCGTCATCCACCAGTACAAGGACTTCTTCTTTCCGTATCTTTGGTTCACTAATAATGTCCATCGTGGCTTGTCAACCTCCATCTAGTATGGACTAAAACACTTCACTTTTAAGCAATTCCTGTGCCGGATGTTTCAAATCAGAAACGGACGACTGATAAATGCCCATTATCTAATATATTTAATCATAGAATTAATTTTTCCGGGTACGTAGAACTAACGCTAGACTGTTAAACATCAACAAAAGGTGTTGCAAATTACGTATCATTAGAGCTACATGTATTCTAAATGATACACAAGAGGGACATCGTCATGGATAGCTCTCCGCTCAAACCCAAAGATACGAACACTACTGGGGAAACGTTCATTCTCCGCAAAAGACTTGAGATGCTGGAGCTCATCTTCGACAGTATTTATAATGGAGTTATGGTTACTGACTCCGATGGTTACGTTACTCATTTCAATACCCCATACGGCCGATTCCTGGGCGTTGATCCCAAGCGGCAGATCGGTAAACACTGCACTGAAGTGATAGAAAACACCAGAATGCATATTGTCGCAAAAACAGGTAAAGAGGAAATAAATCAAAGCCATTCCATTAAAGGACAAAATATGGTCGTCCAGCGCATCCCTATTAAAAAGGACGGCAAAGTCATCGCTGTTTTCGGTCAGGTGATGTTCAAAGATGTCAGGGATGTCGGTAAGCTAGCTAAGAAACTGTCATTGTTGGAATCAAAAGTTGAATTGTACGAGCAAGAACTGATTTCTCTGCGAGCTACTCGTTACACTTTCGACAGTATAGCTGGAACTAGTGAAACTATAAAGGCGCTTAAAAAGGAAGCGGTCAAGGCAGCGGCAACCAATTTACCCGTTCTGATAACGGGTGAATCCGGTACAGGCAAAGAGTTATTCGCTCAAGCTATCCATCACGCGAGCCCAAGAAGACTCAACCCTTTTGTTCGAATTAATTGTGCGGCCATACCACGTGAACTAATGGAATCAGAGTTGTTCGGCTATGACCGTGGGGCATTCACAGGCGCTAAATATAAGGGTAAACCTGGGAAATTTGAACTTGCCCATAGAGGGACCTTATTTCTAGATGAGATAGGCGACTTGCCTTTAGAAATGCAGCCTAAGCTACTGCGGGTACTAGAAGAAAAAGAGGTCGAGCGAGTTGGGGGTACTTCTTTGATTCGTGTCGATTTCCGGCTGATCGCGGCAAGCAATCAAAACCTTGAAGTCATGATGACCGACGGGCGTTTTCGTAAAGACCTTTTCTATCGGTTGAACGTTATATCCCTCAACATCAAACCACTAAGAGAACGTCCCGACGATATTATTCCCCTCAGCCACCATATCCTTAGACAACTTGCCGTGGACTATTCACTTCCAACAATAGAGGTAGATTCGAAGGCGCAGGAAATCCTCAAAAAGTATGATTGGCCTGGAAATTGCCGTGAATTTTGCAATGTGCTGGAACGGAGTGTTTCGTCCTTGGAGGGTAATGTAATCAGTCATAACGACTTGCCCTTTCAACTTTACGCCGGCCAAAGGCATTCAAAATCTGTGAATCTAATACCACTAAGAGATATTCATGGAAACGCCGAAAAGGACGCCATTTTATCCGCTCTCGCCACTACCAACAATAACAAGGCTGAGGCGGCGCGTTTATTGGGGATTCATCGGACACTACTATACAAGAAATTAAAAAAGTACAATATTAATAACTAGTGGCATCAGATATGAAAATGAAAAAGGCGAAATCGGTATCGGCAATTGACTTGAATAAAAAATGAATACTAACCATGAAACAAATCTTGTCCTTGCCGGTGATATTGGAGGCACCAAGACTAACCTTGCGATTTTCATTTCCAATGAAAAAAGACCTATTTTGAGCGTCCTGGAGTCATATTCCAGTCAAAACGCTTCGTCTCTGGAACAAATTGTTGAGGATTTTCTTTCGAAACATAACGTCAAGGTCGATTCCGCCTGTTTCGGAATAGCTGGTCCCGTCTTTCACGGGTCCGTAAAAACCACTAATCTCCCATGGACTGTCTCGACAGCCAATTTGAAAGAGGGTTTCAAATGGGGAAAGGTAATCCTGATCAATGACTTAGCGGCAACTGCTTTAGCAATTCCGGTCCTCCAGGAAGATGAACTGGTAGAGCTTAATCATGGAAATCCGGATCCGCTGGGCGTTGTTGGTGTTGTAGCCCCGGGGACTGGATTGGGTATGGCCCTGTTGGTATTCCTAAACGGAAAAAGTTATCCACTCAAATCCGAAGGTGGTCATGTTGATTTTGCTCCCAGAAATGCTATCGAAATTGCAATGTTGCAAGACCTCATCAATTCACACCTAAGCGTAGAGCGTTTTGTGTCAGGACCTGGCTTATTCAAAATTTATTCGTGGCTTAAAAGCTATCGCAAATACAACGAACCCAAGTGGTTGACAGAAAGATTTCATCTGGTGGCCGACATATCGCCGATAATATCGGAAGTTGCCCTTTTGGGAGAAGATCCCCTCTGCGTGGAGGCCCTGGATACGTTTGTCTCTATCCTTGGATCTACCGCCGGCAATCTTGCCCTGACCGGTATGACAACCGGTGGAATTTATCTTGCTGGTGGGATATGTCCAAAGATCCTGCCGAAGCTAAACCAAGGTCCCTTTATGAAGGCTTTTAGCGCTAAGGGTCGATTTATGGAACTTCTCTCCGGAATTCCCGTGAAGGTTATTCTCAACGACAAAGCGGCGTTGTTAGGGGCCGCTTGTTGCGCAATGGACCTTATGGAGGTTTAATGTATGGATTTTTCACGTGAAAATCTCGACAAATATATCGATACGGTGATTAAGGGACAGACATTTGACCTTAATGTTCCTGCAGACGCTTGCCTTGTGGAAGGCCCGGTTGAACCATGCACAATTGTGATCTTTGGCGCTACAGGTGACCTTACCACGCGCAAGCTGGCTCCTGCGCTATACAATCTTTATCTTTCAGGAGCGATCCCGGATTCCCTTGTCATTGTGGGCGCCGCAAGGTCGGAGATGACCCACATTCAATTCCGGGAAAGGATAAAGGCTGCTATAAACGGTATGGACCTGTCGAAGTGGGACGAGTTCGCCAAGTCTCTCTACTATCAGGCCGTCCAGTTCAATTCCGCCGATTCTTTTAACAAACTTTCAAAAGCGTTACAAATTTTGGAGAAAAACCTAAATCCTAAAGGTAACAAGATCTTTTATCTGGCCATTCCACCATCGTTTTACGCCGGAACATCGGAAATGCTTGGTAATGCCGGCCTTTCCATCGAGAACCAAAATGGCAATGGGTGGGTTCGCATCGTTGTTGAGAAGCCCTTTGGCAGAGACCTTAAAACTGCTAGTGACCTAAATAAGACCCTCCACAAGCATTTCAAGGAAGAGCAGATTTTCCGGATTGACCATTACCTCGCCAAGGAAACCGTACAGAATGTACTTATATTCCGTTTTGCTAATGCCATCTTTGAACCCCTATGGAATCGCATGTTTATAGATAACGTTCAGATTATGGCGGCTGAATCACTTGGAGTTGAAAATCGTGCGGAATATTACGAAGAGTCAGGTGTACTGCGTGACATGTTCCAGAACCATATGATGCAACTTTTGGCCTTAACCGCTATGGAACCACCATCACTTCTTCAGCCTGATTTCGTACAAGATGAAAAGAGTAAGGTTTTCCGGTCTCTCCGACCTTTTCCCCCTCACGATTCCGAGGAGGTCCTGGTGTTGGGGCAATACGCTTCAGGAACAACTGATGGAGAGCAGGTAGCGGGTTATCGTGAAGAACCCGGCGTCAATCCGGCATCCGTTATCCCAACTTTTGCCGGCATGAAGGTTTTTGTAGACAACTGGCGATGGCATGGGGTCCCTTTCTATCTTGTTTCAGGTAAAAGACTCGCTAAGAAGACGACAGAGATAGTCATACATTTCAAAAAGGCGCCTCATTCCATGTTTCGCGGGATTTTAGGAGAAGTTGCAAGCGCCAATGTGCTAACGCTTGGAATTTATCCGGATGAAAAAATTAGCTTGAGTTTTGAAACCAAAAGTCCCGGTGCCAAAGTTTGTTTGAGGTCAGTTAGAATGGACTTTGATTATAGGCAAGACTACGCTGGTCCCGTGCTGGACGCATATGAAAAGGCCATAATGGATTGTATCCAGGGCGATCACATGCTGTTCTGGCGGCAGGATGGAGTAGAATTGTGCTGGTCGTTCATTGAGCCATTGTTGGAGGATTGCGAAAAGTGTCCTGATAGGGGCAAACGTCTCCTATTTTATCCTGCCGGAAGTTGGGGACCCGAAGCGACAAATATCTTGAAGAATGAGAGTTCGTAGCTTTTGTTCAGAACATACTTATTACAAAAATACTTCAATTTTCCTCTATGGAGTCTGTGATGAAATGCGACAAGTGTAATCAGAATATTGAAGATGGTGAAGAACGTGAGTTCCATGGTCAAAAACTTTGTGATGATTGCTATATGGATGCTCTGTCACCCACGCGAACTTGTGATCCTTGGGCGGTGTATACAGCGAAATCGATATCGGAAAAGAATAATGGTCCTGTCCAACTCAACGAAATTCAAACAAAGATTATTCAAGTCCTTCAGGAAACCGGCGGTGTTGAATTTCCAGCGTTTATTGAAAAGGTTGGCGTAGATGCCAAGGTAATCGAACGTGAATTTGCTGCGTTGCGGCACATTGAAAAAGTAAGGGCGGAAATGAGGGGTGACAAGAAGTATCTACGACTTTGGTAAATTAGCAATCTTAAAAGAATTGTCCGGATCGATATCTCGGAGACTCTTGACGATGTTTTTCATCGACAATCATGAGTTCAGAACTTAAAACAAACTATATGACCTCCGAATTACGGCGGATGGCCTATAAGTTGCATCAATTTCTGGTGGGCGACTACGAACGCTAGTAATGCTAACCCGACATAGGGCTTTTACGCGTACGATCTAAAATCCGTTATGGACGATTGCTTTTGCTCCGCAATTGTAATACAAGCCTCCCTGAAGTCAACTGGGAGGTGACAGGATAATGCAGCAGGAGTCGATGAGCCTTGTTGAATTCCAGAAGAAATTTGTAAGTGATGAAGCGTGTATGGAGCCCCTGTTTAAGCTCCGATGGCCGGATGGTTACACATGTCCAAGGTGTGGTCATCGGAAGTGCTGTTTTCACAGTACGCGATTGTTGTTTCAGTGCAGTGCTTGTAAGTATCAGGTCTCGGTCATAGCAGGGACGATTTTCCATAAGACGCGAACTCCTTTGTAAAGTGGTTCTGGATGATTTTCATGATGGCCCGTCAGAAATGCGGAGTATCGATGCTCAGTCTCCAGCGGATGCTCTGGATCAGATCGTACAAGACCGTTTGGACTATGGGGCATAAGATCCGTAAGGCCATGGAGGATAGGGACTCTCAGTATCAACTTGCTGGTCTTGTGGAAATGGACGATGCATTCATCGGTCCTCGAAAACCTGGACCTCCTGGTCGCGCAGCCAAGGGTAAATCTAAGGTAGTGATTGCCGTTGAAAGCCGAGACAAGCATGCTGGGTTCGCTGTGATGCAACATGTTCCAGCCGTTGACAGCGACCAGATCTTCTCAATCGCTCAAGACAAAATTCAATTGGCCAGCGATGTTCGGACTGATGGGTGGCTGGCTTACCAAACGCTCGGATCCAAGGGGTTTGTTCATGAGCCCATCATAGTAAGCAAGGACAAGCAAGCCCTAAAGCAACTCAAATGGGTCCACGTAATGATCGCCAATGTGAAGGGAAACCTACGAGGCGTCTACCACGGAGTCAGCTCAAAGCACCTCAGTCGATATCTGGCGGAGTTCACATTTCGGTTTAACCGGCGCTACTGGGATTCACAACTATTCAATCGTACCATCACCGCATGCCTTACAACCCCTACAGTAACTTTTGCGGAGTTAAAGGCATGATCCAATCCGTTAAAACCAATAACCTTCTTCTGAGAGTATGTCATGGTTCGGGTTTATCGAACAGAGACATTTCCCAGCGCCCCGGCATAGTCGAAGAGAAGATAAGGGCAAGGATAACTGATGGGTCAACTCAGCCGTATTCTAATTGTTGATGACGAATCAAGAAACCGGACTCTTATCAGGAACTTTCTCGAAGTTATGGGTCATTCTTCCGAATCCGCAAACGACGGATTTGAAGCCCTTGGGAAATTTAAATCAGGGTTCGACCTAATATTATTGGATGTAATGATGCCGGGCATGGACGGGTTCGAGGTGACCCGGAGAATCCGGGAAGATCCCGATTATGGTGATATTCCCATAATAATGGTTACCATACTGGACGATAGAGATAGCCGTCTCAGAGCTGTTGAAGCTGGTGCCAATGACTTTATTACCAAACCTATAGATAGGCTTGAACTTAGTGTCCGAGTAGAATCTCTACTCAGGATGAAAGAAGCCCAGGATGTCATCAAACGTCATAAAAATGAACTCGCGGAGACCGTAAAAAAACGAACCGCCGAGCTTGTAGAAAGTGAAAAGCGATTCAGAAAGATTTTTGAATCGGCTCAGGATTGTATTTTCATCAAGGATCGGGACCGGAAATACGTGGACCTCAACGCCGCAGCAGTAGATCTCCTTCAAATCAAGTATGAGGATATCATAGGGAAATCCGACAGCGAGTTATTCGGCGCCGATTATGACACAGCAGCCAAAGATATCGAAAGCCGGGTGCTCCAGGGACAAACTATCGAGAGTCAGCAGAGTTTAGTTTGGAATTCTCAACCGACAGCGCTTGATTTTATAAGGTTTCCTCTCCGCGATTCATCCGGAGAAATAACGGGGATTTGTGGAATTGTTCGGGAACTTCCGGACCATATTTTACTTTCCTCTGACTACTCTCCCGCAATCAGCGAATACAAGTCTGAGTCTATGCTATCGACTCTTGCCAAGGCAAATGTTGCTGCCGAAACAAGCATTATTATACTATTGACGGGCGAAACGGGCAGTGGAAAAGATCATCTGGCACGTTATATTCACGATCGCTCATCTCGGTCTAGCGGCCCGTTCTATTCTATCAACTGCGCCGCTATTCCGGCTGAACTGGCTGAATCCGAATTGTTTGGGCATGAGGCCGGCTCCTACACGGGAGCGGTACGCACGAAACGTGGCATGCTGGAACTTGCGGAAGGAGGAACGCTTCTCCTGAATGAAATCGGAGAATTGTCGCCTTTGATCCAGGCCAAGCTCCTTACGTTCTTTGATACGTTCTCTTTCACCAGGGTGGGCGGAGAAAAGGCCGTGAGTGTCAACGTGAGACCAATGGCGGCCACCAACAGAGACCTGCAGAAAGAGATTTCCGAGGGCCGCTTTAGAATGGACCTGTTTTATCGGCTAAACGTGCTCTCTATAAATGTCCCACCATTGAGAGAAAGGCTGGAAGATCTAACAATCATAGCAAATCAAATTTTGATTCGTCTTTGTGAAAATTTACATATAAATTCCGTTCCCAGAATACATACGAAAGCGATTGAGAAATTGAGAAATTACTCTTGGCCCGGTAACATAAGAGAATTGCGTAATGTTCTTGAACGGGGTCTGATCCTTTCCAGAGGCCAGACTATTTGCATTGGCCATCTAGGGTTGGAAGAAACTGAATTGTCTCAAAAACCTGAAGGACAGATCAAGCCAGAGCGCTCTTTGCACGAAGCGATTGGGGATACTGAGCGGCGCCTTATAGAGAATGCGCTTCGACGTGCGTCAGGTAAAAAACATGAGGCGGCGCGTCTTCTAGGCATCTCCCGTTTCGCTCTGACACGTCACATGGTTAAGCTAGGCATAGACGACATTTGATACAAACTGGTTTAATGGCGAAAACAGATTATGTAGACAAAAATCCTGTTCTTGCTGCAATGCCGGGACGCCTTCGTCGCTGGCAAATAGGACAGGTATACTCTCATTCACTGCTGGGGGCTTAGCTGCGCTGCTGGAGGAATTGTCTTTGCTGGTACCCTTTGGGGTACAATTTCAGACAACCGATTAATAGCATGGACTTTATGCTACGTAATGATATTTGTCGTTCGACTGCTCCTGGTATCAGCATACCGAAAAGCGGCTCCTACGGGAAACGAATTACTTACCTGGGGCACACGCCATACATTGGTGACGACTCTGAGCGGCCTTATTTGGATGGCCGCGGCTGTGTTTATTTTTCCTGAAAGCTCCACTTACCTTCAGATTTTTATGATCATCTTCGTGGGGGGCATCGTCGCCGGGGTGGTAGTCGTTTACTCTGCAACCAACGAATATTTGACCAACATTCTGCTAGTCCTAGTTCCTCTCTCTGGCCGATTTATAGCGCTTCTCTAAAGTTCTGTCGGAATGGCGCAAGTTTTGATGTTTTCATCTTGCCTGTTGATGAGCCATCTTAGTGCGTCGGTAAGTCGGTCGATGAGTTGATCTTTGGTTTTGGCGTAGAATCCAGAAAACCATTCGCCCTTCATAACTAGCCAGAGGCGTTCAATGGGGTTAAGATCTGGTGAATAAGGTGGTAAGAAAATCGGCTCAAATCGGCCCCAATCAAGTGATTTACTCTTGTGCCAAGACGCATTGTCCAGGATGAGCATGTTGCGGGGGCGGTCAAACAGGATGTCACGATTGGCGTGATCCAGGAAGATCTGAAAGATCTCCGTATCGGAATGGCTAAATTCGAGCGCATAGAATTCACCCTTTCTTGGCAAGACCATGCCCGTGACATTCATTCGGAGATGCGCTCCACCGTATGCTTGAAGGATCTTGTCTCCTTTTTTCGAAAAGCGCCTTCTCGGACGAGGATCTCCCTCTACACCGCACTCATCAAGAAACCAAAGATCCACGCCCTGATCGCCAAGAAACTTCTTGATCAGTTCAATGAAGGCCTTTCTCTTTTCTTCATCCTGGCCATCCGGCCAAGGACGAGGGACCTTCAGTCGAAAATCCTCGTCGTGAAGCCACCGCATAAGCGTGCTGTAGCCAGCCTCCAGCTGACAATGCTTGGTGAGATATCCGTGAAACTTGCGTCCGGTCCAATGAGTCTCATTGACTTGTTCCGGATGTAAGACCAGCTTGGAATATTCATCGGTTCGCTCTCCGCGGATTTTGAGGGGACGTCCAGGCCGAGTGCCTTCTGTAAGCCCATCAATACCTCGTTGATTAAAACGTCTCACCCAACGGGAAACAGAGTCTTCGTTTACGCCGAACAAGGCCGCCACTTGCTCATGAGGCAGACCCATTATCAAGGCCTTAATAGCCATGAGGCGAATGTAGGACCGCTGTACCGGCGAGGCCTTGGCTGCGATCTCCAATTCGTCAAAGGTACAGTTCTCCCGGTTAGGCATGTTTCGTTGACGACACATGCCTAAAGAAAACCACATCTCGACTAAAAAGTCGCGTTCTTTTCGCGATTATTTTCGAGAACCGCTATAGAAGCGCAAATAATTTCAGGTTGAAAGAAGACTGCCTGGTTCTAGCCTTTAGCTATTGAAACTGAGTGTAAATAGAAATGTTTTCGGCTATGATGCCGACTACCAGGGTTTGCCGAAAATGGAGTGATCTAGCCTTGTTTTGTTATGATGTTAATAGTTCGGCAATTTGCCGTCAAACAAAAAAGTTGATCAACATAAATAATTAGCTTAGACAAATAGAGATCCTTCCTCCCTCTGCAAGCGAGGAAGATCGTACAAAACATGTCATTTTACTGAATGCCAACTGCTTTATCCGAGATGTTTCCATGAAAAATCTTATTGCCTGTTTAGCATGCTGTTGTCTCCTTGTTGGGTATGTCTATGCCGAATCTGATTGCTACTTCGTTACTGAGGACGCCTTAATTGCGGATTCCCAACAGACTTGGGAGATGGCAAATTTGATGCTCAGAAATCAGGAGATGGAAAAACTCACAAGGTTATCGTTGGAAGAAAAAATCGCAGTGCTTAAAAAGGGCGATAAGATCCATCTTATTTCGTCGGGAACCATGCTCAATGAAATCAGGACTGAAAAGGGCCAAAAGAGATGGTTTATTGCTATAGAAGTGACAAAACCCTGTCAAAAACAAGATTAATGAATGTCCCGGGAAAAAATTGCAAGCCAATGATTTTATCTTTTCTTAATCAAACAACTTTTTAAACGTATCCATTCAGTTTCGCGCGGCTAAGACCAAACGTATCACTCCTCTGGCGTAGGACATTCGCAGAGGCATTCGTAACAACATTTATGAATGATAGGGGGTCGGGCTTTTAAGGGTCTTGGGTCAAAAACAGAAGATTATATGGATCCTGATTCATATTATAGGCTAGCTGATAAAGGGCGTTTTTCATCCGATCCTCCACATCAGCGTCGCTCTTTCTCATGGAAGTCACCACAGTGGTCAGGATACTTCTTGTCTTGGCCCCGTTATCTGTTATAGATCCAAAGCTAACCTTCCGCGCCACAACAGTGGGTCAGAGGTCTCTTTCAGCCAAGTTGTTGTCCGCCGGAACCGCCCGGTTCTCCGCCCAGTGGTATAATCTGGATTCGTTTTCTCTGAATATCTCTTGAATTCGACGAATGCCTAAATGCTTAGCAGGTTGCTCCATCGCGGATTTGACTTCAGACTCAAGCTTAGAGGCCTCACGATAGAACTCTTCGTCGGTTATCGGTTGGCCTCGCAGTCCCATGGCCAGAGCAAGCATTGGAGCTACAACAGAGACAAACGTTGAGATCTCATTTTCCTCCGGAAACTCCTTCTCCAAATCCTGAACCGTACGGAGCAGATGAGCATAACAGTATTGAATCCGGCACGGAGCTTTGTTGTAACCTCCATACCGATCCACAACGAGCACCCCAGGCAAAGGATCATTTCCAAACACTGAGTGAGGGACCTTGGAAGAACGGTTCTTACCGAACTGAAAAATGCTCAACCGTGGGGTAGCGAAAAGCCAAACATAGCCGTTCTTTCCATCAGTGCGCCAACTCGTCTCATCGGCATGTTTCACAGGAGCAGATCTATATTCCTGTATCAGTCTGTTGGGGACATCCTCGAACATCCGACCAACCCGATGAAAGATATCCATCAGGCTGCCGGCCCCAACACCGGTATGTTCGGAGATTCGTCCCATCGGAAGACCTAACAAATAGTACATCGTTATCGCCTTGGCAATCAGCTGATTCCCATACAGGCTTTTGGGAAGGACCCCTGGAACCCGAGGAGTGAAGTTCTTGTGACAATGCGGACAATGCCGCCTGGCCAATCTATACAAGACTTTTTCAGGTTTCGTGGAAGGTGTGTCAAGAACGCTCCTCTCCTCTATTCCCTTTTTCTCGAGTTGATTGCCACATTCAGGACATAACTCCCTCTCGGCGGCAAGTTCCGCAACCCGATCGACCTGCGGCGCTTCATGGCTCTTGCGACCTGATCCGTTGTGGCCTACCCGTCCGCCCTTCGGCTTTTTTCTTTCTCCTTAACGTTTGCTTTAACAGGTAGTTTGGATGATGGAGTCGAAGATCCAAAAAATCCAACTTTTTCGTCTTGTCTTCTTTTCCCTAACGCTTGTTTGAGTCGACCAACCTCGTCTTCTAGCTGGTCAATTTTCCGCTGTTTATCCAAGCACAAAGAACAAGTGTTTATACCCATCAGCGCCGACCCCTGAGGACTGACGTTGGACTTACTTCGTCCTTCTTCACTCTCTAAAACATCTCTGAGAAAATCGCGATAATAAAATTCAGTTCACAAAAAAATTTTCCCCCGCTTAACTGAATGGATAATTTTTAAACCTAAAAAATTCTTTACTCAAGCTGGGAGTTTGTGTTTATGTTTGTTTATATTTAAAAGATTGCCGGGAATTAGGGGTAATTATCGTAAGTTAGCTCAGAAAGTTCTGTCCGGGGTCAAAATCCGATGCAAGAGCAGTCATCCAAAACTGAGATCTGTCGTGACGTCGCTTTTGGGACGGCATCGTTCGTGGTCCTGCGCCCGTTTCATAGAGAGCGGTTCTGTTTATAGCGAGCTTGAGTCCGACAAATCAATTTGTGAATCAGAGGCTACACGATAGAGAGGAATACCCGGGAACAGGCATAGGCTTGGCTATTTGCAAGAAGATCGTGGAAAGACACGGAGGACGCGTCTGGGTTCAATCAGAACAGGACAAGGGAGCCACCTTCCTTTTCACAATTCCCAGACAAGATTCTGAATCCTAAAAAATGAGGCTGAAATGCTGCAAGATCGGTTGACCATTCTGCTGATAGAGGACAATCCCGTCGATACCCGTCTCATTAAGGAAATGTGTCTGGATTGCGAGACCATTGATCTGGACATCCAGTGTGAGTCGCGTCTCGCTTCGGGATTAGCCCGTCTTCGAAAAGGTGGCGTTGACGCGGTCCTTCTAGATCTGAATTTGCCCGATAGCCTGGGTATTGAAACATTAACCCCCGTTGACACAGAGTTTCCTGAAATTCCAATTATCGTGCTTACCGGCCAGGAAGATGAAGCTATAGCAGTTGAGGCAGTAAAACTTGGAGCGCAGGATTACCTGATCAAGGGCATGGTGGACGGCAACCAGCTGGTTAGATCCGTACGTTATGCCATAGAGCGCAAACGAATAAAGGTAGACCTTATCAACGCAAAGAACGAGTTGGAAAACCGGGTCGAGGAACGCACGGCCGAACTGCTAAAGACGAATGAGCGACTCAAGCTGGAAATTGCCGAGCGCAAGAAAGGCGAGGAGGCCCTGCGGCGCACCGAACTGAGACTGAACCTCGTATTGATCGGAGCGGGCCTTGGGTCATGGGACTACAACGTTGAAACAGGTGAGACTATTTGCGACCAGCGCCTGGCAGAGATGCTCGGATTCACTTTGGACGATATTCAGCGACATGCCCCCTGGTGGGAGAGTCTGACTCATCCGGACGATTGGTCTCGGACCATGGAGATCTTCAATGCTCACATGGAAGGGCGTACACCTTTATACGAGGCGGAATTTCGGGTCAGGCCCAGATTGGGCGACTGGAAGTGGGTCTTGGCCCGCGGTTCAGTCGTCGAACGGGATAAAGACGGCAAACCGTTGCGGGTAGCGGGAACATATCTTGATATTACCGAACGCAAACGGGCTGAGGAGTCTTTACGTCAGAGCGAAGAACGTTTTCGGGCGATATTTGACCGCGCCAGAGACATGATTTTCATGATGGATAGTCGTCGAAAATACACGCAAGTGAACCCTGCTACAGCCAAAATTCTAGGACTGGACGAGTCTGAAATCGTTGGACGCAAACCCGAAGACATCTATGGCGAAGAAGTCGGGAAACAGCTTCGACTGCTGGATCTTCGTGTACTCGGAGGAGAGTCCATCGAAAGAGAACACACTGTCCGTATAAAGGGTGTCTCTTTGATCCTGAATACAGTCCTCAGACCGCTTTATAACGCTGAGGGAGAAATTATCGGCATATTCGGTATTTCTCGTGACGTGACGGACCGAGCGAGATCATTGCCCAAACCAAAAGCGTTTTTTGAAAACTACCCCTCGGAGGCCATGAAGACGACAATGCGCGAGGCCCGCTCGGCCGCGGCCAGTGACGGCACGATCCTGCTTCAGGGGGAGAGCGGGAGCGGGAAGGACTATTTGGCCCGTTGGATCCACGACCATTCGAAACGAGCGCTTGGCCCCTACTTTTCACTGAATTGCGCCGCCATATCCAGGGAATTGGCCGAATCAGAGCTTTTCGGGCATGAACGTGGGGCATTCACAGGAGCGAATGGCCGTAAACGAGGGCTTCTGGAGTTGGCGGAAGGGGGCACCCTCCTTCTCAATGAAATAGGAGAGCTTCCACTGTCCTTGCAATCCAAGCTTCTTACGTTTCTGGACACAAGGTCATTCCTTCGTGTCGGAGGTGAGAAACTCCTTAATGTGAATGCTCGGATCATTTCAGCCACCAATAGGAGCCTAGATGAGGAGGTTGAGGAAGGCCGGTTCCTATCCGCGCTTTTCTATAGAATTAACGTTTTTGGGATAAACGTGCCGCCCCTTCGTGACAGGATCGAAGACATCCCCATACTCTTGGAAGAGATCATGCAGCGGCTGGCCGTGGAACTTCAACTAACTCATCTCCCGTATGTCGATCCCGCGTTCGCAATTGCGCTTACGAGGTATGACTGGCCTGGTAATGTCAGGGAATTGCGGAACGCTCTGGAACGCTCATTGATGCTATCCGACGGGCATAGCTTGAGCTTAACGCTTCCTTCCGGTAAAACAAGCTCTGCGGACTGGTCTCACGTGTCCAGTTTTCCGTCGCAAGAACGCACGCTTCACGATGTGACGGATGAGGTGACCAAATCCCTGATTCTGGAGGCCCTTCGTCGCTGCAAGGGCAATAGAAGATGCGCAGCCCGTACGCTTGGTATAGCCCGAGACTCTCTCTATAGACACATGAAGCGTTTTGGGATCATGAGCGAAAACTAGACTGCGGATCAAGACGATTGACCGACAATAAGACACTAAAGTAATCCGTAACTCCTTGATAAAGCACACATCAGGAATTTTGTGTTGCGTTTGTCAGACACATTTCTCCTACTCCCGCTTCTCCTGTCAAGCCTTCGTAACTCACATCTGGCTTCGTCATAACAGTTAACAATCTAATTATCCTACTGTTTCTGTACGGCATTTTTTAAAGGGCACGGTTGGCACAGAACATGCTCAACACGCCGCAAGGGTGAAAGAAATTGTTTCTTTATAAATGGGGTCAACAATGTGTCCAGAAAAGCGAATCGACGATTTGATAGAATCAGGCACGCTCGCGCTTAACTCTGATTTTAATCCAACCGTTTTCAAACGCTGGAGGCTACAAGCGTTTGATTGTCTGACTAACTTCCTTGGTCCCGATCATTATTATACAAAACATTTTGAAGATTTCGTCAGACAAGCCCAAAGAATTGACCTTCTTGCGGCATACGGCATAATTAGCGCCGTCCAACAACTGTTCGGTGACAATTCAACTTAAGCGTCAACGACAGTTACACTTGCGCGTGTGTCAGAGGGTCGTTGTCTGTTAGAGATGGCCAGAATTCGTTCGAAATGGGCCAGCACGAGTTCTAAAAATCCTTCGTATAGTGATGTAAAATACGTGGATGCTCTCATAGGGCCGGATACAGTGAATACCATCCCCCTGGAAACCCTCAATGCTTATCGAGACCACGGCGATCCCGCTCCACGCCTGGAAGAAGGTGTGGATAAAGCCCGAAAGGTATTGGAGCTTTTGCGGGAAGTGGGTATCGATCTGGGCCAAGTTACGCAGAACCTCGAGGATGAGGGAGTCGAGAAGTTTATCAAACCTTTTGATCTGCTGATCAGCGCACTGGAAAAAAATACGGAAAGATATCCTCGTCGAGCGGAATCGAGAGCAAAAATTAGATGAAGAATTGATACTTATTGACCGACATAAAGACACCAGGCGAATCGTTGACCCCTCTTGATAAAACACACATCAGGAATTTTATGGTCCGTTTGTCGGGCATTACCCTCGTTTCGCTACTTCTGTCAAATCTGTGTAATTGACACTGAATTCTGTCACTAGTTCTAACCGGTTAATTAACCTTGTGTTTCACAAAATGGTACTGTTTGGCTCAGTTGGCACGAAATCTGCTGCATCTTATAAAATGGAGAAAGTCATATCCCAAAACAACGTCGTTGCGCTCGCGAAATCCGCAAAGGTGTTCGATGTCCCTGTTGTGCTCACCACGGTTGAAACCAAGAGTTTTAGCGGAAACCTCTGGCCTCAGATTCGGGCTGTTTTCCCGAATCAAGCGCCGATCGAGCGTTCCACCATGAACTCCTGGGACGACAAGAATTTTGGCGCGGCAATCAAAAAAATCGGCAAGATCAGTGCTGCCGGCGCCAATGATGGGGTTCAGCGAGATAAGCGTGGCAACCCGACGGGGCTGAAAGAAATGAGTTCCCCTTGTTTGTTGACGCCTAACCGAAGGTGAACATGAAAATCCTGATTGCCATACTCGGAGGGAGCCTCCTGCTGCTGGTCCTATGGGACGCTTTTGAGACAATTATCCTTCCCCGCCGTGTGACTCGTAGAATTCGTCTTACCCGTCTTTTCTATCGGTACACCTGGCTAGCCTATTCCGCTATTGGTTCATCTCTGTTCTCAGCAAAGCATAGAGAAGGCTACTTCAGCTTCTACGGTCCTCTCTCGCTGCTCACACTGGTAGGGGTGTGGGCGCTCGGTCTTATAATTAGCTTCGGGTGTCTGCAGTGGGCCGCAGGACCTGGACTCAATACTCCGGATGGTCAGCAGAGTTTTATTACGGACCTTTATCTGAGTGGCACAACCTTTTTTACGCTGGGACTAGGGGATGTTTCCCCTCGCACTACTTTCGCGAGACTCCTCGTTGTCCTGGAAGCAGGAATGGGATTCGCTTTTCTGGCTTTGATCATCGGGTATGTGCCTCCACTAAATCAATCTTTTTCCCGCCGAGAGGTTGGTATTTCACTGCTGGACGCACGCGCTGGCTCACCTCCAACCGCAGCGGAACTATTAATCCGACACCGGGACACTCACGGAATGGAGGCGCTGCAGGAACTTCTCCACGAGTGGGAGCTTTGGTCAGCGGAGTTCCTCGAGATCCACCTGTCTTATCCAGTGCTTGCGTACTTTCGTTCACAGCATGACAACCAGTCCTGGCTTGCGGCTCTCACAACCATCCTGGACACTACTTCACTCGTTGTGACCGGCGTGGATGGGGCCTGTCAGCGTCAGGCCCAACGGACTTTTGCCATGGCGAGACACGCGGTTGTGGACCTTGCCATAATTTTTCATACTCCGCCGCTCCAGTCGGCCCGGGATCGGCTTTCCGCAACCGACCTGGTCCATTTACGCTCTATTTTGGCGGCCTCCGGCTTAAGGCTTAGCGAAGGAGACGAAGCCGACCAAAAGCTTACGGAGCTGCGCGACATGTATGAACCCTACATTTACTCACTTTCCAGGTATTTTCGAATAACCCTCCCACCCTGGATGCATGAATTCGCTCATCGTGACAACTGGCAGATGAGTGTATGGGGGCCGCGTTCACGTCCATCTCGCAAACGCGATACAGGGCATTTCTAGGCCACAAACAAAGGAGTACGTTGATGGCTCAAATGAGAAAGATCAGAAAGGTCCTAAAGAGTAAACCCACGATCGAAGGAGCGGGGGTTCACCTTCACCGGGTTTTTGGATTCACCCATGTCCCGATGTTCGATCCATTTCTTCTGTTAGACGATTTTCGCTCAGACTACCCTGAAAACTACATCAAGGGTTTCCCCTGGCATCCACATCGCGGGATTGAGACAATCACATATGTGATCCAGGGGGACGTAGAACATGGTGACAGCATGGGGAATCAGGGAGTCATATCAGCGGGTGATATACAATGGATGACCGCCGGTAGTGGTATCATACACCAGGAAATGCCTAAAGGAGACTCAAGCGGCCGGATGTATGGATTCCAACTGTGGGCCAACCTCCCGAAGTCTCACAAGATGATGGACCCACGCTATCGTGACGTGAAAACCGGACAGGTACCAGAAGTATTGCTTGAGAATGGCGCGCGTGTCAGAGCAATATGCGGCCAGGTAGGCGACAGGCACGGTCCGGTTCGCGACATAATCACTGACCCGGAATATCTTGATGTAACAGTCCCCACCGGCTCGGAATTCATTCACCCTACCAAGCGAGGCCACACCGTATTCGCTTACGTAATCGACGGCAAAGGTTGCTTCTGCAATGAAAAAAAACCGTTTTCCTACGAGATCGAGGGGACTAATTATTTTGACATGCAAGCAAACCCGTTCATAAGCAACCGCAGCCTGGTCCTCTTTGGGGACGGCGACCAGGTGCAGGTGTGTACAGAGAGTGACCCCGTCAGATTTCTCCTCATATCGGGCAGACCAATCGGTGAACCGGTGGCCTGGTATGGACCGATCGTGATGAACACACAGGATGAACTGCGAATCGCCTTCGAAGAATACAACAATGGCGAATTCATTAAACACAAAAGATCTTAATTTCCTGCGTCATTATTCTGAATGAGCTATCAAGGAGGCGGAATTCATGGTGGAGAAAACTGATCAGCAGAGCTTTCTCAAGGTGAAACTGAATGTTAACCGAAAAGAGTACACGGTCGCCGTGCAGCCCGATACCTCGCTTTTGTGGGTAATTCGGGATGAGATTGGTCTTACCGGAACAAAGTACGGTTGCGGCATATCGGTCTGCGGCACCTGTACCGTGCATGTGGATGGAAAGGCGGTGCGGTCCTGCCGAACTCATGTTTCGGATGTAGTGGGAAAGGAGATCACGACAATCGAGGGGCTTTCCGCGGATGGGAATCACCCGGTTCAGAAGGCGTGGATCGAGGAAGATGTCCCGCAGTGCGGTTACTGCCATTCCGGCCAGATAATGACCGCTGCTGCTCTTTTAGCGGAGAATCCAACACCATCGGACGAGGACATCGACGAGGCCATGTCAAACAACATTTGTCGGTGTGGAACCTATCAGCGCATCCGTAGCGCCATTCACAGAGCGTCGGCGATAGCGACTGAAGGAGAGCTGACAAAATGACCGAGATCATAAACCTCGTTCGTTCAGTCAGGTGGCTGAAACCTCTGGAGGAAATTCCATGCTGAACCCGTTCGTTCGCATCGCCTCTGATGAGACGGTTACGATCATCGTCAACCATTCGGAAATGGGACAGGGGGTATACACCTCCTTGCCTATGCTAGTGGCGGAAGAACTCGAGTGCGACTGGAGCAAGATTGTCATTGAAGCTGCTCCCGTTGATCCATCCTACAATCACACCCAATGGGGAGTTCAGGGGACTGGCGGAAGCACGAGTGTGTCAAGCGAGTGGGAACGATTGCGCAAGGTCGGGGCGATCGTTCGTGAAATGCTCATAGCAGCGGCGGCCGACACGTGGAAGGTGGACAAAGAAAGCTGTCGAGCCCAGAATGGCAGGGTGATCCATTCGAGCGGGAAACATCTCACCTACGGCCAACTTGCCAACAAGGCCGCTACAATCGCCGAGCCCAAAGACGTCCAGCTTAAGGATCCATCTGAATTCAAAATTATCGGCAAGCCGGTAAAACGGCTGGATACCCCCGAAAAGACCAACGGAAAGGGAATGTTCGGTATCGATGTAAATATCCCCGGTATGCTTGTCGCTGTTGTCGCGCGACCCCCCGTGTTCGGCGGCAAAGTGTTGAGCTTCAATGCCGACAAGGCAAAAGCCGTTCCCGGCGTCAAGGACGTGGTACAGGTTCCATCGGGAGTCGCTGTTGTCGCGAGTGGCTTTTGGGCAGCCAAGGTTGGGCGGGACGCTCTCGAGATCGTCTGGGATGATGGGGACAACGCGACGCTTTCAACTGATAGCATGCGGGAACAGTACACTAAACTGGGCAAAACACCAGGAAAGGTGGCGAGGAAGGACGGCGATCCTCAACAGGCTCTCCAGAAGGCCGCCAAGGTGTTGACTAGAGCATATGAAGTTCCATACCTGGCCCATGCGTCAATGGAGCCCCTGAACTGTGTTGTAGATCTGGGTCCTGACAGTTGTGAGATCTGGACAGGAACTCAGGCCCAGACTCTGCACCGAATCGCGGCGGCTCAGGTCGCCGGTCTGGATCCCGACAAGGTGAAAATTCACACTACACTTCTCGGTGGCGCATTCGGACGGAGGGGCAATCCACACTCTGATTTCGTCGTGATGGCAGTTCAGGTAGCAAAGGCGATAAAAGCCCCGGTCAAAGTAGTTTGGACCAGGGAAGACGACACGAGGGGGGGATGGTACCGCCCTATGTGGCACGACAGAATCACTGGAGGGATCGATTCCGATGGAAACATCGTCGGCTGGCGTCACACTATCGTAGGCCAGTCAATCATGACAGGAACGCCCTCCGAAGCATTCATGGTTTCCTCCGATGGAATTGACGAAACATCTGTTGAAGGGGCGAAAGACATCCCATATTCGATACCGAACCTTGTCATCGACTTGCACACCACTAAAATAGGCGTGCCAGTGCAGTGGTGGCGTTCAGTCGGCCATTCCCACACTGCTTTTGTAGTCGAAAGTTTCATGGACGAACTGGCGCATGCGGCAGGCAAAGACCCTTATGGGTTCCGACTTAAGCTTCTAGCTAATCAGCCCCGGCATCGAGCTGTTTTAGAATTGGCGGCGCAAAAAGCCGGGTGGGGAACTGCGCTTCCCGAAGGCCATGGTTGCGGCATAGCTCTACACAAATCTTTTAGCAGCTTTGTTGCCCAGGTGGCGGAGGTCTCTGTAAGCTCATCCGGAGAACCGCATGTCCACAGGGTGGTGTGCGCAATTGACTGTGGGATGGTGGTGAATCCGAACACTGTAGAGGCGCAAGTGCAAAGTGGAATAGTCTACGGGCTTTCTGCGGCGCTTTATGGAGCAATCACGTTGAAAGACGGCCGGGTGCAACAAAGCAATTTTAATAATTATAAGGTGTTGGCCATGAACAAAACTCCGAAAGTCGAAGTTTACATCATGTCGAGCCAGGAAGCGCCGACCGGAGTAGGAGAGCCGGCAACGCCACCAATCGCAGCGGCTGTGGCTAACGCCATATTTGCGCTCACAGGTAAGCGCATTCGGCGTCTGCCCATTCAAAGCAAGGAGTTGAAAAAGGCGTGATATCGGTTTGCTGACAAGCGAGGAAGAATCGGGGACGGACTTCTTGTGACCCTATGAAAGGCGGGGTTCCCCAAATCCGTCCCCAAGAACAGCTCTTACACAAAATTCCTGACAGGGCTACGCGTCGAGATCGCAACACCTACCACCCGAATTTTGTCTTTCATTTTCGCCTATCTTAAATTATTTTTAGTTTAAGGGTTATCAACGGTTCATTTCAGGAGATAGGATTAAATATCTTTGTTGTAATAGCTCCTATACATATCGACAATCAGAAACGAAAGAAACGCTCATTTCCCAAAGACTACCACAAGAGCCATTTTCATTTTCACAACCCCAAGACAGGATTTAGAATCCTAGAAAATGAGGTTCAAATGAATACCCGATCTATTTTGAAACCCATCGACATACTGTTGGTCGAAGACAACCCCGGTGATGTGCGACTTACTATCGAAGGACTCAAGGAAGGGAAGGTACTGAACAATCTAAGTGTTGTGAGCAACGGTGTTGAAGCCATGGCGTTTCTCAGGCAAGAGGGGGGATACGCCAATGCCCCCAGGCCGGAACTGATACTCCTGGATTTGAATCTGCCAAGGAAGGACGGGCGGGAAGTCCTTGCAGAGATTAAGAATGACAATAATCTAAAGCGTATTCCTGTTGTTATACTGACTTCTTCGGAAGCTGAACAGGACATTGTAAAGAGCTATAACCTTTACGCGAATTGTTATATTACAAAACCAGTAGAGTTGGATCAATTTATAGGCATGATAAAAAATATCGAACATTTCTGGCTCACCGTCGTAAAACTGCCTCTAGGGGATTGAAGTGTTGCAAGATCGGTTGACAATTCTGCTGATAGAGGATAATCTCGCCGATTCCCGTCTCATTAAGGAAATGTGCCTGGATTGCGGGACCATTGATCTGGACATCCAGTGTGAATTGCGTCTCGCTTCGGGATTAGCTCGTCTTCGAAAAGGTGGCGTTGATGCGGTCCTTCTAGATCTGAATTTGCCCGATAGCCTGGGTATTGAAACATTAACCCTCGTTGACACAGAGTTTCCTGAAATTCCAATTATCGTGCTTACCGGCCAGGAAGATGAAGCTATAGCAGTTGAGGCTGTAAAACAGGGGGCGCAGGATTATCTGGTCAAGGGCATGGCGGAAGGCAACCAGTTGGTTAGATCCGTACGTTATGCCATAGAGCGCAAACGTATGGCGGTAGACCTGACTAGGGCACGTGACAAACTCGAGAACCGGGTTGAGGAACGCACGGCCGAACTGGCAAAGACGAATGAGCAACTCAAGCAGGAAATTGCGGAGCGCAAGCTGGCCGCTGAAGAGCTGAAGCAAAGTGAGGAGCGCTTCAAGGCCATCTTTGAAGGATCTAAAGACTTAATTTTCATCAAGGATCTCTCCTTTAGATACACACACATCAATCCCTTTACGTTAAAACTTTGGGGCATCCCAGAGTCTGAAATGTTGGGAAAAACCGCTGAGGACTTCCTTCCAAAGCAAGAGGCCCAAACTATTAGGGAACTTGACACTCGCGCTTTAAGGGGAGAATCGGTCGAAGACGTAGTCACCAGAAAAATAAGGGGCATCCAAATGACTCTCCATGAAGTCAGAATGCCCATGTATAACGGTTCAGGTGAGATCACAGGGATTTTTGTAATATGTCGGGACATAACAGACTTTCACAAGGCAACGGTTATCCCAAAGCTTGACTCGCAGGAATACCGCTCACAGGCCATGAGCGCTGTTCTTGAACAGGCCTCATTTGCAGCGGCCGGGAAAAGTATCATACTCCTCTTGGGCGAGAGTGGAGCAGGTAAAGATTACATTGCCAAATATATACATGAGCGATCTAATTATTCTTCGGGACCGTATTTCTCCATCAACTGCGCCTCGATTCCATCAGAACTCGCGGAATCCGAACTCTTCGGCCATGAGGCCGGAGCGTTTACCGGAGCCGGTAGACGAAAGCGGGGTCTTTTAGAACTGGCTGAGGGGGGAACTCTTTTATTGAATGAAGTCGGAGAGCTTTCCCCTGCTCTTCAAGCAAAGCTTCTTACCTTTCTTGATACCAGGACATTCACCCGGGTTGGCGGACAACAAGAAATCAGGGTCAATACCCGCATTCTTGCGGCCACCAATAGAGACCTCCAAAATGAGATATCGACTGGCCGTTTTCGCGCTGATCTCTATTACCGACTAAATGTGTTCTCAATAAGAGTTCCACCTCTCAGGGAACGAACCGAAGATCTGCCGATCCTTGTCGCACAATTGCTACCAACCCTGGCCAAAGACCTCCAGATGGGCTTTCCAAAGGAATTGGCGGCCGGAGAAATGGCCAAGCTATACAATTATCAATGGCCGGGGAACGTCAGAGAACTTAAAAACGTTCTGGAACGTGCGATAATCCTTTCAGGCGGTGGAGCGATAAAACTGGATATTGAAGGATCTGGACCCTGTGACGCTGTTTCGTCACAGTCTAGAGTCACAAATATCGGCGATACTTCCACATTAGCTGATTCGATGCAGAATCTGAGTCGAGCAATGATCGAGGAAGCCCTTACGCGTTCAAGGGGTAGAAAGGAATTGGCCGCGTCCTATTTAGGGGTGTCCCGTTATACGTTACGGCGCAGGATACAAAAACTCGGGATTGACGTGCGAAAATGACACTTTGTCTTTTTGAATTATATGTCTGATTCGCACATCCGAAGATCGGCGTAATTGCTTAATAAAATGTTAGATCAAATAATATGGGCGAATGTGCCACGTTTACTGTTCTTGATTAAAATTCTCTTATTCCTTGCTGTACCACTTCTTTAAACTCCAATCAAAAATACAAACATTTAACTAGTTGTTCTTATGTGACTTTTGGTAACTTGCCAGGCAAGCCTGACTTTGTGGCAAGCAAATTGCTAAGCAAAACTTAATAGACATGAAGTTTTCAGACTTATGTTCCAGCCCAAAAACAGCGCAAACCATTGCTAATATAGGATAAAGAGCCATTTATAACCTGATAATGTCGGCATGTAAATCTTCTTCCAGCAGTCGATAACACGAATTTATGTTTGACAACAATCACCCCTTTTTGATAGCTGAGTCGTGTTCCAACTTCGCTGTTCGATGGCCAGATATAGGCAGGCGCCAAGGGGCGGAGCTTGAAGAGATACGATAAACATTCCTTATAGATAACCAATTTGGAGTGCCGTTTTTCGACGGGAACATGGGTCAGAGTTCAGTAGCCTTTAATCGTGATTTTTTCGCGCATATCTGGGAATTGTCGCGAAAAGCTGAGTTGACACTCTTCTAATAAAAACTCACATGGGAAGTGGTTGCCATGCGGTTACTGGCAAATATCTCAGAATTAAAACATTCTAATGGATGGAGGAAAGAAGCATGAAAAGTTGTCTTTGCCAGAATACTAAGACCACGCCAATTAGTTAGATGAGAAAGGAGGCTCGTTATGAAATTGTATGAAGCGCCGCTTACTCATGATGAGGCGTTCGAAGCTCTCGTTGAAGCCGGTTAACAGGTTGTTGAAACCGATTTCGACGAAATTTGTTCAACAATCGATGAAGAAATCTACCAACTAATTACGCAGAGCAGAGACATTGAGTGGCTTAAACGCAATATTCAGGATTGTTATTTCACAGAGAAGCGAATTCTGGAAGTTTCCCATCCGTCGGGACAATCTCCAAATTACTCGACCAGTTTGGATGGTGAGCTTGTAAATCGAGTTTTCGGTTATCTTACTGGAACACCTGAACATGAACGGTTTGTAAAAATGTACAACTCGCTCGCTCAAACATCGAATCGTAGAGATTTTAGTATGGCTGAGCTATTTGCCGAATATATGCAATTTTTACAATCAGGACAGACCCGATTGATAGCTCAGTTAACGCTATATCTCAAGCGCACGCCCCATGTTGATTCCGAGAAACCCTACCCCCAAAAGGTGATGACCAAAATATTTCCTCTGACAAAGCCGGCGACAGTTGGTGTTCCAAGAGGGCTGAGAACATCTAACTAAAGCGGAATCCGTTATCTGTAATTGCCCAAGCCGAGTAATTGAGAAATCTACTTCACAAATTAGACTCGGAAATTTTCGGTATTATTGTTATATTCGAAGACCTTAAGAATTATCTTTGGACAAGAGTATGGAGACCTAATTTTGAATACAGGCCTCTGGCCTTTGGCCCT
Organism: uncultured delta proteobacterium; assembly: GCA_963798475.1. Taxonomy (GTDB): domain Bacteria; phylum Desulfobacterota; class Desulfomonilia; order Desulfomonilales; family Desulfomonilaceae; genus CAJBEZ01. Next base: position 416,697 of record CAWCTI010000023.1, read on the forward strand.
CTATTTTTTTTCCGTTATCGCGCTTGTAATAATAATGATCGGGTTCTCTTACCTGCTAGGAGAGAGCCATAAAGAGAGAACTACGGGCGATCCCTATGAGTCTGGCATGGTTGTGACCGGCTCAGCGCATGTTCGTTTTAACGCTCCATTCTATCTAATAGCCGTTTTTTTTGTAATTTTCGATCTCGAGACCCTTTTTGTCATTTCTTGGGCTGTGGCTGTTCGTGAGTTGGGGTGGACCGGCTACATTGAGATTTTAGTATTCATTGCGGTTCTTTTTCTGTCACTGATATATTTATGGCGTGTTGGGGCCTTGGATTTGCTCAGTAAGAACAAGCTGACCTGCCAGAAATCGCCGAACGCAGTGGGCAGCACGGAAACATTGACATAATTGTTAAGCAGGCTGATTCCTGTAAAGTTAGAGATAAACCAGGTTAGGATTAAACCACGATTTGATGGAGACAACACCGACATTATGAGTTGGAGTTTGACTAAGCCTCATTCGGATTCATTAAATAGAGACGCTGCCTCGGTTGAGCATGCAGTGCAGTCAAGTGTTATCCTCACAAAAGTTCAAGACCTAATAGCATGGGGCCGTAAATACTCGATCTGGCCTTTCAATTTCGGTTTGTCATGCTGCTATGTCGAGATGGCCACAGCGTTTACAAGTAAATATGATGTCGCTCGTTTTGGCTCCGAGGTCCTTCGGGGAACTCCTCGTGAAGCCGACCTTATGGTTATCGCTGGGACGGTTTTTATTAAGATGGCCCCCATAATCAGACGAATGTATCAGCAGATGATGGAGCCTCGCTGGGTAATTTCGATGGGATCTTGCGCTAATTCCGGCGGTATGTACGACATTTACAGTGTAGTTCAGGGCGTGGACAAATTTTTGCCGGTTGATGTCTATGTACCAGGTTGTCCGCCCCGCCCTGACGCCTTCCTGGAAGGCCTGACTCTCCTTCAGACCGCAGTGGGCAATGAACGTCGGCCATTGAGTCGATTTGTAGGACCTCAAAATGTTATCAGTCCTGAAAAGCCATCTATGCGTGACTTGAAAAAGGAGGCCAGAAAACTAGTTACAACGCTGCCCTCCCCGGATGAACTCTAGGAGATATTTCCAAAAACCTTATGGATCAAAATGCGGACATTCTTCAGCAATTGCGAGTTCGATTCGGAGAAGGGATTTTTACGCTCCAGGCTACCCTTGATGATGTTACAACGGTCTGGGCACCTAAAGAGAGTATGCACGAAGTCCTGCGCTACCTCAAGGAGGATATTCCTAAACCATACAGAATGCTCTACGATATGACCGCTATCGACGAGAGGCTTCGTACACACAGAGCCGACCAGCCGGACAGCGATTTTACGATTGTCTATCATCTTCTGTCCTTTGACCGAAACGTGGACATCCGGATTAAAACAGCGCTTAAGGGGGAAAAACCCTCCGTCTCGAGCATTGTCGATATCTGGCAATCGGCTAACTGGTACGAACGGGAAATCTGGGATATGTTCGGAATACGGTTTGAAGGCCACCCCCATCTAAAACGAATCCTCATGCCTCCAACATGGGAAGGTCATCCATTGCGCAAAGAACATCCAGCTCGAGCAACGGAGATGGGGCCTTTCCAGCTACCAGAGGAAAAAGCGGAATTCTTAGAAAACGCTCTGAAGTTCTATCCTGAAGAATGGGGGATGAAACTCGGCGATGAAGACGCTGATTTTATGTTTCTGAATCTGGGGCCTCAACATCCCGGCACTCATGGCCTGCTGCGGATAATTCTTGCGCTTGATGGCGAGGAAATAGCGGATGCGGTAATGGACATAGGTTACCATCACCGCGGGGCGGAGAAAATGGCGGAACGTCAATCCTGGCATACGTTCATACCCTACACGGACAGGATAGACTATCTTGGCGGCGTCATGAACAATTTCGCCTATATTCAGGCGGTAGAGCGTCTTGCCGGAATTCAGGTTCCTGAAAAAGCGCAGATGATTCGAATCATGATGGCTGAATTTTTTCGCATATCGAGTCATCTGGTATGGTATGGCACGTTTGCTCAGGATCTCGGCGCCATGTCTCCTGTTTTTTACATGTTTAACGACAGAGAGCGTGTTTTTGATATAGTTTCAGCCATTACCGGCGGACGGATGCATCCTGCTTGGTTTAGAATCGGTGGGGTCTCTCAGGACCTCCCTAAAGGTTGGGACAGGCTGGTAGATGATTTCATCCAGTACTTCCCGGCACGCTTGGCAGAGTATGACAAGCTAGTCATGCAAAACCGGATCTTCAAAGCCAGGACTCAAGGTATAGGCGCGTATACTCTCGATGAAGCGATAGATTGGGGCGTAACCGGACCGGGTTTACGAGCGTGCGGCCTTGACTGGGATTTCCGCAAAAAACGACCTTATTCCGGATATGATCAAGTGGAATTTGATGTGCCGACTGCTCAAAGCGGGGACAGCTACGACCGGGCGGTTGTAAGGGTAGAAGAACTCAGACAAAGCCTCAGGATCATAGAACAATGCGTGGAAAACATGCCGGCCGGTCCTTACAAATCAGATCATCCTCTGGCTACTCCGCCTCGTAAAGAACATACCATGAAGGACATTGAGACCCTCATCACGCATTTTCTCAGTGTAAGCTGGGGGCCGGTCATTCCACCCGGCGAGGCGTGCTTCAGGATCGAAGCCACCAAAGGCGCAAATAGCTATTATTTGATAAGTGATGGTAACACAATGGCTTATCGAACGCGAATACGTACTCCATCATTCGCTCATCTTCAGATGGTCCCATCCATCACTAGAGGATTAACAATAGCTGATCTCATCGCGATCCTCGGGAGTGTGGATTACGTATTGGCGGATGTGGACCGGTGACATTGGAAATGCTTTCCGACGAGATAAGATCAGAGATAGAGTGCGGAATAGGCGCATGCCCTACAAAACGATGCGCAATTCTTGAAGCCCTGCAAATAGTTCAGAGATACCACGGATGGATTTCTGGCGAAAGACTCAAAGCGGTAGCGGATTTTCTAAGCTTAACCGTTGAAGAGGTGGATGGAGTAGCGACGTTCTATAACCGAATTTACCGAAAACCAGTAGGAAGACACATAATTCTCGTTTGTGACAGCGTAAGCTGCTGGATAATGGGATTTGAAGACATTCTTAATCATATAAAAAAGCTGCTGGGCATAAGTTTCGGTGAAACTACGCCGGATGGCCGTTTCACCTTATTGCCTATCCAATGCCTAGGAGCATGTGAACAGGCTCCCGCAATTATGATCGATGGGCAATTGTACGGTTATCTGGACCGGGATAAAGTCGAAGCGATACTTCGGGGTTATGAATAGAGTCATAAATGGAGCGACCTCTAACCAAACATGTTACAATTGGCGGAGATCCACTTAACCTAGCCGAATATGAGAAAGTCGGTGGTTATGAAGCCTGTCGAAAATCTCTCAGGACTCTGACCCGTGACAATATTTTGCAACTGGTGAAAGATTCGAACCTTAGGGGAAGAGGAGGCGCCGGTTTCCCAACCGGCCTTAAATGGGGTTCCATGCCTTCCTCGCGAAACAGTCCTAGGCCTCGATATCTGATAGCTGATGCCGACGAAATGGAACCAGGCGCATTTAAAGATCGCATGTTGATGGAAGGAAACCCTCATCAACTGATTGAGGGACTGATAATCTGCGCTTATTCAGTGGATACTGAAATTGGTTACGTCTTTATACGATCTGAATATACTCTAGCTGCTAAACGCATCAAAAAGGCTATCGGGGAAGCGTATGAAAAAGGCTATCTAGGATTGAACATTTTGGGATCGGGCTTTAATTTTGAACTTAGGCTACACGTGAGTTCGGGCAGATATATCTGCGGCGAGGGGACTGCGCTGGCCAATTCCATTGAAGGCAATCGGGCTGTTCCACGACACAAAGTTCCCCGCCAAACAGAGTCAGGCCTTTGGGGTATGCCCACACTGCTAAACAATGTTGAAACCCTTTGTAACATACCCCACATCATTAATAATGGCTCGGTATGGTTCAAGAATCTGAGCAAATGTAAAGATGGCGGGACCAAAATCTTTGGTGTTAGCGGAAAAGTTAAGAAGCCCGGGGCCTGGGAGCTTCCTATGGGAACAACAATCAGGGAAATCCTAGAAGAACATGCCGGAGGCATGCTAGACGGATTAAAATTTCGTGGAACACTTCCTGGCGGAGCTTCTACAGATTTCCTCGTGGAACAACATTTGGACGTTCCGATGGATTATGATTCGGTCCAAAAGGCAGGGAGCCGTTTTGGCACAGGCACCATGATCGTCTTGGACGATCACACATGTCCAGTAGGAATGGTTCACAACCTGGAAAGCTTTTTCGCCCGGGAATCATGTGGATGGTGCACTCCATGCCGGGAAGGATTACCATGGACAGCCATGACTCTGAAGGCAATCGAAGAGGGGAGAGGCCAGCCTGGTGACATCGAGATACTGGAATTTCATGTACGAGCGCTTGGTCCTGGTAGGACTTTTTGCGCATTAGCTCCTGGCGCAATGGAGCCCTTGCGAAGCGCATTAAAATTCTTCAGAGAAGACTTTGACGCGCACATCAAAGAGAATCATTGTCCGTGGAGTTAAGGTATGGCTACAATTTTCATAGATAATGTTCCCTACCATGTTCAAGACGGACAGAACCTTCTGAGCGCATGTTTATCGTTGGGTTTCAACATTCCCTATTTCTGTTGGCATCCCGCAATGCACGCAGTGGGAGCGTGCCGGATGTGCGCGGTGAAGCAATTTCGGGACGACAAAGACACGCGAGGTTCCGTTGTTATGTCGTGTATGACGCCTGCCGCTGACGGGACTAGAATTTCCATCGACGACAATGATGTCCGGGAATTCCGGGCAGGTATTATAGAATTTCTTATGATTAACCACCCTCACGATTGTCCCGTTTGTGACGAAGGTGGGGAATGTCATCTCCAAGACATGACTGTAATGTCGGGACACACCTATCGTAGGTATCGTTTCAAGAAGCGGACATATCTAAACCAGAATTTGGGACCATTCATCAACCATGAGATGAACCGCTGTATACAGTGCTACCGCTGTGTCAGATTTTATAGAGATTATGCTGGAGGAAGAGATTTTAACGTTTTTGGAATCCACGACCGGATATATTTCGGTCGATGTAGTGATGGGACACTTGAGAATGAATTCAGTGGAAATCTGGTCGAAGTTTGTCCGACTGGTGTCTTTACCGATAAAACCTTGAGAAAACATTACACTCGCAAGTGGGATATGCAGACAGCCCCCTCAATTTGTCCGCACTGCGGGCTGGGATGCAACACGATCGTGGGGGAAAGATATGGTTCCGTCCGCAGAATACTTAATAGATACAATCACGAGGTAAATGGCTATTTCCTATGCGACCGAGGTCGTTTTGGATACGAGTTTGTAAATAGCCATCATCGAGTCCGTCAGCCTTTGGTCAGACATAAGGCTAAAAATGCAAACGGCTCACTGGAACCCATCGAAAAGCAAGAGGTTTTGAAACATTTAACCAACATATTGGAGCACAGTGAACGAGTCATCGGAATTGGTTCCCCAAGGGCCACATTAGAAGCGAATTTTTCGTTGAGATCGTTAGTAGGACCTGAAAATTTCTACGGGGGGATTTCGGAACCTGAACTTAAGATGGTTTCGCAAATAATCGAAATATTGAGCAATGGGCCGGCTTATTCACCTTCGCTTCGAGATGCGGAACTGTGCGATGCTGTTTTGATCCTTGGGGAAGATGTTACGAACGTAGCGCCCCGATTGGCTTTGTCCTTACGCCAATCAGTCCGCCAAAAGCCCATGGAAATAGCTGACAAGTTAAAGATCCCGCGATGGGCCGACGCTGCGGTTAGGCAAGCTGTTCAAGCTGAGAAGGGACCTTTATTCATTGTGAGCCCCATGGCCTCAAGATTGGACGACATTGCTACGACGACACTGCGTGAGGCTCCGGATGATATTGCCAGGCTAGGGTTTCAGATCGCTCACGAAATAGACCCCGAGGCCCCGCCAGTTTTGGATCTGCCGGAAAATTTTCGAGAACTGGCGATAGACGTCGCTACGACACTGAAGCAGGCGTCTCTGCCCCTAGTGGTATCTGGAACCGGTTGTGGGTCAATTCCAGTGATAAATGCTGCGGCCAATGTCGCGTGGGCATTGTGCACGCAAGGAAAGAAGACCGGGTTGTGCTATACCGTGCCGGAATGTAACAGTTTAGGCCTTGGGTTGCTTGGCGGCGGAAACATACGGGATTGTTTTAAAAAGATCATGACCGGTTCAGCCGGCACATTGATAATCCTGGAAAACGATCTTTATCGCCGAGCCGAAGCGCAAACAATCGAATTGGTTCTGCAAAAGTGTAAACATATAGTGGTGATTGATCACGTAATGAGTCGAACAGCTAAGGAAGCTGATGTAGTGTTGCCTTCCGGAACCTTTGCTGAGACAACCGGTTCCCTCGTAAACAGTGAAGGACGCTGTCAAAGGCAATTCCGTGTGATCCCTCCAACAGGAGAGGTCCAAGAGGGCCATCATTGGCTGTTGGATATAATGACTTCGCTGGGTCGTGGCGACATAAATCAGTTCTCCAGCATTGAAACCATCGGCGAATTGATAATAAAGGAATTTCCAATTTTTAAACCTCTGCTCGAAATAGCGCCTCGAGCTGATTTCCGGGAGTTCGGACAGAAAATTCCACGCCAACCTCATCGGTACAGCGGACGGACGGCAATGCTCGCAAACATCAGCGTGCACGAACCGAAGCCACCCGATGATCTAGAATCGCCTTTATCTTTTTCCATGGAGGGTTATGCCGGCATTCCACCTGCGCCATTAATTCAAAGGTTCTGGGCCCCGGGCTGGAACTCATGTCAGGCTGTGAACAAATTCCAAAGTGAAATAGATGGCCCACTCGTCGGTGGAGATCCAGGTAAGCGTTTGATAGGGCCGTTGAGCGGAAACGGATTGGTTTTTTTTAACGAAATCCCTCGAACTTATGAGCCCCGCGAAGGAGAATGGCTCGTAGTTTCAATCTCAAACATCTTTGGATCTGAAGAGTTGAGTAGCCTGGCGCCAGCTATTTCCGAAAGAGTTTCTGAACCATATGTGGGATTGAATCCGGAGGACGCTAATTCATTAGGGAAAAAGGATGATGACAAAATTCTCCTTTCGATAAATAGTATTTCGAGGTCTCTCCCTGTACAAGTCATAACCTTATTGCAGCCAGGAATAATCGCTTTACCAATAGGGTTTTCAGGTCTTGAGGGTATAGAGTTACCAGCATGGGGAAAGGTGCTGAAAAACTGAAATGGGTGAACCAATCCGATCGATCATAACTATTGTTGGAGTGTTTGTCTGCGTGCTTGCCACAGCCGCTGGGTTGATCTGGTTGGAGCGTCGGATGCTTGGATTGTGGCAGGACCGTTATGGTCCAAATCGCGCTGGTCCGTTCGGATCTCTTCAGGTCGCGGCGGACATGATTAAAATATTTTCAAAAGAGGATTGGATACCACCTTTTGCTGACAAACCTGTCTTCGTGATCGCCCCTGCGATTATAGTTGTAACAACTCTTCTATCCTTTGCTATCATTCCATTTGCGCCGGGGATAGACATAGTAAACTTGAACATAGGGTTGTTATTTTTTCTTGCGATGTCGTCTTTAAGTGTTTACAGCGTGGCATTGGCGGGCTGGGCCTCTGATAACAAGTATTCATTACTGGGCGGTTTGAGAGCGGCGGCCCAGATGCTTGGTTACGAAGTGTTCATGGGATTGTCGCTCGTTGGCGTTGTCATGCTCTCGGGGTCATTTAGGCTGCGTGAAATAGTGGAAGCCCAACGGAAGGTGTGGTTTGTCATCCCACAATTCCTGGGTTTCGTAATCTTTGTAATAGCAGGACTTGCGGAAACGAGACGGATACCTTTTGATCTTCCTGAAGCGGAGAATGAACTTGTAGCAGGTTATCATACCGAATATTCGGGCATGAAATTCGGGATGTTCTTCGTTGGCGAATATATCGGGGTCACACTTATCAGCGCCTTAATCGCAACCTTGTTCTTCGGTGGTTGGCTGGGGCCTTTGCTCCCGCCGCTATTATGGATGACGATTAAAACTTTTTTCTTTATCTGCGGCTTCATATTGGTCCGGGCGTCTCTCCCCAGACTCAGATACGATCAGTTGCTTTCGTTCGGCTGGAAATTGATGCTTCCTTTGTCGCTACTCAATATTGTAGTTACAGGCGCCATTATCCTGGCCGCAAGTTGACGAAAGATAAAAATGTTTAGTTTACTCACGGGAATCTGGACGATTCTCAAGCACTCAATCAGGAAACGAGAAACCGTCCTTTATCCGGAAGAAAAGCCTCTTCGGTACCCTCGTTGGAGGGGCAGGATTATATTGTCGCGCGACCCCGATGGGTCGGAGCGCTGCGTAGCGTGCTACCTATGTGCAGCGGCATGTCCGGTTGATTGCATTTCCCTACAGGCTACCCAGGATAAACACGGGAGACGCTATCCCGAATTTTTCCGAATCAACTTTTCCCGTTGTATTTTTTGTGGCTTTTGTGAAGAAGCCTGCCCTACATATGCGATCCAGCTTACGAATGATTTTGAGATGGGTGAATATTATCGTCACAATTTTGTGTATGAAAAGGAGCACTTACTAATAAGCGGCCCAGGGAAATATCCTGACTACAATTTTTACAGAGTCGCGGGAATCTCTATTGGCGGAAAAAACAAGGGCGAATCGGAGAATGAAAAGCCCCCTATGGATATTCATAGTCTCATGCCCTAAAAGACCCCTTTTTGAGGACAAATGTATGAATGGCGTTTTTTATCTATCTGCTGCAGTGGCTATTTTGGCTACCATGATGGTCGTCACTCGTCTTAATGCTGTTCACGCTCTTCTCTATCTAATAGTTTCTTTTTTTTCAGTCGCATTGATCTTCTTCATGCTTGGGGCGCCATTTGTGGCGGCCCTTGAGATAATCGTCTACGCGGGAGCAATCATGGTGCTTTTCGTGTTTGTAATAATGATGCTTAACCTTGGACCAAGTTCTAAAGAACAGGAGAGTGTTTGGCTAAAGCCCAACGTGTGGATTGGACCGTCTCTGCTTGCAGGAATTCTTATTTTAGAACTAATATATCTGATGGTTTTGACAGGGGGTCTGACAACTTCTCCCACAGTGGAAATTACTCCCAAACAGGTTGGGATAGCGCTTTTTGGTCCTTATGCTATTGGTGTTGAACTGGCGTCCATGCTGCTTCTGGCGGGTTTGGTTGGCGCTTATCACCTCGGTGCCAGGCGGCCACGAGGTCTGTCTTCAAGAACAGGGGATAAATCATGACAGCGGCTGTCCCAATCGAACACGTGCTGATTGTGGCCGCTGTCCTTTTCGGGTTGGGTCTTATAGGGGTGCTTATTCGTAGAAACCTTATTTTCATGCTTATGTCTGTCGAAATAATGCTAAATGCTTCAGGTCTGGCCTTTGTTGCGGCTGGATCAAAATGGGGACAGACCGATGGTCAGGTAATGTTTGTCTTCATTCTTTCGATGGCCGCGGCGGAAGTTGCCATAGGACTGGCGCTGGCAATTCAGTTTTATCACCAATTTAAAACACTGGACACAGACGAAGCAAGAAAGGCCCGAGGCTAGGATGCTTGATCTTTTATGGATCGTTCCGGCATTTCCAATTTTAGGTTTCTTAACTCTGGTCCTGACTGGATTGAGCTTGTCTCGCAAGGGGCAATCCTTGGTAGGGGTCGGGTCAGTTGCGGCCTCGGCAGCTTTAAGTTTAGCCATAGCCATCAGTTTCATTACCGCCCCACCTACTGATTATCATTATGGCCAAACTGTCTGGAGCTGGATCACTATTGGTAATTTCTCGCCGACAATTGGATTTCATTTGGACGCTCTTTCGATCTGCTTGATGCTTGTGGTTACTGTGGTTGGGTTTTTGATTCACTTATATTCTGTAGGATATATGGCCGACGATGAAGGATTTAGACGGTTTTTCGCATACATGAATCTCTTTGTGGCCTCGATGCTCACGCTAGTGCTGGCGGACAATCTGCTAATGCTTTATCTAGGTTGGGAAGGCGTGGGGCTATGCAGTTTTTTGTTAATAGGTTTCTGGTACAAAGAACCCGAAAATGTGAAAGCCGCCACCAAAGCGTTCATGATAACACGTATTGGCGATACTTCAATGGTGATCGGTTTATTCCTTTTGTTCAACTCACTGGGGACATTGCAAATACAGGAGTTGACAGTTCGTGCCATCCAACAATGGGCCGTCGGATCGACGATGCCAGTACTTGCCGCAGCGTTACTTTTAGGCGGGGCCTTGGGTAAATCCGCCCAGCTTCCGCTTCAAACCTGGTTGCCTGACGCGATGGCCGGCCCAACACCGGTAAGCGCCCTGATCCATGCAGCGACGATGGTTGCAGCCGGCGTATATTTGATCGCACGCATGAACGTCTTGTTCACTCTAGCGCCTGTCGTTCAGTCAGCTGTGGCTATTGTTGGCCTTGTGACTTTGCTCCTGGCGGGCTTTAGCGCTTTGGTCCAGACTGATATTAAACGGGTGTTGGCATACTCTACGATAAGCCAGATCGGCTATATGTTTCTGGCCCTCGGGGTTGGGGCATGGTCAGCGGCAATTTTCCATTTCGTTACGCATGCGTTTTTTAAGGCCCTTTTATTTCTGGCGGCCGGGTCTATTATACTTGCCGCAGGTCACGAACAAAATATGTTCAAGCTTGGTGGGGTCCGCAAACAATTACCTGTTACATTCTGGACATTTCTTATAGGGGCCGCTTCCCTAGCGGCGTTACCTCTGGTGACAGACGGTTTTTACAGCAAGGACATGATTCTGTGGGATGTATGGTCGTCGGCAATTGGAGGGCCATCGCTGTGGGCAGGCGCAATGGCGGGGGCTTTGCTGACGTCACTTTATACTTTTCGCATGGTTTTTCTTACTTGTTTCGGCGCCCCAAAAACCACGTTGACTTCCCATCCAAGGAAATCAATGCGTATTGCCTTAATAACGCTTGCAATATTATCGGTGGTGGGGGGTTTTATCGAATTGCCTCATAATTTCGCAAATGTTCATTTATTTTCAGATTTCCTGAATACTGCATTGCCACCCTTCGAAGCAAATAGCGCCAAGCTGCACGGCGCCTTGGCATTAGAGATTATTGCGGGACTAGTTTGCATCGTGGGAGTCCCTGTTTGTTACCTATTATATCTGAAGAACCCTGATTATTCTGATAAATTGGTAAAAAGTCCTTTATTTATGGGATTGCATAGGCTCTGGTTCTGCGGTTGGGGTTATGATTTGGCGTATGACAGGTTGATTGTTAGGCCTTTCATTTGGATCACCGACATTAACAAAATGGATTTTGTGGACAGTTTTTACGGATTTGTCGCAACCATCACTCAAGTCTTTCATCGAGTATTGAGTCTCACCCAAACGGGGAAACTCAGGCATTACGCTTTGGGTATAACATTTGGAGCTATCTTGATCCTGGGAATACTGGCCTGCTTATGACACTGATTTGGCTAATCATTATTCCCCTATTTGCTGGAATCGCATCGTGGATTTCGGCTCGCCATAGCGATTTGTGGCCTCGCTGGATTTCGTTATCTGCTCTTTGCCTGGAAATGTTTATCATTTTATTTTTGTGGGTAGACCATACGAGTCAAGTGGCTTCCGGCAAAAGCTCTTTGTGGATAGCCTCTGTCAATTTGAGCTGGGTCCCTCAACTGGGGATCGGGTTTCGGCTCTCCATGGACGGCTTGAGTCTTTTGATGGTCGCCCTGACCTCCTTTCTCGGTTTAGCCGCAATTCTATGTTCCTGGACGGAGATTAAGGACAGGGTGGGATTTTTCCACTTCAACCTTATGGCATGCTTGGCGGGCATAGTCGGCGTATTTCTCGCCATGGACCTCTTCCTGTTTTACGTTTTCTGGGAAGTGATGCTAATCCCGATGTATTTTCTGATCGGAATCTGGGGTCACGAAAACAGGATTTACGCTTCAGTAAAGTTTTTCATATTTACTCAGGCAGGCGGTCTGTTGATGCTGATGGCGATACTGGGCTTATATTTCGGTCACGGACAAAATACTGGTGTATATACCTTCAATTATTTTGAGCTATTAGGAGCCTCCCTTCCGGCTTGGTCGTCTCTGCTATTAATGTTGGGGTTTTTCGCGGCCTTCGCTGTAAAACTTCCCGCCGTTCCTTTTCACACATGGTTGCCTGATGCGCATACAGAAGCCCCAACCGCAGGAAGTGTAATCCTTGCTGGTCTATTGTTAAAAACAGGGGCCTATGGACTGATTCGATTTGTTCTACCCCTTTTTCCCAAGGCGGCGCACGTCATGGCGCCAGTAGCCATGGTAATGGGTGTGGTCGGTATAATTTATGGGGCATTGTTGGCATTTGCCCAAACGGATTTAAAGAGGCTTGTGGCTTATACTAGTGTTAGCCATCTCGGTTTCGTGCTTCTGGGAGTGTTCGCTTTTGATGAATTCGCGTTACAAGGCGCTGTAATGCAGATGATCTGTCATGGGATAAGTACTGGGGCACTATTCATTCTCGTCGGTATGCTTCAGGAGCGAATCGGCACACGTGATCTTACTCGCATGGGAGGTCTCTGGACGTCAATTCCACGGATAAGCGGAGTTGTGCTGGTTTTTGCTCTTGCTTCTCTCGGTCTTCCAGGATTGGGGAATTTTGTTGGGGAATTTCTCGTTCTGGTTGGGGTTTACAGAGTAAGCCCATGGATGACTGTTCCTGCGGCCCTTGGTCTTGTGCTGGCGGTTATTTACTCGTTAAGGATGGTAGGAAAAGCCCTTTATGGTCGCGCTGATGAAAAACGATTAATTCAGGATATTTGGCCCAGAGAGGCTTCGCTTTTGGCAGGAATGATTCTGATAATTCTGTGGCTGGGGCTGTTTCCTCAGACTGTGATAAACACCGGCGGACCGTCTTTAACGGCAGTACAGCAAAGAGTCGGCGCAGCGTTAACTGAAAACAATAGTAATAAAAGAACCGTTTTTACTGATATTTGGGCACATTCTCAACGATCAAAGGGAGTAAATTAATCAGATGAAAGTCGCTGAATTGCTCCCATTATTGCCTATCCTGATGATCTCAGGAGCCGTTATATTAAATTTAATTGCAATCTCGTTTTTCAGGAATCATTTTCTGACTGCCGCATTGACCAGCGCAGGTTTGGTAGCGGCTTTGCTTTCAACTGCCGCCGTTTATTCCTCTGCCCCACAACAAGTAACGCCCCTAATCATTGTTGACGGTTACTCGATTTTCTTCATGGCCCTTATTTTTGGAGCTGCATTTGTAGTGACTTTGCTGTCTTATCGTTACCTGGAACTGCTGGAGGAAAATCAGGAGGAATATTATGTCCTCTTGTTGTTGGGAACCCTGGGTTCCGCTGTGATAGTGATGAGCGCCCACTTTGCTTCCTTTTTCCTTGGTCTGGAAATTTTGAGTGTTTCTTTGTATGCGCTCATTGCATATAACCGCGAGGGTCCTCTGGGGATAGAGGCCGGTATCAAGTATCTTGTGCTGGCAGCCACATCTGACGCTTTCCTGCTTTTTGGGATCGCTCTCATATATGCTGATACAGGCTCTTTGGAATTCGCCGGGATTTCTCAGGTATTTGGTTCCGGGCACTTAGGCCTCCTGCTCCCAGGAACAGGTCTTTTGATCGTGGGGCTTGGTTTCAAGTTGTCTTTAGTTCCGTTTCATATGTGGGCGCCTGATGTTTATCAAGGGGCCCCTGCCCCAATTGCAGGTTTCCTCGCTTCCGTTTCCAAAGGGGCTGTTTTTGCTCTTATTCTGCGTTATTTCACTAAGGCAAGTTTTCACACTAGCGATTCTCTTCTAATATTGTTCACGGTTATTGCCATAGCTTCGATGTTTGCAGGAAACCTGCTTGCCCTAATGCAAAATAGCGTCAAGAGGATATTGGCATATTCCTCGATAGCGCATTTCGGGTATTTGCTTATAGCGTTTCTGGCAAGCGGTCGTTTGGCTCTTGCCGCTGTCAGTTATTATCTTGTAGCCTATTTTGTGAGCATTCTAGGGGCTTTTGGAGTGATAACCATGTTGTCCTCCGGGGTTGATGGAGAACCTGACCTTCTGGATTCTTATAGATGCCTGTTTTGGAACCGCCCCCTCTTGGGGGGAGTTTTTGCAGCCATGTTGTTGTCACTAGCCGGAATTCCGTTGACAGCCGGTTTCATTGGCAAGTTTTATGTAATGGCGGCAGGAATTAGTTCACATCTGTGGCTATTGGTCATATCGCTCGTTGTGAGTAGTCTGATCGGGTTATTTTACTATCTGAGAATTATTGCGACTATGTTTTCAAAGGATTTGGGGAATCTTCAGTCTGGCGGCCCCGACCTAACGGGAAGTGTCGCTGAGGGTCTCACTCTGGCGCTTCTCGCTCTATTGCTCGTGTTCTTAGGGATTTATCCTGCGCCAATAATAGAAATCATCGATAAAATGGTCTCGAGCTTAACGTAAGCCCTCAACTGGAGGCACCTTTACGGGCACAGCGCCCCTTTGGATAGCAAAAGCGACGATAATAGCATCGGCTAGGGAAATACGATGTTCAGCCTTCAATCTCGCTGATGATGTTTCCACAATTATAGACTCAAATCTATTTGCAGGAGTTTCGGTGATGAAAATTCTGGTAATTGGTGGAACCGGATTCGTCGGGATTTGTCTGACTAATCTGCTTTTCGATAAGGGCCATGAAGTTACTATTATGTCCAGACATCCGCAGGCGGGTCCGGATTTTGGTTCTTCGGTCAGCCTTTTGCCCGCTGATGGCATGAAACCTGGCTTCTGGCAGGAAATTGTGGCGCAACATGATGTGGTAGTAAACTTGGCAGGGGTTTCAATAAACAAACGTTGGGATGAAAATCACAAGAGATTGGTGCGAGATAGCAGGATCCTTACGACGCGGAACGTGGTAGACGCTATTCCTCCTAAAAAGAATGACAAGATTACATTGGTAAACGCCTCTGGTGTTGGCTATTACGGATTTACCAAAGACGAGGAATTGTCCGAAGACTCTCCCCCAGGCTCAGATTTTCTAGCTAGGTTGGCCCAGGATTGGGAAGCTGAAGCGCAAAAAGCAAAACTTAAAGGAGCTAGAGTAGTAATTGCAAGGCTCGGCATCGTCCTCGGGAAAAACGGTGGAGCGTTACATGAAATGTTACGCCCATTTCGTTTTTTCGTGGGAGGGCTCTTAGGTAATGGCTTACAATGGTTCCCTTGGATTCATATTTTCGATTTGTGTCAGGCAATATGGTTTACAATTGAAAAATCAACCCTTGAGGGACCCATGAATTGTGTTGCTCCAAACCCTGTCAGAAACGCTGATCTCGCCAGAGCTATTGGAAAGGTCGTCAAAAGACCATGGTTCGTTCCTGCTCCAGCATTCATGATTAGGTTTATCCTTGGAGAGTTCGGATCGGTAATCTTGGAAGGTCAACGAGCCTTACCTAAAATGCTTTTAAGCAATGGATTTCAATTTAAATTCTCTAACATTGAAGATACGCTCAGGGATCTTTTGTAATGAAACTTGATGAGCTATTAGTTTAGTCGCCATATCATAAAGTTAATAGCGACGGCAAAGCTTACCCACATCAGATAAGGGACCATTAATGCCCCAGCAAATATTGATACCTTACAAAAACTTACCAATGTCGCACAAATCGTTATCCACAAAACGATGATTTCGATAAAAGCAATTTCCGGACTTCGCAGACCAAAAAAAATGAATGTCCACGCTAAATTTAAGAAAAGTTGCAATCCGTAAAGAGTCAAAGGACTCCTCCGCATATCAGGACCACCATTTAGCCAAACAACCCAAACAGCTATAGCCATTGAGATGTACAAAATAGTCCATATTAATCCAATAGTACGCCCTGACGGCGTCCAAGTCGGTTTAATCAGGGACTCATACCATTGCCCCAGAGACACGTTGGTAAAAATGGCCCCCAGTCGCGCCACGGAGAAAGCCACAACCATACTTAACACTAAACCAGTTATCTGTTTTTTCCGACTCATAACGATCCGTTTTTCTCGATCCAGAGGCGACAAGTGGTTGGGCGGCCTGCAGGCCCAAGTTTAGCTACCGGTAAAATCATAATAATAGTCAACCCTAGGGATTTGGTCAAGTTTCGTGAAAAAGAGATATCGCTTTCCGACGCTATCGACCCAAACATGACGTTTATTGTGCCACTTACATCAGGGATTGTGGAACGTTGCGTAGGCACGCTGATTCAAGGGGCGATCATCGCGAGAGCATACGGCATTCCAGGTGTGAGCTGTGCGTCGGAAGCCACCAAAATCATCTGTACGGGTGACACGGTTACTGTTGAGGGTTTTATCGGCATTATCATCGGATAATCGAGCAAATTAGCGCCAAACGAGAGTTCCATTTTAACGCTGGTTTTACTTAATGGTCAATTGCCACTCCCTATCAGGGGTAAAACGTTGTCAGTGGTGAAAAACACGACATGTTGGGTGAGTTGCTCACTGAACATTGAGTAGTCGCATCGGCGACAAATGCTAGCTATCAAATCGTTATTGGTTTCCTCTCGTAACTTGGTGAGATAAAGCCTCTTGCCAGAATATCCTGGTCTGGACTGAATAAAAGGTAGGTAGCATGAGGATTGTTCTGGAGGTTAGCGTGGGTTAGCGTCTCACGCATAATGAACGCGATGGTGTTGTCGTAAAAAAATGAGGCCTGGCATACACAGCGGCGTCAACTTTACCGGAAGAATCCGCGGTGGCCAGCACGCCGTAGCCCTTTGTGTTGTCAAAGTAATCACTTAAATTCATATTTCACCCTTATCTAGTGTTCGTAGAAACTTTTTGGTCGCCCTTATTCAGTTATCAGGAATTGAGCGATACCTCAACGAGGAGTAGGAACGACGATCTCATTCCTGATCCAGACTGCCTCGCTGTATTTGTTGAGTCTTTTTCTAGCTTCGAATTCAAGCCTCTCTTTTGTGAGTAACAATTCGTCAGGGTTTATTTTTTCCAATTTCTGGGGTTTATTTTTAAGGTTCTGTTCAATTTTGTCTTTAAAACCTTCCAAAGGGCGAATTTCGAGATGGTAAATTGCGTAGCCATTCCTCTCCCTGCAAATATAAAAAATTTTACCACCATCGGTTATTTTTATGGAAACCAGCTTTCCAGTCGTTGGGACTCTTGTATAGTGATTCTCAAATCTTACCGCGCCGTACTCTGACAGGACATTTTCCGCGAGTCCAAATTCTCCCGCGTTAACAGAGTTATCGCAAAATAAAATGGCTAAAAGCGAAAAAATGATTCCAGCTAAAGATCTCATCTGTTTCTTCCTTTCTCAAATGCCGGATGACTCGTGTTGGTGATAGACACACAACAAGCTTTAGAGTATGCTCTTCAAAGTTTTAATCTCAAACAAGGGGAAGATGCAATGAGAGAGAAGAATGTGGTAAAATTTGTGTTGGTTGTTTGCCTTTGCATTTTGTTGACAGGAATCTTTGCTGTTCGAACTCAAGCTCAGGGGCTCAAGATTGCAGATGTAAGCATGACGGATATTTCCAATAAATCCCAAAAAGTAAAAACTGCGTTGGATGAACTCAAAAAGTCTCAATCACAACCAACTCAGAAGATGACAGCTTTAAGCGCGGAACTCAGAAAGCTTCAGGAAAGTCTAGAAAAGGGAAAGACTAGCCTCAAAGAAGATGAGAAATCTAAAATTGAAGAACAAATGAGATCCAAATATCAAGAACTTCAGACGGAACAGCAGGAATTTAGATCCAAACTCATGGAACAACAGAAAAGCGTCAACGACAGCATGATAGCCCAAATCAATCAGGCTGTGGCGAAGGTGGCTGAAAAGGAAGGAATCACCCTGGTCTTCTTGAAAGAATCCATCATATATGAAAAGGATATCCCGGACCTTACGGACAAGGTCATAAGCTATCTAGACACTTCTGTACAGTCGCCTGCCAAAAAGTAACCATATACGTTCCAGAAGGATGTCGTAACACTGAATTCCAAATAAATTTGAATTTCGTTCCAATGAACTCCAAGAAATGCCGGTTACTCGACACGAGGGCTCTATCTGCAGCAGCTAATATGGCCCTCGATAACATCATTCTGGAAGAGATTTCCTCGGGACGCTCGCCGATTACTTTTCGCTTTCTTCAATTTAAACCGGCTGCGGCGCTGGTTGGTTACAATCAGGATGTGAGCCTTGAGATCCGGGCAGATTTCTGCAAGGCCCATAACATTGACATCAACCGACGCAGTACTGGTGGAGGAGCGATTCTGTTTCAGGAATCAGCCCTGGGATGGGAGATATTCGGTCCCCCAGGAGCTCCCCCTTTTTTAGGACACTATGAAGATATCCTCTACAAAATCTGTTCTATAGCGGCGCGCGCCTTGTCAAGGCTTGGAATAGACGCTCAATTCAGACCAAGGAATGACATAGAAGTTGATGGAAGAAAGATTTCCGGTACTGGTGGCGCTTTTATTTCTGGGGCCATGATGTTTCAAGGCACAGTCCTGGTTGAAAATGAAACGGAATTATTCCTTAAAGCTTTGCGAGTACCTGTTGAAAAGCTGAAAAAGCGCGAGATAGAATCTCTCATGCAAAGAATTTGTTTTCTGAATGATCTCTTGCCCGCCCCTGTTAATATTGATGTTCTTAAACGCTCCTTTGTTTCTGAATTTTCTGACGCTCTTGCAATGGATTTCTATCCTGATGGATTGACCGACGCAGAAGTGAAGCGATTAGACAAGGAATTAGGCCTTTATTCCAGTTCCGGTTGGATTTATTCTCGCTCTCGCCCCAAATACGAGGGTGAACATGTACGTTCCATTTCCCAAACACGGGGAGGGTCCATCCGTGCCCATTTATGGCTGGCTCCCGGTGGGAAAAAGGTTCGACAGGCGCTTTTAACGGGCGATTTCTTTACCAATCCTCAGCGACTATGTTTTGATCTGGAATCTTATCTCGAGGGATCGCCCCTTACTGGCGCAGATCTCACAGACCGTGTGCTGTCTTTCTTCGACTCATCCGACGGAGAGATTTCTGGAGTTGACCCAAAGCAAGTAGCTGAACTAATCGCAGAGGCTGCCGATAGGCTGAAATTGTTGAATCTTAACTTTAGCTTACCGGAGGTGAATGAACTATTTTTCGTCAACCTTTGTCCGTATGATATGGATAACCATGTAGCTAAATGGCTATTGCTGCCATACTGCTCAAAGAATCTGGAATGCGATTTCCGCGAGATTGAAGGATGCTCTGAATGCGGAGCTTGCGAAATTGGATATTTTTACACATTAGCCCGGCAATTTAACCTGGAACCATTAACGATCCAGAGTTTCGAGCATCTCATGTTAACACTTGAGGAAAAGACGACTCGGTCAGGCGGGATCTACATAGGTTCGTGTTGTGAAGCTTTCTATTCAAAACACAGGCTGGAAATGGAAGCCCTACCGGCATCGGGAATTCTTGTCAATATTGATTCTACCACTTGTTATGATATGGGAAAAGGCTCAGATGCCTACAAGGGTAGGTTCGACAACAAAACCTTTTTAAATATCTCGTTATTAGAGAAAACCATTAGGCTAATAAATGGCTAAGCAGCTCAAATGTGATGTGTTGGTGGTTGGCGCTGGTCCTGCAGGGTCTAGAGCGGCTGTGAGGACCGCATCTGAAGGCCTCGACGTAATCCTTATTGATAGCAAACCCAGGATCGGCGAGAGACCACATTGTGGAGAATTTGTTCCATACCAGCTTTTCACAGAGTTCACTCTCAATAGGAATTCAATACTACAAGAAATAAACAGCTTGGAAACACTAATAGTTCAGGATAAGTCCGAACTCGAGTTCAAAGCTAATTCAGTTCAATCAAGAGGCTATATTGTAGATCGGCCCAAATTTGACCGTAACCAGGCCATTGAAGCGGTGGTAGCCGGGTCCTTGGTAATGTCCTCGTCAACTTTCATGGGTTTCAACGACCAGGGTTACATTGTGAAATCTATTGGTCAAGAAATCCAAGTAAAGGCAAAATACATTATTGCAGCAGACGGGGCCCATTCGAGCATACGGAAAAAGCTAGGTTTGCTGATAGAAGACTGCATAGTGGGCCGCCAGATTGAAGCTCCGCTTGTTGATTCTAGCGGTTCAAGCGCAATGGTTTTTCTAAATCGGGATTTTTTTTGCGGTTATGGTTGGCTTTTCCCAAAAGGCTTTACCGCCAATGTTGGGGTGGGGATATTGCCCGGAGATGAGTTGACGCCGGACATCGCTCTGAATGAATTAATTGGAATGTTGATCCGAATGAATTTAATCAAGCCGGGATGGATAGCGCGGACGAGCGGTTTTATACCAGGATTTGGCATGAGGTTTCCTCTCATCGTTGAAAACATTATCTTTTGCGGAGACGCCGCAGGTCTGACTCACCCCATAACAGGGGCCGGAATTGCTCAAGCGGTATTCTCCGGAGATATAGCCGGAGAGTTTGTAGCTAAGGCCGTAAGATCCGGCGATTCCTCAATAATTAACAAATATCAAGATGTTTTATTGGGCCGGTATGGTGGGGTCTACGAACACGCGTTGTCAAAAAAGAAGGCACAGATACAATCATGGAAAGAGAAAGATTTTATAAAGGTTTGCAATCAAACCTGGATTTCATTTAAGGGTTACAAAAAGAGGGAAGGAGACTTTTGAGGGAAACTCAGCTACTCTTTGTAGAAGCCTGGCGCCTTTCGAGATCCATTTTTGGAAACGACTTCACCATCTACCAGCCGGGTATGTTTGTAATTAACGGTCAGAGAGGGGCGTATCATACCGTATCAATCACAGGAGCGAGTTGCGAACTGGGCTGTGATCACTGTGGAGGACAATTACTGAAGAATATGAGTCCTGCCCTGAGTCCCCAAGACCTGGTCAATTTTGGGTTAAAAGCCTCGGCCCGAGGCGACAGAGGAATCCTCGTCTCGGGGGGGTGTGACAAACAGGGCGCTTTGCCATGGTCCAGCTTTGTCAAAGCCATTGATCAGATCAAGCGGGAAACCGATCTCATAGTTACTGTTCATACAGGTCAAGTTGATTTCGGCACAGCGCGGGCGCTCCGTGAAGCAGGAGTGGACCAAGCCTTGATTGATGTGATTGGCGATGATTCGACAGCCGGAGAAATATTTCATCTCGAGAACGGGACAACTACTATCATCAAATCGGTGGAAGCTTTATTTCAAGCAGGCTTGGAAGTTATCCCCCACATTCTTTACGGGATTCATTACGGCAGAGAAAAAGGCGAACACAAAGCTTTGGAGATAATTTCGAAATACCCTCTGACCAAATACGTGATAGTAGTATTTACTCCTATGAAAAACACAAGAATGTTTGATGTCACACCACCTGATCCTATGAGCGTTGCCACATTCATAGCCGAGGCCAGGTTAAAAATTCCTAATGCGAAAAGCTCGCTCGGTTGCGCAAGGCCCGGCGGAAAGCATCGCAAGGAATTAGACTTGTTGGCTATAACGGCTGGGGTCAATTCACTGGCGGTTGGATATGATTATGTTTCCGAAGAAGCGCGCAAACTGGGGTTAAACATAATCTACAAGTACACCTGTTGTTCTCTCGACTGACAGGGATCACCAGCGGTGTAACTTAGTTTGATGATTAAGATAACAAGATAACGAGTGAAAGATGACAGGCACAAAAACATCAACTCAAGAAAGTCCGGAGTATTTGAGAATGTCGCTGGCGGCCGCCATGACTTTAAACTTTGTCCCAGGATTGTTCTACAGGGGCGCTCGCCTTGGTTGCGTGAACCTGCTATTGAATTACTCAGATGGCTGTAAAGCGAATTGCACTTTTTGCGGCCTGGCTTCCCAACGGCAAACTTCCAATGGTTTCCGGAGCTTCATCCGTGTGCCATGGAGGGTCTATCCTACGGATGATATTGTAGAAGCGATTAACAAGGCCCCCAGTCATGTAAGCAGGGTCTGCATTTCAATGATAACAAACCCTAAAAGTAGGCGGGATGTTATCTCGATCTGTAAGAAAATCAAGGAACAGACATCGCTTGCAGTGTCATTACTAATTACACCCACGCTCCTGAATCGGGATGACCTCGTTGCCATGAAAGAAGTGGGAGCTGAAAGAATTGGAGTCGCAATTGACGCTTCGACAGAGGATTTGTTCATCAAACTGAGAGGAAAACCTGTCGGAGGGCCACATGATTGGAATAGATATTGGAAAATTTATGAACAAAGCCTGGAAATCTTTGGATTGGGAATGGCAGGTGTGCATTTAATCTGTGGAATCGGAGAAACTGAACGGGAAATAGTATCAGCCATAACCAAGGCCAAGAGAATGGGAGGGTCTACTCACCTGTTCTCATTCTTTCCAGAGCAAGGATCCGCGATGCAATCTGTCTCCCCACCTCCAGTGGGGACTTATCGCAGGATACAATTGGCAAGATGGCTTATCGACAACGACAGAATCCATCCTGAATCAATGACCTATGATGATCAGGATAGAATCCTTGGTTTTGGTATTGCAAAAAATGAACTCTTGGAAACAATAAAAATTGGTTCGCCGTTTCAAACTTCAGGATGCCCGGGACCTGGCGGTGAGGTAGCCTGTAATAGACCATACGGTAACGAGAAACCAGGTCCCAATATTCGTAATTTTCCATTTGCCCCAGATTTGGAAGACCTTAATCAGATAAGAAATGATATTATTAAATATGAATAATAATTGGCGAGAGGGGAGTATTGAGCCTTAACAACTGCAAAAAGCCCAATACTTAAATTGTCATGGTTCAAAAAGCTTAACGCTTATTCCATTTGGATCAACCAGGGAAGCGTAGGTCACGCCATCTCGTGTGCCCCTTCTCTCGATAAAACGGAGGCCCTTGGCTTCGAGTTCCCTAACAGATTCTTCCAGATTTCCAACTCGAAAACTCATTCCTGAAACACTGTTGTTAGCAGCGTCCTCGCTTGGGAACTTCTTATAAAGTATCTCAAGCTTATAAGGTGTGCCTTCTTTCTCCATTGAAAACACATCTAGACCCTCAGACAAACCATCCGCTGTTTTAAAACCCAACCTCCTATAAAATGCGATAGTCATTTCGGGCTTTGCTGTAGGGATGTTTATCGTAAAAGGATAGTCTTCAACGGACGATTTTATAAAGCTGGATGATTCGGCCTCCGTATTGTACGCAATGAGGAGAGCCAAGACTATTAAAAACGTAATCGAGCAAGTGAATCCGAGAAACAGCCTTTTAGCGTGGCCTGCCGGCAGCCTCATGCTCGTCCAACCTCCTAAATCAGAAATGCATCAAAATTAAATTCGACATCTTTTTCCATGAAAGGCAAAAAGAACATACACAAAACCGACAATAAAATCAAGAGTAATATTAATACAATAGTTTTTTGTTTGTTATAATGGGACTAAAAAATATCTTTATAGAATATTACATAAGTAAGACACATATCATACTAATATGATTATAGATATATGGTCTTTTTGCGTAATAACCGATGGATTTTCAGAATAAGTTCATGAACATACTTGAAGAATGACCCGATTTTTTTGGGACTAGAAATTCTAAAGCCATCTTGACTTCCCGATCATTTCCTATTTTGGCCAGGTCCATATCGACCAATCTATCCCGACTTTTTTCAAATTCCTCGCCGATGGGCACATCAGGTTGAATCCCCGTGCCCTCTATGTCACGACCATTTGCAGTGTAATAATGAGCGGTCGTTAGCCTCAGCGCCAATCCCGGTTTAACGGGAAAGATATCCTGGACACTCGCCTTTCCATAGCTTCTTCTCCCAATGATCACAGTGTTGTTGCGATTCTGAAGCGCCCCTGCGAGGATTTCCGAAGCGCTGGCCGTGCCATGGTTTATCAATACAATTATAGGGAAGGAACCAAAAGGCCCTGCGCCGGTAGCAAGAAACTCCTTGTTTAATTTCGAGCCTCTGCTTCTGAGAGAAGTTATTGCGCCAGATTTCAAGAAGAGATCAGAAATTCTGATAGCTTCGTTCAAAAGTCCACCAGGGTTGTCTCTTAAATCGAGAATCAGCCCTTGGAGATTGCCAGAGTGACTGGTGGATCTCATCCTATTAATAGCTTTTAGTACTTCGTCGCGTGTATCCTTCTGAAAATTTACGATTCTGAGATATCCCACATCATCATTGAGTAATTTTGATCTCACCGCAGGGGCCTTTATCAATGTCCGCCTAAGTCTGACATTATGGATTTTTTTTGTCAGCGGATCTTCAATTTTGAACCTGACTTCGGAACCGGACGGACCGCGAACCATTTTTAAAGCCTCAAACAAAGTTAATCCGTTAAGCGATATGCCGTCAATCTCAAGCAGTTTGTCCCCTGCGCGGATACCTGCCCGGTAAGCTGGAGATCCATCAAATGGCGATATCACGACATAATGCCCAAATCTAGAGCCCACTACCATTCCTACACCAGCGAATTTGCCCGACGCAGCGATCTTCAGTTCATTTATCATTGCGTAATCGAGAGTTGAAGAATAGGGGTCTATATCCCGGAGCAGCATGTCCATGGCCTTTACTGAAAGTTTATCCGGATCGTAACCGCACCGGGTTGATACGATCAAGATGGAATCAGAAAAACAGCGACGCGGATCATATGGACAGTCCTGAATTGAAACAAGATTGTCCTGACAATAAGGTGGGGTGATAAAAACCAACTTTTCAACGGCGTTTTTCAATAGTGTATCTTCTGAAAGCTGATTCACAAAATGCTTCTCCACAAGATTTAGAGCATGAAAGAAAGCGTCTAGATACCCATCACCATAAGAATCTGTCTCAACTCTAGCACCAGCGTTTTTGTGAAGCTCTTCCCAGTCGACGCCACTATTGTCGACGGCAAAAGACACGGTTGACATATAGCCAAACAGGATTAGCGGTAGGCAAAATCCCATTAAGGCGAATTTCGCAAAACGATATTTGAATAAGAAATAGTTGAAGCGACCAGTCAATTGAACGCCTCTAGCCTTCCATCGCGTCGTTAATTTATCCATACGCCTAAACATAAGACGCAGAACATAATTTTTTCCGCAACAGAGAAATCTCTAAAACACTCTTTGTGGATCGGTTTATCCCATACCCGGCGCAACGTCTGAGCCCAGGGACCCAGACAATACTATCTTCCTTAAAAACCATAGGAAGTTTGTACCGATCGGACCTCGCAATTTTTGAATCGATAAAAAGTTTCTTAATTTTAACAGGACTATGCCTCCCCCAAGGCGTGATTCTATCACCGGGTTCAAAAGGACGTAACTCAAATGGAAATGTTATTGAATCCGCGTCAAAATACACTTTGTCCAAATGAAATGGTGGTTCAGCGTCAAACGTATGGTCTTCTATCATCCTAAAATCAAGACACATTTCTGTTCCTGGAATTTCGACCCTTCCAGGTCCAACTACGGTGAAACAATATCTGAAGCTGGCCTTTTCTTCAAATGTGGAAATCCTCGCAGTCCCATAATCTTTTAGAAAAAACAGACCCAGTGGCAGTTTGAGACTAACATACGGCTTAGGTAGTTTCAATTCGGTCAGTATAAGATCGATATGAAATCTGGTCCATCTTGTGTGTGGGGCAGACAGGTCGAATAGAACCCTCCGCACAATTCTTGACGAGATAACTGGTGGCAGTGAATTTATTTTTTGAATGTCAATTTCAAACCAACCCTGTCTTTTGCCGATAACGGTCGGGTAAATTTCACGTGCCATCGCATCCAGATGTCGTTCATCTTCCTGAATCAACCTTGCGGTTCTCAGGAGAGGACCCCGAAAATTTGGAAACCTCTCAATTATAGTGGGAATAACACGGTTACGAACGAAGTTTCTGTCCGTTTCCGAATTGAAATTTGTTTTATCAACTACGTAATTTTTTTCTTCTCTAGTGAGAAATTCTAGAATTTGAGATTTGTGTAGTCTCAACAGAGGACGAATTATGTTCCCCCGTTTCAAAGGGATACCGGACAGACCCGTCAATGAGGAACCTTGAAACAGTCTAAACAATAATGTTTCAATAACGTCATCCGCGTTGTGCGCTGTCGCTATTTTATTTGCGCCAAATTTGATTCGGGTATCTTCCAAAAAATCATATCTAATGATTCGGCCCGCCTGCTCGACACCAATTTTTTTTTTCGCTGCGAATTCGATCAAATCGAAACGTTTTGCAAAGAACCCAACCCCAAGAGATTCAGCCAGGGCTTTTACAAACTCAAAATCCAATCCGGATTCGTTTCTGAGGCAATGATCCAAATGAGCTATAATCAGCCTACAAGCAAACTCTTCTTTGAGTTGGAACATAATATGAGTTAGAGCGACAGAGTCGGGTCCCCCGGAAACGGCCAGAATTACAGCATCATCCGGTTGAATCATGTTTTCGGAAATCAGAGTTTGTCTGACTATGTTCAAGTAATAAGATTTACTAAGGATGGAACCCATTATAACAAATAAAGAAAATCGAAAGATATCGAAATAACGTGAGTTGTGGGAGAAATCACTAGATGAAAGAATCCTCGGCGCCTATGTGAGATGGCCCCGAGGATTCTTTCCAGTAATGTGTTTTTTCCAACCCAATTTTAACGGTGGACGAACTCGGCTTTTGATTTGGCGCCTTTCTCAATGAAATTCTTTAAGCCGATTCGATTGTCTTCCGTCGTCCAACATTGTCCGAACAGCCGAGCTTCATTCTTAAGACCATCTTCAAGGGTCATTTTGCCGCCTTCAACAATAGCCTGTACTGCCAGCTTGTCAATTGCCTTGGACAAATGCCCAATTTCAACATCAGGAAGTTTGTCCGGGGAATTAGAAACTGGCCCCATTTCCATAGGCTTTGGGTTAATTCTTCCATAGGCCATGTCCCGCGCCAAAGCTATTGCCCTCTCTAAAACATCACCTTCAACCTCTTCGTTGATCAAACCAAATTCTAGAGCCTGGGCGCTGGAGATTGGCTTGGCGGTCCTAATCATCTCGGACGCGCGGTCAAATCCAACAAGCCGAGGCAGTCTCTGTGTTCCACCCATACCAGGGATTAGACCAAGGTTCACTTCCGGCTGACCTGCAAAAAATTTCATACCTTTTGGGGCTACACGAGCTGTGCAACACATTGCCAGTTCACACCCACCACCCAAGGCGAAACCATTTAGAGCGGCGACTACGGGTTTTCCGAGTTTTTCCAGTTCCGCGGAAGCGATTTGCCCAATCCGAGCGAAATGCTCCCCTTGGGCAGGGTCTGACAAACCGGCCATTTCTTTAATGTCTGCGCCAGCCACGAAAGCCTTGTTCCCAAAGCCCGTTATAACGGCGGCCTTAATTCCAGAGTCATTTCTGATCAAGTCGCAATAGGTGTTAAGTTCTTTGAAAACCTTGCTATTCAGAGCATTGAGGGCCTTTGGCCGTCTAATGGTTATAATCCCAACATCCCCTCTTTTTTCAAAAAGGACATCCAGGATTTCCCATGGATTCCCTGAAGCAGCCTGTTCCTTCAACTTCTTTGAAACCGGCATTGGAGGATATTTATTTGCAAAGTTTTCAACCAATTCAAACGCCTTCTTGACACTAATAGAATTCATAAAACTAAACGGAGGTTTCATGTCGAGAGCAACGCTAATCAGGAGATCAAAATCACTAGTTGTGATAATCCCTGCATCCAGCATGTCGCAAACGATAGCGAAGTACGCT
The DNA here is from genome assembly GCA_963798475.1 of uncultured delta proteobacterium. GTDB lineage: Bacteria > Desulfobacterota > Desulfomonilia > Desulfomonilales > Desulfomonilaceae > CAJBEZ01. The sequence goes on from CAWCTI010000023.1 coordinate 444,543, forward strand.
CCCATAAGTTCATCAGAAATCTGCTTTTCCTGTTCAGGAGATACCTCGATTTTTTCCCCTCTGCCAGGAACGACCCAGTCGGATTTTGAGTCAAGCAATTGTTTCAAGCGGTCGGGGACTCGAAACCACGCGTTTAGGCTGTCGTGCATTTCTGATAAACCGTGAGCGGTTATGGGATTGCCGCCAGTTAAGTTGTGCGCAGTAAATGGACCAACAGTAAGCCCTAAGGCTTTCGAAGCGACGTAGTCAACTTGCTTGGTGTCCCCAAGACCGGCATCAACACACTGCACACAAGCTAGCAATAGCCCTTCAAAAACCGGGTCGACAGCATAGCCATATCTTGAACCCACTTTGATTGGTATTTTACCGATCCTCTCATAAAACCTCATCATAAACTCGGAGGTTTCGGGGTTCGTATCATTTCCTGGAATAATTTCTATGGCAGGGTTTCTCTCCGCCGGAAAAAAATAGTGAGTGCATAATGAACGTCCCTTGACCTTAAGTTCATCGAAAATGCGCTCGGGTTCCAGATGTGAAGAATTGCTGGTGAGAATAGTGTCTTGAGAGACAAGCGCCTCAATTTGTCTAAAAATGCGCTTTTTCAAAGGTAGGTCTTCGGTAGCGGCTTCAACAACAAGGTCAGCCCCTTTGAGCTCATTGTAATCAGAGGTAAACCGGACGTGGCTTTTCATTCCCTCGACTTCGTCAGGCCTAAAAGCGCCCGTTTGTCCGCCCTTGTCAATTTTCTTGAACAATTTGGATTTGCCCTTTTCAAGCGCTTCTAAGGCAATGTCCACTACGACGACGGATGCGTCAAAACTGTGCAATATCTTTACGAAATGCAAAGCGATATCAGGACCGATTTGACCGGAACCAATGACCCCTACTTTGCTTATTGAACGTCCGCGGAACGAAAAGGCCATCACAAATCCTCCTTCAAGAGATTAGAGTTAGTCTCAATGTGTCTAATTGGACATTTAAATTAGCATTAATCAAATAATATTGTAAATGAGTTGGGACAAACTGTTGGATAATCGACGTCTCGGTTGGAGAAATCAAGCTTCAAATTCTCTTGAATGCAAACCGTCTCTTGACCAACAGGCCTGAACGAACAATTTTGATTGATATGAAAGTATTTTTTACTATAGTTTGATCAAGGACAGGAAATCGAGCTAGCGATCAGAAAGAGTTCTTCATAGAAATTATGAAAAAAGAAGTAATCATTGTTGGTGGAGGAATCACGGGCCTAAGTTTGAGTTGGGAACTCTCATGTCTCGGTATTCAATCAGTCTTGGTAGAAAAGGCGCCTTTTTTGGGTGGCCATGTATCGCAGCTTGCGTGCAAGGCTACTCAAACATGCCAAAAGTGCGGTGCCTGCCTTCTTGAAGACTACCTCAGCAAAGTGTCTGGCGCTGGGTGTTCTGATATTTTGGTAAATTCAACAATCGATTCGTTCAGCGAGGTAGATCGAAAATTTAACGCCCTCGTCTTACAACGGGAACCTCGAGTCATAAATGAAAAATGCGATGATTGCGGTCTTTGTTCAAAAGTTTGTCCCGTTGAAGGCGCGTTATTTAGGCCATCATTTGATTTCAAATTGTATATTTCAAACAACAAGTGTCTCAAGTCGCTAGATATTCAGTGTGAAGCATGCGCTCAGATCTGTCCGCAGGGAGCTATAGAGCTTGGAGAAAAAACTAAAGAAATAACAATAGAAGCTTCCGCTGTGGCTGTCTGCACTGGCTTCACGCCATTTGACGCTTCAAAAAAGCCCAGATTGGGATACCAGAGAGTTCCCGGAGTTTTAACCACGCTAGAACTCGATTCCCTGTTAAGGACTGGAAACTTTGAATCTCCTCCGCTTGCCGATGGGGCCAAGTCAATAGCTTTTGTCCAATGTGTCGGCAGCCGGGATCCCAAGTCGGGGGCGAATTACTGTTCGCGAATTTGTTGTGGGGTTTCAATCAGGATGGCCGGTCTTCTCAGGAATAAATACCCACAGGTGAAATCCACAATCTTTTATATGGACATTCAGACTTTCGAAAGGGAATTTGATAAAACACTGGATCAGCTTCAAAATGAAATGACTTTCATCAGGGCGATGCCTGCGGAAATTAGATCAGGCGAAGACGGTCGGCCGGAAGTTATTTATCACGGAAATGACGACACGAAACAAATGACGGCGTTTGATCTGGTTATACTGAGTATAGGAATTGGTCCTCGCGATCCTGATCTTCCAAGAAGTTTTCCTATGCTGTGGAATAACCGTGATGGTTTCATTGGTTCGGATGATATTGATGTTAGCGGTGGTCATCCTGGAATCTTCGTAGCAGGCTCTAGTCAGGGCCCAAAATCTATAACCGATTGTGTTTCGCACTCAATTTTAGCTGCGTCTCAGATAAAGAAATATCTCGATCGTGCCAAAATGGGAGAATAGTTGTGAATAGACGGGTCACAGAATCCGTTTTCTTGAAGGGCCGTAACAGGGTTCGAGATCAGATCTCAAACAGGGCATTGATCTTGGGGGGCGATGAATATGGTGTTAGAATAGCCGACCTTCTTGAAAGAAATGGATTTAAAGCCACCATTTTTGTTGGATTTAAGGACGCATACCCATCGAGTTCAACACTGGACACAATTCAGGGTGAGATAAAGGAGATTTCTGGATTCATAGGCGATTTTAATGTACTGATCCGTACATCAACTGATTTGCATGAACTCAGGTTTGGTTTCATCGTAGCTGCTCAACCCGCCCATCGGCGATCCAAAATCAGCTCTTTTGTTACCGACGGCCTGGATAAAGTTTATAGTCTTTCAGAATTCAATCATTTTCTGGATTCAAGCGGGCGCTCAGTGCTAAATAACGATGGGAACTGGCGACATATCGCATTTCTTTTTGATTTGAAAGGCGCATCTGAAGTTTCCCAGTTCGACACATTGCTATCAGTACTTGATAGGCTCGAAATGTTGGACCAAGTTCAGTCATATGTTTTCACCCGCAACCTTAAAGTAGCCTCTGGCGGCCTTGAGGCCCGCTATCGATATCACCGTCAACATGGCGTTGTGTTTTTCAAGTTCGATGAAACGGAACCGCTTATTGTCCACGATGGGGAAAAACTCATCATAGAATTTGTAGAACCAATCTTAGGAGAAGAAATGGAATTGGTTCCGGATTTCATCGTAATTGATGAAATTCTTACCGCCTCTAATTCTCTTGAGCCAATTTTGAAATTGATTCCTTCGGCGCCCGCCTCCACCCCCTATTTACAGCCAGAATCCACAAGATTTAACGGTGTTGAGACCCAAAAGGCCGGGGTTTACGCCGTCGGTCCGGCAAGAGGAGTTTTCGATCATGAATCTCTAAAAGCAGATGTGGAAGCCGTCATGGTCTCACTCTTTAAGGCCATGCCGGAACTATCCGATTTGACACCCCGGCTGGCGGCTTCTGTAGATCACAACAAATGTACTTTTTGTTTAACATGCGTCAGACTGTGTCCTCACGGAGCTATTGGATTTCATTCTCGTCCGGATGTCGATCCATTGTCATGCAGGGCCTGTGGAGTTTGCGTAGTTGAATGTCCAATGAGCGCCATCGAGATACGTTGTGGTGCCGCTGGTGTTTCGGAAACTGAAAACCCTTCACTTTGCGGTTCTCGCTTCAAAGAGTCCGGACAGATCAAATTGTTTCTTTGTGCCCGTTCCGGGCTGCAAGCAGCTTCAAAGATTAACTCAAGCCTGCTTTCCGGTGTAGAAATATGCGAACTCCCATGCGCCGGGGCTCTAAGCTCTGGATCTCTCCTGAAAAGCTTCCGGGATGGGGCCCCCGGGATAATAATAGCTGGATGCTTCAAAGGTAATTGCGCATCGGTTTATGGATCAACTCTTGCGGACGCGAGAACAACCCAAACATCCAGGGTGCTAGAGCAAGCAGGAGTAGATCCGAAAAGACTTGAATTTGTTTACGTCGCCGGGAATACTCCGGATCGGATTGTAGACGCAATATTGAAAGTCAAGAGTCGGGTTGGCGATCACAAGTAATTTTAGTCTCCAAATTTTAATGATGGGACAACATAATGGCGAAAATTAATCTAAATAAGTTGGACCCGCAATTCAAGAATAGGGTTGCCGAACAACCTGGAGGAGAAGGCCTGAAAGCTTGTTTTTCATGTAAAGCCTGTACTGCCGCCTGCCCGATTCAACCCTTGGACAAGCGTTATGATCCCAGAAAGATCATTCGGATGGTACTCCTTGGAATGAAAGAAAAAGTTCTCGGAAGTGATTTCATCTGGTTGTGTTCGTCCTGTTATGGTTGTCAGGAGGTCTGTCCACAAAATGTACGTTTCACAGAGGTCATGTACGCTATAAAGAATCTGGCCGCTCAGGAAGCGTGCATTCCTCCGGGATTGAAGGGGCAACGATCTCTGCTCAGGAAACATGGTAGACTTTATGAGGTTGGAGAATTCGAAAACGAGAAACGTCTCAAATTTGGGTTGCCTCCAATCGTAGAGCACCCTGAAGATTTTGAAAAATTGCTGCCAGATCAACCTGCGGGCGTATGACATTTGATCACGAATGATTTTTAGAATTTTGTGAGTTTTGAACAGGTAAGTTTTTATGGAAGTCCTTTTGTATCTTGGTTGCACTGTCCCAATCAGAAATTTAAATTACGAGATTTCTGCGAGATTGACCGCAAAGGCCCTAGGGATTACTTTCCGGGACCTCGAAGAGTTTAGTTGCTGTGGATTCCCGTTAAAATCACTAAATGTTGAAGATACGCTGGTTATTGCGGCCAGGAACCTGGCGCTAGCAGAGAGAGAAGACCTCGACATATGCGCATTATGTAACGCTTGCGCTGGAACCTTGAACGAAGTAGCCCATCAGGTTAGAACCAGACCTGAAATACGGGAAAAAATTAATCAGCGACTAAGACCTGTCGGGCTTCATGTCGAAGGAAAAGCTCGAGTACGAAATTTTGTGAGACTGCTATGGGAAGAAATTGGAGTTGACGGCATTCGTAAGGCGGTTACTAGACCTTTGGTAGGTATCATGTTAGCGCCTCATTACGGTTGCCACTATCTGAAGCCATCGGAGTTGAATGTTGGTTTCGATTCGCCGGAGATCCCGAAGACCTTGTCAGAGATGATTAGCGCCACAGGGGCCGAGGTGGTAAATTATCCGTCACTTCTTGACTGTTGCGGAGGCGGTTTGCTGGGCATGTCGGAAGAAGTCGCCAACGCGATGGCTGCGCGTAAACTGGCGGATATATCAAAAACCGATGCTCATGCCTTGGTTCTGGTGTGCCCGTTTTGTAATGTGATGTATGAAGGCCAGCAGAAGAAAATCGCCAAATCAACCGGTCTTGACCTCAAGACGCCGGTAGTTTACTATCCTCAAGTGTTAGGACTCGCTCTCGGAATGACGTCCGAACAGTTAGGTTTTAAACTCAACAGGATTAAACCGGTAAACCTCCTGAAAATGGTCGAGGGTTGACCTGTTCTGATTGTTCGCTGTCCCTCTGTTGTTGGGATGCAGTCTGAGTTTTTGTTTCACCGTTAGGAGATCAAAATGGAGTATGAAGGTTATTCTTTTCCAGACGATTTAAGATTTGAGAAAAATCATTATTGGGCAAAAATGGATGGCGATGTTGTGATAACAGGCGCTGGCGAATTCATTTCCAAACAGGCGGGAGAAATTACTTTCGTCGATCTCCCTGAAGAAGGGGATGAATTGACACAGGGTAGGCCTTATGGTTCCATAGAATCCGGAAAATGGGTAGGGCGCATTTATGCCGTTATTTCCGGTGAAGTAATGGAAGTTAACGCCTCTCTCGAGGACGAGCCTGAAAAGATTAATTCGAGTCCCTATGGAGAAGGCTGGATATGCAAAATCAAGCCCTCCAAACTGACTGATGAATGGACCTCTCTCATGGCGGTGGATGAATCGTTCAAGAATTTTATAGAAGAGGAAATCAAAAAAATTCGGGAACAGAAATAGCGACCCGAGATTATACCCACATGTCAATATAAACAGAGAAGCTGCTGTGATTTAGGGATGTTATTTGTTGAATGCGGCGCTTCTTAAAAGTGCTAGTAATTAAAAATTAAACCATGATTTCCAATAAACTTGGAATAGTCGGAGACGATTTATGGAAAAAGGGACTGAGACGTTAAAACGTGGCCACGCTCAAATGTTGAAGGGCGGAGTCATTATGGATGTTGTAACCCCCGAACACGCTCGTATAGCAGAAGAAGCCGGAGCATGCGCGGTCATGGCTTTGGAACGCGTGCCGGCTGACATAAGGGCTCATGGTGGAGTCGCCCGAATGAGTGATCCAGGACTTATTCTTCAAATCATGAAGTCCGTTACCATTCCCGTAATGGCTAAATGTCGAATAGGCCATTTCGTCGAAGCCCAAATTCTAGAAGCGATTGGCGTAGACTATATAGATGAAAGTGAAGTTTTAACACCTGCCGACGAGCAAAATCATATTGAGAAAACCATGTTTAATGTGCCATTCGTTTGTGGTTGCCGCAACCTTGGCGAGGCGCTTCGTAGGATAGCTGAGGGAGCGGCCATGATCAGGACCAAGGGTGAAGCGGGGACCGGCGATGTGGTTGAAGCTGTAAGACATGCTCGTTCAGTGATTGGAGAAATTCGCCGGGTTAGCGCAATGCGGGAAGATGAAAGAGCGTCTTACGCAAAGGAGATAGGGGCACCCCTGGAATTGGTAATAGAAACTGCCCAGAAAGGCCGAATGCCGGTGGTAAATTTTGCCGCCGGCGGGATCGCCACTCCGGCCGACGCCGCTCTGATGATGCAGCTCGGAGTTGACGGAGTATTTGTTGGATCGGGGATATTCAAGAGTGGAAATCCGTCCGCACGAGCGAAGGCAATAGTTAAAGCAGTCACACACTTCAATGACCCCAAAATTTTGGCGGAGGTTAGTAAGGGCCTCGGGGAGGCAATGGTAGGAATTGGCGTAAGCCAGTTATCTGAAAAGGAAAGGCTCGCTGATCGCGGATGGTAACCAGTCTATGAAAATAGGTGTGTTGGCGTTACAGGGAGACTTTGAAGACCACAGTGTCTGCCTGAAAGGCCTTGGAGTCGATGTTCAAGAAGTTAGGCTACCATCACAGCTTGATAATCTTGATGGTTTAATCATACCTGGCGGTGAAAGCACGACTATAGGAAAACTTGCGACTGATTATGACCTGGTAGAGCCTATTCGAAAATTGGCTAAGTCTGCGCCTGTGTGGGGAACGTGTGGCGGACTTGTTTTTCTGGCCACTGACGTTGGTACTGGTCAGCCAACGTTAGGTCTCATCGACATGGTTGTGGAAAGAAACGCATTCGGCCGGCAGGTAGAAAGTTTCGAGGAGGATCTCGACATAACAGGTATTTCCGGCGGGCTCTTTAGAGGTATTTTTATTAGGGCTCCCAAGATAGTGAAAGTCAGCCTGGGAGTAAATATAATTTGTGAATTGAAAGACGGTTCAATCGTAGCTGTCCGCCGGGGAAGATTACTAGCCACGTCGTTCCACCCTGAATTGACTGATGATACTAGAGTCCACGAGTACTTCCTGGAAATGGTATCGAAAGAACACCTATCGTAAATAAACTTTAGAATTTTAAAACAAAAATGCCGAAATTTAAAACCATCGTTGAATACGATGGGACGAATTACCATGGATGGCAATTTCAACCCAAAGTGGTTACGATTCAGGGTGAAATTGAAAAAGCTCTAGAAAAGATTTTCTATACACGAATTCCAGTCTATGGTGCAGGCCGAACTGACTCGGGCGTTCACGCGCACGGCCAGGTAGCGCACCTAGTAGTGGCATGGAATCACCCCCCTGAAAACCTCAAGAGGGCCCTTAACACTCTTCTCCCAGACGATATTTGCATAAAGAACGTCTCTGAAGTAGAGGACGATTTCCACGCCAGACATTCCGCTATTTCCAAAACATACCGCTACCAAATATTTAACCAGTGGCTTCGTTCTCCGCTAAAACGATTGTACTCCTGGCAGGTCAGACAAGCGCTTGATGTAGACGAACTTCAAGCGGCTTCCGACCTGCTTTTGGGATTACATGATTTTGCAACATTCGGGACGCCGACATCGGGAACTCCTTCTACAACACGAGAGATTTTCGAAGCTAGATGGCATGATGGAAGAGGGACGCCAAACATGACATTTTCAATCCGAGGATCGGGTTTCCTTCGTTTCATGGTCCGATCTTTGGTTGGTACACTTGTAAGAGTTGGGTCGGGTAAGATCAGTGTTCAGGACTTCGGCGCGATTCTGGAATCCCGTGACCGGTCGAAATCTGGGCCGACGGCCCCGTCTAAGGGCCTGAGTCTTGTTTCAGTGGATTATCCTGTTAAATAAGGCGAGTCGCAATCTGTTTGTTAGCGACCAAGCCGGCTTGGTCGCTAACGGGAACTGAATATCAATATTGGTTTTTCGCCCGCAACTTAATCAAACGAGAAGATTTTTTCTTGTCCACCAGGAGGAGTTATAAACAATTGTACTCCATTCTGTCCTGTGGTTTGAAGGTAGTCTAGGAACATTTCGTGGCTACCCGTGGTCAACTCTACGCTCCCTGACTGGGTCACCGGTTTGCCGCCGCCACCTTCGGCGTTTATAACCATCTTCTTTCCGATGATCAGGCGGGCCGAATCATCGCAAACAATTCGGAATTTGTAAGTTCCGGCCTCTTGGTCGGATAGTGAAAACTTCACATAGAACCGGATACCGAACCATTCTTCCCGTTTGGGTATCCCTGGGAATTCTCTAGTCCCGCGGTCTATCGGGTAATTAATTGATTTGGTAAAGAACATTCCTGCAGGTGATAGCTTATTGAAATTAGGCATTTTCTTCGTGTTTGTAGGAACAAAATAGACAAACGCGGGGATAAGGCTCAATTTACCACTATCCGCTGGGAAACCAGTCAATGTGTTAGCTGGTGAGAAAAGAGCCTCCGGTTTGGTCGGTTGCGTCACAAATAACTGAAGTTTTGGTTCCCCTTGAGCGTGGAAATAATCGAGCACTATCGGGTAACTCCCCTGCTGGAGAAAAGCCCATCCAGTGACGCCCTGATCACTTTTAGATCCTTTAGTCATTTCCACTATAGGGTTCTTTCCGATCATAAGTTTAGCGAAGTTATCAGCAATCAGCCTAAATGCGAAAATCCCGGCGCCTTCAACGTTAAAGAATCCCTGATACTTCAATGCTATCATATCCCTGCGACCAGGAATTCCAGGAAAATTTCCTTCAACAATGTTCAATTGGGAAGCGATCAGACGGCCTACCGGTGTCAGCTTGGCAAAATCAGGACCCTCCGGATAGTTCCCTTGAGGAACAAAGTAAATGTGGCCCCACAAAACATCATAGGGTTTTGAGGGTTCTTTCCAACCAAGGAGACCATTACTAATAGAAAAAAGCTGTTCCTGTCCAGTCGGTGGCTGGGCGAAAAGCTTTAAAAAGGGAGCCCCTTTTGAGTTGAAGCTGTCAAGTATTATGGAGTGCACGCCTTCGGCCAGATGTACGTAACCATCCTTGGATACGGGTTGGTGAACCCCATCATTATCAATTATGGTCTTGTCGTCAATGTTCAGCCTTACCCCATCCTTTGACTCGACTCTAAAACGGAAAAGACCTTCCCCCGAAACAAGAAATGTCCCCATGAATCGTAAACCAGTATCATCCATTTTTTCCGGGAGACCTGAAGGCTCTTTTTCTCCCTTGGCCGGATCAAGATCAACTCGATCCGTCGTAAGGACTTTAAACGGTTTAAAGGCGCTAAAATCCGGAAGGGCCACTATATTATCCGGTAACTTGAACACGCCTACATTGAAAATAGACCTGGTAGTTACAGGCTGTAGCTTTGACGCTTCCTGGTTTTGTCCGGTGGTTGATATGGACGGTTGTTCAGCTCCAACCGATGGCTTAGTTTGCGATTGATCAGGACCCTTAAAAGGGACCGCCTTTTCGGGTCCGGCCGCATTATGGCGTGTGGGGCCTAATACAGATGAGCCTTGTTTAGTCTGCGGCTCTTTTTTTAAGGCTTGGGGTTCCTGTGTTGGGACTTTTGACCCGGAAGTATCAACTGGTCCTTCATCAGATGTGACCGCCGGCCGTTCACTAGGAGTTTGTGAACCTTTTTCGGCTCCCCCAGGCGGATTTAGTTGCGCTCCAGCATTTGAGGGTTGCTTATTCGGGCCGGATTCAACCTGGAAAGATTCGATCTGATCAGGAGGAAAATTCAAAGGGATCTTTTGGGTTGGCCCGCTCTTTTTCTTGATTACCAGATAATCCTCGGCAAAGCCAACACTGGCCGTCAAGAAGACGATGAGCATTAAAAACGTTAAAATAGTTCGAAAAGTTGATAACTTCATATGTCCACCTCATGTCGTCAAAACAAGAGCGCAAAGCTAAAGAACAATACTAGAGAAAAAAGCTTCGATGATCAAATTTTTAGACTCAAATCATAAGACCTCATGAATAATATGCTGTTCCAAATTCAAAACAAAGGGTTTGTAAGACTTTCAAAAAACCTTTAAGTCAAACTATCAAGTATCATCTTTGGAGCATTTTCAAGCGCTAGTGCAAACTGCCGGATGTTCCTCTGACTGTGCAATATCTATATTTGGTTCAGGGGATTTATCAGAGATCGAATCCTTTTCTTCTATAACCTGCACTTCTGTCCAGGAACTCGGGTAACGCTCCACAAACCGAACCTGAAAGGGCAGATACTTTAGGATTGTTACATCCTTTGTTAGAGTTTCCGATGTTCCCAGTCCAATCAATTCACGAGGCCCTTCGGGCGTGACTGACTCCGAGGTCGCCTCAGCCGAAAAATATCTAACATTGAACGCGCCTTCCCTTAATGCCTCAAACTCCTGGTAATTGATCTTATTCCTCTTGGCCCCATTTGCAGAATTGGCGTCGAAATCACCCTTGGCTTCTACAAAAACCAGGTTTGATTTGAAACGATAGACCGCCATTAAGGCTTGCGCCTGATCGAGAAAGCTTTTGCCAAAAAGAATTATCAAAGTGTTCAAAAGAATGTCCACTAGGGCGGTAAACATGTAGATACGAAAAAAATCATCATATGCTACCGAAAAACTTGGATATTGCATCAGTATTAATTGTAAGAAACCTACGAGACACATTACCGATCCAAGCATTAAACTCAACAAAGCGGCAAACCTATTGGACGTCTTTACGTATTCCGGGAAACTTTCAATAAGGGAACCAATAGTGGTTTCACCATCTGAAGCTTTTGAAGCCCTTGACCTCATCACTCGATTTGGCAAGCCTCTATGAGAAAATATCTTCGAGCCTTCTTCAATGATCGAAAAAAATAAAGTTGGATGGCCCTTTCCTTCGACGATCATTGAATCCATTTCTCTAGAAGCTTCGGGTTTTTTTAAAGGAATAAGCAATAAGGAAATGAATAACTTTAGAATGCACACAACCAACAACAATTTGTAGAAAGGATATGGTGAGGGAAGTATGTAATTTGCTCCCAATCCTAGGGATGCCAGGTAGTTTGGGGCCGATTGCAATATTTTGAAAAAGAAGTGGATGACAATTCCAACAGCGATGGCTTTCCAAATAAATTTCATGTTCCATTTGATGATGTGACCCGGTATTTGAGAAATATATCTCGCATTAGACCAAACTCTTCCAAGTAAATAAAAAATCATCGAGGGGGCCGAATCATAAGCCGAAATCTTACCTTCCCGCAAACCTTCGGTGACCTGATGCAACCTGTAAAATTCTCTCGGATCCTGGAATGTCAATTTGATCTTAAAAATTCGTTTGAGCCCACTGAACAACCAGTTCAAGCCCACTATAACACCCGCGCAAGCGGCCACAGTTGTAATAAACACACCAAACATGAACGGAACGTAATTTAGGAGGAATTCATTTAACTGCTCAGGGAGTCTGAGGGGGAAAAATTCCTTCAATTCATACAACCTAGTAGCTGCTCCCAGAGTAATAAACGCTCCTAGCGCTGCGACCACTATGCCATACAGCAGTGTATGATTAGGAATTTTGACGGAAGCGCTAGACTTTCTCAATTTTAACGAGAACATAAAATACCCCATCGTAAAAGCTAAGAAAATCTAGTAACAAAGATAATATATCATGTCAAATGAAAATGATATATCTAAAGTCTAATGTTATATATTATATTTCAAGGGTGAGCATAATTTTTGATCAATTTAAATTAGGATTATGAGGCGGTAACTAACCAATAAAACAAGGCATTGGATTTTCTCAACTTTTACATGAGAGATTTGCCTGGTTTAAGCTTTGGATATTTTTATTCTCAATGGAAACTGGCCTGAAAATTCCCTAAAGTTCACGCCTGCGGACCTTGGTTTGTCTTCAGGATATTTCAATTCGTCGATTATATTCACTGAGGCGCCGGATCCCGTATAACCGAATCCTTTCGCGATAGCGACTACCCCAGGTCTTATACCGGGCGACACCTGCGCTTTGACACGGGCTGAAAAATCACTGTCGAACGTCTTAATAAATAGATCATCTCCTTGTTTAATCTTGTGTTTCGATGCGTCTTTGGCGTTAATGACCAATTTGTTTTCCGGTAGTGTTTCGAGAAGCCAGGAATTCACACCGGATCTGGGAGATCGATGGAACGGCAACGTGTATGCAACCAGCACCAAGTCTTCCTGGTCTTTACTGTTTGATTGTAGGTTGATCGACCAGGTTTTTGTTGTCTTGATGTCTATGGGCCCGGACGAAACGGTTTTTATGTCTGAATCTGGGAATATGCCTCCTCGTTCCCTTATTTTGTCGATCTGGCCATTGGAAAGTTGACCGAAGCCCGAAAATTGACTGTCAATATAATTTGCAGCGTTTGAAAAGACCTTTTCGTAAAACTGCCACGAGTTTAGTCTTTTCCCCTTTTTGTCAGGCAAGAACTCATTCAATCCAACTGAACCCCCAAGCCGGATAAGGATATCTTCCATGATCAAATTGTCCGGTAAAGGAGGAAAATAAAGTCCAGATTGAGGATCAAGCCCGCCAACTACCGGTGATCTGGCGCCAAATCCTGGTTTCGCACAAGATGGTGGTACAGAGCATATGTCCCATCTCTCAAGGTAGGTGGTATCAGGGAGGATATAATCCGCAAAAGCGGCGGATTCTGTAATAGTCCGATCTATTGCCACAAATAAAGGATTAGCCTTTTTATCGGAAAGCATCTTGGCCATTTTCCTTGGGCTATTATAAACCGGGTCCGCCTCCCACATTATTAGGCCACGATTCTCTGGAGGCAAAGGAATGGCCTCGAACTTCGGCGCATCTTGTCCAAGAATTGAGATTCTCAAATGTTTTAGAATATCCTCATTAAGGCTTAGCAATCCACCTGAACCCGGCGTTGATCCAACCATCAAATTCAATGTCAGAATTAATCGTGCGGTCTGTTCACCATTGGGTTGAGCCAGAATGCCTCTCCCGCAGAGGGCCGCGCACCTTGGGCCAGCCTGTGCCATCATTTCCGCTATCTTAAAGACGATTTGCGATTCGACACCGCAACCAGAGGTCAACTCCTCGAAAGAATACTTTTGACTAAGTTTTTCCAGTTCGGCGTCCCGTTGCTTCAAAGCGTCACTATGCTTTTCGAATAAGGCCTTTGCGATCGCCAAAGCAAACATGTCATCGGTGCATGGGATAATCGGTATCCAATGATCAGCTTTGGAGGAAGAAGTTGAAACTCTGGGATCAACCACCATCCAGGACATGCACGATGATTTTAGCCGTGCGTCAGCAATTTGACGGGCGATTGATACTAACGGTCGCCCGGAATCCAGAGGAGTTGAGCCAAAACCTAACAAGAACGATACGTTACGATAGTCAGCGTCTAAAGGCCCATACCCCATCCCAAAGATTGATTCCACTGATTGACGTTCTTTAGCCTCTAACAGGATTTCATCAGTACGAGCAAAACGAGCTCCCGGAAAAGCGGAAACAAATTTTTCCAGGAAAAGAAGGGCCCCCCAATCTATTCTGCCCGCTAACAAAGTCAGGTCTTCTCCTGAAGTCTTCAAATTCTTCAGACCATCAACATTACCCTCCCCAAAGAGGTTGCCACCATCGCCGATTTCTTTGAGGGCTTGCTGCCAAGAGATGGCTTGCCATTTTCGCGACCCTCGAGGTCCAAAGCGTTTGAGCGGTTTAAGAATCCTGAAAGGGTCATAAAGTGTTTGGATACCGCTTGAGCCGATGGCGCAAACGGAAGCCCCTACCTTAGACGCCTTATCCAACGGGGTTTCAAAGGTTAAGGGATCACTTTTGGAAATAGGGTGATAGGGATTCCCGCCTATTTTTACGAGGAGTCCCTGAGCTATTCGGCAACTGATCCCACAGTTTCCAGAACACAAAGCGCAAACTGTATATTTGCTGTTCACGCCCAGCATAGTTTCTACGGGATCAACCGCCGGCGCTCCTTCAATATATTTCGGGACCAATGTTTCCTTCTCGAAAAAGGAACAACCGGCAAATAGCGATGCCCCTCCCAACAAGGAAGCGATTCTCACAAATTCTCTACGTGATATTTTTACCATAATAGCTTACAGGGCAGCCTCTAACTCAAGGGAATGTCAAAACCAATGAAAACAACAGAATATCGCATCAGAAAAACGCCACAAATTATTAATATTGAAGCTAACGACAACCACATCCTGTTCTTGCCTGTTTTCGGATAGACCAGAATCGCGAGAGGCACGAGCATCCCGGCTACAATTTCTCCCCATAAGTAAAATTTTTCATGAAGGGCTAACCATATTGATGCATGCCCATCCGCGTTCGATACGAGAAGCGTTAGCCAGAAACTCCCGGTCCAGAAAAGATCCGTGAGCAATATTCCGATCATCATTAGTCGCAGACTCTTGTATAAATCCACTTCCAGCTTTTCGGTTCGGAAACGGTCCATTATTAGCGCTACAATGACTAGCAGCGCTATTCCGGATAAAAGAGCTGAAGTAAGGAAAAAACCGGGCATTAAAGCTGAATGCCACCATGCCCTAGCTCTAACCAGCGCAAATGCAAACCCTGTATATGCGTGAACAAAAATAGCCAGCGGTACAGTCATGGTCCCTAGAATTTTAGTAACACGATCATTTTTCACAAATATGAAATAGATGTAAACCAGGTTTGCAACTGGGTACAAGGTCAGCAGCCATGAACCATATGACAGGGCTGACGTAGGATTGAAATATTCTGGAACCAAAGTGTGCCAAAAGCGCAACGGTTGTTGTAGGTCGAATATTAAACAAGCCGGGGCTAGTAAAAGCAGAACAAAAGAAATAATTGCGGCCGGAAGAGCCATTGGCTTGAAACGTTTGATACCGAAAACCGTTGAGAGGGTCGAGAGAATGAAGGAACCGGCGCTCAATCCCGTAAAATAGAAGTAAAGCGGAATAAAAACTTTCCAGGGAACTTCGTGAGGCACATTGTAAAGAACAGTGACTTCCATTTGCTATTTCTATTCCTGTTTTTTCCAGTAGGAGGCGTTCGGGCTCGGAACACTTTTCTTATAGTCGACAATCGCCTCTTCAAAATCTTCCGAGAACAAGATCCTTCCTTTTAGAGCGTGGTCCGCCTGAATATAGTAAACTTTTGGTTTTGTTCCGAGTTCTGGTTTAATTACCGACGTAGGAGTAGTGGCTAATACACGGCATATTTCAGACGATGTATCATCAATGTCTCCAAATATTAATGCTCTTGAAAGACACGCTTCAACACACGCCGGATTCAGACCGTTTTCAATTCGTGTAGAACAAAAATCGCATTTATCGGCCGTATGCCTAATCGGATTAAAAAATCTGGCGTCATAGGGACACGCTGCTATGCACATCCCGCAACCGATGCACTTTCCATAGTACATCACGACAACACCGTCTTCCGGTCTTCTGACAGTAGCCCGGACTGGACAGACCTGAACACAGGGTGGAGAATCACACTGGTTGCAAAGTCGTCGCAAAAACATATTACTCACATCAGGTAAAGATCCCTTTTGAATTCCTTTGACCCATGATCGCCAGTAACCCAAAGGCACGTTATTTTCACTCTTGCAAGCTACAGTGCAACTGTGGCAACCGATACAGCGTCTCTGATCCACAACCATGCCCCAGCGTTTAGGCTTGGCTTCGGGTTTTATTAAGGTATTCTGATCCCGCTGGGAATTTTCTTGAGCTGTTCCATTTATCTGGGACTTGTTTTTGTTTTCAGTTTGACTCATAAGTTCGTTCAACTAGCTCATAACGCATTAAATTCATTTAGTTTGGTGGCAACCAAGGCATTCAAATCTACTGAAAGATTCCTTGCCGTCATGACATGAGCCGGTTGCGCATGTAGCGCAAGCTCTAGGTACTTCGTAATCCACTCTAGCCTTTTCGTCCTCCGCAATGGTTCCAGGCACAAAAAGCGTCGAAGCCATTTTGCCTATGTGTGTCTTGACCGGAGGGGAATCCTTCAAGGCCCTCAGAACAAACGTGCCATAATGTTGGGAGGCGAACAATCCGTCATGGCAGGTTTTGCAATCTTTATATTTTCCGTTTTTGAACCACATGTGGGCATAGTGGCGGAAAACTATTGGTCCAGGCGAGCCCTGAGCGGAAAATGATACGTTTCCTCCGCCAAAAATGCTTGACAATGTCAATATCGCGAACAATGCCGCGAAGGCTATCAGCACAATCAATATAATCCCACAAAAGAGGGCCTGCCGTCTCCAATATGGAGTGGGGTCTTTCAGCTTAGCAATGTAACCCCAAAAAGCTGACAAACAACCAAGTCTTGTAGATGAAATTGGCGCCATGAAAATTCTATCTCAAAGACCCAACATATGTTGTGGTCCATTGCCGTTTCTTTACTTCGGGGTTTGCATAGTCGGGTAACACCATCGGTGAGACCCTGTCCGTCAGTATACCTGATGCTTCAAGTTCCTTGTGATATTGGCGAACGTGTTCAACATTGAGCTTGCCGATTTCACTTCTTTGTATAACGAATTTACCGGCCGATTCACCGGCCAGACGTCCAAACACAGTGATATCCAAAAGAGAATTACCCATCAGCCGATTCGCTCCGTGAACTCCGCCACCAACCTCGCCAGCGACGAAAAAACCGGGAACTGTGGTGCATCCATCCGATTTGTATTCCAGCCCACCATTTTGGTAATGAAGCGTCGGATAAATCAACATCGGGAGTTTGGAAATATCTATTCCATAACGTTTGAAAAGGATAAATTTAGCTGGGAATTCCCGTTCAACGGTGCCGGAGCCTTCCAGCAGGTCTATCATAGGAGAATCCAGCCAAACTCCAAATTTCCCTATTTGACCAGGGACAGGTATCCCCTTTCCAACCTTTTCGCATTCACGAATAATGCTGGACGATTCAATGTCACGCGGTTCACGTTCAAAAACAAATTGTTCTCCATCAATGTTGACGAGATTCGCTCCCGCTCCTCGGACTTTTTCAGTAATCAGCAAACCTTCAGACTGTTCCGGAAATACTGCGCCGGTGGGATGGTATTGAGTCGCATGTAGAAACCTAACTCTGACTCCCATTCGGTATCCTATGACTAGTCCATCACCTGTAGCGCCATAGTGGTTGGTTGTCATGAATTTCTGCATGTGAAGGCGACCTGATCCACCAGTCGCCATGACTACAGCCTTTGCTTTTACCAGAAAATATTCTTCTGTCTCGAGGTTATAGAGCACTGCGCCGGAACAAAATCCTTTGTCATCGAGGAGCAACTCAACGGCCGGGGAGAACTCAAGAACCCCAATGTTTTTGATCCTGTTCCTGGCTTCATCCCTAAGGGTTCTCATAATCTCAGCGCCTGTCATGTCGCCGGCGTAGTGCATCCTTTTGCGGCAAGTGCCCGCTCCATGGAGCGTGAACATTTTCCCGTCGGGCCACTTGTTAAACATGCAGCCCAGATTCTCAAGCCAGCCTATTGTCTTCGGAGCTTCTGACACCATAGTTTTTACAAGAAACGGATCATTCTCAAAATGGCCACCACCCATTACATCCAAGTAATGGTAGTATGGGGAATCCTTCCAACTCTTCGTGGCGGCCTGAATGCCGCCTTCGGCCATCATGGTGTTGGCGTCGCCATGTCTCAGTTTGGTCGCTATGATCACTTTGGCTCCGGCCTCCTCGGCCATTAGCGCCGCCGCTGTCCCTGCTCCGCCGCCACCAATAACCAACACATCGGTTTCATAGTGAACTTCGTTTAAATCAATTTTATCCGGATCTATCCTGCTCCTGGCTTCAAATTGATCAGCTATTTCCTGAGCCACCGAGTAACCCTTACTAGGACCGACGCGGAGTTCACGAAGAGCGCCAACTCTATAATCAGGATGATATTTCTCGAGCCTGGCTTTTCTCTGTTCTAATGTAAGGGCTGGAAATTCTTCGCCGGCTTTCTTGCGAGCGACCCGTACCGGTCTTGTTTTCTCAACTTTCTTTATAAGTTCCATTAAATCAGGGGTATATCCCATAGTCGTCTCCACCCAAAAGGCTGCGTCTTTCAGAATTAGTAGCAAATATCATACGTGATCTCAGGGGCCTCACAAATAGTCCTTTTGGTCCGGTGTCCATTCTTCCGGCCCCGTGTGAGGTTCCATCTGGCGATCAACATACAGTTTCCTAAGTGTTTCAAGATCCGAGTTGATCAATTTGTTCAATGGTTCTTCGTACCGACCGGTATTGATCCGTTCAATCATTTCTCTGACATGTTCCGCCCGAGGCTTAATATGCTTGCCCGTGATTCTTCGACACATTATACCAATGTTGTACTGGCCCAATTCCGCTGGGCACCGAGCTGCGCAGATGCCGCACATTACACATGACATCGAGATTTCGGCAGCCTGTTCAATATCGCCTCTTAGGGCCGCGGAAATATATTCCATAACCGGTATTTCCATGGGACACGATTTAGTGCATGTATTGCATCCCATGCATTTGGCCAATTCGGGGTAATATTTAAGGATCGTCTGGGCATCGGGTTTTAGGTCGTCAAGGTTGTAAACAGCCCTGTTGGCGGGAAAAAAGGGAATCATTGTCAGATACATGTTGGGCTGAACTACCGTCTGGCACGCCAAGCCTACGTTGATTTTAGCCGTCCCGGGCAATCTGTAAACAGTAGCGCATGCCCCACAAATACCGCCCCGGCAGCCGCAACCTCTAATCAACTGGTAACCGGCGTATTCAAAAGCCTTTTGAATGGTCAATGTACTGGGCACGTCATATTTCTTGCCCATTATGAAAATTGGGATTAAATCCGTTCGAACAGAGGCCTCATTCAAGGTGTCAGTCTGTTCTGTCGACTGTTGAGCGACCGCAGACATCTTCCATATCCTTTCTCAATGCTTAGGCTAGACTCATGCTGAAAAATCACCTAGCGATAAAAACACCTATCACAATTCCGATTATCAGGGCGATCAAACCCATAAAGTAATTATCAAGCACCGTTATTTTCAGCGCTGGTTGAATCGTTTCAGGCACCACTTCGTCAACAATGTAATCCTTATATGCAGTATCCACCTGTGGGCAGGCCAAGACACAAGAGTAACATTGCTCGCAATCCTCACCTACACACGATTCTAGAGCAAACGACGTACGCTGGGCGGTTTTGTCAAAACGTTTCGGGTCTTTTCGCAGTACCGGACAGGAATCAATGCAATTACCGCAAGCCAGGCACGCTTTGTCGCCTGTGACATCAGATTCCGGATCAGGGATGAAAAGCCTATGATAAGGCTCCATGCCCTTTGAAAGCAGCCGAAAGCGGGCCACAGGAGGTTCCTTAGTATTAAGGATTGTAGTAGCTACGTCACGGTTAATGTTATCTTTTGATTTATCTCTTACTGTTGGCATTTCCGCCGCTCCAATTCATTTTGGAATTGGGAAAATTTAATTCTAAACGATTTTTTGGCCGACCATAGTTTTGGCCTATGCTGTCAGGAGTTGAAGTCAAAGCGCCTTCATTTTCAGACAAACTATTCGACGACAACAGTTCCCCGGATGTTCCAGATTTGATTTCTCCCGCTCTACGCTCTTTCAAGTAGCGGTTAAAGTATTCCAGAGTCATTTTCGGATGACACTTGAGACAATTTTTGTAATCATCGCCCTCTCGACAGTCCGCTGGAAATATCCTGGTTTTATAATGGATCTCGCCATTATGGCAGCGCCGGCAGGATTTCTCGGTAGGCATGGCCACCATCCATCTAGGATTTTTGGATAGTGAATTCCAGGCTTCCTGGCGGGCCTCTATGAACTGGCTCTTGCTCAATGGTAAGAGATGAGCGTTTTCGTAAGCATGTGAAGCGAAAGCATGACACGAATCACACGCCAAGTGATTGACTTCTGCGTAGTTGACTTCTTTGTCGGCCCGATTGTCATTTTTATCCTTATAGCGTTCGTGACACTTTGCACACGTGTCATCACGAGCAACAACATGCTTTAGGTGGTCCATTACCAACCCGATTTCTTTGAGTCCTTTAGGCAAATCTTTCAAATAAACTTCTTTCCTGTATAAGGAGGCGTAGTGGCAATACTGACAATTGTCACTTGGAACTCTAGTTTCACGAAACAGCCCGCTAGTCTGAGGCTGACGTGGATCAATCTGAGGGACCAGATATGTTACTGCGTGCAACAGCGCCCGCCCTCTCGATAAAATGGAATTTTGAGGACTTCCCTCGATGTGGCAGTCTGCGCATGCTATCAATTCATGAGAAAAACCTTTATTTTGAATTTTCAACTGATCGGTCATCCAACGAACGTAATCCGCCTGACGCTGATGACAGGCTTTACATGAAAAGCTTCTAATGGACACCTCGCCCGATGCGGAAGCAAAAACCACGACAAAAAAACCAATTAATAAATATACGTAACCACCACGCATCACGCGGTATCTCTCTTGTTTTGAATCGACGTTGAGCGTCTCTTTTCCCTGACTGCCTGAAACGCCGCTGAAATAACCAATGGGCCGGAGTTTCCGATTGGACACTTAGCTGCGCAACGACCACATCCTACACAATACTTGGACAACTCCATGACCCGTTCATAATTCCCAAGCCTCGTTAAAAGCACCAAACCCATAGGCATTTGAACGCCTTCCACCTCTTTAACCGGACACACCCCAACGCAAGAAGCGCAATTGTAACAGTTTATAGAACGCCCGGTCCCAGGAATCAGCATAGATTGAAAAGCATATTCAAAAACCATGAAAACAGCGAATAAGATCGCAAGCGCATTCAATGTAACGCGATTAGGGGCTAGGCCAATGAAAAGGCTAAGAAAGGTTCTTGAGAACCAATCATAACGGGGAAAAGCCGGAATCCCCTTTGATAAAGCATCCTGGATAGCATTGACGTATCCGGTAAGTGTCTCTGTGGCTCCTCGAAGCATCTCGGGTTGCCCTGGCACAAACAGGCGTCCTTTTGCAAGCAACCGCTCTTTGAAAGTTCTTATCTGATTGTCCAAAACGGAAATTAAATCTGGGTAATCCAGGGTTTCGAGACTTATAATCCGATGGTCCTTGACCTGCACTTTCACTTTGATAGGACCTCGGTAACCTTGTCCCTCACCAGTGTAAATGCCATCTTTGACCTGAAAAATTCCGTCGCCCCATGGGCTCATGCCGAATCGAAGATCATCGACATTTTGGACATTAACAAATGTCACAACGTACCCGATCAGCAAAAAGGCTATAAAAGCCAAAAGATAGATAACCTTGGAGTTTCGATTAAAACGATATTCTCTCCACCAAATGGAGCCCAAGGCTAAAATAATGGCCACCAATAGAATAAAACGACTTGATGGGAATATAGCCGCTACGACGATTGCATACACGACTAGCCGGACGCCTCTCGTCCTCAAAGCGTTCCAAAAAAAGTTTATAGGGTCATGCAATAGATCTGACAACATCATCAATAAATTCCTTACCAACCAGACCCTTTTCTAGACCTCTTGTTAAAGATTTGCGCGGAACAATTCCAGCCACTATGGCGCTTCTCGTTTCTTGTTGCATAACTTCAAACATCTTGGGAAGCGGTAGATATTGGACGCAATAACTTTGGCAATTGCCACACCTGATACACTTCAATCCACCATTTCGGATAAATCGATCATAATCTAGCACTCTACCGGCTACCACGAGCTCCGCTTGCAATGATATTCCAACCGGACATCTATCCTGCGTCGCATAGCACGCTCGACATTCATAGCAATAAATCGTAGCCGGATTTCCTCGAAGCAAAGGCTTAATTATTGTGGCCAGTAGAGCTGAGACGACACCAAACAAAGCTACTCTATCGAGATTGAGGGTCCAACCACGGTCTTTCAGATTGCTGAAAAACTGGTAGCGATGAATACCTGGAAGTATTAACGGCTGATTAGAGTCTGACCGCTTTTCGCCTATTTTAGGAAGCCTTTCCGTATCCGACATCCAAATTCCTGTTTCTAACGAGCAATCAAATTAATGCGGTAACATGGCCGACATCAGTAAACCAGCTATAAGCCCGCCCAACGCGCCCTGAAAAAGTTCTTTAGGTGAAGTCATCTCCAACGCGCAGGCAATGATCAACCCGGATAAAACTCCTACAAAAGCAAATATGATCCACATCAACACTTAAAATATCCTACTCTCAGGCGATATCCACACATATGACGGAACCGGACACGTTCAAATGTCTACTGAAAAATTTACATAATCATAGTGTCGTTCCAGAAAGTGTGGCGGTCAGTCTCTTGGACAACGTCTTAGGCACCATTAGCCCTATCAGGGCCGCAGCGATTATGCCACCGAAAACTCCCTGACAAATCTTTGTAGTGTCCAACTCAAATAAGGCAAACGCCAGAATGCCGCCTCCAAGCCCACCGCTGAATAAAAAACCCAACAATTGAACAAAAAAATTGCGGGAAATGTTGGGATTGAAAATTCTAGATCCCAAAAATATGAAAGTTATATTGACACCTGCTATTACCAGAGCCAATGCCCCTATCATATAAATGTTTCGTGCGAACCCGGGGTCCGACGGTTGAAATACTGACAGATTCAGGAATCTCATGAAAATAGCGGCCATAGGAGCCATAACGGCCATTGAAGCGAAGGTGTAAGCCCCTTTAATAAAACCGGTTTCAGCTCGCATCGTCCCTTCTCCCATCATCCCACCGCCGCCAAGAGGAGAAGGGCCGCAAGAAGTCGTCGCGTTAATTATGTACGCCGCCATGACAATAGCCAGTTGAGACCAACTAAGAAAATTAAATTGAGCTGGACCGAACAAGTAAAGTGTGGGCACCAAAGCCGCGGTCAATATTCGAGCGCACGACAGAGGAAGGATGGTCTGAAACTGAACAAAGATCGCTAGCATACCGGCTACGCCAAGCGCTTTAATTGAAACCAGACTATTCAAGATAGACGCCAACGCTACAAACCCACCAGTTGCGGCTAGCGCTCCAGCGGCCAGGAAACCGGCGGCCATGGCTGTAACCGGTAAAAGGATTATTCCCTCGAGTAAGTCATTCAAGCGAATTCGACATACCACTATCATGAGTAAAGCGCCGGCCACCAGGACAGATTGCACTGGCATTTTGCCCAATGGCTGAAATATTGCGATTAGCAGCGACATGACAAATATTGCAAGTGCGATAAAACCTTGGATAGGGACTTTTATCCGAATTTCCGACCCACCACCTTGTGTCGCCATACCCGCTGGGGCTTCTCTAAGAGCAACGTCATTGGGATAGAGCTTCTGGCTAACGAACTTGAGAAACAGAGCGACTACCGCAGTTCCAAGCATTAGAGCAAAGGCCTGAGGGGCCCTTAAAATTCCATCAGAGGCTGTTGGGAAAAAACTCCCCAGGAACCCTTCCGCAATCTGACCTACGCCTCCAATAGGTGAAGGACCACAGGATCCCATTGAATTTCTGGTAAAAGCCCCTATCAAGACAATTAGCTGTGATTTGGTGAGTATTCCGAGACCGCCTTCAAAACCAAAAGTAAACAACAATGGCAACAAAGCCGCCGCCAGAATTCTACCGCATGGTAATGAGGATATTACTGGTAAGTTTATGAGTATAACGAGCGTGCCGACTAGACCGATTGGGCTGCGCCTTAAATAACCAAGAATGGCTTTAAGAGCCTCGAACCCGCCGGACGCCTTTAGGCCTCCAGCAAGGAATAAGCCTGTCAATAAAGCGGTAATAGGGTGCAGGATGATGCCTCCGAGGAACTCATTCGGAAGCAGAACTACGGAATTCCATCCATAGGCTATGAAACGAAAAACCCCGCCTATAATCAAACACAGGACAGTAGACAAAACAAGCACGGTTTGGACTGGAGTTCTAATGTAGCCAAACAGTGTCAGTAACATTAACCCAAGGAAAATTCCCAAAGTTATGTATCCTAAGAACTCCAAAAAAATCTCCAACCTGTTACTTTAGAAATAGTTGTAGTCCAATTTGTTTATTGATAACCATTAGTTACAACCGCGGCTATTTTCAGAGAAGGCGCACTGTTTTCTAGATCGGAACCATACTGGATCAATCGTAAAACCATCAGAACTATTAAAAACCTTTACTTCTGATCCCAGTTGGATTCTTGCAATACAAGCGGCGCACTGACTCATCTTGGCAGTCACTTCACGACCTGACTTTAGCCTCACAACGGCAGTCCTGATTTCTCCAAAGAAGTTTTGTGGCCCGGAATCTTCGACCGAGACGATGACGCCTCTGGCAGACCTTAGTGTTCTATATATTTCAGCTAGGATAAACACAGCAATCAAAAAACCTAGGGTTATGTTTTCGATATTCATTAGATTTTCCAGAAATCAACACGGTCAGTTTAGTGAAAGCCTTACTATTTGGCCTTTGCCCGAATCAGCCACAAAGAGAGCGCCATTTTTATGCGCTACAGACGTAGGCGTCTGAAACAGAGGCAAGCCGGACTCTTCCACTTCCCAAACTTTTACGAACTTTCCGCTATGATCAAACTGTTGAACTCTGTGATTACCTGTGTCGGCGACTATGACAGAGCCATCAGACATTAAAATCATTCCCTGGGGTGAATTGAGTAAGCCGGGGGTGTTTCCTTCACCACCGAAACATTTACTAAAGGCACCGTCTTTATCAAAGATTTTTACTAGCCCATGCTTGCTGTCAAGAACCAGAATTTCCCCATCGGGGCTTGTCTGGCAGGCTGTAGGCAACCTGAACTGATTATCTTTGTCACCCAACTCCCCTATAACTGATACCAACTGAAAAGACTCAAAGATTTGAATACGGTGATTTCTTGTGTCAGCAACAAGCATTCTTTCTTTGGGGCCCACGCATATACCCTGTGGAGTAGCGAACAATCCGCCTATGGATCCAATAGCGCCGACAATTTTAGAAAGTTTACCCGCCGGATCAAAAATCTGAACGCGGCAGTTGTTTGAATCAACTACGTAAACAAAATCCCCAGAATCTGAGGTAATTCCCTTCGGATAATTAAACGAGCCGGGAGCAGAACCCGGAAGTCCAAATGAATTTAGGACCTCCAAAGAGTCGCTCAGCCTAAAAACACAATATAAGGAGGGATCCGTTACAAGTAGGTTCCCGGTAGAATCGAAACATAAAGAAAAAGGCCTTTTGAGAGCGGATTTTTCGACCTCAAAACAGGGCAATGACGCAGGCGGGTTCTTCTCCGAAAAAGCTTTTTGCCTTCCGAATGGAAGAAAAGAGATTGCGCCGGCGACCCCTAAAGATTTTATGAAATCACGCCGTTTCATGGCGTTATATGAACTCCTGGATTCCAAAAGGCGCTACCAAGCGGCTAACGTTTTCCCCCGGGAATCATTTTATTAAATGAATTCAATTTACTTTATACCAATACCTGAAAAAGAACAACCCAATGAACATTTCTAATCTTTTAGTCATAGTTCGTCAATTCAAAAACCGAGCCGCCAAAGAATCCTTTATAACGGCTTTAGGTCTTAAGCGAAACGCAGAATTTCTTCCAATGGCGCTCTTTCACTTCGGAAGACAGCGGCTGGCTTATCCGGGTCTGGGTAACCAATAGCTATACCAATGACTATCTTTTTTGTTTGTGGAATGTTTAAAACTCGCCTGACAATATCGGGAAAATGCATTGAAGCCGCAAGGTATATTGTGCCCAAACCATGAGCCATGGCAGCGTAACAAATAGTCGTTCCAATTGATCCAATATCGAGACACGAATAAGGCTCATTGAGATCACTGTCTACAACCAGATATACAACTGCGGGCGCTTCAAAGAACCTATACATATTGAGATAATGGCGCATTCTGGCTTGTTTGTCATCACGCTCTATTCCCATGAATGCCAGAAGGTTTTTACCAAGATTCATGTAGCGATCTTTGTAGACCCCTGAAAAATTCACTGGCATGGAAATACTTGGTCGGGGAGCAGACCCCTTCTTGCCTTCCTCTTCAAAAGCGACTGCCAGTTCTTTTGCCTTAGGGCCGTCGGCAACAACTATTTCCCAAGGTTGCGTATTCCCCCAAGATGGTGCCCAGCGCGCCAATTCTACTATTCTGGAAATGGTTTCTCTTGGGACCGAATCCGGTTGGAAGGCCCTAACACTCTTACGATTACGTACCACTTCCTCAAGTTTCATCATTTTCCTTTCTTACCCCAGGGAGGTACAGCTCAGAATCTTTTTTGATAATCCTCTCGTACCAATTTGGCGGGTTTTTCGCTAAGACCAAAGTTGCGAGGAGGAGTTATGTTATTGAGGATGTCGAGACGGGATTGACTTTTCAAACGTTCTACAATTTTGACCCATGCGCAGTCCCGGTCCGGACTTGTTTCACATTTCCCATTGGATGGTCCTCCACAGGGGCCGTTAAGGAGACCTTTAGCACACATCGTGACTGGGCAGATACCTCCGGTGAGACCCAAGTAACATTGATTGCATGCTCTGCAGCGTTCGCTCCAGATCCCAGCTCCCTCACTGACACCGATAAAACTCGTGTCGACCCCTGGGAAAATTGGTTTATCAGGATACATTTCAGCGAGGAACTGGATTCCGGCACCGCACGCAAGCGACAACACCGCGTCTGCCTGTTCTATGTGGCCTTTCAACAAAGCCAGGAATTCCCGATCACATTGGCGCTCGACAGTAGCAGCGAACGATTTGAAATCGCGACCGCGAAATACCAACTCAAGCTGTGTCGCTAAAATTCCAGCCTCCTTCTCTCCTCCAGCAAGACAGACCGCCACGCAAGTTCCGCAGCCCGCAACCAAAACACGAGAAAAATTCCGCAACATTTCAAGTAGTTCGTCAAATGGTTTTGGTTTGGCGACAATCACGGTGACCTCCAATAGAACTACAGCAAGTCTATCGATCGTAGTTCTTTTGACTTCGTGCCGAAAAGGGAATTTTTATAAAATGGGTCATCACGAATCTGACTCTAGAAATCAAAATAATGCGTCATTGACAATAACTAACGGTCATGTGCATGTCAAGGTGGCTTAGGATTATCCCCAGGGCCATGTCATAGTCAGGCATAAGAGTCATTGTTTACAAGAGAAGTATTAATTTCTGAACATTCGCGCAAAAATTTATTATCAAGTGGGGCATGAATGATTTTGGGGACAAAGGACAAGCGGAAGCTCTGGAATTAGTCAGTCGTGTCGAACTCCGGCCGGTCAGGGCTGTTGAACGAGAGCAGTGGGACCGACTGATGCGGGAGCATCACTATCTGGGTTCCAGTCGCTTATAGAAGAATCGCTGCGCTATGTGGCGGTCTATGAAGATCGTTGGCTCGCCTTGTTGGGGTGGGCCGCCGCCGCTCTCAAGCGCAAAGCTCGTGATGAATGGATCGGTTGGACTCCCACGCTTAAATTGAAACACCTCCCATTGGTAGCTAACAACTGCCGTTTCCTTATTCTTCCCGAGGTCAAAGCGCCTAACCTTGCATCACGTATTCTTGCCCTCAACCTAAAACGCTTGTCCGATGACTGGCAGGCGGCTTATCGCCACCCGATCCGGCTTGCGGAGACCTTTG
The DNA here is from genome assembly GCA_963798475.1 of uncultured delta proteobacterium. Taxonomy (GTDB): domain Bacteria; phylum Desulfobacterota; class Desulfomonilia; order Desulfomonilales; family Desulfomonilaceae; genus CAJBEZ01. The sequence continues at coordinate 472,612 of CAWCTI010000023.1, forward strand.
TTGATCCCCAGCTCTTTCGGGGCGTTTGTTACAGGGCAGCTGGATGGATCTTTCTAGGATATACTAGGGCGCCACGACAAATACGTCCATCACGGGCATATTAAATCCGTCTTTGTCCGGCCCCTTCGGCCGGACGCAGCCAAAATACTTGCCAACCCATATATCCAACTGGAACTCAAACCTATGATCACATCAATGGGACTGTCTTGTAATAATGCTGACCTACTTCTCAAGGCCCGACTCACGCATGCCTCGAGGAATCCGGCGCCACCGACTGGCCATTCTATCTATTGCGGTCTGCGCCATAATATGTGGAGCCAGAAGCTTCGACGCCATAGCGCAATGGGGTAAAGCGTGCTCTCAAAAGATGCTCAAACGCCTGCGATGCCGAAGAAACCCGAAGACCAAATTGTATGAATCTCCCAGTGAACCTTCAATCCGTCGCTTTCTGCAGTCTGTCGACGCACAAGCTATAGACTTAGCTCTCATGAGTTGGACTCAGTCCATGATGGGAACCGGAGCCGATATCGCAATAGACGGCAAGACTCTCAAAGGAGCGCGGACCTCTGACGGTCGGCAGGTTAAGCTGCTTTCTGCGTTCCTCCCACCACAAATGAAATTACAGTGGTCCAAAACTACTTGACCCGCTGCCTATAGAAGGCAGCGTAGCTACTCTGGACGCATTGCATACCCAACAAGAAACGGCCCGTTACCTGGTCGAACAAAAAAAGCTGACTATGTCTTCACTGTTAAGGATAACCAGCCTGCCCTCAAAAAAGATCTGGAAGATCTTAACTTGGTTGACGCTTCCCCTCAATACCAAACAATCGACAAAGGGCATGGACGAATAGAAGTCCGCAGTATCTGGACCATTCAAGAACTGAACGGCTATTTGAATTTCCCGTATGTGCGCCAGGTTTTCTGTATCCACCGCCAAGTATCTCATATAAAGAAAAATCGAGAATCTTATGAAACGGTCTATGGAGTCACCAGCCTTTCGGTTAACCAGGCTTCTCCACAACGAATTCTCGAACTCAACCGGGGCCATTGGTCCATTGAAAATAGCCTTCATTGGGTTGGAGACGTCACATTTGATGAAGACCGATCGCAGATCAGGACCGGAAACGCTCCGCGTATTTAATCCAAAAAATTCCTTCAGCCTCAGCATCATCCCAAAGAATCTGAGCGTACTGAGATTCTTTTCCATGCTCTTTCAACAACAGAGCGAACGCTGGTCGATTTAGGGTTAAGCGGTGCAATTTCGGGCTTATGGTGATTACTGGCTGGTGGAATCTCTGATGATTCTAACTAACAAGAACTTTTACGGTCATCTTTTAAATGCCTTTCTTAGATAAATTGAATTGGATTTTCTAAATGAAAATCTCTACAAGAAAGACACATTTTAGGGCTCTCGTTTCTCCAGTAAGTCCACCGGCTCCATTAATCACTTGTACTCTGCCGCAACAATTATTCCTGAAGACATCATCAAAGCTAACATAGAAAGAAAACTGCCCACGTAGCCTTGCTAACTATTTAGATGTTGATGATCCATAGGGTTAGAAGGCTCAAAATCGAGGGAGGGAGGGATTCCAAACTTTCCTTTGATATAGTTATTACTGCCTAAACCATCTATTTTCAGGCTCAAACACCATCGTGCTACGATTTTGGAGGATTATCTAAAGACCCACCCTTCTGAACCCTCAAGGGCTCAGAAAGAATACAACAAAAGAATACTGTATCCACAAAAGACTTGGATATTTTAGCTGTATTCGACTACAGTATTTTCAGATACATTCTTGGAGGTTAAGATTGGGAACAAGAGTCGGAGGGTATATCAGGGTTTCGGGTGAGACTCAGCTTTTGAACGGAACCAGCATGCAGGTTCAACAAGAGCGAATTGAGAAATATTGTGACTTCATGAACCTTGATCTGGTAGAGGTATATTCTGACCCCGCTACAATATCAGCTATACCTTTTAGAGACAGACCATCTGGTTCAAAACTTATGGAAGCTGTTCAGCGTGGTGAGATTCAGGGTATCGTTGTAGCTTCTCTAGATCGTCTTGTACGGCTCGTTATTGACTGTCTACAAACAGTGGATATCCTCGATGCCGCCAATGCTTCTCTTCACATTATTGACATTGGTGGAGTCTCTATATAGCGCTTCTCTAAAGTTCTGTCGGAATGGCGCAGGTTTTTACGTTTTCATCATGCCTGTTGATTAGCCACCTGAGAGCCTCGGTGAGTCGGTCGATGAGTTGATCTTTGGTTTTGGCGTAGAATCCAGAAAACCATTCGCCCTTCATGACTAGCCAGAGGCGTTCAATGGGGTTAAGATCTGGGGAATAAGGTGGTAAGAAAATCGGCTCAAAGTTGCCCCAATCCAGTGATTTGCTTTTATGCCAGGAAGCATTGTCCAAGATCAGCAGATTGCGGGGGCGCTCGAGTTGGATATCTCGATTGGCATGATCCAGGAAGATTTGGAAGATCTCCGTATCGGAATGGCTAAATCCGAGCGCATAGAATTCACCCTTTCTTGGTAAAACCATGCCAGTGACATTCATTCGGAGATGCGCTCCAGCGTATGCTTGCAGGATCTTGTCTCCTTTCATCGCAAAGCGCTTTCTCGGGCGAGGATCTCCTTCGACACCACACTCGTCAAGAAACCAAAGATCCACGTCCTGATCGCCAAGAAACTTCTTGATCAGTTCAATGAAGGCCTTTCTCTTTTCTTCATCCTGGCCATCTGACCAGGGGCGAGGGACCTTCAGTCGAAAATCCTTGTCGTGTAGCCACCGCATAAGGGTGCTGTAGCCAGCCTCTAGCTGACAATGCCTGGTGAGATATCCGTGAAACTTGCGTCCTGTCCAGTGAGTCTCGTTGACTTGTTCCGGATGTAAAACCAGCTTGGAATATTCGTCGGATCGCTCTCCGCTAATTATGGGGGGCCGGCCAGACCGATAACCTTCCGTAAGTCCATCGATACCCCGTTCATTAAAACGCCTCACCCAACGGGAAACCGAGTCTTCGTTTACCTCGAACAAAGTCGCTACCTGCTCATGAGTCAGGCCCATTGCCAAGGCTTTGATAGCCATGAGGCGAATGTAGGATCGCTGGACCGGCGAAGCCTTGGCTGCAGTCACTAATTCCACAAAGGAGCAGTTCTCGAGGTTCGGCATGTTTCGTTCACGACACATGCCCTAAGAAAAACACATCTCGATCAAAAAGTCGCGTTCTTTTCGCGATTATTTTCGAGAACCGCTATAGATTCCAGATCTCCAGCGGGAAGGTTTATGTTGACCATGTTTAGTGCGGCATCAGAGCTAGAAAAGGCTAATATCCGTGCTAGAGTCGCCAGTGGTAGAGAGAAAAGAATCCGTGAGTATCAGAAGATAGGGACTACGCCTTTCGGATATAAATTAGCTGAGGATAATAAGACCCTTGTTCCCAACGGGAAAGAATATGAGGCGTTACAATTAATTAGAAAACTTAGACCGAAAGGCGTATCCTTACCGAAGATAGCCGCACATCTTAATGACAATGGGTTCCTCACTCAACACGGTAAAACTTGGAGCCCCGGACACGTTGACTCAATTCTAAGAAGAAAGTCTTGTATATTAGAAATGAGTAATCCTTATAATTGGCACGAGCGTCAACAGGCGCTGGACAAGTAAATCATTTGGATACCGATCTGGATTGATGCGCAGCCCAGATCGGGGCAGCCGGTAGACCGTAAGAAGTCTCGGTTCGAGGAAACCGTCAGTTAGCTTGATCGCCGGTTGCCATGCTGTAGATAACCCGAACAGTCGTCAGGGCCTGAATGTGAGCCCGCATCCGCAAGAGAGGGAACTGCACATGTCTAAAGAGATTATACCACAAGTTTTTATCGGAATTGACATTTCTAAAGACCATCTAGATGTGTGTCTTATGCCCGGAGACCAGTGCCTGACCTTCGCCAATGACGCTAATGGTCTAGATCAATTAACAGAGCGTTTAGGTGCCGAGGTTTCTCCGGTAATCGTCATGGAAGCCACTGGAGGCTATGATGTGCCAATAGCCGCCGCACTCTTGTCAAAAGGCTTGCCTGCGGCGATTGTGAATCCCAAGCGTGTAAGAGACTTTGCCCGCGCAATGGGCAGGTTAGCAAAAACCGATTCGATTGACGCCCATGTCCTCGCTCGTTTCGCTCAGGAGATGAAACCCGAGATCCGTTCTCTACCTAACGAAAAAGAACGATTTATCAAAGAGCTTATCAGCAGACGTCTGCAGTTAATCGATGTCCGTACGGCAGAGAAAAACCGTCTTTATAAGGCTGTTTCTCAGCAAGTCAAAAAGAGCATCCAACTCATCATCGAAACTGTTAATCAACAGATTCAAGAAATTGAAGACCAGTTGGATGATGAAATTAAGGGTAACCCTGTTTTGCATGAAAAGGACCAACTGCTCCAAAGTGTTCCAGGGATCGGGCCTAATACCTCTCGAATGCTCTTGGCCGCTCTGCCTGAGTTGGGAAAACTCAGTGGCAAGCAAATAGCAAGTCTGGTAGGAGTTGCGCCCTTTAACCGAGACAGCGGAAAAATGAGAGGAAGACGAATGGTATTCGGGGGCCGCACAAGTGTTCGTAATCTATTATACATGGCCGCTTTGGTTGCTTCTCGGCACAACAAAATAATCAGGGAATTCTATTCAAGACTCCGCAACTCGGGGAAAAAGACGAAAGTGGCAATCGTGGCTTGTATTCGCAAGCTGATAGTAATTCTCAACGCTATGTTGAAAAAGAAACAGCACTTTTGTGCATTTAACGCTTGACCATTAAAACAGTCGCTATATGACCAGAGATGAAATATTAGACCAAATTATCGAGTGGTGGTTATCAAGGTCGAATATCGACAAGGATAACCTGAGATTCCACAGGGACAAGACTGGAGTCACCACTGTAAGGCTATCTCAGAAAATGTTTACTGACGCTACAGCATTAGCAAAGGCAAAGAAGACGACCTTGAATAAGTTAATTGAGCATCTTCTATTCGAAGCATTGGGGGGATCTGATGAGTATCTAAGATCATCTCATCAATCAAATCAGTCATTGGACCTACCGGACCTGGAGAAATAGTCCCGTGGTTGGCTATTGTGCCGGGTGACCTATAGTCACCTGCTCAACCGAGTTTGATTAGGAGGAATATTGCAGTGACGTTGAGAATAAATGAAAGTTATAAAGGTGTATCGCTTAAAAAATCCAATGCTGAGACAATCAGCAAAGGCAAAGAAATCTATACCTTAATGGCTAAAGAAGCCGGTATTGATCCTGTAGAAGCCCTAAATTCGTTGACCAGTAAGTTATGTCGCCCGTGGGACGAACCCGACGATTTTTTCTACGACCTGGGGAATGATGATATTTTGGCTATAATAGAGGCTCGTAAATACCTTCATTTGCCACCATTGGAATAAATCACAATGTAATTGGTCCCCCACTGGCTTATGCTCAAACTCTCTCTATTGCTCTTTGTCCTTCTCCAGACTGCTAAGAACTTCATCAGCATACTCGGGGTACAATTTCCTCAGGCAGTCAGGACAAATGCTGTGACTGAATTCGGCTTCCGAATGTTTGCCTATGTATCTCTCCACTTCATTCCAATAACCCTCATCATCTCGTATTTTCTTACAAGAAGTGCAAATTGGAAGAAATCCGCTAAGTGTCTTGACTTTAGATAGAGCTTTCTGAAGATCGATGATTAGGTTCTCCTTCTCTTCCTCCAATCTTTTACGCTCGGTAATGTCTGCAATGATTCCAACTGTCCCAACAATTTCTCCCTTCACATTTCGAATTGCCGATGTCGAAAGATCACCCCAGACAATATCCCCGTCTTTTCTTAGATACCGTTTCTCAAGTTTATAAGAATTGATGTCTCCAGCCATGAGGGCTTGTAAATTATTCCTGGAAATTTCCCTGTCATCAGGATGAGTGATGTCAGAGAACGTCAATTGTTTAAACTCCTCGATTGAATATCCGAGCATATTGGATAGGGCTTGGTTAGCACCGAAACTTTTGGCATTTTGGTCAAGCCAATTGATGCCTATACCAGCGTTATCAAAAACAGCTCTGTATCTTTCTTCGCTCTCAACTAATGCATCCTCAGATCTCTTGCGTTCCGTGATGTCTCTCTGAGCCATAACATAGAGGACAATAACCGCTCCCACAAAGAGCAAACAGAGAGAAATAGCCACATATCCAGCTTTGCCAACAAAAAGATTGATATTCCCATAGATGGATCTAGGGCTGTATAAAGAGACAATCTTCCATCCGGGGCAGTCTGTAAGGCCAACATCCTTGATTAAATAAACTTCGCCGGAGCTGTCCACAACCTTTTTGTCCGCCTTTTCCTCGAAACCGGACCAGTTCCATGGCCCTTTTCCAAATTGCTTCGTTTCGGCTATCCTGAGTAATTCTTTGGGTGAAGGTTTAGAAAAGAGTTTCAAAATCAAGTCTTCCTGGTTGGAGGCGAAAATAATCCCACTACTGTGTACCAGCAACGAGATCCCTTTTTTATTTCTTGATAACGCCTTATCCAGTTCCCGGCTCGACGCTTTGATGACCACCACTCCTATCGGTTGACCACCAGCAGCAGAATACACCGGATGGCTGAAATAAATTCCTCTCGAGTTTGATGTGACTCCAACAGCCCAATAGATTCCAGGTTTTCCTTTGATAGCCTCTGTAAAGTAAGGCCGAAATGAATAGTTATGACCAACAAAACTGTCCTGATCATTACGGTTGCTTGAAGCGATGGTTTTCCCTGAGCTATCCATTAGATAACATACATCTAGAGCGAAACTTTTTGCGAAAGCATCCAGTGCCCTGTTAGCCGCCGAGAGAATTGCCTGGTCCTGGTTCAGCAACGATCTCTCAATCCGTTCAAGCAAAGACATGGCCTTGATCTGGTTTTGGTTTATGGCGATTGCTCTAATAATGTTGTCCTTTAGGTCCTCGGTCGCTTGGGTAAAGTTGCTGTCGATTTCTTTAATTACGGCCTCTTGATTGGAATGATAGTATAGATACCCTCCTATGGCCGTGGATATCAGCGTTAACAGTGCAAATATAAGGACAATTGTTCGTGTGTTCATGTAATGTCCCTTTTTAGTCGCTACCCACGAAACATGAACCGAAACCACTATTCATCAATGACCTTCCGGATCTTCTCAAGCAGTCGGTTCATATCAAACGGCTTCTTGATAAACCCTTTCGCACCTGCTTCCTTCAAATCCTCGGCCATCCCCGGCTTCAAAACCCCACTTATCATAAGGACTCTAATCTTTGGGTCTATTCTTAATAAGGCTCGTAGGCACTCTTCTCCTCTCATTCCCACCATTATGAGATCCAGAATAACCAGTCTGATTTCTTCCCGGTGTTTTTCATAGAGTTCTAAAGCCTCTTTACCATTTGAGGCGGTAATCATACTGTAATTGGCTCGATTCAATAGGCGTGAAGTTGTTTCAAGAAAGTTGGAGTCATCATCAACCAGGAGCAGGGTTTCACCTTGTCCCCTCGGAGGTTCTGTCTTCTCAGGATGTTGTTCTTGGGGAACTTCCTCAATCGCCGGAAAGTAGATCCTAAATGTCGTGCCTACTGATGGCTCGCTATCACAAAGAACCAGTCCACCATGCTTTTCAACAATTCCATAAACAGTAGAAAGTCCAAGTCCTGTTCCCTTCTCCGATTCTTTGGTGGTGAAGAACGGTTCAAAAATATGCTTGATTGTCTCCTGGTCTATGCCTTTTCCGGCATCCGTCACTGAGAGCAGAACATAACGGCCAGGTTTTGACTGAGGATAGGGGAGGAGGAACTCTTCATCCAATGTGATATTTTGAGTTTTTATGGTCAGTCCGCCGCCATCGGGCATAGCGTCTTTTGCGTTTAAGGCAAGGTTCATTAATATCTGGTCTACTTGAGAGGGGACAGCGTTTATCGTCCAGAGGTCATCGGCCACAACAAGGTCTATACCTATCGTCTTAGGCATGACTGGGGCCAGCATAGAGTAAAGCTGCTTCACAAGATTATTAAGGTTTAATGGTTCGAGATTGACGCTTGTTTTTCGACTGAATACCATCATCCCTTTAATCAGTTCAGCACTACTATTGATAGCTTGCTTTATTATTCCCAGGTGAGGTTTTATGTTTTCCGGCAAGTCTTTGTTGAAAAGAATCAAGTCCACATAACCTGCTATGACCTGGAGTTTGTTGTTGAAGTCATGGGCAAAACCTCCCGCAAGCGTCCCTATGGCTTCCATTTTTTGAGCCTGGAACAGTTGTTCTTGAAGACCCTCTCTCTGTTGTGCCGCCTTTACACGATCAGAGATGTCACGGGATATTGTCGATGCGCCAATTATACAGCCCTCTTGGTCAATAATTGGAGAAATCGTTATGGATACAGGAATGTTCTTGCCAATCTTATTCCGGCGAACAGTTTCGATGCGTTTCACTGATATTCCACTTTTAATCTGTTCAAGGAAGCCCTTAATCTCATCCTCACGGTCATGCGGGGCTAAAATAGTTATGGGTTTACCGACCACTTCTTGTTCCTTGTAACCGTAAATCCTTTCCGCCCCCTGGTTCCAGCTTGTGATAGTCCCGTCCAGGTTTTTGCCAATGATTGCATCATCGGAAGACTCGACGATGGCTGCAAGCCTTAGCTTCTTTTCCTCCAGTTGTTTTTGCTCGGTGATGTCGAGAATCACGCCAATCAGTCCGATAACATAGCATTGGGAGTCCGAGTACGTGGACTTGTGGAAAATTATATTGTGAACAACACCCCTTCCATCTTGTATTGGTGTGTTATAGACCTGAACTCCTGGATTCCGAAAGAGTTCATTATCCTTTGCGTAATAGACTTTTGCCAACTCTTCCGGGTAAATGTCAAACACACTCTTGCCAACTAGTTCCTGTCTCGTCTTGCCGTAGAACTCCTCAAAGGCTTTGTTGAATCCAGTAAACAGACCGTCTGTATCTTTATAGAATATCGGGAGGGGAATGGCTTCCAGTAGTCTGTCGAGAAATGCATTAGACTCCTCTAATGACTTCTCTGCCCACATCCAGTCGGTGATGTCAGTTACCGCCATATGAATCAAGTGGGTTTCCTCGTTCCCCTCTTGCTGCTCATTTGGCACAACCACTCGGATACTGTTGAGGCGGGCATAAAATGTCGATTCATCTTCTCGTATGAGCCTTAGATCGCAAATCTGTTTGTCTTCATGCCCAACCACGCTGATAATATGCTTATTCCATAAGTCTATACTCTTGTGAGAGACAAAATGCCCAAAACCACGCCCAATTAATTTCGGACGGGGCATTCCCAAGAACACGGCACCGGTCAGGTTGACTTCCGTGATAAGCCCCTTATGGGTCAGGGTAAAGTATCCGACGGGAGCGAAATCATAGAGGCTTTGGTACTTGTCCCTCAACTCTTCTAATTCGAGCTGAACCCTCCTGAGTTTCTCATTCTGCATCTCCAGTTCAATTTGGTGGACATGGAGTTCGTGAATTATCTCTTCAGGGGTTTTCTCTTGGGGTTCCGGCGACGCATCCGGACACTTGCCGAGTTGATCCTCAGCAGCCTCTCTGAGAATGCCCTTACGGCGCATCTCATTCAATTCATCGGTAAGCTGTTCTTTGCTCCTGTCTTGGCCTTGCATGGTAGGCTCCTCCTGACGGGAAGCTATGCGTGTCAGTGGTGGGAGGGCTTGAGCGTAATATTCTTCAGTGTCAACAATCTGATAACAGTAATAATAGTGGCAGTTTATATGGGTCTTTAATCAATTCCAAAGGAAATTTGTTGGGGTTACAATCGGTGTTGAAATGTTGTCGTCTGTTCGGGCTCAGGGTCTATATTTATCCTGTCCGATCAGGGGCCTTTTATATCGAACTGCATAGGAAAGTTATACTGAGCTGAGCTGAGCTGAGCTGAGCTGAGCTGATTTTAAATTATAGAGCATAAGTTATCAACATTATAATGAAACCCATTGGAATTCGTTTGTTCTCTTATTGTACATTAAACAGGAGGGAAAGGAACCCTACGCCCTAGCGTGATGTGAGCCGGTCAAGAAGGAAATAAGAAAAGGAGCCCTAGAAGTTGATTCAACTACGGCTCCTTTTCATCCGCTATCCATTTGGTTATGGATATAAAATAAGACAATCTTCGCATACGATAGTTGCAGGGACTAGAAGTACACATACAATCTTTGGAACCTATATAAATTTATGCGATTCTGTACACAAAAATATCTGTGATTAGCGGAATAGAACGAGAAAACCCCGGTCAGGGGCAATCTGGCCAGGGTCTCAGAATAATTAGGAGAAAATCATCTATACGGTCAATAATATACGGGGTTCTATCCTGAAAATCAGGTCGTATCAATCATCATCATTATCGTCCAATACCCAGCCCTGGAGTAGGATTACTACGCATTATTGTCAGGCAGAATTGGAAAAATTAATTGCTGCTGCCAATAAGGTTTGCGGGGATGAGTCACGCAAAAGTCCCGCATTGGTAATGTTGAGAAAGAGAAATCTAGCTGTCGTCGCTAGGTAACGGTGCCATATCTTTGAGGTTTTTTGGTACCCCCGGCAGGAATTGAACCTGCGACCTGCGGATTAGGAATCCGTACAAGTCAGTTATCCACATTCATTTTCGTTAATCTTCCCAGCTAGTTGTCAATTTATGTCGTCTTATATTTACTAATATCATATCAAAAAATGGGACCAAATTTACCGGGCTATTTGGCGCTCAGAATCGAATAAGAATGACCCCCGCAATGAGTAGCATGGCTCCGATAATGCGCAAGACGCTGACCGGATGCTGGATTAGCCCCAACAGACCAAACTGATCGAAAACCAGAGAGGTTAGCATCTGCCCAGCAACGATCAGCGCCACCACGGTTGCTGCGCCAAGCTTTGGCACTAGAACGACGGCAACTACAATATAAATGGCCCCGAAAAATCCCCCGGTCCACATCCACCAGGAGCTTTCGATGACCGACACGGCAGATAACCACGGTTCCCGCATAACCAGCAGCACGACCAACATAGTGATCACTCCGCCGAGATAGCTTATAAATGCGGCCCATGAAGCCGACCCAAGGCAGCCCCTGAGGTTCGTGTTGAGCACCTGCTGAACAACGAAACTCATCCCTGCTGCCATACCCAGCAAAGTGAATCCGAACAATTGGAACAATTTCAGCATGTCCTTTCTCCGCAGAGGTTCAATCTCGTAACAGGTCAAAGGTGTTGGCCAATCCGACTGAAACATTATAAGTATTCTAACTAGATTTATCACAAACAAACATCGCATTCATTAATAGTTGCCAGTTTAGCTTCTCCAGATTAAACTCAATTTAATTAGCTCGACATCAAATAGTTGATATTGAAACTTCAGAATACTGAAGACGCACCCACCCCTCCCACGCATAGCTTCCCGTCAGGAGGAGCAATCCATGCAAGACCAAGATAAGACCAAGGATCAGCTTATTGATGAATTAAACGAGATGCGCCGTAGGATTGCTCTGAGACACCGGATTGAGGGGAAACTCTCCAGGTCTCCGGATACGACACACGACCTCAAAGAGAAAACCCCAGAAGAGATAATTCACGAACTCCATGTCCACCAAATTGAACTGGAATTGCAGAATGAAGAACTCAAGAGAGTTCAGCTCGAATTAGAACACTCCAGGAATAAGTACCAAGACCTTTATGATTTCGCTCCTGTTGGATACTTTACTCTGGACCGTAAGGGGCTCATCAAAGAGGCCAACCTAACCGGCGCCAATCTCCTGGGAATGCCCGGTCCAAAGTTAATTGGGCGAGGTTTTGGACACTTTGTTTCTCCCGAGAGCCTTGACCAATGGGATAAGCATATCATTGGCGTGTTTGGTCACGAAGAGAAGGACAGTTGCGAGCTGAGTCTCAAAAGGGAAGACGGTTCGTCATTTTATGCCCGTCTTGAAAGTGTCCGATTGGAAGTTCCCGCTGAACCTGAAGGGGCTTTCGGCGGTGACCATGTAGCACATGTAGTGGTCACTGATATCACCGACCGCAAGCATATGGCGGAGGAACTGAGGGACAGCGAGGAACTCTTTCGTAAGATATTTGAACAGGTTCCAATTGGGATCGCCATAGTCGGCCTGGATTATCGGTGGCTTTCCGTCAATTCAACACTGTGTGAAATGTTGGGATATACCGAGAATGAACTCACCAAACTCACATTCGTTGACATCACTCACCCGGACGACATTGAGCAGGATGTCGAAGGCGCAGAGAAATTGGCTCAAGGCACAATCCCGTCTCTCAAGATGGAGAAACGCTACATAAAAAAGAATGGCGAGGTGGTCTGGGTTAATCTGACAACATCCATAATTCGTGATAACAGCGGTGAGCAACTCTATTTCTTGGCCATGATCGAGGACATCTCGGGGCGCAAACGGGCGGAGAAGTTATTACATACTACTGTACAGCGCTACCATGCGATTCTTTCAAGCATGTATGATGGAGTGTTGGTTACGTCTGAGGAGGGCCGAATAGATTTTGCCAACCAAGCGTTCTGTGACCTATTCGATATGCAAGACCCTCCGGCCAAACTACAAGGGCTTACGCCGCCTGAAATAATTCAAAGAATAGAACACGTTTTTCCTGAACCAGACGAAGCCATCAATCGTATACAAACACTTATTGCTCAGGGACTCCCCGTGAATGGTGAAGAAATTGCCTTAAACGGCGGCCGGATCTACCGAAGAGACTTCATTCCCATTTTTATTGATGGGAAACGGTATGGCCGTTTATGGCTTCACCATGACATCACCCTGCGTAAACGTGCTGAGGAGAAACTCCGCGACAGTGAAGAGAAATATCGGAGCCTCTTCAACAACGCCGAGGTTGGGATGTTTAGGACAAGGCTTGATGGCTCCGAAATCTTGGATTTCAACGACAAGTTCCTCAAGATATTCAACCGGACCCGCGAGGAGGTTCAGGGCAACGCCTCGGTGATACACTGGGCTTATCAGCACGAACGGGAGGAAATGGTTCACAAGCTCAAAACCGATAATTACGTCACCAATTTCGAGTGCAGGATGCTAAACGCACAGGGCGAGGAGCGAGTATGCGTTACATCGTTGCGGCTCTACCCCGAGCGGGAGATCCTAGAGGGATCTATCATTGACGTCACAGAGCGCAAGAAGGCAGAGGAGTCATTAAAGGAGACCAACGCATTTCTCAACACACTTATGAACGCCATTCCAGTCCCGATGTTCTACAAGGATACAGATGGTCGCTACACCGGCTTCAACAAGTCGTTCGAGGAGTTTTTCGGCAAGAAGCTACAGGAATTCATCGGCAAGAGTGTGTTCGATATCTCCCCAAGGAACTTGGCGGAAATTTATCACGCAAAGGATGTCGAACTCTTTAATAATTCAGGTATTCAGGTCTATGACTCCCAGGTCAAGGACGCCCGTGGCGCTGTTCACGATGTAATTTTCCACAAGTCCACGTTCTCGAACCGGCAAGGCCATGTTATCGGAATGATCGGCGTGATCCTCGACATCACCAAACTCCGGAAAACAGAGGAGCAGTTGCGGCGCAGCGAGGAGAAATATCTAAACCTGTTTCAGGATGCCCCATTAATGTACGTCGTGACTCGGAACGAACAAGGTGTTCCATTCATCAGCGACTGCAATAAATTGTTTCACAATTCCCTCGGTTTCGCCCGGGAGGAGGTAATTGGAAAGCCCCTGGCTGACTTTTATACGCCTGAGTCACAGGCTCACCTCTTTGAGGGTGGTGGCTATGCACGGGCTCTTGAAGGAGAATTCCTCATGGGCGAAAGACAACTGGTGACCCGCGACGGCGGACTGATCAAAACTTTCTTGTACACCAAACCTGAAAAAGATCACTCCAACCATGTGACCGGCACATGGGCCATGTTTGTGGACATCACCGCCGCAAGAGAGGCGGAGGAATCTCAGAAACTGCTATCTACCGCTATTGAGCATACTGCGGAGGGCATCATCATAACTGACAGCGATGGTGTGATCAAATACGTCAACCCGGCAGAGGAGACCATTACAGGGTACTGTAGTAATGAACTCATTGGTCGGAAAGCCAGTATCTTCAAAAGCGATAAACACAATGACAATTTCTATAAGAATCTCTGGGAGACCATTAACTCCGGCAATGTATGGTCAGGGAGGTTTATTAACAGAAAGAAAAACGGCACAGAATACCATGAAGACGATACCATCTCTCCCGTTTACGACAGGTCAGGGAATTTGACGAACTTCGTCGCTGTAAAGCGTGATGTAACCGAGCAGATTAAACTCCAGCAACAGTTGTTCCAGGCCCAAAAGATGGAAGCGGTCGGGACTCTGGCGGGAGGCGTCGCCCACGATTTCAACAATATCCTCCAAATAGTGCTGGGATATTCTGAGGTCATGCTCCTACGTAAAAAAGACGGGGAACATGACTACGCTGATCTACAACAAATATGTCAGGCAGGAAAACGGGGGGCCGATCTGGTTAAGAGTCTAATGACTTTCAGCCGAAAGGTTGAAACAAAGTATGTACCTTTAGACTTGAACCAGGAAATAACCTCTTTTCGAAACCTCTTATCCCGCACGATTCCAAAGACCATTAATATTAACTTGCATCTCAGCGGGAACCTCGAATCAATTCAAGCGGACCCGTCTCAAATAAGCCAAGTCTTAATGAACCTCGGAGTCAATGCCAGGGACGCCATGCCGGACGGCGGGACATTGACCATTGAGACCGCAAGCGTTCAATTGGACGAGGAATACTCTGAAACTCATCCTGAACCCAAACCTGGAAGTTATGTTCTTCTGACTGTTTCTGATACCGGCCAAGGGATGGATAAGGAAACATTGTCGCATATATTTGAGCCGTTCTTTACTACCAAGGAAAGGGGAAAAGGCACGGGACTAGGACTTGCGACTGTCTATGGCATCGTGATTCAGCACGGTGGTCACATCACTTGTTATAGCGAGCCTGGTCTCGGGACCACATTTAAGATTTATTTTCCCGCCACAGAGAAAGAAAGAGTTTCAAAAACCCCGACAGTTGAAAAACCAATTCCAGGTGGGACGGAAACGATCCTCCTGGCAGATGATGAAGAGGTTCTTAGGGAGCTTGGCGCAACACTTCTTAACCATGTCGGTTATAAGGTTATCACGGCTAACGACGGTAAAGAGGCCTTGGCGATCTACCAAAGGGATGGTGACAGTATATCCCTAATCATTCTTGATCTGATCATGCCGGTAATGGATGGCAAGAAGTGCCTGGAGGAGATTCTCCGGATGAATCCCAACGCTAAGGTTGTTCTGGCAAGTGGTTATTCTGCGGTTGGAGAGGCTAGTGGCGCCACGGCGGGTGGAGCAAAAGGATTCGTCCAAAAACCGTACAACATGAGCCAACTTCTGACTACGATTCGTGATGTCCTGGATAAGGATGTTACCGGACCTGATAATGGCTGAGATGGCTGGGGAATAATGTCCTTTTGGGGTAACGATTGAAAAGCGATCTTACATGAATGTACGGAGCATTGTCCTGATACTTGCGTTGTTCTCGCTGATATCCACGACCACAGGTGGGTATCTCTACTATCACTCCGCTCAGAAATCCGCTATCAAAGAAACTGAAAGGGAGCTTGTCGAAACAACCAATGAGTTAAAGGACGATATTGACAGACTGATCTCCGTGAATCAAAACGAGGTCCGGACTATGGCTAGTTTTGAACGGCTTCAGAAAGCCATACTGAACCAGGACAATGCGTCCATCGCTCAAGCCGACCGGGTCCTGGACCATTTCGCAGGAGGCCTTGTTTACGACGTCTGTTATCTGATGGATGGCTCAGGAAAGACCATTGCGTCCAGCAACCGTAATTCTAAGGACAGTTTTGTCGGTCACAATTATGCGTTTCGTCCATACTTTGTTGATGCGATAAAAGGCAAACCAGGGTTGTACTTGGCTGTAGGTGTGACATCAAACTCAAGAGGAATTTACTTTAGTTATCCTGTTTATCTCCCAGAGGGAGGCCTTCCCATAGGCGTGGTGGTGGCCAAAGCGTCAACCCGAGACATGGACAGGGCTCTCTCACACGGAGGAATGGGAGTTTCTTTCCTGGTACACAGAGGTGGGATCATTTTCACTTCCAGCGCTGAGAACTTGACTTTGAAGCTTTTGCGGAGAGCTTCACCTGAAGAACTGTCAAAGATTGCGGAAACACGGCAATTTGGAAAAGGACCGTGGAATTGGTCCGGTCTGGAGGAAAACGCCGGTAACCACGTTGTGGACAGTTCCGGAGAAGCTTACCTAATGGAGGAGATCGGCATCGGAGACCTCCCCGGATGGAGGATTGTTTATCTGTCTAGCATTAGAGCAATCAATGAGAAGATAGTTTATCGTTTTGTGGCGAAAACCGGCTATGTAGCTCTTTTCCTATGTTTGTTCTTTGGGGGAGCGGTTATTGTCCTATATGTTATGGCTCAGAGAGACATCACCGAACGTAAGAGAGCGGAGGATGCGCTGCGGGAAAGTGAAGAACGATATCGAACCATCGCAGATTTCAATTATGACTGGGAATATTGGGTGACCCCAGAAGGCAATTTCCTATACATGTCTCCGTCTTGTGAACGCATAACTGGTTATTTAGCAAAAGAGTTCATTGACGACCCGGAGTTAATGAATCGAATTATCCATCCCGATGACCTTACTGAAATGCTGGATCACTATCATAGCGTAAGAAAAGTAAACCATCAGACAATGGGCCATAGGGATTTCCGCATCATCCGTCGTGATGGAGAGACACGCTGGATTGCTCATGTCTGCCAGCCGGTTTACGATAAAGCAGGACAACCACTTGGCAGGAGGGGCAGCAACAGGGACATCACCGATCGCAAGCGATTGGAACAAGAGAAGGAAAAACTAATTAGCGACCTTCAGGAAGCCCTTTCCGAAGTTAAACAACTGAGTCGAATTCTCCCCATTTGCGCTTCCTGCAAGAAGATACGAGATGATGAGGGCTATTGGACCGAAGTTGAAAGATACATAGGCGACCATTCGGAAACCGAATTCAGCCACAGCATCTGTCCTGACTGTATGAGAAAATTGTACCCAGAGTATGCTGATGAAGTTCTTAGCCGTTTGGAGAAAGACGAAAATAAATAGAATACGAGCCCCAATAACCTGATGATATGGTGATTTGTTCAGACATTGAACCATTCAGATTCTATTCTAGTGGTGGTAAACTGTAATAGCTCATCCATATTAATCATCCTTTTTAGCCAAATACCTCTGTTCCTCAAATGGCGCAGAGGAATCTTCATGCTGATATGAGAGCATGGGCTTCTTAAAATAATGCCACAGTAGGCTATCTATGAGCCTTGGCGGTAATATATGAAGTTTATCGCATTCTTCTTGAACTAGCTTCCATAATTTATCGTCAACTGTAATTGTAGTGCGAGTGTAACTCCTGCGTTTACCTCTTACAGGTTCCGGGGTAAGCTCTAACTCTCCTGTTGGAACTGGCGGTGGAGGCTGTTTCTCAGCCAACACTTTCTCAATGACGGATCTTATATAATCTTCATCCATTTTATGCTTGCTCATGCTGTAGCCTGTAAAATCCTGTGAATTTTGCAGGAGGCAGTCAATAGAGAAGGTGTTGGTAGCCCGAGTCGATGAGCAGTGACGGAATCGACCAGGAAATCAAAGGGGTTTTTATTTTGAAGAAAGCACGTTCGCGTGACTGTAAGTAGCCTTGCAGTGAGAACCTGTCCATCCTTGGATTGATTTCCGAAGCAGATTTTTCTCCACTGGACCGCCGGTCGGATTCCTCTCTCTGCGGAGTTGTTGGTTGGCTCAACCCCCTGATGTTCAAGGAATGTGAAAAGGTAGTTCCAGTGTTTGAACAAGCCACGGGCAGTTCTTGCTACATCAGGATCACCGGACAACTCGTAAGTCTGGAGACAATGGCTAATGCGAGCTCTGATGGGAACCGATTTTAACACAAGGGTGTGTCTGTCCACGGATCCTTCTTTGAAGGCGTGCCACAACCTGAACATTCGCCCGATCTCGGAGAGCATCCATTTGGCGAACTTGACGCCGTCGGGACTCCGGCAGCTGTGTTTCAATCCTTTGAGGTTTCGGATAATGTGAGCCCAGCAGATCTGGCGCAAACCTTTGTGATAGGCATTGTAGGCGCTGAACATGTCCGAACAGAGTATTCCTGAAAACGTTGGGCCCAGAGTCTCTCTAAGGACTCTGGCTCCTCTAGAGGCGGCAAGGGAGAAGAATGCCATGCTAGGTGCCACAAAAACCCACAACCAGATTCGCTTGCCCTTACTCTTCCAACCCGTTTCATCGACGTTGAGGACTTTTTCCCGAGGAAGAGATTGCTTGATTTCCTCACAGCAGGATTCAACGGCTTGGGAGACTTCCTCGTGAAGATTGCATACAGAAACCAACAGAGATGTCGATACCAAACAGTGTCTGAGCGATTTCCTGACAACCCCGTCGGGTTACCCTGTGCAGGGCAGTAAGATAGGCCAACATGGCGGTAAACCTTGGACCAAAACCGGATCGGGCTTGGGGTGGAATGTCTGCCCACGTAGTAGCCCCACAAGAGCATTCCACACACCGAAGCCGGTATTCTGTGACCACTGGTTTGATTTTTGGAATATCAGTAACCTGGTAACGAAGGTAACTCCCAAGAATACGACTGGTTCCAGGTTCAATCGGGTTTTGGCAGGATTCACACGATTCGGGGATTACCTCTTCAACATGATCGACATCTTCGATGGGTGCCAACTCTCTTCTTGTTCCCTTGTGTCCTGGCTGCCCCCCAGGATTGCGTTTCCTGGATTTTTTAGGCCGTTGCGCTTGGGGCTTCTTTCCAGGGCCATCCGAAGAAGGAGGCTTGGAAGAATTGGAAGAATCTCTTGTGAGAAGAGCTATCTTCCGTTCAAGTTCAGTAACTCGGGCCTGGAGAATTTCTACAGCCTCACTCAACTGAACGAGGAGATCAACCGCTGCTTCCGGATTTCCATACACAAAGATTATGGCTTCTTCCCGTGTCATGGGGGAAGCTGAATCCTATTTCTAATGTTTTGTCAATATGGTATTAAGAATAAACGTGATATCGCTCGATTAGAAAAACATTAAAAGTTCCAGTTCACCGAAATCGAACCCCAAGCAGGGGGCTCCGGCTGAACGCTTACAGATTTCTTTGCCCTTGCTGATTGCCTGAGGATTGGCTTTTCTAAGTGATTTGCTGGGATAAATTTCATTTATTTTCAACGTCAACGTGACATACCTCCTTCACGGTTCCTCACCACAACATTTTATAGGCTTTGTTTCCGACTCCTTCTCTGGTTTAGCAGTCTCAAAACTCAAGAGAGGCTTCTTAAAGTAATGCCACAGCAAACTATCTATCAGCCTTGGCGGTAATATATGAAGTTTATCGCATTCTTCTTGAACTAGCTTCCATAATTTATCGTCAACTGTGATTGTAGTGCGAGTGTAACTCCTACGTTTACCTCTTACAGGTTCCGGTGTTAACTCTAACCCTTCTGTTGGAACAGGAGGTGGGGGCTGTTTCTCCGCTAACACCTGTTCAACGATTGACCTAATAAAGTCTTCGTCACATTTATGTTTGCTCATGCTGTAGCCTGTAAAATCCTGTGAATTTGGTTGTGACCGATGTAATTTTTCAGATTCTATGGACAGAAATGGGGTGAATTTTTCATAATATCTTGACCTGAGAGAAATATGTATCAGAATAGATGGACTGAAAGAGGGCGGTGGCTTAAACAGAATCACCGCCCGAACCATGTACGGGCCTAAGGCCCTCAAAAGGTATTCTGATGATAATCTCAGTTTTTGTTTCCATCAAGGAGATTGTTTCGAAGGGGCGAGATTTTCCTTGGCCGAGACCGGATGTGTGTCCTCGATGTGACGGGCGTCGGATATGGGGTCATGGATTTGTGGCCGCATTCTTTGATGGTTTTTCATGTCAGGTTTTGTTGCGGCGGTATCGATGTCCGGATTGTCACTGTGTTTTGAGATTGCGGCCGTCAGGCTATTTCAAACAATTTCAGGCCCCAATCGATACCATCCGTTCATCCATCTACATTCCAGGTTGCAGAAAATGGGAGATGGCCTCCAGGATGTTCCGGGACCAGACAAGGCCACTGGTTGAGAGAAAAGGTGAAATCCTAGGACTGACATGGGACTGCATTGACCTGAAACAGCGAATCATGTTTCTCGGTGTGCAGAAAACTAAAGAACGAGCTAAGAAAAAAGTGCCATGCATTTGAATCTACTGTCTATTCTTCGGGGCTTAAAAGTTAGAGGCATCGGCAATCACGATGTGTTCACTATTGATGGCAGACCTCTTGGCAAGGATTCGACAAAAAGAGCATGGGATAGGGCGGTGCAACGTCTAGGTTTTGATACCAAGCCCAATTTTCATGACCTACGCCATACCTTCAAAACAAACTGCCGCAGGAGCAAGATTGACGCAGAGATTCGAGAGCGGATACTCGGTCACTGCTCTAAAGAGTTGGGTGTAATACCATTTCGCTATTTAACTTAGAACGTTGAGATATTCGAAGTTAGTCATTGAGCGAAGCTTTTCTGGATTGTCGTGCAATTTGCATAATCCGTCGCAAAGAGCACGCTCTACCGCATCAAGGGACCGAAAGACCTTGTTGGGAAGATGCTTTTCTCTCAACTCCTCCCACACATGTTCCACTGGATTGAGTTCCGGACTGTGCGAAGGTTGATATATGAGCCTTATGTTTTCAGGGATTTTGAGTCCTCCTGATCTATGCCAACCGGCGCCGTCTACCAACATGATCACAAAATAGTCCTTCGAGACTTCTTCCAGGAATAAGTTCATCATTTCTGTGTTTGCGTAAGGAAGTATCAGGGAGGTCATTTTCCCGAGCGCCATGCACACTGCCGCGTATACGTAAACAAATGTTCTTACAATTTGTTTAGGAATCTTGGGCCTAATGCCTTTTGGGGCCCAGCAGGTACAAAGATCACTTATTCTTCCAAATCTTCCCTCGTCTTGAGTCATGATCACTACGGGCCGGGTATCCGATAAATCTCTTTCTGCTACAACCTCATCTACTATTTTGGGAAAGTTTTTTTAAAACCTTCTTTAACTTCTTCTTTGGCTTGAGGATGAACCGGACGAGGGACTACTTTCCGCCATTCGTTCCTTTCAAGCATCCTGTAAACAGTGGAGTGATGAACACTATGACCTAAGTAATTTTCAAGTGCTTGTTTTATCCGGCCTGCAACGCAGATCTGACCAGTGCTTGCCTCATCAAGAAACGAAGCAAGGAATTCGGACTCTCGCTCTCTACTGAAATAACAGCGGCGGCGTTTGCTCTCTTTGGACCCCTCTACTGCCTCTGAGCCGAACCTATTGTAGTTGGAAACCAGATTGTGCACCGAAGAAACTGAAACCCCAGTATGTCTAGCAATTTGCCTTGCGGTGCGAGGATCAACCAGCGCATTCCAAAC
>CAWCTI010000024.1:0-63349 GCA_963798475.1 uncultured delta proteobacterium
TGACCCTGGAAGTAGAGGTACCCCTTGTATATTACAGATATCTTAATCAGAACATTGGCACGAGCGTCAGTAGGTGGTAGACAAGCGATTGATCTGGATACCGATCTGGGTTGATGCGCAATCTAGATCGGGGCAACCGGTAGATCGGGAACCCCTTGGTCTTAGAAGACCGTTTCGTAGCTGGATCGCCGGTTGCCATGTTGTAGATAACCCGAACAGTCGTCAGGGCCGCTATATGAGCCCGCATCCGCAAGGAAGGGAAACTGCACATGTCTAAAGAGATTATACCACAAATTTACGTCGGGATTGACATTTCTAAAGATCACCTCGATGTGTGTCTCATACCCGGTGATCAGCGTCTGACCTTCAACAATGACGCCAAGGGATTAGATCAATTAACAGAGAGGCTCAGTAAAGAGGCCTCGCCGCTAATCGTCATGGAAGCCACTGGAGGCTAAAATCATATCTTGAGTTTTACAATCACGAACGGAGGCATCAGGGCCTTGACTCTATAGCGCTTCTCTAAAGTTCTGTCGGAATGGCGCAAGTTTTGATGTTTTCATCTTGCCTATTGATGAGCCATCTTAGTGCGTCGGTAAGTCGGTCGATGAGTTGATCTTTGGTTTTGGCGTAGAATCCAGAAAACCATTCGCCCTTCATAACTAGCCAGAGGCGTTCAATGGGGTTAAGATCTGGTGAATAAGGTGGTAAGAAAATCGGCTCAAATCGGCCCCAATCAAGTGATTTACTCTTGTGCCAAGACGCATTGTCCAGGATGAGCAGGTTGCGGGGGCGGTCAAACAGGATGTCACAATTGGCGTGATCCAGGAAGATCTGAAAGATCTCCGTATCGGAATGGCTAAATTCGAGCGCATAGAATTCACCCTTTCTTGGCAAGACCATGCCCGTGACATTCATTCGGAGATGCGCTCCACCGTATGCTTGAAGGATCTTGTCTCCTTTTTTCGAAAAGCGCCTTCTCGGACGAGGATCTCCCTCTACACCGCACTCATCAAGAAACCAAAGATCCACGCCCTGATCGCCAAGAAACTTCTTTATCAGTTCAATGAAGGCCTTTCTCTTTTCTTCATCCTGGCCATCCGGCCAAGGACGAGGGACCTTCAGTCGAAAATCCTCGTCGTGAAGCCACCGCATAAGCGTGCTGTAGCCAGCCTCCATCTGACAATGCTTGGTGAGATATCCGTGAAACTTGCGTCCGGTCCAATGAGTCTCATTGACTTGTTCCGGATGTAAGACCAGCTTGGAACATTCATCGGTTCGCTCTCCGCTGATTTTGAGGGGACGTCCAGGCCGAGTGCCTTCTGTAAGCCCATCAATACCTCGTTGATTAAAACGTCTCACCCAACGGGAAACGGAGTCTTCGTTTACGCCGAACAAGGCCGCCACTTGCTCATGAGGCAGACCCATTATCAAGGCCTTAATAGCCATGAGGCGAATGTAGGACCGCTGTACCGGCGAGGCCTTGGCTGCGATCTCCAATTCGTCAAAGGTACAGTTATCCCGGTTAGGCATGTTTCGTTGACGACACATGCCTAAAGAAAACCACATCTCGACTAAAAAGTCGCGTTCTTTTCGCGATTATTTTCGAGAACCGCTATAGAAACCCCGGATGAGGTCTATTGGAGTACTTTGCCCCAAGCCGAAGTGGGAGCATGAAGAGTAGGCTTATCACCTAAAAATCGCGTTCAACTGTACAAGAAGGCTAGACCATCTCTGATTGACTCTTTAACACGACTACTTGGGTGGATGGAACCCTACGATTTTGGCCCCGGTAAAAACTTGCATGATTGATCTCTTAAGTGCTCGCTTATTTCACTTTGCTAGTTTAATTTGGAGCCCTCTATGCACTCAGGTCACTGTCCATTTTTTCCGACCATTAGTCTACTCTCTGGTCGGCCATTTCGCTATCTTCCTCAACGATTGCCTGTTCGACAACGGCAGGGGAAAGTTGTTTGTTGACTTTAACACCGAGACGCCGCAATTCCTCGATACGTCCAACAAGGTTCCCCTTGCCTTCCGTAAGGCGTTTCAAGGCTATTTCAAAGGAATCAGACACACCGCCGAGCTTATTTTTCGCATCGGTCATCGCCTCAACAATAAGCACCACCTGATCGTACATCCTGCCACCCTTGTCAGCGATAATCTCGGCATTGCGATTCTCATTTTCTCTTCGCCATATCTGAGCTATCAACTTGAGCGTAATCATCAACGTGGTGGGGCCGGTAATGACTACGTTGGTCTTGGCCAGGTCATAAACGAGACTCTGGTCTGCCTGTAATGCGGCCTGATATGCCGGTTCCAAGGGAATACACATGATCACGAAATCAAGAGTCTTGTTCCCCAAAAGGTTGTGGTAATCCTTGGAACGCAGTTCTTCTACATGTTTGCGCACAGATTGGACATGCTCCGAAAGCGCGGTCTTTCTTGCAGTATCGTCCTCTAGGCTGCAGAATCGTTCAAACGCTGTCAGAGAAACCTTTGAATCACAAATCACCGCCTTGTTCCCCGGAAGGTAGACGATGAAGTCTGGTTTCTTGAGGCTACCGTCTTCCGCACGCAGACCAACTTGTCCATCATACCCTGTCCCACGCTCAAGACCGGATGCTTCGAATATTCGTCCGACAATCAATTCGCCCCAATCGCCCTGTTTCTTGGAATCACCCTTTATAGCCTTCGCTAGATTGTTTGCCTCATCACTGACCTTATTGCTCAACTCCTGCAATTGCCGAACCTGCTCAAGGAGTCTTGTCGACTGCTCCGTGTCTTGCCGGTGTACCTCGTCAACCCTGGTACGGAACGACTCCAGTTGATCCTTGAATGGCTGAAGCAGCCCCGATATTCGCTCGCGATTCTGTTCCGTAATTATTTTCCCCTTGTCTTCAAAAATTCTGTTCGCAAGGTTTTCGAATTCCGTCTTGAGCCGAGCTTCTGAATCCTGAAGCAATTCGAGTTTCTCAGCAGTAGCCCTTCTTTCGTTTGCCAAATCGGCTTCTAGCCGTGTCTTCTCGATCTGGAGCGACTCACACGCCAGCGTCTTCTCCTGTAAAAGTATGGTAGTGTTCTGAAAGTCTTGATCTCTAGTCTGCAATCTAGCCAACTCCGCGCGGTCTGGAGAGTCCTTCACGAGGCGGAACGCTACGAATCCAAGCAGGATGACTACCAAGATGACGACGATGAGCGTTGCTAAGGGCATATTTATTTCTCCTTATCGCTAAGATCAAATTGACCTACCGCTACGAGGCTTAACGTTAAGGCTCTTTTTCCCTTCGATGATATCCAATACTTCCTCTCTTGTTCTAAACGGAACCTCCATCGGAAACTGCTCGAAAAACCAATTCATACAAGACTGAGCTTCCAAATCAAATTGCTTAAACTCCTTTTTTAATGCACGCAATTTGATTTGATATTCTTTGTCATCTATACCGCCTTGCTTTAAGCTTATTTTTAGTTGTCTTTTTTCTTCATCGAACTTGTCCCCATCCAGCATCTTTGCTGCCAGACCGTTGATTTTATCTTTGACGCAGGTCAGCTTTTCTTTAAGGTTACCCAAATTTTCATCCAAATATTTGCCTATATTGAAGAGTTCCTCCAAAATACGTTTTGCCTCAGCATCACCATCATCGCCGTCAAAAGAATGAAAGGAGCGAGCAAACCAGGGAATATGACAACCTCCTAAAATATTTTCATAAGGTTTTTCAATCCTTATGCGAATATCGCTTGAGGACCTATGAATTATTGAACCCTCCACTTCAGTCCCATCGATTACTGTTCCTATAGTCTTTTCATAGTTCATTATTCGTTTCCTGCCTTGCCTACCAAGCTTATACGGTCTGCTTAACAATATGTGATAACTTGCACTTATCGACGAATGCAACATCGTAGCATATGGCTGTGTAAAAAGAATTACCCGCCATATGCTACATTTGTTTGTCAATGCCATCATTTTTATTCGTGGCTAAGGGTTTCCGTATTTCTTACAAAGTTCGAGATTAACTTCCAGAACATTTACAAACCTCTCACCAGCCAACCCTCCCCATGGAGCTGAAGAATTCTGCGCCAATATATGTTCGATCTCCCTCCGGATCTCAGTAGGGTTACGTTTTAGATTTTCGGCCCACTTCGAGGCGACACGATCAAGCTGATATTCAGCATTTTGAAGCGTGACATGGGGATCGAGCCCGGAAGCGGAGGCTGTGACCAAGTCTCCCGGGACGTCCTCAATGTCTGCATCCGGATATTCCTCGCGCCACATCAAACAGAAGGTTGACTGAATGTCTGATCCCTCGTTGACAGGCCCAATTGTACTGACAGTCTTGCCGTCAGATCCCGTCTGACTGATGGTAGCTGGGAATTTTCCAGGGTTGTCCTTGGAGAAATTCTCAAAAAACAACACGGCCAAATCGACGGCTTTGGGCTCAGGGGCGCCGGGATTCTCTTTGATCCAATTGGCCACCAAGTCTGGATGCGCCTTAGCCCAATCGTTAACGTATGCGGCGTGTGAGGGGTCCCCAGTGACCCAAGATTGGGCAAGAGAGTTGTGAAGATTTGCCCACTGGCCCACAATGTTTGGTTTGCCCTGGTAGATGTCCTTCTGAAACCAGCTTTCGATATCCGGGGCTATGGGCTGTCCTTTTTTGGGGCCGCCTCGATATTTCACGATAGGACCAAGCGTACGAGCGACCCGGTCGCGCAGCCCATAATTAGAGGCCGCGAGGCTAGACGAGGCGGATGCTGACGCATCGTAGGAGGCCGCAGAGGGACGGGGCTGAAAGTATTCATCTTTAGTAAACGGCTGCGCTATTAGTAGTGACCCCACCGGTTTTCCGTCAGCGCCTGCTAGTAGGCTGCCGTTGGCCTGGAAAGGAAAAACGGTCTGGCCGATCACCCATAGCGCTAGCGGATAAACACAGCAGCAGATAATGACTGAGAACGTTAACAGCAAGGTGCTTTTCCAAAGATATCGTAACATGTTTATGTCTCCTTGATTCACTCAAAGCTCAGCTAACCAAATGCAAACCCACCATGGTCATGTCAATTAATTTGATGCCTATAAAGGGCACGATGATCCCCCCTAATCCCCAGACCAGCAGATTCCTGCGCAAGAGAGCCTCAGCACCGAGGGCCCGGTAACGAATTCCAGTGAGAGCGACTGGGATTAGAGCAACGATGATGATCGCATTGAAGATCAGAGCGGAGAGAATGGCGGATGTTGGCGAATGTAGATGCATGATATTCATTGCCGCAAGCCACGGTAAAGTACCCGCAAAGAGAGCTGGAATTATCGCGAAGTATTTCGCTACGTCATTGGCGATAGAAAAGGTTGTCAGAGAGCCTCTAGTCATCAATAGCTGCTTTCCAATTTCCACAACTTCGATCAACTTGGTGGGGTCGCTGTCCAAATCGACCATATTCGCGGCTTCTTTAGCAGCTTGAGTTCCTGCGTTCATGGCCAAGCCCACATCCGCCTGGGCAAGAGCTGGAGCGTCATTTGTGCCGTCACCCATCATTGCCACAAGTTTGCCACCAGCTTGTTCTTTCCGGATGTACGCAAGTTTGGTCTCTGGTGTCGCTTGGGCGAGAAAATCATCTACCCCAGCCTTCGCGGCGATGGCTGCGGCCGTTAAAGGATTATCTCCGGTGATCATTACGGTCCTTAGCCCCATTCTTCTCAGACGCTCGAAGCGCTCATGCATGTAGGGTTTTAAAATGTCTTCAAGAGCCACGACACCGGCGACTTGATTGTCCTCAGTGACAACGAGGGGAGTCGCTCCTTGGGACGCTACAGAGTCTACCAACTCGCTGAGCTGGTCTGGCACGCTGCCGTGATTTCTTTTCACAAATTCTACTATGGCGTCTGGAGCGCCCTTTCTTATTCTTCTTCCGTCCGGAAGGTCTATGCCGCTCATACGAGTTTGCGCCGAAAAGGGTACGAACAGAGCTTCAGTCGGTACCTTCACAGGAACTTCACCTTGCTTCTCAACCAATTTGACGATGCTCTTCCCCTCGGGGGTTTCGTCAGCGGCGGAAGCAAGTGCGGCCAACCGCCCAACGTCAAACGCCGAATACTTCCCCACCGGCAGAAATTTTGTCGCGTTTCGGTTCCCAATCGTGATCGTGCCTGTTTTATCAAGCAGCACGACATCTATATCGCCGGCTAATTCAACTGCCTTGCCGCTTTTGGCGATGATGTTGGCTTGCAAAGCGCGATCCATGCCTGCGATTCCAATAGCGGCAAGCAATGCCCCGATAGTCGTAGGTATTAGGCAGACCAGAAGCGCAATAAGGGTCGGGACATCAGTGCCGAGGCTCTTTACAGGCTCCTGTATGCCCAGATAGCCCATCATATATTGCTCAGCATTCCAGGCCATTCCCCAAAGGGGAATCACCACGATCAAGAAGACCAAGGAAAGACCGGAAAGAAGCAGAGTTAGAGCTATCTCGTTCGGGGTCCGCTGACGAATCGCTCCCTCAACCAGGGCGATCATACGGTCCAGGAATGATTCTCCGGTGCCGCTGGTGATCTGAACAATGATCCAGTCGGAGAGTACAGACGGTGCCACCAGTCACTCCCGAGCGGTCCCCTCCCGCGGCCCGAATCACTGGAGCCGATTCCCCGGTAATCGCCGACTCATCCACTGAGGCGACTCCTTCAATGATCTCCCCATCACCGGGTATCGTCTGGCCCGTACTCACCATGACACGATCACCCGGTTTCAATAGCGCTGATGAAACTTCCTCGATGGAGTGGTTTTTACTCAAACGATACGCCACCGTATCATGACGGGTCCGCCTAAGAGCGTCCGCCTGCGATTTACCACGAGCTTCGGCAAGGGCTGTCGCAAAATTCGCGAACAACACAGTCAGGAAAAGCCATACATCGACAGCGACAAAATAGCTTATAGGCGACTCGCTCGTCACTCCACCCCAGGCTGTCGCGACGATAAACAGCAGAGTTAAGAAGGTCCCAATCTCCACCACGAACATCACAGGATTCTTCCACTGAATGTCTGGCCTAAGCATGACGAACGCCTGCTTAAAAGCCTCTGCCATCGTCGCCTTATCCATCAAAGCTAACCGCCTAACGCGTCGCTGCGCCGGCTGCCATTCTGCAGCCGCCCTAACCGGATTGACGGTTTTTTTATTATTTGTTTCTTTATTCATTTCTCGACTCTTCCTTAGTCCTTTAATGAGTTTCTATAAATCATTTTCATGAAACGCCCCGTCAACCTCCGAAAGGGATGGGCCCGAAATATTCGGCGGCTGGTCCAAGCGCCGCGACCGGCAGGAACAGGAGGGCGCCAACAATAAGGATTGTTCCAAATAAGAGAACCCCAAATGTGACCGTATCAGTTCGCAGAGTCCCCAGGCCAAACGGGCTCGACTTCTTGGCTCCGAGAAATGCGGCCATGGCTATCGGCGCGACAATCGGGAGATAGCGGCTGAAGATCATTACGAGACCTGCCGCGATATTCCATGGGATGGCTTCCGGATTTGGATTTGGGTTGTTTGCTAACCCGTAGACAACCTGCAATCCATCAAAGGCCGAGCCGTTATTGGCCGAGGCGGAAGAGAAGTTGTACAATATTTGTGAAAAACCGTGTGCTCCGGGATTGCTAACGGCTTTAAGTCCCCAATCGGTCGCGGCGAATATACCCGTCGGGAAAAGAATCATGAAGGGGTGGACCAGTAGAGCGATTGTCGCAAGCTTTATCTCGCGAGCCCCGATTTTCTTACCCAAATACTCAGGCGTCCGCCCCACCATCATCCCAGCCACGAAAATAGTGATAACAATATATATCAACATGTTGATCATTCCGACGCCTTTGCCACCAAATATGCAGTTCAGCCACATTCCAACCATAGGCGCCAAGGCCGCGATCGGGTTAAGACTGTCAGTCTCAGCATTCACCGCTCCACAGGTAACGTCTGTTGTCACAGCGCCGTAAGTGGCGCCCGCCGATGTTCCGAAACGCAATTCCTTGCCTTCAAGATTGCCCAAATGTTGGTCCACTGGTAGAGCCGGAACGAAGGACTGGGCCACTATCCGTTCGCCACCTGGCGCAGCTGCGCTGGGTATTCGGAAAGATCGGGCAAGTTGACTGATCAATCCTTGGTTAGGTTTCAGTGTGTCAAAGTAGACCGACCAGACGACGGTCCCAGCCATTAGTGTCAACATGACCGAAAAAATCACCAGAGCGTGACGTAACCGACCAAGCATGCGGCCGTACATAAGCACTAGGCCAAAGGGGAAAACCATCATAGAAAGAGTGTTCAGAAAGTTCGTCAATCCCGTGGGATTCTCAAAAGGATGAGCGGCGTTCATACCATAGAATCCGCCTCCGTTGGTCCCGAGCATTTTGATAGATTCAAAGGCCGCTACAGGCCCGACCACTATCGTCTGTTGCTTCACCTCTCCTTGGTCCGTGGTTCCCATGGCCGCAGGCTCCAAAGTTGAGACGGCATGAGAACTCTCGAAGGTCATTGGGCTCCCTTGCTGGATAAAGACGAGACTTACGACAAAGGCAATGGGCACGAACATGTAGACCAGTACCCGCCACATGTCCATAAAGTAGTTGCCAACCAATGAATCCCCGCGTAAAGCCCGTATGATCGCAGTCAGAGCACAGAGGCCTACAGCGGCGGACAGGAAAAGCATGGCGATACAAAAGAAGATCTGGCTAAAGTTGGACAAAACCTGTTCGCCGGAATAGTGCTGGAGGTCCGTGTTTGTCATAAACGAGGTCACGGCCTGAAAAATGGTAGAGGGGAACACCATTCCCTTTCCATCCGGGTTCAACGGCATCCACGGCTGGAGCGACAAAACCACGTATCCGTAAACGAACAGCAAAACGTTAAAGAGAAGCAATGAGACGGTATATTGCTTCCAGTCTTGTGGGCCGCTGTCCAAGCGTTTTTCAAACCAGCCCAGGATGGGCAAAGGCCTGTATTTTCCGTCCATGATCCACGCCATGTAGCGACTCAAAGGGAACGCGACCAATGTCGCTGTCGCTAAAAGCGCAAAAGGAAGAATCCATGTTTGAAGAAACATTTGTTATATTTCCTTTCAGTATCTCAGTTTCCGATAGTGACCTTGCTCAGAACCATTCCGGTCGTACAAGCGCCACGACGAGATAAACAAACAAAAAGGCTGCTACAGCCGCTGTTACATAGATCATTGTTGATATCCCTCATTTCTTTTATATTTTCTCGCAAGCTTTCATGAACAGGAACATCAGTCCCATTGTTACAATGCCCAAAAGAAACGTGGCTATTAGCCAAGCCCCAATACTCATGACGAAAATCCTCCTAAGCGTTTGATAAGAGATCGTTTACGTAAGTTGAATCCTATAAAAACAGTCCGTGACAATGTTCCTCCTTTGAATCTTTCCGCTCGTAGGAGCGTAACATACAGAATAGCTATGAGAATCACTGCAATTATCCCTCTCCCAATTGTCTTAAGCAAACATGGCGCCAAAAAATGTAGTAATATATGTGGTATGATTTCAATATATTGAAAACGTTCTTCGTCTTACGGCGATTGCCTTTTGCATAGGTAAAACCTGTTCAGTCTTGCATTCTGCAAGAGGGCCGGCGTCACCTTGCTCTGATCCAGGTTGTTGCTTTGCCTAAGCTCAGATTCCGTATCGTTTTCTGCGACGCCAAAGTGTAGCTTGATCTATGCCAAGTATGTCCGCTGCTTCCTGAAGGGATTTGCTACTTGCTAGGACTCTTCGGATATGTTCTTCCTCTATTTTGTTCAGGCTTATAGGATCACCCACCAGCGGAATGGCGTCACTCGACATCCTCTTGTTGGGTAAATAATCTATCCCGACTCTGCTCGTGGAACAAAGAATGGCGGCGCGTTCTACCACATTCCTTAATTCCCGCACATTGCCTGGCCAAGGATATTGTTGAAGTGTCTCTATGGCTTCATCAGTGAATCCACTCAAAGGGCGGTGGTATTTACGGCTGAAAAAAGCTAGAGACTTTTCAGCAAGAGCGACGATATCTTGAGATCTTTCTCTCAAAGGTGGGATCTCTATCTGAATTACATTCAGCCGATAAAATAAATCCTCCCTAAATCTGCCGCTCTTGACCGCATGTTCTAAAACCACGTTGCTTGCGGATATTATTCGCACGTTGGCCTTTCTAGTCTTATGAGCGCCCATATGCTCATATTCTCGATCCTGTAGGAATCGTAAAAGCTTGGGTTGAACCGAAAGAGGAAGTTCACCAATTTCGTCAAGGAAAAGTGTCCCACCTTCACAAGCCGTTATACGGCCAGGGTTGTCTCTAATAGCCCCGGTGAACGCGCCTTTGACGTGACCGAACAATTCACTTTCCATCAGTTCCGAGGATAACATCGGGCAAGAGATCACGCCGAAGGGTTTTGACGCCCTATCGCTCCAATAGTGAATCTGACGAGCCAGGATCGTCTTGCCGGTTCCACTCTCTCCTCGGATGAGAATTGTAGCTTCAGTAGGAGCCACTTGGCGAACTAAGTTCACAGCCCTCTGCATCTCCGGATTAGCGCTTGCGAAATCGATCTCAGGACCGGAACTATCAAGTTCCTCCCGCAGAGATGAAAGACTTTGTTCGAGTGAGCGTAGCTTGGCTACCTTCTCAACCACCAATCTGATGAGGGCGGGAGTAAATGGCTTGGGAATATAATCGACGGCCCCTCTACGCATTGCCTCTATAGCAGTCTCAATAGAGGAATAGGCGGTGATTATGACGATCTTCAGCCAAGGTGAGGAGGCGAGTAAAGGCTGGATCAAGTCCAATCCATCGTCAACGCCTAACCGCAAGTCCACAAACGCCAAATCAAATGATCGCCGGGATACGCCAAGCAGGGCGTCTTTAGAATTGCTTACCGCAGTGACTTCATGTCCGGCGAATTCCAGACACAGTGAAAGTGTCCGGCGGATATTTGATTCATCATCCACAACTAGGATATTCAATGGCTTAATCAATTCTAATGTACCCGCCACAGGATCTCCGCCCTTTCTCGGTTATTTGACCCGGAATCCTAATAGATTGCTCCAGGATATATTTTAAAAGCCTTGCAGCGATCCCTCCTCCAGTATCCGCCACGGAAAAGCTCACAAAACCATCTCCAGCACTTGCAGACACGGTAACCATCTCCCCCGGCGTCCATGTATTTTAGCGCGTTTGAAAGCGTGGCGCCGAAGATATGCGCTATCAATGATTGACCAGTATTAGCGTTAGGTATGTTCATCAGGCACCTTGACCTTGAATGATATCCCTTCGTACAGGACGGCCCGTCGAAAAGGTTCTACAAACTCGAAAACTAAGTCCTGGGATGAAATAACTTCAGGATTCACGCGAGTCTTACCGGTTTCTAATCGTCCCAATATGATCAATCTCCGCCGTCATTGCTTACCGGAGAGTTCTTTGACGCCTAGGGTTTCGATCATGCGGTTGGTATCGATTGCCTTGAGATTCATCTCGCCCTCTGATACCGGAAGCAGCACGATACACTTTCCCTGATCCGCCTCAGCGATTCTCAGCTTTACAATCACCTCGCCACTCGGTCCGACAAGGGCGTCCAATTATATCTGGAAGGTCTATTTCAGATTAAATTGCAGCGGATTCGACCAACGAACTATAAATCCGTGTCTCCTGTTCTGACATCTCTCTCCTTCAGGTCAATATGTTATGAGAAAATCACCGCTTTTCCGTCCATCGAATGTGAAAATTAACACCATCCCACCCGTAATCCAGCTGACTCTTCGTATTTTCTTTGAATGCGCTAATGTGGTGTCTGTATCTATCTAAAACAGCTTTTAGCTGCAGGTAGACTCTTAGTGCGGAATTCAAAACAGTGTTCAGCGAAGGATAAGATAGGGTGACGCGTTCTACCAAATCATTTGGCAGATGGATAGACTCAGAAAACATGCGATAAGATGACTGAGCCTGTGAGACAGACTCTATTCTAACTTCGGATTCCTCTCTGTGAATTTCCTCTTCTCTCTGTTCAACTGTGTAATTTTCTAGGAAGTTCTCAATTGCTTCCTTAATGAGTCTGTCTCGGTCGAATCGGTTGTTGCTCAGTTGCCTTAATGCCTGGGAATAGTCACTTCTAATTAGTACTGAGTATTTTTCCTGGTCTTCCCTTTTCATTACTTACTCCGTTGTCTTAAAAGTTTCCTCACGTGATAACTCTCTAGGAAACAGAAAGGGGAACGATCACGTTGTAAGGCAATGTTCTCCGCCGACGGTCCACCTTGAGAAGGAGACACGTCAGTCCTTCCGCCTGGGAGTCTGAAAGCGCTGGCTTGTCATAGGTCTTCTCCCCACCCCCATAAAATCGATAGGCATCATCGCTTGAATCCTTCTGAAATAGTCTGTCGAACTCTCTTTCCCCGGTTCTGATCCTTACGGCTGTTTCAACCGGGAGAACAAATATCTTTCCATCCCCTATGGTGCCGGTCCCAGTCGCTGATATGACCTTTTCTATCAACTGGTCAACAATAGACGATTGTACTACCATCTCTATTTTTATTTGCGGTACGAAGTCCACAACGTATTCCAGCCCTCGATAAATCTCATTGTGTCCTTCTTGCCGACCTAAACCCTTAACTTCAGTTACTGTCATACCTTGGACGCCGATTGAGTGAACGGCGTCTTTTACGTCGGCCAGTTTAGAAGCTTTGATGATGACTTCTAACTTCTTCATTCTTAGTTCTCCTCTCGGAGTTTCCGTTGATTCATTCCAGATCGTACGGTTCCGGAATGGTGGTTGGATGGGGAAAATCCTCTATGTTCATTGGAGCCGATGGATGTCTCGAACCCATTATGAGTCGCCAGAGTTTTAGAATCCTTCTTAAATAGTCTATCGAACTTCTTTTCCGGCTTGAGGACCATGATGAACAAATACACTATAAGCATCACTGCTATAAGGCCTACGATCTCTTCGTACATAGTTCACATCCTTTCCCCGGGTCAGAAGTCCGGGAAAGTGACTCGAGGATTCGGTAAACAGCTTTGACAGAGTTTAATGACCCTCTAGTCCTGACTAACTATGATGACAGCAATTTAAGTGCCAAACACGGAAGTCTTGGGTATCATTGGTTATTGATGGTAAGCGCTACAGCGCTGGCGAGGAAACACCTTGCGCTTTGCAAAAACCATCATTGCGTTTCACAAGGGCAGGCATGTGGACAGGAGTGCGGCGCTTTGTTTTATTTTTATTCTTCAATAAATCCACAACGCTCCTTGCGCCGTACCTATATGTAGCCATACACGACATTTCCGAAGCTTTTTCTAAGAACTAAACTTCCGACTAATGGTCAGATAATGCCTCATGTGGGTCTCTCTGACCACCACGACATTCATGGCACATATTCTGCAAACTCATCTCCAGAACATCGTTATTTTTTTTAGGCGGAATATGGAAACTGTCTTTAAGACCCGAATTGAACAAAATCTGGAGTGTAGATAAGTTGAAAGAGTTAAGAAAAATTGTGTCTATAGTTGTTGTGTTGTTGGCTTGCGGACTGTTTTGGGCTAGTTTTGGAGTTTCGGAGAACCCTTATTCACAGCTTACCAAAGCGGCGGCATCCGGAAAGACCTCTCAAGTAATATCAATCCTTAATAAAGGGATCCCTCCGAACGTACATGATTCTGAAGGTAAGACCGCTCTTGGGCTCGCTGCCTTAAACGGCCAAATAGCAACTTTGAAGCCCCTTACGAACAGAGGCGCTGACATTAATGTCCGAGGCAAATATGGGAGGACACCCTTGATGGCCGCCTCATATCGTGGACACTTTGAGGTTGTTGTATTTCTTTTGAGAAAAGGAGCAGACGTTAACGCAAAAGATCAGTATGGCCAAACTCCTCTGATCTACGCAGCGGTGAATGGCCGTCAAGATATCGTGAAATTGCTACTCTCAATGGGCGCGGACGTAAACGCTAGGACCAGGAAGGGATTTACCGCTTTAAGCCTCGCAACTGAACAGGGACACCACTCCGTGGCGGATTTGATTCTGGAAAATAAACATGAGCAAAGTGTCTGCCCTATGTATGAGGCTGACTGAACTGATTTATTTGGAAGACATGCTCGATCATTTCTTGAGTTAAGTGTCTTGTCCACGCGGGGGTTGACTTTTCTGGCTCTTCGCGAAACTGCGTATTTGGTATATCAACCTATCAATTCGTATCTTGTAGTGTGAAGCGCATAGATACGAAGCATGAAAAAGGCCCTGTCTCTAAATCCGTATGCCTGTCGTTGAAGCGTCTTGATCTTATTGTTTGTCCCTTCGAGTGGACCAGTTGATATGTTGTGGTCATAGTAGGCGATTATTCCACGGCGATGAGTTCGTAGAGTATTGGCAAAGTCCTTGAGCATTTTGATACCCGAGGCCTCGGCCCGGTCGATCCAGTCATGCAAGTGATTTTCCGCTGTGGCTTTGTCTGGCTGAGACCAAAGAAGTCTGAGATCTTCCTTCATGTAATATGCCGTCGCCAAGGGTTTGTTTATGCTCAACGCCTCTTCCAGTCGGGCTCTTTCGTTTCTTTTATCACTGAGGTTTTCGGGGTCTTTTAGAAGCAACCATCGAGTTCCCTTTAGGACTTCTTTATGAAGCAGGTCAGTAGCTTCTCTATAGATTTCGCGTCTCAACTCGGTGAGTTTCTCGTTGAAAAGCTTGATCACGTGGAAGTGATCGAACACAATGGTCGAGTTGGGAAGATGTCTTGTCACCGCAGATATGTATGCCTGGGACATGTCCATAGCCACCGCCTGAATGTGGGCTCTGGAGGCTTTGAGTTTTCTCCAGAACGGTTCCAAAGCATCGGCTCCCTTGCCATCGTCAACGAAGACAACCGCCCCATTGTCCAGATTCAGGACCACCGTCAGATAGCGATGTCCGTGACCAACGCTGATCTCATCCACGGCGATTCTCTGCAAGTCGCACAATGAAGGGCTGGAGAACTTGCGCTGAAGATATCTTTTCTGAATATCTTTGACTGGATGCCAACTGATTCCCAAATGATGAGCCACGTCGCTCATGGTCATATGTTTGCACAGATCCAAGACATAACACTCGAAGCGCTTGGTGTATCTGCGATTGCCTTCAGCAAAACCAATCTTTACCTGTCGCGTGACACTACAGTCCAGACAGAACACCCGTTGAATCGGAAACTCGATAATAGTAGGCCTCAGGCCAATGGGAAGAGTCATGAACCTCCTAAACACTTTTCCCTTCTTGATGACTCTCCGACTCCCGCATATCGAGCATGTAAGAGTAGTAGGATCTTGGCCGATTCGGAATATCGTCCGGCCGTTCTCGAAATGGGAATGAATGTGACGTATTCCTCGTACCGTAATTCCAAAACAGTGATAAAGTATGCTTGTGGACATGACTTCCTCGCCTTCCCATATCTTTTTCAAATCCAAGAAGGCAGAAATCATGTCCGTTTTCATTTTTCAACTAGATACGCACTTACGCGAAGATCCATATTTTTCAAAGCATAAGCTCAGCGACCACCACTTCTCACCAGAAACGTCTCAAAACTAGCATCATTTCATAGATTCTTTAAGGGCCTTTGCGGCGGTAAACTTTGCAGCTTTGGTTTCCTGGATGTTGAGTTTTGTTTGGTCTGAGGATTCAAATCTATTGAGCAGGCCAACCAACCTTTGACTTCTTTTCACTTAATCTTCCATCCGGCGACCGGAGGAATTGTGAATGTGAACACGGGAAGTTCACGGACGTTTCTGGCTAATGTTAAAAGCTTTTTTAGCTAGACACTAATGCCCATTTTATACTACTGTTTCGTGCACAAATAGAGAATCTGAAATTGCCTTGAAATTCCAAATTGGCGTGAATGGCGTTTTGAGCAAAATAGAAGCAAAACATTGAGTAAAAATTTTCGGGAAGTTTATACCGAAGACACGTCGCTCCTGGTTGCAACAAGCGCAATAATTCCCAATCAATGAGGAAGTCGTCAAATTCTCGGTCAGATCATAGAGATAATAGATCTTACAGGGAGTGAACATCAATGGACTTCACAAAATTGACAGAGGGCGATCTCCTATGGGACCCGTCACAGGAATTCAAAAACAAAGCCAATATCACCCAGTTCCTTGAGTTTCTTCTGAATCATAAAAAACTGAGCTTTGATTCATACGAGGATCTTTGGAAATGGTCTGTAACAAACTTGGAAGATTTTTGGGTATCTATTTGGCAATTCTACACAATCAAGGCTTCACAACCATATCGTCAGGTGCTTTCCGAGCGGAAAATGCCTGGCGCTAAATGGTTTGTGGGCGCTAAATTGAATTACGCTGAGCATGTGTTCCGTTGGGCCAAGTTAGAGACCCCTGCATTGAAATTTCAATCTGAAATCCGGCCATTAACGGAAATTTCTTGGAGCGAGCTTTCCCAGAAAGTAGCCTCAGTGGCGACCGCTCTACGTAATATAGGTGTGAAATGTGGAGACAGGGTTGTAGCCTACCTGCCCAACATACCTGAGACAATCATTGCCTTTCTTGCGTGCGCCAGTATTGGAGCAGTGTGGTCTAGCTGTTCGCCTGACTTTGGATTCAGAAGTGTTACAGACCGGTTTCGTCAGATAGAACCAAAAATACTTTTTGCTGTTGATGGCTATCAGTATGGCGGCAAAAAGTTCGACTGCCAGCGCACCGTCGCCACTTTGCAAGGGTCACTGCCGACACTGAAACACACTATACTCGTCCCGTATCTTTACCCATCAAATGCTTCTTACGAAGTTAAAAATGTGCTCATGTGGAATGATGTCGCTAAAGAGACTGGCCCGCTCACTTACGGACAGGTTGATTTTAACCACCCCATGTGGATTGTTTACTCATCGGGAACTACTGGACTACCGAAGCCCCTCGTCCACAGCCAAGGAGGAATCCTAATCGAGTTCCTCAAATTCACTGGATTACATCTAGATGTAAGAGCGAGAGATTCTTTTTTTTGGTTTAGCACCACGGGATGGGTAATGTGGAACATTATGCAGGGCGGGCTTTTACTGGGATCAACCTCTGTAATCTACGATGGTAGTCCCAGTTACCCTGACATGAATGTGCTGTGGGACCTTGCGGAAAAAGCTCGAGTTACAGCGTTCGGAGCGAGCGCAGCTTTTATTATGGGCTGCATGAGTCAAAAGTTAACGCCTGGAAAAACCAGAGATCTCTCTGCGCTAAGAGTCGTGGGCTCAACCGGTTCACCGTTGTCTCCCGCCGGATTCAAGTGGGTATATGACTCCGTTAAGGATGATCTGCTGCTCGCCTCAGTCAGCGGAGGAACTGACCCTTGCACTGGATTCCTGGGGTCGTGCCCGCTACTTCCTGTCAGAGCCGGGGAACTCCAGTGTAGATGTCTCGGTGTCAAAGCTGAGGCCTACGACGAAAACGGCCATCCGGTAGTGGACGAAGTTGGCGAACTGGTCATTACCGAACCAATGCCGTCTCTACCTATTTATCTTTGGAACGATCCAGAAAACAAGCGCTACATTGAAAGCTACTTTGAGGTTTTTCCCGGAGTTTGGAGGCACGGTGATTGGGTAAAGATTACAAGTCGTGGCAGCGCTGTCATCGCTGGCCGATCAGATTCTACCCTTAAGCGAATGGGCGTAAGGATGGGGAGTAGTGAAATATATGGCGTTGTGGACGAGCTTCCAGAGATCACGGAAAGCCTAATCGTGGGATTTGAGGATTCCAAGGGACGCTACATGATGCCGCTTTTTGTTGTGCTCAAGGAAGGAGTTGATTTTACCGACGCATTAAAAGATAAAATCCGGAACGCTATTCGGAATGCCCTTTCTCCCAGGCACGTTCCCGACGAAATCTATGCGGTGCTATCTATCCCCAAGACCCTTAACTCAAAGAGACTGGAAGTTCCGGTGAAGAAGATTCTTTCGGGTACGCCGTCAGACAAAGCAGTAAATGTAGATTCTATGATGAATCCGGAATCACTCAAGTTTTTCCAGGAACTTGCAACGAGATTGAACAACGTTCTTTGATTAAATCGACGGATGTTCTGCGATTATGTTCTCTTTTGGGAGGGATTAGCCTGAGCCGTTCCTGCCCGTAACAGTTTCCAAGTTGAAGAAAAAGGGGAAGCTGGCCCCGATGAATCTGGATTATTCATGACAGTTCACACTTCAGAGATGCTCATCCTCGAAGCCAGAGCCATCACGAAGCATTTTGGCGCTTTAACGGCGGTCAGCGGGGTATCGCTGTGTGTCAGTCACGGGATAACGACAATTATTGGTCCCAACGGAGCAGGAAAGACTAGCTTTTTCAATTTGCTTGCCGGATTTCTGGTCCCGGACAAAGGCAGAATTCTCTTCCGTGGTAAAGAAATTACGGGACTTGCGCCTTATGAGATTTCCCAAATGGGAGTTGGGAGATCGTTCCAGATTACCAGTATATTCCCCAATCTGTCTGTATATGAAAATGTTCGGGTCGCCTGTCAATCAAGGTCGAAGTCGCTATACAATTTTTTCATATCATGCGAGAAGCTTCCCGGTGTAGAATTTGCCGCACGACAAATTCTCAGCCAAATGGGCCTGGATGACTGGGCAGATTCTCCTGCAAAAAATCTTCCGTATGGCCTACAACGCTGTTTGGACATCGGCATTTCTTTGGCCACTGAGCCACAAGTCCTTCTCTTGGACGAGCCTACGTCAGGTATGAGCGCCGAAGATACCGCCGTCATTCTCAAACTTATTGCGGAAATAGCCAAGTTAATACCCATACTCCTGATAGAACACAACATAGACATGGTGCTTAACATTTCGGACAGGATTGCCGTGCTGTACCAAGGTTTGCTACTCGCTGAGGGAACGCCTGAAGAAATTCAAGGGAACCAAGAGGTTCAGGAAGCATATTTAGGAGGGTACTGACTTGCTCGAACTTGAGGATGTGCATTCATATTATGGTGGAAGTCACATACTGAAAGGAATCACATTCAGGGTTGAAGAAGGACAAGTGGCTACTATCCTTGGAAGGAATGGAGCCGGAAAGACGACAACCCTTCGAACAATTA
Source organism: uncultured delta proteobacterium (assembly GCA_963798475.1). Taxonomy (GTDB): domain Bacteria; phylum Desulfobacterota; class Desulfomonilia; order Desulfomonilales; family Desulfomonilaceae; genus CAJBEZ01. The sequence continues at coordinate 19,062 of CAWCTI010000024.1, forward strand.
TGGGGCTGGTCCCAGTCACCAAGGGTTTTATAAAATTCAATGCCGAAGAGATCACAAACAAGAAACCGTATCGGATAGCCCAAATGGGTATAGGTTACGTTCCTGAAGAAAGAGCCGTTTTCCCGAGCCTTTCTGTCTACGAAAATTTGACACTTCCGATGGCCAAAGATGGAGCAGGTCTCTGGAGCATCGACAAGATATATTCTTTTTTCCCAATTCTTAAGTCCAGAGGTTTTCATAGAGGCTCTCAGTTGTCTGGTGGCGAGCAACAAATGCTAGTGATCGCTAGAATCTTAACCATGAACGTGAAGCTTATTATTCTGGATGAGCCGACAGAAGGACTAGCGCCGATGTTAATTCGTGAGATTGCTCAAATTGTTCTGGAGCTAAAAAAAGAAGGAATTTCAATACTTTTAGTGGAGCAGAACAGTAGATTTGCTGAGGAGGTCGCCGACTATCATTTCATCATTTACAACGGCAGGATCGTTTATGGTGGGACCAATATGGAATTCAAGGCCGATGACCAAATCAAGTCACAGTATTTGGGGGTATAACGGCGCTTGGCGATACTGCGGCTCAAGCGTCCTGATCAACATTAAATACGTGATTAGGAGGTAGGCTCATGGAAAGGAAATGTTACGCGATATTGACAGCATGCTTGCTGTTGATTGCTTTGTTATCACTGTTCAGCGCTTCAGCCCTTGCGGAGCCTTTAAAAATATCGGTGCTTACCGATATGTCTGGTCCTTATGCTGGTATCACCGGCGCAAATGTCGAAGCCGCTAAAATGGCCATCGCTGATTTTGGCGGCAAGGTTTTGGGCGAACCAATTGAATTCGTTTACCGCGACCATATGTGTAAGCCGGACGTAGCCAATCAAAAGGCCAAAGAATTGTATGAAAAGGAGCAGGTAGACGTAATATTTGATTGTCCTAACAGCGCTGCGGGTCTTGCCGTAGCCAATCAGGCCAAAATCCACAAGAAACTGTATATTAATGTAGGCTCTGGGACCACCCGGCTAACAGGCCCGGATTGCAACCGTTACACTTTTAAATGGGCGTACAACGATTATATGCTGGCTACTGCGGTTGGACTGTGGGCTGCGGAGAATTTAGGTAAAAAATGGTACACGATCACGGCAGATTATGCGTGGGGTCATGATCTCCTTCACCACTTCTCCGAGGCTCTGAAAGCTAAGGGAGGCACTCTTCTAGGTAATGAAATGGTCGCTTTGGGCACGTCAGACTTTAGTCCGTACATTTTAAAGGCGATGAACGCAAAGCCGGATGTCCTGGTCTTGCTGAATGCTGGCAAAGACGCTGTAAATTCTACAAAGCAAGCGAACGAATTTGGGCTGAAAAACAAAGTAAAAATTATCCATGCTCTTATGTTTATCGAGGACATAAAAGCATCAGGCGATGTATTTGCGGGTGACTATGTGACAGGAGCCTGGTACTGGAAGAGTGACAATCCAGGTTCCAAAGAATTTGTTGAAAAGTGGAAAAAGCAATTCAACAAACCACCGAACTGGATGAACGCCGCAACCTACAGTGCTGTTACGCAGTATCTCAAAGCTGTGGAGCGAGCTAAGACGAAGGATGCTCTGCCGGTTGTCACGGCTTTAGAAGGACATGAATTCCGTGACCTATTGGCAAACCCCGGAAAGATACGGGCGGAAGACCATATGGAGGTCGGTAACGCCTACATTTTAAAAGCAAAGCTGCCTGGTCAGGTCAAAGAAGACTGGGATTTTTTTGAAGTAGTAGGAGTAGTTCCACCTGACAAGGCCTACCAAGATCCCAAAGAGACCGGGTGCAAGATGGACAAATCTGAATAAATGCATCACATGGAGGGAGATGCTTGTTTTGACCAGGCGTCCCCGCCTTGGCCGAGCAGAAAGATTTCTTCGATGAACCTGCAATTAGTCCTAATGCAGCTTTTTAATGGCCTAATTCTTGGATCTCTCTACGTGCTTTTGGCGTTGGGACTGTCGATTATTTTCGGGATGCTGGGGATAATAAATTTTGCTCACGGCGCATTTTTTATGCTGGGGGCTTACGCCGCCTACACGATTACAGCATATGTTATTCCCGATTTTTGGTTAGCTTTGGTGTGCGTTCCTTTACTAATGGCAATATTTGGCGCCTTTTGTGAGATGGTTCTGTTCAGGCGCCTGTACAACCTCCCTCCTCTTTATATAATGTTGCTCACGTTTGGCCTGATGCTGGTGCTGCAAGACGCCGTAAGGCTTGTGTTTGGGAGCATGGGGGTGCCTTTCAGCACACCGCAGTCACTTACCGGCATGGTAAATCTAGGGTTCATGTACTATCCCAGCTATCGCCTTTTTCTAATCGCGGTGACATCTTTGGCGGCTTGCGCAGTGTGGCTGTTTCTTGCCAAGACCAAGCTGGGTTGTATCATTCGAGCGGGGACAGACAACCCTAAAATGCTCGAAGCTCTAGGAATCAACATATCCAAAACAATGACTTTAGTCGTAGGCCTGGGGACTGGCCTAGCTGGTCTGGCAGGAGTTTTGGCTGCGCCTATTCAGAATGTCCGTCCGCTGATGGGAATGGATCTTCTTGTGGACTGTTTTGTAGTTGTAGTGATTGGAGGTATGGGCAGCCTTGGTGGGTCTGTTGTAGGCGGATTAATTGTAGGGCAAATCATAGCAATTGGGGTCATGGTCTGGCCGCCGATGGCCAACACCCTCATTTACCTTTTCATGGCGGCTTTTCTTCTTGTCCGGCCGAGGGGATTGTTCGGCCGAGAAGCCTTTCACGAGTAATACCCATGTCTCGACCTCAACTCGCAATGCTAACGTCCTTTTTTGCTCTGGCGCTGATGTTTCCCTTAGTCGCGCCTTACGTGGCATTGGCAAGCGAAATTTTGATATTCGCCCTTTTGGCCATGTCTTATGACTTGGTCTTGGGATACGGAGGCATGCTTTCTTTCGGTCATGCGGCCTTTTTTGGCATAGGAGCATACACCACAGGAATCATACTAATCAGGGTCTTTCCTTCAATTCCTGTAGCCCTACTGGGCGCCGTCACCGTAAGCAGTGTGGCGGCGGCGTTCGTCGGGTATGCAAGCATCCGGAGGCGGGGGATCTACTTCACAATGGTAACTTTGGCCTTTGCGCAGATGTTTTACTTCATAGCCTTCAAGTGGACAGGCCTGACTGGGGGTGACGATGGATTACAGGGGGTTCCCAGACCTAATATTGGACCAATAGACCTCCATCCAGAAATTAATCTTTACTATTTCATCCTAGCGCTGGTAATCGTTTCAATGTTTGTCATTGTCAGGGTTGTTTATTCCCCCCTGGGGAAAGCGCTCCAGGCGATCCGGGAAAACCGTAACAGAGCGATGAGCGTCGGCTACAATGTAGACAGATTCAGGCTCGTCGCTTTCGTGATATCTGGCTGTTTTGCAGGATTGGCGGGAGGCCTTTACGCATTGATGTTAAACATGGTTCCTCTCGGCTCGTTGCATTGGACCACTTCAGGTGAAGTGGTGGTCATGAACATTACAGGCGGAATGGCTACGTTGTTTGGGCCAGTGATAGGGGCTGTATCAATCATTCTGCTGCGAGACACTATCAGCAACTATACAGACGCATGGAGTCTTTTCATGGGTCTCATTTTTATGATAGCCGTATTTGGATTTCGCGATGGAATCGTAGGCTTCTTCCAAAACAAAATCATACCGAAAGTCACTGAGATTTTAGGACAAGCGTTTCCCAGGAAACATTAGGCTGCGAGATGGTTCAAGAATTTTCGAATAAATCCGTTTGCGACCCGGGAAATCTGTTTTCTTTTTACACGCTCATAAATTGGATTCCCGAAATTAGATGTGTTTGAACCCAATGTGTTGGCCGAGATAGCCATTCTAGGGCTTAATAGAAGAGTCTGTCACGATATTGTGTATAGACATGTTAAAAGAATCAGGCGCTTTAATTTTCAGAGACATTATTTGGGCGTTAGCCATTGAACCATTTGCATTTGCTCGTAGACGACCGCGCTTTTGATTTTACAGAAATGATCTTGCTGACGGGAATCATAAAGATATTTGAATAAGGGAGATTGGAAATGAAAGAGAAGGCGGTTATCACGGCTGCGATAAGCGGTGCCATTCACACTCCCGGCATGACACCATATTTACCAATAACTCCCCAGGAAATTGCCAAGGAAGCTGTCCGGGCTTATGAGGCAGGGGCTGCGGTCTGTCATATCCATGTTCGCGATCCCGAAACAGGTCGACCAACTTCAGACATCCAGCTATTTAGAGAAACAGTTACCCGCGTGAAAGATAAATGCAACATGATCATTTGCATTACGAGCGGCGGCGGACTCGGGGCCTCTCCTGAGCAGCGATTAATGCCTATTTCCATATTCAAACCCGAACTGGGTTCTTTTAATGCTGGTTCCATCAACTTCGCTCTTTTTCACGCGCTAGACCGGTATAATGAATTCAAGTTTGACTGGGAAAGTCAGTACCTGGCCATGACGGAAGATTTTATTTTCCCTAACACATTTAAATCCATGAGAGAATTTGCTCGCATATTCGACGAGGTCAATACAAAACCAGAATTTGAAATCTATGACGCCGGCATGATCAACAATGTCGCTTTCATGATTAAGAAGGGTTACGTGAAAAAACCGGTTTATATCCAGTTTGTTATGGGAGTTCTCGGTGGAATTACCCCTAGTTCCGAAAACCTACTCTTTCTTGTAGATTACGCCAAAAAGCTCATTGGCGATTTTGAATTTTCCGTCTGTGTGGCGGGACGACACCAGTTTCCTCTTTGCACCCAGTCACTACTTATTGGAGGCAATGTCCGTGTCGGACTGGAAGACAATCTCTATCTTGATAAAGGAGTCATGGCCAAGAGCAACGCCGAGCAAGTAGCCAAGATCGTCAGGATTGCAAAGGAGCTTGGAATAGAACCCGCGACTCCTGACGAGGCTCGGAAAATTCTCGGTTTGAAATGGATGGACAAGGTTAATTTTTAGAAAGTCAGTTTCTGTCCCGAGCCTAAAGATATACTTAGTGGCGGATCAGTGACGTCTAACTTGTTAACGGAAACGGGAATTTAATCCGTGAAGAATCAGGTGATCGTGACTAATCGAGTGTAATAATTTCTGTTCGATATGAATTGATAGTGACTGAAAACGTCATCATGAACGATCCTCGCCCCTGCATGTTGTTGAAAAAACTTTCAGACGACTATCCAGGTATCTGGAAACAGGTTGATGATTTCCGCGGCGAATGGCGAAAATCGCTCCCTATATGGGCTGACTGGTGCTTCTTGCCTTTGGCTGCCGCGTATTCGATAGCGTCCGGCGTTGGCGACAACGTTTGCCCCTGGAAAGGATGATCGAGGTTTCGAGAATCGGGGCGCTAGCGGCTTGGAGAGTCACTCAGGGAATTTATCGTTTTGACCAGGACATAATTTAAAAGAGTTTGGGAAACTCCGGTCAAGGGCGACTTTTACCCGTTGAGATCCTCTTCCGGTTACCGCAATGGTGTGTTTATATCGAAGTTCCAAAGGGAATAACGATCGGGGGGATGTTACTATTTGGTTTTTTTGTTCATCTTGAAGATGACCAGAACGGCGGAAAGCCTGAGTTGCGGTTACTGGCTGACACCAACGGAGGATTCCTCATTTTTATTGTGCATCTGATTCAGGGGGGACTAGAAGCGTCCTTGAGGGCCACCTTTCAAGAAGCTCAACGGCAACCGCCCAAGTCAAGAAAGACAGTATCCCCTGACCCGTCGCCAGAAACTATTCAACTGATAGAGCCTCTTGTTTCAATAACTCTTTATTTATGCTCGACCGGAGCGGACATTGAACGAACTGACGGTAACAGTCCCTATTCGGCGAGACCTGAACCCAAGAAGACCAAAAGGGGATTACGGCATTTTCCACCAAATCAGCCTTCGATATGGCACGTTGGTTACAAGCTTGGAGAGGCCTTACGAGCCGCGGAAGAAAAAGCTGAGCGGCAGTCCTTGGGTGGAACGCACGCTACTCCCCTGCCCCACATCAGACGGGCTCACTGGCATTCATTCTGGAAAGGGCCAAGAAATCTTCCCGCAAAACGCTATCTGGTCGTTTACTGGTTGACCCTATTCCTGTGGGAATCCAGGATCTTGATGAATTTTCTACCATAAAATAAAACCCTGACCGCTAGAACGACCAAGGCTGAGAAAGTAACTGTCTCCCAGAAAATTACCCACAAATAAAACCAACGGCGTAAACACCATCTCCAAAGTATCAACCCCGATATTGAAACTCAAGATAATTCCGAGCTGTCCTGTCACATCATTATCAAGGTTGTTTTGTCTTCTGGCTTGCGATGGATAGATTGTAGGACAGCCTCTGATTCTGTGCTGATGGGTACAGGTTACGTGATTATTATCACGTTGCTACAGTCTCAGAGGCTGTTTCATGAGGTTCTAAAGATCATTCCTCATGATTCATTAGCCCAAAAAAACCCTAGCCGGGGTTATACGCTAGAGCCGAGGACCACACTCTTTTGGAGTGAGATACCCCATAAGCGACGAACTATCTGGAGCATTGACACATGTCAAGGCAAAATTTTAGGAATATTCTTCAAAGCATAAGCTCAGCGACCACCACGTCTCACCAGAAACGTCTCAAAACTGGAATCATTTTATAGATTCTTTAAGGGCCTTTGCGGCGGTAAACTTTGCAGCTTTGGTTTCCGGGATGTTCAGTTTTGCCTTGGTGCGTGGGTTTAAGCCGGATCGCGCTTTTCTAACGACAACAGAGAATTTTCCAAAACCCGGGACGGAGATTTCATCGCCATTCACCAGAGCTTCACCAATAGTTGAAAAAACCTTTTCTATGGCTTCCGTAGCCAGTTTCTTGGTTATCTTGCCTTTCTCTGCAAGTTTGTCCACAAATTCAGCCTTTGTCATGTTCATGCCTCCCTAGCAATAGTGATTTTGTCTCGTCAACAATATGAGTTTCGGCTATATAAGCCACGGGCGTATTGCGTGTCAAGAGAAGACTTCTACTCCTGCAGTCGGTTTGCGCTAAATTCTTCGTCACGGTGGAATTGAGTCTGTTTTTGGTATTATACTGCGCATGGTCCCCGACTCAACTTTTATTGTAAATGTTTCCTGTTTGTGGTTTCACATTCCCGTCTGAGGATTCCATTTGATGGTTTCAAATATTCAAGGTCAGATAGAGCGGGTCACGTTCCATGATGAGGAAAACGGATTCACTATTCTTCGCCTCAAGGTTCCAGGATATCGCGAGCTTGTCACGTTGGCTGGCAATCTCATGGCCCCTATGGCAGGCCAGATCATCAAAGCGACCGGTGAATGGATTAATCATCCTCAATTTGGAGAACAGTTTAAGGTCGTTCAATACAAGACACTGGTTCCAGCTACGGTCACTGGAATAGAAAAATATCTTGGTTCCGGGCTCGTCAAGGGAATTGGGCCTGTTATGGCCAAAAGGATAGTAAAACTGTTCGGTGAAGAGACGCTCGTCGTCATCGACGAGACGACGGATCGTCTCTGTGAGGTTGAAGGCATTGGCGAAAAACGTTTGGGTATGATTCGTAAAGCCTGGGAGGACCAGAAGAATATCCGTGAGGTCATGGTTTTCTTACAGGGACACGGCGTCAGCGCAGGGTACGCCGCAAAGATTTATAAACAATACAGGAGCCAATCTATTGAAGTGGTCAAGGAGAACCCCTATCGTCTCGCTATGGACATCTTTGGGATAGGGTTTGTTACCGCAGACAGCATCGCCGAGAATCTTGGCTTTCAAAAGGATTCCCCGGTACGTGTGCAGGCCGGAGTCATCTTCGTCCTGAGCCAGATGGCTGATGAGGGCCATGTCTATTACCCCTATGAGTCTCTCATAGAAAAGTGCATGGAAATCCTCAAGGTTGACCGGGAGCCGATATTGCTGGCTCTGGAAAGCCTGTATTCGGACAAAATGATAGTGATCGAAAGCCTACTGGAGCGAGACACAGAATCTACTAAAGAGACTTCGGCTGTTTACCTTTCAACATTTTACGCATGTGAAACAGGTATCGCTTATAGGATGAGATCTCTTCTCAGGACACCATATTCCAGAAGGAAGGTAGATACGGAAAAGGCCATTCAATGGGTACAGCGTGAGATTTCTCTGTCCCTTGCCCCAAACCAGGTTGAAGCGGTCAAGGTGGCTCTTGATAGCAAGATCATGGTCGTTACCGGCGGACCCGGGACAGGGAAGACCACTATAATCAAGGCCATCATGACTATTTTCGAACGGCTCCGAGTTGAGATTCTCCTGGCTGCTCCTACAGGTAGGGCGGCTAAGAGAATGAGCGAAACGACCGGCCATGAAGCAAAGACCATACATCGAATGCTTGAATTCAGTCCTCGCAAAGGAGGGTTTCAAAGGGATGAGAAACATCCATTAATGTGTGATCTGCTGATAGTCGATGAATCCTCAATGATAGACACGGTGTTGATGTACCACCTTTTAAAAGCCGTGCCGCTCCATGCGACATTGATCCTAATAGGTGACGTCAATCAACTGCCGTCTGTAGGGCCTGGGAACGTCCTGCAAGACATCATGGGATCCAAGGCGGTCCCGGTTGTGGAACTCACCGAGATTTTCCGTCAGGCCCAAAACAGCGACATCATCGTCAATGCGCATCTGATAAACAGTGGCGTCATGCCAAATCTGGACAATTCCCAGGATACCAATCGCGACTTCTATTTCATAGAAAAGGCTGAACCGGAAGAAGCGCTCGAAACTATCCTGAAGCTTGTTTGCATCAGGATTCATAAAGCATTTGGATTTGATCCGGTTGACGACGTTCAGATCCTCACCCCAATGAATCGGGGGTCAGTCGGTACTTCTAATCTAAATATAGAGTTCCAGAAGGTTCTTAATCCTAGAGAAGACGGCATAATGCGGGGTGGTCGGAGTTTCAGGGTCAATGACAAAGTCATGCAGATCCGGAACAACTACGACAAGGATGTATTCAACGGCGACATCGGTCGAATTTCAAAGATTGATTCTGTGAACCACGAAGTCACGATACTCTTCGATGGAAGGGCCGTAATTTATGGTTATCCGGACCTGGATGAGATTGTGCTGGCTTATGCAGTCTCGGTTCATAAATCGCAGGGTTCAGAGTATCCGTGCGTTGTGATACCGCTGTTGACTCAACATTACGTCCTGTTGCAGCGCAATCTATTGTATACAGCCGTCACGAGAGGCAAGAGACTGGTTATCGTTGTCGGAAGCAAGAAAGCGATGGCGATTGCCGTCAAGAACGACAAGCCTCAGAATCGGTATACCTTCTTGAGAGAAAGGCTAGGCGACTCCGATCGGTCTTGGAGGAGGCCGTGAAGCTTGTAATGCGGCATTTTGAAACAAAAAACGCGAAACTTCAGTTCTTTTTAGTTTTCAATAACACTCCAGATTAACCCAACAGAAGACCGTTTGGAGAAAAAATACGCCATTTTGATTTCACCAATGTCTGGAATGATAATGGTCCCAATTGACGCCAGCATGGTCAACGTTATTCTTCCTACTTCGACTGAGGTATTTCCAACTGACATATCTACAGCGCAATGGATCCCTCTCACATACCTTTTAACAGTTAGTAGCTTATTACTTTTTTACGGTCGACTTGGCGACATTATAGGTTACAAAAAGGTGTTCATGTTCGGGCTTGGAGGATTTGTAATTTCATCGGCTTGTGTGGACTTGCTCCAACCATGCACTGGCTGATTATTTCTCGGGCCGTGCAGGGACTCACAGCGGGGATGATGATGGCAGTTCCATTCGCCATTATTACTGCAAGTTTTCCACCCAACGAGCTAGGTAGAGCCCTAGGAATTTTTGCTATCGCTATTTCAGCAGGCCTGGCCTTTGGACCTTCATTTGGTGGTTTTCTGACAAGTCTGTTTGGTTGGCGTTTCACCTTCCTCATTAACATTCCAATTGGCCTAATCGCTCTAGTCATTGGATATAAAGTGATCCCCCAGTTCAAGGTAAAACGGGGTAAGATGGATTTTTGGGGTGCCATCACAGCATTTGTTTTTTTGTTTTCAATAATCATGATGATCAACCAACTACAGAGCGTTGGAATTACCAAAGGCGCTGTGATGGCCCTTGTAGCCGCTTTGATCAGCGGACCCGTGTTCTTCATTTTAGAATCTAGAACATCTGATCCTATGTTAAATCTAAGTCTATTCCAATCGGCTACTTTCTCTTTCGCCTGTCTAAGTTCCTTTTTCAACTTTGTGTCCCAATTCGTGATGGTCTTTCTAACCCCGTTTTTTCTTCAACGCGCTTTACATTGCGACCCTGGCGCCGTAGGAAAGGTTATGACCGCTTTCCCCGTGGCTGTAATTGTGATTGCCCCTATTAGCGGGGCGCTTTCTGACAGACCTGGGACTCGATTGCTTTCATGCGTCGGTGGTTCAGTTAGTTGTGTAACCTTAATTTTAATGAGCTTGTTGTCGTCTTCCGCCACGCCTTTTGATGTGGCTTTAAGGTTGGGGTTGTTCGGGATCGGAACTGGAATCTTCCAATCTCCAAACACAAGCGCCGCGATGGGTGTTGTCCCCCAGGCGAACGCTGGGGTTGCGTCGGCGATAGTCGCCACTGTCCGCAATCTCGGAATGATTATGGGAATAGCGTTAGCAGGGTTAGTTCTTCACCTGTTCGTCTCCGACAGTGTGCTTGAAAAGCATTCTCTTAATTATGAAGAGGGATTCCTGTTTATTCGTGGGTTACGTTACGCCTATATAGCTGGAGCTGTCGTCGCTGCGCTTACGGCGATAACATCTTTTGTCAGAAGCAAACAACCGTAAATGGTGTAAAGGCCATCTAAAAACACACTATGGATGTCCCGCAGTAGTTAATTAGGGAATCTATAATGTCTCGGTTACAAGAAGCGACCTAGGAAAAGTGGGCAGATGTTCGACTAATAAGCGTCCCTATCTTCAGCCTTGGGGGGTGTCACCTTATTTCGTTCACCAATTCAGCCAGCCGTTCCTCGGCCTCCCTGTCGTTTTCAAAACCAACGACACCCACAAGATAAGGTCCCCTCTGCGTCACAATAGTTTTACCCTGATAGGGATCTTTCCCGGTCACAGCATCGGGTCCAAATCGCGTCGAAATATCCCCGGATACGCTCTCTTTCTTGGCCAAACTCTCTTTGAAGAGTCTCAGGGCATTCATGGCTTCCTGGGAATTTTCAAAAATCGACAAGAAGAGATTAAAATCCCGGCACTCCCCATTAGTGACTGTCAGGAATTATTCGTATCATTTGAAAGAGTCCGCGGCTGGATCGTATAGTTCCAATCCCCATGGAAGTCACTTCTTAATAGGAGGATTTTCGCCGGATCTTGATCCGAGACTTTTATCCCTTTCGGATAGGAGTTCGTATCGACTTCACATCGCACTTTGAGACCATTTTTCGTCGTAGTGTGGGCGATTAAGCTCACAATCACTTCATGACTTATGAGGGGCTTTCCTCTCCAGTTCTTGCTGATGAAAGAGAAGAGCCTGTGCTCGATTTTGTTCCACTTGCTTGTTCCTGGTGGCAGATGGCAAACTGATATTTCAAGTCTGGTTTCGTCCGCCAGTGTGTGAAGCTCCAATTTCCACAATTTAACTCTGGACCCGTTGCTGCCCCCGGAATCAGCAGTTATCAGTAGTTTGGTCGCATTGGGATAAGCGGGCTGCCCCATGGAATACCACCATCTACGGATGGTTTCCACAGCGAAAGCAGAAGTGTCATGATCAATGCCGATGCTTACCCAGCCTAAATTTTGCGCTATATCGTAAACACCATATGGAGCTGCTTTCCCAAGTTCGGGAATCACGAAATCATGAACGAGTACCTCCTCAGGCTTGCCCTTGGGCCGAAGTCCTCGTCCGGAGTTCTTGAATCTCTCGACCAATTCCTTTTTCTTTGTGTCTACTGATATGACGGGTTGCTTCTCATCGAGATACGCCTTGGCTTTTAAGTTAATGTGCTCAAATTGAGCATTCCGGTCCGGGTGTGATGTCCCTTCTATGGTCTTCTTGTTTGCCTGAAGACTATACCCCATTTCGTGGAGAAGTTCGGCAACCGTACTGCGATTTGTCCTGTGGCCCACCTTTTGGAGTTCATCCGTTAATTTCCTGACACTCTTGCACGTCCACTTCAGTGGCGATTCCGGATCTCCACAGGTGGCCGGTTCTATCAGTAGTTCCAAATCCTTCTTGAGAGTAGGGTCCTTTTCTATTGTCTTCTTCCGGCCTGCTCCCCCTCTGCGAATTCTCCCTATGGGAAGATTTGCAGGTTGTCTCAGTTCTTTTATACCGTCAGCAATTGCTCGCCGCGAAACGCCTGTCTCTCGACTGACCACTGATATGCCGCCATATCCTAAACATTCAGCTTCAGCAGCTACCAACAGACGTCTTACCCTTTCATCTACAATTCCAACTAGCAGATCAAACCTTTTCTTGATATAAGTACATTCACTCATACGGACGGTCTATAGTAAAAGCACCGACAAGTTGCAACATTTATTTGCTGACGGTCACTTAGTCTTTGAGACGGTCTTTGTATCGACATTCTCCAGGTAGGATGCTTTGTAGCCTCTTCCCAAAAACTGATGGCCTAGAAGCCCGTGGGGAAAGTATTCTATTGTAGATGGCTTCAGTCCGCTTTTTGGAAAATACGCAATCTCTTTAGGCGGGGCTGAATCGTCAGAAATTCGACAAGCTATCTGCTGAGCCAATAGCTTTAAGGTTGTGGCGTTCGAATCTGTGGATTGGAGCGCCACGAAATATTTCCCCTTGTAAAAAAGACCATACCGATCCCCCAGGGAGGAATCCGGCCCGATCCCTGCAGGGCCTTCCTCATGCCTGAATCTTGAGAAAATACCAAAAGCCTGGAGAGGTGTTCTCATGTCATAAATATCCACGTCAATTTTGTCCTCGGAGGAATTCACATTCCGATCTGGCAGTCTTCACGATAATTCTTGTGAATGTTCCCCCGGTTGACTGTCGCTTTCCAAATCCATAGAAGGACCCAAACTTTCCGTGCCCGCCAATATTCTCCAATTCCGCCATAGCATTGAGTGATATGCTGTGTTCTTCATGTCGCAAACCTTTGACGAGATAGATATTATTTTCACATTTTTACCCCCACTCCAAAAACACGTTCATCAACACATGCTTATAACTATACCCGCTACAATAAAGGGCATTTTCACTATCTCCATGATTTCAGCACGTTGCTCCTTGGCTTGATATCATTACGTTTTTCCTGTGTCCCAAAAGTGCGCAATCTGCTTGGCTCTTTGAAAAACTAAGCGGTTACCAAAGTTATTAACAGCCTTGCTCACGAGTTATCCACAGGCTCTGTGGACGTTCGATGATAGGCCAATGGTTTTACTTGCGAAACTCTCTACACAAAGACAAATGCCAGACAGAGACTCGATATTATACAAAAACGGTAATCGGTTCCTACCACTCTTGAATCATGATTCGAGGCTATTCCGTCTTATCAGGTCGAAATCCATTTAATATTATGGACATTGTCATCCCTTTTGAGACGTTGCGGATATCTTATTGTTGCGATTCAGGCCATGGAAGTTGGTCGGCAATGACGTTGCCGGGCATTGCGTCTGGCACTCATAACAATAGTAATAATTACCTGTCATGAACGTTTGCCACATTTCTCGCAACTTATAACCTGCTATGGTTTTCGATATTTCTGGGTCGCTCGTTTGAAACGGGCCCTTTTTCAGCTAGGCCCATCCAGCGTTACGTACATGGCGTAACACTTATAAAACAGGCCTGCCGTTCCTCTTCTAAGGGATCAAAACTATTTTACCATTACGCTGTGCAGTCATTATTGTTTCCTGGGCCAGAGGAGCCTCATCCAATGAAAATCTCCGCCCTATCACTGGGGCGAGCGTCCCATTTTCGAGCCCGGCCCCTAATGCTGCGTGTATAGTTTTAAGTTCTTCATCAGAAGCGTTAAAAAGTAATACACCAAGGACTGACCCGTCCCTTGCCATGGCGTCGCGAGCGTCAATTTCTACTGGGCCACGGCTCCCAACAACAACCACGCGGCCCCCTTTCGCAAGAATTTTCAGGTCACGACCAAGATTGGCATGCGCAGCCATTTCTAGCACTATGTCAACACCAGCATTGGCCGTTTCGGAGATGATCTGCTCAAAATGATCGTCAACTCGATGGTTGAGCGCAAGATGCGCCCCTTGTTCAACAATAAAATCAAGGCCGCTATTGGACCCAGCCGTTGCGATGACTTTCATTCCGTGAGAGCGGGCCAATTGGATGGCGGCCACCCCTACCCCGCCAGTACCACCATGAATAAGAACGGTCTCGCCCGGTTGAGCGAACGCCCGATGGAATAGCGCCCGATAAGCAACACCGTATGGGACACCAATGGCAGCGCCCTGTTCGTATGACACGCTGTCCGGCAATTTGTAGGTTTGGTTTTCCTCACAGAGAACATGTTCAGCATAGGTACCCGTAACACTGCCTGCAAGATAGACTCGATCACCGGCCGAGAACCGCTTCACCCCGTTTCCGCAGATTTGCACCACCCCAGATCCGTCCATACCCGGAGTGTAAGGCAATAACGGTTTTTTCGCGTACTGCCCCGACCGGATATATGTGTCCACCGGGTTGACTCCAGCCGCTTTAACTGCCACAAGAATTTGTCCTGGGCCTGGTTCAGGGACAGGAACGTTCTCCAAATGCATGACTTCTGGGCCACCGAACGCATGAACAGTGATCGCCTTCATTTGGATCTCCCTTTTCACTCTTAAAACGCTCCTTTGTGAATAACTTACAAATGGAACAATCTAAACCCAATCAAGTTTCGCACAGTAGGAAATTTCCTGCCAACTAGACACAGTTGTCACTTTTTCAAAACAAGGGAACCACGTTTGTCTGAGAAAATATAACCGAAACACCTTAGACATAGATCGAACGCATCTATTTTATAGATTCTTTGAGGGCCTTTGCTGCGGAAAACTTGGGAGCTTTGGTTTCCGGGATATTAATTTTCTGTTTGGTCTGAGGATTCGTACCTTTTCGAGCCTTTCTAACGACAATTGAGAATTTTCCAAAGCCTGGCACAGCAATCTCATCGCCATTCACCAGGGCTTCCCCAATGGTTAAAAAAACCATTTCTATGGCTTCCGCCGCCACCTTCTTGGTTATCTTGCCCTTCTCGGCAAGTTTATCCACCAATTCAGCCTTTGTCATGTCTGCGCCTCCCTTGAAATAGTCATTTTGTCACATCAACAATATGAGTTTCGGCTATATAAGACACGGGGGTTTTGGGTGTCAAGAGAAGATTGTTGGAAGAATGGGCCCCAGATTAAATAAAGTGATGGGATTTTACAAGACGACCGTATCTTTTTCTTGTAAAGACAACATATACTCTCTATGCCAAGAACATGACAGTCACTGAACGACAAAAACAGATTCTCGACTTCATGGACAGCTTCCAGGCGCGAATCTGGTTTTCCCCAAAAGGCGCAACTACACTTAATAACAAAAATCACAATTTCTTGAAGTAGTAGAATTTCTTCGGCCCCTCCTTCCGAGACAATACGAGCCCCTTTTGTTCAAGGACCTCGAGATGTCCTAGAGCTTCTGACAAACCAAGCAAGAGATTTATTCCGTCCAAAGATCCAAAAAGAGCGTTCGCTACATCAAAAGTCGAGGCTCCGGATAAGGAGCCTGGTTTTTCATCACTGGATTTAAGAAGTTGGAGAATTTTTTTCATCCGTTCTTCATGATGTGAGTACAATTCTTGCGTTCTCAAACGGTGATTTGAAAATGGGCACCCATGTCCAGGTAAAACATTGATGGCTGGAAGGCTTTCTATAAGCTCCAGAGAGGTCATGAATTGTTCTACCGCCCGGTAGTCCACATTCAGCGCAGAAGCGTCGAGTTCAACGACAGGATTGGATGTTATCTTTTCCAGGAGGCTGTCGCCCGAGAAAAGAGTCCCATCGTTCCTGTTTAGCATACATATCGATCCTGGACTATGACCCGGCGTGTGTATAACCTCGACGCTGAAATCGTCAAAAGAAAAAACTTCACCGCCTTCAAGTGGTATCACGTTCGAAAATGAGCTGTAGAATTTACTGAAACGCTCCGACATAGACTTCAGTGTTTGTTTTACAGTGGTGAAAGGAACACCAGTTTCAATAAAAAACCCCCTGAATTTCTCAATCCATTTTGGAAAATCCGCAGCGTCATGGTGGGCTATTTTGGGAAGATCCCATTTGTGTATGTAGACTTCAGCGCCACTGAGAGCCACAAGCTTAGGCACAAGACCAATATGGTCTGAATGCGCATGAGTAAGTATTATTCTCTTCAGTTCTTTGACTTTACCGCCGGCCTGCGCGATTTCTGATTCCAGGGTTTCAAAGGCCTCCGGGGTGTTGACACCCGCATCGACAAGAGTTGGTGTAGAGTCCTTGATGTAGTAGCAGTTTACCCTATCAAGGGCAAAAGGCGTTTTTAATTCTATTCTATTAACTTTGGTCATTAATTGTGAATCTCTAATATCCTTGTCTTTTTACGACTATATCACTCATGACCTCGTCGGCGCGACCTCCAGTTGGTAGTAAACGAGCGTCTCTGTAATATCTTGAAATAAGTGTCTCATTCATAAGCCCCATACCGCCGAACATCTGCAAACTGTTCATGTCCTTTGAGCTTGTTTCGCATAACATATCTGTCTATCTCTTCTCTAACAAATTTAGCCAATTCTATCTCACCAAGCTGGTCGGCCCTGTCTGCGGTTTTCTCCATTTGCGCAATCCATTCCTCACCGTGGAAACCTCTAGTTGTAGTGTGTGAGATTTCGTGGATTAAAATGACTTTTAAATGGTTGATTTTAGAAACGCTTGGATGAATGAAATAATCCTTAACAAGGGTTATAGTTTTTAATTCACTACTACAACTAGCTTGAGCCCCGTGAAGGTCATCCACAAACTTTAATTGCCATTCATTATTACAATCCCATCTTGGGAAGTAATCATTTTTTATCTGTTTATAGACCGACTCAAACTCCATTTAACCCCTCCTTTAAAATCGTCTATGCTTGTGGTTGCTCATCTCGCACAACGCCCACGATATATCCATTTCTCCTGAACGGCGAGTGGAAGCATAATCAGAGTGAGCTGTCCCATTAAAGAAGGGTGAGGATTCCCTGCAAGCTGGTCATTTAAAAGCTCGAAGGCTTACATATGATCTCCTTGACCTTCAGTTTCAAGAAGTCGGCGCTATTGGCCGGCTGCAATAAGAGCGCAGTATCTACACCCTTCCCTGTTCCCGCTACCGAAATAATATCCTCGTCCGTCCTGACTAATCCTGCATCGGCGGCCATGAGAGCCAGTTCAATCGCAACCTTGGTCCCCTGACCAAAGATACGTAACGTATAGGCGATTATTTCATCCACCTGATAGGAGCCTAATTGTTTCCTTATGCCCCGGCCTACGCCTCCAAATGCGTGCTGGGCGGTAAGCACGCTTATGCCCCTTGAAATCAATTCTTGGCGAACTTCATGCCGGCATCTCTTGATGATTAGGTTTAACAAAGCCTGTCACGTGGCTGACCGCTATGATATGGATCTCTGGATCCAGAATCTGTCGCGCCTTTAGAGCCGTGGCACCGCTGACGGAGGCCAGTAAAACCACTTTGATATTGAGTTCCTTGGCTCGCCGACGGACACACTCGAGGACTTGACCTGTGTCACGAGGACCGGGTTCATTGAAATATAGGACCGGCGTCTCATAACAGGAAGCTGAGGTTTTCGTGGGGTTTTCTTGCATGGGACACTCCTTGTTCTGAGCGTTTTTGGCTTCTTCCTTGGTTTTGAACGGTCCAGCGATAATTCCGGTGGTTTTTTCCTGTGCCGCTACAACCTCGCACACACCTTTTTTGTCCTTTATGACTACCCAACTCTCCGCGGTGGCAAAGGTGGATAACAATATTAATGTGCAAAAAATCACTAGGGACTGGACCATGAAACGTTTAGTCGTCATGTTTAACTCCGTTAGTATGGGTCAACTTTTCATGCTATTCGCGTGGCCGTCAAGTAATTTTAAAAATCAACTCTACTCTATCTCTCCAAATTATCCAGTCGCAATTTGAATTTTAGAAATGAAATGATGGCGCATCAATTGCTGGAGCCATGGCCTGAAAGGAGTCGGAAAGATGACCTTCAAATACACGGAATGATTCAACTGAATGAATCTTGCAGATTGACGAGATTTGTGAAACACCATTTCTGGGATAAGAAGAATCAATAAAAGCGTCAACAGAAAGGTCTCATCTATAATGTTTTTTGGCGCTCCCATACGATCTCTTGATGACATTGCCAGACTCAGGCGGAACGGATTCGATTTCGGAGAAATAGCCATAGCAAATGCCGGGGCCAGGAGAATGTGGTGGGAATCCGGAGTCGTGAACGGCGGATTGGGCAAATTTTTTCTGATGGCTCATGGACCACTCGAAGGCGATCCCAATGACGCCGGTTCCCTTTGGAACCGGTATATTCCAAACCTTATGGCCACCGTTGATACTCTCAACCGGATGTCCATCCGGTCATTGAATATCCATCTCCTTTTGGACAGGAGAAGAGTAAGCAGTCTTGTATTGGCGGAAAAGATAAGGGCACTCAAAGAAATCGTCGAATATGGCCGGAAAAACTCAGTCGCCATTAATCTGGAGAATCTTTCTGAAACAAACGAAGACCTCGAGCCTGTAATGGACGAGGTTCCAAATCTCGGTTTAACGCTGGACGTTGGACATGCGAATCTTGGTGGCTCAGAAAATAAGTCAATTGCGATCATTGAGAAATTTGGGAAGCTGATCCGTCACGTTCATTTGCATGACAACCGTGGTGGCCAATCGCAGGTTGACGATTTGCATCTTCCCCTTGGCGACGGCACGGTCGATTTTTCAGCTATAATGACTTCGCTGATATGCACAGGTTATGATGGGACGCTGACTTTGGAGGTTAAACCCGAATTTCAGGAGGATAGCCGTAAGACCATTGAGGGTTTAGTTCAGGATAGTTGGGTATCCCCAATCAATAGAGCTTAATTAACTGAAAGTGTGATCCCTGAATAAAGTTTCCGGGTCGATAAAAAATCAAAGGTATAAACGGCTCCTATAAGAAAGGGGAAGTTTGGGCCACTACCCGGGCTTCCCTAAAAAGGGAGACTGAAAGGATTGAGCAGGCAGTCAAATATGCTATCAGGACTGGCGACTATAAGAGGCTTGATCCAGAGTCCAGGAGCGTTTGTATCCGTATTTTTAAGAATCACGAATGGGAAATCCCAAAGTCCCTAACAAACCCTGTGACAAAGGACAGGATACTGGAACCAGTTATTCGTCAAGAATTGACTCTTGGGAAAGGAATGGAGCTTTGTTTGAAGTACCCTGAAATCAGAAATAGTCAGAATCGTGAGCGACTTCAACAGTGCTTCATTCACCTGGTAGACAAGTTTGGCAAGGACTTTCCGATCAAAAAAATCCATATACCGGAAGTAAAGCAGTACCGAATAGAAAGACTGAATGAGGGAGCTGCACCGTCTACGGTCAACAAAGAGAAATCCCTTCTTTCAAAGATGTTTCAGATCCTGGTTGAACTTCAACATATCACAATTAATCCGGTTCGTCAGGTCAAGGACCTCTCCGAGAAGTCCGGTGAACGACAAGCGTATATTGGTTTTGTGGATTATTTTCGGATTCTGAATTAGCTTCCCTTATGGCTTCAACCTATTATTCAGACTGCGTTTTATACTGGAATGAGACGTGGGGGAAATCATTAGCCTTACGGTGAAAAGAGTCAAGCTATCTCGACGCATAATACTCATAGGGCCGGAAAATACCAAAGAAGGGCAATGGAAGCGAATCCCTATTCACTAAGATCTGCTCCCTATATTGGATGAGGCCATGAAGGTCAGATCCTTGAAGACGGACAAGTTGTTTCTCGTTGAAGGACGGTCCCCAAATCCTGTTTCCATAAAGAATCCCTGGAACAGGGCCGTATGTAATATCGGTCTTGATCCTGCGCCTCGGTTTCACGATTTACGCCATACATGGAAAACAAATGCCCGTCGCTCCGAAATGGATCCTGAGATCAGGGAGGCCATTATGGGACATGGTGATAGGACGAGGAACCTAAGAGAGAGATATGGGGCCATCAGCGATCAGGAGTTAATTAAAGCTATCGACCTGATGACATTCAATCACGGTCCAACAGAGATTTGGCTGTCCAAACCAAAGTTTCTGAATTCCGTTGACTCGATAATCGGTCTGGAAAACACTGGAACAAACTAACTATCTTGCCAGGAAACTTCGACTCTTTCATATCCTCTGACAATTATGCTTAGCCGTCTATATAACTTCTTTCTCTCTTAATTCAGCAATTTCCTCAGCATTGTACCCGAGTTCCGAGAGTATCTGCTCGGTGTGTTGACCAAGTTCAGGCGCAGGCAATTTACACGAAGCCGGGGTGTCGCTGAAAGACCAAGGGAATCCTACCATCTTGGTTTTTCCGTGCTCGGGGTGGTCCGTGTACACGAAATAATCATTGGCTAAGGCTTGCTCATCGTTTGACACTTCTGTAGGTGTCTGTACGGGTGTGCAAATGCAACCTGCCTGCCTAAGCAAAGTTAGCCATTCCTCTCTAGGCCTTGTCGAAAACGCCTCGTCAAAGAGAGTAATCAACTCTTTAGCGTTTCTACTTCTGGCTTCTATGGTATTGAACCTCCGGTCCTCGATTAGTTCTTTCAAACCGAGCGCCATGCAGACATCGGGCCAATAACGGTCAGGTTGAAGGTGCGCAAGGGCGACCCATTGGTTGTCCTGGCATCGATAGTGGTTGTAGATGGGATTTCCCGCTTCGGCCCTGACTTCCCTGGGGAACTCCCTGCCCAAGATTGCGGGAGCGGCCATAATAAGACCCAGCGATGCAATGACACTTCCCATTAAGGATGTATCAACAACTTGCCCTCTGCCAGTTTTTTCTCTGGCGTACAATGCGGCGGTTACACCCCAGGCGCAGACCAATGCCCCGACTTCATCGCCGATTCCGGGCAATATCTGAGTTGGGGGAGCGTCTTTTTCACCGCATGCCATCATAAGGCCGGAACGGGCTATCCCTGTATAATCAAACGAATAGTCGTCAGCATCGGGCCCCTTACGACCCCAACCAGAAGCATGAGCGTAGATCAGTCTCGGGTTTCGGGCCAAGAGTACTTCCGGGCTTATGCCCATCCGTTCCGGCGCAGGTATACTCATATTGTTCAAGAAAACATCCGCTTTATCTATGAGTTTGAGAAATACTTCCAACCCTTGTGGAGTCCTCATGTCTAAAACGATACTTTTTTTGTTCCGATTACAATGCTCAAAGTAGTAGTTGCGTCCTTTGAGTCCGACCATTGCTCCGATGATTCTCATGAAACCCCGACCAGGATCCCCGGTTTTTGGCTCCACTTTTATCACATCGGCCCCGAGATCACCCAGTCTCATGCCGGCCACAGGACCCTGCTGAAACATTGAAATCTCTACCACTCGAATTCCCTCAAAAGGCCCCTTCATTTTGAAACTCCCTTCTTACAATAGACGGTGTCAGAACAGCCTAGATTACAATCCGATGGAACAAAAAAAGCGGAGTGTGGACTCCGCTTTTCTGTGTATCGCTGGATGGTCACACTCAGCTCACGTGCATATATCTCCTAAAGCTAAAAAAAAATCGTTGGCTGATATTAACCATCATTTGTTCTCCTGAGCTTTCAATATACACGACAGTAGTTTCCTGTCAACGCATAGAATCGGATTCATCATCAACTCAATTGAAATGTAGTCCTAAATAGCTCCAAAGATAATGGGTCGTTATTCCTGGCGACATTGAATTCTGGCACAATATGTAGGACCACCTACAATGCCCGAACCTCGTTTCTAGTAATCACGAAATTGATTCAGCCAAATGAATGCGGGTTCTGTAATCACTGAGAAAGTGAGGTGTTCAGAAATCGTTTCTGAGCGTATCAATTGGGGCTATAATGGTTGTTTAGAATCATTGAAAGAACGCCGCCGATTTCCGCCGTTTTTCGAAGAACCGGGGTAGCAATTATAAGCGTTTACTGATGCGGTTTTTAGACAATTCCAGACAACGGGGGCAAAGCGAGGGCAAGCTCGGCGTCACTTTGATCGACCGCCGCCGACCTCAACGTACCAGAAGGTAATTACAGGGGGTTTTGGCGGGAGCGACGGGACTCGAACCCGCGACCTCCGGCGTGACAGGCCGACTACCCGCCCTCATTAACAAACGATTTGCTCGAGAATCCCAATGATTTCAATCCTAATTAATCCCTTTCAGTCCCTATTGATCCTTATTGGTCCCAAAAAACGGGAACAAAATGAGAACAAATTTTTGTCCTGTCTCAGACCTGATTCGTCTGGTCTGTTTTCAGACTTTTAGTGGATATAGTGTTATCAGAAATTATTAGAGATATTTATTTTTTGGATATCCTTGTCCCTCAAGTCAGCTGAGGTCCCTATTGCGTGGGCAGATATTTCACTCACCGCTCTGAGCGTTTTGCCCACCAACAATATAAGTGCTTCGAAAAAATCATGCCAACTTATATGGTACGCCAAATCCGGAGGTATCAGACATTGCGCTAAAAGCTTTCTGAGGCTCATTCTCCGGCCTGAAAATGGTTGAGTATAGGGTCTTGTTGTTTGAGTGAAAAAGATCCGTCAAAATGGGCATTGGCAGGGTTTTGTTACGGTGCAAACCCACTCCCCCCGTGGCCAATTTCGAGAGTTTGCTGGTGTTTTCTCAATCCTTTACGACCAGTTTGTTTCTCTCCTTTAGCCCTTTGCCTTAACCTATGGATGGCAATTTAGCCCATAGGTATCAATAGGAAAAACTTTCTCAACATCTCGGCATTTAAAATTAAATCAAATAACAGTTGGCTTACGCCCCGACCATTCGACAAAGCAAACAAATTTAATTCTGGCAATCACTGCGCCAGGCGCAATTCAATTCACCGCAATTTTCGATACCTTTGAAGCATGGCGAATTACCCTCTGTTTGTTGAATTTGCTGGATCAAATCATCTTTTTTGAATTTTGAATAATTTCTTATTCCGACGGTTTTAGCTTTTTCCTTGATTTCTCTCAGAGTCATTTTAGCATCTCCCTAATAGTAATTCCCAATTAGCAATGCTTGGTAGCTCTGTCTGGATAGGCCCCGAAAAAGACATTCGGAGCCCTTTGTTTAAGACCTTTTATAAAACCTCTATTCTTCACCGGCGCCAACTACCTGGCCGCTACCGTAAGTGACCCCCTGGAGATTTCCTTCGGATAAAAATGCGCTGTAATTGTCAATGAGCCTCTGGACAACTGCTGCAGCCAAGCGTTTGTAAAAAATCGCCGCGTCGCGGGGATGCCTCTCAAGTATCTGATGCAGTTTTTGTTTAGAGATCTTGGCCACTTTAGTTGGGACGACACATTTAGCGGTGGTCGTGTAGGATTCACGGTCAACCATGCTTGACCAACCAAAGACTTCACCTGCCCTGTTCACTGTATAATCGATCTGCGCCTCTTTTCCAATAGCAAGTTGTACCCTCCCATCTATGAGGGAATAAAAGTGGTTGGCCGGGTCCTTGTCAGTGTAAAGTATGGTTCCTTCATTGTGGGTTTCTTCGACCACGGCCTTTGAGATTTCGTTCACGGCCTCTTGGCTGAGTCCATTGAAAAGATCGGTATTTTTGATAATCATGACAAAGCCTCCTTTTTACATCTATTTCACATCAATTTTTATTGAACTTTTCTTGGCGGGTTCGCTCTTGGGCAATTTCAAGTTCAGCACGCCATCTTTAAAGGTCGCCTCGATTTTGTCTTCTTCGACTTCACAAGGTAGGCTCACGGAACGGGAGAAAGAGCCAAAAGATCTTTCAACACAGTGCATATTCTCGGTCTTTTCTTCATGCTCTTCCTTTTTCTCACCCTTGACTGTAAGCGTTGAGCCTACCAGGTTGACCTCAATTACCTTCGGGTCCACTCCCGGCAATTCAGCTTTTACAATTATTTCCTCATCGGTTTCAGAAACATCAAACGCCGGGTTAAAGCCTTTACTAAAGTATGTTCCGGGTAACCAGCTAGAGCTGCCAAAGAATCGGTTGAACAGATCGTCAACCTCACTCTTGAATTCAGTAAGCGGATTGCCAGGAGCAATTTCACCCTCTTTTCTTCTCCACGGAATTAGACTACGCATTTTCGATATCCTCCTTTTGAAGTTGTCGAGTAACTTCTTTATATCCAACCTTAAAGAGACACAATACTTGACATATCCCTGTCGTTTAGCGAATCAGAGGCCGCACTCCTTTGACCGGCGGGAGCGCCACTTCATCAGTCTTTCTTCTAAGCAGCGCCATGTGCCATTGGTAAACTTCGCATGATTCACAGATTCTATCACGAGTCAGGATGTCTTTCTGCTTTGCCAGAAAACGGAGCTTTCCCGTAATTAGCCAGCATGACCTGCCATAGTGAGGATACGCCGGACAACTTCCTTTCGAGGCGCATTGCTTGATTTCCCAACATTTCTCCAGGGAGTACATTTTTATCAGCCCCAATTCTGACAATTTAGTCAGATTCGTCTGGCTAGTGATATGAAATTCTTCCGAACAGAGCCCTTCACAGACGCTATATCGAGCCCGTCAACCAACCAGCAATTTTAATGCCAGCAACCCAATAACATTGATATTAATTAGTTAAGAATAATTCACGAAGCAGATGCGGGCATTATGGTGTCAGGTTGTTTTTCAGGTCGTCAAAATATGAACCATCAATCCCGGTTCTTATTGTCTGATACCCCTATTTAAAAGTGTAGTCCCTTTTGGACCAGTTTGCAAACAAATCAATTGGTCCTTCAGCAACCATTGAGTCATAAGCGACGAATCACCATAAAACCTAAATGATCTCACAAGACGAAAACCAGAGGACTGCCGATGGCTGGATGATTAATTCTGAATCAGTCGGTTGGGTCTAATTTCGCTTGGAACCAGATGTTTTTCAATACCTTGGACGAATTTCGGGCGAACCAATTTGGCTCGTAGGCCTAACCAATCTCCATCATCATAACGAAGATATAGCCCTTCACCCGGCTCTGCGCACAGGCGGGATTTAGAAAATAACATCCTGAGTGTCTGAAAAGAGAAATGTCCTTTTGCTATGAATGGCACCTGGTAAATTTCAATGCTTTCGAACATTAAATCCCGTCTTTGGCAGGAAAGAAAATTCTGTTCATTTTTGTCAAAAACATCGAACCCCAAAAACCAATCGGGCAATTGGTCGTAATAGACAGAGTGTTGAGCATAACACCATTCGCCAAACAGAATGTACTGGTCGCTCAACACATTTAATAGCAGATCAGCCTTGGGCTCCAACCATTCCGGTAATTTCTTCCACAGCCCAGTAAACGGAGCTTCTAGATACAGCCGTTTATGTTGGTTTTTGAGATTGCCGCAGTTGTCGAATGAAATACCCAAGTTGACTCCATCTACCTTCTCTTCAACAACCAGTTCATGACTCAGTAACTCGTCTTGCTCCTGTTTTGACATGACTCTGTCGTTCCCGATGATGGTCTCGCTAAGCATTGCCAAATAAGGGGTAATTGGGAATTTGTAAATTTCGTTAACCTCATGTCGTGTACAGAAGATGATTGGATTATTCTTGAAGGGAAGCCTAAACCTTGGATGCCGATGATCGCTATCGCTCTGACCCATAGCCACTGATAGTGAGTCTCAGCTTCTTTACAGAATCAGTCACATTTTTAGAACCATTAATACGCATGGTTATAGAACTGAATCATTCATAGCTCTATAGCCCATCGGACGAGTGATAAAACTCTTGCTGTAGCCGCCGAGAAATGCTGAAATGATCTTCTTCCAACTCGTCAGTAAAAACGAGATTACAATCAACAACAAAGTAGTTACGATTGTGCGTCAATATAATGTGAATAATGTCATTAATAATAGAGTGCCTTATCTCGTCTGTAAATTCTTGTCGCTTTCCTATAAAAACTATTGTGCACAATGCTATCGTCAGCGTTGTGTAATGAATATCCACAAGCGCCCTGATAAGTCCCATCTGTTCAAAATGTCGATCAAATGAGAAAACCTCATCAATATCCAGCTCTTTCATAGCTGCAGAGGAAGTGCAATCTGTAAAAGACCAACACTTGTCCTGATTATATTTTTCAAAAATACTCCATGCCTTTTCGTCAATATTCTCTGATAGTTGAATAACCTGATGCACGCTGGCTATTATCAACATTTCTATCTGCTGTGCAAGGCCACGGTTCTTTCATATCCTATGTTTATCAATAGAAGGGTATAAGTTTCATCCAGGACATAATTAGATGTGATCAATTCGTATCGATTAGCAATTTCATCTTTAAAAATCATGGCTGCTTCATGGTTGACGTCTCCAGAATCTTCAATGGCGTCCCATGCGCTGGTATCGATAAAGATTTTAATCATGGCTGTTTTTCGTATAGGTAACGATCATGGTTTTCGGAAGCATCCTGCAGGGAACCTGCTTGGTCCTCTTTTCCCATTGCTTTGAAAACAGCCCATCCTTGGTCCGCAGACAATAATTTTGTTTCTTTAACCGATAGAATGACATGGACGGAAGAATCGGGTTCAAGCTTCAATTGTCGCCGGACGGTTTCAGGCAAATAGATATGCCCATCATCCATAATCTTACCAACATATTCTATCTGACCCATGAGTTATCTCCTTTAGATTTCGTATATATTTCAATACGGTCCTCTTTACCTATATTACACTATAGTGGCTAAAAATAATATTGGTAAAAATCTGTTGCTCTTGCCTCTTACCCCTTTAGGAATAGTTAGCCGGCGGAGATTCTTAGATGTGCTGAAAGAAGAATTGAAACACCATGATAAATGATCCGCTACAAGGTCTGGTGGATTTTCTTAACACCAAGTCGCTCGAAGTGGCGTCGGGGAAGACACAGCTTTCGCCGGATTTGTCCAGTTGCGCTCCAACTTATCAAGTGTAGGCTTCTAGCCCCGCCCTCATTGCTCCTTCCACCGTGCCATCAACAAAGTTGGAGCCCGGGAAAAACCATTCTTGCGAATTGTAGCTTTCCGAACTGTATTCAAAAATAGCAAACTTCCATTTGGCAATGCTACCCGTGTATTCCAAGCGGCAAATCGGCGTCAAACGCCCATTATCCGATTGATCCAGATAGAGGAAACGGCCTCTGTAACGGGTTTGGTAATACCGGCGTCGATCCTTCAGGACATTCTCATTGAAATCTTCTACAATTTTATCTACCGCTTGCTTGATTTCCCGAGGTATGGCATCTTTCTTTCGCATTGCGTATAAATCCTGAGCGCGATTGACATAAAGTCATTAACACACTCTACAGAATATGCCAAAATCTGATATTACACCAAATGATGATTTATTTTCATGGAGTTTTGGCTATTTAGGATTCCACAACTGTTGGCTTGATTATAAATAGGCGTTAACTGATTTCGATACCTGGCTCGGCCAAACAACATTTTCTTCCGTCCACTTGGAATCACCACCTGAAACGCCTAATAATAGGCTTGTCAGGCCACCAATTGCGATAAATAACGGGCAGAAACACCATGTGTGGAAGATTTATTCTAACCAGCAGTGGAAAAGAACTAGCCGAACATTTTGGTCTAACATCGGAACCTGAAGTGACTCCGCGATACAACATCGCCCCAACGCAGGAAGTTGCGACAATAAGATTGGACCCAGACGGCAATGGCAAAAGACTCGCCTATTTGAAGTGGGGACTGGTTCCATCCTGGGCAAAAGATACATCCATGGGGCCAAGCATGATCAACGCCAGATGCGAAACTCTAAGTCAAAAACCTGCTTTTAGAGCGGCTTTCAAAAGAAGGCGACTCCTCATCCCTGCCAATGGTTTCTACGAATGGATGAAAATGGAGGACAGGAAGCAACCTTATCTCATCCAATTGGCTGATAGAAGCCTTTTTGCGTTCGCTGGACTGTGGGAGCATTGGGAAGGTGAGGGAAAATCGGTTCTAGAATCATGCGCAATCATCACTACAGACGCAAATCATCTAGTGAGGCCAATTCACGACCGGATGCCTGTCATCATTTCAAGAAAAGATTACGACTCATGGCTCAGTTCCACGGCGTCGGGTCAGGAACTCTGTCGCCCCTACCCTTCAGATGAAATGATCTGCTTTCCAGTGAATTCAAAGGTGAATAGATCGAGCTATGAACAGCCTGATTGCATTGAACCGGCGCTTCGGGCTGAATCTGAAACTAACTCACGTCCATCGAAACAATAGAAATTCAATGACTCCCTGGCAAGTTTATCTACTCCGTTGCTCTGACGAGAGTCTATACTGTGGTACAACAACAGACCTGGACCGGCGACTGCAGGAGCATCACCAAGGAGCGGGATCTCGTTACACCAGATCGAGACTGCCGGTTCGGTTGGTCTGGTCGTCCGGTGAATTGAGCAAGTCCGAAGCGTTCAGGGAAGAGTACCGAATCAAGCGGTTGAGTAAAATAATGAAAGAGGAAATGATTAAAGAAGCAAGTTATAAGTAGATAATTTCAGACACTGTTCTTCAAGTTGAATATTGGAGGTCATTATGAAACGCCACAGAGCAATTTTAATCCTATTATGCGTTTTGGCGTTAATGTCTCTATCCTATGGGGAATGCCTATCTCACGACCTGACCCTCAACAAAACGCCAGTTCAAGTGTATTTCGGTCCTTTCGGCGGCTGCACCCCAGCGATCGTCAAAGAGATCGGTAACGCCAAGAATCAAAACTGGTTCAGGCCTATTCTTTCACATCAAGACCGATTGCAAAGCCCCTTTTAGAGGCACACAAACGAGGCGTCAAAGTCGAAGCGATTGTCGATAAGAGCCCTACATTTTGGGAGGAGTAGCTGAATTACAAGGATCTAATCCGGTAATGATTGGTTGGGACAATTTTTTTCATGTGATGAATGTAATAGATTCATCATCCAGAGAAAACATTATTGAATTTTTGAGTAAGTTGTTCAGCTTTGATTGGAGCTGGTTGAATGAGTATTTTTTTTTAGCTACCGAATATATTGAGACTCACATTCCGCGCCCCTGAAGGGTATTTTGTGAGGATTTTCCCTTGCCCCATTTTAGGAATCTTGAAAGAGCTAAATTCTTAGATCATCGACGTGTCCCCCTTGTTTCGTGAGCCTGGGAACGGCCGTTGAGCGAAGGTAGTCCTGGTGATTTTGGAATGCTGCTTCATTTAGGCGACCCTGGTCGTGTTGACCGGGTGGTCTTTGGACGCAAGGATCTTGAGAATCATCTTGTGTCTCTCACGATTCCAATTCTTTGTATGACCCAAGCCTCTTTAGCCGTGCGGGTCGATGAATACTCGATGAGAAACATCGAGTATCTTCAGATACTCCAGTTGTGTCCCATTCAGACCATTGGCCAGGAATCTCTTCTCAGGAGTTCGAATCACCACCATGGATAGGAACATATTGGTGATCATCAACGATGTGGGACTGGATGTGGGTTTTTTGTCCCATCCTTGCACTTTGGATCCGCTGATTTGCAAGGAGAGTCTCATGGTACGCTCCATCAAGCGCCAAACCATTAGCGACAATACCAGAATCAGTCCCAACACCTCGATGCGGGAAGGGGTCTTCAGAAATAGGCTGTTTACGATCGCCTCGTCCTTGAGAAACCCGAAATTACGTTCCACCATGTCCTGTGCTTTGTATGTGGCAAGAATATCGTACGACGCCATACTGTGCTCCAGTATGTTCGTCAACAGAACGAAACACCCTGTTTCTTGTTGCGATGGTGATATTGCCTTTTCATCTGGCTCAATGCGTAGATCCAGTTGATAATCGGTTCGCGTGGGTGTACGAACCTCGTCGTCTTTAGGGCGACCCTTCGGATAATGATAAACTTCGCAGATATCTCCGGCGATACAATGAAATTTCCCTCTTGGCAGCCGTGACAGCGCTCGTTGGGCGTCAGGGAGACAAGCATAAATGATCTTCTCGTGATCTTTCTTGATCTTTGTGAGATCAGTCTTGTCCAGCTCCATCTGTCGCTCGAACTTTTTCACACTCTTTTTATCAAGGGCGTCAGAGTGGAATACGAGCGCACGGTATCGTCTCCCATAGAGGACAACCTCGGACTCAAAGCAGCGGTAGTGGGCGGGCTTGCGTTTAGCCGTGGGTCGCTGCGGTGAGATGGTTCCTATTTCTGTCCATTGGTTTTGTTCCACCGCCCGTGTGACCACTTCCCTGCACTGTTTGTATGTCCGGGGGAGTCTCGTGATAAACCGGCATCCTCTATCCTTGTCGTTGAGCAGGTCAAGATTATCCTCGGTCACAAGAGCTGAATCCGCAACATATACCGGATCATCTTGCCCCAACTCCCGCATCTTTTTCGACACTTCTCCAAGCAGGTTTTTGTTGATCACTTTGTCCGATTCATTGCCGTTTACCAGCTTGGCTGACACAGGGATACCACGGTCAACACACAACAGACTATGGACTATCTGTTTGAGATCATGCCGATGATCCTTGTTGAATCCCCTATTAATAACAAATGGATGGTTGTGGTTCGAGTCCTGATACAGGTCGTAATCTCCATGGACTGTCACACTCGTGGTGTCATGGTGAACATTTTGAGTTTCAAGATTGTACTGTTTGAAAGCCGATAGAACAGCGGCGGTTAGGATCATGCCTGTTCCAGTGTCAAATAGAGCGTCCATGCAACGGCCCACCGCATCATCATTGAACTTCGATGGAGAAATGTCCTCGCCAAACAGCAGCTCCATGTCCTGGTGAATAAAGCTCTGTTCAATCCTGTAAAGCGGGCTCCTTCCTGAGAGCGTATCCAAAATGAGCGCCTTAACCACTTGACCGGCGCTCAGGTCGCTCATCGTTGGACAAAGCCGATTCACCTCGTCAACAATACCTAATTTGTTGACGTACGCCGCAATAATCGGTAAGAAACTCACATCACCGGCTCGGATCTCTTCGGGCCGAAACGTCATGGGACACCTCCAGATAACCGGATGTCCCTCCCTTATCATTTTTAAAATCGCTTGTCGCGCTCATTTTTGACCAGAAAAATAAACTACCACCACTGGAATAAGGTGCGGAATGTGAGTTGAGAAGAGAAAGTTGGAATTTCAACATAAAGTGTTCGGCGACAATTACAATTGAGCATTCTTCAAGGGTCTGTTCTCTGTCAAGGCGTTCCTACACTTATGCTTCTGATAGAATTACAACATGAAATTCCGACAGGGCTTTTAGGCGTTTGTCATTTGTGAGAAAAGAATCACACTGATGAACGTGTGCCGTTGCAAGATGGATAGCGTCTGGAAGATTTAACATGTCTGACTTGGCCCGAAGCTTTGCCGCCTCGATGAGAATCTGACGATTGACCGGGATGACGAAAAGCGTATCAGAAGATTGTATTGCATCCATGTAGATATTTTGCAAATGAGCGTTATCATCCATCATCGGTTTGACGAGAGATTCCGCCAAGGTTAGTTCACTCGTCACAGCCACTAGTTTTCCTTCATCGATAGCGGCAAATAGGAGGGACAGGGAAGAAACATATTCAGGATACCCTTCCATAGCATAAATTATGATGTTGGTATCGAGATAGATTCTGTCCCCTTTGATGACATCCATTATTCCCATGATTTCCGCTCTTTTCTAATAAAGGCATCCGCTTCTTCAGCTGTTGGGAAACATCCTCGTCCCTTACCGATGATACTGGTTAAGGTGGTCTTGTTGCCTTGTTCAGAAGATTCCAGGACGATGACTTCCGCAATGGTTCCAGGCTTGAATTCCGGAACATGAATCTGGATAAGTCCGTCCGCCTGAACTTTTACTTGTTGTTTGACAGCTTGAATCATAATAAATCTTCCCTTGAATCGACTATTCTGGGCTACCGAATTATTATTACATATTTATGGGAAAGTAATCCAATCCCAGTTTTGTATTTTCCTGAATCAAAATTATCTGGACTTCATTGAAATTGCTGATTCATGACATTCTATTATCTCATATATGATTCGATGACAATTACACTTTTGGACTTTTCGGAGGAGCAATTGTCTGTGGTAATGTCCAGAATGTGTTTGAATGGCGCATTGTGTTTTGCAGACGACTGACACTCAAAGATGACTTGACACATTTTTTTGTGATTGACAAGACAGAGAACATGCATCGAATCGAAAGGTCTTTTGGTAGTTTCTCACGTTCCGTAACTCTGCCCTGTGAAGTCAAAGAAGACAAAATAGGGAAACTTGATGTTTTTCAGGTTGAATATTGGAGGTCATCATGAACCGCGGCAGAACAATTTTAATCCTATTATGCGTTTTGGCGTTAATGTCTCTATCCTATGGGAAATGCCTATCTCACGACCTAACCCTAAACAACACGCCGGTTCAAGTTTATTTCAGTCCTTTAGGCGGATGCGCTCAGGCGATCGTCAAAGAGATCGATAGCGCCAAGAATCAAATACTGGTTCAGGCGTATTCTTTCACATCAAGACCGATTGCAAAGGCCCTTTTAGAGGCTCACAAACGAGGTGTCAAAGTCGAAGCGATTGTCGATAAGAGCCAACGCACCAAGAATTACACTTCAGCCACATTCCTGGCCAATTCCAGGGTTCCAACCTTCATCGACGACGCTCACGACATTGCTCACAACAAGGTCATGATAATTGATGGTCAGACGGTGATAACTGGATCTTTCAATTTCACGAGAGCGGCTGAGGAGAAAAACGCAGAAAACCTCCTGATCATTAAATCCCCGGAATTGGCTAAACTGTACATCGCAAATTGGAATCATCACAAAGAACATAGTGAGCCTTATGCGCCGAGGGATTGAGGCGCACGTTGACTGTTTAATAATTTTGTCAGACAGTAATTTGTAACCGAAACAGTGCATCTGAAGGCAACCCACAAACGTGGGTCCAAGATTTACTTATTCACAATCCCGGACAATACGATTCAAAGAGAAAATGCTATGCAAGAACAGAATGTTTATCAAAGGTTAGCCGATCACTTGAGCAATGTCGGCATGGGTTACCCCGTTAGAGAAACCCTGCTGGAAATCCTAAGAGAAAATCTCAACCCGTTGGAAGCGGAAATCGCCTTGGCGCTTCCTACAGGTGTTATCCCTTTTTCTACTGTCAGTGTTTCCGATATAGGGACCAGAGTCGCAATGTCCAGAGATGAATTGGAATCGGCTCTAGATCATCTTGCCGAAAAAGGGTTCCTATAGGTAGGGGCGACCTCGACCGGTGAAAAGGGGTATGCTCTGTTGCATGTGGGTTTCGGGTTCCCTCAGACCTTCTTCTGGAAGGGCGAAGACACTCCGCACGCTCGCAAGATGGCTCTCTTGGTGGCGAAATACTTTGACAGGCGGGTCACCTCAGAGGCTTATGGGAGCGAGAGCAAGCATTATAGATACATCCCTGTTGGAAAAGCGATCAAACATGATTTGCAGGCGGTTTTTCCGGTCCAACTTATTGAGCAGGTCATTGCAAATGCTAGGCGTATAGCGGTGGCTCACTGCCCGTGCCGCGTTTCGTACCAGTTGATAGGTGGAGGATGCGAACATCCCACCGAAGTCTGCATAAAATTCGACGAGTTGGCCGATTTCGTTATTGATAAAGGTCTGGCCCGTGAACTTACCAAGGAAGAGGCCCTCGATGTGATCCGTGTAACAGAAAAGGCCGGACTGGTTCACTTCGTGGACAACGCTGAGGGCGAAATCAAACACAACTGCAACTGTTGCGGATGCGCCTGCTGGAATGTGGGCAATATTCGGAGGAGAAAAATTCCGAGAGATTCAATCATGGCGACGTACTTCATGAGAGAAACCGATTCCAACGAATGTTCGGGCTGTGGAGAGTGCGCAGCGATTTGTCCGGTTGAGGCGGTGCAAATGAAAGACGGCGTTCCGATCATAGATCGTGATTGGTGTATCGGTTGTGGTGTATGCGCAACGGTGTGTCCAACCGATGCTGTGGTTTTAAAGGCGCGAGAGGACAAGATCGGGGTAAAGCCCGCCTCAACTTTCAGAGAGCTGCATCAAAGGATATTGGAGGAGAAAAAGGCGAAAATTTAAGAACGGCTCACGGGAACACTTTTTTTTAAATTGCGTCCAACTCAAACTGAAACACCAAAATTGTTAGGCTTTCTTTAAAAAGTTAATCAGGAACAGGAGGACTACCGCCCCAATAGTAGCAGTAATCAACGATCCAATAAAACCGGCAGCTGAAAAGCCAAACAGGCTGAAAAGAAAACCTCCGAGGTAAGCCCCAATCACTCCAACGATGAGATTTACCACCAGACCGGCTCCCCTGCCCTTCATGATTGTCTCGGCCAACCAACCGGCGATAAGTCCTAATATTAGGAAACTAATTAAACTCATGCTTGGCCTCCTTCGCTAATTTAGAAACAGCAAATGACAGGAAAAGACTAGACTTTGACTGCAAAAATATCAACAGGAATACCAAGTCCAAAAAAAGAAAAAACCCTAGCGGGGGGATGCCAGAGCTAAGGGCCTCTGTCCTGTGGAGTGAGATACCCTATGAGCGACGAACTATCAGGACCGTTGAAATATGTGAAGGTAAAATGATTAATGTTCCAGTAAAAAGGACAGCGGTATAAGTGCACGAGCTGTTATAAATTGATCAGAGGAAAGGGAGATCTCAATTGTTGAATCCAATGAACCAGAGCTAGGAATTGTCAAAATTCGACGGTCATGACACCAACCATTTTAGGCGGTGACATGACGAAAAAGACGCTTTTGCGAAAATTTAGGCGGGGAAATTCTTTTGAGGTTTTTCAAAAAACCGGGTCTAAACCGGGTCGCAGTTCCTAAAATGAAATTGCTTAAAATCGTAACCCACTGAAATCTTTGGCAGTCCCAACCGGTTTCGAACCGGTGTCTCCGCCGTGAGAGGGCGGGCTAGATGGTTACTCACGTTCGCTTTCGCTCGTTCTATCAGTTGGTTATCAATTAGTATCATCAATTATACACCACTATCCTATCAAAAAATGGGACCAAAATTACCGAGTAAGTTAGCTCAAAATGTTAAAGTTGGCTGGTATGGATAGAAAACTTGAAAACGGTCTTCTTAGGCGTTTTAATGTAAGTCACCACTAGCTGAAGTCGTCGGGATCAGGAAAGATTCTGAGTGGTTACACAAAGAACGAGCTTTACACTTTCGACCATTATGGTTTGTTATTCTGCACAGATTCTGGCATCTTATATCAGAGATAAGGCAATCACCGAGGGCCATTTCTGTTTTCTTCACCGTTGCCGTTGCTCCCTCCTAATTCAATTTTTTTTGCGGCTTCCTTGGCACGTTTGTGTCCTTTGGCCACGGCTTGCTCCGCCCAAGAGCGATCTCGCCCATCCTCAGTCATCATGTCCGCGCCTTCCCGCATCAGGTTGCAACCGCCCATCATTTTTATGCAACTGCTAAGAATTGGTTTCATTTGGGCCTTGATTGAGGGACTTTTCTTAGCCATTTCTTGCGCTTCTACCACCATCTTTTCGCCCTCAGCTATTATTTCTATTGCGTTGTTCATCATTGCCGTGGCCCGAGCCCTATCATTGCCGAGTTTCATTATTTTCATTGATTCTTGCAACATCTTGGCGCCATCCATCATTTTTCTGGAGCCAGTTTGGGCCATTGATTTAGCTGCAATCATTTTTTCTTTTAATGATTCTGAACCCCTTTTGTACATGCCTTGATCAACCGCCTCAACGGGATCGGGGGCTGTAAACAAGGCGCAACTCAATATTGCTGCGATCGTAATAAAGACAGTGCCAATGCTAGTGTTCATTGAGATATCCCACTGCGGAAAAGGGTTGACCTTCCAGACACCTATCTGGAATTTGTGGCTTTTATCGCTCGAACCAAGACTGATTAAATTAGTTTCCCAGGTTGTCGTTGATCAATCACAAACTTTCTTCCAGATAGCATAATTACTTCACTTGATTTTGGGAATAACTGAGACATTTTTAGAGGAATTTTCCGGATTGGCTACTTTAGACCTCACTGAATCAGTTGGGTTTCGTGTCAAGCCAGAAAATATTTGAAAGGGTAATATTTCTAACGCTGAAAGATGATGCGGGCTTCTTGATGTTGTGGTTTTCTCCAAAGCCAGAGCAGATTCGCCAAACTCATCCTGACCAGCGAAGTCTTAGCGCTTGAAGGAAGACTACAGCGCAAAGGGCCAGGAGGACTCTCAATATCTGTTATCATGGAAAGGGCGTTGATTGGCCTCAACGGGAGTTTGCTCAAGCTCTTGGCCAATGAAATGAAAATTATAGCGCTTCTCTAAAGTTCTGTCGGAATGGCGCAAGTTTTGATGTTTTCATCTTGCCTATTGATGAGCCATCTTAGTGCGTCGGTAAGTCGGTCGATGAGTTGATCTTTGGTTTTGGCGTAGAATCCAGAAAACCATTCGCCCTTCATAACTAGCCAGAGGCGTTCAATGGGGTTAAGATCTGGTGAATAAGGTGGTAAGAAAATCGGCTCAAATCGGCCCCAATCAAGTGATTTACTCTTGTGCCAAGACGCATTGTCCAGGATGAGCAGGTTGCGGGGGCGGTCAAACAGGATGTCACAATTGGCGTGATCCAGGAAGATCTGAAAGATCTCCGTATCGGAATGGCTAAATTCGAGCGCATAGAATTCACCCTTTCTTGGCAAGACCATGCCCGTGACATTCATTCGGAGATGCGCTCCACCGTATGCTTGAAGGATCTTGTCTCCTTTTTTCGAAAAGCGCCTTCTCGGACGAGGATCTCCCTCTACACCGCACTCATCAAGAAACCAAAGATCCACGCCCTGATCGCCAAGAAACTTCTTGATCAGTTCAATGAAGGCCTTTCTCTTTTCTTCATCCTGGCCATCCGGCCAAGGACGAGGGACCTTCAGTCGAAAATCCTCGTCGTGAAGCCACCGCATAAGCGTGCTGTAGCCAGCCTCCAGCTGACAATGCTTGGTGAGATATCCGTGAAACTTGCGTCCGGTCCAATGAGTCTCATTGACTTGTTCCGGATGTAAGACCAGCTTGGAATATTCATCGGTTCGCTCTCCGCTGATTTTGAGGGGACGTCCAGGCCGAGTGCCTTCTGTAAGCCCATCAATACCTCGTTGATTAAAACGTCTCACCCAACGGGAAACAGAGTCTTCGTTTACGCCGAACAAGGCCGCCACTTGCTCATGAGGCAGACCCATTATCAAGGCCTTAATAGCCATGAGGCGAATGTAGGACCGCTGTACCGGCGAGGCCTTGGCTGCGATCTCCAATTCGTCAAAGGTACAGTTCTCCCGGTTAGGCATGTTTCGTTGACGACACATGCCTAAAGAAAACCACATCTCGACTAAAAAGTCGCGTTCTTTTCGCGATTATTTTCGAGAACCGCTATAAGGGCTCTCAAAGAAATAGTTGAATACGGCCGGAAGAACTTAGTCGCCATCACCATAGAGAATCTTTCTGAAACCGCCGAAGATCTTGAGCCAGCAAAAAGCGAAGTTCCATATCTCGGTCTAACGCTGGATGTTGGACATGCGAACCATGGTGGCTCAGAAAATAAGTCAATTGCCTTCATTGAGAAATTCGGGAAGCTGATCCGTCACGTTCATCTGCATGATAACCGTGGTGGCCAATCGCAGGTTGACGATTTGCATCTTCCTATAGGGGATAGCGTTGTTGATTTTAGGGCAATAATGACATCGTTAATGAGTTCAGGTTATGATGGGACTCTAACGTTGGAGGTTAAACCTGAATTTCAGGAGGCTGGGAGGATTTGTATCAAGACTTTGGTGAAAGAGATGCGAAAGATTTGAAAAATTCTTGGAAGCGGGGGGATGTCAGGAATTTTGTGTAAGAGCCGTTCTTGTGGTTGAGCATGATCTTTATGCCCCGAAAGCAGGAACGCGATCCTTATAAATTACGGCGAATTGCGTAAGGGCCTTTTTCCAATCCTTTAGTGGCATGGTCCATTTTGTTGTGGCGTTTCTCAAGGCCAAGTATATCAGCTTAGTGGCTGATTCGTCACTTGGGAAATGACCCCGGTTCTTAATAATTTTCCTTAGCGTCATATTTAGGCTTTCGATAGCGTTCGTCGTGTAGATAATTTTCCGTATTTCATGGGGATATATGAAAAAAGGTATGACCCGTTCCCAGTTTCTTCTCCATGATTGACTAATGGGGGGGTATTTAGAGTCCCATTTGGCCTCAAATTCAGATAAATTGGCTTCGGCCATTTCCTCAGTCTCCGCTCTATAAATGAGTTTTAAGTCCTTGGCCACATCCTTTCGATCTCGCCAGCAAACAAAGTTCAGGGAGTATCTGACCAAATGCACAATACAAGTCTGGACCTGGGTCTTGGGAAACACCGTGTTAATTGCGTCAGGAAATCCCTTTAAACCGTCCACTACCGCTATAAGGACATCTTGAACCCCACGGTTTTTAAGCTCATTCATAATCTTAAGCCAGAACTTGGCCCCTTCGGTTTGCTCAATCCACAGACCTAGAACATCCTTTTGCCCTTCCATAGTAAAAGCCAGGGCCAAATAAACAGACTTGGTTTTTACAACTCCTTCATCTCGTATCTTCACACGAAGAGCGTCAAAGATAATTATAGGATAAACAGGATCAATTGGCCTGTTCTGCCATTCGCGTACTTCCTGGACAACAGCGTCAGTGACTTGTGATATCAAATCTGGAGAAACGTCTACAGCGTAAAGCTCTTTAAGATGGGCCTGAATGTTTCTGACGGTCATCCCTCTGGCATACATGGAAATGATCTTGTCATCAAATCCATCAAACCTTGTCTGCCCCTTTTTAATTAACAGAGGTTCAAAAGTCGAGTTTCTGTCTCTGGGAATATTGAGTTCCATTGCGCTGGTATCGGTCTTAACCGTTTTACGACTGTGACCATTGCGCGAGTTACCCGTGCCTCGTCCAGCCGTGTCCCCCTTATCATATCCAAGATGGTTGGTTAGTTCTGCTGAAAGAGCCTTCTCGACCAACGCCTTTTTCAGCTGCTGAATGATACCATCAGCGCCCAGTAAGTCCTCCGGCTTCGAATAGCCCGCCAGTAACTCGTTCAATATCTCTTCCCTAATAGCCATGTCCGTGACCTCCTATAATTTCGACAGAATATCACGAACGACTTCTTACACAAATTATCGGACACGCTCTGAAGCGGAGCTTTTTTTGCAGGTAATGATATGTCAGACCATGAATCGGCTGCAGTCCTGATATCGGACCGTTCTCTTTTTCGATTGTACATCAATTCTGCTGGGTCCCCCAGCGGGGCCATCAATCGTTCCTGCCAACAGCTATAGCCTCTAATAATCTCTCGTACAACTCTTGTCCATATAATGCTGCCACCCTTTTCCCCTCACTCTTCATATTTTCTATGAGATTAATTAAGTCAGCGGACAAATTGTCACCTGTGGTAACCAATAATCCAGCATCAGCATTTCTATCCTCAAGAGCCTGTTTTATTTGTTCAACTCCTCGTGGGTCGCCATAGGTCCCAGCACTTTTTTTAACCTGTATGGCCAACTTGAAGTCTTTCAGACCGTATCCTATTCTGATGGTAGACTCCACATCAGCTCCCTTCTCTCCACTACCAGCAGTATAATCAGATTCAAGACCGCCATTTGTCATCATTTCAAGAATGAGCAGCTCAACGTCCCGAGGCTCAAGGTACTTGTTCACAGATTTCTTGAGTTGATCAATCAAATCGTTACGACATTTCTCCTCCTATCAATAAACGCAGAAGGTTCTTTCGCTTGTTCGAGTGAAAGATCCATTATGGCTAGGTCTTCAAGGCTTTGACGATGTTTATAGGTTATCCGGATAGGGTTTTGCTCCCTGTTCAATGCGCGGATTAACGGAGCATCAACGTAGGCCGAGCGTCTGTGAAAAACTTTGATTTTTTCTACTGGTAAGATATGTCCGTAATCACCGGAATTTGGGTCAATGTCAAAACGGTAATCGCCTATGACCTTGACTATAGTGAAATATTCGCTAGAAGGGAGGTTTTAACTGCAACAAGATCACCATTCTTGATTGTAAGCATAGGATGGCACCGAGCCCAAACCCTGTTTTCCCCGTCATTTAGCGCAATGTTTGCATCAACTTTGGGCTTGATTTTCCTCAGATCAGCATCGGAATTGTCACCCCATCCTTGTCTGAGTCGCCCATTATCTAACTCAGCAGCAAAAAAATCTATTGAGTCCTTGTCAATGTTCCAAAACCAACAGTCCATTACCGCACCTCCATGGTTTTCCACTTATGAAAATATTCACGCACGGGGCTCAACTCATTTCAGACAGTTAGATAGATCACATCAGATAATATGCCGAATAAGTTCTTGTGACTCAATAAGTAGCAGGTTACTCACTGTTTGCCTTTTGGGATCTTAGCATCACTACGTTCCCAATAAAAGCTCATAGTCTCACAGCCCGCATTTTGAAAGTTGCTATTCAGTTATTCACGTATCTAAACTGCAGTTTTTCAGACGCAACCAAAGGATCATTTCGCATAGAATTTTCCTCCCTATTTTTTGTTGAGCGATCTTGTCATCAAGATCCAGCTTTTCCTCAGATTGTTCCAAGTCACTATTATAAAACTAACGGATGGTCTGTGTTCCATATCGAGTTCTCATATTCTCAATCTTTTCCAAGGCTTCCTTAACGAGACTCTCCGGGCTGAGAAGTCTCGCCTCATCCCCAAACGAAAGAATCCACGAAATTATTTCCGGTTCACTCGATGCGGTGAATTTGATCCGGACTTTGTCACCCTCACGGGTTATGATCTGATCGTTACTCCAAACTCGTTCTTCAACGAATACAGCGGCCCACCCCGTGAAGTCAGCCTCGACTTCAAACTTTTCGTCTTTAATGATTCCAAAAGTCTGATTGAACGCCTTCTGGAAGTCGTATTCCTTCGGAACCTCAAAATGGGCCTTGGTTTCATCGATTTCGACCTTTCTGAATCTATGAATGGCTAACACTGGATCAAACTCGGGTTCAACATATTTCGTTTGCCACGGATCTTTTGCCCTGACCGCATGGAGATAAAGGGCGTCCTTAAATGAGAATATCTTCAGCGGTTTGATGTAAAAGGTTTTGGAGCGCTCATTGTAAGGTGATTTGTAAGTTATTTTGCAGACCTGCTTTTCGTTCATGGCTTGGATAAGGGCGCTGATGGTTTCCTGATGTGGTGTGTAGTCTATGGTCCCAGGATAGAAACAGGCAAAATTAGCGTCACATAGATTGGATTGGTCTTTCAGGAGTGTTTGACTCTTATCCAGGGCATCTTTTGCGTCCTGAAAAAGCTGCTTCCCGAGGAGTCGTTCGGTGAACGCCCGGCACATCCACAACAAATTCATTTCTGACGCGGACAGATACGCTACCGGCGGCGGCTTACGACTTTTTATGGAATAAAGCGCTTCCCGACCCCTATTTATTCTCTCTATTTCTACCTGATACGCTGATTCGATATCCCGCAAAATACGTGAAATGGTCTGTTTCGAACAGTTCAGCATCTCGGCCAGTTCGGTGAGAGTCTGTGCTCGTCTCGCGAACATCAGGCTTCCGAAAAGCCTTATTACTTTCTCTCCGTAACTCTTGTCCATGTCTCGTTTTCTAGGCATTTAAACCCGCCCTGGGTGTTTTCTGACGTTATTTAGCCTGAATCGAAAACCCGCAGGCTGACTTCACCTTACAGCAGCCGGTAGGAAGGTTTCAACAAGAAAGAACGAACATACATCGTCCTATGGAACGATCGGGAAATATATCTTTTGCAGGACAAGACAACGTGTCCCTGAATAAGCCGGCATGGAGGAGATTACAATGGGACGACATGGTCGTAGACGCGCTGAGAATTCGTTCGGTTTTCCTCTGGTAACGGTTTCTGACAATTCGGAGGCGTTTCTCAGAAGCAGGCTTATGACCTACATGCAAAGAGTTATGAACCAGAATCCGGAACTTGACGAGGACATTTTTGAGGCCCTGTACTGGATGCTAGGCCAAGAATCCTGTTTGGATTATCTCCAGTCCATTGCAAAGCTAGTCCCTGATCGGGAATGTCCAAGCCAGGATGAATTTGAAATGGCGTTAGACTCAAAAGAGTCTTTCGCTGAAAGATGTACGAATATTCTCCGGTCAGTCCCAAAACACGACAGGCGCTTTGCCGAATCAGCCGCAAGAACATCGTTGGACGAGCGGTTACAGGAAATCGCATACGATGGGACTTCGATTTTTGAGAAAAATATACAGGAATTCGCGAAAATCTTTAACCTTGATGACAAGGAAACTGAACTGTGCGTTTTCCTGTTCACACTTGACACACTAGAGTATCTCACAGGTCATTTCTTTTCGACTGAACTCGACTCCCGGTCCTATTTAGGCAGAAAATGGCTTGCTGTGGCGATTGATTGCCCGGTTTCAGATCTGACCAGGGTGATCAACGGCAAGTTACGGAAAATTGGAATTATTGAAACGCTAGGTGATGAGCAGTTACACCTTGATGACAGCATGGTGAAACTGCTGACAGACCCTACCCCAGATCAGTTCCAAACCGAATTTTTTCGACAGTTCAAGCCCGATGCCATCCCGCTTGACTCACACATGGTCGACAAAAGGGCTACCCGATTTATTCTCGACCTGCTTGCCCGAAAGCCGCAGACATCCACTCATGTCCTGATTTATGGGCCTCCGGGAACGGGCAAAACAAGCTATGCCTATGGACTCGCCCAGAAACTTGGGTTGACCGTTTATCTTCTGGAACACGGCGGCAAGGAAGATCATGTTTCGCGTAGAGCAGCCGTAACGGCCTGTGTGAACGTGGCCAGTGAATCTGACAGATCGCTGATCATTACTGATGACGCCGACGCTGTTGTTAACACAAAAGACTCCTGGACACACTCCGGTGAAACGCCGGACAAGCCGTGGTTGCACGAAATACTGGATAAGCCGGGTGTCAGGATGATCTGGACGGTCAATTCCGTGGCCGACATAGAGGAATCAGTCGCCCGCCGTTTCGCTTTCAGCCTGGAGTTCAAACCGTTCAACAAGAAACAACGCATCCAGGTCTGGCAAAACATAGCGCGAACTCACAAAGTAAAACGTTTCTTAAGGGACTGCGACATAGAAGATCTTGCGACCCGTTTCGACACAAGCGCCGGAGTAATAGAACAGGTAGTCCGAAAGGTCTCAGAGCTCA
Source organism: uncultured delta proteobacterium (assembly GCA_963798475.1). Taxonomy (GTDB): domain Bacteria; phylum Desulfobacterota; class Desulfomonilia; order Desulfomonilales; family Desulfomonilaceae; genus CAJBEZ01. The sequence continues at coordinate 62,478 of CAWCTI010000024.1, forward strand.
GGGGGCGTTCCGAACTAAATTTTAAATCCTCTATCGTCCTGGCGTTGGAATCTCATGTCGGCCTTTGCAAGGGACACAATAGTCTCGAGACCGAAAACTGGCATGAAACAGATTTTACGCTGGACGGTCTGAATCTCGCTGGGACAGATCCTCATGTGTTCATGGAAGACATGAGAGCGTTCAACGAATTCTCGAAGAGACGAAATACAGGTAGCCATGTTTCCATGTCGCTGCTGTTCCATGGGCCTCCAGGCAGTGGCAAGAGCGAATTAGCGAGATTCATAGCGCATCATCTTGACAAGGAAATAGTTTTCAAAAGGGCAAGTGACCTTTTGGCGAAGTATGTCGGTGAGACTGAGCAGAACATCCGTTGCGCTTATGAAGAAGCTCATAAAAAAGGGGCGGTGCTGATATTCGATGAGGCCGATTCACTGGTATTTAGCCGGGACAGGGCTGATCATTCCTGGGAATTGAGTTCCACGAATGAGTTTCTGACATGTATGGAGTCTTTCGACGGGATACAGATTTTTACCACGAACAGGTTGAAGGACATGGACAATGCCAGTTTGCGAAGATTCAACCATAAAGTCGAGTTTGGATACCTGAAGCCTGAAGGAAATGTGATCTTCTACGAGAAGCTCATAGCGCCTCTAATCCGGAAATCACTAGACGCTTTTACAATTCAAGCGCTGAAACGTCTATCGGGCCTTACCCCAAGTGATTTCAAGGTGGTCAGGGACAGGTTCGCGTTCAAGAACAAGAAAGACGTTACGCATAAAGCTTTGCTTTCGGCTTTAGCCGATGAAGCCAGGCTCAAGGCGGTTCACGCAGGGCAAACAAGGATCGGTTTCTTGCCCTGATCTTTTTGTCCG
>CAWCTI010000025.1:0-107992 GCA_963798475.1 uncultured delta proteobacterium
AACTTCCGTGCCACCTCGTGCAAACCGGAGAGAAGATTTCCCCAGTGCTCTCCGCCCAGAGTCTCTTCCACTTCAGCCTGAACCTTGCGCCAGACGGGAGAGACCTCTTCGAGCAAGCGCTCTCCTCCCGGGGAAATACCAATCCTGCGTTCTCTCTTGTCGTCGCTCCCTTCTACCAGCACCAGACCTTTGTCATATAGGATGTTAAGATTGCGGGTCAGGGAAGTTCGGTCCATCCCCAGGATAGACGCCAATTTAGAAAGTGGTTGGCAGGGCGCATGATAGATACCCATGAGCACGGACAACTGAGTAGCCTTCAATCCGAAACCCCGAAAGGCTTCGTCAAACCTCCTGGTAATGAGTCGGGACGCCCGTCTCAGATTGAAACACGCGCACCGTCTGCCGATGTCCTTCACGTATCTTCCTTTTTTCCTCATCCACGGTTCATCTTGTAGTCAATGCCATGTAGGTGTATATGCACGTTATGTCTAAGCCTGTCAATAAAAAACTTCTTAGCTCATTGCAAAGTCCACAACCATCTAGAATGACAAGTCAAAAAGTAGCATACAAAGTAATCTCTCCCACTAATTGCTTTGCGGAACTCCAAGCCTTTTCAAGGATGTCCAAAGTGCCGAGCCGGACTTCCGTTCGGAGACCGTAAATCTTATTGAATTCCTTAATCCCCAGGGCCAGCTCCTGTTCCGATGCCACAGGAGTCGGCAAGAGCAACCTTCTTTCGTAGCTTGCCATCAGCCTCTTTATCATTTCGAGACCGAATTTTTCCGCGTCGCGTCCCTTATGAAGCATAGTATCCCAGTGACGCGAAAATCCTGAGTTGATAAACATTGTGCCGGCGACTCTACGCTGTTCCTCATAATAATTCTCGCGTCCCCCAATTATGAGGCCGACGCAATCATCGACGGGATGATCTCCGTCCATTGGAAGGAGTACCGGAACCACGGAAGCGGGCAATAGTTCGTCTTGGTCTTTTAATGCGTTTCCGCACAAACCGTAACCAAGGAAAATAGCATCTACATACGGCTCCATCTCTATTGCTGCCTGTCTAACTCCATTTCGTAGATCCTTTATCACGCTGTGAAGTCCTACTTTCATGACACGAATGATTAGTTCCAGTCCGTCCGAAGCCGTGGACGCGTATTCAGCAATAGAGACTAACGATTTTGGTTTGACCTTGGTCTTTCGCGATATAGTTTCGCTCAATTCCCGCGAGAACTCATTGTCCAGGATGCTGACCACCGAGACCTCCGGGTCGTTCGCAAGAAGATGGGCAAATTCCAATTCCAGAACTTGGCAGGTGATGATTCCCAATACAGCCATTTCAATCATCCTTTCGCTCGCCCTCTTCGGCCCTGGAACTGAGGACAACCTGATCGCGTGGAATTTGAGAAGGATTCATCCGGCTACCGTTCGAGCATCGTAACCCACTTCGGTGTCTTGTTTGGGAATTTACTCATTACACGGGCTTCGGCATCTGATTCGGCAAGCACGTAGACGGTTTCCTTTTTCTCCTGGAATTTCTTGACGAGCCGCTGCACGTACCCTTTTCTGTCGAGTAAGAACTCCCCAATATTCTCCTCCCCAGCGGGACAAACTGCCACGCACCGGTCACACCTCGTCTGCGGACAAATGGAGAGATTTTGCCACATTGATATGGTTTCCGCATCGCTCACGTGAGTTCGATACTCTTCGAAACTTTTGCTTTCAACCAGGTGTTTCACCCAATCTACAAAGTTACCAGCTCGTTCCCTGTAATTGTGGACGTAACAAGGGACGAAGTTAAAATTACCGTCTGCGCCGATGGCCCCGGTCGGACAGACAGAAACGCAGAGTTTGCACTCTATGCAAGGGTTGAATTCTGTCGGGCCATCATAGCTTGTGAGTTCAGCTCCAATCAAGACCGTGGCAAGGACGATGCCGTCCCCAAAGCGTGGATGAAGGACCATCCTGTTCCATCCCATCTGACCGAGTCCCGCTGCAACTGCAATCGGCTTATCCGACACGAAATGCATGACACCCGGGTAACGGTCGGCTTCATACGGGAAGCCTACAGACAGATTCAGGGCGGGGATGCCCATTCCCTGAAGGGCAGTCACCAGATTACGAGCAGACCGATTAGCCAGATCCGAAGTATGGTGGAACTCCAAACTGGTGAGGGAGTGAAAGACGCTTCGCAGGGCTTCCCTGTTGAAACGAAAGGCAAGACTTGCAACAGTCTTGGTTGTCTGCAACGTTTCGAGAATTGCTCCCTTCTGGCTCGCTATGGCGGGCCGATCAACTTCTATGAAACGGGCGTCGGCGGCCCCCGATTCCAGGCATAAATTTCGCAACCATTGATTCTCAAGAATCGGTAGACCTCCCGACGACTTCTGAGAGTTGAACGAATCGTAAAACCATTTCACTGTAGGGTGATCTTTGGAATACATGGTGCCTCCTAACGATTTTGGTGCATTTTCTTCTTGAGTGTCATGCAGGTGCTTGTGGATTTGGCGACAAGGCACCCTTGAGAATCTGTGATATCGCATTCAACCATACTGATGGTACGACCCCGATTCACGATCTTACCCACTGCGAACAACTTTTCTCTCCAAACGGGCCTGAGGAAATTGATTTTTAGTTCCAGCGTCGTAAAGGTCTCCCCACGGTCCAAAGTGCTGGCGTAGGCTGCACCCATGGCCAGGTCTACAATGTCGCACAAAACTCCGCCGTGCAATGTTCCCATAGGGTTGGAGTGCTGGGGACCTGCATCGAGTTCAAGGTGGGACTCGCCCGGTATTACAGAAATGACTCTGAGGCCTAACAACTGTGCTATGGGCGGGTCGGGCAATTCTCCAGAGATCAATTTCTCCGTTCTGTCGAGCATCTTTTCGCTCTTCGCTGCTGTTTCCATGTCTTGATCCATTCAGTAACGTGTGTATACACATAGCTGGGGAAAAAAACTATGTGAGAGCCACCAGATCAAAGATTCTTTCTAACAGAGAGGCCCAACGGTCTTCTCACAATTCTTTGATCAATTCAACCTGGGCCTTTTTCCAAAAAGGGAATGCCGTAACTATTAGACTTCCTATTACTATTCCCAACCAACAGCGGCACCGTATTTCGCCGTCTTAATTAGAGCACGAACAAAGCATCCCACCATAAAAGCAAGACATTCAAATTCCAAAAATTGAAGAGCTGTTTTATCTAACATGATTTGTATATCGACCGGGAAATCATCATCAGCCTCATAAAAGACAATCTTCAATGGGATTTTTGGAAGAACGCCAAATCTCCACAGATGTTTGCCGACTTGAGGCTCTTCTTCGATTCCACCAAGCTTTACCGCTACTTCGCTAAATTTGACATAGTCATTACCGAAATATCGTTCCAGAGGAGTATTCATCAACCGGCTTTGTACAGGTAACCCACTAATCATTCTTGGAATGCTCGCAAATGGAATATACGAGTTTTCGGGGTCTCCCTGACCTTTGGACAGAAGGTAATAGAGAAGGACACTGCCGTTATTTACATTGACAGGTTGGCCGTCCAGAGGCTCAACGCCATCTATGGTAATACGATATTCTCTCTTCAAAAAAGATACTTGAACAGCACCATCAACATATTCGAGACCAAGGCGTTCAGAGCTTTCATGGAAATCGCATTCAGAAAGCTTGGTGATTAATCCGAGGTAGATTGAATCATAGCCCCCTTGCACGAAATATCCTCCTTGACTTAGACTCCTCTGTTGAACTTGCCGAAAGCGACCTAATAATGATTAGATTGATCCGCACAAGATCTGGAATCCTGGTTTTCTGTCCGCATAGCACGACATTCGAGTGATTGCCAAACACTCGCTAAGACCAGCATATTCCATTGGTTTCGTTCGGTACGGACTCTATGTCAATCATCCCTTTCTTGCTCACTAGGGACACATTGCGGCTCAGGGTTGTTCGATCCATGACAATGACCTTGGCAAGGCGTTTAATATTTACCGGTTCGAGAACCCTGATGACCGTAAGAAGAGCCATCTGGTTGGCTTTCAAGCCGGAAGGCTTCAGAGCAGCCTCGAAAAAGCTCGTGACAAGTCTGGTGGCTTTTCGGAGGTTGAAACACTCACAACTCTTTCCCATTTCAATGGCAGCGTCACGCGGTAACCTCTCCAGATTTGTCGATATATCCCGTTTCTTTTAAGGAGCCATGTCTCTTCTACAAATGATCGACTATTGGAATAAGTGTATATACACCTGTATCTCCTTGTCAATAGAAAAATGGAGTAACTCCCAACTCTTTACGCGCGGATTGGATTGACCCATTGCGAAATATTAAAAGCAAAACAAAATTGAGTGGCTTTGAATTGGGACAGCAAAATCGTGATGGACCCATAATTGCCATATTCCATAAAAAGTTTGGCCCGTCCGGTAACGAGCAAGAGGGCGTATACGTATCGGAAAGCAATGTTATAAGGAATATAGTGGGGAAACACCTCCGAATTTCAAGATTCTGACAATGGGTTGACTCTCTAAATCTAGTATGTAGCTGTGTGAACAGGGATTTTGGATTTAAAAGCAGGGATAAAATGTCCCAAGCCGTTGGACCATTGATTCCCGACCAGCGTGGTGACCAGGCTTAGAAAGTACGGCACTGATCTATCGGATAGGATAAAAAAGGCCCTTGATCTCGCAGCCCCAACATTTTGATCAAGATCCATACACTCTTTTGTTTTCAACCCAAAACACTTTAAAAACTCAAACCTGATCATCACAAAGGCCTTTCTGACTCCTTTTGTGAATGTTCTGTTCAAGAACACTGCCACTTTTGTCTCAGCTGATCGACCCCGCATGGTTAAATAATAACTATTAATTCCGTTGACATGAGCGAACAGGAAGTCTATCAGAGTAAATTACTGGCTCGGAGAACAAAGTGGCATTTCCGCATAAAGTAAGAGAACAATTGCTCGTCGCGTGCCACCGGCACTGCTGTATATGCCATTGCTTTGCCGGTAATAAGGTGCAGGTTCATCACATAGTACCCATAACTAAGGGTGGCTTAAACAAACAGGAAAATGGGATTCCTTGATGCCTGAATTGCCATGCCGAGGTCGGCTCATTCAACCACACCCACCCAATGGGAACAAAGTTTTCCGAATCCGAGCTTACCAAGCACAAACTGCAATGGTTCAAGATTTGCGCTAGCCCCCCTTGGCAAAGAGCGCTTAAAATGCCGGAATGCGAGATTCCCCAGGCCGTCAAGATCGACAAGGACATCTTTGAGGTCTTACGTGTGGATGATACGAAAACCCCTGATATGGTCGCAAATCTTATTGTGAGCCAGGAAGGATCCGTCCGGAGGGAATTGGCTGCGCATCTTTTGGAGGCCCTTGCATCCGATGACGAGGATACTCGGTGGAAATTAGGTCATGTTGTTGAATGTTTAGTGCTGTGGGAACCAAGGCTTGTTCCGCCTTCGGTGCTGGAGTATATGAGTCTCGATCCCTTTTTTTCTGTTAGAAGCTCCGCAGCTGTTTGTTATTACTATCTAGCCAAATTAGACCCTGGTGCCGTGCCATTGTCCATTGTTGCAAAACTTGCCTCCTCCAACGAAGACTGGTATGTTTCTACCCCCGCATCCAGTGCGCTCCTCAGACTTGCGAGGTCAAGACCGCTGGTGGTTGACCTGCTTTCTCAAAAATTTAACCTTGAAAATCCTGTAGAGAGAGAATATGGCGCAGAAATGTTGAAGCGCCTGTCGCAAGTAGATTGGGACCTGATTTCCGATGAACTGCTTAGTCATATGCTGAGCAATAATGATCCATTTGTGCAGCAGATCGGAAAGGAATGCGATATATTGAGAACGGAAGCCCAGCAGAACCCCAAAACGGACTATTCGTTGTCTTTCTGAAGCAGATCCAATAGCAATACAACGCTTTTCAGTTTTATATCGACACAAAAGGGAGGCGATGAACCCTAGGACAGCGATCGCTGGACGTTCAAGTTCAGGCAACCCTCGCAACGATGAGCACAAAAGTGACCGGAATCCTCCTTGCCGGAATGCTTCACAACTTTGTCACCTGTTAGAACTCAAAGTAGCATTACTCTTCCATTGGAGCGAACCCACCCGGTCGCACCATTCCACGTTTTTCAAGTATTTTGGTGAAATCATTCGATAGCAGGGTCTGGATCAATTTCTCACGCGCCTCAATTTGTCTGGGTGTCCAATCTCCCTTGGTGCGCACGACATACCTTGTGCCAATTGTCGTTCCCTTCAAGGGCTGTGGATCTTCAACGGTACCGCCGAGAGGCACGAATTCAAATTCGTCCGGAAAGGTCTGAGTAATATACAGTCCAAGATGGTACAATATGACTCCCGCATCAGCCCTGCCATAAGCGATTGACCAGGGTATGTCACGGTGATGAATGCGGGGGCCCGCAAGCCATTTGTAAGTATTTTTGGTTGCCCCGTTAAAAATAGCATCAATCAGTTTTTTCGCGGTCATGTCTTTGGGAGGATTAGCCTCGTTCTCGGCGATGTTGTGTATAGTCGCCGCATAATTGCCGAATGCTCCCGCCTCAAGGCTAGGGTTTGGAGACACAAAGTGAACGTCTTTGCGTCCAAGATCCCAGACGGTATGAATGTTCTTAGGATTCCCCTTCTTGACCAGTATCACTGACCCTCTGTCACAGTACAGGGGGCTCGGTGATCCCTCGACGTATCCGGCTTCCTCCAATCGCTTCATCACCTTATCCGTCCCGACAACCAATTGAGGTCTGCAGTTGGCATACAGATTTCCTAGCTGAACAACCTGATGATCGAGCTGCGGCACGGCCACAGGAGGGCTGGTAGTATAGAACCAGTTCTGCAATGGACGATCTTTGAATTTGGCGAGGAATAACGGCCAAATGTCCCTCAGCGCTGGGTGGTAGTTTCCTTCTGAGGACAACACCAGTTCGCATGAAGAAAGCTCCGCGTGAAAATCATGAAGCGTGTTGGATGTGGGGTCGTTGAGATTCGGCGTGACGATGCCGCCGTCATACGGCCAGTCTAATAATGCAGGCGAATCGATGACAGGCTTGCCTTTGATGGGTGTCATCTCCGAGAAAGCTAGGCTCGAGAAAATCGACAAGATCACCACTCCAAGGGTCAGCCTTAAAGATTTGGACAAACTGCTCATAAAAAGCCTCCCAGATACAGGGCGTTAAACCTCGGCCCTTTTTGGGCTTCCCCGAACTGTATTAACCCGAATTGTGCTGAACAGAGAACCGAATTACCATGGATCTCTTGGGGCAATCTCGCTGATTCTGACGGAATTATTTTTCGAATCTCTCGTCATTCACACCTTCCGGTTCCATGAGTCTCCGTTCCTGATCTTTGAGCGATGCTTCCAGTTGTTTCAGTCGGTTCTTTAAAAATACAAAAGCCGTCCCCACAAGCCCCACAAACAGCAGGCAAACCACTAACAGGTTGTCTATCTTGTCCGCGAATAAAGCCGATAAGAGTGGAGCTATTACACCTGATGCTGGTCCAACCAGAGCGAGACTCGCATATGTGGGGCCCTTCTCTAAGAAGTGCCAGGAATATGCGGTCGCCTTCTACCCGCATTCCTGGTGCATTCTCTCTGCAAAACATGGCTTTCTCTGGCCCGATGACGCTGTTCCGGAACCCTACAATGTGAGCTTTAAGGACCCAAGACAGTTCCAATTGATTTTGAACATCTATCCATTCAAGTTAGAGAAAAAGGATTAGACCGGTTCGCAACGATAGTCATCCTTGGAGGCAAACAGTACGTCACAGCCGTCGAGTATACATTTGCAGAGAAGCTAGTATTGGCTCCTTTGTCTTATTGTAAGGGCATCGGATTCATGTTTGGTAAACTGTCTGGGGCACTTAGGACAGGTATTCCTCTTTGTCAACTTGGGATTGCAGCAGGCCCATCAACATTCACAACCCCCGAAAAACGCTTTTTCGAACTCCCTGTCTCTGATCTCCCCCAACTCTTCCTCAATGTCCGCAAGCATTCCGGGGTAGTAGTTTACGCAATCCTGTCCTTCTCGTTCAGATCCACAGAACACAAGGCTACCACTGTTTTCTACGCGATAAGTTTTATATTCTTCCATTTTACGCCTCCTGTGTCCTTTTCGTTGCAGTTTCATGTACACATATTGATGAGAGTCCGTAGTCTTTGATTCAAAGAAAGCTTGAGTGTTCCACCAGAAGTGTCCTTGAAACGGCGCAAAAGAACGTCCCAAAAACTGCCCACATCGGCTTCAGGCAGCTTTTAATATCACTACATTAGACTTCCAAGTCCTGACAACCGCCCGACCATAAACTGGTTTGAACAAACATTCATTGTTATGGTAGTCATCATTTCTATTGAAACATTCAGAGCATCCGTCGCTTTTCTGATGTCTGTGAATCCTATCCTCATGGCTCTGAAAACACTCTGGACATATCCCGTGGCTAATATCAGTGCAAGTGTCCAGATCTAAATGTGGAATATCTAGTGAATCGAACATCTCAAAATTACACCATATCCTATGACATTCAATGCATCCATATATCATCGCTGTCACCTCCCATACTTAATGGTACAGAGAGCTGTTCCGTATCGTTGCTCTTTTATTCAATGTATTCGGAATTGAGTCTGGGATATTACAATGTTTTCTTTGAAATTTGAGCCGGGAAAATTCTAAAATTCAGCCACCATCAAGTTAATCATTTTGGGCGGTGACATTACAACGTAGACGCTTTTGCGAAAAATTAGGCGGGTAAAAAATTGTGAGGTTTTCCAAAACAAATTGTCGAAAATCTTAACTATAATTACGAAAGGAGTATCACTATGAAACCAGTGTTATTTTTCACATTCTATGGTCAAAAACTGGGTTATTTTTTCAAGATAGATGGACTTCGAGGTAGATGTATCGGAATAAATGGCCTAATAGAGGGCTGAAGGCCATATGCAATACTTATTCACAGCAACACACCCATCGCAGAATACTGTTCGCCAATCTGTTATTATTCTTTAGACAAAAAACCCCAATAACTTAGGAGAGTTATTGGGGAATAATGACTATGCGACGCGGCATTGTCACTGAAACTGGTTTTTGATTTATAAATTAGATTTAGTAAGCCTACTTTTATTTGTCCTTGCTTTCAGAACCGATGTTCTCCGGACGTGTCAGCGATGTTATGCGCCAGATATAAGAAACTGGCATAATTTTGGATACCTAAAGCTGCCTCAGAAAATTAGGGTTCTGTTTGCCTCAATATACTTTTGCTCCGAGAACATGACTCTGGTTAATTCTCTTGCGCCATTCATCTAGTTCCAAGTCAACGTAACAGAGAGATGGCTCAAATTGTTGACAGATACGTTGTTTCTGGTAGAGGGCCATACGAATTCCTTGATCATGGAGCACAGGTTCCCGAGGGACACGCTCCGGAGGGACACGTTATGACTGGGGGGGTACCACTTGTCGGACAATAAGCATTGGGGTTGGAACTTGCGTCAGGCGGTATGCCTCCAATATACACCGAATAATTAGTGCTCGGAATAGTGTTCTGACAGTTGGCTACCTGTTGGCAATCCGACGTTGTACAGGCACACCCGGGAGTGGGTGGCCCAGCAGTGCAATTGGTACAACCCTTGGGATAAACGTAGGGGTTTGATGAATTGCCACATGGACAGCAAGCTATGGCAGGGGGGGCAGGATTAGACCCGCCCGGCTTAATCTCCACTGGATAATTAAAACCATTGTTTAAACTAATGTCGTAGACATCTTCCCAACCAGTGGTGGCGTAATAAGAAGCATAAAGGGTGAATTCAGCCATTGTGACAGAGCACCCTTGTTGTGGATGTTGGTCGGCGGATAAAACGACAGATGTTAGTTGTGTTGTGCAAAAATATACCGGTAAAGTGCCACTTGCCTGCAAGCTTGTAGATATCATCAAATTACCAGTGCCGGGAACTATAGACCAACCCGGAAAATCATCGGGCAAGGTATGGCCTCCCGCACCTGTCTGGAAGTTCATGTATAGCGTTATGTTGTTTCCCGTTTGGTTGACAATGGTGATAGTCTGAAGAAGGCCGTTACACGTCTGCGCCTTTGTTGAGAGATATGTTAATGTGGCCGCCTGAGTGGTGTGTCGCCAGTTCCGATTCGCCTTTGCTTCGGTGAGCGTAGTCATATTCCGAGGACTCTGGAATACCGGCTTTGGCATTACGAACGGGCTCTTGCCAGCCACAAGGTTCTCCAATTGAAAACCCATATTCATGAAAGCGGCTACAGACTGGTAAACCTGATTGGCGTTATCATAACCCACATCATATTTCACGACGTACATGCCATCTCGGGACTTAAGCTCAGCGCCTGCATAATAGCCGGATACGTTAGAACCGCAATCAAACTTATAACCAGTGACACTCAATCGGAGATCAGGACCGCCGTTATATAATTCATGGGAATAACCGGCTTGAAAATCAAAGTTGGAATTACCGAAACTGGCATTGGCTGCCGCAGCGGCATAAGCGGGATTGCTATTGAAAATTGAAGCGTCCAGCGCTTTCCCGTACCAATTGAAAAGGAGATCAATCGCGTCATCGCCGTGAACCATAAAAGCCATCTCACCACCAGCGCTTCCAGATGGATACCAGGCTCCGGACAGCTTCGTCGTGTCGAAAAAGGAATTTAACCCGATCATGGTGTGATTGCCGAACATCCTCCGATATCCACCACCAAAACAAAGTTCAACACTGTTGTTTGGGGAAGCAGGTTGAGCAATCGAGAGGCTTTGAAACTCTCCATGCGCCTCCCCATAAATTGTTGAGTCAGTTCCAAGCTTGAAAGGAAGCAGGTAGTCAACGGAAGCTGACCCAGCCCGTAACTGAGGCCCAAACGTATAGTTGTATCCAAGCTGAAGATTCGGGATTTTCGGCAAAATACCCTGAAACATGCCGCTGGAGATTGAAATGTTCTCGCTACCTCTCGGTCCGACTAAGGAACTTCCTGGGAACCCCAGTGGATTAGATGGATTCAAATCAGGGGCGACTGACGGCCCACTCCTCCTGACTACGTCCGCTGCGCTGTAGGGTGTCTGCTGAATGCCCTGGGATACAGCCAATAATGGAGCGGTACAAACAACAAAGGAAGCCAGAATAAAAACCCTGAAAAGTCTCTTCATGACCAGCCTCCAGCGGAAGACCAGAGCAATCGATATAAGCTTCACTCCATCGTCATGTGCTACGTCCAAATCTCTTACCTATTGAGTAGTAACCGTAAGACTATCTCGGATGGCTAAACTTATAATAGTACTTTAATTATAGCATATTAATACAAATATATAAACTATTTTATCATGGTTATAAAAATTAGGGGGGAGCAAGTCTGGCCGTCATCTATTCTCGAGTCTTAAGTGAGCTGTGTCAAAAACGGGAATAGAAAACTCAGTCTGTCAAGGGAGACTTTAGGACGCTGAGATATGAAGGGGAATGATCTTGACGTCCAAGTGGGCTCTGGGTATTGAATGGTTCTCGAAAGGAGCTGATGTCAACGCAAAGTCGAAGGATGGCAGGACAGCTTTAAAAGGGGCCTCTAGGCAAGGTCATCAGAAGTAGTAAATTTCCTTAAGGCGAAGGGACCGGCTATTAATGAAGACTTTAGCGACTGCGAACTAAAACCAAAGTCATTTGTTTTCTTCGAATATGATGACATCAAAGATTTTCTTATGACAATAGCTAGTGGAGGGGATAAAGACTTTTTATATGAGCCTTAGGGCTGGTGTTCAAGGAGCCAACTACGGGCTGTTGGATCTTTGAATAAGTTTCCATTTTTTTAAGACCACATTCAAGGGACTAAACTCACGGCAACATCAAAGGTCAACGGTTGGATAGATGGGGGAAATAACTATTGTGAAATTGAGCCATTTTAGCAGCACAGACTCGCTGAAAGAACTCCGCCGATTTCCGCCGATGATCGAAGAATCGGCACAAAGATTCAAAGCGTTTACTGATGCGGTTTTTAGACAATTCCAGAAAACGGGGGCAACCGTCGCCGATTTTTTATCGACCGCCACCGACCTAATCGTAACACACTGTAATTTCAAGGGGTTTGGCGGGAGCGACGGGACTCGAACCCGCGACCTCCGGCGTGACAGGCAAACTAAAACAGTAATTTATTCAGTGCCTTAGATATTGAAACCCATTATTTTCAGCTACTTGCGAAAAGTTAAATACTTGATGTGGTTACACAACCTCAAAGAAAATGTTAACAAAACGTTAACAAAAAAGATTATGTGTAATGTACCCTCGAGCTACTCATAACAGGGGGCGCTTCCATTTACCCTCCCCTACCCTATAAATTCTATAGCTGATTATTCTGAATTAGGCGGCGACTGGAAACTTTTAAAAAGTTTTTTAAAAAGCGAAAATAAAGTTTGACTTTTTCTAAAAAGACCTGTAGCTTTGACCATTCTTGCGATGTCAATATAAGGCTACAATATACCTTATTGTACAGCATAACACAAACTTTACAATTGTCAAGAGTTATTTTCTTGACGAACAAAAAAATATGGAGGCCGCTGCATGGCAACATTATTTGATCCCATTGGGTCAGAAGAAGAGCAATTGATTGTGCAAAAGGAGTTTCAATTGATCCGCAGAAACTTCTTCCCTAACTGGGACCCATTGGGGAAATGGTCTATTGAGGCATTTTATTTTGATGATGGGCGGCTTGGATTTTGCCCACTACATTATAAAGACATCTTCATTAACACCGATTTGTTATTGAGATGTGACGGCAAACTACTACTCGAAACCGATCTCAGAACCACTATCATTCACGAGACAGCGCACGCAGTAGCACCAAGGTGGTGTAATCATGGGCAACGTTGGCAAGATATCATTAAGAAATGTATGAAAATGGCGGAACAGCTTGGAATGAGAGATTTGTCTCTCATGTTATTCAGAGAGCTTATCCTTTTTTACGGTGCCAGAGGAGTGCGTAATAATCATAACGCTCTTTTCACTAAGATTAGGAAATTATTCCGGCAGCGACCTATCCCAACTTTTGAAGAGATGATGTTGGACATTGTTGGTTTGGCCGGTAAGGCCCCGATCGGTAATATCAATGTTCTAGAGAGATTGTGGCCATTACGTAAGTTCTACAACCTTGAGAAACTTAGGATTTCACGGAAAAAACGATAGTTTTTTTATTAACGCACCATAAAAGGACGGGAAATGAATTAGATGTTTTTTGATTTAAAAAAAGCAGGCACCCAATGGTCGAAGAGTCGTGCGGGCGATATGTAAGATTTTTACAAACCGTATCAGGGTGCCTTGTGAAAGGCTAGAGAGGCTTTTGGATGCTGGAACAACAACTAACTCAACGCAAATCATTTTCCTCGACTTCGTCGAGGAAAATTTCACAAGAGGAGAATTTAAAATGGCTACAAAAATATCTGATAAGTTGTCCAGAATAAAACGTGGGTGGGGTGCTTCGTGGGTACAAAGAAGTGGAGAGAACAATTTTGCAGTTCATTTTATCTATCCTGATACCTTGGACGACTCCCCCAGCAACGTAAATGACGTGGTTGAGGATATTTGCGGGCTCGACGGTAGATGTTTAGATTCCAAGGTCTATGTTGTGTCGCAATTCAAAGACCAGAACTTCAATGAGGTTGCAGGCAAGCTGTGGCGTTACGGTGGCAGTATTGAGTTTGAAGAACGTGTAGGTGTAGATCTCAGTTCGGAAAGATATAGGGCGACAGAATGTATGAGGCTTATGTGGATTTCCTTTATTGAAGATCAAATAGAGCTGCAAGATATTGACGAAATAGATGTTAATTAGGCTTCAATTTAGATGGAATCGAAAATAAGCCCCCGGCAAGTCAGTACCGTGGCGGGGGTCACAGAGGCTATGGCGCAATAACAAAAATAAACTAGAAAACGGAGGAATTAGAAAATGGGCGCTAAATGTTTACCGAGAATAGAGACGACTGATTTGATTAAAGTCTTGGGTGATGTGGCGGAGGAACATGAAATTTATTTGAGCGAAATCCACCCGACTTTGACACTTTTTCGATTAAGTTCCACATAAGTGCTTGGAATAGTTGGGGGTGGTATGGGTGTTTGAAATGTAGTGCCCCGTGGTGTTATTTTGCTTGACGGGTTGAATGCAATCTGCTAAGCGTTAACCATGTTTGTACGTACCAAAGAAAAACCTAACGGCAAGACCTCAGTGCAGATAGTTGAGAGCTATCGTAAGGCGGACAAGGTAAGTCAGAAGATAGTGCGGCATGTGGGCCAGGCTGTTACCGAGATGGAAGTGGAGGAACTCAAGAGGCTTGCGCAAAAGATCATTGTTGAGATGAAGAACCAGCGCAGTCCTGTACTTCCGTGTTTCTCCCCTGAGGACATATACGGCGCGAAGGTTTGTCCTCGGGTCATCGATGATAAAGTGGACATGGCGGCGCTCAGGGAAGAGCAGAGAATAGTGGAGGGGATTGGAGACGTTTTCGGGCGATTGTATGAAGACCTGGGCTTAAAAAAGGCGCTGGGAAACACGAGAACAGACGCCTCATGGAATGAGATTCTGAAGGCGTGTGTTCTTGCCCGCATAGCCAACCCTGTGAGCAAGTACAGGACCGCTTCGATGCTGGAGCAAGACTATGGAGTACGGATAGCGCTTGAAAAGATATACCGGATGATGGACCGGCTCATTGAACGCGAGTGGGAGATTAAGGATACGATAGCCTCTTCAACCCTTGGGTTGTTTGAGCGACGATTGGATGTAGCCTTTTTCGACGTGACCACACTATTTTTTGAGAGTGTCAACGAAGATGAACTCAGAGGTTTTGGGTTCAGCAAGGACTGCAAGTTCAAAGAGACGCAAGTGGTGTTGGCTTTGGTCACAACTACAGACGGGTTACCAATCACGTATCGTCTTTTTCCTGGCAATATCTATGAAGGCCACACCCTGATTTCGATGGTTGAGGATATCAGGAAGGTCCATGAGGTGGGAAACGTCCTGTTAGTAGCCGACCGGGCCATGTTCAGCAGGGAAAACCTTGAAGCTATGGACGCCAGGGGTATCAAGTACATAGTGGCCTCGCGACTCAAGCGATTACCCAAAGAATTGAGGAAAGAGATTCTTGAATCTGAAGACTTCTCTCCAACAGTGGTTGAAGATGAATTTCACTGGGTGAAGGAGTTCTCGTACAAACAAAGAAGGCTGGTGGTAAGCTACAGCTCCAAAAGGGCGAAGAAAGACGCCTCGGATCGCTCCCGACTCATTGAACGGCTTCTGAAAAAGGTAAAAGACGGCAAGGTAAAGATAAAGGATGTTATCCCGAACTACGGTACCAAGAAATACCTGGCGCTACACGACAAAGAGGCGTTTGTAGATGAGTCGAAAATAGAGAAAGACGCCCTTTGGGACGGTCTGCACGGGGTTATAAGCAACACTGACAAGCTTACGCCCACTCAGATAATCTCCAAGTACAGAGGGCTGTGGCAAATTGAGGAGTCATTCCGGATAAGCAAGCATGATCTCAAGATGCGGCCTATTTACCACTGGACGCCGGAGAGGATCCGTTCCCACCTCCTAATCTGCTTCATCGCATACGCCCTTGTCAGACAGTCCATGTACAGGATTGCCCGTCAGTATGAACCGATGAGCTTCGAGAAGATCAGAAACGAGCTGTTACACGCCCAGGCCAGTATCCTAGTAGATACGGCCACCAACAGGAAATACATCCTGCCTTCGAAAACCACCCCTGTTCAGAAAAAGCTTTATCACATCTTCGGACTCAAACGATCAGAGGTACCAAGACCAATGACCTAAGTTTTGACAGGAAAAGAAAAAGTAGTGCCCCAGACAAAAACCAACATGCTGATATCTCAGTGTTTTCACAAATAAAGTGTCAAAGTCGGGAGAAAATGGGCGCTAAATGTTTACCGAGAATAGAGACGACTGATTTGATTAAAGTCTTGGGTGATGTGGCGGAGGAACATGAAATTTATTTGAGCGAAATCCATAGTGGGAGAGGAGAGAGACCTTTTTGGGGAGAGGTGACCAGGTCCCTTAATGATATATACGAACCTCATCCCGACTATGCCTACTTGAAACCAGTAAATGTTCATGTTTTGGTCAGAAAGAACTGGAAACGCCTATATTCTGAACTCATAAAACTTCTCCCGGAACACCAGATAGACCTTTGAGTTCCCGTAGGCGCTGTATATTTGCTCAAGAGTGCAGCGACTTTCTGTCATAAATCAGGCAGCCTTGAGCAGTTCCTCGTCGTGAAGATCCCTCTCTTGTTTGAGAGGTATTCCATAAAGACGCCTTTTTTCTGACTTCCGACGGAATAGCCAGAAGTCCTTCCAATCCTTGTTAATGTATACTGTTCTCAGGCGTATGCTGCTTTCAGCTCCTTGCACCGTCCACCGCATGCCGGTCAGTTCCCGTCTATCGTTGATTAGGTTGCGGCAAGCTCCTTCGATGACGCCGCTGCCGATAGGATAGCCCTGCTCTAGGCATATTTCATAGCGTATGTGTCGCTTGTTTCGCTCAAGGTATCCGATAACCTTATTAAGAGTATATTTCTGATCCCCAGAGAGAGACCTTTTGGTGAGTATCTGCTTGAGACCTCCGATCATTTTGCCCACATTACCGGTCAAAAGCATCCTCAATCTGACTCGTACAAATCTCTTGGTTTCAGGGCTCTTCTCTTTATAAAAGCAATGAGCCGCTTCTGAGAGGTATTCTAGAACGTGAAATATATCGAGCACGAAGAATGCCATCGGAAAATTCTGGTAATTATGGGACGGATATTGTACCTCCTTGGAAAAACCCCGTCTTAATGTCAGTGAGTGATGGTGAATCACTGGTTACGCAGTGTAACCGGTGATTTATGCAATCTTTGGAAATGATCGTAAGCCATTCTCTTGATCGTCGAAACATATGTCCAATAGCTGATTTCTATTTCTTCGGCTCGGCCGGCGATTTCATTTGGATGGCCCTGCCCCATTGGAAAGGTTGTGCAAAGAATTGAACAACCTCTTGCGGAGGCCGGCGGAGTAATCAATCCTGACGGAAGCAAGATCGCTATATAAACATGGTCCAAAAAAGGTGAAATTAAACCTGGATAATTCCTTCTAGTTGATAGCCATCCGATTCAGCCCTGACGTAGAGACAATGTCGCCTCAGATTTCGCGTCTAAAACGCGACCTGGGCGCTGATATGGTTCAGATACGGGGGAAATAGCATAGACGTCAGAAAATCGCGTTGTTTTGACCTGGGAGGGGAGATTTGACGTAACGGTAATAAGAGATGGATATGATGTTTCTCCCCATTACGTTCGCCGCTCCTATTGTTCTGATTAGTTTAGAGCAGGTTATGGACCGAAACCAGTGTCCTCTATTTTCGGACTATCATAATTCTCTTCCTCAATCACTACATAATTTGATTGTAGTGGTGTCGTAACTGGTCTAATCTCCCATAATTAGAGAGGCTACTCAATAATCAGAAATGACAACCCTTCTCTGGACCGTTCTGAAACAGTGCGAAGGAGAGTTGCAATGAAGGTTTTGGAATTACTGATAATTGGACTACTAATGGTATACGCTTTCTTTGGCTTGCAAGATGTCAGGGCTGATGAAGCGGACGAAGCTTACAAAACTGGACTAAAGTATTACAACGGTGAAGGCGTCAGTCAAGATTATGCAGAGGCTATACAATGGTATTGGAAAGCTGCTGATCAGGGGAATGCCAAGGCTCAATTAAATATCGGCCTGATGTATGCTAACGGCAAAGGCGTCGCTCAAAATCTTACCGAAGCTTTAAGATGGTTTCGGAAAGCTGCTGATCAAGGTAATGCCGATGCGGAATTAAATATCAGATCGATGAATGCTAACGGCGAAGGTGTTACTCAAAATTATCGAGAAACTGTAAAAAGGAATTATAATCCTTCAGTTCCAGTTGGACAGAATTTGAGAAAAAAAGCCGTTGGTTGCCCACGGGGGTTCTAACATGGGCCCTGGAACCTGGAGGAGAGATATGAATAGAGAGTCCAACTGACAACGGTAGAAGGCTAGACCGTCATTTCTGGGCGAAGAGATCTTGCGGGTTTTCTGTTAGGGCGCCTGCAAACTTTTTGCAATATCACTAATTGAAACTGATAAAAACGCTTACTGAAGATATAAGAAAACTACTTGGTATGAATGATGAAGAAGTTGGTGGAAGATTTGTCGTTCATGAACACTACGCCAAGAATTTGCACTATGATTTTAGGCTTGAATTGGACGGAACACTAAGTCCTGGGCTATTCCAAAAGGTCCATCAATGGACCCAAATATTAGACGACTAGCAATACCTGTAGCCGACCATAGTCTGTCATACATCAATTTTGAAGGAATAATCCCAAAAGGGAGCTACGGTGCTGGCCTCGTTAGTATTTGGGACAACGGAATTTTTGATTTAATTAGTAGAACTCAGTCTACGATAGTTGTATTTCTCAGTGGGTCAAAACTTAAAGGTGAATTTTCAATAAAACAATTTGGCCCGGATTATTCGGCTGATACAATGAAGAAAGTTAAGGGACGTCAGGATGGACCGACATTGGGACCGCATGCTTCCTTTGTAACCAAATCTGGTCATTCTATCATTTTATACCTTAACGATTGTTTCACGGGCCTAGAGCGCTTGATCTATCCAGAGAGCGTTGACGTTCTGGTTACGTCGCCTCCCTACAACATTGGCATACCATACAATGGCTCGGATGACCGGATCCCCAGGAATGAATACCTTTAAATACAAAGTGCTGCGGGTTGCTTACCGCCACTGCAAAAAGTTTTGTGGAGGCCTCCAGCGTGGTTGAGGAAACCGAGATCGATCGGAAGACTCAGACAGTCTGCCTCGTGATACTCACCGCGTTTGCAGTGGCCGTCGCGCTTTATTGGCTGAAGCCCGCGGTGGTGCCCTTTGTATGGGCGTTCTTTCTGTCGGTCGTCCTCGGCCCAGCGGTGAAAGTCCAGATCCGTTACCTTCGGTTTCCGCGTGCACTGGCATTGATGGTAACGCTTGGGTTGGTGCTGGTGACCATCGCTGTAGTTGGCGGGATGATCGCCTCCTCAATTGCAGATTTCGCAGCAAATTCTTCTCAATATGAACAAACAGTGGAACGGCTGATCCGACAGGCCGAGTCCGCCGGTCTTCTGAAAACCTTCGGGATCACCCTGCCCGAAGAACTGAACTTCACCGCACTCCTGCCCGCTGGTAGCTTGAGGGGTGTTATACTCAAGATGACCAGTGCCATAATGTCCGCGCTGTCCCGAGGCATGTTGGTCATCCTCTTTGCAGCCTTTCTTCTGGCCGGTTATACTCTTCGCCAGGAACCTTCTCAAGGCTTTCTCGGCGAAATGGAAGCCAGTGTAAAGCAATATGTTACAACGAAGGTGCTCGTTTCTGCCGTCACGGGGCTCCTGGTTTTCAGCGTCCTGGCCTTGCTCGGGATTCCTTATGCCATTTCATTCGGGGCCTTCGCTTTCGTCTTGAACTTCATTCCCACAATCGGCTCAGTCCTTGCCACCATCCTCCCTATTCCGATAATCCTGATCATGCCAGGAATCTCCACCACTTCTACGGTTCTTGCCGTGGCTCTGCCTGGCATCATTCAGATTGTGATCGGAAGTGTGTTGGAGCCCAAAATCATGGGAAAGTCACTCGATCTACACCCGATAACCGTGCTCCTGGCCCTGATATTCTGGGGTATGGTCTGGGGGTTCGAAGGATTGATACTGGGCGTTCCAATCACAGCTATTATCAGGATCATCCTGGAACAACTTGAAATGATGACCCCCGTAGCACACCTAATGGCCGGAAGGCTGGAGAAGGGATGGAGCAAGGGCTGACGAGCACCATGCCAGAACTTGATAAAGAACCCCTGAAGCCATTTCGCCCGCTCTCCCATGACTGATTGAGATGTTACACGTCTTCATATTCATGGATTTTTCTGTTCTGATCGTCCTATTCTTTCTGGAAACTCCGAGCCTCCCAAAGCAAGAAAACGAACGAGAAGGCACCTGAGAGGCGATTTGAGCGATATTGGACTTGAAACTGGCGCGGTCTCTCTGTATCGGACCAGGCAATACGATCTCAGTGGCCAGGAAGAGAAATACCTTATCCAAAAACCCCATCAAGCGTCTACTCTAAGTCGCAGCGAAAGTCTCGTATCAGGGTCGGAGTTCTGTATCCATAGGGCGTCGGTCTTTCCTTTGGCACGACATTACCGTGCTGTCTTCGGATGACGAGCGCGGTGGCAATACTGGTTGACAGAGGGGCGGGCGGCGAGGTAGGCTCAGAATGAGGATAAAAGGCACCTTTTCATCAACGTGACGACGGTTTTGCCTGCGTTCGCTGGCGTGGGACACCTCACGGACACCCTGTTGGGGTCAGCCGACGTATCCCGCTGCCCCTCGCGGGCGCCTAGAGGTCAAAAATGGCAAGCCCCCTGCATGGTTCCGGATAATAGTTTTTTTGTCAGGATCACCGATTTCGATAGAGAGGAAACCCATGATGTCCACCAGTGAAGCCGTGATGGGCGGCATCCCGGAGAAGGGAAGAGGAGGCGTCAGCGAAGAGGAGGCTAACGCCATAGGTGTCAATGCCTACCTCTACTTCTACCCCCTTATCTCCATGGACGTGACCAGAAGACAATCAACCAATGCTGAACCCGGCAAAGAGATCGCTCGTGGGCCGATGAACATGTTCGTAAATGTTCCCGAATACCCGCCGGCGGACATGCGGGTTGTAGTACGACCCAACTTCGACACCCTCTACTCCTTCGCGTGGCTGGATCTCACAACAGAGCCGGTGACACTGTCTGTCCCCGATACCGATGGCCGCTATTACCTTCTTCAGATGCTCGACATGTGGACAGACGTGTTCGCATCTCCAGGGTGGAGGACCACTGGAACTCGAGCGCAAACTTTCATAATCGTACCCCCGGGTTGGCCTCCGGACCAAAGAGATCGGCTCGTTGATGAGTTTGCGCTCCCCGCAGGTACCCAAAGAATAGATGCTCCGACGCCTTATGTATGGATTCTTGGTCGCACGAGGACAGACGGCCCAAAGGACTACGATGCCGTTCACAAGATCCAGGAAGGACTAAAGATCACACCGTTGTCACTCCTGGGGAAGGAACCAACACAGGTTCAGGTAAAGATCGATCCAACGGTTGATATGAAGACCCCTCCCAAGGAGCAGGTCGACTCAATGCCTGCCGGTAGGTACTTCGCCTATGCAGCGGAACTCCTGAAGCTTCAGTCGACGCATCTTACGGATCAGCCAATCATAGCGCTTTTGAAACGCATCGGTATCGAACCCGGCAAGAGTTTCGACATTGACAAACTAGAGCCCACAGTAAAAAAGATTCTTGAAAGAGTGCCGGAGCAGGCTCAAGAGCTTATGTGCTGGAAGGTTCCGAGTGTTGCAAGGGTGGTGAATGGATGGCTCATGAATACCGACACGATGGGGGTTTACGGAAACTACTACCTCAAACGTGCCATCGTTGCCCAACTCGGCCTAGGAGCCAATCCTCCGGAAGATGCCATCTATCCGTTTAATCTGGGCGACGAGACGGGAAAACCACTGGATGGGGCAGACAAATACACGATCCACTTTGACAAAGGTGCTCTGCCTCCTGTGGATGCATTCTGGTCGATCACTCTCTATGACCAAGACAGCTACCAGGTCGATAATAGCCTCAATCGCTTTGCGGTAAGTAGCTGGATGCCTCTCAGGTTCAATCCGGATGGTTCACTCGACCTGTACTTCCAAAATGAAAGTCCCGGCAAAGATAGGGAATGGAATTGGCTTCCTGCCCCCAGGGGGCCTTTCAACCTGCTTATGCGCCTGTATGCTCCCAAGACGGAAATTCTTGTGGGTAAGTGGAATCCTCCTCCTGTCGTGAAGCTCCATGCGGTCCCGAAAGCAACAGGTAGTCAATAAAGTGCCATACCATAATGTAATTTGCGAAAACAGCGCCGGAAGAGTCCTTACCGGGGTGACCAGTGCAGTTGGATCCGACAAAAAGGGGTTGCGTATGCCAGACCAGAAGAAGTCTTATGAGAACACATCCGGCAAGATGGAAACGCGGATTGGCGTGCTCGAATTCAAGGGTGGGTACCCCACGGACGAAGCCATCCAGAAGGCCTTTGATCAGCTCGATGTCCAGCGGGCAACGCAGGCTTATCTGGAATTCATGCCAATGACGTCGCTCAATGCAGTCTTGGACTCGCATGGCCGAGACTATGGAATTTCAAACAATGGCGATGTGGGAGTATACACCGAACCTGGTATTGGAAAGGTTGAGGCTATTGGGCTCACATACAATACTGAAAGTGTCTATTCAACGGCCAGCATTGATCTGAAGCATGATGGTCCTATGGTATTGGAGACCCCGCCCAATGTGTTGGGGATCGTGAATGACGGCTGGCAACGCTGGCTCACAGATATAGGAAATGCCGGTCCGGACAATGGTAACGGCGGCAGATATCTGCTGTTGCCTCCAGAATATGAGGGCTATGTTCCGGAGGGCTACTTCATCGTAAAATGCCCGACCTACCGCAATTGGGTCATGGTGCGGGGATTCGTTGAGGACACCGGCACGGGTGACAAGGCCCTGGAATACTACCGTAAGAATTTTAGGATTTATCCGCTGAAAAGCGGCCCACGCAAGGACGCGAAGTATGTGAGCCTTTCCTTCAAAGGCGGCAATACGACACACCCTCGCGATATTACCTACTTCGATTTGCTGGACCGGATCGTCCAGTACGAGCCGTCTTCGGCGTTCACGGCCTACGAGTTGGGTCTGCTCGAGGCGTTGGGAATTGAGAAAGGCAAGCCGTTCACACCGGATGAGCGGATGAAGAAACTGCTGGCAGAAGGTGTGCGGATCGGGGATACAATTGCCAAGGCCAATGCCTATGCCAACCGCTTGGAGGCCGTACAAATCTATCCTGATCGTAAATACGAGTACGTCTTCGTCGGAGGCCGCCACGACTTCATGTCCGGTGATGCCCTGTGGCTCGACGCTCGAACCTTGTTTCATTACACAGCCATCGTCGTTACTCCCGCAATGATTTTAAGGATGGTGGGGGTTGGATCCCAATACCTCGCTACCTACCGGGATTCGGACGGCGATTTTCTTATGGGAGACCTGGTCTACAAACTTCACCTGCCCAAGGGAATTCCCGTGAAAAACTTCTGGTCGGTAACTGCCTATCATCCGGATACACGCTCGCTGCTGCAGAACGGGACGCCGAAGCCCAGCATCAGCCCTCATGACAAACCCATAGTAAACGATGACGGGTCGGTTGACATCTGGTTTTCACCGGAAGCGCCGAAGGGCAAAGAGAAGAACTGGATCAAGACCATCCCCGGTGAGGGCTGGTTCATTTACATCCGCCTCTTTGGGCCCCTGGAACCCTACTTCGATCAGACCTGGAAGCCGGATGACATCGTTAAGGTGAATTAATGGGGACAAAACCGCTCAGTTTCTGAACTTCAGCGAGAGCCTTTTCGGACTCCTCGGCCAGCCGTCCTTTTTCTTTCTCGGCACATGCTCTGTCTCCCACGGCTCGACAGGCGGAGAAGCTGAACGCAAGAAGGGACAGTAGTACGACTCAACGCATTCATAATTCGTGCACGTAGCGCGGGATAATGTCCCATGGATTTCTTTCACCGCCATAGAAGAAGGTCGTGGCATGGTGGAGCGACCGGCAGAAACAGTACAGTGGCCACAATGAAGTCTATCGTCTGCCGCCTTCCTTCGGACCGGGAACAAGGCTAGGCCTGTGGAAGAGTACCCGACAAAAAGTCTGGCAGGCACAGGAGAAGAGGCTTCAGAATTGTTCTCCGTTCAAGGGCAGGACCTGGAACGAGATCCTTCTGGGTTGATTTCGAGAGTCCGAGGGAAAGAGCACCCCATCCTCAGCCACCCTAATTGAGACAGTGGGCGGCACTGGTAACAACAGTGGAAATGGAGATTTGTGCAAGTAGCGTGCGCCTCTTGTCTTTCCCGCCCCGACTGTTCCGTCGATGAAGAAATGAACTTGCCGATAGGGGGAAGGGCCGGGAAGAGGGTTGATGCGTGCGACCAGCGTACATAATGCCCCCTACATCGAGGTGAGGATGATTGGGGGCGGATTCGGAATGTGAGTCGAGTCGTTGCTCTATGGCCAGCGGGTTCGTCCTAATGCGGAAAAATCGGTGCTTAGCCTTATAATCCGTCAACAAAGTGGACTAAGTCAGTTTTACGTCCCGGAGTAATAAAGACTGGCGCCTATACCACCGAACTCATTCAATCGATTCGCTGCGTCACCGAACACGAACTCAATATCAGCGCCGTGAATCGTAGCGTCGACGATGAGCTCATCGAATCGCTCAGCGTCAATCGGGTACGGGATAACCAGGGTCTTCACATTACCTACTCTTAGCGCCGCTTCTACGCCCTGCTGTTCTACCACTGCAGCGCCCCTTCGGTTTGCGAGAGTAACGATGTCTTCAACGACCGTGAGGTCATGCTCGCGTTCGTAGTTGCTCGCTATCTCCCCTACCCTCCGGCTTACTTCTCGGTCGGGAAGCTTTATGTCCATAGGTTCGATGCCCACCACGATATCCTTGACCGCTGGGTGCAAAGCGTTCCTCACAGCATGAGCCAGCTTGAGGTTGCCGCCAAGAACCAAACGTTCGAAGTCCTGATCATCGAGGAAGTATTGGTTTGTTTCAGTGACAACTTCACGCACAAAACGTCGCTCTGAATCCAGGTCTCTACGCGCCGAAGCCTGGGTTCGGGCCTTACGGCCGAAACGCAGCGATAGCCTGGGCTCGGATTCGACACGAAGCTCGTCAGTGCTGCGCGTCAGGAACACCTCAACAAGACGAACCTCGGCCTCAGAAAGTAGCATCACGAGGTATTTTTTGTATTCATCCAGGGAAAAGAGTAGGTGTTTAATCTGGGGAAGACCGTAATACAACCGGGTTGGTACTGTGACAGGGATGTCGACGGCCACAAAATCCTCCAGATCGGTGAACAAGACGACCGATTGCCCTGTCGGCTTTCGTTCCTGGATGTGTTCCATGACCATCTCTTCCGCGCGAGACCACTTCTTCTGGGCGTCCCTTCGCTTGAGTTCTTCGGGATCCAGGCACCGCTCGAGGCGTTTGGCCTCGTTCTTAAGCTCTACCAGCCACATAGGACGCTGCTTCTGGTTAGCGGGGTTGGCGGGATCGACATTCACGTATGCTGTGAGGACAGGCGTCTCCCGGTAGTTGTGGGTCGCGACGTACTCGCGGAACTCATCAAGGATTTCGTTGATTTTCGCCTTCATTGTCTACTTTTCCTGTCTGTGAAGTCAGATGGCCGTTTAGGCGTGTGAACGCGAATTATTCCGCCATCTCACAAATATCCGTGGTTTAGAACCGAAATCCGACTATCCGATGTATTCCGATCCCCGAATCAGTGTCGTTGCCGTTCCGAAAATGGTCCTCCGACACCAATTCCCACACGTGAGCCGAATCAGCCGCTCTCTTTCCAGAATCTGAACATACAACTCCTTCGGCCCCTTGGTCAACCGCAATCTTGATCGTGTGCCGTCACCCGAATGCGGCTCTGGACCATATACACATTCCATGACAAAATCAGACGCGGAATTTGGCAAGGGTTGTGGTTGATTTGGGGACTTGGTTGTGGTGGGTTTAAAAACAAGATAATACCGGATTTTCCATCAACAGGGCGGTGGTCTTGTCATTCTCTTGCCCCGTAAGGGACCGTTCGGGGGCTCTTCCGGTGTCAGGGGTGGTGTGACATGACCCGTCCCCCCCGTGCAGATGCCCATTTCTTGGGGACCCTCTTGGGGACTTTTTTCAAGACCACTAATCTCATTACCGGATTAGCGGTTGAGCTGTCTTCATGCAAGTCTTACAACTTTGACCATGTCCAGAGAAAGTGGTTTTCCAAGTCGCATTAAACATGTGGAGGCAGATTCCAAAGTGATAAAATATGATATTCTGAGCGCATTGAGGCCACAAAGACCTAAACAGGAGGGCCAATGGGACTAATCGCATGCCCGGAAAGCAAGAAAGCAATCAGCTACGGCGCTAGAAACCCTCCTAGTTGCGATTATCCGCTTACACCAGAGAAAATTACCGCAATAAATCATGCAGTTACGCCTCAAAATGTTGGCTGTCTTGAGAGTCATAAAAGCATGATGCGCACAAGGCAACACTAAGACGTACGCTCCGAGTCTTTTTGCCGCTCTGTGTTCTTTTCGGTATTTTTAACGACATATATTTTTTTGTTAATTGCGTGTGTACCGCAAGCCTACTCTTGGGCCGGGGAACTCACAAAACTCACGATTCTGTACATCAACGACCCCCATGCCCATTATTTGCCATATTCGGAGAAGGGCATTTCAGGTTTGATAGGGGGCTTTGCTAAAGTTGCGACGGTCATGGAACAGGAGCGGACCCGAGCCAGGTCAGAGGGACGTTTCACGTTAACTCTTATGGGCGGGGATCTATTGCTGGGTACGCCATTTTCTACAACGTTCAAAGGCGAACTTGGCGCTATTCTGATGAATCAATTGAAATTTACTGCCATGGTTGTTGGAAACCATGAATTTGAATACGGAATAAACATCCTATTATCTAACCTGCGAGCCCGTCTTAATTTTCCCCTTATTAGTGCGAACGTTCAGACAAGGGAAGGCGATTACATTTTCGATAGAACCCTTCAAGGAAAAATCCCAAATTCTGAAACCGGTTTCACCATTATAGGTCTCACCACTCAGCAGACGGCGAAAATTACCTTGCCTGAGAATGTGAAGGGTCTAGTTTTCAAAGATCCCATAAATACAGCCAAGCAGTGCATTGAGGGCGTTCAAGCAGACGATCTAGTCATAGCTCTTACTCATTTGGGAGTTGACGAGGACCGAAGACTGGCTGAGGCCTGCCCGAGGATTGGTATTATCATAGGTGGGCATTCCCATACGGAGTTATTCGAGCCTCTGAAAGTCCACAACACTATAATATGCCAGGCGGGAGCCTATTCCCGCTACGTGGGGGAACTCAATGTTGATGTGGAAAAGGGAAAGGTAGTTAATTACGAAGGAAAGCTAGTTTTCCTCGGACCTGATGTTAAAGAGGATCCAAGTGTTTCCGCTACCATTTCCGAGTATAAGGAGCGCTTGGATCCACGACTGAAAAGTGTGATAGGACGCACAGCGGTCATGCTGGGCAGCCCACATCGCAGCAGGACTGGTCACTCAACAGCCCTCGGGCCACTCATCGCATACACTATGGCGATCAATCAGGAAGCGCAGGCGGGTCTCGTCAACGTGGGCATCATAAGAGACAGCTTGCCGTTAGGTGATGTAACACTGGCAGACCTTTATACAGCGCTGCCTTTTACGGACACTGTTGTAAGGATGGACCTCACGGGGAACGACATCCGCAATGCGCTGCTACAAAGTCTTCGGCTCCCCGAGGGGAGCGGAGGAAAACTCCAAACATTTGGAATAGTAAAATGCGTCAATTCGTCCCACGAAGTGATCATTTCAAGAATAGGAGACCGCGATTTCGTTCCCGATGGAGTCTATACAGTTGCAACTGGCAACTTCCTTGCCACAGGTGGTGACGGTTACAGCGTGTTCAAGGAGAATGGCCGCAATATCCAAACTTCTGGTGTTCTTATTACTGATTTAATCATAAGTTTCTTTAAGGAAAAGAAAGATATAACTAGATCTCTTCTAAAGAATTTAAACATTTCCTTGGTAAATCAGCCTTACTGATTGAACAAAACGACAGCAACATCCGTGAAAAACTTTATAGACCCGATATGCGCCATCTTCCATCGTCTATCAGCATCAACTGTGACTCGTGCCAGGCGACTAAAGTGTTGCGGTGTCCCACGCTTATCACGGTGCTGCTCCTCAATTGAGACCTAATAAGTTGATAGAGGGACTCTTCCATTCTCTCATCAAGTGACGCTGTGGCCTCGTCCAAGAACAAAAAATCGGGACGCTGAAGCAAAACCCGAGCAAAGGCGATTCGCTGTTGTTCTCCCAACGATAACACCTGGGACCAGTTGTCGATTTGATCAAGCTCGCTAGACAAGTGTGAGAGATGGCAACGATCAAGTATTTCAAGTAATTGCCGCTCCGACATCGTCGGTTCAGACGGATAATAAATAGCTCGTCGCAAAGAACCTAGCGGCAAATATGGTTTTTGTGGCAAAAACATTGTGGTCGCATGCTCGGGGATACGAATCGTACCGCGAGCAAAAGGCCAAATTCCGGCGAGTGTACGGACCAAAGTGCTTTTCCCGGAACCGGACTCACCTGTGATAAGCAGCGATGCTCCACGTTCTAACCGCAAATCTAGGTCTTCTATTAATACCTTATTATTTGGTAGTAATACGCTCAAAGATTCCACGCGAAATGACCGGTCAGGTGAGTTGATTCGCCTGAGCTCCTCGTGTTCTTTGAGCGACTTAACCTGCTCAATGGTCCCCGTAAATCCAGTGAGACGATTCATTATGGCGTTCCAACTGGTAATTGTGGTGTAACTGTTGACCAAAAAAGAAAGAGCGTCGTGTACCGAACGGAACGCAGACGCTGTCTGCATTAGGCCGCCCAACTCCATCTGTCCAGCAAAAAAACGAGGGGCCGCCATAAGCACAGGGAATATTACCGCTATCTGGTTATAAGCGCCTGTTAGTGAATTAAGCCTCTTCTGCCGTCTCATAATCTTCCAATAATTGTTTACAACCTCAGTGAATCGAGACCAAAAATTAGCGTTCTCATCATGTTCACCTTGATAGAGGGCCACGCATTCGCTATTTTCTCGCAAACGAGCCATACTAAAACGAAAGTCGGCTTCGAATCGTTGTTGGTTAAAGTTCAACTCAATCAATGGATTTCCGACTCGCATGGTAAGCCACGTTCCAATAGCCGAGTAGCCGATGGCGGCCCAAACCATGTACCCGGGAATACCGAATGTTCCCATTGAACCCAGAGGTACAATGAGAGTTCCCGAAAGTTCCCATAAAATGACAATGAACGAAACCAGAGTCGCCACCGAATTTAACAACCGAATACTTAGGGTCAGCGTAAGATCAATGAATGAATCGATATCCTCACTAATTCGCTGATCAGGGTTGTCAGTCGCATCATCCAGGAACTGCATACGATAGTAAGCTTGATGGCCTAGCCACCTGGCAAGGTAATTTTTGGTCATCCATCGACGCCAACGTATTTGAAGCATTTGTTGAAGATAAAGCATGTAGACGCTCTGAATAATATATGCTGCGGCAAGCTTGGCAAATCGCAGCAAATCGTCAAAAAACGCTACTTTATCGGCCTGTTGTAACGCATTGTAGAAATCTTTGGTCCATTGGTTTATCATCACGTCAACATAAACTGTGCCAAGGTTCATTGCCATGATCACGATAAGTAGTAAAAAGGCGATCCATTTTTCTTCTGATGACCAGTAAGGCCCGACCAGACCCCAAAATCTACGCCAAAAAGACGGTTGTCGTCCTTCTCCAGAGTTGATCCGCTGATTGTATTCGAACATCGTACCTGTGACTTTGCCTCTAGACTGCCTTTTTTATCCCACCAGCGCATAATCTTATTGGGTTACCGTTCACCGGGAGTCCCTGGGTTCGATTTTGGTGAAGGGCACTTTTTGGTTTTTTCTAATCGCGCGATATCGCGGCTATTTTTAAAATCATATTGACAAAAGTTCAAGTTTAGGATTGAGCTTCCCCTATGACACGGGAAGAAGCCAGAAACATTGTGTATGAAAATCCGGAAGCAGCGGTTGATCTCATCATTCAGTTGAGTGAGGCTGTGGAAATTCTCAAGACCCGAGTTTCCAAACTGGAACGGATGATAGCTCTTCTCACAAGGGATTCTTCCAATTCTTCCAAGCCTCCTTCTTCGGATGGCCCTGGAAAGAAGCCCCAAGCGCAACGGCCTAAAAAATCCAGGAAACGCAATCCTGGGGGGCAGCCAGGACACAAGGGAACAAGAAGAGAGTTGGCGCCCATCGAAGATGTCGATCATGTTGAAGAGGTAATCCCCGAATCGTGTGAATCCTGCCAAAACCCGATTGAACCTGGAACCAGTCGTATTCTTGGGAATTACCTTCGTTACCAGGTTACTGATATTCCAGAAATCAAACCAGTGGTCACAGAATACCGACTTCGGTGTGTGGAATGCTCTTGTGGGGCTACTACGTGGGCAGACATTCCACCCCAAGCCCGATCCGGTTTTGGTCCAAGGTTTACCGCCATGTTGGCCTATCTTACTGCCCTGCACAGGGTAACCCGAGGGGGTTGTCAGGAAATCGCTCAGACATTGTTTGGTGTCGACATCTCCGTTGGTTCTGTATGCAATCTTCACGAGGAAGTCTCCCAAGCCGTTGAATCCTGCTGTGAGGAAATCAAGCAAGCTCTTCCTCGGGAAAAAGTCCTCAACGTCGATGAAACGGGTTGGAAGAGTAAGGGCAAGCGAATCTGGCTGTGGGTTTTCGTGGCGCCTAGCATGGCATTCTTCATCGTCGCCGCCTCTCGGGGAGCCAGAGTCCTTAGAGAGACTCTGGGCCAAACGTTTTCAGGAATACTTTGTTCGGACATGTTCAGCGCCTACAATGCCTTTCACAAAGGTCTGCGCCAGATCTGCTGGGCTCACATTATCCGAAACCTCAAAGGGTTGAAACACAGCTGCCGGAGTCCCGACGGCGTCAAGTTCGCCAAATGGATGCTCTCCGAGATCGGGCGAATGTTCAGGTTGTGGCACGCCTTCAAAGAAGGATCGGTGGACAGACACACACACTTGTGTTAAAATCGGGAGCCTGTCCGATAATTTGTGTAAGAAGTCGTTCGTGATATTCTTTCAAAATCATAGGAGGTCACGGACATGGCTATTAGGGAAGAGATATTGAACGAGTTACTGACGGGCTATTCGAAGCCTGAGGACTTACTGGGCGCTGATGGTATTATTCAGCAGCTTAAAAAGGCGTTGGTCGAGAAGGCTCTCTCAGCAGAACTAACCAACCACCTTGGATATGATAAGGGGGACACGGCTGGACGAGGCACGGGTAACTCGCGCAATGGTCACAGTCGTAAAACGGTTAAGACCGATACCAGCGCAATGGAACTCAATATTCCCAGAGACAGAAACTCGACTTTTGAACCTCTGTTAATTAAAAAGGGGCAGACAAGGTTTGATGGATTTGATGACAAGATCATTTCCATGTATGCCAGAGGGATGACCGTCAGAAACATTCAGGCCCATCTTAAAGAGCTTTACGCTGTAGACGTTTCTCCAGATTTGATATCACAAGTCACTGACGCTGTTGTCCAGGAAGTACGCGAATGGCAGAACAGGCCAATTGATCCTGTTTATCCTATAATTATCTTTGACGCTCTTCGTGTGAAGATACGAGATGAAGGAGTTGTAAAAACCAAGTCTATTTATTTGGCGCTGGCTTTTACAATGGAAGGGCAAAAGGATGTTCTAGGTCTGTGGATTGAGCAAACCGAAGGGGCCAAGTTCTGGCTTAAGATTATGAATGAGCTTAAAAACCGTGGGGTTCAAGATGTCCTTATAGCGGTAGTGGACGGTTTAAAGGGATTTCCTGACGCAATTAACACGGTGTTTCCCAAGACCCAGGTCCAGACTTGTATTGTGCATTTGGTCAGATACTCCCTGAACTTTGTTTCCTGGCGAGATCGAAAGGATGTGGCCAAGGACTTAAAACTCATTTATAGAGCGGAGACTGAGGAAATGGCCGAAGCCAATTTATCTGAATTTGAGGCCAAATGGGACTCTAAATACCCCACCATTAGTCAATCATGGAGAAGAAACTGGGAACGGGTCATACCTTTTTTCATATATCCCCATGAAATACGGAAAATTATCTACACGACCAATGCTATCGAGAGCCTAAATATGACACTAAGGAAAATTATTAAGAATCGGGGTCATTTCCCAAGTGACGAATCAGCCACTAAGCTGATATATTTAGCCTTGAAAAACGCCACAACAAAATGGACCATGCCGCTAAAGGATTGGAAAAAAGCCCTTACGCAATTCGCCATAATTTATAAAGATCGCGTTCCTGTTTTCGGGGCATGAAGATTATGCTCAATCACAAAAACGATACTTACACAAAATTCCTGACAAGCCCAAAATCGGTTCCCATCAGAGATCGCATTAGCCATTGTCTCCAGACTTACGAGTTGTCCGGTGATCCTGATGTAGCAAGAACTGCCCGTGGCTTGTTCAAACACTGGAACTACCTTTTCACATTCCTTGAACATCAGGGGGTTGAGCCAACCAACAACTCTGCAGAGAGAGGAATACGACCGGCGGTCCAGTGGAGAAAAATCTGCTTCGGAAATCAATCCAACGCCGGACAGGTCCTCACTGCAAGGCTACTTACGGCCACCCGAACGTGCTTTCTTCAAAATAAAAACCCCTTTGAATTCTTGGTCGATTCCATCACTGCTCATCGACTTGGGCTACCAACACCTTCTCTATTGATCGCCTTCTGCTGAAACATTACCTTATTGGTTAGGCATGCCCCAATTACTCGTGCGTCCCGCTAATCGTATCAGTTCACTGTAATTGATGAACAAAATGATTATGTTCGGACACTTCCAAAGGACATTTAGGATTTCCTGAATTGATATAGAAACCTACCAACCGTTTTTGTTCGCGTCTTCTTTCAAAATCGACGCGAATATTCTCAGGATGCCAGTCTGATATTACTATTTACCTTTATAGTCGTTGCTAATAGGTCAAACATGACAAAATGAGAACCAATTTGAACATAAGTTTTATTAATTAACCGGAAAATTAAAAACAAAAGAAGAAACAATAAAAGAAGAAGAATAAAATTGCACGGGGTGGCCTCCAAGGCCGAGGTTACCACCGCCTTCAAGGCTGGGGTAGTAAAAATTGTTGCCAACCATTCTAATTTTACTAAACCAAAAATGGAAACTGACTAAGGTGGACCAAACGAGAAATTGGCCGCACTAAGATCTTGAACATCGGAAACACATCAAGCGGCTTCGCTCTGTTATTATTCACGTTCTATGGACAGGAACGGGGTCGAAATGGTTCCCCGTCAATCTGCTCTCTCAGTAAAACCAATGGATCACCCATCTCAGTCAGCTTGGCTGTACGTTCATGAATATCGAAAAAGAGGTTGAAGGTGAATTAGCAGTTTACGAAGCTGTCTGGTAATAAAGAATTACAGATACCATGAAAGTCTAACATTTTCCCTTTATGTATCCACTGACCTTCATGACATTTGTTATCTGGCGCAACTGGAACAAAGGGTAAAGTAAAAGAACACCGGACTTGGTTATAAGAGATACAATTTTGACATGTGACATCGGAGAAAACTTCTACTGATTTAACTTTTCTATTTGTTGAACTTCTTTTTTCAGCGTCATTACCCTTAATTAATTCTTCGTACAAAAAAATATGCTGAGCCGTAGCAAGAGTCATCTTGAAGCCATACCCCGTTGTTACACCAATCTGTCACAATTCCAGCAATAACATCTTGCCTTCTCAAAAGGTTACACTTAAGGATAGACCCCCTTGTATGAGATTCTGTGTCATCGTCACTGTTACTTCTTTCTGTCCGTACAGTGAAAGGTCCGGCTTCACAAATTCGAAGCTTGCGTCACCGGTGAGGCTCGTCCATGTGTAGTTAGCCCAGAGTCCAAAGGAAAGGGCGTCAACAGGAGTCGTGTTGTATTGAAGATTTGCTGAAACAAAAGTCCCCGGTTTATTCCAGGTATATTGAAGTTGCGAATCACTGCGGTTTCTAAGGGCAAGCGTCACATTGGAATACGACAACGGGCTGTGAAGGATTGTCGCTAAGGCGTTGGAAGCAGGAATCGCAATTCCTATGTAAGGGCAGAAAGTCGTCGCTGCCATGTACCCCCGAAGCGTCTGATTAGGAAGAGGAGTCGAACCCAGACTAGGATCTCCAATATTCATCGCAAAATCGTTCCATATCAGGCCTCCGAGAATCGGCCCTAAACCCACTCCAGTCTGTATATACCAGCTCTCCACCTGTGAGCCGATGAAATTCAGATTCGCCGTAGCGCTGACAGCGTCGGTGCTAACAGGAACCAGACCGGCCACACCAATCTGACGTGGAAGAATCCCTCCAGCGGATACGAATAAGCTGTAAATTTCTGACGCCGTAACAGTCATTCCTACAGAGCCAGTCCAGAAATTCGCGTTCTGTAGAGATATGTCCATGGTGCCAATCTCGAGGTTCCCGATGTTAGGATCAACTAGCTGCGCCCCGAGTGGGAGAGTGATATTAGCGCTGAGATGCTGGTACCCTAGCTGAGTAAAAGAGTTCACTTTCACCTTTTCCGATAGAGCGCTCAAGCTAGGTAGAGGAAGTCCTGAGATTTCCTGGGCGAAGGATGTGGAAACGAATAAGACACCGAGAACAGCCAAGAATATAGGGATCTTTTTCATTAGGAATAACTCCCTGGATTGAGAATTTTCGGACCTCTAGCGAAAGCGCCTAACCCGGGACGCTAAAGAGCAGACAATAGAGATCTATTCAATTTTTTTTATGCTGAGTTTACGCATAGCACCTTTACACGTAAACAAAAATATCTATCTAAAGAGCCTCGCGCAAAACTCCCTAGGGAATTAGGATTTGTCAGGCGATCGAGCCCTTTTAAGGCAATTTTAGAGGCAAACGTAATCATTGATTTGAATTTTGTTAGTTTAGCTCATGTTTTCTCTGTTTTTTGACACATTTATCCTATTGATCGCTTCTCATTTCGTGTTTGTAAGTGATCAGGTCATTAACTTGAGCAATTGGTCAGCAAAGACCGCAACGACCCCAAACATCAAATGAGTTTTTACCTTCAAGAATCCACGAACCATAATGTTGTTTGCGCCGAATTCCTCTTTTAATCTACTATTGAAACGCTCCACGACTGATCTTTCCTTATACCTGCTCGCTTCATGCGGAGCCATGGGGATAATGTCTTTGCCACGTGAGTTCTTGTCTATTATGGGCACATGTCCCAGACTCCTGCTAAGTTCGTAGATAGGCCCAGCGTCATAGGCCGAATCCATAACATCATAGAAATGGATTACTCTGGAGGTGCTTATCTTCATGAGTGGTATGGCAACCTGACTGTCGTGTAATGACGCTGAGGTCATCGCAACACTCACCGGCAATCCGTAGTCATTGATATCCGCATGAAACTTATAGCCAATCCAACTTACTTTATATCCCTTGGAGTTCGTCTTGGCTCCCACATCGCAGGCCACCGGTAATGCCTCCAGCGCCTGCTCCGCTGATTGATGAAGCTGCCGCTCCAAGCGTTTTACTTCAACGGGTTCAGCCTGCTCTCCCTTGGCTCGTCGCCCCCTTTTTCTCGGAACAGGTTTTTTGTTTTGACGATTTTTTTACTGGCTTCTCTCTGCCTTCTATCGCAGTAGAGTCTCTAGATATGTGGCCTACCAGTTCCATTTTCAAAGATCGTTCAACCAAAGCCTCGTGGACCCTCTCGCCAAGACCACTATTAGCAAACTTTCCAAACGCCCTGGAGAAAGTTGACTCGGAAGGAATGTCTGAAACCTTCTTAAAACCACAGATCCTACGCAAACTCGGCGTCGTCTTAAGCGCCTCAATCAATGCGCTTGTGAACGGATATCCGTAAACAGACTTTGCAACAAAAGACCGTGCTATCGATTCACGATCACAAAGCTTTCTTCCAAAACACTGTGTATCGGAGCTTTTTGGAACAAACCCTTTAACCTGGACCAACTCCAAAATAGATACAAGCTGCTTCTCTTTTTCGGTTAGAGGAGTCTCCCAGCATTGCTGGTGTCTGGGAAATAGTGTTCGTTGCGGCGTTCCTATTTGACGCGTTGGCGTGTCGAGGCAACAATGCGGTTCATTGAACAGAGTTACACCCTTGAAGATATCAGTGAATCAAGAATATGACCGCATTGGTATTGGCGGCTTGTTTCTTCGCTGCGGCCCATCTTGGTCACAGACCTAAACTCTAAAACCTAGCTATTCATGCCATAAGCGCCACCCAACGCATCTTTGGAATCCCAGATTTTCGGTACTATGCCATTGCCGATGGCATAAAAGAGATCCTCAGTAAAACCGGACATAACGGAATTTGTAAGGAAAAGAATAAGGGGATGCCTAATCCACAACTCTTGCTGGGGTTAACCTAAATTTTTGGGGAAAATCCTGGTAGCGTTTCAGACTTGACAAAAGCCGGTAGCATTGTCACAAAGGTGTTGCTGTCAAATCGTATGGAAAAGTCCTTTGCACGGTTAAGTTGTTGACTGGATTCCGCGTGATGAACCAGAGAACCATTCCCCCACGCATTCATGTCTTGGCCAAGCCAAGTGGTTCAGTTTGTAATCTGAATTGCTCCTATTGCTTCTATCTCAAGAAGGAACTTCTCTATCCCGGCAGTCGCTTTCGCATGAGCGATGAGGTATTGGAGAACTACATATGCCAGCTAATTGAGTCCCATCACGCCGACAAAGTGACAGTTGCTTGGCAGGGCGGCGAGCCGACCCTCATGGGCGTCGACTTCTACCGAAGGGCCATCGAGCTACAGGGAAAGTACCGCAGACCGGGCATGAATTTCGAGAACACTCTTCAGACAAATGGTACCCTGCTGAACGACGAATGGTGCGAGTTCTTTCGTGAGAACGACTTTCTCATCGGTATCAGCATCGACGGTCCTCGCGAACTGCACGATGCGCACCGGGTGGATAGGAAAGGTAGGCCAACCTTTGACAGGGTGATGATGGGCCTCCGGCTATTGCAGAAACATGGGGTAGAATACAACGTTTTAGTCACCATCAATCGCGTAAACGCGAACTACCCTCTCGACGTCTACCGGTTTCTGCGTGACGAGGCGGGTACCACTTGGATGCAGTTCATTCCAGCGATCGAGCGTCTGAGCGAAGGAGTTGTCACCCCATACCAGCAGGGGAAGGCCGTCTCAGATCGCACGGTGGAGTCGGAACAATGGGGCAATTTTTTGATTGCCATCTTCGACGAATGGGTAGGGCACGACGTAGGCAAGATATTCGTGCAAACTTTCGAAGCTGCGGTTCGCAACTGGTTGGATATGGGTTCCTCCGGCATGTGCGTTTTTAATCCAGTGTGCGGTCACGGGCTCGCCCTCGAGCATAACGGCGATCTGTACTCTTGCGACCATTTTGTAGAACCCAGGTATTTGTTGGGTAACATTCTTCAAGAGAACATGATCGATTTGGCAGGCTCCAAGCAGCAAAGAAAGTTCGGCCGAGACAAGTTCGACACGCTGCCGCGTGCCTGTCGACAATGCGAGGTGCGCTTTGCCTGCCATGGGGAATGTCCTAGGAACCGATTTCTAGCCACAACGGAGGGGGAGTCCGGACTAAACTACCTGTGCAAGGGCTACAAAGCGTTTTTTCATCACATCGACAGACCGCTGCAGATCATGGCCCAGTTAATTCGTAGCGGGTTTCCGGCTGCGCAGGTCATGCAGGTCCTGTCCCAGGAATATACTAAGCAGGCGGAGACTTTTCCCAAAGTCGGCCGCAACGAGCCATGCCCATGCGGTAGTGGTCTAAAGTTCAAGAAATGCCATGGCCTGAATGGTAGCGGCAGATCCGGACAATCTGATCCAAAGTCAGTCGGTTAATACTAATCGCTGGTTGAGGGGCAAGTTAATGGGAACCAACAACACCGGAGAGGTCTTGAGGGCCTTTACGAGTGATGTTAATTCAAGCAAAGAAGGAGGCAATAGATGGCTCAACCGAAAAAGCCAAACATCCTCGTCATCTGGGGTGACGACATCGGCATCACCAACCTCAGTTGCTACTCCGACGGATTGATGGGGTACCGCACGCCCAACATCGATCGTCTCGCAAAGGAGGGCATCCGCTTCACCGACTATTATGGAGAACAGAGCTGTACGGCTGGTCGGGCAGCGTTCATTACCGGTCAAAGCCCCTTTCGCACGGGGTTGACCAAAGTGGGTTTTCCTGGAGCTGATTTAGGTCTGCATGGCGAGGATCCCACTATCGCCGAACTACTGAAACCACTGGGCTAT
The DNA here is from genome assembly GCA_963798475.1 of uncultured delta proteobacterium. Classification (GTDB taxonomy): domain Bacteria; phylum Desulfobacterota; class Desulfomonilia; order Desulfomonilales; family Desulfomonilaceae; genus CAJBEZ01. The sequence goes on from CAWCTI010000025.1 coordinate 38,179, forward strand.
GCCACCGGCCAGTTCGGCAAGAATCACTTTGGTGACAAAGATGAGTTCCTACCCACCAACCACGGCTTCGACGAGTTCTTCGGCAACCTCTATCACCTGAACGCAGAAGAAGAGCCTGAGCATCGCGACTATCCTCCTGAGAAAGATTTTCCGAACTTTCGCAAGAATTTTGGTCCAAGAGGGGTAATCAGGAGTTATGCCGATGGGCGAATTGAGGATACCGGTCCGCTGACCAAGAAGCGTATGGAGACCGTCGACGCGGAATTTCTAGCGACCGCTTGCGACTTCATTGACCGACAACATAAGGCCGACAGGCCGTTTTTCGTTTGGTTCAACACCACTTGGATGCATTTTCGGGTACGCCCGCCGAAGGAGATACTCTGTCAGTCCGGGCGCTGGCAGTCGGAGTACCACGACGTGATGATCGAGCACGACAAGCATGTTGGCGCACTTCTGAACAAGCTGGACGAACTTGGAATTGCCGAGGACACCATCGTCTTGTACAGCACAGACAACGGCGTACACATGAATACCTGGCCGGACGGCGGCATGACGCCGTTCCGCAACGAGAAAAACTCGAACTGGGAGGGAGCTTACCGGGTACCTTCTTTGGCGCGTTGGCCGGGAAAGTTTCCGGCAGGCATGGTCTCCAACGAAATCATGAGTCACATGGACTGGTTGCCTACCCTATTGGCGGCAGCCGGTGAACCGGACATCATAGAAAAGCTCAAAGCAGGCCATCAGGCGGGTGAAAAGACCTTCAAGGTGCATCTAGACGGCCACAACTTTCTGCCCTACCTGACTGGTAAAGAAGAAAAGGGTCCGAGGGAGGGATTTTTCTACTTTTCGGACGATGGCGATCTGACGGCATGCCGCTACGACAACTGGAAGCTCATTTTCAAGGAACAGCGTATGGCAGGCACATGCCAGATCTGGGCGGAGCCCTACGTGACGTTGCGGATACCAAAGGTCTTCAACCTGCGCACGGACCCCTTTGAGCGGGCGGACATAACCTCAAACACCTACTGGGATTGGATGATCGATCACGCATTCTTGTTGATACCCGCTCAGAAAATTGTGGGTGATTTCCTGGTAACATTCGCGGAGTTCCCACCGCGCCAGAAGGCCGCCAGTTTCACCGTTGACCAGGTGATGGAGAAGCTTCTGACAAATATCGGGAACTGAACGGCTATTGATCGCAAGCTATCCGGGCCGTACGCCGCTCTGGCGGTCGGTCCGGACTTCTTCAATCGTACAACCGAGGCTTCTTTACTTTAATCTTATACCCTCACATAGATCAAAGAACATAAGGCCTCGGAGAACAAGTCATCTGCGCAGTTAGTCGTCAAAACTTAAGAATCGCCTTGCCCTTAGCGGTATCCGGTGAGAGACGTGAGTGAATAACGGAAGAAGATACTTTAGGTGCGCGGAAGAGTGAACTAAAAAGTTCTTAGCAAGAAGAATCATATCCTTTTGGAATTGGAGGGGGAGACTTGAACTATGGATAACCCCATTTTATTTGTGTTCGTCACCGTGACTATTTCTTGCCTCATGCTCTCTATGGGGGTTAGCCACTCTTTTCAACAACTCACATCCCTGTTTCGTAGGCCTGAATTACTACTCCGCTCGCTTCTCGCTGTAATCGTGTTGGTTCCCGCTGTTGTGGGCATTCTATTGTGGATATTCGAATTACCACTCGCAGTAGCCACCGGCCTCGCTGTGTTGGCCGCCGCGCCGGGTGCCCCGCTCACCTACAAAAGGGTCGAGATGGCGGGTGGTGAGCCTACCTACTCGGCCAGCCTGCAGTTGACGCTGGCTTTGCTGGCTGTCGTGATTACACCGCTCATCCTGGCTATTTTTTACGCTCTGTTTGAACTGGCAGATCTGAGGCTGACTCCTTTCGAGGTGGCTCGGCAAGTTGCCCAGGTCACATTTTTGCCGGTGATCATCGGTCTGCTCGTTCAGCGCTTTGCTCCCAGGCTCGCTGAGGTGGCAGACAAACCCGTGAGAATGCTCGCCAATGTCCTGTTCATAGTGCTCTTTGTCGCGCTGATCATTCTCCTTGTTATTTCACCTGACTTGCGGATGATGCTGAATCTTGGTGGCCGGCCCACTGCTGCTATCATAATAATGGTGGGGAGTTCCTTGGCCATCGGCCACCTGTTGGGCGGTCCATCCCGGGAACAGCGTTCCGTCCTCGCTATCGCCAGCATCGCGCGTAATGTCGGACTTGCGATGTTCATCGCGGACCTGTCGAATTACGGGCAAAACTTCATTCCTACGCTCTTTGCCTACATGATTTTGGGCGCTCTCTTGGCCGTGCCTTACTCACTCTGGAGTAAACGCCAAATGACGTAGGCGGAAAAAGGGATGAAAGCAAAACGATAACAGCCTAAGAGTTCTATATTGAAACAAAATACGCGATAATCCTTCACATCCTTTGCTTAAGAGGGAACTGGACATGAACACGAGCGAGAATGATACAAAAACGAGCCTGACCAATGAACTCGCCAAGGAGCGCACGAGGGAATCTTCCGACAGGACACTCAACGCATGGATCCGCACGTCCATTTCCTTGATTGGTTTCGGATTTGCCATAGCTAAATCCTATGAATACGTAGAAACCGGTTACGAGGATTGGACAGGAAGAATACTCGACCCGTTCCACGCCCCCCTCTTTTTTGGATCTGCTTTCATCGTCATTGGTTTGATAGGAACTTTCGCAGCAGTTATCCAGTATGGGAGGATTTTAGATCGCATAAAAAGAGGCCAGTTTACCTATATGGAACCCCAGCGGTTGTCGCAGATAATGGCGATTATGGTGCTGGTCATAGGCCTGTTTGGGTTGGGGGCTGTAGTCGCCACGATTCTTTGGCATAAATGATTCTAGTAAAAACGAGTAGATAGCATAAGGGAAGGAGTAGTTTCAGGTCCTCTGATGGGGCAGATAGCGTTTGCGGAACGAGGTATCCTTTAGGAGGATGGAGAGGAAAGATCAATAACCTATATGGCCTTATGTCAATCAGATTCTCTCCTTTTTGCGTTGTGAGGCTCAAGGGGTTGAGATCGGATAACTGAGACATATGTCATACAGGTTGTTTCGGACGTGACGCGTCGGTGGCGGTCAGCCTGAGGGTTTTTGATATTCTGTCAACACGAAGACCAACGGATCGTCCGGGAGCCTCTCCAGACATACTTCTCGGAATAACCTAAAAAAGCAGAGTTCTACCCTCATTATCAGTTGATGCGGAGATTATCGTCAGACAAAGACCTTGGGGTCTGCCCGAGCGCTTCCCACGACGACATCTACCCCTTCCTCCGCAGATACCATTTGGTGATCTCTTCCGACGCCGCCGGAATGAGCGCCAGGCCGATCGCCACTTCCCACTCGGTCAGCCTGAGCGGGTTCGTGTTGAAAATAGGGTTGAGGAATGGCACAAAAACGATTGCTAACAGCATCAAAATGGAGACCAGAACCGCCTTCAGCAGGTAGGGGTTGGCAAATGGGCCAATCTGCATGAACGAGAGTCGCTCTGACCGACACGTGAAGGCACGGAACAACTCGCTCAGAGAGAGCGTTACAAATGCCATGGTTTCAGCGGTCTGCACGTCCACGCCGCTCCAGTTGTACCGGAAGAGAAAGAACAAGGGGTTCGTATCTCCCGGAAGCGAGTTGGTCACCTGGAGATGCCAGATAAGCCCCAGTAAAAGAGCAGCCAGGGTCGCTCCGGCCTGCGTGATGGCCTGTATAACGATACCCAACCGCATGGAACCATAAATGATAGGCTCTGTCTTTAGGCGAGGCGGGCGCTCCATCACGTCCGGGTCACCCTTCTCCCTGGTAAGCGCCAACGCCGGTGCGCCGTCCGACACCATGTTGAGCCACAAGAGCTGAATAGCTGTAAGCGGGATGGGCAGACCAAAGACCGTGGGCAAGAAGATAATCATGATCTCGGCTACGTTGGAAGAAATGAGGAAAAACGACAACTTGCGGATGTTGGCGTAGATGATACGGCCCTGTTCTACCGCGGCCACAATGCTCGCGAAGTTGTCGTCGGTGAGCACTATGTCTGCCGTCCCTTTGGCTACTTCAGTACCGGTGACGCCCATGGCAACTCCGATGTCGGCCCGTTTGAGGGCGGGAGCGTCGTTTACGCCGTCGCCTGTCATGGCAACCACCTCCCCCCTCTGCTTGAGCCCTTCCACGATGCGCACCTTGTGCGCGGGGTTGACCCGCGCGAAGGCGTCGGTCACCTCGAGGGCGTCCAGCAGCTCTCGGTCATTCAATTTGTCCAATGCTGCTCCGGACAGCACCCGGTGCCCCGGTTCCAGCAGACCGATCGACTGCCCGATGGCCCCAGCTGTATCCGGGTAGTCGCCAGTGATCATTATAGTGCGGATTCCGGCGCGCCGCGCCTTCTCGATGGCCTGGATCACCTCCGGACGTGCTGGGTCAATGATGCCGAAAAGGCCTAAGAACACCAAGCTATGTTCGACTGCCTCCGGAGTGGCCTCTTTAGGCGGGGCATCCGCAACGCGGTAGGACACTGCAAGCACCCGCAAGCCTTCGCGCTCCATGGCTTCGTTGGCGGCGAAGATGTTCGAGCGAAAATCCTCGGTAAACGGCACAGCCTCGCCAGTCACGCGCTGGTAGTGCGTGCATATCGGCATAATCACGTCCGGCGCGCCCTTACACGCAGTCACGTACAACTTTCCGGGTATGCACGAATCCTCGCGGAAAAAACTGGCGTCAGATTGCTCGGGCGCAACCACGTTCAGGACTATAGACATGCGTTTACGCTCGGAGTCGAGCGGAATCTCGCAAACCCGTAGATATGCGCTTTCCAGCTCGGATTTATGCATTCCGGCCTTGGCCGCAACCACCACAAGAGCGCCCTCGGTGGGGTCACCCACTACGCGGTAGGTCTGTGTTTCCTTCGAGGCCCCGGACACCTCCTCCAAATAGGCATCGGAAGAGAGCGCTGCGGCCCAGAGCGCGGTGAGAGCCCCAGGGTAGTGGATCATGTCCACAGGTTGCCCGTTCTGCGCAAAGCCACCTCTGGGCGAATAGCCTTCACCTGTCACTCGAAAGATGCGTTCATCCACCCACAGTTTCACGGCCGTCATCTGGTTTTGAGTGAGCGTACCGGTCTTGTCGGAGCAGATTACACTGGCCGAGCCAAGGGTCTCCACTGCGGCCAAGCGACGGATAAGAACATGCTGCTTGAGCATTTGACGCATGCCGATGGCAAGGGTGATGGTCACCACGCCAGGTAGTCCCTCCGGAACAGCCGCAATGGCTAAACTTACGGCGATCTTGAAGAGTTCCGTGATTACGGTGGAATACTGGCGCAGATAGGCTAGGAAGCCGCCATCTGGGGCGACGACCAGCCCCATGTTGGTCTGGTTGAATACGGCCACGGCGAACACGAGCGCGCAGACTGTCAAAGCCCCGTAGCCGAGCCTTCTTCCAAGCTGATCCAGACGCTGTTGGAGAGGCGTGGGTTCGTTCTCCAACGTTTGCAGAGTTTCGGAGATGAGCCCCAGTTCTGTGTGCATCCCAGTGGCTACCACAATACCCCTGCCACGTCCGTACGTCGGGAGAGTGCCCATGAAAGCCGTATTACGGCGGTCCCCCAGGGGGACATCGGCCTTCAGAATCTCCTGGGCGCTCTTCTCTACCGGGACCGACTCGCCGGTGAGAGCCGCTTCCTCAATCCGCAGGTTCAGCGACTCCACTAGCCGGACGTCTGCCGGCACATAGTGGCCAGCTTCCAGAACCACGATGTCTCCCAGCACAAGCTCACTGCTGGGAAGAGTTAATAGCGTCCCGTCCCGAACTACAGTCGCGTTAGGGGCCACCATTTTCTTGAATGCAGCGAGCGCATTTTCGGCCTTGGATTCCACCACTACGCCGCGGATAGCATTAAGCAGCACAACAGTCATGAGTGCGGCCGCCTCCACATAATTGGCCAGCAATGCCGAAATCACACTAGCAATGATCAGCAGCATCACCAGGAAACTCTCGAACTGCTCCAACACGAGCCTCCAAAAGGGCGGACGAGGGGTTTCCCGCAACTCATTGGGGCCAAGTTCCGCCAAGCGTTGTTTGGCGACCTCAGGGCTGAGGCCCCGATCCATGTGGGCTGAGAGTTTCTGTGCTACGGCCTCGGCCGATTGACAGTGCCAAGCTTCAGATGACATAGCGGTTTGTTGTTTCAGCCGTGCAGACGACATACAGCGCTCCTCTTAGAAGCATGGAAACACCTTGAACAAAGTGGGACATGGACGGTGGAGCCAATTCCGTTGACTTAACGAGCCACAGGCCACCATTCATCTGTTGCCAGTGAATCTCCTGCCCGACGGGTTCTTCCATAGACGAAATCCTAATCCGCCCGCTCAAGGTGGTCCTGCCCTAAAGTGGGGGCGAAGATCACTAGAATGAAGACTCGGCATTAGGCCCGGGGCAGCGAAAATTCATCTCTGTCGCCGCTGTGCCGCGTAGCCGCCGCATATTGCAACAACTTAGTCGGCAACGCCGCGCTGATGTGATGCCGATCAAGATGATGAAGCAGATGGTCAGGAGGTAATACAACTTGCGCTGGTTACCTTCGATCTAGGATTGCAGGCGTGGGCTGCCAGCATTGGCCGCATCCGTAGTATTACGGATCAGCGTCTCCAAGATTAATATTCATAAGCCGGAGCATGACAGATGGCCGGCCACTGATCCATGACTAGCTGATAAAAATGATCTTCTTGAATTTTCCGCCTCTTGGCAAGTTTGGTTTCCAGTGGTGGCTTTGGAGGTTAGAAATTAACGCGAAGAGCGCTTTGCATTCCCCATATCGGGTCGATGCTTCTGTTCGGATTAACGCCCCAGCCAGATCCGATGGCCGCACCGTCTGTCGCTTTGGGAGTGATATAACCGCCAGTCACAGTTCCGCTCTCAACCAGGGACTTGTCGATGCAAGCATATTTGAACCAGTTTCCTGGTTCCCAATATGAGCCGCGCAACGTCAATCGTAAATTTTCCAGCAACTTCCAATCAAATCCTGCGCTGATCTCCCATCCCAAAGCGCCGTCAGAAATGTTAGGTGCGGCGGCGTTATTGCCAGTGACTACAAAACTGTTGTTCGTGGCAGGGACATACTGCCCCAGACCATCACTGCGTCCGAGCAACACCACGTTAGCCCCTCCGTCTGGCACTAAGCAACCCCAGCCCCAGCCGCTGGATTGTCTATTGGCATAAAAGAATGTCCCGAAAAAATTTAGGTTGGCAGCCATCGCATAGTCGAGCCTCGCGCCATAGGAAATAGCATCCGTCATGAAACCTTCACCATTTCTATCTACGGCATTCAAGCCTGACCCGTACTGGTAGGCCATGAGAAGGCTATAAGGCTGAAAGTACTGGGAGTTACCGACGAAGGTTCCATTTATAACGTTTTCCCAGGATTGATTGTTAATCCAAATTCCATGCCTGCGGTCTGGGCCTGGGACCCACGAATACAGCAGGCTCACTTTCAAAGGTCCACACAGCCACCCAAACTCTGTGCCGAACTTCCAGGCTTCTATCGACTGAGGGGCTATGGGGCTGCCACCACCGCCTAGTATGACGGGGGTTGCACCCAATAACGTTTGCGGAAGTTGATAATTGATCTGTAATCTGCCCCAGGCCACTTCCGTATTGAAGAAGAAACGCCCGTTGTTATATTTGACGTAGACCGACCCGTCTTCCACCGTTTCATCGCGGGTAACCGTTGTGAGACTCTGACCGGACGCGTTGTCGCCCCACGTCAGGCGTGCTTGAGGCCCATCATGCAATTTCATCCACGAGTAGTAGGCGCCGATGTCAAAATCCCCAGACCAATACGTGACGAAGACCAAGGGCTCACCTGTGCGGTCAGAGTCACGATCCCACTGTTTCGGGAATGTCCCGCCATCGAAAAAGCTTATGTTCCTAGCCGTGCCGAGGGAGTCTGGATTACCGCTCTCAATTACTCCGTTGCGGGCTGCCTTTAACCACGTCTGGCGTCTATGAAGGTATCCGCCAAGACCGATGCGAAACGGCCCGTACGGGACAACAAGATCTAATCCTTCTGAAGTCGCGTTCGATCGTGAATATTGAACTCCTGTACCGAAGCCAGCCGGCCTTTTACCACACACCAGAATACCCCATGGGAATTCGGCAGTTAACCACCACTGAGTCCACGACCCACTATCTATGGGATTGAATGCTCCGAAAGATGCAGAATTCTGATACACTCCGTATTCAAGGGGGCCAAAGGGCCCAACAACGGCAGGTGTACCGGTAACAATCTGAGGCCCAAAAAAGGACCCACCAATTTGATACAAGCCTCTGAGCCTTACGGACGAGTTGAGCCTTATTTCAGGATAGAATTCCATCCTCTGATAATTAAACGAAGCGTTACTCCCAGTCACCAGGCCGAACTGTGTTCCCATTTGACCGCCATTGATGTTGCGTGCTCCCACCCATGCATTCTGTGCCGCCCAGTTAGGGCCTCCTGGGACAAGGAGGGCACGGGCTCCCGTGTCGGTACGCCCCGAAAAAACCAGCTCTGCCGCCTTGTGCAACGCAGTCGTATCTATAGATGAATTCCCCCGCGAGATGGAATTCCCATGACAGGAGCGGTGTTGTAAGAGCCACAGTCAGCAGCCCTGTCAATACTGTGGTGAAAACTTTTGTCATCGATTTTTCGCTGTCGTCATCCCTGAAAGCTTCAGTCCAGCTAGCAATAGGAAACTAAATCCTTGAATGGGCCCACACTCCAATTATGGCGCGCTCTGAACCAAACGAGATCGGAGCGACGATGTTTGACCTGTTGTTTGTAATGAGTGCAGTGCGGAAGAATAATCAATAACGTCAATTCATGTATAGGTCAAAGATTTTTGGCTCTAGAAGTAAAAGAGATGGTGGTAGTGAATTCGGATCAGAATTTTACCTGGAATTATGCGGCGGTCTTGCCAATTGTGAAGCATCTGCCCAGGAACCGGATCGCAACACTGTACGTCTGACATCGAAAGAGCAGAAATCGTCTAGAAAAATGGACAGTTGCATAAATAGACCTCTCAGAACCGATCTATGAATTTAGCAGAAGCTTTGGTCATGAGCCCATAATTGATAGAAACTTGCGAGGCAAAGAGATCGTCCCCATGGCTTCCCATGAAGCGACCAGATACAAAGAAAGGTCAGTTATGGAGATTTTCAATAGTAGGTTAGAGGAAGAGTTCGGCGCGGTTCTGATGGACGATGAGACGAGAAAACAAGTCCTGGCCGCATATCAGAAAAGAAAACAGTAGGAAATTAAGCATCCATCTTTAGACGAGAAGATTCAGATTAGATTCTTCCCGTTCGTTCAAGCGCTTCTGCCAGATTTGTCCGAGGTGATTTGGACAGTTACCTTGCTTTCGTATGGAAATGAGGTTTCTAAGTTGGTGCTCGTAACTTATGACGCGAACACGGAAACTCTCGAGGGAACAAGGAGACTGAGAAAGATTGCAAAAGTGCGCAAACATGGGGTAGCGAGTCCTTCATATGACCCTGAAAGGCCTTTGATATTATGGAATCTTACATGATCATTGCGAACCTTAAACTACCATTCAATCCCCTGAGGGGTTCGCACCCCTCCAACCTGTTACAATTTAATTAGTTTTTTGGTTAACTATGTTTTTCAAGTAATTGAAGGACGATTTTATGAAAGTCAACCATCTTTTTTCCCCTTGCCATGACTCTTGTCCCCACAGTTATTGTCTCTCTGAAATCTATGGATTTGCCAGTGCAAGGCAGCGGAACCGGGGAGGGAATGTCCAGCCTGCTTAACATGGTTATGAATTCTATCAAGAACCATTACCGGCCTTACACTGTCACAGATTTCGGCATTGTCCTTGCGATGCTCTACTGGGTGTCGATAACCCGATCCATAGATACTTCACCAGTTGGGAGACGCCCGACCGGAAGTCAAAGACATAAGGTTCGTAGAAGCCAATTTGGCTAGCATATATTCGGTCCAGTTTATGCTGGAAACAAAAGATAGCGCATTTAAGAAGGCTTATATGTGGTAAAAGGTCTGTGGGAAATACCAGAAGTTGTTTCTACTGATTCGCTATTGCCTTTGCTCGAATATATGCGCTAGATAGTCAAGACTGTGAATTCAGGTTCTGACGATTTGTTCAACAACCCAAAAACACTTCATCAAATATCTGATAAGTTCGGAAATCAAGTCGATGTTTGTGGCGATTGTGACACTGTTGGGTTTGTTGGCCATGCTGGCGCTTCATTTCGAGCCGCCGTTTCATTTGGTATTCGGGTATCATCAGCAAGCGCCATAGGAATATTCGGCGACCTGATCTGTATGCAGTCGATGATTTTGACTTTCCCCTGCATCAGAAAGATCATCTTAAAGGTCGCGCAAAAGGAAAATGTTCGTTCAGGATATTTGGAGAGGCCCCGATGAATGGGAAAGTACATTACTGGATAGTTTGCGACGCAGTGGCCTACATAAAGAACTATGGCACACCTTTACAGAAGAGGGCCTTGCAGTCTTTCGAACTGGCTTATGGCCAACGGAAATCCATCGATGAGATTCCACCTTCTCAGAGCGCAATGGAGCGATTAGCCGGTTTTGAATCCTGGCACACGGACAAATTTGGTGATTTGTCTCTGCGAGTCCCCGGATTTCTGTGGAAAACCAAACGAAATGTGACCGGACTTTTTGGCCACACATTTACGGCCTTCAATCATTTCATAAACCCGCACCCGGATGTCACCAAACAGTGGTCAACCGGTAGCGGTTATTCTTACAACTCTTCTTCGATGAAGGGTTTTGACTCCTTCGTCATAAAAGGAATATCGGTCTATCTTAGAGGGCTAGTTGATAAAGATAATTCACTGGTCCTGAATCGGGTTAGATCAGCTTGGACCAAGGGTGTTTCGGAGTGGAGGGACAATTTTGAACGAGAAATTGTTAACACCACTTTCGTTCCCTGGAGCGTGCTCGTCAAATTCTACTACTCCTACTTTCTTTTTGATCAAAACGAACCACTAGAGGTCAGAGGACCAAATTCACACCTGGTCGGCCTTCAGCTTCTCGGGCCGGTTTTTCACGCGATCGCTGACGCTTGCTCGCCACAACATGTAAGACCCGCCCTAGGATTCGGGCATCAGGCCTGGGAGAATTATGTTCAGTCCAGAGTTTACGCCCGCCAAATCGACGTAACCCCTGCGCTAATATCTAAGATCATGAGCAAGGGGCCATTTAGCCCGGAACTGGTGGCATCAGAGGGTAAGCTCAGAGGCCGATTCGATGTTGAATCTTTCATTTACCAATTGAGCGTAAATACCGCAGAGATAGTGAGCAGATCAACTTCCTCGACGTGGAATGAGCTATACAAGGCCGGGGAGAACTTCTGGAAATGGTACCTAACCGGGCGGCACATGGAAGATGACACCATGTATCTGTATAATCAGGCGGTGGCTGGAACTGTCCACGCCATAACCAGGGCTTATCACGACCTCGAAAGTCTAGGCGTTCTGACAGATGATGGTCTAGGGGGCCATGCAAACTTGCCGTGTCTCAAATGTATACAAGACAGTGGAATTGACATGCCGTCCAAGAGGCTCGACGAAAGAGATGCGCCAGCGGAAGAAACAAGGCCGGACCCCCTGCGAAAAGCGTCTGAAATCCTTGGTTTTGAGCCGTCGAGAGATTCTGACATTCAAAAACTCATCGATGAATTTGAGGCCCTTTTCACTAAATCAGGTCGACATCATCGCAGAGGCAGAGAGTTTACGAATCTGCTGGGGAAAATTGAAACGTCAACTGTCCGGGAATATGGACTTCGAGCGCAACAGGTCAATAGTCCATTTTGTCCCTTACGGCTTGTCGAGCATATACCCGTTGATTCTGACGTGAGCGCCCATTTCGGGGTCGAAACTTTCAAGCTGCCATCAATAACGGAATGCAAAGATTCGGCTCTATTCTCAGATTACATGGATAGGCTCGATGAACACTCAGATGTGGCCCATGAGCTGGAATTGACACTATGTGCAGCGGATCTGACCTATTTCAAGACAACATGCGAGTTAAACGAATCGCGGTCCCGGAAAATCGACGACTTGATTGATACTCTCCATCAGGAGCGAGACGAGACTGTTTGACAGAAGACATCCGGAATTGTGACCAAGGCAATAGTCGAGGACGGATGGAAACATATGCAGAAAGCAGTTTCCGCAATATTGGCTGGCCCTTGGGGTGATAAATTGCCGGTTATATGTCTGAGCAGAGAGGCTGGGATGAGTCAGGTTTCTCTACGGCCATGCCAAAGGGCTGAAACTCATTTCCCCAGGGGTTGAAAGAGGGACCACGGAAACCCTGGAACCGAAAGTTGCCGCCATACTCTATTTCAAGGACTTTAACCACAACCCCCAATCACCGAAAACACGTCCTGAAAAACTCGCCGCTGAAGGCTTTGCACGGCAGTACCTTTTCCTAGAGGAGCCCGTTCTTGTCGGGAAAGTTGTGTTGTTTTGAGTTGACAAAGTGATCCACTTCAGTCTTAAATCTAAAGTCAACTTAAGTAACAACTTGGTGCAGCAAGCTGGGAACTCAGTCCACAAGTCTGGACGTTCTGTGACATCATACAGGCCCGAAGTCTTCCTGAGCTAGACCTTCACCGGAAGATGAGCCGAATGCCGACGAAGCCGGGGTAAAGGGGATCAACCAGGGATTTGTATGGGTTTTTTAGGCAAAATGGCAGTCATTTAGGACATGAATTTGGCGCTGACAACGGGGAGGATCTGAGAAGAGCTTCGCAACTTGGAATGGGAGCAATGGGTAGGCCCCTTGGTCAATTTTATCTTAGAGGAGGTACGGATCATGAGTGATTTAGTAGTTATTGGATATGACGATCAGTTCAAAGCGGAAGAGGTGCGTCTCATGCTGTGGAAGATGCAGAAGGAATACCTCATCGACCTCGGAGACGCAGTGGTAGCTGAAAAAAATGACAAAGGAAAGGTCAAACTGCTTCAAGCGCAGAATCTTACTGCTGATGGCGCTTTAACTGGAGGGTTTTGGGGATCCCTTATTGGACTTCTTTTTCTAAATCCGCTTCTTGGTGCGGCTGTGGGAGCCACCGCCGGGGCAGTGTCCGGGGCTCTCACCGATATAGGCATCAACAACAAGTTCATGAAGGAATTGGCTGAAAGCCTGCATCCCGGGAGTTCGGCGCTCTTCGTCTTGGTCAGGAGTGTGACGCCGGACAAAGTGCTCGATGAACTCAAGGGAACGGGTGGAAAGGTTCTCAAGACTTCTCTCTCGCACGAGGATGAAACCAAAATTCAGACGGCTCTGAGCGCGGCAAGACAATGAAGACTGTGGTGAAAGCGAGTTCGAGCTTTCCTGCCGTCAGCAAGCGCCCGTTTTCGCGGACTGCTTTCTCCGCGATGGAAGGGGGTGGTGACTTGTTGGACCTACCACCCGAAATCTTAAGGTGTTTTGAGGAAAGGATTGATTAACCGGTACATCAGTGCCCGATCGAAGCAGAGGTATCATCTTGGAGGTTAGGAGGGGTGGATTACAGACAGGGTTATCTTGCCGATATATAGAGATATATATGAAGATCGGGTTTTTCGAGGAAAGGTTCGACAAGCTTTCTCGAAGCTAGGTTACAATCAGCTCCGCATTGGAGACTCCTGTGTTAGATTTATGCCTTCCTGCTATCTAGTGTGGCGTTCCTTAAGTTAATCGGAATACAGATGAACCTATTGATACTATTATACGGTAGAAATAATGTCTGACCAACTTAGGGAACGCAACACTAGTCCTGATTTGTCGTAGATGATTGCGTCAGACGGTAAGGCGTTCGTGCTTACGAGTACCTTACGATCCCGGTGCGGAGATATTCTGCTGGTTGGCTATACAGCGCAGTGTTGGGAATGGCAATCGCAGGCCACAGCCGTACTTACGTTTGACTCCGTCGAACTCTCAGACCATCCTGCAGAAAAACAGAAAAAGTTGAAGTATACGAGGTTGTCCCAATGATTGGACACAAGATTAGAGCGCTTTCAGGCGCTTTTCCAGCTTTGCTCAGGTACCTGTGGCGCTAGCAGCGGTGTTGGTCGCTCCCGTTTGCGCTGGCGAAGTGCTGGACGCTGTCAAAGCTCAGGGACGGCTGGCCTGCGGCGTAAGCGGGTCCATTCCAGGCTTCTCCGAAAGGGATGCCGCCGGTAAATGGCGTGGGTTCAACGTCGATTTTTGTCATGCCGTGGCCGCTGCGGTGCTGGGAGACACATCTAAGGTTGACTTCGTGCCTCTTACGGCATCCATGCGCTTTCCGGCCCTTCAGTCAGGCAAAATCCATCTGCTCCTGCGTAACACGAGTTGGACACTCGAACGCGAGGCGGTCATGAAGGTACAATTCCCAGCGGTGTTGTTCTACGACAGCCAAGCTGTGCTTGTCCCGGCCAACTCGGGCATTGGAACGATAGCGGAGCTAAACGGCGCAACCGTGTGCGTGGAGAAAGGCACCACACACTTGCAAAACATGAAGGACTACTTCATGACACGTGGACTGTCGGTGAATCCAATCTCGATCGACTCGGCCGGCGAGTTTGCTACGGCTCTCTCCGACGGGCGCTGTAGTGCGTGCACCGCTGACGCCTCGCAGCTTGCTGCCACGAGTCTGCAGGTACCAGGGGGGCCACTGGCGGTCAGAGTTTTGCCGGAGCGCATTTCCAAAGAGCCGCTTTGTCCAGTCGTGTGGGGCGGCGACCCGGAATGGGTTACGATTGTCCGCTGGGTGCTGTACTCTCTGATTCTGGCAGAGGAGAACGGTGTGACTCGTGACAACGTCGATTCCACCATTTCGGAGAAAAACGTCCGGGTTTTGCGGATGCTGAGAGGAGAGAAAGTCAAGCTTGCACAGGCAATGGGCATTCGAACGGACTGGGCCCTTCGTGCAGTGAAAGCTGCTGGTAACTATGGCGAGATGTACGAGCGCAACTTCGGAAGCGGCAGCACTCTGAAAATGGATCGAGGTCTTAACCGCCTTTGGACCGAAGGGGGGCTAATGTATGCCCCGCCGATCGAATAACGGTAAAGTGACATGACAGACCTTCATATTTATCTAACTCTGGTTACTTTTGCGGTGGTGATAGGGGTGATAGCCTTCGACTTGATCGACATGGCGGTAGCTGGACTGCTCGGTGTGTGCTTCCTCCTGGTCTTGGGGATCTTGGACAACTACGATCTGGTTGCGGCGTACCGGACTGCAGGCGCCCCGGTCGCCCTTTTGTTCGGTGGCATGGTCGTGGCTCGTGTTCTTGCCAAAACCGGCATATTCGAACGTGTAGGCAACTTGTATCTACGTGCGACTCGCGGCAGCGGAAAGCGTTTTCTGTTGTTGCTGGTGCTGATGGTTGCCGTGACATGCTCAGTGTTGCCGAACGCCACGACAGTGATTCTTCTTGCGCCAGTGATTATTCGTGTGGCGCATAAGCTCGAATTCGATTTTGTCGGTCCGATGATACTAACAGCAATCGTTAGTAATTCTGCAGGAATGATCACTCTGGTGGGTGACCCCGCGACATTCCTGGTGGGCAGTTCCATCGGCATGACTTTCAGCCAGTATCTGCAAAAGGTCAGTCTTGGTGGTTTGCTAGCAGTATTTCTGATAATACCCCTACTTCCAGTGCTGATGCCCCAAATCTGGAGTGCCCGACGCAAAGCCACAACCGATAAGGACGAGACTTCCATTGAACACCCCTGGTTCGTCGCTCTCTCATTGTCAGTTCTCGGGCTGATGATAGGTCTGTTCTTCATCGGCGAGCACTTGCCCACACCGATCGTGCCTCCTGCCGTGGCTATTATAGGCGCCACGCTCGCGCTACTCGTTATTTACGCGCTGCGCATCGAGCCCCTGGATAACGTGATCCGAGACGTGGACTGGAAGACTCTGATCTTCCTTAGCGCGATTTTCTGTCTGGTACAGGCATTCTCCAAGACCGGTCTACTTCAGGGCATGGGGATAACCTTGAATTCATGGTTTGGCTCCAACTTTGTCCTTGTGGCGCTTGCGCTGCTTGGGGGTATCGGCGCAATGTCGTGTCTGCTTGCCAACATTCCGGTTGTTGCCGCTTCGCTTGTGATGACCAAGGGTTACTTTGTGGTAGCAGAAGCTGTCCCGGATGTAGCGCTCGCCGCAGGCTTCACGGCCTGGCCAGCCGCCACGCTGCCGGTGTTCGTCGCCATGATGTTTGGCGGAACCTTAGGCGGCAACGCCACCTTGATCGGCGCCTCGGCGAACATCGTCAGCGTTGGCATATGTGAAAAACACGGACAGCATGTGGGTTTTGGGCGCTTTCTTCAGTATGGCCTGCCGATCACCCTAGCACAACTCGTATTGTCCGCGATCTACGTGATCGGGCTTACATGGCTCAGCCGCTAGTACTTATGGTTCAGAGTGAAAAGCATTTCCGAGAGATTTATACAAGAGAGCTTCCAGCGCCGGAAAGAAAACGATTGACAGAGGGCAGTTTGGAATGCCATGCTCGCCAATATAGTGTGATAGGTATTTTATCAACATAACACCTCAGTCTTGCCTCTCTTGAGTCTTGCGAGGAACCACACTTGGCTTTTTCGGGTCAGCGTAACCAACCGAGGACAATTCTGTCACCCCCGAAACATTTTAAAGGGCAAGACCGCCGTATAATTTTGGATTACTACACGATATGTTGAAGTGCATAAAATCGTAAATTTTGGGGAGATGTGGATGAAGACTAAATTAGCAATTGTGACTTCGGTTGTGATTTTGTGTGCGGGGTTTTGTTGGGCGGCTTCGGGCGCTCCGGCTGTGTCGGCCGACGAAGCCATATCCCTGCTCAAGGAAGGCAATGCACGTTATGTTTCTTCTCGGGCACAGCATCCAAATCAGGGGGTGGATAGGCGGAACTCCACCGCAATCAAGGGCCAAGAACCTTTCGCGACAATACTCTCCTGCTCGGATTCCCGAGTTCCTCCTGAAGTTCTCTTCGACAGGGGGGTCGGGGACATATTTGTGGTTCGAGTTGCAGGTAACGTGGCGAACGTGGATCAAACGGGTTCAATTGAATTTGCCGTGGGCCATCTGGGCACGCCGGCATTGGTCGTTTTGGGACACACAAAATGCGGCGCGGTGGCAGCAGTAGCACAAGGAGCGGACCTTCACGGGAATATAATTCCCATAAGCAAAGCCATTTGCCCAGCGGTTGCCACGGCTAGGAAGAACAACCCGTCAGCGACCGGAGAAACGCTGGTGAACGAAGCCATCAAGGCTAACGTATGGCAGGCTATTGAAGACCTCTTGCGAACAAGCCCCACAATTGTCGGTAAAGTCAAGTCGGGCAGTCTCAAAGTGGAAGGGGCGCTCTACGATATAGATACCGGTTCGGTGACTTGGATGGGCCCGCATCCGAAGCAGGATAAATTGCTGCCTGATAAGGCGCATTAGCCTTTACATAAGAGTGCCATTGCAGCGGAAGTCCATCTGCGGAGAGACTTTCCCTTACATGTGTCACTTCTTTTCTCCCAACGCTGAGGTCTGGCCGGTGGGAGGGTGGATGCCCCGGATTAACGTCAGGCAAGGACCGATTCGCTCTTGTTCGCAATTTCCGCAATGGCTGACGAGTAGCCAGGTTCTACCAATTTTCCCTGGTGGGAGGAGTTTCTTTAAAGAGAGTCCTCCCAACTAAAAAGTTTCTATGCCGCAGCCGTCTTGCTTGCTCTCCTGGCCGCAAGCGCAATGAAGATGTAAGAGCAACCGTTTGTGATAAGTTCTACTGCGATAAACAGGCCTATGACAAAGAGACCGGACATTGGCCAATGGGCCAGAATAATTCCTCCCAAAATGATCGAGATGACGCCTCCAAGCAAGGGCACAAACCAGCCTCCCGTAGCTCTCATCTGCAGGGCCATGGCGCCTCGGACAACGCCCACGCATATAAGCACTACCCCCAGAATCCACGTCAGAGCCATCTTGGCCGCCAAGGGGTCCTGAATCACAAAAACGCCTACGAAGATATAAAGTATCGCCATCAGAAACGTGATACGCGACGCCTTTCCATCGCCTGCATTTTAGTGCTTCGATCAACTGTGCCACCCCTCCGATGACGATAAGTACTCCAAAAAACAAGGCTCCGGCCAACGAAAGGGCAAATAGCCTTCCAAGACCTACGACCCCCAGGATGATGAAAAGGACTCCCATACCAAAGAGCCATCCCCAGTTCTCCTTCAGCTCGCCGAAAATAGCTTCCGAAGGACCTGCCGCTGATGTAACAATTCGACCTGCCATAACAAATTCTCCCTTTTTTACTTGGTTGCCTACTGCTGCCAGAGAGGCTAACGAAATGCCATTTTCGTTGAATTCCCGAGATTTTACAAGGTCTTTCCTCCGTGCTTAAAAAGAGCAGGGAGGCTGATCCCTTACCCCTAACTATTAGTAAGAGAACTTTGGTGGGGACGCCTAAACGAAGATTTAATGATTTGCTTTTCCGATATAAAAGGCCCCCCGTCCTTCCTCTCGCTACAATTTCTTTGTTTGGGTCGGCGTTAATCAGGTTTGAATTATCCCAATCTCCTCGTTACCCCCCTCGGTTTTTCTGTAGGAAGCGATGTAAAGGGCTATTAGTCCGATGACAAAAGACAATGAAGAAGCGAGCAGTATGCTGATCTTTGCGCAATCCAGGTTAGGAGACTCGCCAAAAGCCAAGTCCGCCACAAAAATGGACATTGTAAAACCTATCCCGCAGAGTATTGAGGCCCCGTAAATCTGACCAAAGCTCACGCCAGGGGGCATTACCGCAATACCTGTCTTGAGTGCGGTCCACGTGGTAATTACTATTCCGAATTGTTTTCCGATTACCAACCCCATTGTGATTCCAAGGGAAAGGGGATTGCCAAGTATGTCCAATATCCGGTCCAGATCCACTGAAACGCCTGCATTGGCCAAAGCGAACAAAGGCACGATCATGAAAACCACCCAAGGGTGCAGGCAGTACTCTATCCGCTGCAAAGGAGTTTGAACATCCTGACAAAGATTTTCGATTTTTCTGATCATACCTTGGGAATCTTCATCGACGTTATTTGTGACGACCTGCTCGTTTATACGTTTTAAACGATCAATAATTCCGACCAAACGGTCCCTGAATTGCGACATGTCACGGCGAGAGCGTGCCGGTATGGTAAAGGCCACGAGAATCCCTGCGATTGTGGAATGGACGCCAGACATGTAAAAGGCCCACCAGACAAAGACCCCGACAATTACATAAGGCAATGGTCTACGGTAGCCGAGCACATTGAATATAATCAGCGTTAGGATACATAATAGGGCCACAAACAGATAGTAAGGGGCCAGACCGGAAGTATAGAAAGTGGCTATTACCGCTACAGCCCCTATGTCGTCCACAATAGCGAGCGCAGCGAAAAAAACTTTTAGTGAGCGTGGGACCCTTGATCCAAGGATTGTAAACGCCGCCATGGTAAACGCTATGTCGGTAGCCATTGGAATTGCCCAGCCACTTGCCGTCGGAGTATGGGCATTAAACATATAGTAGATACCGGCGGGCACAATCATGCCTCCCAAGGCCCCTGCCAATGGTAGCGAGGCTTGTCGAAAGGATGCGAGTTCCCCTACGAGCATCTCGCGCTTGATTTCGAGACCTACCAGGAAGAAAAAAATGGTCATTAAACCATCGTTAATCCAAAAATGCAGGGATTTATCCAGAGAGTAGTCGCCGATTCGAAGCTCAAGATGTAAATGTTTAAGCCATTCGTAGGAGTCCGCAAAGTCCGAGTTTGACCAGATCAATGCGACAGCGGTCAGCAAGAAAAGCAGAACGCCACTCGCAGCCTGCATTGACGCAAATCTGTTGAATGGCTTCAGGAGTAATTCTCCTATAGCCTCACCGGTTTCTAACACAGGATGTATTGAAAAATTCGGTTTCATTTTCTTTCTTTCCGCCGTTAGACCAAACAATAAACTATGAAGTGAATTTTTTCACAAAAAATCAAACAACCCCAACAGAAAAATATTGCTAGGATATAAAGGGAGATGTTGATTATTGACCCGACGGGAGGAAGTGAAGCTACTGCCTACGTTTGCCCTGTTCTGAACCGCAGAGCTATGATACTGACCATAGGCGCAACGCCAAATTTGCCAGCACGCAAAATCTGGTGGATTCACTTGAGTAATTGCGGACCATGTTTTGGAGGAACACGGCCAAGGCTTCCATTTCATGGCCATGTTCAAATTCTTCCCCGATCCAAAGTTCAACGCCCATGTTACAATCGCTTTCGCAAACTTTTTTGTATCCGGCTGTGGTTAATAGATCATAATCCGCACTGATCAAATTAGTCTTCGTCACAAAGACAAGGCAGGGAAATACATTCTTAACGTATTGTCCTCAAACTGAAGCAAATTCGACTTGTCCGTGAAAGCCAACAGGCCACGTAATGTAAATTGATTTTTTCTGATACCGAAACCAAAGAGGTTAGTCAAAGAATTGAACAACCTATTACAGGGGTCGGTATAGCAACCAATCCTGACGGAATCAAGATCGCTATCCAATCATTGTCAAGGAAAGGCGGAATCAAACCTGGATAATCCCTTTGTCTAGTTGATAGCCATCCGATACAGTCCTGACGTAGAGACATGTCGCCGCATATTTCGCGTCTACAACGCGACCTGGGCGCGGATGTGGTTCAGATAAGGGGAAAACTAGCACAGACATCAGAAAAGCGCGTGGTTTTGACCAGGGACGGGGGATTTGACGTGACGGTAATAAGAGATGGATATAATGTTTGTCTTTGTCATCGTCGCCGATCCTTCACTTTATAGATTTTAAAAGCAGCCTGTATACTTAAGCCAGTGTCGTTTTTTCAGACCATTAATCGAATGACATCGTTGGACGGTGCCTAAGTTTTTTTAATGTCGATAGGTTGCTTTAGGAGACGTAGATAACGTTTGTGTTTGCTCCCTTTGGATTCTTATTTCGTTTTTTTGGCACTGTGATTTGTTTCATGAGCCCCTCCAATCCGCCGGTATTGGGGTCATCTAAGCAAGCAGCAGCTTTATGCATTGGTGGCAACTCGAGAATCTGGAATAGGACATCAGAAAAGATGCAAGAAATGTAACGCAGGAAATGACCATCAATACGATTCATGAACCCGTCATGGACGTTATGACAACGGAATCCATATATACGGCCAACGCCAAAATGCTTATCGATATTGGCAACAGGTATGCAATAGGCGTTTGCCAGAAATGTTCTTAGAGGCCGTATATCTGTTTTTGGCATAGATAGTATCTCGATTGATATCCAGAATTTCAGAAAAGCATCGATGCCTTTGTCGTGGCAAGCCATTTTAAACCACCGAAGAGACAGTAAAATTTTATTTTTGGTTTCAACAGGCATGGAAGAAAGTTTGTTTTCCAAAAGCGAAAGGTATTTTAAGCTAAGCCTACCCAATGAAGGGCGGCCAAAAACCCAATAATTGTCTATTGCTAGACTGTAGATGGTTTGGTCTTTACCATTAAGATGATAAACTGTGTCAAACACGTGTTCATAGGCTACAGATCGACCTATCACGCACATCATCATCGATACAGCGTGGCAAATAGCGTCTTCAACGTTTGTGAGTTTCCTTTCCACCCCATCGATTATAGAAGGGGTTGTGACAGCCAGATATACTGCATCTTTGACATTTTTAGTTGGAATGGAGTCCGACTCTACCACGAATGAATTAGGAGTGCGGAAAGTTGGAGACAATGCAGACAAGTCATAATAAGTATAGGAGCGCTGAGATATGACAGCACGAGCTTGAAGAGTCGCAAAATCGTATGTGACAGAAGGGCGTGACAGGTCATCAGCTGTCATAGTAGGAAGATTATACACGGACATGCGGATGCTTGACTTGTCCGGATCGGAAAACCAATCTGTGGAGAAATATGGCGTTAAATCAAAGTGCGGTATGGGGCGAATCATATACAGTCCTTATGGAAGCATAGTCATTTTAAACTGATCGCTGACGTTCCGGCTCACAGACTCTGCTAATCAAGTTTTTCCCGATTCATGTTTTGTGGTTTGCTTCATGCAATAGCAGAAGTTTTCTAGAGGGCCGCAAAGGTTAAAAACAGCCGTTTGCTTTATAACCGAAATGGCTTTTCCATGTACTCCCCGCCGTTGAAGCTTGCCTTGGATTGTCAGAACCTGGCTTGTTAGACCAGTTCTCGCAAATTGTTTCTGGACATTTTCAAATGCTACGACGTCGAGCAGCCCGGTCTCATCTTCCAGCGTGAGGAACATGACCCGCTTTCCAGATTTGGTTGGTGGAGTATGGCAGATTATGAGCAAACCAGTCAATCGAACTATGTCATCAGTTTGCATGCGCCACAAATCGACAGCCTTAAGGATGCCTCTTTTCTTCAGAATCGGTCGAATGGCTGCCAACGGATGGGCGTGGCAAAAAACATTCATTGGAGCCACCTCGTTACGGACTATGCGAATGTCTATTTCTTGATAACCTCCCAGAATTAGGGCATGATAACCTGCTGAAAAAACCGAATTCAAAGTTTTGCTCAACGGAGAAAAAATATGGTTGACATCTGTCCATATAGAGGAGAGGCGGCCAGCGTTTTAAGTGATGAACATATCTTTCCGCACGCCTTGGGTGGTGGGCTTAACTACTCAATTCGCGTTTCCAAAAGGGCGAACGATGAACTGGGAGATACTCTCGACGCAGCTCTGATGAGTTCCCCATTAATACAAATTTTGCGGTTGAGGTATGGAGTTCGATCTAGATCTGGCGAACCAGAGTGGAGAGTGCGTGCCAGACTCATGCCTGAAAATGTAGATGCGGACCTGGTTTTTAAATCCAATGGATCCCTCGAACAGCGCATTTTGAAACCTGTTAAATCGATAGACCAGAAAGGCGGGGAATTAATTCTAGGGCCAGATCAAGTTGAGAAGTTTTTGGATCAATTTATAGACGGTCAAAAAAAAAGGGGGCGTGAAACAAAAATTACGGCCCATCTTCCCCAATCAAATTCTTACTACATCATAGATATCAGTTTAGACCTACACATGCTGCAACGTTCCATGTGTAAAATTGCTTTCGCTGCCCTTTTTGAATATCTAGGTAACAAATTTCTTGACGATCCCCTAGTTACCGAATGGAGGAAAGTCTTGTTTTCCCAAGATCGATCCGCCATCGAAAAATCTCGTATTCGTGGCAGAGGGTTTTTATCATCTCAGCATGTCGGTCTTCTCATACCAGATTTATTGCCTCATGAACACGGAATCGCGATTGTAAATCTTTATGAAAATCTACCCGTTTGCTGTGTAAGTCTTTTTGGTACAGAGTTTCACAACCTTCTTGCTGTTGCTTCAGAAACCAGTAATCTGGGAGTTGCTCCACTCAATGGAATTGTAGTTATTTGCGACGCCAAAACTCGAAAAATTACCCGAAAAGACTTCTCCACAGAAATATTGCCCAAAGTCGTATCCAATTTGGACCGTAAGCCGTATCTTTCATAAACCAAGATTCTCCCATGTTACGTTATATTACAGAATTTGTCTTAAAATTCTGTCAGCACCTAGTTTTAAGAAAAGGATTATGCCTTAGCAAGTAATTCGGATTCTTCTAACTTTGCTAATTTTGTAACAACCACCAAACTTGTTTCGTATTATGTTTCAGTTACCGTTGAATAAATTTTAGAGAAAAAGTTGTTGGTAGCCAGAAGCTTTGCCAATTATAAAAAATCAATCGGGGTATCTGCTTCACTCAACCACCCACTATATGTTGTGGTTGTCGTGATTGTTGGAACCATCCCGTATTTAATGCCCGTTACGGTTTCTGCGGCTAGGTGATGACCACAACTGCAAAAGCACCGCAAGCAACATATTTGTCTCGCCACAGGAGGTCACAGGAATGTTGACGGCAGGATTCTTGTACGAAAAACTTCGCTCAAGCTACAATATTCTTTTGGGACAGCTTTCCAATTACTACATCTTGTGGTCGGTTGAGTGAAGCAGATACCCCCATTACTTTATCGATTCTTTCAGTGCCTTTGCGGCGGTATAAAAGTGTACCGCATTAATGCCTTCCTCTAATCTGTCCGGTATTGGGCAATAGGGGAGGCGGATGGATGTACAGCGTGGAAATGTATCAACGGATTCGGCTGCCGTACGATGCGCCGTATAAAGATAGGCGCTGATACGGATCACTAGAAAAAAGGGGAAATGCAATGTCCAGTGATAGATACGAACGAGGACTCGAAAAACTTAAAGAGGTGGATGGCGAAGCGGGAGAAACAGTTATCGAGGGTTTGAAAGACATCGCTCCTGACCTAGCTCGGTATGTGATTGAGTTCCCATTTGGGGATGTCTACTGTCGCCCCGGACTCGATCTGGAATCACGAGAGATCGCCGCCGTTGCAGCGCTCACTGCGTTGGGCACAGCAACGCCACAATTGAAAGTACATATTAACGGTGCGCTCAATGTTGGCTTGTCACGTCAGGAGGTTGTTGAAATCATCATCCAGATGACTGTGTACGCGGGATTTCCAGCGGCCTTGAACGGGATGTTTGCTGCCAAGGAAGTCTTTCTAGAGCGGGATGAGAAAGGGCTGAGTTAAAGAGCCTTATGTTGGGATAAGTGACCGCAAAATGTTAACACACTCCTCGGTTGTCAGGCTGGTCACGCCAATACCTTGGAGTTCAGCGATACCACGATCATAGAGACCTGAAATGGCATCTCTTACTAGAACAACCCGGAAGTCCCGTTCACTTGCTTCGTAGATGCTGGTTCTAGGGCAGTTGGGGAAATTACAACCCGAAAATACAATTGTATTGACGCCCAGTCCTTGGAGGTGTTCCTCCAATCGGGTTTTGTAAAATGCGCCCCATCTCGGCTTGTAAATTATCCATTGTTGATCTCCGATAGTCTGGAGTTCTCCTCGAAGCAGACTTTCCGTATTCAGATAGATGGAAGGCGACGGTAGCAGTTCATTGACAATTTGTGAGCCTTCAGTGCCAGGCTCCACAATACTTGCTCCACCTTCCACCCTCGCACGTCGGCAGAGATCGACATTGGATCCGTCCGCCATATAGAGTCGTGTTACGTGAACAATTGGTAAGCCGGCGCATCGGTACGCAGTGAGTAAACGCTGAATGGCAGGAACAACCTCAACGGTTCCGGGGATGAAAGCCGGAGCACCGAGAACAGTAAAGTCTCGCTGAACATCAATTGTCAGTAAAACTGACCGCAACCAATCAGGCCGGGTGTAGGTATCCATGAGGGAATTATCTCCTGCTCCGGTGGATCTCACAAAACTTCAACACAGTATTCGTGAATTTCAATTGGAGCAACGAGTTTTAAGTTCAGTTTCGAATTAATAACAAGACAATGATGACTATAACGCTAATTACAATCCATCCAATTATTGACCTACCCGATGGTTGTTCGTAGGGTAATTGCTGATACGTGTCGTGGAGCGGCGACTGTTTCTCTTCAGCAGCTTTCGTCTTCGGTCGGCGTCTTTCTTCCTCAGCCATCATTGCGGCTATAATAAAAGGCTCTTCATCCATGTTCTGTCCATTTGGGTGTGAATCAAGGTAAAAGGGAGCGCTACTAACGGCGAAACGACCGGCTGTTACTGTTTGTAACCTATTCCGACAGCTAAAATCAAAAGAACACAGAAGTAGCAAAGATGTTTGTTACCATCTTTGCTGCGTCTTATACTTAATTAGTTTAGAGCAACTTATGCCACTGTCCATTTTTTCAGGCCGTCTCCGTCTTACTCTTCCTCGGGAAGACCGTGATTCACAACAGCTTCGCAGAAAGTATCGAATCCTCTCAACCACAAGAAAATAGGCCCAGTATTGAATCCGCCACCCGTAACACCGGGAACTCGCCACCAACCGGGAAAGCCAGGAACTGCTACAGATCTTAAAGGGTCCCCGGGCAAAATAGCGTGCCATGCGCCTGGAGTTAACCTGTCGATATAGGTTGAAGGATGGTCATGGTCCTCCATATCGACTATGTAGGTCCGGCACTCAGGACGATATCGACGCAATTGTTCTATTCCCATATTTACATGACGGTCAGGAAAACCATATCCGGCTATAAGAACGTCGGAACATAAGTCTAGCGCCCTAAAAAGCGCCAAAAAATTTGTAAAGAATGGCTGTTTAAATACTAACTCTGTTTTACTCAATCCAGTGATGATTGGGCTTGGTGGGAGCGTCTCACCGCTCTGTATAGGTCTGCCAGAAGGACGTGATCCGGTGGAATGTTGAACTCCCTCTTCAGCACTGTCATACTCATGAAGCTCAAACATATCAAGCGGTTCACCGAGAGGGAAGCCAAACTTTAACGATCCGTGGAGATGGCTGTGAATAGGATTACGTTCCTCTAGGGCAGAAAAGAGGGTTGCTGGCCTAAATGCCCTTGGAGCCGAGCCCGGAACGAAACCAGACGTACAGTCATGCAGCAAATCACCTAATATATTATCGTAATTCAAGGTAAACGACCAAACCAGAAACTTCCCTCTAATGTAGTTTAAAGCCGTAGAAAGCAGCTCCTGTCTGCGGACCGAAGATAGGCTAGAGAGAAATGTATACAATATTTGATCTAAATATGCATTTTGGAGTGTGAATCCGTCCCAATCAGAATATGAGCTAAACTGATTGTTCAAAACATGAGTAGCTCCAACGCGCGGACGAAACTCGTCGTAGGCTTGTCGGTCGCTCGGGGTGCTCTGAATAGTTCTGACATCTTGGATGGATTGATATATGTCTTCGAAAGTTACAATTCCCGGATTTACCAAATATCCGGTCAAACTATCGTAAATTTCATTAAACAATCCTAATACGTGTTCATTCACGCCACTATGTTCACGGAGACGGGCCGCTATCAGGTCGGTGAATTCCACAGTGGAAGGAAGTCCGAAAGACATTGAAGTCCCGGCCCCTGTGATCATCGTAAGCGTCCTTGACATTTGCGATTGCACCTTTCTTGCCAGCATCGGTTCATTTGAGGCTGTAGCCACTTCGGTTACAGTAAATTTCATTTTAGTCCTTACAACGTAATAGCCCTTGGCCAGTATTTCTGCTACCGCCACTTGGGTGTCTATCCCTAGCCGCGGCTGGTCCGTCGAAAGATCAAACTCCTTGAAGAAAGTTAAATCGCCTAGACGTGCCTTTACTTCAGTGGGCAAGGATTCGGGGGCCGCGCCAGCTGGAAGAATAATGAACAGATCACGCTCTTTTTCTGACAGATAGCTCGTTACCTTCATGTCGTCTCTCTTTTGTAAGCACGCCCAGACCAGATCTAATGTTTTAGGCCATGTGTTCCATTGCCGTCTAATCAAAAAACGCTACTTTGTTACCCCGGCGGTTACTGAAATTGTGGGAGGTATCGTCAATCTCCGTTACCTAAAACGGCCTTCTAACTATAAGCCTCGTCCCAGTTATTCTTTCATACATCATTTCCGGGACAACCTTGTCCACGATAACAAAATAATGCTTCAGCAATTCGCGAAAGTGGTCCAGATCACCTTGATCAATTCTGTGCCAGGTTGCTGGAAGATATCGGACAATTATACTCAGACCGTAAAGAATCAAGAAATTTATGATTAGCGGATCAGTTACACGATTCCACAGCGGTGCAACTAGGCTAGGGGCGCAGTAGGCTGAATGATGCGGCCTAAGCTTCTCATACCATTTGGTCTGGAGCGGATGACACAATGTCCCGACGAAATGCGTTCCCCAACCTTGTCCTGGAGGGGCTACTTCGATAATGTCACTCAGCGGTAACCCCAGCGAATTTAGGAATTCGGGAGAATAGTCCCTATCCTGATAGTATATGGCCACCCCTGAAGTAACCTCTGGATTATGATCGGGATTTCTTTCTTGGAGTTGACAAAAGCTTTCGTTGCTTTTGTGATGACCGATTGTAAATCTTTGCGTTCCATTTAGAATTGATTCAGCAACTCGAAACGCCAAAGGTGGCCTATCCAAATATTCTCTCACAACAGTTTGCAATTCGGGTATCTGCTAAACAGTTCTGGAAGTGAAGCTATTTTTGATTGTTCTGAGCCATCTAACTCGGCCCATTTGCGAGGTCGTTTTGTGAAAATATTTTCTTCAAGTTCAACACCTCTAAACCTCAAATATTTCTGGAAATAGCCACCGTTCAGAAGTCCTATATTGAAAGCTGTTGGGAATACATCTTCCGGGTCCGACAACGTGAAAAGCCCATGGCCATATTTCGTGAAATCCTCAATTTCTTTTAACAACAAGTTGGGGGTTGAAACTATTTGTTCTGCTATAGTAAGTTGTAAAAGGCCGTAATAACGACTCAACACCTTCGAATTGAGATCAAGAGCCTCACCGCTCCAAAAACCGAGTGCGCCCCTCACAGCACTAGCGAGTCCACTGGCTTTAGCTTTTAGCAATTCCTCATCAATTTCAGGGACTCTTTCTTTTATTAGTTTTCGGCACAATGTTTCACTGGTCAGTCTTTGAATTCGTAACCAGACCATTTCTGTCCGATCGTCGGCTATCAGTTCTTCATAATTCATCGTCTCATCATTAGCCGGTTGATGAATGTCCATGCGATTATCCATTCTTACCTAAATTTTCGCCAAAATGGGGATTTATGAATACAGCTGCTTCAACTGCCCATAAGAAATGAGCCATTTTCTCTGACACATCTGCGCACAGCTCAATTTAAAAGCCTTTACCAAATAAGACAGCAACTGGCCCTTAATCAACTCAGACAGTACCAGCCAAAGCCATTAAATCCGGGCTATGCAATAATTCAAATCCAAATCTCCGTAACAAAGCCAAGTGCTTGTTAATCAGTGGTATTTCAATTTCATCCTTTTGCCCCATCCGATAAACCATTTTGGAGCCATCTTTAATCATGAATTCTAATTGTTCGGTAATATCAGGATCAACGTGGGCCCCGCCCTCTTTATCAACCGTATGGAGCACGACCGTCCCTCTGGTTATGACGATATTCTTTCGCCCATCCTGGTGAACCAGTACAGGTTGTTGCCACCATTTGTCTACGGGCAGACGAGAAGCAGGATTTGGCATAGTGAACTCTAGAATAGGGCCGGCAAGAGGGATGGTGAAAACTGGGTCGAAAGACATACCCATTATCTTGCCGGGCACACTTGGAAGGTCTGGGATCGTCGTCACTAGTTGTATATTTCTGGCATTAAGTTGTCCCAATAGTGATTTGCTGTTGGTAGTTTCATGAAACAACGTTCTTATTGGGGTTCCTATTCGTATGGCTTCATGGGGCCTACCGGCGTCAAAAAGTTCGCAGGAGGTCCGAATAAAATCCATCTGCTCTTTCAGTTTGGTGACTAAGCGATCTGGCAAAATATTATCCTTTCTGAGACTCGTATTTACTGACGTGTCAGATTTTCTTTGCATATAATTGGTTCACGATCTTTTCCAAGATCCTGTCTTTTGTAGCGGCAACCTAATTAATCTTGTCCTCTATCCAGACAAACCCCGAATTATCCCCCCTACATCACCCGGATCTCTCGAAACAGCAATGGCCCATTCACCAAAGCCGCCGTGGTTATTAACGGCCTGACCCATTCTTCCATAGACTTTCTCTTGGCTTTGTCCTGTTCGGTTTCCTGGCCTTTCACTTCCAATACGAGATTCAGATCATTGACCAACCGTATGATAAAATCGGGGCGGTACTTCCGAACAACGCCTTGCCATCCTCGCCAAAGTGTTTTCTCTGCCCTCGGAAAATAATGTCTGACGGCATGGAGTCGAACCATTGTCTTAACCCTACCAGCGTGGTGCACTCGTGTTCAAGCATGTTGTATGATTCCACGATCTACGAGATTAGTTGGGTTCCATAGGTCCTTAATGAGAAGTACACATCTAAACATGGGATATTCTACTATTCCTCCTGACTTTCTGCCAATGCCCGGATCACGGTCAAATCATATGAACTATGACAGTAAGTTAAAAATTGCATATCTTTCGGACTAATAGCTTTGTGCTTTTGATTCAGGATTAAAAACAAACGCCTATTCACCGGATGTTCGTCGGCATAAGAGAGAAGTCTTCCGTCGCATTTGTCCACGCTCGCCTAATGATTCGAAAAACCCCCTGCTGAAACTCCTGCCGCCATCAATAACCCAAAGATTTTGTTTTTCATATGTCCTTATTTGACACATGTCCGAATTAGAATGGGGAATCAACGCCTATTTGATGGTCGAAAAAGGCGTATGAGGATTCCCTTATGAGCAATAAAAACATTTCAACATTTGGATCATGGTTATATAGTCAGTCATATCTCACCGAGGAAAATAAGAAATGGGACGATATAGTCGATACTAGGGGAGTAAGAAATGAAAACAATTGTCGCTGCGATCATATTTTCACTACTACCTATAATCAGCTTCAGTGCTGATAATGACCGCAGCATAACCGTCCGCGACAGTTACGCCGACGTGGCTGAGACAAGGGATCGATACGGTGACGACACTACAGTCCGTGATAAATACGGCGATATCATCCGAACCGAGCGTTTCGACGGCCAAGGCAGTATAACCATACGGGACCGGTTCGGTAACATAATCGGGACAGAAGATGTTGATTAAGAAGGTACCGTTACTACCGCTTATCATATTCCCCATGGATCGGAATGCAAGACCGGGACTAGAGTTTGCACAACAAGATTCAGACACTGACAATTTTCTTGTCTGAGTCTGGCTGAAATACATAATGTGTAATCAACTGATATAAATGACATCTTTCCCTTCTGAGGTACACAAATGCTTGGTCTAAAGCTTAGGGAAGAGTTCCTCGGACAGCAGATGCGCAACGCTGCTATTGAACTCAGCACCAGCGACGATGAGGGCGCAGCCCAGAAACCGCCAAATGAAATTCTGTCTATAACTTACCCCACAACCGACGTTCAAATCGCGTTAAAAGCCATCAGTCAAAAACGAACCGGACACCCAATTATCCTCATGGGAGGGCGGGGCCGTGGCAAATCTCATATCATGGCTGTAATGCACCACGCCATCAAAACACCTGAAATCGTAGACAAATGGCTTGATGATTGGGCATCGGAACTGGAAACAGTGGCCATGAGAGACATTCATCCCATCGAAGGATTTGTGCCCATATCCGAGCCCGTGCATAACTATGAATATCCTTTATTGTGGGAACTTTTGTTTGATCGGCATCCCAAAGGCGAATACTTTAGTGGTCAATTCGCTTTAATGAAGCAGCCTTTTCCCCCACGAACATTGCTTGAAAGCATGTTTGAAGCCAAGCCAACATGCCTAATTCTTGATGAGTTTCAGACATGGTATGTAGGGCTTCCAGACAAAGATCCGAAAACTGGGTATTTGCTAAAACAATGGGCCTACAACTTTATTCAAAATCTATCTGAAATCGCTACCGACCGTCCTGAAATTCTCATTCTTGTCATATCAGTTCTCGACAATCAGAATGACGCATTTCAACAGCTACATCGCCAAAGTCCAGTGCTGATAGACTTTCACGGCCCAACAGCTAAAGAAGACCGGAAACGACTCCTGATGCATCGGCTTTTTGAAAATCGTCGTCAGATTGCGCCTTCACAAATAAATGATGTTGCAGGTGTGTACGGCGATGAAAGAATTCGCCTTCTCCATCAAGACAAAACTGAGGTCGAGAAACAGAGACTACACTCAGAAACATTTGAATGCTGGCCGTTTAGCCCCGAACTCTTGGACCTGTTAGAGGATCACATTCTGTTGTCCCAGGCTGCTCAAGAAACCCGCGATTTGATCAGGATTTTGGCGCAGGTTTATAAATCACAGGGCAACATCGCTCCTGTCATAACACCCGCCGATTTTTCTGTTGACGGTAGTTCAGAAGAGGTTCAGACCCTGGTGGATTCCATAGCCGACCAGGTTAGTCTTGAGCGCCTTCGAGAAATAGCTCAACGTAATTTAGAGGCTGTGACTGACGCTGGGGATCTCACTCCCCATGCAAGGGGACTGTTGAGTTCTATATGGATGCGATCCTTGACACCGGGGCCAAGCAAAGGGGGAAGACCCGTAGACCTTCACCTGGACATTACTAGGGACCAGGCTGTTGACGACAACGTCTTTCAGGCAGAAATGGCTATTCTGGTTGAAACAAGTTTTAACATACACAGCGATGACGCATATGGAGGTCGATTATGGTTTGGTATCAATGAAAACCCTCGATCAAAGGTGCGAGCATCCGCCAAAAATGACAAACTCTGGCAAATTGGTGCAGTTGTCAGCGGGGGACAGTCTACATACCCCTGCAAGGATATTGACTATATTCGTGACACAATGAGACACATTTTGTCTCCTGAAACAAGTCAGGCTGCGTCGAGAGCAATTGTCCTGGGTCCGAAATGGAGAACAGACCCTTGGAACGAGGTAGACGAGTTAGAAAAACCTGGAAAATGGGACCGACCTATTCTTCTGGTAATTCCCGAACAAATCAATTCCGGCACAGAGACAATTGACGAGTGCTTGGGACGATGGTTAGCTGAACACGTTAACAAACGGCGGAATACGGTTCGTTTCTTAATGCCAGCCAGTGGTAATATTGGCTTATTTCAAGACAAAGATTTAATAAATTTGGCACGTTGTAGCTACTTGTGTTCAATAAGCGGTTGGGGTGCCGATGCAACATACAAAGCCCTACACCAAGAATTCGACAGGCCGTTTAGGCAATTGTTAGAAAAAATGTACAATCGCTTCGCAATCTTGCGGAAATGGAATTACCAATTGCCAGAAAAATGCGAATTTTCAATTGAAAAAATCACTGGTCAAGGAAGGTCAATACCCAGCGCTGTTGAACAAAAAATAATATCGGACATCTTTGACAGGGATGAATTCAGAAAATTCTTAATAAAAAGAGCTGAAGAAAAAGATTTCATGGGATCGGTCATAGAAGATTTAGCTGAACCTCCGCCGCCCTCCGGCGGAGAAGCCATACCTTTTATTGGAGAAACACAAATTTATGAACGAGTATTGGACCTAACCGCTGAAGGCCATATCGCTTTAAACAAGTCCGGCGCTTGGGTAGTCCGACGGCCTGAGGATACTACGGATGATGACGCGCGAAGGCACATAAAATCGGCCTTTTGTATGGGGCAGGAAATGCGGCAGGTTAGACTTGGGTTACCGGGGAATGTTGGCGGCGGATCTGTAAAAGCCCCTTTGACACAATCGCCCACCCAAGATCAGGATACGGTCAAGGAACCAAAATCCGTACCAAACGCTACGGCAGATGAGTCATCTACAACATCTGATTCGCCGTTTCCGTCAATTAATCAGGTTCAAACTTATACAAAAAGATCCGTTGAGCCAGCGACCGGCGTTAATCTTTCCGGGCTCTTCGAAACATGGGACGTTGCATCACCTACGTTACTTGATACAGCTAAGATCGAGTTCACTGATCTTACAGTCCAGCAACTAAGACAGGTTCTTCAGCGGATACCCTCTACTTTTAAAGCCTCAATTGAGATTTCATTTAAGGGGGGATCTGATCAATGACAATAGATTGGAACGATATTATCCTCGGGAATCCTTGCCCCCAAACTGCCTGGCGAAATATATTCTCCACGCTGCTGGACAGATTTTCATGTTTTTCCAATCTGGTTGATCTTAACTATTGGACGGTGGAGCCTGATCGAATATTGTCGGAAGCCGCCTGGGAACTGTGGGAGGCTTACCCATCTACGGCCGAAAAAACATCAAACATGATTAAAAATTGGTGCGCAAACATATCGCAAACACATGGGCAGGCCGTGCTTATTGTTGATGCGCTTTCGCTACGAGAGATGATTATTATTTTAAAGGGCGCTAAAGACCGCTCCATTGAACCGATTCAGATCAAAACTACTGCATCAGAATGTCCATCAACTACTGGTCCGTTTGCGAAATCGTTGGGGCTCTCATCTCGAGGTGTGCTTGCAAATGATGGAAAGCCAAAGAACTGGGCCCTATTTGGAGATAACTCTTTTTACACCGACGTGATTAGTCTTCCGTTTGAAGATTGCTCCGTGCCACATTATGCTAACATTTTTTTTTGGTACACTAAGCTCGATGACTTGATTCATACTCAAAACATATCGCTCGAGCATGTTGCAGGTTATGCTTCTGCTACGTTTCAAAGCCAAGGCTTCTGGGATTTCGTAAATAGGCTTAGACAAGGGCGTAAGCTCGTCATAACGTCAGATCATGGATATGGGGTAAGCAAGCTATTCTCTTCAGAGGTCAAAGACAAGGACACGATCGACGTTTTACGCCAAGCTTTCGGGGCTTCTAGATATAAATCTTCTTCACAATCGTGGCCTAAAAGATTCATGCCTCCCATCGTGATGTCCTACAACGGGTATCACATAATCATGGGGCAATGGAAATGGGCCGTACATGGTGGATTCCCTCATATCTGCCATGGCGGCATGACCCTCTTGGAAGTAGCTTCGCCGTGGTTGGAATTTCCAGCCTTATGAGAAATAAGGAAAACAGAAAACAAATAGACATGTGGTCCAATAACATGTTGGACCCGATACCAAATCACCAAGAGTCGGACATGACAACAAAAAATCAGCCGAACCTTCCCAATAACATCGGAAAAGCCATTAGGCTTAATCCGCCTGATTTCTCGGATCTAAACCGAAAGTTAACATGCCTTGAAGTGGATTTTCCTATTGCCCAGATCAATGCTCTCTCGAACTTAGAGGGAAATGCGGGAAAGCCCATTTATCAGATGTCAAAATGGTGGGCTAGAAGACGCAGTAGTGTGTTCCGCTCCCTCTTGATCGCTGCGGCGACTGAGGGTCCTGATGATCCTTCAGAAGCGGCGAAGAAAATTTGGGATCATTATTACTGCAATCACCAGAAGGCCGGTTCTTTCAAACATCTGAAAGTTCTTGATTGCTTTATGGGAGGAGGCACGACTCTGGTTGAAGGATCACGTCTCGGAATGCAGGTTACCGGGGTTGACCTCAATCCCGTAGCCTGGTTTGTAGTCAAAAATGAATTGGCGTGTAGTGATCCTGAGCAGACTAGGGCGTTTTTTGATTATATTGAGGCTGAAGTGAAGCCGCAGATTCAACCTTTCTATACAACTACTTGTCCTCGTGGACACAAGGGTAAGTGGATTGATATCCAAACCAGTGAATCCGTAGATATTGATCCGATGGACTCTCCACCGGAAGAGCGTAGAAAGTATAGATGGCAGGGGCCGGAGATAATTTACACGTTTTGGGCCAAACACGGTCCCTGTCAGGCAAAGAGCTGCAATCATCGCACGCCAACTCTCAGGACACCCATCATATCCGAAAAGGCTCTTACCACCACATATATTGAATTGACCTGCCCAGGATGTCGCAATAAGTTTCATACCGAACTAGGTGAGACCCGCATGGCCCCCGGAGCACAGAGAGTTGTTTTGGATGGAGAGCCTTCATTTGTCGAGATGCAGCAAGACTTCGCCAAACTCCTGAATGACTATGATAAGGGCACAGCCGACGATACTGTTGAGCGTATGAGAGAAATAAAGAATCGAGCCCACCAAGAGACCGGTCTCAAGTGTCCTGTATGCGGGTTTTTTGCCGGACAGAAGTTGTTGGATGTAATTGACCAGCATTCTAGACCGAAAACTAAGGCGTCGCAACGGAAAAAAAAGGACTTCGGCTTACAGCGAAAATCAGTTCAGATGTGGCTACTCGTTAATCCGGAGTGGCTCACCGGAGCATCAGGGTTTGATGGAGCAAGAGAACTTGGCGGTTATGCGGGAGCGCCCGTCGCGGAAACGTCGGATTGGTTTCTTAAGCGATTGGAAAACTTGAATCTGACGGAGGTACGCGGAAAATCACTACCTTCCGATCTAGTATTGCAGAACGGAAAAGTGATCTCGACAACAAAGGCGACCGTGCCTCGTCAAGCTCACTTCACATGCGCTTCGTGCGGCCGTGAGGGGAACATACTTGAGTCGGTCCGACCTACTGGACATACAGCGCCACTCGCTGCTTACGCCCTGCAATGTCACTGTCCACAATGCGAGAGCGAGGGCTATAACTACGGCGGTCGATATTTCAAGTTAGTTGAGCCGGACGATGTGAAGCGGCTGATCCTAGCAGAGAGAGAATGGGTAGATCGGAACGAAACTGACCTGAATGACTACTGGCCGCGGTCTAAGCTTCTGCCGGCTTACATGACCCATAAGCTAAACGGAGGGATTCCCAATTGGGGTTATACACATTGGTGGAAAATGTTTAATCCGCGCCAGCTCCTTATCCATGCCCAATTGCTCAAAGCCATTACTGAAGCGCCGCATGATGTGTGGGCGGTAGATGTCAGAGAACAGGCGCTGGGAGCGTTTCAACAGTATTTGCGTAATCAAAACATGTTCGCATTTTATCACGTCAAAAGGGATTGTCTTGCTCCAGCTCTCAGTAACGCCAATTATCACCCAAAGCTGTTGACAATTGAAGTAAGCGCCTATAGTTCGGGTTACGGCCCTTGGAAGACGACATCCGCTGGAATCCTTGGTGGGCTGGAATGGGCTCATGAAACTTGGGACCCTACCATACTACCAGATACAGAAAAGGCTAAAAGCATACGTGTTTATCCAGGAGACCCCGTGAGACCCGCATCGGCAGATTTGTTCTGTGCTTCTTCCACGGACCTTTCGATGCTAAATGGTACCTTATTTGACCTCGTTATCACAGACCCTCCTTTTGGAAATAACCTGTTCTACGCTGATCTGGCCGACTTCTTCTATGTTTGGCTTAGGATACCACTCCTCAAATGGTATGTAGGGCTTCCTGAACAACAATATTTCGTGCCCGAGAGAACGCCCCACAGCCTAGAGGCGGTGGATAACTCTGTGGAACATCCTGAAAACCGCGAAGAATACGAAAAAACACCATTTGTGGAAGCAAAGCACCTCACGTATATACGCAAACTCTCTCATGATTACACTATTGAAGAGAAAGGCCCGAATCCCTTATTCCGACCAGAACCATCCAGTGAATTCTATTGTCAAACACTGAGCGCCTGTTGGGCTGAGGCAGGTAAGTTGCTAAGACCTAGCGGCGTTATGGCATTCACCTTCCATCACAATGACGATCGAGCTTGGATTGATATTCTTAGAGCGCTATTCGACGCTGGATATCTTCTAGTTGCTACCTACCCCATCCGTAGTGACGAAACGAAAGGGGAATCAGGGGCCTTCGGAAGTCGCAAGATTGAATATGACATCATTCACGTTTGTCGAAAACGTATCGAACAACCCGGGCCAGTGAGCTGGGCAAGAATGAGGCGCTGGGTAAAATCGGAAGCCGAACGCCTTAAGGAATTGTTAGAGCACAGCCACGGGAAGGAACTGCCTGAATCAGATCTTCGAGTCATATTCCGCGGCAAAGCGCTTGAGTTTTACTCTCGCCATTACGGGCAGGTCTTTACTGGAGATGGGCAATCGTTGGATATTCGTGAAGCTTTATTGGGTATTAACCAGCTCTTGGACGACCTGGTGGAAATTGGCAGTCAAGATGGCAATCCGCCGCCGCCAGACGTTGCTGAACCAGCCAGCCGGCTCTATCTTCGCCTTTTCGGGAATACAGCTATGATGGACAGAGATGAGCTGCATAAGACGCTTCGAGGCACTGG
This sequence comes from uncultured delta proteobacterium, assembly GCA_963798475.1. Taxonomy (GTDB): domain Bacteria; phylum Desulfobacterota; class Desulfomonilia; order Desulfomonilales; family Desulfomonilaceae; genus CAJBEZ01. Next base: position 75,925 of record CAWCTI010000025.1, read on the forward strand.
GGTATCTCAAAGTGACTTGGAAGCGCGTGGCTGGATCCAAGTGACGGGGAGAGTCGTCCGTATGGTAACTATAAAAGAGAGATTCACTTATTTTACTGGGCAGGGTAGAAACCGAAAGGTAATAAAGACCGATTTAGATCAGGCTCATTTCTTGATCGGCGCGGCATCTACGGGTTCTGGAATAAAGGTCGAAGACGAATTAAATAATCCCAATTTCCGCATCAAGAAATCAGTGGATGAACTTTTGAAATGGTATGCGGCGAGGGGAAGTGATCCCGTCGTTTGTACGGCTGCACTGACTGCATTGCAAATCGTCGAGCGTTGGCGTACCCGCAATGACCGACCTGAAGTCGTTCAGCCTACCTTCTTTAACCTAATCGATGAAAGTTGATTACGGGTTTCACAAGGCCAATTCTATCGGCCATGGCCTAATAGAGGAAGATGAATGGAAACTATTTCTAGCACGGTCTGGCAACGGAAAGGTTCGAGTGTAATTTACGACGAAGAAAGCCTTGGGCCTTTCATCGCGGGCGGCGCTATTATTTCTCTTCGGCAAGCTCTTGCTTGGCAGGCAAGCCACAGTGCCTTCGCCCCCATACCAGGTCGCACAATAGTAATTTACGGCTTGGAAACTCTGCTTGAGATTCTGCCGCTAGAAAACACAGGCGATTTTCTCATGAAACAAATAAGGCCGTTAATCTTCCAATTTCAAAGATTCTTACCTGAGTGCGGAGTCGTGTTCGGTTTCTCCGCACATGAAAAAGCGTTTGAGGAGTCGTTGTTGCGAGAAGAGGTGTTATTTCGAAGGCGTGACAACACTAAGGTTCCTTTATCGGAAGGACTTTGGGACGGAAGCGCTACCGTCAACATGAAACGGCTGGTTAGCTGCGCAAAGGGTTCAGGTAACGAGACCCAAATAGGATATTATGTTGCCCGTATCTCCTGAAATACGTCCTGGTCAAAAAGTTTTTCACCCTGAACTTGGCGAGGGTGTGGTCTTTGGTTTAGAGTCCTCAGGCTACATAAGTGTTTTTTTTCGTGCGGCCGGGGAACGTAAAGTCTCAGGAGACTCACTTTCCGCTGGACTTGACCGTTATGATTTATTGGTCAACGGCATCGCTCAAGCAACTCCGGATCGCCTTGAAAGGCTTTGGCTTACTATCGAGGCTGAGGAAATCCCACTCACCGAGAGCGCAGCGACCCTAACTTCTGCAAAAGTCAAATTACTTCCGCATCAGGTGGTTCTAACTCATCGCGTAGCCAACACTAGTCCCAAGAGATTCTTGATAGCCGACGAGGTTGGTCTTGGCAAAACTATTGAAACCGCTTTGATACTTCGAGAGTTGGCCTCTAGAAGTGAACTGCAAAGGGCCATGATGGTAGTCCCTGCCGGCCTGGTCGAGAACTGGCGTCACGAATTAAACGACGTCTTTAATCTCGATTTCGAAGTATTCGGCAGCGAAGGAGATGTAACGGACCGTAAAACCAACGCTTTCGCCAAACACGACCGGCTCATCGTTTCAATTGATACCCTTAAGCAAAAATCAAGAGTAAAACGTTTACTAGAGGCTCCGAGTTGGGATTTAGTGGTTTTTGACGAGGCTCATCATCTTAGTGTCCACCGAAACGGCAGCCGCGTAAAAAAAACCGACAATTTTAGACTTGCGGAAAGTCTGAGGAACCATTGTCGTGATCTGCTGCTACTATCTGCAACTCCGCATCAGGGCAATCATTTTCGTTTTTGGATGCTCATTCGTTTGCTATCAGAAGAATTATTCGAAAATGATGAAGACATGGTTTGCAATCGCCATCGTCTAAACGCTGTAGTCATTCGCCGCACTAAAGCTGATGCCTGTTCACAGGATGGCGGTCCGCTATTCACTCGACGAATTGTGCATACTGAGAGTTTTAACCTGTCAGAAACGTGAGAGACAATTTTATGACAAACTTCTCGAATACCTTCGGGATGGGTATGACCTTGCGTCGAAACAAGGTTCTAAATGTCGTGCTCTCGGCTTTGTGATGACTACTTTTCAAAAAATCGCTGCAAGTAGCTTTGCCGCTATTAGGGCCACACTGATGCGTCGTTTGCTGATGCTAACCGTTCAAGAGGCCATAGAGCGTGATGAACTGCTGGATGTTGATGGGCGAAATCGGGCCATAGAAGAGGCCAAAGATATTGTTCATGAGATTCACAACCTACCTTTTGATACCATAGGTAATGCTCAGGTTGATCAAATCTTAGCTGAGGCTAAGTATAAACTACTGAAGAAGAGACAGTGTGCCGAAACATTTGTCGAAACAGGCGATTTATTCTGAAACCGAGTTAACCGCCGCCTCCAACGAGGAACAGGTAGCTTTGATGGTTACAATTAGTTTACCTGAAGAGCGAAAGCGGATCAGAAACTTGCTCGAGCTTTTTCCATCTACAATCGAAACCAAATGTGCCGCTCTTGTAAAGGCCCTCGGTCTAATTTGGCAGCACAGCCCTAACGAAAAGATTGTCATCTTTGCTACTTACCTTGGCACTGTTGAAATTATTAAGAAATATCTCGACGATTCGTTTCCCGGAAAAGGAATAGATATTCTCAAAGGTGGAGATCATGGCACCAAGACAGCGGTGCAAAAAAGGTTTCGCCGGAAAGATGGACCACAAGTACCTCGTTTGTACTGCCGCAGGTAGGGAAGGAATAAACCTACAACACGCTCATGTTTTGTTTAACTATGACCTTCCGTGGAATCCGATGGATCTGGAGCAACGAATAGGGCGCATTCACAGGTATGGTCAACAACAGACAGCTCAAGTCTACAACTTGGTTGCAGCCGACACCATTGAAGGTAAAATATTTCTTTTGTTGGAAGACAAATTAAATGACATAGCGCAAGCTTTAGGCAAGGTAGACAAACATGGGCAGGTAACGGAGGATTTCAGAACTCAAATCCTCGGACAGTTAAGTAGTAGCATTAGCTACGACAGCTTGTATAAAGAGGCTCTTAGTGACCCGACATTGAGGAGGACACAGCAGGAACTAGAGGTTGCAATGACCAACGCTGACCTTGCCCGGAAGGTGGTTTTCGAGCTATTTCAGGATCTGGACCGGTTTAATCTTGGGGATTATCAACGATTTGATGACGCCGGACTAGGTATGGATAGACTGGTGGCGTTCATGACTCGCGCAGCAAGAATGTCGGGTCTTGCTTGTCGCAAGATAGATGACTCGTTGTGGGCTCTAAACCACGATTTAGGTTACTCCCGTGCGGTTCACTTCGGAAAGAGACAGAGCCATTCAAGAAGATACAGTTGAACTTTTCGGACTTGAACATCCGATAATTAAGAAATATATGTCTGGCTGCACTGACATTCCCTTGGATCAACGTTTCGTAGTCGGAAGTCTTTCGCATGTTGTCAGTGGCGGTCTACTAACATTCTGGAAGATAGGCACACAGTCCAATAGCGGCAGTTCTAAGCATCACATTGTTCGGATCGGTATGACACCAAATGGCGAAAGGGCACCGTGGCTAGAGAGGCTCGATGAAGAGATTCTCGGCCTCAAACCAACCGACTCTAACGACCTGATTAAATGGCAAGAATTCGCAACGCAACAGAAACAGCTTCTGATTGAAATGCTCCATCGTGAAATTAAGCATTCCGGCATCGTCAATGATGAAATGTCGTTTTCAGAAACACTACTGGCTATTATAGGTATAAACGAACCTGTCCAATAGTTTTCGCAGGAAGGCGCATTTTTATGAAAATTGTGGTGATAACAATAACATGAAATAAGAAAACACCTAGACTCTGACCACCAGGCGAAAACGGTCAAAGCTAAGGCAACTTGTGCGCCTTCTGCACGTATTCAGGACAAGAATCCGATATTTTTGACGCCCTCATGACACGCTTTAATCCTGGCTTCCTCTTCCAAAGCTGTTAACAATGCTTGGTGCGTAATATCTTTCTTGTTCCTGAATGTGAACCTATCTCTGACAACCTTGAAATCACCAGGAGTAAGACCTGACAAGCCTTTCAAACCCTGTATTGTGGAGACATCTATAGATCTAGGGATCAGCGGCGCTATCAGCTTTTCATAGAAGATGACTTTTCCATCCGGCTTCAAGTATCCGAATTCCACTTTATGATTGAATCTCCGCAAACTAGCGGTGTCCAAGTCCTTCAACCTGTTAGTGGTGAATATCTGGATGCCCTCGAAAGATTCCATCCAGGTCAAAAACTCATTCGTAAAACTCAATTCCCAGGAATGTTCCGCTCTATCCCTGCTGAATATTAGCGAATCAGCCTCATCAAAAATTAAAACTGCTTCCTTGGAATTAGCTTCTTCATAAGCTTCCCGTATGTTCTTCTCAGTTTCACCCACCCATTTTGAGAAAATGTCACTAGCTCTCTTGAACACTATTTCTTTATCGAGATGAGCTGTAATGTATCTGGCCAATGCGCTCTTGCCACTGCCTGGAGGGCCATGGAACAATAGTGACATAGAAACTGAATCAAGTGAGTTTGGTCTCTTGGAGTATTCATTGAATGCTGTAAGTTCTTCCAACAGATCATGAATATCTGTCCCGGAAAGATTGAGTCCATCCAAGGTAAAATCATTACAATCAAAGTTTCTATTCGTTGGACTATGACCGCCTTTGCTAAGACAAACATGAGATTCCAGCGCCAATACGACCGATTCTTTTAAATCCTCGTCACAGTGATTTCTTGATTCAGCAACCTTACGTATCGCTTGATCTATTACACCCGCGCTCACTTCAAATCGTTTCGACAGTTCCTCAATTTCAGAGTTATTCAAGAAACGCTTTACCTTGTGCTTTTGAACAATGTTCTGCCAGAGTTGAACACGTTGGCACCTGTTGAATGGTTTGAAATTTACACTAAATGAAAACCGGCGAGCGACTGACTCCTCGATGTTTTCCACTGAATTGACTATCCAGATCATTCTTACTCCAGGCTTTTCCAATATTTCATGGAGCCAAGGCTTGTCCGGAGTCTCTCCGAGAAAAGACCATGCGCTTCTGGTGTTCAGTACGGAATCGCTGTCATCAGCTATCAGCAATGATTTATCCGTTGCACTCACCATATTGACAGAAGCAGTTATCGCAGCTCTACGTGAAAACGTGCTGTCCTTTCCTCCATGATCCAATTGGTAACAGGTTAAACCAAGTCTTTCTGCAATACCGCTGGCGTAGCTTGTTTTTCCAGTTCCCGGAGGCCCATATAACAAAACATGTGTTGATGTCTCAGGTTTATAGGAGAGCTTGGTCAGAATGTTCCTGGTAATTTTCTTGTCTATCGAATGGGCGTCAAGAGGGATGGGATCACATTTGACCGGTTTGGTGAACTGGGTCCTAAACTCGCCAGGACTAAGATCTTGTAACTGTTGCCCGAACACCTGCTTCAATTCAAAACCACCTCTATAATTGTCCTTATCCAGGATTCCAATTTGATCAAGTTTCCCATTGAGAGCCTTTACTAATTGGGTTTCTCTGCAATTCAAGACTATGGCAAGCCATTTGCGTCCCTGATAACGGTTGCACTGGAGATGGTTCTCGAAAAACGTCTGAAATTCGTTCCAGTTGGCTATCATGAACAGAAAGAGACACAATTCGGTTTCAGTCTCATCAAGATGGAACATTTTCTGAAATTCCTGGATATTCTGCTCAATGGTTGTCGATCCTTCGTAGCGTAATTCATTGGTCCGCTCTTTCAGTAGCCTTCTGGCGGCAACTCGTGCCCGATGTCTTGATTCTCTGGAAAGTAACTTGATAATGTCGAAACATATCTGGGCAAAATCCCACGCTTCCTCAATGGAGCTATTCATGTCATCGTCTTTTGGTCTCTTTTGTTCCGGGATTAGCTCTTTGATTGTTTTGACATAATCATTGGCCAAATCACGATTTAGCAGCCAGTACAGAATCTCATAAGCTTCTTTGTTGAGATTAAGGTTTGCGTTTAGTAATCGGTCCATGTACATCAGCATCTTTGTCTGAAGAAAAGCTAACGAATTATCAGAAACATCTACCTCTGAAACAGTTGATGGCTTAATATGGCGGTTAGCATTCATGAGTACCATCTGATTCTCCTTTGTCCAAGTGTCAGCCGAGAATATTCAAAACCTTGTTGCAATAGTTATATTTCCTGTTCGTTCCATTGGACGATGTGTGTTCGTTCTTTTTTCGGATGATCATCTCCATACACCAGCCACGGAATCACCACTGGCCAAATCAACTCTTTAATACAGTGAACGTTAGTGCGCCTTGGCTACTGTTAAAAAGGAATTTCTTTCCACCCACACTCGCAAACGGAATATTTGGCACGCCTGGTTTTGTCTGCGATATGTTCATGTTGCCATCCGCAGCGATCCATACTGATTCTCGTCTTGAAAGAACGAGAACTACTCGGAGAGCATTTTCCTTTGCGTAGTTCTGGGCATACTTTATAGCCGATTCCCTTGAAGTGACCTCCGGTGGCATATGGTGAATCACGATGATGACGCCGGAGTATCGCAAAAGCATTTGCATTGGAACTGGCTCATTGGCCCATTGCTCCCAAATCGCATAATCTTTCTGAATCGCGTCCTGTACTTCCTGATGGTCAATTTCCAGAGCCTGAATCACTCTACCGACCATTTCGTCATCTCCTACCCCTTCCCGCTCAAAATTACAGATTCTGATCGCCCACTTGGACCTGTTCCTGTAACCCGATAATTCAGCCAGTTGACCGAAATTGAGCCCCATAGACGCTCTGTTTTTGTGGATGAGATTTCTAAGATGCTTGTTCATTTGCCGTCTCCTCTTTGAAGTTGAGATGTCGGCAAAAGGTGAAACGGGCAAGTTCACGCTTTAGCCGAATTTTGTTGAGCGCCCGCAAGCTGTTAGTTCAAATCGGCGCTTAAATCATTATTTGTTGCTGTTCGAATCCCTATAGAAACAGGGCTCACTTCATTGTTCTAAATTTTCCTTTCCGCAATCATGTGAACCTTGAAATGACATTTCTAATAATATGTCGTTGGTTCCCAACCCTAAAAACAAAAAAACCGTCCAGCTTAAAGCTGAGACGGCATATTCCTGCTCTCACAACTCTTTAGCTGGATTTATTAAGCGCCCGCAAGCTGTTTGGTCAAATTGGCGCTAATCAACGATGCCAATATAAACTTTAATCAGAAAATGGCAAGTAAAATTTCAACAAATCTCGCAAAAAGTCCAATAAAATCATACATAAATTTCATTTCGACCAAATGGCCCGTAAAATGCGATTCAACCGCATGACAACTGGAGATAATAACAATTCCCGACAACAGGACAAGTTGGTTTTGGTGCCGTTTTTATAGGCTATTTTGGGGGATTGACGGTTCAATGCCAACCATTTTAAGGTGAAAGTAGTTTTTTTGGACAAAAGTTAAAAACTTTTTGTTTTTCTAGTGCCAGGCGTTTTTTGCGTTAGATCAGTGGAATGACTTTAATTGTGACCTTTCATGAAAGGTCTGTTTCTAGCAATTTTACCAAGTCTTCAAATTTTTCGTCAACTGAACCAAAGATAAATAATTTTAGCCAGTGGGAATAAGGAACTATCCGTACTCAAATGAATTTGAGTCTTAACTCTGACAAAAAATGAATAATAGCTGTTGATTGGGCCCGTTATTACCTGCTAACCAACGGGACATCAATCAACAGCCAGAAACCAACTAATTCTAACTTGTTTTATCAACGAGGCTAACAAAACTAGGTGACGCGAATCCGTAATTCTTCGGATATGAAATTGTAATCACCACTTCAAGGCCAACTAACTTATGTAATTTGGCGGAGAGCTCACTCATGTGGTCAATTTCAATTCCAAAAAATTCTAGTTCAGCAGCAAGAAAATGTTCATGCTCCGGAATCAGCTGAGTGAATTTTTTTACTGTAACTGGTTCACCCGACTCCGTGTTAACATGTAAATCGTAAGCAATTTGGGGCCGCTGATGTTTAGAAGAGTATTCAACAACCGCCTTTGTAATAATTGCGAGATACTTTACACCAGGTTGAAGCCTTCTCAATTTCTTCTTTTTACCTACCACTGAGGGAAACTGCTCATCTAATTCATCCCAATTCACAATTTTTTTACTCATCATAAATTCTCCTAATAATTTGATATATTTAGCGGTTGCCAAAAGCTTTGACCAAATTGCGCAAGTCCAAAAGGTTGGCGCTGACATCAAGTCGGTCATTACCTTTAGCGATCGCTATGATTGAAAGACACGAAATGGTTTTCATTTGTATAAATCTGTAAATGAGTGGGAATTTGGTTTTGCTTAACGAAAAATGAATGGGCATACGGAGCCGAAACTAAGCCTGTAAGAGGCAACTTGGCGGTTTTCTTTTTGTTAATAGTTGGAAGGAGCAGGAATGGCGGAGTCCTATGTTACGACTTGATTTTTGACTTTGCTAAATCATTCCATCTCTAGCGGACCACCACATGAGAATGATTGGCTCCTAATAATTTGATCCCCAATCCGAAACGACTTCTTTAATTTAGGCTAAGATTTTGGCTGCAGGAGTTTTACGATCCTGACCTCTTCCTGATAACGCTCACAATTCATCACCACAGGCTCAAAGCCACACCCAATCCCCTTTTTAATAATAGAGCCTCTCAGAATTGCCTACAGAGGCTTTAAATAGCTCTTTATCAGCAGTCTCTCACCAAGCCCTCCTCAACATTTGCAGCATTACGACCATGTAATCTCGAAGAAAACTCTCCATTTAGTCCATCCGCTACAGGCTTATCAAAAAAAAGTTCAGCTCACGTCTTTCAATTAGTGGCCATCTTCAGATGCCCCCATTTTTGAACATAGGAGAAATTTTATGAAAGATGTGAAGATTGAACTATCAGATGCCTACCCCGTGCGAATACCCAAAAACGTCATCGACGTTCTTCAAAGAGAAGCTTGCAAAGCCCAGAGAAGTTTCAGTCAGGAATTGCGCTACAGAATTGTAGATTCGTGCTCTAGAATCCCCAAGGAGAATCAAGACAATAGCTAAAAAGTAAAGCCGTTAGTTTTCCACGAACTAGCGGCTTTTTCGATTGATAGAAATTGGAGCATATAAATGAAAGACACTTATAGATCCATAAATGGACTTATAACCCCTGTACCGGAGACTGAGTCTTTATCTCATCCTTGTCGAATTTGCTTCGACAAAATTGATCTAACAATTATGAGGGCGGACTACTTGCCAACTCAGCGAGTTTTTGACGAAATTTGTGAAAATCTAAATGGTCTCCTCGCAACACCATATAAGGAAACCGATTATCAATGGCGTGGCATCTATCAAAAATCCAAATGGCTTGAATCGGACACAGAACGTATTCAGGTATTTTATGACAGGTCTCGCTTTAAGCCAGAAATAAAGGTCTTGGGTAAAATCACATTTACTGTGATTGATAAAAAATACGGTTATAGCGACCATGTGGCCACAGCGATCCAAATCGAAAATCTACTCAAAGAAAATTACATTCCACACCATTTGGGATCGCTGGAAATAGCTGTAGACTGTTCCTCACAACAACAAGACGAGGATGTTTTCAAATATAGTATGCTGAATTATTTGCGAGAAAAGGACAATTTCTATTTTAATGGAGAAAAAGATTCAAAAACTGGAAAACCAATTCCTATACCTGGATTTGACCCTGATGGCGCAAATAAGTATCAAAAAGGCCGTGACTCCTCTGGCTACTTAAAATGTTATAAACGGGACGATAGGCTGAGGTTGGAACTTTCTTTAAATCGTGCTTTTTTCCATGGAAAGAAGCTGAATCATGTTTCCCAGTTACTAAATGTTGGGCCAACTCTACTGTTTCAGAAGGTAAACCTTGTTGAATTTATAGAAACAGAAATTCGAGATTACAGTCCTAGGCATGGCAAGAAGCCAAGAGTCAGTGACATAAAGAACATTTTTACTGAATCCAAGTCTTCAGCTGAGATACTTTTTAAGTTGTCAGCAATATTTCAAAAGTCAGCAGGCTCCATAAAGTCCAAATTTGGCCATAAAAGAGAGTTCCCACCATTTTTCATAGATCTCTGATGGCCCTCTCCCCATGTTATCTATGACCAAAAAGATTCCAAAAAAACTCCAAAAAAGCCTACTTTAGTAAATGATGTTGGCACCTTATGCCTCCAATAAAATTGTCAGTTCTTGATTTCTTCTAACCAAAACAAAATTAGCCAACAGTTCCAGTTAAATCAACAAGTTGTGTCTTCACCATTGGTTTTGTAAATCAGAAAGCTATTCCTGCAAAAAGTCACAAGCTATCACGTTGACAAAAGCCCAGTTGGATTCTGTCGAATTTACAGCCCATTGGTTCTTCAACATGGAATTGCTGGGTTACTATTTGAATTTGGTTCCATTGGAATATTGAAACAAAGGGGTCAGTCAGCCAATTGGCGTTAAATCTGGTTAGTTTTGTTGTTCAACTTCTGCAAGCTGTCTCTCTTCCATCAGAAGCTGTTGTAGCTCTCCAACCAAACAAAAATAATATTCAAAAGAACATATTTCTTCAACAGTTCCAACCTCACCACCTATCTCATCAATCATAAGTGGAAACTGGTCTGGGATCATTTTATTGGTCCATTTGGAACTGACAAAGCTCCTTTGGTTGGAGAAAGATCCATAATTCTCATCATGTGGAATAACACTGTTGGTCGGGCTGTATCGAGTTTAATGAGATCCGTCTTACCATTGGCACTATCACCAATCCTTCCGTCTCTGTAGAGTCAATTTTGTGAGTTGAAGTTGGCTGAATTATTTCCAGGATCATATGGACAAAGGTTTGATTCTATTGGCCGGTCCATTTTTGGGACATGATGAATTAGCAATGATTCTAACTGACCAATCAAACCAGCTTCTTTGTTTTTATTACCAGCCAGTTTTTGCTTATCAAAATTCCTCATAATCATTCAGTTGGGACCATTAAACTTGTTCATTTTCCTGGAGTTATTGAGAATAAACTGTAAACGCTGATTCAAAGGAACAGTTTTAATTTTGTTGACCATGTAAAGTCTTTGATGCTCATAGAACCATTTTTATTTTTTAACAACTTGATCATTCTTTGTCTGATTCCTGTTGGAATGATAGCTTTGGTCTACCAAAGTAATTCCATAAAGCTGAATCCAGGATATGTGATAGCTGTTGACCTTGTTGCTGACGAGCTTTTACAAGTTCAAATAGTTCTGAATCGACTGTAGTGGCTATTTTTTCACGTTTACCTTCCTTCTTTTTATGAAAAATTCTAGGTCTGGGAGCATCTTCAACTGATGAAGATAAACTCTGTTGTTTCTGTTCAATCAGAATTGAGGCTTTAAGGCTATCCAGCGCCTCCATCAATTCCTTAGCCGTAATGTATCCATTTTCATTAGAAAGTTTGTCAGGTTTGTTTTTTGGGGGCTTTTTAGTCATTTGTCACCTGTCTTATCAGTTTTATCAGCTATTATTTCATCCAACATCTCTTGTAAATTCATCAAAGCAACATTTTAGTAAAAATGGGCCTGACTTGTTATATTCAGGCCGATGGCAGAGCTTGTTCAAAATTTTGACTAAGCTTTAGTGATATGATGTTACGCCTATATTTCTTCCATTTATTGACAATTTTAGATTTTGGAGCATCCACCATTGGTGACGATAAACTCTGTTTTATCTGTCTCGTCAGATTTACCGCCTTATTGCCATCCAGTGGCAACATTAGTTTTTTGGCGACAATGTATCTATCTCCATTATAAATTGCCACAGGATTGAATTTAGGAGGCTTTTTGGCCATTTGTCATTACTATTCTGTCTTATCAGTATTATCAACTATAATCTCATCCAACATTTCTTGTAACTGCCAATTGACTCTGCTCAGCAGCTTAGTTGTGTTCTTGGCTATTGAGATGCTACCTAGACAGCTATCGGCCAAGCAAGATAAAGACACCAGCAACAATAGCAAGTATTGATAGCAAAGCGCCAATTGATAGACGGAAACCACGGAACAGTTGCTCGACACCATAGATAATGAGCCAAATCGCAAGCAGGATAAACCCGATGTTGTTAACCAAGTTCAATTTCATGTTCATGTTAGTGACCTCTCTTTTTGATGAGATGTTGTCTCTGTGCTGAGTAGAGTCAATAAGCAATCTCGTAAATCCATTGAACCAACTTTTTACTACAAATGGACTTGACTTGTTGCATCAAGGCCAATGGAAGAGGTTGTTCAACTTTTTGACTAAGCTTTAGTGATATGATGTTACGTCTACATTTCTTCCATTTATTGAAAAATTTACATTTTTAGAGCATCCACCATTGGTGAGAATAAACTCTGTTTTGTCTGTCTCGTCAGATTTACCGTCTCATTGCCATCCAGTGGCACCATCGATTCTTTAGTGAGGAATGTATCGTTCTTCATCAGAAATATCCCCAGGATTCATTTCTGACGGCTTTTTGGCCATTTGTCATTACTATTCTGTCTTATCAGTTGTTTCAACAATAATCTCATCCAACATTTCTTGTAAATGTTTCTTCTTGTCAGGAACTTGCTGCCTGAGTTCTTTAGCCAATTCTTTGAACTCTGGCGTGTCTCTTATTGAAGGTTTTTTGCGTTTCTTTTTTATCATTGTTTCGCCAACAGATTAGTAGAAAAAACCTATTTTCATTTATCTGTTCTTTTCAATATACGCAGGATAGAGGCTATGCTGAAAGGTTTATTATTTCTGTTGAACATTTTTTGACGAGTCAATTTAGCAATGGTACCACGAATACTGAAGCCTTTATCATGAAGTTTATGAATTTTTGTGATGGTCTTTTGTTCCAGTGGATTATCCACTACTTTTCCATTAATGAACATAGAACCATATGGAGCATTGAGAGAGATCCTTTCATTCAGTTGTCTCTTCCGGTTCAATGCAAACCTGGTCCTTTCAGCGATTTTTTTCCGTTCCAATTGAGCAAATCCAGCTTTCATTGTGAGCATAAACTCATCATCGGCGTTATCAGAATTAACCGAACCATTTTCTGTAACCAGATGGAGTTTTACATTTTTCTTTGTAAATGTTTCCACGAGGTTTAGAGCGTCAATTGTTCGTCTGGATAACCTATCAAGTTTTAATGTGATCACATGATGAATCTTCTTATTTTGCACCAATGAGAGGATCCGTTCAAGGCCAGGCCGGTTAGTGGATTTTCCACTAACGCCAGCGTCAATAGCAGTATCCACCAGCTCATAATTTTGAACTGACACATATTCCACACATCTATTTACTTGCGCATCTAGGCTGATACCGTGTTGGGCTTGGTCTTCCGTGGAGACCCTGGCATAAATAGCTGCTTTTTCCATAACCAATATCCAATGACCCACTTTGCAACATCTGATATGACAGCAAAGTCAGAGAAGTCAAGGATCCTTTCAGATAAAACAGACGGCGCTGTAAACAAAGGGGACGGTTTGTTTACATCAATAGAGGGCTAAGATCCCTTTGGGGGGCCATGTTTCTTCAACTTCCATCGGTTTAGTTAAGATTGAAACCTGCCAAAGCCATGGCCATATAAGTCACATTTTTTCTTCAATCAGCTGCCACATGTCTCATTACAACTCGCCAAACATCCAATATATCCAGAGGTTATGCTTCTATCTTTTTTGTAGTGGAAAGAATTGAAGTATAGAAATCTAATTCAGTCACCAACTTTGTCTTTCTGCAAAGGGAGTTAATTGAAGTGATTAAAAATCAATCTGAAGTTTGTCTTTTGATCAAGGAGATGATTGTTGAAATCAAAAATCCAAACAACTTTGTCTTTCTATAAGAAAGCGCTTTTTAGACAAAACAACTTTTAAAAGGAGAATTTTAAATGCCAAGGCCAGAACTAAGTTATTCGACGCCAGGACCATTTGAACTGGAGATTCTGAAGAAATTGCGAGAAGTAGCGGCACTAAATGAGAGGAGCCTAAGTGGAGAGGTTCGTTACAGAATCACCCAATCCTTTCACAAGGATATTGACAAGGATAATGAGCGTCATCGTTCAGAGGATGTGACACCAAATAAATAGAAAATCCCACTTTTAGGCTACCAGGCACAGTAGTGGGATTTTGATAACGAACAACCCAATGGGGTATCGAGGGAATTATAAATGTTTCAAGCTTACAAGGCAATCGGATCTTATAAATTCATCGCTGATACCCTCCATTTTATCCACAAATAGACTCCAGAAGGTTAAATATACGCTGCCTGAGAAACAGCGCATGGCCAATGGAGTAAACATTCTGCCCTAAGGGCAAAAAGGAGACTGTCATGTGTGATCATGATGAGTATTTGTATGGGCCAAGAGATTGTGAGGTTGAACAGGAACCGGATTTTGGTTGCGAAACTATTCCGGGTGGTATGGATCCTGTCGTGAAGAATTTCGTAGACGTACTCAACGATGGGGCTGAAAGAGCAATTTTTGATTATGATGAGCTGCCGGAAGACCTAAGCGTAGCAATTGTTGTGAATTTTCCGGATCTCGGGGTTAGGAGGGTGGTGGTCTATTCTTTGGATGAATGGAATGCCCATCTTCTAGAGGAATATGCCAGCCAGCTGGCAGAAACAAAAATTGAATTACCTCGTCCAATGCTTTTTACAGGCAACTTAACACATAGGGTCCTTAACAATAAAACAAACTGCCCCATTAATGGAGCAGTAGGAGGTTATTAAAATGAAGCAGGAATCTGTAAGTCCAGTAAATGAGAAACCTATCCATACACAATTTACTTGTCCCGAATGCGGCGGACATTCTTTGAAAGCAAAAGTGGAATGTGATGCAGTTGTTACGGGTTTCGATGATCTAACCACGTACTTCATCTTCGATGAGAAAACAGAGCAGGAACACGCTATAGCTCTATTTTTCTGTGACGATTGTGAATGGAATACTGATGAGGAATCTGACGTGAGGGATTACATGAGATAGATTTTTGGAACTCTTAATGTTGATTATGAGATGACGGATTACGAGGAACGACAGATATGAATGCCATAAAGGGGAGAGGCCATCCTCTCCCCTTAAAAACAAACACTATTGAAATGATAATATATAGAGAGCCCACTGAGACATGATGGAATGAATTACTGATTAGATTGGATTTTAAATTAGCGTCGAGCCAGTTTTATAGCCATTAATGTTTCCAGTTTAATTATCCCAACCTTTTCACTCCATCCAAAAACTTTTTATAAAATCAACCATATTTGTCCGTATTTGAGATTTGTCTGTGTATAATGAAGGGGCGGCATTTAACAGTATGAGTTTGAGAGAAAACAAGCCATGAAGGATAGACAATAGTGCCGACTTACGACGATTCTCGCAATAGGTGACTGAACCGCACAGGTTTCTACTACCAAATCGTTCGGAAATGAACGACAGAACGGTCAGTAGAATCAGAACACTCTCACTTCTTGGGACTGACACACCTCAAGTCAGATAGAGGATCACCGATTAGAAAGGATACGGAGGCTGTAATCTTGGGTTCAACACAACAGACAACAACGGCATTTAAGAGGACATACGATCTTTCTATTATGAGGCAAGTAAAAAACCACAAAGACCCGGCCCAACATCAAAAGGATGCGATTAAGAGTCTTAAAGAATGGTACCATAAGACATATTCAGAGCATGGAGGCATCTTGGTCATACCCACTGGTGGAGGTAAGACCTTTGTGGCCATCCGATTTATTTGTCAAGGACCGTTATCCGATGGATTCAAGGTCTTATGGTTAGCTGAAAGTCATTTTCTTTTGGAGCAAGCTTTCTTTGCTTTCAGAGACAGCGTAGGACTTATTACAGGTACCAAGAGCGATCTCGTGACAAGAGTTGTCTCTGGAACCAAGGTGCATTTCAATGTCTCAGACATAGATCCATCTGACGAGGTTGTGTTCGGCACTTTACGAACCATTTACCTGGCCTGTGAACGAAGACACCCCCAAATGGAGGATTTCATCGAGTCGGCAGGCGAAAAACTCCTCGTTGTTTTCGACGAAGCTCACCATGCCCCAGCTCCGACTTATCGGCGGTTAATTGACCAGTTGCGAAAACGATGCAAGGGGATGTTTTTGCTTGGAATGACAGCAACCCCTGCCTTTAGTGACCCAAACAAAGAACGGTGGCTCACAAAAATTTTCCCCCAAAAGGATATCTTCCAGGTCGAAGCCGCCAAACTCATGGCTGATGAAATCCTCGCAAAACCTATTTTTGAAGAACCGAAAACTAACTTCAGCCCTGAATTTAATCAGCACGAGTACCAACAATGGGTGCATACTAACAGGGACCTACCCGAAAACATTATCGATCGTTTGGCCAGAAGCAAGGATCGCAGCGAATCCATCGCCTCGACTTACGCTGACAATAAAGAAAAATACGGCAAAACCATTATGTTTGCGGATCGTTGGTTTCAGTGCGAGCAATTAAAGGGGTTTCTTCAATCACGGGGTGTCAAGGCCGACGCTATATATTCGCATATAGATGCCGCCATCGGAACCCCCGAAGAGAGAAAGAAGATTAAAAAAGATGAAAGCTCGGTCGTCCTCGACAAATTCAGAAACGGTGAATTAGATGTTCTTATTAATGTGAGAATGCTAACGGAAGGAACTGACGTTCCAGATGTGCAAAGCGTTTTTCTAACCCGTCAGACTACCAGCAAAATCTTGATGACACAGATGATCGGACGTGCGTTGCGAGGGCCTAAGTTCGGCGGAACGGAGGAAGCGAACATCGTTTGTTTTATTGACGATTGGAAGCAGCTAATCAATTGGGCTAAGTTTGAACTGATCACGGGCATACCCATTCCTGTCGATACACCTCCAAAACAAGCTATTCCACTCGACTTCATTTCTATAGAACTGGTTCAGCGGCTAGTGATGATGATGGCCAATCCCGACCTCAAATATTCCCTCCCATTTAACACTTTGTTGCCAGTGGGATGGTATAAAGTCGATTACAAAGTTCTTGTGAAAGGAACCGAAGATATTGAGCAGGTCACAAAGCTCATAATGATTTTTGATAATGAACGAGATAGCTACACTAATTTTGTAAAAAACCTAGTTACAGAAAATGATTACCAGGGAATCCCAGAATTCTTTGATGAGGATGTTTCTCTAGGTAACGTTTATGTCAGATTGAGAGATTGGCAGCATCAGTTCTTTTCGGGGTGCATGCATTCCAGATTAGGAACGAATCAACTCGATGACCTTTTTAGCATCGCTAGGCACGTTGCGCAAAATGAAAGCCCCCCAGACTTTTATGTATTTGAAGAAAGAAAGCATCACGATCTGGACAAATTCGCCAGTGGAATAATAGAAAGCAATTTAGGTCTTCGGGCCACGAATGAAGAAGTGTCAAAGGAATACAACAGAGACGACCGCTACTGGAAAGCCATCTACTATCGGTATGATCAGTTCAAGTCTCAGTTCGATATCTGCGTGAATGGAATAATCGTTCCCAAACCACCACCAAAGCCCGGCGGTACAAAAGACGAAGAAACACAGATTGACGAGGTACCGGAGGAAGTTAAAAAGGAGGTTAAGGAAAGGGACCATTACAAGTGCCAGTGCTGCGGTGAGACGCAAAAAAGACTACTTCAAATAGACCACATTACTCCATTATACTATGGCAGAAACGACAACCCTAAAAACCTTCAGACTCTTTGTAATACGTGTAACGGATTAAAGGGACTCCATAGGCATAATTTCACAAATCCCAACACTAACCTGACAAAAGCTCCCAACTGCATACCGAATTTTAACACGGAAATTCCTGTGTTTGTTGACGATCAGGTATCATGGGAGATGTTCATTCGTCGGACCATCAATTTCTTTTATGGATGTGGCGCAATAAAAGAAGTGATGATGTGGAAAAGCGGCGACTATTTCATACACTATAAATGTGACATAGAACTCCATGAAGGTAATGACCCAGAATGGCTCGAACCGCTACTTGGGCAATGGTTAGCAAATATTGTGGAAAAGATGGACAGTCTAGAATCACGGGGAACATTTGAAATCGATATCACTGTCACCGGCACCGATGGCGCAGAATGCTTTGCTACTTCAGTAAAGGGCGAGAGCTATTAATAAAACATTGACGGTTTAGAGAAAAAGGCCAATGACATAATCTGCTCCAAACTAATCAAAACAACATGAGTGGCGGAATATTATGAACTGGAAAAAACCTCTTTCGTTATTTATTGGCGTAGCCTTTTTGTTAATGTCGGCCTATGGGTTTGGACGCTATCACGCCCCATCTCTAGGCAATCCTCCAGTTCAGGTATATTTCAGCCCCAACGGTGGATGTACAGATGCTATTATTAAAGAGATTGATAACGCCAAATCAGAAATATTGGTTCAAGCTTATTCATTTACATCCACTACAATAGCAAAAGCTCTTTTAGAAGCTCATAAACGAGGCGTAATGGTTGAGGCTATTTTAGATAAGAGCCAAAGATCCAAAAATATAGTGGGGCAACATTTTTAGCTAATTCTAGGATTCCAACATTTATTGATAGCATCCACGCCATCGCCCACAACAAAATCATGATTATTGATGGGAAAATAGTGATTACTGGGAGTTTTAACTTTACTAAGGCAGCAGAAGGTAAAAATGCTGAGAATTTACTGATTATTCAATCACCGGAACTTGCTAAACTCTATATTGAGAATTGGAGGAATCACAGGGAACACTCAGAGCCATACGATCCAAGGGATTAGTACAAAATAAAAGCCTTGACGGGGGGATGCTATGGCAGTGGGTTACTCTTTAGGACCAAAATTAGATTGGTAGTATCACACTTAATTATCTTTCAATTCAGTAAGGGATTCAAATGGAGAAGCCATTCAATAATCAGGAACCAATAATTTTCTGGAAATATCTGAAACAGTGTTAAATTATTTTAACAAAGATTCCATGTCCGTTTGATACATATTGTAACTAGTCCACTCCAACTCTTTCACTATTTCCCAGGCCATATTTTTTTGGGGGTATCCCTGAAATGAAAATTGTGGTCCTATATCATTTTCAAGTTCTTTAAAACACATTTTGACCCATTTCCTCAGGTTATTATTTCCTTCCTCAAAATGGCTGCTTTGATTTCTTGCCTGCCATACTACCGTAGCCAGACATTGACTTCCTATCATCCGTCCAGCATTTGGGTAGTCCTCTATTTTCTTATGCCTTTGGGACATCCCATGTTTTGCAACCTGTAATAATGCCCCACAAATCGATGCTAAAGCAGTTTCATTGAAAAGAGCCTTGTTTTCGTATTCTGTAAGTTTTGCAAAGGCTTTTTTAGCATCCTCTCTCGCTTTTGTGGCTTGGGTGAAACGAAACATGCAGTCGTCCTCAAGCTGATTCCCCATAAAGAGTTCGTGGAGGACCCTTTCGCCCTCCTTTAGCCGTTCATATTCCTTATAAATTCCGTATAGTTCATCGTCCAAATTTTTTATGAGGTTTATGAGTCCAGTTGCCGCATTTTTTGTATCCGACAAATAGCTATTCATAAGTACAGTTCTCCTACAGTTCTCCCTACAGTTCTCCTGATTCTCTGCTAGAATCCCTTTGCTATGACCTTGGGAAAAACTGGACAATGAGATAACATAAGCTGCTGTAAATTAACCACGATAAAACTCATTTTGAATTGTCTCAAACCCTTAAACTATTGCTGTTATAAGAGTTAAGTAAAAGATGCCTGATGATTACATTAATTATTTGCTAAGTGGTGGAGATGAAGACGATTACGACGGAGGGGGAGATGGCTGCGGTTGCCTATTGGTTCTTATAATAGGCATTATTGGAGGAATAATCTGGCTAATAAGTAGATAAAATCAAACCTTGTTTCTTTATTCATTACTTGTAAATCTCAGACTTTCTCTTTGTTTAATCCTCAAAGTTATTACTGTTAAACCCAATTTTTTCTCCGCCAATATTTTTTTTGCTTAGTCAAAGAACGTTTGTCCTCATTTGACACACGTCCAAATTAGAATGGGAAATCAAAGTCCATTTGATGGTCGAAAAAGGCAGTCAGAGTAATTCTTATGACTAATAAAAGTTATATCAATTGTCAAAAGTATCTTGTATCATTAGTTATTATTCATCACAGGAGATGATACAAGGACTCATATTGAGTATACTATGGGGGTAAGAAATGAAAATTATTGTCGCTATCATTATTTTGACGCTACTGCCAATAGTCATTTTGGCATCTGACCGAAATTCAACGGTCAGGGACAAATACGGAAATATTGTTGAAACCAAGGATAGAAACAGGGATGAAACTACTGTTCGGGACCGTTACGGCGACATCACTCGAACTGAACGCTATGAAGGCCGACAAAAGATTATCCGGGACCGCAACGGAAACATAATCGGAACAGAGGACCATGATTGAGAATCGGTAACCTCAGTGGGTGAAGATATCCGCCAATCTAGAATAGGGTAAAAGAATAGGAGGTAGAAAATGCCAGATACTGGACCTGGCAGCTATTTTGATTATCTAGGTTATTGTATAAGCGAAGATGAACTTAATAAAAGCGGTGGAGGTGGGAACGGAGGTGGGAATGGCCCCGGCTGCCTATCGGTTCTTTTTATAATATCTGTTGGAATTAGTATTCTATGGCTGTTGGGTAGATGATACAATAATGACTCAAATTAGAGACGAAACACTGACAAAATCATATCTTAACTGGTCAACATCTATATTAAACGATTTTCTTTGTGTTAAGCCCACCAATTCATTACTATCAGTTAATTCTTAACGCCGGTGCAATAGTGTCCCTCTAAAGCGGCCAAATTATTCGGTTGTGGCGGTATAAAAGTGTACCGCATTAATGCCTTCCTTTAGCTAGGTAGATATCGAGCTAGAGGGGAGGCGGAGGGATGTACAGCGTGGAAATTTATCAGCGAATTCGTCGTGCGTGCCACGTAGATGGCATGAGTATTAGGACAGCCTCCGAGCGGTTTGGAATACACCGCAAGACTGTGAAGAAGATTCTCAGTTTTTCCATCCCGCAAGGGTATCAGCGATCACAGCCTATCAAATATCCCAAACTTGAAAATTTTAAGGGAGTCATTGATGCTATTTTGGCTGATGATCGGCAGCGGCCCAAGAAGCAACATCACACCGCAAAGCGTATTCTGGTTGATATGAATTATCAGTTGAGAAATTGTTAACCTAGAAATGGTACCACTTTTTCTCTCAATATTTTTTCCAACTGGAGCTGTCCCATTTTATTAAGAACAGAGACTGGAGGTTGAAAATAGAAAAATTAGATTTACCGGCCAATCATTCTCTTAAACAACTTATCTTCCATCACCAGCTATTGTAACCAGGTCCATCCACATGAAAAAATTCTCCTTTGGTAAAGGCTATCCAGTACCTCCATCAGTTCTTTAGCGGTAACCATTTTCATTAGAAAGTTTGTCACCTGTCTTATAAGTTTTATCAGCTATTATTTCATCCAACATTTCTTTGTAAATCCATTGAACCAAATTTTTGGTAGAAATGGGCTGACTGTAATATTCAGGCCAATGGAAAAGGTTGTTCAATTATTTGACTAAGCTTTAGTGCTCTGATGTTACGTCTACATTTCTTCTATTTATTGAACATCTTAGATTTTGGAGCATCCACCATCGGTGACAATAAACTCTGTATTATCTGTCTCGTCAGATTTACCGTCTTATTGGCATCCAGTGGGCCAATCAATTCTTTAGCGACAATGTATCTATCTTCACTATAAATTGCGACAGGGTTTATTTCTGAGGGCTTTTTGGCCATTGGCACCTGTTTTGTCAGTTTCTATCAGGTAGTTCCTCATCTGACAGTGCTTGTAAATGCTCCTTTTTATCAGGTACCTGTTTCCTCAGTTCTTTAGTCAATTGTAAATCAGTAACTAGCAGTGGGTGCTATGATGCCCGGAATGCCGGTAGCGGTATGATATGGGAAGTGGCGGAAGAACTGCAATTGAAGATGTTAAAATGTCTCCACGTTTTATTACTTATCAGAACAACTGGAAATGGCTTAAAAACACCATTGGCTGAATTATCGCTCTATTGCAAGGTCTGATGGGGATTATATATAGACTGCGATTCATCTACAATCGACAAGTTCTGCCTTGTTTAAAATGGCAGTTTACCGGGGAAATAGATTCTGCAAACAACGTTGGAGTAGTCAGGCTGTTTGTTTAATATATATACTGGTAATGATAGTCGGCGGTAATAACGCGGTCAGACTAAGGTCATCAGCGCGTAATGTTGTCTCAAAATATGCTGTCGAAGATATTTTTTACGATTTTTTTTGAGCTTAATAACGGGTTTTATGATTGCCATTTCTCTCAAACCCGCACCAGTAGCCATTGGTGTGATAGGTGTGCTTGGTTGTATAAGATGTTGTTGCGATGATAAAAGAGCTTGACATGTTGGTGTAGTCAGTGTAGTGTTTCCAATAGTTGATGATGATGACGATAAGGAGATTGCGATGGCCCTAGTGGTAGTTACTGACAAACGATATGTGAACAGATCGAAAGCAATGATTTCGTTAAACTCTAAATTAAAGAGAATCGTGATGAACAAAACCACGAGAGAAATGATGATTGAACATTATAAAAAGGAATTTGAGCACGTGCTCCTACTTAGGGACCCTGACATAGATAATGTCTTCTGGATTCGTCCAGTGGAACCTGACCAGGAAGGGGCTCGCCAGTTGAATTCAACCAGCGGCTCTACCAGATTGATAAGCTGCAGCCTGTTGTTGCATGAGTTGAATTGGCAATCAACAAAAACTGAGTCTTTCCCAATCTCATGGGACCCTCAAAATTTGGCATTCAAGGTCGATATTACGAAGAAAGGTGGTGAGGAAAAGGTTGATTGAATTTAATCTGTTGGGACTTGGAAGCAAAAACCCCGCTGATATTTGCTTGCAGGCTAGGTCAGCAGGGTTCGTAAGGGACCGCACCCGGAAAGGCGCGGAAAGTCTATAAATCCAATATACATCATGCCTTAGATATATGCAAGTCCTTTTGAATATATCAGGCTGATGTACCCACGATTTTGTAGACCTATCGCTCCTTACCAAAACCAAAAATCAAATAGGGAGACAGCGCACGAGATTTGATTCTCATGGGACTGGAAAAAACCGGTTCATGCAGAATTAACAGGGCTCATAAATTGATTTGACCTTAACGTAATAAGAAAAAAATGAGGAAAAGATAGTGTCTATTATCAACAGATACTCTGAGACTAAGGCGCCGAAAAAGCAAAAGCTTGACGGTACAATTTGTGACAACCAAGAACCTACCGTTTTTGAGGATCCGGAAAAACATCTGGAACAATCTCAAACTGCGGAACCAGTGACTGAAAATCTAGAACTCCATCAAGATAAGCTTGCTGGGCCTGCTCCCGAGCGACACCTTAAAATAGTTAATCAGGAGAAGGTCGTTGTGGATCATAGGGAGTTCCATGAAGTAGCTAACATTTTCCCGTTAATGCGAAAAGAAGAATTCAACGAACTTAAAAACGATATCAGTGAGAACGGTTTACGTGAACCGATCTGGCTTGACAAAGACGGAAAGATAATTGAGGGCAAGAATCGTTATCTGGCTTGTAGGGATCTAGGGGTACCACCCAAATATCGTACGTTTGATGGAGAAGGCTCGCTTTTGGATTTTGTTATATCAATGAATCTCAAAAGGCGTCATTTGACACAGGGCCAAAGAGCATTTATCGCCGTCAAGATTGCAGATCACTTAACCAAGGAAGCCAAGGAACGCCAACGCGAAGCCGGGAAGCTATACGGCAAAAACCATCCCAAGAATCTTCCTCTCGCAAAACATGTGGAGTCATCTGATACTCAAGAGGTTAGTCAAATCATTGAACAACCTCTTGAAAAGACAAACCGCAACGAGAACAAAGCTGCCCAACAAGCCGCTAAATTAGCTGGAACCAATCGTCAGTACGTTATCAACGCCAGGAGAATTGAAAAAAAAGCCCATGATGTTGCCGAATTTGTGATGTCGGGCAAAATTGATATTCCAGATGCTCTGAAAATTTCCGAGTTGTCTGAACCACTTCGTGAAGAACTTTTAAAGAAAGTGGATGAGGGCTGCAAACCGAGAATTGCAATTAGGGATACCCTCAGAGCGACTGTCAAGGCAGAAATGGATTCAATTCGGGCAAGGATCATCAAAGCAATTTCCGGCGTTTACGACGTTATTGTTATTGATCCCCCGTGGGTAATCCCAAACCCCCCATATCCGACCATGACCGTGGATGAGATAAGAGAAAAGAAACCTCCTTGCGCCGATGTTTGCCACGTCTTTCTGTGGACTATCAACCAATACATACCCGATGCTTTCGACATCGTTAAGTCATGGGGACTTGTTTATAAGGAAATGTTTGTGTGGCACAAGGCTGGTGGACCACAAAAACAAAACGGACCGCAATGTAACGCCGAGTTTGTGTTGCATTGTACCAAAAAATCCCCGAAATTTTTTGATACAACAAACTTTTTTACTTGTTTCGAAGCGCCGAGAAATGGACATAGCGTCAAGCCAGAGGAATTCTATGACATGGTCAGGAGAGTAACAGCTGGTCGAAAACTCGATATGTACGGCAAAAGAGAGATTGATGATTTTGATTCATGGGGGCTGGAGGCGCCTGGCTCCATTGAAGGCTCGTCCATTGAGTTTTAGTAAGGCAACTACAATAAAGGGATGACACTTTGGCGCATTTTTTAAAATATAACGTTTCTATGTTTTGACTCAATTTATTGGATTCAGAAAAGTTTTCAGAGGAGCCAAAGATATTATCTCGTAATTCCAGCTGTTTGACCCACAATAAAAATGGCTGAATTCAGGAGAATTAAGACATCTAAAAACAGCGGCTTAGGTTGGCTTAACTTTTTGATCAGAATTCTTTTTCAAACAGATATAGTATATAGGCTGAATTTTTTCAGAGGAGAAATTGGAAATTGCCGGAATTTATAATTGCTGTAGATAGTCAGGAAAGAATTATTGGTTACAACTATCCAAATTTTTTCCTGATGGGTTTAGGTTGGCTTAACTTTTTGATCAGAATTCTTTTTCAAACAGATATAGTATGTAGGCTGAATTTTTCAGAGGAGAAATTGGAGAATGCCGGAATTCATAATTGCTCGGGATAGTCAGGAAAGAATTATTGGTTACAACTATCCAATTTGTTTCCCGATGGGTTTAGGTGCGCTAGATATTGATGCACCCGAAATAATGAAAAGAACGGCGCTATTGACAACAGGGAGTGGGAATTGATGAACATCAGAGGTTTTTTGACATTGGGTGAAATGGCAATAAATCTGAAATGTCCAAGAGATGAAGTAACGACATTAATATCC
This sequence comes from uncultured delta proteobacterium, assembly GCA_963798475.1. GTDB lineage: Bacteria > Desulfobacterota > Desulfomonilia > Desulfomonilales > Desulfomonilaceae > CAJBEZ01. Next base: position 101,318 of record CAWCTI010000025.1, read on the forward strand.
GAGGGCAAATTTGAACCCAACATTTGCGCTGGCGAAGGCCCAACTAGGATTCCTTTAGAACCCACAATAGAGGCGCTGATAATGTCATGACAACATTGAAAGTAGCATTCTCCGATCAGTTAACGACTGACCAGTGATGGAAGGGGATTTGGAATATGGGATAGTCAACTTTGAATGGTCACAAAAACGCGAAAACCGCTCTTGCTTGGCGGCGTACAGCGGTTTTCGTAAGGCATTAACAACTTCTTGGAAGGAAGCTGTGTAATCCAAATATAGGCCGTCATTTACCATAAAACAAGCAAATTGTTTTTATGGTGGCCTTCAAGCTTTCCTAAACAGCTCCTTCCAAATAGCCAAAAACTTAATCGGGGGCCATGAGGCTACGTTTCTCATGGAAATGCAAATAGCAAGCTTAATGCTGTGAACTCGCGCTATCGGTAACGAATGCGGAGCGCCTGTGAGGGATGAGCATGGCTATAAACAAATGTCGGATGATTGGAAATCTCCTAATTATCATGGATTTGAATCCAGGAAGGAGAAGATGATGCAACAGCTCAAATTGAATATTGAAGACGTAGAAAACGTAGTAGAAAGTCGGGTCATTTTTTTAAGATCAACCCTAGAGACAAAAGAGTAAACAAAACATTAGAAAGAAGGAGGATTATTACTAAAAATGAAAGAGTTAGAAATAGAAACGGATGACTTAGAAATCAAGGTTGGGGTTGATATCATTTATCCACAACCTGGCTGCACATATGTAACAATTAGCGAAGAAGATTTCGATCTTGTTTTTGAACATTCGATCAAATCGTGTGGCCTTAATATTTTATCATTATTCAAGGATTTGGAAGATAAAATCAATGAGGCCATCGATGAAGATTATTGGGTACCGGTGTTTAGATTCAGATGCGAGAACGAGTCGCAATTCTTGAAAATCATGAAGCAAATTAACTTCACCAACTTGCAAATTGTCTCTGATCCAGAAAAAACGTTGCATAAGACAGTTGATGCAAGTGGCAGCGAAAACGTATTCGTTGATCAAAAAGCACTGTCTGATAATTGGAAAGCATACAAAAAGTTTGAGGATAAGTTTTCATTGGCTTTGGCGTGCTTGGAAGAAGGTATTAATCACCATCTCTCTAAGGATGAACAGTCAGTCAGATTCTTCTTAAGAGCTCTGGACAAACTTCAACTACGCGAAACAATAAAAAAGATCGGGTTCTATAATTTTGACATTGTTTCAGAGGAGGCTATAGAAGGTTTTTGCCCAGACCTACCTTTCGAATAAAAAAGACATGAGACCCCCCGATAACATGGTGGGGCCTCACATTATTATTGATTAAGGTTTGAACTGGCACCTGCCGACTTTCCAGAGAACTGTTTTTGGGGCAGCAGCAATAATAAAGCCTGCATTATTAGGGGAAAAATCCTCACTCTAGAGATTTTACCCCTGACATGAGGAACTAACTAATTGATATGACTATTGATAATAAACTATTAAGAGGGTTAGTTGCATGAAAAATTGTAATATTGAGAGTGAACTCTTAGAAAAAAAGCAAGCTTCAGAATCTCAAGAATCTTTGGAGATATCTAGCGCCGCTGTACAGGTGGGAGAAAATCCTGAGTCAGAAGAACTTTCTGGAACTCTTCCTAATCAAGATCCTATTTTAAACACGTCAGATACGGCCGAAGTAGATGGTTCCGACACTGGCGCTATCTCGGAATTTCCAAACCTGCTCGATCAATACTTCGATTCCTATTCACTTGGCGATGGCGGTCCTCCCATTTTCTTGGAGAAGGATCTCAAACTCTCGGACCTCGGAATATCAGAGGACGATGGATGGCAGAAAATACCACCGCAAGAAATGGGGGTCCATTGCGGCGATTGCGTTGAGTTCATGAAGAATAGCATGGAGGACGAAATAGTTGACGCCACGATAACGTCGCCTCCTTACGACTCGCTCAGAACTTACAATGGATATGAATTTGACTTTGAGGCCACCGCCAGAGAATTGTTTCGCGTTACAAAATCCGGCGGTTTAGTGATCTGGGTTGTAGGCGATACTGTGGTTAATGGTAGTGAAACCGGCACATCCTTCAGACAAGCGTTATTTTTTCAGGAAATCGGATTCAAAATTCACGACACAATGATCTACGAGAAAACTGGCGTCTCATACCCCAGTATTGGCAGATACACCCCAATTTTTGATTACATGTTTGTGTTTTCCAAAGGCAAACCAAAGACATTTAATCCAATTTGCGATCTACCAAAGCTATGGGAAGGGAGTTGGGGCAAACTTTCCACTCGAAATAAGGATGGCTCTTTGAAATGTCGAGATTTACCAAATGAAGGTAAAGGCAGTTCTGGTAGGGCGGAGGATGGCAGGTACGGTTACAAACAGAGAACTAATATCTGGGTAATAAAGAATGGGCATGGCTTTGGCAGTAGAGATAAGATCGCATACGAACACCCCGCCATCTTCCCTGAGCAGTTAGCCAATGATCACATAATCACATGGAGCAATCCCGGTGACCTTATTTTTGATCCCATGTGTGGGAGTGGCACGACCCTTAAAATGGCTCTATTAAACGCTAGAAAGCTTATCGGGGTAGATATCTCTCAAAAATATTGTGAAATCGCTGTGAAACGCTTAGTTGGCGTATTTACAAAACTGCCTGTTTTCTCAGTCGGCCAGGGGCCTGATCGCGCAGATCAATATAGAGGGGATCGGGCACAGAGGATGATTTTCTGTGAATAGCCACATCTTTGCCTGGTCGAGCTGATTCTATGAAAGAAAAGCATTTTGAGTCGTACTTTGGATATTTACTCGAATCATCTTCGATGAAAAGAAGAAATTGCCCGGGCTCCCACGGCCAAAGGCTAAAGAGGAACAACTTGCTGATCTGGTGAAAAAACTTCAGCGATGGTTCTAAACACGAAAACTAAATTGACATGTTCTAATATTTCAAAATGTTAAGACTATTTACACGCTGGTTTTTTATTGGAAGGTGAAAGTTGGAGCGTTTTTACACGGTCGAAGAGATAGCTGAACAGCTACAAATCGAACCAAAGGATGTTAACAAGTTAATCCTGTCAGGGCGCTTGGACTGCGTGCAAATCAATAAATATAAAAAACGCATAACAGAGGCCCAACTAGAGGAGTTTTGTGTTAACAGTTCGCGACGACATCACCTTCCGGTAAAACTTGACAACAAAGTAAATCATCCCTCATATTGCCCCACCAAAAGTAAAGAGAATAATGAGGTTTCCGCTAAGGCGCTCAGGGAGGAGATGCGCCAGTGGTGACAAAAAGAGGCAAGAGGTTTTACATCTATTTCAGGCCATTCGGTCCAGAACTGGTCGGCCTGGCCGTGGATGTATCAACGAAAAGCGAAGCGAAACAACTAGAGCAGATTATCAAGAGAGCTTGCAGAGCATGGTATTTTGAAGGGCTTGACGTGGTTACACGAGAACTGATCCGACGGATGTTTTGGAACAAAGGATGGGAATTACCACCGGCATTGAGCGCTTGTCCTGTTCAACCGATCCAATCTGAACCCAAGAGAAAAATCACTTTATGGAAAGGGGTGGAATTGTGTCTGAGATATCCTGATATTTCTCTAGAAAACAAAGAGCGATACAAGCTCGCATTTTCGCATGTGGTTGAACATTTCGGCAAGGACTACCCGTTAGAAGACCTCTGGATTCCACAAATTAAAGAATATTTAATGTTGCGTGGCAAGGCGGCAGCGGCATCGTCGGTTAACAAAGAAAAAGCTGCGTTGAGTAAAATGTTCCAGGTCTTGATTGAATTACGGTATCTCGAAAACAACCCATGCCGTCAGGTTAAAAACCTAAGTGAGAAATCAGGAGAGCGTTCAGTTTACATCGGGTATTCGGATTTTACGACTATTTTGGAACTGCTTCCGCAATGGTTGAAGCCGACAGTTCAGGCAGCCTATTTCTCGGGGATGCGTCGTGGCGAAATATTGGGGCTTGAGCGAAAGCGAGTTGACCTGAAAAAAAGAATCATCTTTCTGGCCCCGGCGCACACAAAAGAAAAAGATTTTAAACGTGTTCCTATTCACAAAGATTTGATGGCTATCTTGACTGAGGGTTCAAAAGTGAGGGCTTTCGGGAACGAGCTGATCTTCCTGAATAAAGGGAAGGTGTTCAGTGAACATTCGATCCGTAAACCCTGGGTTAACGCAATAACAGAGATTGGCCTTGACCCACAGCCAACATTTCATGACCTGCGACATTCTTTTGTGGCGAATTGCCGGCGCAGCGGTGTGTCTCATGAAATCGTTCAAACAATAGTGGGCCACTGGAACCGAACCAAAAAGGTAAGTGAGCGCTATGGTCGAATCAGCGACAAGGAATTGGTTGACGCTATTGACAAGGTGACATGGGATAATGGCGAGACAGAAATTTACGTGGCGAGCAAATGAGGCAAAAAAATGTTAACACGAATGTTAACAAACCCTACTGTGAACGTAGGAATAACCGTTTTTATCGCTGTAACCTATTGAAATGATTGGCGGGAGCGACGGGACTCGAACCCGCGACCTCCGGCGTGACAGGCCGGCGTTCTAACCAACTGAACTACGCACCCACGAATCCGCTTTCGAGCATGGTAGGCGGAACAGGATTTGAACCTGTGACCCTCGGCTTGTAAGGCCGATGCTCTCCCGCTGAGCTACCCGCCCAATGTGTCCTACAACTATTGTCGCACCACACATGCGACCCTTATCCGATCAAATTAATATGAAGGAGCTATTCTGTCAAGCAAAATGCGGAAGGATCAGTATCCCCTCAGTTACTCGCGTTTATCAACAAACAGTCGGCACGAGTATATCTCAAGGCTCCTGGAGCTTAAATCTGGGCTTTTGCGGATGTGACACATGTGAGATCTTTCTAATCTCGGGTTGGAAAAAGGAGAGAGTATGCATCTAATGTTGGGTCGCTACCCAAGTTGTCCAGCGCTATTGAAATCTGTTGTTCCCAATTCAAACCCCCGTTTCTTGAGCGTACTAAGGGTAGTCTGGAGGACGCTTCTCGTATTAGCGCCAGCATCGCTCACAGAGCCAAAGCTCACTTTACGCGCAATCACTGACGGTCTTAAGTCACGTTCTGCCAAGTTGTTGTCCGCAGGAATTCTTCTGTCTTCAGACCAATGGTAGAGCCTACTTTTATTCTTTCGGAAGATGTCTTGTATGCGCCGGATACCCAAATGACGAGCCGGTTGATCCATTACAGCTTGTATTTCAGAGCGGATGCGAGCGGCCTGAGCGTAAAATTCCACGTCTTCTATCGGCTGTTTACGTAACTTGATAGCTGAACTGAGCAAAGGAATGACTACAGCAGTAAAAGTGGAAACTTCTCTATTATCAGGGAACTCCTTTTCCAAATCTTCCACATCCCTCAGTAAATGGGCATAACAGTATTGAATTGCGCAAGGGACCTTGTTGTATCCGTTATACCTATCCACAACCAGCGTTCCCTTCAAGGGTTCTTTGCCAAAAACCGCCAAGGGAACCTGAGCGGATCTATTCTTGCCAAACTGAAAGATGCTTAGGTCTTCAGTAGCAAACAGCCACACATAGCCGTTCTTCCCATTTGTTCGCCAGGTAGTCTCGTCGGCATGCTTTACAGGAGACTCTCGGTATTGTTCAACTTCTGGGGCACATTCGCAAACAAATCAGAGCAACGTCGAAATATCCCTGCAAGACTCCCGCTTCCTATCCCTAGATTCTCGCAGACCCGCTCAATTGGAACACCGTGGAGATAGTGCATGGTAACGGCTTTGGCAATAAGACGATTCCCCAAAAGACTCTTGGGAAGCACTCCCGGAGGTTTTGGAGTAAAACTCTTGCGACAATAAGGACAATACCTCTTGTGAAGATTGAAAGAAATCTTTTCCGGTTTGACCAACGGAATGTCCACGACACTCCTGTGCTCTATTCCTTTCTTCATTAGTAACTTGCCGCATTCAGGGCATGTTTCAGACGCAGGAAAAATGTCTTCCGTACGATCTTCCATCCCATCTCCATGTCCATTCCGACCATGTCCCTTGTGGCCTGGACGCGCGCCCTTTGGCTTTTCCTCTTTTTTTTCAGTGGCCTTTTTGAAAGGTCTTTTTGATGAGGGTGTAGATGAACCAAAAAAACCATTCTCCATCTTGCGCTGTTCTCTACCCAAAACAGCCCTAGGACTCTTGACCTCGTCTTCAAGTTCATCTATTCTACATTGCTTGTCCAAACATAGAGGACAGTTGTTCAGAGCCATCGTTAAAGACCTCATACCAACTCCCATCGCGTGAATCGCCACAACGAAGTATGAAAATCCTATTCTTTGTGAGGAGGGCTTGGATATACTCCGTACTTTGTTACCACAAAATAAAGGAAGGAGTAATAACATGCCCTCAAAGAAAAAGAATACCAGTGTTTTGTCAGTAGTTCACGATATTTGTTGTGGACTGGATGTTCATAAGAAGATGATCTCGGCATGCCTGGTCTCCTCTGACGATGTGGATGGTGAGCGGTCTGAGTGGTGGAGTTTGAGACTTTCACAGACGACTTGATTAAGCTTAGGAATTGGCTTCTGGAAAAGGAGTGTCCGATTGTTGCAATGGAAAGCACTGGACCGTATTGGACCCCTATTCACAATATTCT
>CAWCTI010000026.1:0-13079 GCA_963798475.1 uncultured delta proteobacterium
TCGCTAATAGTTACGGCATTCCCTTTTTGGAAAAAGGCCCAGGTTGAATTGATCAAAGAATTGTGAGAAGACCGTTGGGCTTCTCTGTTAGAAAGAATCTTTGATCTGGTGGCTCTCACATAGTTTTTTTCCCCAGCTATGTGTATACACACGTTACTGAATGGATCAAGACATGGAAACGGCAGCGAAGAGCGAAAAGATGCTCGACAGAACGGAGAAATTGATCTCTGGAGAATTGCCCGACCCGCCCATAGCACAGTTGTTAGGCCTCAGAGTCATTTCTGTAATACCGGGCGAGTCCCACCTTGAACTCGATGCAGGTCCCCAGCACTCCAACCCTATGGGAACATTGCACGGCGGAGTTTTGTGCGACCTTGTAGACCTGGCCATGGGTGCAGCCTACGCCAGCACTTTGGACCGTGGGGAGACCTTTACGACGCTGGAACTAAAAATCAATTTCCTCAGGCCCGTTTGGAGAGAAAAGTTGTTCGCAGTGGGTAAGATCGTGAATCGGGGTCGTACCATCAGTATGGTTGAATGCGATATCACAGATTCTCAAGGGTGCCTTGTCGCCAAATCCACAAGCACCTGCATGACACTCAAGAAGAAAATGCACCAAAATCGTTAGGAGGCACCATGTATTCCAAAGATCACCCTACAGTGAAATGGTTTTACGATTCGTTCAACTCTCAGAAGTCGTCGGGAGGTCTACCGATTCTTGAGAATCAATGGTTGCGAAATTTATGCCTGGAATCGGGGGCCGCCGACGCCCGTTTCATCGAAGTTGATCGGCCCGCCATAGCGAGCCAGAAGGGAGCAATTCTCGAAACGTTGCAGACAACCAAGACTGTTGCAAGTCTTGCCTTTCGTTTCAACAGGGAAGCCCTGCGAAGCGTCTTTCACTCCCTCACCAGTTTGGAGTTCCACCATACTTCGGATCTGGCTAATCGGTCTGCTCGTAATCTGGTGACTGCCCTTCAGGGAATGGGCATCCCCGCCCTGAATCTCTCTGTAGGCTTCCCGTATGAAGCCGACCGTTACCCGGGTGTCATGCATTTCGTATCGGATAAGCCGATTGCAGTTGCAGCGGGACTCGGTCAGATGGGATGGAACAGGATGGTCATTCATCCACGCTTTGGGGACGGCATCGTCCTTGCCACGGTCTTGATTGGAGCTGAACTCACAAGCTATGATGGCCCGACAGAATTCAACCCTTGCATAGAGTGCAAACTCTGCGTTTCTGTCTGTCCGACCGGGGCCATCGGCGCAGACGGTAATTTTAACTTCGTCCCTTGTTACGTCCACAATTACAGGGAACGAGCTGGTAACTTTGTAGATTGGGTGAAACACCTGGTTGAAAGCAAAAGTTTCGAAGAGTATCGAACTCACGTGAGCGATGCGGAAACCATATCAATGTGGCAAAATCTCTCCATTTGTCCGCAGACGAGGTGTGACCGGTGCGTGGCAGTTTGTCCCGCTGGGGAGGAGAATATTGGGGAGTTCTTACTCGACAGAAAAGGGTACGTGCAGCGGCTCGTCAAGAAATTCCAGGAGAAAAAGGAAACCGTCTACGTGCTTGCCGAATCAGATGCCGAAGCCCGTGTAATGAGTAAATTCCCAAACAAGACACCGAAGTGGGTTACGATGCTCGAACGGTAGCCGGATGAATCCTTCTCAAATTCCACGCGATCAGGTTGTCCTCAGTTCCAGGGCCGAAGAGGGCGAGCGAAAGGATGATTGAAATGGCTGTATTGGGAATCATCACCTGCCAAGTTCTGGAATTGGAATTTGCCCATCTTCTTGCGAACGACCCGGAGGTCTCGGTGGTCAGCATCCTGGACAATGAGTTCTCGCGGGAATTGAGCGAAACTATATCGCGAAAGACCAAGGTCAAACCAAAATCGTTAGTCTCTATTGCTGAATACGCGTCCACGGCTTCGGACGGACTGGAACTAATCATTCGTGTCATGAAAGTAGGACTTCACAGCGTGATAAAGGATCTACGAAATGGAGTTAGACAGGCAGCAATAGAGATGGAGCCGTATGTAGATGCTATTTTCCTTGGTTACGGTTTGTGCGGAAACGCATTGAAAGACCAAGACGAACTATTGCCCGCTTCCGTGGTTCCGGTACTCCTTCCAATGGACGGAGATCATCCCGTCGATGATTGCGTCGGCCTCATAATTGGGGGACGCGAGAATTATTATGAGGAACAGCGTAGAGTCGCCGGCACAATGTTTATCAACTCAGGATTTTCGCGTCACTGGGAAACTATGCTTCATAAGGGACGCGACGCGGAAAAATTCGGTCTCGAAATGATAAAGAGGCTGATGGCAAGCTACGAAAGAAGGTTGCTCTTGCCGACTCCTGTGGCATCGGAACAGGAGCTGGCCCTGGGGATTAAGGAATTCAATAAGATTTACGGTCTCCGAACGGAAGTCCGGCTCGGCACTTTGGACATCCTTGAAAAGGCTTGGAGTTCCGCAAAGCAATTAGTGGGAGAGATTACTTTGTATGCTACTTTTTGACTTGTCATTCTAGATGGTTGTGGACTTTGCAATGAGCTAAGAAGTTTTTTATTGACAGGCTTAGACATAACGTGCATATACACCTACATGGCATTGACTACAAGATGAACCGTGGATGAGGAAAAAAGGAAGATACGTGAAGGACATCGGCAGACGGTGCGCGTGTTTCAATCTGAGACGGGCGTCCCGACTCATTACCAGGAGGTTTGACGAAGCCTTTCGGGGTTTCGGATTGAAGGCTACTCAGTTGTCCGTGCTCATGGCTATCTATCATGCGCCCTGCCAACCACTTTCTAAATTGGCGTCTATCCTGGGGATGGACCGAACTTCCCTGACCCGCAATCTTAACATCCTATATGACAAAGGTCTGGTGCTGGTAGAAGGGAGCGACGACAAGAGAGAACGCAGGATTGGTATTTCCCCGGGAGGAGAGCGCTTGCTCGAAGAGGTCTCTCCCGTCTGGCGCAAGGTTCAGGCTGAAGTGGAAGAGACTCTGGGCGGAGAGCACTGGGGAAATCTTCTCTCCGGTTTGCACGAGGTGGCACGGAAGTTCAGGTAAGACTTTTTGTATCCACAAAGGTGTATATGCACGCATCCTGAGGGCCGCCCCCTGATACTCGCCGGAGGCCGCCACATGGACTTCAACGCCGGGAATCAGTGTCTCGTCATCGAGGAGCAAACAATGACAGTGAAAGTTTATTACGATCTGAGAGAACAGTTGGACCAGTATTCGGTGGGATTTCCTGAAACTGAGTCGGGAATCGAAATCAAGATCCTGGAAAAGCTCTTCACTCAGGAAGAGGCCGAGCTGTATCTCAATCTTAGTATGAAGTTAGAAATGCCGGAGTCCATGGCGCATCGCACCGGTAGGGATCCGAGCGCTGTCGCAGCCGTACTAGAGCGCATGGTGGACAAAGGACTCATTTTCAGGGTCAAGAAAGGAGACTCTGCCAAGTATGGAGCCGCGCCGTTTGTGATCGGATCATATGAGTACCAGGCCAAGGACATGGACAAGGAATTCGCTGCCCTTTTCGATCAGTATTTCCTGGAAACGTTCGGTAGGAACGCAATAGGTTTGACACTTCCGATGCGAACCATCCCCGTCAACAAATCAATCCAGCATTTGTGGCCCGTTGCGCCCTACGAAGATGTGAAGAAGCTTTTTGAAGGTAAAGACAAGATCGCCGTGGCAAACTGTATATGCAGGATCCAACAGGGTCTTTTGGACAAGGGATGCGACAAACCGCTGGAGGTGTGCTTTCAGTTTGGAAGCCACGCTCAGTATTACGTTGACAAAGGTATGGCCCGCTTCATCACCAACAAGGAAGCCCTGGGTATCATCGAAAAGTGCGACGAGGAAGGCCTCGTACCTCAGCCGTTCATTTCACAAGATGCTGGCGGCATGTGTAACTGTTGCGGTGACTGCTGTGCGATCCTTCGGTCCATCAAAATGAACCCCAAACCAGCCGAAAAGGTTTTGACCAATTACTTCGCGGCAGTTGATCCCGATCTCTGCTCGGCTTGCGAGACATGCGTAGACCGCTGCCAGATGGAAGCGATTAAGGTAGGTGATAATAACGTGGCCGTAGTAGAGCGTGACAGGTGTATCGGATGCGGGTTGTGCGTTACCACTTGTCCCAGCGAAGCAGTGGCGCTGCAGTCCAAGCCGGAATCCGAACGCCAGGTCCCTCCCCCGACAGCCAGGGACTTCATGATTCAACTGGCTTCAGCGCGAGGGAAATCGCTTGTTCCGTTCGTTGTGTCGAAAAAGTCACAGACATGATTCATGAGGAGTTATGTGCCAACGCATTGGGACAAACACCAAGAGGCGGGACTTCAATTAAAATGTTACAAGAATGGCTGTAAGAACGCTCGATGTGAACCCAGAATGCCCTGAGCGCCAACGATAGTCCAGCGGAAAACTTGAAGATGGGTTTGAGAATTCAGAGGTATTTGATATGAGCCATGAAGTTATAGTCAACCTCATCGCTCGAACAACCACTGACACTGGTGTCAAGTTCGCAGCGAACTTGACACCAGTGTATATCCCAAAGGAATTAAGGTGTCAGATTAGGATATGGCCAAAATCTACATCACGAGGCACGACGTCCATGGAGAGTGGAATTACACTATTGGGCCACGGAGTTCCTCAAACTGATACTATTTTTATTCGTAAAGGGTCGGGAGGAAAACATGCGGCGAAGAGTTGCAATCACCGGAATGGGTTTGGTTACGTGTCTCGGCACAGGTGTGGAAGATAACTGGAAACAGCTTGTTCAAGGCAAATCGGGGATTCGCCCAATAACCCTGTTCGACCCTCAGAGATGTCAGACTAGAATTGCAGGAGAAATTCCGGTCGAGTTTGACCCGCTGCAATATGTTCCGGTCAAAGAGCTGCGACGCCTCGACCGGCATCAACAAATAGGACTGGTAGCAGCGTGTCAGGCCATAGACAACGCTGCTTTCACTACACCACCAGTTGATCCATATCGTTACGCAGTTGTAATAGGTTCGGGGATGGGTGGCCTATCGACAATCGAGGCGGGATGCGAAGTGTTGAGAGAAAAAGGCCCAAAAAGAATGCCTCCAATGATGATTCCGATGGCGGTTATAAACCTGTTACCTGGGTTGGTCGCCATGAGATTCGGGTTCAAAGGCCCTAACTTCGGGATTGTAAACGCTTGCGCTACTGGCGCTTCAGCAATCGGGGAAGCTTACAGACTGATAGCTTTTGGGTCAGCGGACGTAGCTATCACCGGGGCGGCGGAAGCCGTAGTGAGCGAATTCGCCATCTCCGCGTTCAATGCTTTAAGGGTCCTTTCAACACAAAATGATGAGCCAACTAAAGCGTCTAGACCATTTGACAGGGGCAGGGATGGATTAGTTCTAGCCGACGGAGCAGGCATGTTGACCCTGGAATCACTAGATCATGCCAAGGAGCGAGGAGCAACCGTCCATGCGGAAATAGTGGGGTATGGAGCGACATCTGACGCATATCACGTTGTAATGCCGGACCCAGATGGCGCAGGAGCTTGTCTGGCTATGAATTTGGCCATTCAAGACGCTGGTATCGTACCGGAACAAGTTGGATACATCAATGCTCACGGCACATCCACCAAATTGAATGACAAGACTGAAACTCTCTCAATCAAGCGTTCATTCGGTCCAGCCGCCTACAAATTGTCCGTCAGTTCAACAAAGTCCATGACTGGTCACGCGTTAGGTGCCGCAGGCGCCATTGAAGCCATATATACCGCTCTGACTCTGGAGCGTGGCATAATTCCTCCAACAGTAAACCTTGACTCACCTGATCCAGAGTGTGATCTTAATTATATTCCAAATGTGAGCGTCGAACGGAGCGTCGAATACGCTATTTCAAACAGCTTCGCATTTGGTGGTCAGAACGTCGCACTTTTATTTCGGAGAACTTGTTAAAACGGAACGTGTTTGAGTCCGATCAGATCATGCTGGGGCGGAAAGCAACGATTTATTCTTTGGAACAGCCGAAACATACGGCCATTTCTCAAAATAAAGTTATTCAAATTTACCTCTTCAACACTGTCTGGTTGCTCGATAATGATCAGTAGTATCTTAACTTCACCAACGTGATAATGATTTGAACTCTGGAAATTAATTCCAAGAGCAGGTTCAAAATGGACAAACACTTTCAAGACTTTCCTTATCGTTGCTTGTTTAGCCTCAAGCCTCTCGTCGATTTCTGGGCGCAGCTTGAGACCGGATCCGATCTTTACGGGGCTCGTGTTGCGGAAACAATTAAGTCTGGCTTAGCCGATGCCCCCGAGTTGCTGCAACCAATTGAAGACTTCTCTGTTCTCGAAACCCACCAGGATCTAATTAGAACGATTATGAGCGCAGTTATCCCTAGAGCGTACTGGGGCACGGGGCTCTCGGGGGCAGTGGTCCCGTTTACCTTGCGACCTGCCTTTGTCTCGACCAAGCTTAAGACTTTATTCCTCAATAATGATGGCTCGTTCAGGGGGAGGGTCAATGTAAAAGAGGACGAGTTTTTGCGTATCAGGCTGATACGCTGTTATTTGCTGATTTTGAAACAGTTTTACGGTATCGAGAAGGACGCAGACTATCAACTTATTACGGTGGTCCAGGATCTAAAAACCGGGCTAGATCGACACTTTGACATTCGTCCGGATCCGCGGTTTGTAGATGTGCACAAAATTGGGCAGCCGCCCAGTTTAACCGATGCGGATGTGGCTAACGTCATGCGGAATCTCAAGGATCCGGAAGCATTATTACATTTTTTTCCGCCTGAGAATTTTGAGTTCCGCGGTTTTGCCATCATCCAGGTGGTAGATGTAACGCTATCCGAAGTTATGTCAGCCCTGGAAAGGGATCTCATTGACAGAAGTTCCATATCGTCAAAGGAGGGTTTTGGACTCCTGCAGGATAGGCTGCGGACACTTCTTCGTCGTCCTGAGCTGAAGGTGCACCTGGCAGTGATGAAGAATGATCAGGTTTTACTGCTTAACAGCGCCTCTGAAATGACTAACTGCTGTATTTTTGCAAACTCGCGGCATGTGGACATAAGTCAGTTCAAGGGATCATTGTATGACAGAGCGGTTCAGGGCGAAGGAATATTTACCGTAAGGGATCTTGCTGAAGAACCCCTTAGCCAAGTTGATGAGAATATCGTTGAAATCGGTACCAGGTCGATGATGGTGGCCCCTCTGAGGTTTCAGGGACAACTTATCGGGACATTGGAGGTTGTTTCGCCGAATCCGGATGACTTTGGTCCTGGGGAGGAATCAGTTCTAAGCCAAATTCTCCCTTTGTTTTCTATAGCGGTCAAGAGGTCTTTGGACGAGCTCGAAAACCGAGTAGAGGCCATCATCAAAGAAAAATGCACTGCCATTCATCCATCGGTAGAGTGGCGTTTCCGTAAGGCGGCCCTTAAGCATTTGGAGCATTTAGGGGATGCTGAATCTGAGGGAATGGAGTCCATAGTTTTTAGGGATGTTTTTCCGTTATACGGCGCATCCGATGTTAGAGGTTCATCGGAACTTCGAAACAGGGCAATCCAGTCGGACCTTGCTGAACATCTAGGCCTGGCCCTTGAAATAGTTCACGCCGCCGCGGAAGTCGGGTCGATGCCAATTATTAATGAGTTGTCGTTTCGGACGGAGCGACTACTGGAAATGGTGCGTAACGGGCTAGGCATAGGTGATCTGACGTCGATTTTGAAGTTCCTTCGCAATGAGTTGGAACCAATCTTTCCTCGACTAGGTAATTTAGGCCCTCTTGTAACCGATGCCATTGAGACGTACAGAAGGGCTATGGATAGCTCACTTGCGATGGTTTATCGCGAGCGCAAAAAATTTGAGCAAAGTATTTCCTATTTCAATCAACGGATTTCCTCATACCTCGAAGAGGAAGAGGTTAAAGCGCAAACCACGCTTCCTCATTATTTCAACAAGCATCAAACCGACGGAGTGGGTTATATCATCTATGTTGGAGCTTCGATGATCGAAAACTGCGCTTTTGACATTCTCGATGTGAGAAACCTGCGTCTTTGGCAGATTATGGTTGCCTGTGGCATTGCTTGGCACGCCGAAGACATTCGAAAATCACTCAAGGTTCCAATCGACGCTACCCACCTTATTCTCGTAAATCACAGCCCTGTTTCCATTAGATTTAGATTTGATGAAAAACGCTTTGATGTCGATGGAGCCTATGACGTTGGTCATGAGATCATTCGATCTAGAATCGACAAAGCCACGGTAAAAGGCACAGACGAAAGGCTGACCCAACCGGGTAAAATCGCAATCGTCTATTCCCGACCGAATGAATATCAGGAGATGATAAATCATATCAGCTTTCTTCAGGGACAAGACTATCTCAATGACGACATGGAAACACTTGAATTGGATGACCTGCCCGGCGTTCAGGGGTTGAGGGCCCTACGAGTCGGTGTAAAGGTTGAATCCACAAGGTTGGCTAGCAGGGTAGCTAAGTTAGCCCCATAACCAAAATCCACGACCAATTTTCGCGAGAGGCTCACTAAGTGATCTTAGGGTCGAATAATGAGGATATTTCTGCGTTAATAAAACTGGGGTGGATAAGTGTCTCTGCACCAACAGTCCAATTGATCTAGGGCGTCAATGGAGGGTGCCCAAGACGTGGTTAAACATCTGAAATCCTCACAAGAAACCGCTCCAAAACAAGTTGACACACCGAAGGAATAAAAGCTACACTTAGCCGCTTTAATTTTTATTAAAGAGCGCTTATTTCCACTTTAAAAGGTTTTTCTTTTTTCGACCAGCCCCAAAAGGGCTTTTTATCCAAACAAACAGTAGTGTCAATCTTGCACTCAGAATTCACGTTCCACTGTTTAACCCCTAGAATGGCTAACATCCTAAACCGCACGGAGGAGTTTAACAAATGTCCAAAGTTTACATTTCACTCGTAGTGATGGGATTACTGATTATCCTTCTAGCCAATGTTAGCGTTGTTAAGGCGGAGGATAAAAACGCCGCATTGATAGATGCCGCATTTGAAGGAGATTTGGAACAAGTCCAAAGCCTTTTGAAGGAAGGGGCAGATATCAACGCTAAAGACAAGGAAGGCTATACTGCGCTAATGACCGCGTCCGAAAATGGCGATATTGATTTGGTTAGGCTTCTTCTTGAAAAAGGAGGCAATGTAAATGCCAGGGCTAAGGATGGCTACACCGCGCTAATGAGCGCCTGCGAAAATGGAAAACTTAAAGTGGTAAGGTTACTTCTTGATAAAGGGGCAGATATCAACGCTAAAGACAAGGAAGGCTACACGGCGCTAATGAGCGCTTGTGAGAATGGAAAACTTAAAGTGATAGGGTTACTTCTTGATAAGGGAGCCGATATCAACATTAAAGATAAAGATGGCTACACGGCGCTAATGAGCGCTTCTGAAAATAGCGCAGTTGCCGTTGTGAAACTTCTTCTCGGAAAAGGAGCGGATGTCAATGTTAGGAGTGAGGAAGGCTACACAGCGCTAATGAGAGCCTCTGAAAATGGGGCGGTTGATGTTGTGAAACTTCTTCTTGAAAAAGGAGCGGATATCAACGCTAAGGGCAATAACGGCGATACATCGCTGAAATTGGCTTCTAAAGAAGGTCACCAGGATGTGGTTAAACTGCTGAAAGATCATGGAGCCAAAAAATGACCTCAACAATTTTTGAATCGCGGCTACTTTGCCTATATGAAATATGAGAAGACAATTGTGGCGCCACTTCAGCAAAAGGGGGTTCGTATGAAAAAACATTCTTTGATTCTGCTGATGACAGTTTGTTACTGGATTTTCTTCATTAGCGGAAATGTTTATTCGGCACATCACCACGGAGGTGGTGGCCACCATCATCACGGCGGAGGCCATCATCACCATCACCATGGCGGAGGCCATCATCATGTGAATGTTCATCACCACCATCATTGGAGCGGTAACTACAACTACCATGGGGGAGATCACTTCTATTATTATGGGGGACGACGTTTTCACGTTCATTACCCCGGGGGTTTCTTTTGGAGCGACATAGAAGTTGTAGGCTGTTCCTGTGTCAGAAATGGGAATAGATACAAATGCTACGCTGCTGATGATGCCGGATATGGCTACGTAGTAATTAGGAACAAGAAGGGTGTTTGTAAGGTGATAGAATCCAAGGGGAAAACACCTGCGACGATAGCTGGTCCATTCAAGACCAGAGAAGCGGCTGAAAAAGCGAAGGAAAGAAAATGTCCTGAGGCGCCTTTCAAGCCGGGCAAACCCAAAGTTCCCAAATTCGATAGGGGAGAAACGGGGAATTAGCGAGAATTAATCAGTTTATGGCGGGGGTTAACCGCCGGGAAGCGTAAAAACTAAGGACTGCAGAAGGTCAGGTGTTCTTCTTGTGAACAATTTTTTCGGTCTTTTGACAGTCTAAAATTTAGAAAAGACTTTCTGACGAATCTGACTGAATTTCAGACCCGGTTTGCCTTCATTTCCGCGACCCGGTTTATAGCGATTCTCGAAAATAATCGCGAAAAGAACGCGACTTTTTTATCGAGATGTGGTTATCTGTCGGTATGTGTCGTCAACGAAACATGCCTAACCCGGAAAACTGCGCTTTAGCTGAATTAGAGACCGCAGCGAAGGCCTCGTCGGTCCAGCGGTCGTATGTTCGTCTGATGGCTATCAAGGCCTTGATAATGGGGCTGCCCCATAAGCAGGTGGCTGCCTTGTTCGGTGTAAATGAGGACTCGGTTTCCCGTTGGGTGAGACGTTTTAATCAACGGGGTATCGATGGGCTTACAGAAGGTCCCCGCTCTGGGCGTCCTCCCAAAATCAGCGGGGAGCAGGCCTATGAATATTCCAAGTTGGTCTTACATCCAGAACTGGTCAATGAGACCCACTGGACCGGACGTAAGTTTCACGGATATCTCACCGCATTGCCAGATGGAGGCAGGCTACAGCACACTTATGCGGTGGCTTCACGATGAGGATTTTCGGCTGAAGGTCCCTCGCCCCTGGCCGGATGGCCAGGATGAAGAAAAGAGAAAGGCCTTCATTGAACTGATCAGGAAGTTTCTTGGTGATCAATGCGTGGATCTTTGGTTTCTTGACGAGTGTGGTGTCGAAGGAGATCCTCGTCCGAAAAGGCGTTTTGCTAAAAAAGGAGACAAAATCCGTCAAGCATACGGCGGGGCGCATCTCCGAATGAATGTCACGGGCATGGTCTTGCCAAGAAAAGGTGAATTCTATGCGCTAGAATTTAGCCATTCCGATACGGAGATCTTCCAGATCTTCCTGAATCACGCCAATCGGGACATCAAGTTCGAGCGTCCTCGCAATCTACTCATCCTGGACAATGCGTCTTGGCACAAGAGTAAATCACTGGACTGGGGGGAATTTGAGCCGATTTTTCTTCCACCTTATTCTCCAGATCTTAACCCCATTGAACGCCTCTGGCTCGTTATGAAGGGCGAATGGTTTTCTGGATTCTACGCTAAAACCAAAGATCAACTAATCGAGAGACTCACCGACGCTCTCAGATGGCTTATGACCAGACAAGATGAAAACACTAAAACTTGCGCCATTCCGACAGAACTTTAGAGAAGCGCTATAGACCCGGTTTTTTGAGAAACCTCACAATTTTTTACCCGCCTAAATTTTCGCAAAAGCGTCAAGATTGTTAATTCCTTCTGCCCGCAAACGGTATTGTGGAGAGGCAATGTTCGAGTTTTCCAACCAGTTGAAGATGATCTTTGCTGGAAAAGGAATTCCGATCATTAGAATCGATTTGTATTTCCAGTATCTGAATTACACTATCGACATTGTCCAA
Organism: uncultured delta proteobacterium; assembly: GCA_963798475.1. GTDB lineage: Bacteria > Desulfobacterota > Desulfomonilia > Desulfomonilales > Desulfomonilaceae > CAJBEZ01. The sequence continues at coordinate 11,857 of CAWCTI010000026.1, forward strand.
TTTTGCCGGACTATCTCTCTGCAACGTGATACTGATACCTTTCAGGAGGTTTACGATGAAATATGAGAAGCCACAGAGGGGAAATCCCCACAGACTGACCATCAAACAACATACGTTTCCGGCGGCAAGTATTGCACGGCTTGCAAACGGAGAGGGAATAGTTTCCGTTTATCACATTCGTAGCGGCAAAGTTTTGAGATTACCGCCTGCCGATCAGCTCTTTTGTGCAAGACGGAATTGGGATCAACGGGCTGAGGAAGGACATATGAAAGAAATTGAAGATAAGTTTCAAGCCATGGCCGAGTGCATAATTGCGGCTACGTTTTGTGTCATCGGAGCCGATGGGCAAAAAATAATTAACGATTTCTTTCAGCTCTTGGTTTTTCGAACTGAGTAAAGAGCCAATCCACTTCCGGATCAATTCCTCTCAGGAATCAAAGGGCTTGATTTGTCACAAGACCTGTATTAATTTAGCAGAGTAATCTAGGCATGGATTTTATTCAGATTCGATGATTAAGACCAGCGGCTTGAGTTAGGAAAGGTTGAAACGCTTATGTTTAAACTGCGATGCTTAATCATACTGGTTTGCTTTCTTGTCATGAGCCAACTGGGATTGGCTAAACAAGCCAGCAACATCGTGGGGATATGGAAACTTGTCTCGTACCAAGTTGAGGTTCAGGCCACAGGAGAAATCGGACCTGCAATGGGCCGGAATCCGACGGGCTATGTTCTTTTTACCCCGGAAAAGCGAGTAATGTTTGTATTGACTGGTGAAGGTCGAAAACCAGCAAAGACGCCTGAAGATCGTGCGAAATTGTTAAACACACTGGTTGCTTATACAGGTAGGTATAGAATTGAGGGAGACAAGTTTATTACCAAAGTTGATGTTGCTTGGAACCCGCAATGGCTCGGTACTGAACAGACAAGGTCCTTCACAATCGACGGCGACATTCTAAAGGTGGTTACCCCGTGGCGAGTCATGCCTAATTGGCCTGAAAAGGGAATGCAACGGAGCCTAATTACTTTCGAGCGATCAAAATGAAGCGCTTCATTAGGTGAAGGAATGCTCATGAGTAAGGCTGAAACACTCAGCGACTGTTTTGACGGTCAAGCATAAAGTTCACAAAATGGCTGTTTCTTTTTCAGCATAGCGTTCAGAATTACGATCAGCTTCCGAATGCAAGCGACTAGCGCCACCTTTCCTGTTTTGCCAGACTTACGAA
>CAWCTI010000027.1:0-25991 GCA_963798475.1 uncultured delta proteobacterium
AGGTTGTGATATCGACTCCTCCGACTATTAATCGACCACTATCAGGTCTGTCAATTCCAGCTATCATATTTAATAGCGTTGTCTTTCCGGAGCCGGAGGGTCCCATGAGGGCGAGAAATTCTCCTGGCCTACGTTAAGGCTTATGTCAAGCAGCACTGGAATTTCCTGGGTCCCACGTGTGTATAACTTTGACAATTCACTAATTACTACTAAATCTGGTTGTTCCAAACGAAACAGTCTCACTCCTTGACTTTGACTCTTCTACCATCAGCCAAAAGAGAATCGGGCTTTAGAACAATAGTGTCTCCTTCTTTCAGGCCGGACAGTATCTCGGTTGTTTCATCCCATGAACGACCCGTAGTGATTTGCTCAACTCTTGCCCTGCCATCCCGGATCCCATAAACAATTTTGGATGTCCCCATATTCAATATCGCACTTGTTGGAACTCCCAGAAATGCCATATTTTCTCCTTCCTTTAGCGGCCGTGAAAGGAATGACACTTTTGCGCTCATTTCTGGCAACACTTTTTCACTAATCCTGTCAAATTTGATTTTTGCAAGGACAGTGGCTTTGGATCGATCAGCAGTCGGCACAATCATGTACACTTTCCCCTCAAATCTATCATTAGGAAACGCGTCGAGGCGAATCTCCGCAGGACCTCCTACCTTAACCTTTTCGAGGCTTGATTCCGAAACATCAACTTCAACCATTAGAGACTTCATATCCGCCATTGAGACAACTGAGGCTTTGGCGTTCAACGATGCCCCCATAGGGGCGACGACTTCTCCTTCTTCCGCGCTTTTTGTTAAAATTACTCCGTCAAATGGCGCACGGATATATGATTGATCCAAATTTACCTCGGAAACTTTTACAGCCGCCTCAGCCTTGTCAACCCGAAATTTCGCCGATCGGTACGCCGCCTTGGCTTTTTTGTACCTGGCTTCAGCCGAATCAAAAGCCTGCGCTGAAACCGAACCGGACTCTTTTAAACCCTTCTGGCGGTTGAAATTTAGAGTAGCGTCTTCCAGTTCCGCATCAGCATTGTTAAGATCGGCACGTGACACACTTAGGCTTGCCTGAGCTTCCTCGAGCGCAGCTTTTAAATCGCTGTTTTCTAACTGCGCCACAATGTCCCCCTGTTTGGCGAATCTACCTTCCTCTACGTATAGATGTTCAATCCTTCCAGTAGCTTTGGACGAGACAGCGGCCTTTCTTTGAGCGACGACGTAGCCACTTGCGTTGAGAATCGTCAGGGCCCTCGAAGGAAAGGTCATAGATGCCTTAACCATATGAACTTCCAGAGGAGGTTTAAGCCAGTTAATCCAGAGCCAGTAGCTTCCCGTTCCAACTACGGCTAATATCAACAATGAAAAAAAGATGATTCTTTGTAAGGGAATTCGTTCTCGCTTCGTACCCTTTGATTCCAGACTAATTTTCAGTTTGGTAAGATTTTCAGAAGACATTTTTGTAATAATCCACGCCAACAATAAAACAAGGAGATTTTGACAGCATCGATTTTTTGTGAGAGCGTCCGTTGAAGGATCTGGTGTTAGGTGTTAGTATTAATTTCAAGGTATTGATTCCTGCTAATTATTTTTCGAGATACAGGACCTGAAGAATATTTTTGATTAGAGGAACTCCCTAAACTCATGCGGTCAAAAATCCGGTTATTCCCTCGTATTTTTCTCACTGCTTTAGGCTTAGTAGTCATTACTCCTCTTCTTACGCCACCGATAGTATTATCAAACCTGTTTACTTCATCCGGCGCTCCGGCGTATATAATGATGCGCTGGTGGGCTTTAATAATATCTTTCCTCATGGGACTGAAGTTTTCAGTCTTCGGAATTGAAAATATCAATCCTGGTCAATCTTATATTGTTACACCCAATCATCAGGGGAACGCCGACATTCTGGCGCTTGTAACAAGCCTCCCTGTTCGGTTTCATTGGGTCATAAAGAGAGAACTCCTTCGGATCCCAGTTTTTGGCTGGGCCTTGGCAGGCACAGGGGCAATTGCGATAGACCGATCAAACAAGGAAACAGCCGTAGCAAGTCTGAACCAAGCCAAAAACAAATTATCAAATGGCTGGTCAATGTTGATCTATCCTGAAGGTACGAGAACACCGGATGGAAAACTTCTCCCTTTCAAAAAAGGGCCGTTTATGATGGCGGTCCAAACCGGACTACCAATCTTGCCTGTCACATCCAACGGCGCATTTAAGATTCTACCAAAGAAAACTCTCGCCTTTCGCCCAGGGCTAATAACTCTAACAATTGGAGAGCCCATAATTACAGAAGGGCTGACAGAAGATGATGTTCCCTGGTTGATGGAACAAACTAGAAGCGCAATCGAATCTAACTTGTCGAATGATTATGATCCATTCAAAGTATAGCAATCTCAATCCAGTATCATCCCGGCCAAACCTCGAACTAAATCCACAAAAGTGAATGTTGATCGGCGCGGGGAGAAGCTTAAGACTTTGAATAAGAATGATTAGTCTTCCGTTTCCAGTTCTTCCAGTGGTTCTCTGCCATATTTTCTGACAAAACTTTCCTGTGCCATTTTGTAGGCGTGTTCAGCCCCACCAAATTCTTTAATGGTGGATAGCGCGCTTTCAAGCGTCTGTTTAGCCTTGACTAGCCTTAGAGCGTCTCCATCTCGGGCAGTCTGATCCACCCATTCCAGTGCCTTCAAAATTTCTGATTTGTTCATGTATTTGTCCTCAATTTCCTTTAAAAACATTAATGATTTTTCTATGCGCCAAAGACGTTAATTATAAACTGTTTATATTCACTCCTCTTTTAGAGTGGCGGCGGATGGCGCACGTACAAGCTTTAACGTTGGGTATAGGGATGAGACAAAACAGGCCACCAAAGTCAACAACAGGGCCTCCACAAAAATCCACTTATTGATTGTAATATCTATAGTCCAACCAAACGATCTGTAATTAATAGCGTACACTATTATATACGTAAGTAACAGACCACATGCTGAAGCAATTAAAAAAGACGCAAATCCCATTATAAGGCCCTGGTAAATGTTCATCCTGCCAATTTCCAAGGATGTCAGGCCCAGATATCCGAGAACTCTGATCTCTTTGGACCGCTCCAGGAGTATGGCCATCATAGCCGTGGCTACACCGAGAAGGGCCACCAAGAGCGAAACACCCTTTAGCGTACTTGTGGGTGCAAACGTTTTGTCAAAAATTGCCAGAATTCGTTCCCTCATATCATTATTTGAAACGATGGTTCTCTCAAGTCCCTTGAATTGAGCCGCCAATGACTTCTTGACTTCTTCTCCGGAAACACCTGGCTTGAGGAAAAGAGCAATAGATTGCACTCTGTCATCCTTCCAGACCTTTTTATAAACAGCCCTATCCATTTGTATCGTGCCCTGATCAGATGAATAGTCCCTGGTTATGGCTACAACCGGGAATTTCCGAAGGCCGTCAGGAGTATCCAGAGTCAGCGAGTCTCCCACTTTGAGATTGAATTTGAATGCCAGAGACTCTGAAATGAAAACCGCTCCCTTTCCTATTTTCTTCCAGGCTCGACTCTCGTCGCCTTGAATAAAGATATACCTGGCTTTACGTTCGAGTATTTCAGATTCTATGATTCTAAGTTTAACGGGCTTATCATCGAGGTAAACTTCATAAGTCGCATAACGTTCCACTGAGTCTATTCCAGGGTCACGCTCAGCTTCATCAATCAGGTCCTTCGGCAGTGGATGGTCCCACTTTGTGGTATCCGGCGATATGTACAAGTCTCCTTTGAGAGCTTCATTAAGCCAGGCCGAAACAGAAGTTCTAAAACTGTAAATCATTGTATCCACACCAATGGTCATGGATAGCGCCACTGCCAGAGCTGCTACCGCTATACTAGTACGGCTCAGAGAAGCGCCAATGTTTCTGGCGGCCAAAAATCCCTCCATTCTGTTGGAAAATTTCTTGAATACCAGACCAAGGTAATATGTGAATGGACTCAGAAATCCTGGAGTAAACAAGGCAAACGCCGTTGTCATTCCAAACGCCGATGCGAACCCCCAGAAGATCGAGCGCTTTGAAGCCCAGGCGGACAACACGGAAAAAATAAAGAACAAGGCGCCGAGGATGAACAGATAGACCCTCAAACTTTTGGCTTTGTCTTCAATACTCTGTCGCTTCAATCCCAGCACTGGAGGAGTTATAGCAACTTCGAGAGCGGGAATGGCTCCCCCGACAAGTGTAGCGAGAAAACCTACCGCCAGCCCTCCTTCCACAACTCTTCCTGTCAATTCAACGTGTAAGACATTCACTTGAAAATAAAGCTGGCTGATTGTAGAGGACACTTTCCCTATACTGTAATAGGCCACTGAAAAACCGAATATGATACCTATTAGGCTTCCAAAAGCGCCCAAGACAATGGACTCTATTAAAAATGCGAGAACGAGATCCCCACGATTGCACCCTAATGTCAGCAATAGCGACATGTCTTGACGTCGGGAAAGAACTGAAAACATTGAAAAATTATATATTAGGAAAACACCTACGAATAGGGCTATTAGACTCATTGCCGCCAGGTTCAGTTGAAAAGAATACAACATCGCCGTTAAAGTCGATTTTCTTGAATTTGCGTCCGTGACTTTGAGACCTGGAGCCAAATTTGGAAGCGCTGAGACGCCAGGCCCATCGATCATGAGATCTATCCTATCCAATCGACCGACGCGACCAAAAACATCTTGAGCGGAGGAAATATCCATAACAGCTAGATTTTCATTGAGTCCACCTTCGATACCTTCCGGAAGAGGTCCTAAGATTCGAGTCTTTTTCTCCACGCCTGCGTCCAGGACAGTTAAGAAGTCCCCTTTCTTGAGATGGTAGCGTTTCATCAAATCCCCCGCGATGAATGTCCCGGGGTGATTACCATTCAAGAATTCGGACATCTCCTCTTTGTTCGATAGTTTCGGTATCCAGCTTCTAAACGGCGCGTCTAGAAAAGGATCCACCCCCAAAAAATGGATTGGTTCTGATTCTGTTTCCAGTGTATTGGCAATAACGTCGATTAAAGGAGTCGCAGCCTTAATTTTCGGATTTGCCCATATTTGTTTGAAGTATTTCTCATCTATCCTACCGAAAGTTGAAATGATGGAATTGGTCGCTCTACCTGAAAGAAAGTCTACAGAGGATTCAAAAGAGGCTAATGCAGAATCATTTATTAATTCTACCGCTACCACAATGCCGACCCCAAGGGAGATCCCGACCAGGCACAAGACTGCAAGCAGGGTATGTTTGCGGTAATATTTAAAATTAAACCGTAAGAGTGTCTGCGTTGTCATTCATAGGAGCGATCATAAACTGCATGTTAATATTTGTAACCTTTGCTGAAATAACGCTTTAGTTAGCATAATTGTCTTCGATCAGGAAACCAGACCGTAGCCTATAGTGTCTTGGGGCAAGCCATGCAGCGTCAGGGCTGTGCGTGACCATTATTAAAGCAGCGTTGGATTCCCGACAAATTTCATCTATCAGTTTTAGGATCCCATTTCCCGTAGCCTGATCGAGATTTCCTGTGGGTTCATCCGCTAAAATCAGTCTCGGCCTTTTAACTAATGCTCTCGCTATCGCGACACGTTGTTGTTCTCCGCCGGAAATGGCTTCAGGAAACTTCTTCCAGTAACCGTCCAAGCCCACTGCCCCCAACAGATCATGTGCCCTTGTGTAGTCCCTTATTCCCAGCAAATCCAAGGGAAGAGTGACGTTCTCACCAACAGTGAGAGTTGGGAAAAGATTGAAAGACTGGAAAATGAACCCAACTTCTTTTCTACGATAATACGCAAGTTCAATGTGGGGCATAGCAGTGAGGTCCTGATTGTCAAAAAAGACCTTTCCTTCTGTTGGAAAATCGATACCGCCGACAATATTTAGAAAGGTGCTTTTGCCGGAACCGCTTTTGCCAAACAGTATTACTCTCTCTCCCTCAAAGAGTTCAAAGTTAATTCCTGCAAGAGGGAACACCTCACATTTTGGGCCACTCGAATAGCACTTTCTCACATCGATCAGTTTAACCAGAGGGCCCATATGATCTACTCACACGCAAAAAGGTCGAAACGGTCTGGGTATCAAGGTGAGTCTATACACATTATCTACCCGTTCTTTTATTACTGGGTGATCCGATATTGTTCGAGTTTCCATATATTCTTTTTAGGCGTTTTTCAAAATACTCGCTTCTCTTTTTCCTAAAGACCATATAATCGGATTCAGCGGGCAACTTGTTATCGTTTACCAACAACCATAAATTAGTAACCGTTACCTGTTCCAGCACGAACCCCAGTCTCATACAAATCAGCTCTCCCTCCGAGAGTTTTCCTATGGCAGTATCCAAATCTCTGGCAGTGGGTTCGCAATATCGATAAATGGCGTCACGGAACGATGATTCACGCATTAACTCAATGGGGTGCTTTTTCCTTTGGTCCGCCAGATGTTTCGCGGCTTCGATTACCCGGTAAAAATCCCGTTTCATTAAAGGTATGCCATAGGAAATAATCTTATCGGCAGACGGTTTCAAAGCCAGAATCTTTTTTTTCTCCGCCGAAGAAAAAGCTATCGAAAACGGGAAAGAATTTATGTTTCTTTGAGCGTCCTGAAGCTTATGAACTTGCTCTTCCAGGAACAGCAAATTTTTTAAAGGCCCTCGTTCAGCCTGTTTAATAAAAAAAACAAGTGAAGGATATTGCCCAAGAAGCTTTTGGGTCACATCCTTATTGACTTCATTCAATTCATATCTAAGAAAAGCTTCGATGATGGGTTTGTTGTTATCTTTTACTAATTCCAGCGCTATTGTGGAATCCGATTGCTCCGCATATGAAGCTGATTGTGGAACCAATAAATTAAAAGAAACCACGGTCGCCAAAATGAAAATGACGCGATATAGACAGGTTATCCTGATTCTCATTTAGATGGTCCGTTCATTTTCTTGGCAGCCGTAACTCGCTCACTTATCCATTCGGTAAGTTCTCCGAAACCGGCTCCGGTTTTCGCGGATACAGGAAACATTTTTATTCCGGGGTTCATCGCTCTAACAGTTTTTTGGAATTCATCCATGTCAAAGTCAGTATATGGCGTTAGATCCACTTTGTTGATTAATAGAGCCTGAGATTCAGTAAACATCAGGGGGTATTTCAACGGTTTGTCATGGCCCTCCGGCACTGATAGAATCATCATTTTGATATTCTCTCCCAAATTAAATTCAGCCGGACAAACGAGATTACCAACGTTCTCAATTATCACTAGATCCTTGCCTTCTATCCCCAGACCTGCACAAGCCGCTGTGATCATATTGGCGTCTAGATGGCATGCGCCATCCGTGTTAATCTGGACAACGTCCACGTTCCTTTCCTGTATTTTCCGCGAGTCTACGTCTGAGGCTATATCCCCTTCAATGACACCTATTTTGAAATCAGCGGAAAGGTTTTCTATCAATCGCAGTATTGTGGATGTCTTCCCAGCGCCCGGCGCAGCCATCAAATTGATTACAAACGTGTTATTAATTTCAAACGCTTTCTTTAAATTCAATGCTAGCGCTTCATTGACTCCCAAGATATCTTTGTTCACATTTATTGTCTTTACGGCCATCAAACTCTCCTTGCTTTAACTCGTTTCAGTCGTTTAGATTTCTGAATCGCCCTGACCGTCTGCAATGTATCTTTTTGACTTAGATATTTCACGTAAGCGCAACCTGTTGGCATCCAGTTGATTTGTCGAATGAAATGTTCATTCAACTTGATGCAATCCGGTTCAATCTCATGGCGCTTTTCGTAAATTTTGCACATTCTAGTGGTAGTGTCCAGGTAAACGCAGGGCTCTTCAGTATACACGATATGCCCATTACCCAAATCTATCTTTTCGTAACAGCACTTGGCGCATTTCAGGCATATCGCTTCCCATTCTTCATCAGTTAATTTATCTTTTTCTAGCATGTAATCTTTCATTTCATAGAATTGCCGTTTTTTTAAGTAAGTCCCCCATGATATTAACACGTTCCCTTGTATGTCGGCAATTGACCCCCGTGATTGTTTTATTGGGGATTTCGTCGTAGAAAGTTCTATACCGTTTTTTAACACCGCATTAACATTTTTTAACTCTTTCGTAATAAACACCTCGCATTTCATCGCGAGAATTCAATCATCGAATATTTCGTTAAACGCATGGGATCTCAACTGTTGTCCTTGGACGCAAAGACGCGAGGCTTCGGGCTTGGCCTAGTCATGAGCTTCGCCTGATTTGGGATACCACAAATTTTGTTTTGAATGGGAGGAAACATGAAACGGATTGGAGTTATATGCTTGATAGCCTTGGTGGCTATTTGCGCAGCGGCTCCAGCCTTCGCCTGGGAATTTGCGATGAAAGGCGATTGGGAATGGCGCTACCGCTACTGGACAAGGATTGGCAGTAACGACATATTTGGCTATATGGACGGCACGAATGTGAACCTAGGGTTGAACCATATCTATAATTTTCCAACTGCGGCTACTACGAACCGAATGGCCGCGAATTACGGCATATTGTCCGGGCAGAACAACTATGGTCCGGAAATGACACTCACCGACACTCGCGCGACCATTTTCCCAAAAATTAAGGCTAACAACGCCATTGATATTGAAGCCTCTGTCAACTTGACTTCTTTGGGAATTTGGTCTGGTGGGGACCCATACAACATCGCAGGCACGGGTACCCAAGGCACTTATCGAAATGTAGGATTTTACAATTCCATGTATGTCCCTATCAATGATGACCCGGCGGCGATAAACGTGCCCAATACGTTTGTGACGCTGCAATGGCTAAAGGCTACTATCCAATCCCCAATGTTGGAGTTCAGCCTTGGTTACAAAACTAGCGCAATCGGAATGGGGCTCTGGAAGCACCCAAACAGCCGGGCGTCTGCGTCTTTTGCCGTTGCCGCATATTATGGACCGTTTAAGATCAGCCTCGTCCCATATTTCAGCCGTAATCAGTCTGCGTGGATTCTGAATCCGATAGCGGGGAGCACGGCGACATCTCGAAACACTGGAGCTAGTTCGTCCCAAAGGCAGGCGGATCGTCGTAATTATTTTGATGCGATCGAGGGCGATATTGTTTACAGGAGTGGAGATGTGGAGATACAACTTCAGTCGGACTCCTACCGACAACCTAGCGCTCCAGCCATAAATGGGCAAGATCCCGTAGCACCAGGAACCATAGCAACTCCGTTCCGCGGTGGGGCAATCAATATTCAGTCAAGGCCATCGGAGGACGAGATTAGATACAGGATAGCTCTCGCTATGAAATATAATAATGGTCGCTTTTTCTTTAACGGTGAGGCTGATTGGTTTAATCGCTGGCGCTCCGGCAGAGGCGTCGCCGATCCAGCTACCGACCCCCCCGCAACTCCTTATTTAGTGCGAAACGGCAGGAATGACGCCGCATGGCTCTATGGAGCCGAGTTGGGAGCCCTTTGCGGGCCTTCAAAGATCACCCTGAATTATGTTCGTGCGACCGGTGAGGACCCAAGCACAAGGTTCACGAATGAAGACGCCGCTCAAGCAGAGCAAAGTTTATCAGCCTCTTACATGAAACAGTGGGCATACCTAATGTACTACATGTATGGAGCCGGCGACGGATGGGACGCTGCAGGATACGGTCAACCCACAAACATCCAGCATGTGGGAGGTAGGCTAGACTATGCGATCGCTGCAAACCTTAACCTTTTCGCAGTTTACGCGCAGGCCTGGCGCGACCAGCCGAATAACTACCGACTTGGCGGAGACTACAAAATTGGGGGCCAACTCTGGACAAACGACGATGTTCTGAAGGTTCAAACCGGCACCTTCGCGGGTCATTGCGTTCCGGCCAGCGCAAACGACATCGGATATGAAGTGGACTTTGGGGCCAACTGGAAGCTGTTGGAGGGGCTGACATGGAGCACGACCTGCGGTTTGTGGAAGCCCGGCAACTGGTGGGCTTACGCTTTTCCAAACACCGCCTATCTTTATTCAGGTGTTTATCAGGGCGGTACCCTCTCTGGCATAACCACCACCGCAGGGAATGAAACAAATGCCACATTCAACCTCGGCAGGGAAATTGACGCCTTGTTTGCTATGGAGACTACGGTTTTGATCTCCTTCTAAGACAACACAACCTGGATTGTGTCAGGAACTCTTACCGGGAAGTTCTTGTTTATTCAGTCTCACTCTTAACGCGCTCCTCTTTTGAAGAGGGGCGTGTTAGTTTAAGGATGTTAGACCTTGTCCATTTGAGCCTAAAGGATAAGAAGGTTCGAGGGTCCGGGCCGGGTGCCTGACTTCGTTTTTGACCTCATCTTAAAACGATTCTGGAGGAATCATGAACAAAAATGACCAAAGTGTGCGGGAAGCAATCGTCGAACTTACCGATAATCTAGGTACCATCGGCGTTTTTATGTTGGGTGAGGCGAGAGTTTTCCTTACAAAGAGTTGGGGCGCTTCACGAGAAGAATTTTACATTGCGGTTGATCAAGTGTCTCGAACCATGAAGCAGTCGGGCAAGCTGGCTGCGGACGACATTGACAGAGCGGCTGACAAAATCAAGCAGTCCTGGGATATCCTAGTTCAAGAAAAGACTTTGGACTGGGACGCGTTTTTAAATGAACTGAAAAATCGCCTTGCCGCCGTAGGAAATGTTAGCAGAGACACCTTTGATCTTTGTGTAAATCAAGCAGCGGTGACTCTTGAAAAGCAGTGGACAGCATTCGGCAGAATTGGCGAGAATCAGGCAAAATATGCTCAGGAGCAAATTGGATCCATGACCACTGCCATCAAATCTCAGTGGGAAATGTATTGGGAAACAATGCAGAAAACGGGTAATAAGATTGATAGGGCGGTTAATGCCGCTTGGGAGGAACTTAAAAAATAGAACCGAGTTTTTTGAGATGTTTCACCTAACTAATTCCTAATCGTATTGAATTATTTACCAAACATTTGTGGCGCATCGTGAAGTCTGGGCTGTCCATCCATCGGAGTACCAGCCAGTCCAGCCTAGTACCGTCTCCCTTGGACAGCCCAACTTTTTATAGTCTCAGTTTTTTCGAACAATTCTTCGACCAGAAATCCGGGTTAGTCTAACTTGGACTTCGGTCTTTTTCGAGCACAAGGTTTATCAATTAATGCACTTCTAATTGAACTTTAACTCGATCTGAAAAATTGTTATCTACCATACTTTCAGGGCCGCTTGGGCGCTCTTTCGTAAAATCTACCAGCCGCTACCCGGTCCAATACCCTGGTGGCCCTCTATATCTCTTATAAGATGACGCAATACTACTCATTTTTCTTAAATGATCGGTATCGTATCTTCCCTTGGTTTGGGATTAAATTGGATCTCAAAATTCTCGTCCCGGACTCTTCCGAAAAGAATCCGCAATTGATCCGTTCAATTTGACAAATTCTTTCACAAAATTCACACAATAAATTGTACAATATTGGTGAAAATTCAACAATCAAGGAGGTCCGTTCATGGTCCATTATCAAGAGGATTACGAGCAATGCCCCAAAAATGCGAAAACTGCTTTGTTGCTGGCGTTGCTGTTAGGGCCCATAGGGATGTTTTACGCTACAGTCACCTGGGCGGCAATAATGCTATTCATGAACGTCATTTTCGGAGTGTTGACGTACGGCTTTGCGATCATAATTCTTTGGCCCGTAGGCGCGCGTATCGCTTATAAAGCCGTTCACACGCGAAATCAAAAATTGCTGCGACAAAAGAATGGCCACACGGAACGATTTTCTCTATTAACCGACAAACGTCCGCAGAGACTAATGGAGCGTGATTCAGGCACTGTGTACGTTGATGGCCCTACGAAGGCCCTTTCGCCAGGTCGGCAAAGGGACAAAAAAATCAGACATGGGAACGCCTTAATCAAGTTTGGGGTGGGTCTCATCCGTACGGCTGGGGGAAAATGTCTCTCAAATGATTTGACCAGAAATTGGTCCAAAACCGCATACAAAAAAATGGTCTCAAGTTTCAGCGCAAGAAGACCTTCGCAGATTTCCGGCTCTACTCTGGAGTTGAATGAAAAAGCTTTTGGCACCTTTGAATTGAGGCTGATAAGCTTGAAGAACCTGAGAGACAAAGGTTTGATAGACGAGCTGGAATTCAATAACAAGAAAAAAACGATATTAGATGAACTTTGACAAGAATACCGAAATTTTGATCATTGATCATCCCAATAGCGGCTAGCGTTTTTCTAATACGAGACTAAAGTGTTGACCGAGGAACGTATCCAAAAAAGCATACACGTTCTTGGATACGTTACTAAATTATCTTATAAAATCTATTATAAGCTGTTTGTTATGTTGCTTAGCCTGAATCATTCTTTGAATCTGTAACCTACGTCTCTAACTGTTGCAATTAATTCTCCAATTTCACGTAGCTTTTTTCTTAAGCTAACTATCTGCACGTCGACGGATCGATCTGTAACCGGGTAATCGGTCCCTTTGACTGAATTAATAATCTGTTCCCGACTGAATACCCAACCTGGTCTGTTGGCGAGAAAATGAAGTATGGAAAATTCGCTGGCTGTAAGATTCACCAGCGACTCCTTTACACAAACCTCGTGACGAGGAGGATTTATGACAAGGTCGTGCGTTTTAATCACGGATTTATCATCCGTAGTATTACGAAAAGGCGCTGACCATCCGACTGGAAATGAAAGACCGCCGATGGCAGGGCCTTGTCCTGAGCAACCTTGGACGCACGTTTTCCAGCCAGGGGCAGTACGACAAGGCTCTGGAATGTTATCAGAAATCGCTTGTGCTCAAAACGGAGTTAAAGTACCTCAGAGGCCAAGCCGACGTTCTGTTTGATGAAGGTATTACATTAGGGAAAAAGTCGCAGAGGAGCCGGGACTCTAAGGCCGTTATCAACAAATACGAACAAGCGACGGAAATCTATAATAGGATTGGGTCGCAGGAAAAAGTCGCAAGCGTAGCCCTTAAATTGGGCAACATCTATCTAGCCTTGGGAAAATACGACAAGGCTGCGGAATGTTACGAGAAGACTGCTGCTCTCAGGAGGTAGCTGAAAGATCATCTGAATGAATGCCAGGCGCTGAACAACCTAGGCATGGTCAATCGTGCCTGGGGTCAATATGACAAGGCATTGCAATACTTCGAGAAAGCATTGGCAATCAGCAGAGAAACTAAGGATCCAGTCGGAGAAGGACTCGCCCTGTTTAACCTCGGGATCATTTCATATTATTTAGGCATGATGGACAAGTCGATTGAATGCTTTGAGAAATCGCTTGTCATAAAAAAGATGCTCAAGGACCTGAACGGGGAAGCCGCGTGCGTGAACGGACTTGGCAACTTGTATGAGGCTTTAGGCAAGTATGACCAGGCTGTTGAATACTTTCACAAAGCTCTCGAGATCTGGAAGGATCAAAAGGAGGTTTCGGGGGAAGCGGGCACACTCCAAAACCTTGGCAATGTCTACTTTTGGTGGGGCAAGTATGACAAGGCGGTCGAATGTTATGAGAAGTCGCTGAACACCCTTAAAGATCTGGGCGACCCGGCAGAAGAAGCAGGTACGCTGCACAACCTTGGCAATGTCTACTACGAATGGTGTCAGTATGGCAAAGCCGTTGAATACTATGAACAGGGATTGGCAATTCGCAGAGCGCTGAAAAATCCAAAAGGCATTGCAGATTCCTTGTCCAACCTTGGCGCAGTCTTTTCGGATTGGGGTCATTATGACAAGGCGGTCCAATATTATGAGCAGGCGCTAGCAATTGCGAAGGACCTGAAAGATCCGAAAGGTGAGGCGAATGCTCTGGGCTCCCTGGGTTACGTGTACACGCATTGGGGCCAGAATGAGAAGGCAGTTGAGTACTACGAGAAGTCGCTGACAACATTTAGAGATCTTAAGGATCCGAAAGGTGAAGCGGTCACCTTGGGTAATCTTGGCGCTGTGTACAAAGATTGGGGCCAAAATGAAAAGGCTGTTGAACA
This sequence comes from uncultured delta proteobacterium, assembly GCA_963798475.1. GTDB lineage: Bacteria > Desulfobacterota > Desulfomonilia > Desulfomonilales > Desulfomonilaceae > CAJBEZ01. The sequence goes on from CAWCTI010000027.1 coordinate 13,994, forward strand.
CTATGAAAAGGCCCTCACCATAGCAAAGGCCTTGAAAGACCCCCCAGGCGAAGCAGCGGGCCTCAACAGTCTCGGCTGGGTGTACATGGACCGGGGCCAGTACGACAAGGCGTTGGAAAATCATGAGAATGCGCTGGCAGTTTATAGGAAACTTAAAAACCTCAGCGGTGAGGCGAACACGTTCAATGACCTAGGCAATGTTTATCTGAAACTCGCACGCAATGATAATGCGTTGGAATGCTACGCGAAATCCTTGGAGATAAGAAAACGATTGAAAGATCGCAGCGGCCAGGGGATTATCTTAAATAATCTAGGGCTCGTTTATAAAGATTGGGGGGAGAATGAAAAGGCGGTGGAATATTATGAGAAGGCTCTCGCCATAGCCAGAGATCTGAAAGCTCCCACAAGTGAAGCCATGGCCCTCAACAATCTCGGCAACGTTTATTCAAACTGGGGTCAGGACGACAAAGCACAGGAATACTACGAAGCCTCGTTGAACATTGCGAAAAAATTAAAAGATCCAGAACGTGAAGCGGGTGCTCTTAACAATCTTGCCATTTTGTATCACAACGGGGGCAAACCGACAAGGCGTTAGAATATTACGAGAATTCTTCGCTATAAAGAGGGCCCTGAAAGATCCAAGCGGTGAAGCCAGCTCTCTTCACAATCTTGCCAACGTATATTTTGATTGGGGCCGAAATGATGAGGCGTTGCAATACTTCGAGCAGTCGCTTGCCATAGCGAGAAAGCTGAATGACCCGAAACTTGAAGCTAGTACCATATACAGCCTTGGCAGGGTTTACTCGCGATGGGGTCAAAACGACAAGGCCGTGGAAAGCGACCAGAAAGCGCTGGATATCTATAGACGCATAAAGGACCTTAACGGTGAAGCCGAAGTCTTTGGGGGTTTGGGATGGATCTACAACGGCTGGGGTCGGTACGATAATGCCCTGGAATCTTTCGAGAAAGCCTTGGCCATTGACAAACAGCTTAGAGACCCGAGAGGTGAGGCCCACTCTATTTGCAGCCTTGGCACGGTTTATCATAACTGGAGCCAGGTACAAAAAGGCCGTCGAATATTATGACAAAGCGCTCACCAATTACAGGGACCTGAAAGACCCGGATGGTGAGACAGATGCCCTCCAGGGGCTCGCAACTGTATACGCAGTATGGGTACAAAAGGATAAGGCCCTGAAAAATTATGAGGAGGCGCTTGCCATTGCGAGGTCTCTAAAAAATCCCAAGAAAGAGGCAGACGCACTGTACCACATCGGTGGGGGTTATCAGGGCCGAGGCCAATACGGGAAAGCATTGGAATTCTGTGAGGAGGCTCTGGCTTTATATCGACAGCTGAAAAATCCGCACGGAGAGGAGATATCCCTCAGGATTATTGGTACAGTATACCACATCTTGGGGCAGTATACCAAAGCGCTTGAGTTTAAAGAAAAGTCGCTGGAAATTAGCCAACGCCTAAAGGACTCGCAGGGGCAAGGATACGCTCTCAACGATATTGCTAATCTCTACGACGACTGGGGAGCGCATTACAAGTCACTGGAATATTACCAACAGGCTCTCGAAATTAGACGAAACCTCAAGGATCGGCACGGTGAGGGTAGCACATTACTGGAAATGGTAAGCGCTTATTCCCAACAGGGAAATCTTACAGAGGCAATGGCGCAGGCCCAAAAAGGATTGGAAATTTATAAAGAACTTGGCGTTCCCACGAAATGGGCTCAACAACAAATCGGCGATCTATACCTGGATATGGGGGAATTGGACAAGGCCGAACCAGTTCTCCAGGAAGCGGACAGTCCTGAATCCCTGGGCAGGCTTTATCTACTGAAATTGAACCATGCTAAGGCAAGGGATTACTACGAGAAATTACGAGATACTGGGGAAAAGGACAGAAGTGTGTACAAGCTTTTTCCGGCTTATACCGGCCTCGGCCTTGCCTATGAAGGCCTTGGCGATAACATTTCCGCCGAAGAGAACTACCGTAAGGCGGTGGAACTCAGCGAAGACTTACGATCGAGCCTTACAGCAAAGCAACGTGAGACATTTTTCGATGTCAAGGTTGGAGGGTTTTCCAGAACAGCTCCTTATGATGGTCTTGCCAGGGTAAGGATAAAGCTTAATAAACCCCTGGAAGCCTTCAAGGACTCTGAATACACCAAATCCAGGATATTTGCCGAGGCTATGTCGAAATGGTCCGAATCCACCAGTTTCGACATTCCTCAAGAAACCTTGACCAGAGATCGGGAACTCAACGATCAACTTGGGGTGCTGAAGAAAAAGAGACAAGAAGCGTATGAGAAAGCAAACCAAGAGGTCATCGTTGTAATTGAGCCCCAGGTCAAAGAACTCGAGGGCAAACTGCAATCACATATCAAGATGCTCCGAGATAAGTATCCTCTGTTTGCTGCGACAAAATATCCTGAACCGATGGGTATAAACCAATCTGCCCTTAAAGAAAATGAATGGACGCTGGCTTACCATGTTACCGACCCTGGGATAATCATCTACCTCACCAAAGGGAAAAATATCGTTAAGGTCCTGTTTAAACCCGTACCCAGATACGAGCTAAACAGTCTCGTTCTCGAGTTCAGGAAGCCACTGGAAGTAGTTCCAGGTAAGGATAATTTCGATGAGAATCTGAAATCCTTCGATATTGTCACTGGAAAGAAGCTCTCTGACCTGCTTCTGTCCGATGTTCTTGAAAGTATACCCAACCACATCCCAATCCTGATCGTGCCAGACGATTGCCTAGGTATGCTGCCTTTTGAGGTGCTTGTCCTGAACGACAAGGGTACCATTAAAACAGATAAAAGTCTCCCCTATATTTTAGGAGCGGAATTCCTCGGAGATAGAAACCTGATTTCCTATTCTCAATCAGTTACCGCCCTTACTCTGTCGAGAATTCACTCCAAGGTAAAAGGAGCCCACACCGGTTTGCTTGCCATAGCTGACCCAGTATTCGACGAGAAGGATGACCGGACGTCAAAGGCTCCGAAAAAGGATGCTCCGACCGGGGTCATGGCGTCTCTTTATAAGCGTCTGAGTCTCATGGCCGCAGAAGAGAGCGATCAGATGGGTGGGCTGAAATTCTCGAGGCTAAAACTTACTGGGGAGTTGGCAAAAGCTTTGTCGGAGATGCGCAAACAGGGTTCAGCGGTCTATACTGGGTTCAATGCCAGTAAAAGCAATTTCATGAATAAGATTGCTCCAAAACTCAACCAATGCGACGAAGTTCTTTTTGCGACACATGGTTATTTTGGTAAGGATTTGCCGGGGATAATGGAGCCCGTGCTCGTTTTGACTCTCGTTCCTCCTGGAACTGATGGCTTCCTTCGCATGACGCAAGCCATGGGTCTGAACATGAATGCTGAAATCGTAGCCCTGACCGCATGTCAGAGCGGACTTGGCAAGCGAACAGCAGGTGAAGGGACTATGGGGATGGGGAGAGCCTTCCAATATGCAGGCGCAAAGAGTGTGCTGATGAGTCTATGGTCCGTGTCCGAGGTTGCGTCTGTGAACCTCGTAAAGAGTTTCTTCCGTAACATGAAGGAAGGAAAAGGCAAATCCTAGGCGCTCGCATCAGCCAGGACTGAAATCCGTGGTAAGGGTTTCGACCACCCATTCTTCTGGGCAGGGTTTATACTGGTAGGCGAAACAAACTGATTCCATGCGCAACGCAAAAAAGGACATCGCAGAGTCTCAGACGGACTACAAAACTGGACTCGCAGGGTTGTGACAATCTTTCGTCTCTTTCTTGAGTTGCACTTCTTCAATAGCAAAATTTAACTAGGAAAATAAAATAGACAACCTGTGTCGTCCTATAATATGCTTACACAGAGAAGTCCCAAATTAATCAGGACTTAATGTGACTCAGGTTTTAATATTTCTCTCTTACGTGGCGGACAACGCCAACTAACCCGATAGCTCTAATAAAAATCGAAAGGGGAGAAGACAATGAGAATTGAAGTATTGATTGGACGTCGCTCTTTGTTAACAATCCGCCTCATGATTTTGGTGGGGTTTCTGGTCCTTGGACTAGCCAGTGGAATCTTTCCGGAAAAGGCTTGGGCAGACGAACCGGAAGAGGGATCGCCCGAATATTACATGAAACTTGCCAATCAAGGGGATGCGGACGCGGCATACAGTCTAGCCAACGCATATAGAAACGGCCAAGGAGTGGCTAAGGATCCTGCCGAGGCAGCGAAGTGGATGCGCAAAGCTGCTGAAAAAGGGAATGTCGATGCCCAATTAGAAATAGGATACATGTACGACATTGGAGAAGGAGTCCAGCGGAGCGACACAGCGGCGGTTAAATGGTACCGTAAGGCTGCCGACGCAGGGAATACAATAGCGCAAGACAACATGGGTATTAAGTATCAGAACGGAAAGGGAGTCCAACAAGACGACGCGGAAGCGGTGAAATGGTATCGTAAAGCTGCTGAGTCAGGGAACCCAACAGCGCAAGACAATCTGGGTGATATGTATCGGGATGGAAAGGGAGTCCAGCAAGACGACGCGGAAGCGGTGAAATGGTTTCGTAAATCCGCAGCCCAAGGCAACAACAATGGACAATTGGACCTGGGATGGATGTTTTCAAACGGCCGAGGGGTAATTCAAGACTACAAATTGGGCAACAAGTACTACCTCCTTGCTGCTGAACAAGGTAACAGTGTTGCGCAAAACAATCTTGGAATTCATTATAGAGACGGTCTAGGGGTAAAAAAGGATCTTAACGAAGCTAAGAAATGGTTTAAAAAATCCGCTGATCAGGGTTATGAGGATGCGAAAAAGAGCCTGAAGGCCTTGGAGGAGATCCAACCTCATTAGCCTAGTCCTTATTGATCGTTTTTGAGTTGGTAATTAGGGCATTAAATCTCTGGAATCTGATCAACGCCCATGATTCAAGACCGGCGACGCTGAGTGTAGGTATTCGAATGAAAAAATCCTTAAAGCCGCTGATCAGGGTTATGAGGACGCAAAAACACAACTCAAAGCACTGGAAGATATTAAACCTTAAATAGACAAAAGCCTTATTGGCGGGCCTTTGAGAAGATAATCAGCCATATATTTCGGGGATCTGATCAACATGCCCACGATTCAAAACGGCCACGCTGATTAAATGGATTGTCATGAAAAAATTGCTCCTCGCTTTTATTTTGCTATGGTCGCTGGTTTTCCTGAATTCAGGGTCAATCTTTGCCCAAACCAAGGAAGAAGGGCAAGCCCTGTTTGATGATGCTCTGAGATTTCAAGAACAGGCGCAAGCAAACGAGGATCTGCGAAGAGCCGTTGAGAAATACGAGCAGGCGCTGCATATTTTTGAGAAGGGTGGGAACAAAGAGGGGATTGGACGAGGTACTCAATGACCTCGGTGTAATCTCTATGCGCTGGGGCCAGAGCGACAAGGCTTTGGAATACTATGAAAAAGCTCTCACCATTTCAACCGGAGACAAAGATCGCGGGGGCGAAGGACAAACGCTTTGCAACCTAGGTGTGTTGTACGGAGACTGGGGTCAGTATGAAAAGGCGGTGCAGTACCTGGAGAAGGCATTGACTATTGCAAGGGATCTTCAGGACAGGAAGGCCGAAGCCGATAGTCTGAGTAATATTGGCGTCGTCTATTATTATTGGGGTCAAAACGACAGGGCTGTGGAATACTGTGAGAAAGCACTCGCCATTGCGACCGAGGAAAAGAACGGGAGAGGAGAAGCACAAAGTCTGATTGCCCTGGGTGACATTTACAGAGGGGTAAATCAATCTGACAAGGCTATGACATGTTTCACAAAGTCTCTCGCCATGGCGATCGAGGCCAAGGACCGCAAGGGCGAAGGACTGGCTCTACATGGTCAGGGCAACATCTACAGATCTCGGAATGAGTACGACAAGGCTGAGGAATGTTTCACAAGATCACTTGCCTTTGCAATGGACCTCAAGGATCGAAGTCTTGAAGCCGCTTCCCTGAATAACCTCGGCAACGTCTATTCGGATTCGCCCCGGAAAGACTATGACAAGGCTACGGAATATTACGAAAAAGCGCTCGCCATCCGAATAGAGATGAAGGATCGCAGGTGGCAAGGAATAACCCTAAACAACCTCGCTCGTCTCCTCAGAAACCGGCATCAGTATGACAAAGCGGTTGAATATTACGAGCGATCTCTTGCCATAGCCCGCCGTCTTAATGACCCGGCCGGAGAGTCCAGATGCCTGAACAGCCTTGGCCTTGTTTACAAGTTTTGGCACCAGTATGACAAAGCGGTTGAATACTATGAGCAATCTCTTGCCATAACTCGCCGTTTCAGTAACCCGGCAGGAGAGTCAGAGTGCCTGAACAACCTTGGCAATGTTTACGATTTGTGGGGTGAGTATGACAAGGCGGTTGAATACTATGAGCGATCTCTTGCCATAGCTCGCCGTCTTAACGACCTGGCCGGAGAGACCAGATGCCTTAATAACCTTGGCATTGTGTACAAATCCTGGGGTCAGTATGACAAGGCGGTTGAATACTACGAGAAATCTCTTGCCATAGCCCGCCGTGTCAATGACCCGGCAGGAGAGTCCATATGCCTTAACAACCTCGGCATTGTTTACGATTCCTGGGGCCAGTATGACAAGGCGGTTGAATACTACGAGAAATCTCTTGCCATCAAACGTCAACTCAAGGACCTAGCCGGCGAGGGGCCAACTTTAAACAACCTTGGCAATGTTTTCCAATCCTGGGGCCAGTATGACAAGGCGGTTGAATACTACGAGAAATCTCTTGCCATAGCCCGTCGTCTCAATGACCCGGCCGGCGAGGGGCCAACTTTAAACAACCTTGGCATTGTTTACAAATCCTGGCGCCAGTATGATAAAGCGGCGGGATACTATGAGCAATCTCTTGCCATGGCCCGTCGTCTCAGTGATCCCGCTGGTGAGGCCAGTAGCCTTTCCAGCCTCGGCAATATTTACGATTTGTGGCGTCAGTATGATAAGGCGGTTGAATACTACGAGCAATCCCTGGCCATCAGGCGTCGTCTCAATGATCCCGCTGGTGAGGCCTCTTGCCTTAACAACCTTGGCCTTGATTACTTTGTCTGGGGCCGGTATGACAAGGCGGTTGAATACTACGAGCAATCTCTTGCCATCAAGCGCCGTCTCAATGACCCGGTCGGAGAAGCAGTAACTCTCAACAACTATGGCAATGTCTACCGATCCTGGGGCCAATATGATAAGGCGGTTGAATACTATGAGCAATCTCTTGCCATAGCCCGTCGTCTCAATGACCCGGTTGAAGAGGTCTTAGCCCTGAACAGCCTTGGCATTGTTTACGATTTGTGGGGCCGGTATGATAAGGCCGTTGAATACTACGAGCAATCTCTTGCCATAGCCCGTCGTCTCAATGACCCCGCCGGAGAGGCTATATGCCTGAACAACCTTGGCATTGTTTACAAATCCTGGGGCCGGTATGATAAGGCCGTTGAATACTACGAGCAATCTCTTGCCATAGCCCGTCGTCTCAATGACCCCGCCGGAGAGGCTATATGCCTGAACAACCTTGGTAATGTTTACGATTTGTGGGGCCGGTATGATAAGGCCGTTGAATACTACGAGCAATCTCTTGCCATAGCCCGTCGTCTCAATGACCCGGCTGGAGAGGCCAGTAGCCTCATTGGTCTTGGTAATGTTTACGATTTATGGGGCCAGTATGATAAGGCGGCTGAATACTACGAGCGATCTCTTGCCATCAAGCGCCGTCTCAATGACCCGGCCGGGGAGGCCTTGGCTCTGAACAACCTTGGCCTTGTGTACAAATCCTGGGGCCAGTATGTCAAGACTGTTGAATACTACGAGAAATCTTTGGCCATCAGCCGTCGTCTCAATGACCCGACCGGAGAGTCCAGATGCCTCCTAGGTCTTGGCCTTGTGTACAAATCCTGGGGCCAGGATGACAAGGCCATGGAAAATTTCCAGACCTCTCTAAGAATTCGTAGAAACCTCAAGGACAAACATGGTATAGCAAGCACTTTGTCAAGTATGGGGATTACGTACGCCGAGATGGGACAGGTTGAAGAAGCCCTAAAACACCTTCAGGAAGCCAACACTATCAATGCCGAAATTGGCGTTCCCACAAGAGGCTGCAAAGAAAACATCGGTAATGTATACCTTGACATGGGTCAGCCGGACATGGCCGAGCCTCTCATTGTTGAGGCAGGATATAATGTGTCACTTGGCAGACTCAATCTGCTAAAAGGAGACTATTCCAAGGCTGCTGACTACTATCTGAAGGTCCGACGATGGGCTGAAAATAACAGAGACTCAGACGTGCTTTTTGCATCCTACACCGGTCTCGGCATGGCCTACGAACAACTGGGTGACGACAAAGGAGCCGTGGATAATTATCACAGGGCCGTGGATCTTACGGAAGAAGTTAGGTCATCTTTGAGCCGGGACCAGAGGGAGAAATTCTTCGATGTTAAGGTAAAGGGTTTTCTGAGAACAGCCCCTTATGATGGCCTTGCCAGAGTATTGTTAAGGATGGGCAAGCCTCAGGAAGCTCTCAAGGTTTCAGAGTACACCAAGGCCCGCATATTCGCCGAATCAATGTCTAAACGATCAGACAGTGGTAGTTTTGACATTCCATCTGAAGTTAAGAAGCAGGATGAGGACCTCAACAACAAACTCTCCGCCCTCAAGAAAACTAGACAAGAAGCTTATGAGAAAGGAAATAAACTTGTAATCGAAGTAATTGAACCCCAACTTAAAGAGCTTGAAGCTAAACTTCAGGACCACATAAAAACGCTTCGAGAGAAGTATCCCCTGTTTGCCGCAACAAAATATCCCCAACCAATGGATCTGGAACAGACCGCCCTGCATGACAACGAATGGGTCCTTGAGTATCACGTCACAGATCGGGGGATAATTATTTACCTATCCAAGGGCAAGAGACTCGTTAAGGCCCTTTTCAAACCCAAACCCAGAAATGACCTTGAGAAGTTGGTAATTCAATACAGGAAACCACTTGAGATGGTTTCGGGAAGCAAGAAACCTGAAGAACAGCTTGATGCCAAACTCAAGTCCTTCAACTTCGCCGCTGGCAGGGAACTCTCGAATCTGTTGCTGGCTGATGTCCTTGATATTTTACCAAAAGGCTCTTCAGTTATCATTGTTCCTGATGATTGCCTTGGAACAATCCCATTCGAGATGCTAACCCTGAATGACGCTGGCTCGGTAAAGACCGACAAATCCTTGCCATATGTGTCGGGATCTGAGTTCTTCGGAAACAGGAACCGCATTTCTTATTACCAGTCAGTTACAGCCCTCACTCTTGCGAGGAATCATTCCAAAGGCAAAGCTGGCGCTGGTAACCTGCTTGTCATAGCTGACCCTGTATACAGTGAAAACGACCAACGTGATTCAAAGGCCCCAAAGAAAGTAGCTCCCACTGGAGCTTTAGCTTCAATACTTAAGAGTTTGAATCTAATGGGCGCTAAGGGCTCCAACCAGAAGGGTGGACTTCATTTTCCGAGGTTGCAACTCGCCGACGAGCTTCTGAAATCATTTGCCAGGATTAACCCATCCTCTTCTCATATTTTAAGGGGTTTTGAGGCCAACAAGGATAACTTCTTACAGAATATAAAACCATCCATTAAGAAGTATGACGAGATAGTCTTTTATACCCATGGGTATTTTGGTAAGGACCTGTTCCCAATCATGGAACCTGTGCTTGTGCTGACCCTTGTTCCTCCGGGGACAGATGGTTACCTCAGAATGACCGAAGTGATGAATTTGGACATGACCGCTGATATCGTAGCCCTAACCGCATGCCAGACAGGTTTGGGCACGAGGGTATCCGGTGAGGGAACGATGGGTATGGGCAGGGCGTTCCAGTACGCGGGAGCCAAATCAGTATTAATGAGTCTGTGGTCCGTATCCGAGGTAGCTTCAGTAAAGCTTGTAAATAGCTTCTTTCAAAACATCAAAGCCGGTAAGAGTAAGCCAGAGGCCCTTGAACTGGCCCGAGCAGAACTACGCAAGGGAATCTTCAACCACCCGTTCTTCTGGGCAGCGTTTATACTGGCAGGCGAAACAAACTGATACCAAATGCGCTTTCTTGTGTTAAAATCGATATCTTACGCGTGCCAGAAGCGTGAGGTATCAGAATTCACTAAGGAGGGAATTCTATGAAATCGGACCAACAATATGGTGGTTACAGGAGATTCTTTGTTAAACAGACGATACTACTGGTAATAACTGTAGTCCTCATGGTCTTATTCACTATCCCCCTATTGAAAATTGTTAAATCAGCTATGAATCCCGGTGCGCTTACGGCCAAAGTAGAAATGGCCAGCAAGCAAAATGAGGGCATTCAAAATGAGGTGGATGTTGTCCGTTCCAAAATGTTAATGGGCGCTGGCGATGAAGAAGCTCAAGAAAAGCTGAAAAAACAGGTCGAAGAACTGCAGCGACAAATGGCTAGCAAGGAACTTGAGAACAAGCATTTACAGGACGAAATGGCCATGGTTCAGACGATGCTGCAACTGGTGAACGCTAAATCCGCTCCGGCGACTCCCGCTGCTCCTCCGACGGTAGACTACACGCAGAAGCTAGCCGAGCTAGGCACCAAAATCTTCGGGTGCATTGGTTCCATGTTCAGCGGAGGCATGTTCCTGGTTTCATGGTGGAGGAGCAGGAGAAAGCCTCCGGAAACTGCCACGACCTGACGCACTGAAGAAGATGTTGCAAGGTGAGAACAGGGAGCGTGGCGCAAGGTTTCAGAAATCCACGTGTTCGTAAGGGACAACAATAGATGAACTCGAACATCATATCAGCATCCTTGTGACACCTTCGCTCTTATCGCGCAAACGATTGAGTAATAAGCCTGGTCCCAATGGGCCTTGGTGTCAAGATGAAAGTAATCTTTGATGAATACAAATGATAAACAGCACCGAGCTATTTTACAGAACATCGCCCGGATAGCGATGCTGGAACGAGGATTTCTCCCCGACTTTTCTGAAGAAGCGCTCACTGAACTTAGCCAAATGAAGGTGCCTGCAGCAATGAACGGAGATCCAATTCGTGATTTAAGGGACCTTCTTTGGGCTTCTATTGACAACGATGACTCCCGTGATCTGGATCAGCTTAGCGTCGCCGAGGCAGTACCGGGGGACAAAGTAAAGATTCTTGTCGCTGTGGCTGACGTGGACTCGCTCGTAAAAAATGGGTCAGCCATTGACGAACACGCTTGCCACAACACCACTTCTGTTTATACAGCGGCTCAGATATTCCCAATGCTCCCTGAAGAGCTCTCCACCGACCTGACATCTCTGAATTTCAAGGAGGATCGCTTATCAACAGTTGTTGAAATGCTGATTGGCACCGATGGGTCCCTTGAGGAATCCGATGTCTACAGGGCTTTTGTCCGTAATCATGCAAAACTCGCGTACAACAGCGTCGCCGCATGGTTGGAAGCAAACGGAACTATTCCTGATGCTATAGCCGCGGTAAAAGGACTTGATGAGAATCTTCGCATTCAGGACGGAATAGCGCAGCGCATGAAGAGTTTCCGGCATGTTCACGGGGCTCTTAGTTTGGAAACCATTGAGGCGAAACCGATATTTGACGGCGACTACATACGTGATATCGAAGTGGATAAAAAGAATCGCGCAAAAGACATTATCGAAGATTTCATGATAGGGGCAAACGGTGTGATCGCCAGCTATCTCTCATCAAAGAATTTCCCGTCAATCCGCAGAGTAGTGCGTGTACCGAAACGATGGGAACGGATTGTCGAGATTGCGGGGGATCATGGGTTCACGCTTCCCGATAATCCAGATTCAAAAGCGCTTGAGGAGTTTCTTATCAAGGAGAAAACAGCGGATCCACTTCGATTCCCCGACCTGTCTCTTTCGATTATCAAACTATTAGGGCCTGGCGAATATATTTCAGAACTCCCCGGCAAGACCGCCACAGGACACTTTGGTCTAGCTGTTAGGGACTATACTCA
>CAWCTI010000028.1:0-15748 GCA_963798475.1 uncultured delta proteobacterium
TACGGATGATAAATCCGCGATTAAAACACACGACCTTGTCATAAATCCTCCTCGTCACGAGGTTCGTGTAAAGGAGTCGCTGGTGAATCTTACAGCCAGCGAATTTTCCATACTTCATTTTCTCGCCAACAGACGGGGTTGGGTATTCAGTCGGGAACAGATTATTAATTCAGTCAAAGGGACCAATTACCCGGTTACAGATCGATCCGTCGACGTGCAGATAGTTAGCTTAAGAAAAAAGCTAGGTTAAATTGGAGAATTAATTGAAACAGTTAGAGGCGTAGGTTACAGATTCAAAGAATGATTCAGGCTAAGCAACATAAAAAACAGCTTAGAATAGATTTTATAAGATAATTTAGTAACGTATCCAAGAACGTGTATGCTTTTTTGGATACGTTCCTCGGTCAACACTTTAGTCTCGTATTAGAAAAACGCTAGCCGCTATTGGGATGATCAATGATCAAAATTTCGGTATTCTTGTCAAAGTTCATCTAATATCGTTTTTTTCTTGTTATTGAATTCCAGCTCGTCTATCAAACCTTTGTCTCTCAGGTTCTTCAAGCTTATCAGCCTCAATTCAAAGGTGCCAAAAGCTTTTTCATTCAACTCCAGAGTAGAGCCGGAAATCTGCGAAGGTCTTCTTGCGCTGAAACTTGAGACCATTTTTTTGTATGCGGTTTTGGACCAATTTCTGGTCAAATCATTTGAGAGACATTTTCCCCCAGCCGTACGGATGAGACCCACCCCAAACTTGATTAAGGCGTTCCCATGTCTGATTTTTTTGTCCCTTTGCCGACCTGGCGAAAGGGCCTTCGTAGGGCCATCAACGTACACAGTGCCTGAATCACGCTCCATTAGTCTCTGCGGACGTTTGTCGGTTAATAGAGAAAATCGTTCCGTGTGGCCATTCTTTTGTCGCAGCAATTTTTGATTTCGCGTGTGAACGGCTTTATAAGCGATACGCGCGCCTACGGGCCAAAGAATTATGATCGCAAAGCCGTACGTCAACACTCCGAAAATGACGTTCATGAATAGCATTATTGCCGCCCAGGTGACTGTAGCGTAAAACATCCCTATGGGCCCTAACAGCAACGCCAGCAACAAAGCAGTTTTCGCATTTTTGGGGCATTGCTCGTAATCCTCTTGATAATGGACCATGAACGGACCTCCTTGATTGTTGAATTTTCACCAATATTGTACAATTTATTGTGTGAATTTTGTGAAAGAATTTGTCAAATTGAACGGATCAGTTGCGGATTCTTTTCGGAAGAGTCCGGGACGAGAATTTTGAGATCCAATTTAATCCCAAACCAAGGGAAGATACGATACCGATCATTTAAGAAAAATGAGTAGTATTGCGTCATCTTATAAGAGATATAGAGGGCCACCAGGGTATTGGACCGGGTAGCGGCTGGTAGATTTTACGAAAGAGCGCCCAAGCGGCCCTGAAAGTATGGTAGATAACAATTTTTCAGATCGAGTTAAAGTTCAATTAGAAGTGCATTAATTGATAAACCTTGTGCTCGAAAAAGACCGAAGTCCAAGTTAGACTAACCCGGATTTCTGGTCGAAGAATTGTTCGAAAAAAGTGAGACTATAAAAAGTTGGGCTGTCCAAGGGAGACGGTACTAGGCTGGACTGGCTGGTACTCCGAGGGATGGACAGCCCAGACTTCACGATGCGCCACAAATGTTTGGTAAATAATTCAATACGATTAGGAATTAGTTAGGTGAAACATCTCAAAAAACTCGGTTCTATTTTTTAAGTTCCTCCCAAGCGGCATTAACCGCCCTATCAATCTTATTACCCGTTTTCTGCATTGTTTCCCAATACACTTCCCACTGAGATTTGATGGCAGTGGTCATGGATCCAATTTGCTCCTGAGCATATTTTGCCTGATTCTCGCCAATTCTGCCGAATGCTGTCCACTGCTTTTCAAGAGTCACCGCTGCTTGATTTACACAAAGATCAAAGGTGTCTTTGCTAACATTTCCTACGGCGGCAAGGCGATTTTTCAGTTCATTTAAAAACGCGTCCCAGTCCAAAGTCTTTTCTTGAACTAGGATATCCCAGGACTGCTTGATTTTGTCAGCCGCTCTGTCAATGTCGTCCGCAGCCAGCTTGCCCGACTGCTTCATGGTTCGAGACACTTGATCAACCGCAATGTAAAATTCTTCTCGTGAAGCGCCCCAACTCTTTGTAAGGAAAACTCTCGCCTCACCCAACATAAAAACGCCGATGGTACCGAGATTATCGGTAAGTTCGACGATTGCTTCCCGCACACTTTGGTCATTTTTGTTCATGATTCCTCCAGAATCGTTTTAAGATGAGGTCAAAAACGAAGTCAGGCACCCGGCCCGGACCCTCGAACCTTCTTATCCTTTAGGCTCAAATGGACAAGGTCTAACATCCTTAAACTAACACGCCCCTCTTCAAAAGAGGAGCGCGTTAAGAGTGAGACTGAATAAACAAGAACTTCCCGGTAAGAGTTCCTGACACAATCCAGGTTGTGTTGTCTTAGAAGGAGATCAAAACCGTAGTCTCCATAGCAAACAAGGCGTCAATTTCCCTGCCGAGGTTGAATGTGGCATTTGTTTCATTCCCTGCGGTGGTGGTTATGCCAGAGAGGGTACCGCCCTGATAAACACCTGAATAAAGATAGGCGGTGTTTGGAAAAGCGTAAGCCCACCAGTTGCCGGGCTTCCACAAACCGCAGGTCGTGCTCCATGTCAGCCCCTCCAACAGCTTCCAGTTGGCCCCAAAGTCCACTTCATATCCGATGTCGTTTGCGCTGGCCGGAACGCAATGACCCGCGAAGGTGCCGGTTTGAGCCTTCAGAACATCGTCGTTTGTCCAGAGTTGGCCCCCAATTTTGTAGTCTCCGCCAAGTCGGTAGTTATTCGGCTGGTCGCGCCAGGCCTGCGCGTAAACTGCGAAAAGGTTAAGGTTTGCAGCGATCGCATAGTCTAGCCTACCTCCCACATGCTGGATGTTTGTGGGTTGACCGTATCCTGCAGCGTCCCATCCGTCGCCGGCTCCATACATGTAGTACATTAGGTATGCCCACTGTTTCATGTAAGAGGCTGATAAACTTTGCTCTGCTTGAGCGGCGTCTTCATTCGTGAACCTTGTGCTTGGGTCCTCACCGGTCGCACGAACATAATTCAGGGTGATCTTTGAAGGCCCGCAAAGGGCTCCCAACTCGGCTCCATAGAGCCATGCGGCGTCATTCCTGCCGTTTCGCACTAAATAAGGAGTTGCGGGGGGGTCGGTAGCTGGATCGGCGACGCCTCTGCCGGAGCGCCAGCGATTAAACCAATCAGCCTCACCGTTAAAGAAAAAGCGACCATTATTATATTTCATAGCGAGAGCTATCCTGTATCTAATCTCGTCCTCCGATGGCCTTGACTGAATATTGATTGCCCCACCGCGGAACGGAGTTGCTATGGTTCCTGGTGCTACGGGATCTTGCCCATTTATGGCTGGAGCGCTAGGTTGTCGGTAGGAGTCCGACTGAAGTTGTATCTCCACATCTCCACTCCTGTAAACAATATCGCCCTCGATCGCATCAAAATAATTACGACGATCCGCCTGCCTTTGGGACGAACTAGCTCCAGTGTTTCGAGATGTCGCCGTGCTCCCCGCTATCGGATTCAGAATCCACGCAGACTGATTACGGCTGAAATATGGGACGAGGCTGATCTTAAACGGTCCATAATATGCGGCAACGGCAAAAGACGCAGACGCCCGGCTGTTTGGGTGCTTCCAGAGCCCCATTCCGATTGCGCTAGTTTTGTAACCAAGGCTGAACTCCAACATTGGGGATTGGATAGTAGCCTTTAGCCATTGCAGCGTCACAAACGTATTGGGCACGTTTATCGCCGCCGGGTCATCATTGATAGGGACATACATGGAATTGTAAAATCCTACATTTCGATAAGTGCCTTGGGTACCCGTGCCTGCGATGTTGTATGGGTCCCCACCAGACCAAATTCCCAAAGAAGTCAAGTTGACAGAGGCTTCAATATCAATGGCGTTGTTAGCCTTAATTTTTGGGAAAATGGTCGCGCGAGTGTCGGTGAGTGTCATTTCCGGACCATAGTTGTTCTGCCCGGACAATATGCCGTAATTCGCGGCCATTCGGTTCGTAGTAGCCGCAGTTGGAAAATTATAGATATGGTTCAACCCTAGGTTCACATTCGTGCCGTCCATATAGCCAAATATGTCGTTACTGCCAATCCTTGTCCAGTAGCGGTAGCGCCATTCCCAATCGCCTTTCATCGCAAATTCCCAGGCGAAGGCTGGAGCCGCTGCGCAAATAGCCACCAAGGCTATCAAGCATATAACTCCAATCCGTTTCATGTTTCCTCCCATTCAAAACAAAATTTGTGGTATCCCAAATCAGGCGAAGCTCATGACTAGGCCAAGCCCGAAGCCTCGCGTCTTTGCGTCCAAGGACAACAGTTGAGATCCCATGCGTTTAACGAAATATTCGATGATTGAATTCTCGCGATGAAATGCGAGGTGTTTATTACGAAAGAGTTAAAAAATGTTAATGCGGTGTTAAAAAACGGTATAGAACTTTCTACGACGAAATCCCCAATAAAACAATCACGGGGGTCAATTGCCGACATACAAGGGAACGTGTTAATATCATGGGGGACTTACTTAAAAAAACGGCAATTCTATGAAATGAAAGATTACATGCTAGAAAAAGATAAATTAACTGATGAAGAATGGGAAGCGATATGCCTGAAATGCGCCAAGTGCTGTTACGAAAAGATAGATTTGGGTAATGGGCATATCGTGTATACTGAAGAGCCCTGCGTTTACCTGGACACTACCACTAGAATGTGCAAAATTTACGAAAAGCGCCATGAGATTGAACCGGATTGCATCAAGTTGAATGAACATTTCATTCGACAAATCAACTGGATGCCAACAGGTTGCGCTTACGTGAAATATCTAAGTCAAAAAGATACATTGCAGACGGTCAGGGCGATTCAGAAATCTAAACGACTGAAACGAGTTAAAGCAAGGAGAGTTTGATGGCCGTAAAGACAATAAATGTGAACAAAGATATCTTGGGAGTCAATGAAGCGCTAGCATTGAATTTAAAGAAAGCGTTTGAAATTAATAACACGTTTGTAATCAATTTGATGGCTGCGCCGGGCGCTGGGAAGACATCCACAATACTGCGATTGATAGAAAACCTTTCCGCTGATTTCAAAATAGGTGTCATTGAAGGGGATATAGCCTCAGACGTAGACTCGCGGAAAATACAGGAAAGGAACGTGGACGTTGTCCAGATTAACACGGATGGCGCATGCCATCTAGACGCCAATATGATCACAGCGGCTTGTGCAGGTCTGGGGATAGAAGGCAAGGATCTAGTGATAATTGAGAACGTTGGTAATCTCGTTTGTCCGGCTGAATTTAATTTGGGAGAGAATATCAAAATGATGATTCTATCAGTGCCGGAGGGCCATGACAAACCGTTGAAATACCCCCTGATGTTTACTGAATCTCAGGCTCTATTAATCAACAAAGTGGATCTAACGCCATATACTGACTTTGACATGGATGAATTCCAAAAAACTGTTAGAGCGATGAACCCCGGAATAAAAATGTTTCCTGTATCCGCGAAAACCGGAGCCGGTTTCGGAGAACTTACCGAATGGATAAGTGAGCGAGTTACGGCTGCCAAGAAAATGAACGGACCATCTAAATGAGAATCAGGATAACCTGTCTATATCGCGTCATTTTCATTTTGGCGACCGTGGTTTCTTTTAATTTATTGGTTCCACAATCAGCTTCATATGCGGAGCAATCGGATTCCACAATAGCGCTGGAATTAGTAAAAGATAACAACAAACCCATCATCGAAGCTTTTCTTAGATATGAATTGAATGAAGTCAATAAGGATGTGACCCAAAAGCTTCTTGGGCAATATCCTTCACTTGTTTTTTTTATTAAACAGGCTGAACGAGGGCCTTTAAAAAATTTGCTGTTCCTGGAAGAGCAAGTTCATAAGCTTCAGGACGCTCAAAGAAACATAAATTCTTTCCCGTTTTCGATAGCTTTTTCTTCGGCGGAGAAAAAAAAGATTCTGGCTTTGAAACCGTCTGCCGATAAGATTATTTCCTATGGCATACCTTTAATGAAACGGGATTTTTACCGGGTAATCGAAGCCGCGAAACATCTGGCGGACCAAAGGAAAAAGCACCCCATTGAGTTAATGCGTGAATCATCGTTCCGTGACGCCATTTATCGATATTGCGAACCCACTGCCAGAGATTTGGATACTGCCATAGGAAAACTCTCGGAGGGAGAGCTGATTTGTATGAGACTGGGGTTCGTGCTGGAACAGGTAACGGTTACTAATTTATGGTTGTTGGTAAACGATAACAAGTTGCCCGCTGAATCCGATTATATGGTCTTTAGGAAAAAGAGAAGCGAGTATTTTGAAAAACGCCTAAAAAGAATATATGGAAACTCGAACAATATCGGATCACCCAGTAATAAAAGAACGGGTAGATAATGTGTATAGACTCACCTTGATACCCAGACCGTTTCGACCTTTTTGCGTGTGAGTAGATCATATGGGCCCTCTGGTTAAACTGATCGATGTGAGAAAGTGCTATTCGAGTGGCCCAAAATGTGAGGTGTTCCCTCTTGCAGGAATTAACTTTGAACTCTTTGAGGGAGAGAGAGTAATACTGTTTGGCAAAAGCGGTTCCGGCAAAAGCACCTTTCTAAATATTGTCGGCGGTATCGATTTTCCAACAGAAGGAAAGGTCTTTTTTGACAATCAGGACCTCACTGCTATGCCCCACATTGAACTTGCGTATTATCGTAGAAAAGAAGTTGGGTTCATTTTCCAGTCTTTCAATCTTTTCCCAACTCTCACTGTTGGTGAGAACGTCACTCTTCCCTTGGATTTGCTGGGAATAAGGGACTACACAAGGGCTCATGATCTGTTGGGGGCAGTGGGCTTGGACGGTTACTGGAAGAAGTTTCCTGAAGCCATTTCCGGCGGAGAACAACAACGTGTCGCGATAGCGAGAGCATTAGTTAAAAGGCCGAGACTGATTTTAGCGGATGAACCCACAGGAAATCTCGATCAGGCTACGGGAAATGGGATCCTAAAACTGATAGATGAAATTTGTCGGGAATCCAACGCTGCTTTAATAATGGTCACGCACAGCCCTGACGCTGCATGGCTTGCCCCAAGACACTATAGGCTACGGTCTGGTTTCCTGATCGAAGACAATTATGCTAACTAAAGCGTTATTTCAGCAAAGGTTACAAATATTAACATGCAGTTTATGATCGCTCCTATGAATGACAACGCAGACACTCTTACGGTTTAATTTTAAATATTACCGCAAACATACCCTGCTTGCAGTCTTGTGCCTGGTCGGGATCTCCCTTGGGGTCGGCATTGTGGTAGCGGTAGAATTAATAAATGATTCTGCATTAGCCTCTTTTGAATCCTCTGTAGACTTTCTTTCAGGTAGAGCGACCAATTCCATCATTTCAACTTTCGGTAGGATAGATGAGAAATACTTCAAACAAATATGGGCAAATCCGAAAATTAAGGCTGCGACTCCTTTAATCGACGTTATTGCCAATACACTGGAAACAGAATCAGAACCAATCCATTTTTTGGGGGTGGATCCTTTTCTAGACGCGCCGTTTAGAAGCTGGATACCGAAACTATCGAACAAAGAGGAGATGTCCGAATTCTTGAATGGTAATCACCCCGGGACATTCATCGCGGGGGATTTGATGAAACGCTACCATCTCAAGAAAGGGGACTTCTTAACTGTCCTGGACGCAGGCGTGGAGAAAAAGACTCGAATCTTAGGACCTCTTCCGGAAGGTATCGAAGGTGGACTCAATGAAAATCTAGCTGTTATGGATATTTCCTCCGCTCAAGATGTTTTTGGTCGCGTCGGTCGATTGGATAGGATAGATCTCATGATCGATGGGCCTGGCGTCTCAGCGCTTCCAAATTTGGCTCCAGGTCTCAAAGTCACGGACGCAAATTCAAGAAAATCCACTTTAACGGCGATGTTGTATTCTTTTCAACTGAACCTGGCGGCAATGAGTCTAATAGCCCTATTCGTAGGTGTTTTCCTAATATATAATTTTTCAATGTTTTCAGTTCTTTCCCGACGTCAAGACATGTCGCTATTGCTGACATTAGGGTGCAATCGTGGGGATCTCGTTCTCGCATTTTTAATAGAGTCCATTGTCTTGGGCGCTTTTGGAAGCCTAATAGGTATCATATTCGGTTTTTCAGTGGCCTATTACAGTATAGGGAAAGTGTCCTCTACAATCAGCCAGCTTTATTTTCAAGTGAATGTCTTACACGTTGAATTGACAGGAAGAGTTGTGGAAGGAGGGCTGGCGGTAGGTTTTCTCGCTACACTTGTCGGGGGAGCCATTCCCGCTCTCGAAGTTGCTATAACTCCTCCAGTGCTGGGATTGAAGCGACAGAGTATTGAAGACAAAGCCAAAAGTTTGAGGGTCTATCTGTTCATCCTCGGCGCCTTGTTCTTTATTTTTTCCGTGTTGTCCGCCTGGGCTTCAAAGCGCTCGATCTTCTGGGGGTTCGCATCGGCGTTTGGAATGACAACGGCGTTTGCCTTGTTTACTCCAGGATTTCTGAGTCCATTCACATATTACCTTGGTCTGGTATTCAAGAAATTTTCCAACAGAATGGAGGGATTTTTGGCCGCCAGAAACATTGGCGCTTCTCTGAGCCGTACTAGTATAGCGGTAGCAGCTCTGGCAGTGGCGCTATCCATGACCATTGGTGTGGATACAATGATTTACAGTTTTAGAACTTCTGTTTCGGCCTGGCTTAATGAAGCTCTCAAAGGAGACTTGTACATATCGCCGGATACCACAAAGTGGGACCATCCACTGCCGAAGGACCTGATTGATGAAGCTGAGCGTGACCCTGGAATAGACTCAGTGGAACGTTATGCGACTTATGAAGTTTACCTCGATGATAAGCCCGTTAAACTTAGAATCATAGAATCTGAAATACTCGAACGTAAAGCCAGGTATATCTTTATTCAAGGCGACGAGAGTCGAGCCTGGAAGAAAATAGGAAAGGGAGCGGTTTTCATTTCAGAGTCTCTGGCATTCAAATTCAATCTCAAAGTGGGAGACTCGCTGACTCTGGATACTCCTGACGGCCTTCGGAAATTCCCGGTTGTAGCCATAACCAGGGACTATTCATCTGATCAGGGCACGATACAAATGGATAGGGCTGTTTATAAAAAGGTCTGGAAGGATGACAGAGTGCAATCTATTGCTCTTTTCCTCAAGCCAGGTGTTTCCGGAGAAGAAGTCAAGAAGTCATTGGCGGCTCAATTCAAGGGACTTGAGAGAACCATCGTTTCAAATAATGATATGAGGGAACGAATTCTGGCAATTTTTGACAAAACGTTTGCACCCACAAGTACGCTAAAGGGTGTTTCGCTCTTGGTGGCCCTTCTCGGTGTAGCCACGGCTATGATGGCCATACTCCTGGAGCGGTCCAAAGAGATCAGAGTTCTCGGATATCTGGGCCTGACATCCTTAGAAATTGGCAGGATGAACATTTACCAGGGCCTTATAATGGGATTTGCGTCTTTTTTAATCGCTTCAGTATGTGGGCTGTTACTTACGTATATAATAGTGTACGCTATTAATTACAGATCGTTTGGTTGGACTATAGATATTACAATCAATAAGTGGATTTTTGTAGAGGCCCTGTTGTTGACTTTGGTGGCCTGTTTTGTCTCATCCCTATACCCAACGTTAAAGCTTGTACGCGCGCCATCCGCCGCCACTCTAAAAGAGGAATGAATATAAATAGTTTATAATTAACGTCTTTGGCGCATAGAAAAATCATTAATGTTTTTAAAGGAAATTGAGGACAAATACATGAACAAATCAGAAATTTTGAAGGCACTGGAATGGGTGGATCAGACTGCCCGAGATGGAGACGCTCTAAGGCTAGTCAAGGCTAAACAGACGCTTGAAAGCGCGCTATCCACCATTAAAGAATTTGGTGGGGCTGAACACGCCTACAAAATGGCACAGGAAAGTTTTGTCAGAAAATATGGCAGAGAACCACTGGAAGAACTGGAAACGGAAGACTAATCATTCTTATTCAAAGTCTTAAGCTTCTCCCCGCGCCGATCAACATTCACTTTTGTGGATTTAGTTCGAGGTTTGGCCGGGATGATACTGGATTGAGATTGCTATACTTTGAATGGATCATAATCATTCGACAAGTTAGATTCGATTGCGCTTCTAGTTTGTTCCATCAACCAGGGAACATCATCTTCTGTCAGCCCTTCTGTAATTATGGGCTCTCCAATTGTTAGAGTTATTCGCCCTGGGCGAAAGGCGAGAGTTTTCTTTGGTAGAATCTTAAATGCGCCGTTGGATGTGACAGGCAAGATTGGTAGTCCGGTTTGGACCGCCATCATAAACGGCCCTTTTTTGAAAGGGAGAAGGTTTCCATCCGGTGTTCTCGTACCTTCAGGATAGATCAACATTGACCAGCCATTTGATAATTTGTTTTTGGCTTGGTTCAGACTGGCTACGGCTGTTTCCTTGTTTGATCGGTCTATCGCAATTGCCCCTGTGCCTGCCAAGGCCCAGCCAAAAACTGGGATCCGAAGGAGTTCTCTCTTTATGACCCAATGAAACCGAACAGGGAGGCTTGTTACAAGCGCCAGAATGTCGGCGTTCCCCTGATGATTGGGTGTAACAATATAAGATTGACCAGGATTGATATTTTCAATTCCGAAGACTGAAAACTTCAGTCCCATGAGGAAAGATATTATTAAAGCCCACCAGCGCATCATTATATACGCCGGAGCGCCGGATGAAGTAAACAGGTTTGATAATAGAATCGGTGGCGTAAGAAGGGGAGTGAAGACTATCAAGCCTAAAGCAGTGAGAAAAATACGAGGGAATAACCGGATTTTTGACCGCATGAGTTTAGGGAGTTCCTCTAATCAAAAATATTCTTCAGGTCCTGTATCTCGAAAAATAATTAGCAGGAATCAATACCTTGAAATTGATACTAACACCTAACACCCGATCCTTCAACGGACGCTCTCACAAAAAATCGATGCTGTCAAAATCTCCTCGTTTCATTGTTGGCGTGGATTATTACAAAAATGTCTTCTGAAAATCTTACCAAACTGAAAATTAGTCTGGAATCAAAGGGTACAAAGCGAGAACGAATTCCCTTACAAAGAATCATCTTTTTTTCATTGTTGATATTAGCCGTAGTTGGAACGGGAAGCTACTGGCTCTGGATTAACTGGCTTAAACCTCCTCTGGAAGTTCATATGGTTAAGGCATCTATGACCTTTCCTTCGAGGGCCCTGACGATTCTCAACGCAAGTGGCTACGTCGTCGCTCAAAGAAAGGCCGCTGTCTCGTCCAAAGCTACTGGAAGGATTGAACATCTATACGTAGAGGAAGGTAGATTCGCCAAACAGGGGGACATTGTGGCGCAGTTAGAAAACAGCGATTTAAAAGCTGCGCTCGAGGAAGCTCAGGCAAGCCTAAGTGTGTCACGCGCCGATCTTAACAATGCTGATGCGGAACTGGAAGACGCTACTCTAAATTTCAACCGCCAGAAGGGTTTAAAAGAGTCCGGTTCGGTTTCAGCGCAGGCTTTTGATTCGGCTGAAGCCAGGTACAAAAAAGCCAAGGCGGCGTACCGATCGGCGAAATTTCGGGTTGAAAAGGCTGAGGCGGCTGTAAAAGTTTCCGAGGTAAATTTGGATCAATCATATATCCGTGCGCCATTTGACGGAGTAATTTTAACAAAAAGCGCGGAAGAAGGAGAAGTCGTCGCCCCTATGGGGGCATCGTTGAACGCCAAAGCCTCAGTTGTCTCAATGGCGGATATGAAGTCTCTAATGGTTGAAGTTGATGTTTCGGAATCAAGCCTCGAAAAGGTTAAGGTAGGAGGTCCTGCGGAGATTCGCCTCGACGCGTTTCCTAATGATAGATTTGAGGGAAAAGTGTACATGATTGTGCCGACTGCTGATCGATCCAAAGCCACTGTCCTTGCAAAAATCAAATTTGACAGGATTAGTGAAAAAGTGTTGCCAGAAATGAGCGCAAAAGTGTCATTCCTTTCACGGCCGCTAAAGGAAGGAGAAAATATGGCATTTCTGGGAGTTCCAACAAGTGCGATATTGAATATGGGGACATCCAAAATTGTTTATGGGATCCGGGATGGCAGGGCAAGAGTTGAGCAAATCACTACGGGTCGTTCATGGGATGAAACAACCGAGATACTGTCCGGCCTGAAAGAAGGAGACACTATTGTTCTAAAGCCCGATTCTCTTTTGGCTGATGGTAGAAGAGTCAAAGTCAAGGAGTGAGACTGTTTCGTTTGGAACAACCAGATTTAGTAGTAATTAGTGAATTGTCAAAGTTATACACACGTGGGACCCAGGAAATTCCAGTGCTGCTTGACATAAGCCTTAACGTAGGCCAGGGAGAATTTCTCGCCCTCATGGGACCCTCCGGCTCCGGAAAGACAACGCTATTAAATATGATAGCTGGAATTGACAGACCTGATAGTGGTCGATTAATAGTCGGAGGAGTCGATATCACAACCTTAAGCGAGTCAGAACTAAGCAGGTGGCGAGCATCCAATGTCGGGTTCATTTTTCAGTTTTATAATCTGATCCCGGTCCTGGATGCTTTAGAGAATGTACAGCTGCCATTGCTGCTGACTTCCTTATCAAGGACAAAGAGGCGAGAACACGCTATTGCGGCGTTAGAAGCGGTCGGACTTGTTGACCGTATGGAGCATTTCCCATCTGAGTTATCAGGTGGACAACAACAAAAAGTCGCCATAGCCCGAGCAATCGTGACGGACCCATTGTTGATCGTCGCAGATGAGCCTACTGGGGACTTGGACAAGAAATCTGCCTCCGATGTGCTAAATCTACTCGGGCAGCTTAACGAACAATTTGAGAAAACAATAATAATGGTGACTCATGATCCACGAGCAGCCAAAAAATCGAAACGTATTCTATTTCTTGATAAAGGTGTCCTGGCCGACTCTATGAGGGATGGTTTCTAAAAACCGATCCATCTCACGAACTCGTCTGAGCTTGCCCTATCTGATCTAAACTGGTTTATCGGCGCGTCACACTCCGGGTAACCTATCGCTACGGATATTACTAATGTTTTGGTTTCAGAGACATTCAGAGCGTCTTTGATCACATCCTCATATGATGTTACAAGTCCAATCGGGCATGTGGCGAGGCCGTGACCCGCGGCAGATAAAACCAGGTAACCCAGGAAAGAGCCAATATCCGTTAGACGCTGGGACGGGAAGCTATCATCAATGAACACAAATACAACCGCCGGCGCCCCATAAAATTTCAAGCTTCCTGTATTTACGAATGTTTTGAAATTGGTTCCCATTTTTTCAATCAGAGGAGTCATGCCTTCGGCTGCGCTCCTGGCTCTTTGTATAAACTTGTCTGGGATTTTTTGTGTTGTTCCTGGGCCGCAAGTTATTTGACTCTCCTTAAACCTCTTCAATAATTTTCTGGAAAGCCTTGCAGTTTCTTCACTTGAGACGACGTGAACTTCCCATGGTTGCATGTTTATAGCTGACGGGGCGTTGGCCGCATCCGCCATCACGTTCTCCAGTGTTGATCTATCCACGCTTTTGTTGAGAAAACTTCTTGCGCTCCGTCGCTGTCGTATTGTTTGAAGTAAATCCATTTTAGGAGTCTCCGATGGCATGATTAATACAAATTAAAATGAGCGAAGCCTTTGGGTTTCTTGCTCAATTCACTTAAAATAGTTATACCTCATGAGGTTAATCAACAAACTTTTATTTAAACATCCGGTCCTGTATGATCGCTGGTGATTAAAAAAAGTGTCTTTTGGAGAAGCGGTTCTTGTGAAAATTATAACCTTAATAGTCTTTGGATCAATAGCTTTAATAGTTGGGTCGAACCTAGGTCCAACCTGGGCGGACGACTTTTTGGATACTTACAGGGCAGGGCAGCAGGCCGAAGACTCGGGCTCTCTTGATCAGGCCATAGCTCTATATTCTGATGCGGTCAAGATGGCGCCTCAATCCGTAAGGGCTTGGGCTAAGAAAGGGGAAGCCTACCTAAAAAAGGGTGATCCAAAGTCCGCAATAAAAGACCTGATCCATGCGACCAAGTTGGATCCCGCCTATGCCCCGGCGTTTGCAAGACTTGGTTTCGCATACAACACGATTAACGAATATTCAAACGCTGTAGAAGCTCTGAATGTAGCTATCAAATTGGAGCCGACATCTTCGGAGGCGCTTAACACTAGGGGCTTCGCATTTAACGGACTCAATAATTACGATGATGCTATAAAAGACTTCGATAGAGCCGTCGCGTTGAAACCTAATGATGCAAGATATTATAATAACAGAGGATTTGCCCTAAACGGAAAAAATGAATATGATCGAGCGATCCAAGACTTCGACAAGGCTATCAAATTAGACCCATCCAACGCCATGGTGTACAATAATCGTGGAGTAGCCTATATGCGTCAAAAGCATTTTGATCAAGCTATTAATGATTTCGACAAAGCCATTGAGATCAATTCCAAGTTTGCATCAGCCTATCACAACCGAGGCATGGCGTTCAGCGGAAAAGGTCGCCATGAAAAGGCTATTGACGAATTCAGCAAAGTAATTGAGATGAATCCAAATTCTCCCGTGTTGTCCAAAGAATCGCGGAACAGCCTATGCCAAACTCGGAGAATATGGACTGGCAAAAAAGGATTTGGAGAAATCGATTGAACTCGACAAACGGTTCGCTCCGGGTTACTCGGCGCTTGGGCTTCTTATGGCCACCGCTAATGATCAATCGATTCGGAATCCAGCGCAGGCGAAGAAATTTGCCGAAAAGGCTGTGTCTATGGGTGACGCGACAACACCGGAGTTGACACGAAATCTTGCGGAAGTCCATAAAGTTCTAAATGAAGACGCTGCCGCTATCCTAATTTTACGGAAAGCTATTGCGATGGATCCGTCTAACAAGGAATTTGTAGGTCTGCTCCAGAAATGGGAAAATGAATCTCCTGTTAGCGTTTCTAGTCGGATTCAGTTAACCCACTCAAAGATATTTACTAATTTATGGTAATGACAGGAAGTTTTATTGATTAGAGGTAGTTGTGGTCGAAGTAAATCATGCTGTTTCCGATTACGTGGAGAGGAGACTGGACTTTAAGGGGATAAAGCCTGACAAATCTAGAATTGATGTGACTGAATACAGAATTATCAAAGCGTTTGACAGTCTTCCGCTGGAAATCCTGAATCTTTTCCTCAATGGATCACGAATTTTATCTATTAAGATAGTCCCGGACCCCGAGTTACGGTTTGGGATGAGGACTATAGCTGAACGGTCTTCAAATGGTCTGGCCTATACATTAAACATCTGTAACGAAGCCCAGGACTGGGCTGAAGACCATTTCTTGGGGGCTTTTTTCCAGAGAATTAGGGCATGTCACAGCGGAACTTCCTCCTGAGGATGAATGGCCTCTGGAACGCGGGGCGAGGGCTCGATTCAAAGAGTCAGCCGAATGTAAAGCTGATGCGTTGGTGTGGAGTTGGGGTCTTAGACATTATGATATAATTTACCTCAGTGAGACTTATCCATCTCACTGGGTAGATAAAATTGTAAATAATATTAGCATGATGCTT
>CAWCTI010000029.1:0-39454 GCA_963798475.1 uncultured delta proteobacterium
ACAGCCTCGACCTCGACATAAGGCTAAACCTTCCATTGGGGAGAGTGTTCGGATATTCAGAGGTACTTGTGGTTGAACGATAGAATAGGATCGTGATTAAAATGGAAACTCTCAAAGCATTTTTAGAAGCCAAATCTAATTCAATCAAACACGGTAAGACTATCTATGGTTTACTGGCTAAAGGATGTGGGATTGATGCTGTAGCGGCCCTAGAAGCTATGCCGTCCAATCTGTCGTGGTCGTGGACTGACGTTGACCATTTTCTTGCTGGTCTAGGAAATGATGATATTTTGGCTATAATAGAGGCTCGTAAATACCTTCACTTGCCACCACTGGAATAGAGGTGTCTTGGTGAAGTTCCTTGGAAAATCTAAGCCTCTAAAGGAACTGTGGATACCTGATTTAAAGCTATATCGAAGTCATAGGACTAGCCAGGGAGCTTCAAACGCCTCAATTAATCGAGAATTAGCGGCATTGTCAGGTGTATTCCGAGTAGCGGTTGAACATCAGGTTATCGAAATTAACCCATGTCGTCAGATTAAGAAGTTATCTGAAAAGTCTGGTCAGAGACAGGTATATCTTAGTCTTGAAGATGTAAAGAGGATAAGGGATGTATGCCCTACTTGGTTCCAGGACATCATACAGATTCCCTACCTAAGTGGAATGAGAAAAGGTGAGATTCACCGGCTGAGATGGTCACATGTCAATCTCACAAAAAGGATAATAACTTTTCACTCAACCGAGACAAAAGAGGGAAAATCTAAGCGTGTTCCTATTCTTGTGGATGTGGTTCAAGTGTTTGAGCGAATTGGAAAAGTCAGGTCCTTAAATGACGATTTATTATTTCAGATTGATGGACATCCTATAAGCTATGATTCACTTCAACATCCATGGTTTAGAGCATTGGATAAGCTCAACTGGGATTCCCCCAGACCGAGATTTCATGACCTAAGGCATACATGGAAAACGAATGCACGTAGAAGCGGTTTAGACCATGAGATTAGGGAAATGATTCTAGGCCACAGTGACCGAACTTTGGATGTTTCAGAAAGATATGGGTTTATTGATGATAATGAACTTGTCGCTGCTATCGACAAATTCACTTACGACAATGGGTTAACCCAAATTCTAGTTGCGTCTAAGGCGGAAAAATAGATGCTGAAAACTGGAAGATGTGAGCATTTTTAGATTTTAGGATATGGATAAGTCAGTTTTCTGAGATTGTGTTTCGGGAAGTTATTGACATCCTTGGTCTTTTCATGGTGCCGAGGGACGGAATCGAACCATCGACACAAGGATTTTCAGTCCTCTGCTCTACCGGCTGAGCTACCTCGGCAACCGAAAGCCATACTAACGTCTCGAAGCAGTTATGTCAACGGGTTTTGGCTAACACGGGTTTTGGCGCAATCTGGAAGGCAAAACACCTTATCCTGATTATCAAACTCGGTAAAATCAACTTTTAAGATACTCATTCGCATAGTTTCTTACCCCCTTGTTCTTTAACATGTGAAACGTTCGCATCTTGCTAACGTGAATTGGATTCAATGATCCAAGGGGGATATACACCACCCGTCTGCCCATACTCTTGGCAAGCTTCTTCCAGCGCGCGGCTGGCGGCTTACGGGCAGCGTAAACAATCCCCGGTTTTTCTGAATAAGCGATCCCAGCCACGAGAAGCCTCTCATGGCGAGTCGGAGCGAAAGTGAACGTTGGGTCTTTCCATACATCATATATTCTCAGCGGAGGATAAGAAAGCATGAGCCCACCATACTCCATCCTGCTTATGCCTGGACCCACGACATCCCTTCCAGGTGGAGTTGAATAAAAAGCCATGTCGGATTCCTGAGAATGCTCTCCGAGCCAGGTCATTTCAAAAGGAAATCTATCGCGCTCAGGATCTTCGTCAAATATTATTACCACTGAACCAAATTCCAGGGACCCTTCTTCATGACTCTTAACGTAGATCCTATTTTCGTAAAATCTCCGGAGAGTTTCCCTAACATCGACCCCTCCTCCTATATCCGCAACAAAAGGCTCAGTATGCGATTGGCTGGTTAGCATAAGGTGGGTGGCATGCTTTGCAAGCGACTCACCCCATTTTTCTATTAAGACGTCTTCCGGTGGAAAAGAGCATATGTCTATTTCGTCAGGATCAGAGGTTTCCCATTTTTGCTTTAAGTGGTCTTTCCACTTCCGTGAGTTAACAGCTTTCAACCGATAACGTCGGTTAGGCCCTTTAAAAAGGGATCGAAGCTTCTTATGCAAAGTGATCGTGTGTCCAAAATAATGGAGGCTATCTTCATCCAATTGGACAGCCGCCGGGTCATTGGGATCGTTTTCCCAAGTATAACCTGACAGAAATTCATGAGCATGATAGGCAAGGTCCTCATCCATGGAAGCGCGGGCTGAAATAACCAAATGGAACAGATCGGGGAGGATCATCCCCTTGGCCTTCAACCATTTACGCAGAAACTTGGCCCATGTTAGGCGCACATATTCAGGAATTTCCTGACGTGTTTGCCTCGCATAATACTCAATCGCCTCCTTCATGAGGCTGATTATCTGCTCGTGGCGGTTCAGCGGGAACTCGGTTTCCTGGTCCTGGCGCCAGTCCTCGTATGCCTCCGTGATTCTTGGGATATCTGTGAATCCCTTTTTAAGGGTGTCGGGATGAAGCGGAGCAACTAGCGCGGCTTTGGCGCTTTCAAGTTTTATTAGCGGTATTGCATGAGGCTCTTCCAACAGATTCGCCACTGAGTTAATTGTGAGCAAATTTCCGACGAAAAAAACTCGTTCACAGGTTTTGGCGGCTTCCTGCAATCGAGCCGCAATAAAAAGTTGACGGTTAGAATTGTCTGGATCATACCTAGCCTGCATGGATAATCCCAACAGGCTCTCCAGGAATGTCTTCTGACCAACTTGATCTATAATAAATGCGTCAGGGACTTTCTCGGATGATCCGCGTCGGTTGCGCGCCAATGGATCCAGGAACCAAATCGGGATGTCCAGTTCCGAACCTGATCGAACAGCCTCAAAGATCCCATCAGACCCCTCTATTATCAACCCCATGTACTGATCGTTATCATTTCCGTATATGATCACTGAATGGTATGGGAGGCGTTTGACCGCGGTGATAATGTGTTCACGCAAAGCGACCGGGGCCTCGACGCATATAACATCTGGCCGCTCATGGACGATGAACGAACGAACCTGACAGGCGAATTCACTACGATAGTCAAGTGAACCGACCAGGGAAATCCGCCCCACTCTGACTACGTCAGACCAGTGTTGGCCCATCATAAGCGACACGCCTAACCCCTGTAATTTGGAATACTGCCTGGTTTAAGGCGCTGTCCTCAGACAGATTCGGTCGAAATTTTAGCAATCTGTAAGCATAGCGAGATATGTTCATGCCATCTCTGACACTCAGATCTTCATCATTATTATGAGATTCCTGAAGTAAATTCACCACATGGTCTATTAACGTGTCACTCGGCCCGTCCAATTTATCCCTGATTATCTTGAATTCCTCGTCCCGTGTAGGATAATCCATGTGAATCCCGGGTTGTAGCCTGGAATAAATATACTCCGGCACTTCAAAGGTTGAAGCGTCTTCGTTCATCGTCACACATACCCTGAATTCCGGTTTGGCCTTAATTTCAACACCAGCAATTATTGAATATACCGAACGACGCATATCAAGAAGCGAAGCGATCGAGGCCCAGCTCTTTTCGCTCATTCGGTTACCCTCATCAAGCAAACAGATTCCACCTCGAATCATTGCTGTAACTAGAGGAGACGCTACATATCGGATCTTGCCCTGATCTGCTATCACAGGCGTAATGATCAAATCTTCAGGTTTAGTGTCCACTGTGCACTGAAAGACATAGAGATCCTGTTTCATCCTCCTTGCGGCGGTGATAGCCAATGATGTCTTTCCTACTCCCGGCTTTCCCAGAATTCGAGGCTGCATAGGAGGATCGTCCCCATCATCCGACCAGGAGGCCAGGAGCTGAACCAAAGGTTCCTCCATACCGATCCATTCAACATCCAAATTAGGTGAGTCGACCAAATGAATTTCTACACCTTTGGCTACTATCTTTTCTATTTGCTTCCCCATGTTGGAAACTCTCTTTTACTGACTTATACGGTACCTGAAAAATTATTTTCAGAATAATTGCCAGATTCTATGTGACCTCACGGGAGGTGTCAATCAACGACCGAAAACTAGTCGCTCGCCACGCGACATGGTTGGTTGTTAATGGCTCGGTATTTCTATATAAATTGAGAGAAGACGATATTCGACAGAAGTCTGCCCTTCTCGGTCAGCCTAATTGTATTGTCTTCGATGGTGAATAGTCCGGCGCCATCGAGATGGTTCAGGGAGTCCTTGACGAACCGAGGCGCATCGAATCCATACTCCCGGCTCATAAAGGCAAGATCAACGCCCCTGGTCAACCTAAGCCCCATTATCATGGCGTCCTTGAACCTGGTAATGCGATCCATTTCAGTTATAGATCCTACCAGAGACTGCCTAGACGCAATTGAGTTCAAGTATCTGTCCAGTTCAGCAACATTGGAGTAACGCGTCCTTCCTGTCATTCCATGAGCAGCAAGCCCAACGCCCAAAAAAACTTGATCCGTCCAATACTTTAGATTGTGTCTGGATTGCATTCCAATCCTTGAGAAATTAGATATCTCATATTGTTCAAACCCCTCGGAACAAAGCTTGTCACAAATCGCCTCATACATGTCAGCCACAAGATCATCATCAAGGACTTCTTCTTGAGTAAGTCTGATACGATTTTCAATCTTGGATCCGGATTTAATTTCGAGCATATACACTGAGATATGTTCAGGCTCCAATTCAATAATTTGTTCCAGGCTGTTCATAATCGATGAGATCGTCTGGCCAGGATACCCCGCAAGCAGATCTACGGAGATGTTTTGGAAGCGTGCTTCCCGGGCATTAATGAAAGTTCTTACGAAATCTTCACATGAATGCAGTCTGTTCATTGACCGAAGCTCGAGATCATTTAATGACTGTGCGCCAATGCTAATTCTGTTCACTTGGGCTTCCTGCAATTTGAGAAATTCATTTGTGGAGAACGTTCCTGGATTGACCTCTACAGTAATCTCTATAGGATGAATAAGCTTAAACGTTCGTTTAAGGGCATCAATAATCTTCTCTATGTTTACAGGATTGAAAACACTTGGGGTTCCACCACCGATATATATGGTGTCCAAAGATTCAGGAAAAGAATGGGCAGGGAACAAGGTGGATTTTTCGAGATCGCGGACTTCCTGGATAAGGGCTTCAACATAGTGGGCCTCAAGCGCAGAGTCAAATGGATATGAAACAAACCCACAATAGTCGCAACGACTCAGACAAAAGGGTATGTGGGCGTAAATACCTATTGGACCGCAATCATCAGGATATTTTCCGGGTACAGTGTTTGCTTGCATTTACCAAAAGTGAGATTTCTGATCGTTCAAGACAATTAGCGTTTGCGGAGCGCCTGAGACACCGACCAAAGAGGTTCGGCAGGTCTGGAAACCTTAAAAACTTTAGGAACAGGATTGAGTGAACCGTCGGCAAGTTGCGTTTTTTGTTATTGGCTGGGGGACGAGGATTCGAACCTCGGTTAACGGGGCCAGAACCCGTCGTCCTGCCGCTAGACGATCCCCCAACAATAACGTAGCCATTCTAAGGACGATGTGTTGTTTCTGTCAAGAATATTTAATTTATTTCCGATTCCCCCACCGCTTCGAAGATGCTTTGTCTCGAAATGCGCCCGTTTCTGAGGACTTTCCAACCTGGGTGAGCCACGTCAACAATTGTTGAGGGAAGCCCTCCAGGGCACGGTCCAGAATCAACAACCACATCTACTGAATGAATAATTTCGGGTGGGATATCTGCCACACTTACAGGCGTCGGGTTTCCTGAAAGGTTAGCGCTAGTCGCAGTTATCCAACCACCCACCATTTCCGCCAATAGACGCGCTGGACACATCGGGGGAACCCTGATTCCTATATTGCCCGAAGCATTCCGAACATATTTAGAGAAATCTACTTGGCCAGCGAACAAAATAGTCAAGCTCCCCGGCCAGAAGTCTTTCATGAGAGTTTCAGCAATTTTCGAAAAACCGCTGATTCTTGAATCAACGACCTTCTGGTCCGAGGCGATTAACGCTAACGGATTTTGAAAAGATCTTTTCTTTATTGAAAATATTTTCTCCACAGCTTCATCCATAAATGGATTCGCCGCTATAGCGTAAAAGGTTTCAGTGCCGACTATAACTGTTCCCCCATGCATTATAGCTTCAGCCGCTATTTTCAAATCTAACGAAGCGGCTTGAAGGTCGCAATCGGAAATGGTTATCAACAACTGTTGGTACCTCTAGACATACTTAGTAGATGCGTTTAAAAGTAAATATCCATTTTAACATCACTTATAACGCTCCGTAATTACAGCAGCTTAACAATTGTCACACAATGACGCGATGTGTGTTTAAGCTACCATTTTTCACAAATTGTGGACCCTTTTAACAAGTTACCATAGAAGTTATCCACAGGTTCTGGGGAATTCTCATCCAGGTCCGATCCACCCTTGTTTATGATTTCAAACCTAGGGCTTCTTTGATTTCTTGTTCCTTAAAACCCACTATAACTTTTTCGCCAATTATTAGAGTCGGAAAGGCGCATCTGGAGGTAAGCTCTTTAATTTCATCCAAAACTGGCTTCCGATCTTCGTCTGAAAGTAAATCTACATCGGTGAATTCATATTCTATTCCGCAATCTCCGAGGAATCTCTTACAAGCTTTACAATGACTACAGGTACTAAGAGAATAAAGTTTACATTGCTCCATTTTTAACTCCCTTGACGTTAGTTCGCATGAAGTGATAACATAATTTTCCCGCAGTTATTCCTAACAAATTCAGGCTGAAAATATGGCACAAATAGAAGATAAACGGGCCCTTATAACCGGAGTGACCGGACAGGACGGCGCTTATTTGACTGAGTTTCTTTTACGCAAAGGTTACGTAGTGTGCGGAGTAAAAAGGAGAAGCTCCTTAATAAATACGCAGAGACTCGATAACCTTTATGAAGATCCTCACTTTCCCAGCAGACGATTAATTCTCGAATACGGCGACATGACGGATTCTACCAATCTCATCAGGATTATTCAACAGTTTCAACCTACTGAGATATACAATCTCGCGGCGCAAAGCCACGTCAAAGTTTCTTTCGAAACCCCCGAGTACACCGCAAATTCGGACGCTCTTGGAACCCTCCGGCTATTGGAAGCTATCCGTATCCTGGGACTCAAAGACAGCGTGCGCTTGTATCAGGCGTCAACAAGTGAACTCTACGGAATGGTCCAGGAAATTCCTCAAAAAGAGACCACACCATTTTATCCCCGAAGCCCATACGCTGTAGCCAAATTGTATGGATATTGGATCATAAGAAACTATCGTGAAGCATACGGCATGTATGCTTCTAACGGAATACTGTTTAATCACGAATCACCGTTGAGAGGTGAAACTTTTGTGACCCGCAAAATAACCCGCGCCGTAGCCCGCATCAAATTGGAGATACAGGATAAATTATTTTTGGGCAATTTGAACGCTAAACGTGATTGGGGATACGCTGGTGATTATGTTGAAGCCATGTGGCTTATACTTCAACATCATGAGCCGGATGACTTTGTGATAGCGACTGGGGAAAACCATTCTGTGCGAGAATTCGTAGACAGGGCGTTCAGAGAGGTCGGTATTTCGATGACGTGGCAAGGTTCTGGCGTTGACGAACAGGGCATGGATGCTGAGACAGGTAAAGTGCTTGTTTCCGTTGATCCTCGATATTTTAGGCCCACTGAAGTGGACCAACTTTTGGGTGATGGGACCAAAGCCCGCGAGGTCTTAGGATGGAGCCCTAGATGCAGTTTTTCCGAACTGGTAAGGCGCATGGTAGTAGCAGACCTGAGAGAAGCTGAAAAAGAACAACTCTGTAAATCAGCAGGATTTAATTGATGAGATCAACTAAACCAACGGTATTTGTGGCTGGTTCGACAGGAATGGTGGGATCAGCCATCTGCAGACGTCTTGAGTCGGAAAACTATCCGGTGATAAAACACCCCGGCCGCAAGGTTGATCTACGCAATCAGTCGGCCGTGCATGAACTGCTTGAGAGCGTTCGCCCCCAGTGGGTATTTCTGGCAGCGGCCCGAGTAGGCGGTATATTTGCGAACAACACATTCCCTGCGGAATTCATCTATGACAACTTAATGATGCAAAGCAACGTCATGCATGCCTGTCATGAACTCAAGGTTGAGAAGCTGCTATTCCTGGGAAGTTCCTGTATTTACCCCAGGTCAGCTCCTCAACCGATGAAAGAGGAATATCTTCTGTCAGGCCCCTTGGAACCTACAAATAAGCCTTACGCTGTAGCCAAAATCGCGGGCATAGTTATGGCTCAAGCATATCGACGCCAATATGGGGAAAATTTCATATCAGTTATGCCCTCGAACCTGTATGGTCCTTTTGACAATTTTGACTTAAAAAATTCTCATGTTCTGCCCGCTCTACTCAGAAAGACTCATGAAGCCAAAGCTTCAAACGCGGAAAGTGTTGAAATCTGGGGAAGTGGCTCTGTCTTGCGTGAATTCCTTCACGTTGACGATTTGGCGGACGCTTGCACATTCTTGATGAAGAATTATGACGAAATGGAAATAGTCAATATAGGATCAGGTTATGACATATCGGTTTTGGATCTCGCAAAATTAATAAAAAAAGTGGTAGGATTTGACGGAGATTTACGTTTTAAATCGGATATGCCCGACGGCGTTCGGCAAAAATTGTTGGACATTTCCAACATTACGGAATTAGGGTGGAAACCTAAGATAGACCTGAGGGCCGGTCTGGAATCAACTTACGCATGGTATCTCGACAATCTCGGTCATCATCGTAATTCGTAAGACATCTTCTAATGTTGGTTAGCCATATTTTCCCACTGAACGCCGGTTCAAAGAATTGAATGAGCAGATTGAGCAGACCGACAACAGCTTACCACATCCCTTGCTGGAAGCGTCAATACCGTTAGGAAGCTCGCCGGGGGACGCAAACCTACCCCGTGTCAATCTGGAAATCCATGAAAAACAAGTTATCTGGCTATTGGGCCGTTCAGGAATCGGCAAAACTACTCTATTGCGAACAATAGCCCGTCTCCACGAGACCCCCGGCGTCTCAATGAAGTATCGAGGGACCACTTACCATCAAATTGAGCCCCGGCGCTGGAGAAGCTCTATGCTTTATGTGAACCAGAAACCGGTCCTTTTTAGGGGGTCAGTCCGTGAAAATATTTTTAAACCATTTGGATTAAAACTTAACAAAGATCGTATTCCTGGGATCGGATCAGTTACAACGTTGCTAGGAAAACTCTATTTGTCGGATTCGATTCTTGAAAGGGACGCCATGACGCTTTCAGTGGGCGAAGCGGCCCGAATATGTCTTATACGTTCCCTTCTGTTGACTCCTGAAATATTGTTGCTCGATGAGCCGACAGCTTCTCTTGATCTCGATTCCAGGAAAGCAGTGGCAAGGACATTGAAAGAATGGCTATTAATCACTCGCAGTGGAATTATAGGGGTCACTCACGATGAAACCCTTACAGGAATGGCTCCAGGTTTGGAGATCCATTTGGAGTCCTGTTTGCATACTTGACGTTGATTGAGTTGGCGTCTCAACAAATGTCACAACTACACCAATAGAAAGATCATGCCGACACAGATTATTTCCATATCGGACTCTCAATTGATATTTACAGGGATTTTGGTCTTTATAACTGCTGGGATATCCGCGTTGTTTCGACTTGGTTTGCTGAAATCACTTCTGTGGGGAACAGTCAGGTGTATATTGCAACTGAGCGTTGTTGGTTACGCGTTAGCATGGATTTTTTCAGTCAACCGCGTTGAGATAGTGGTTCCCGTAATAGGGTTTATGGCCCT
The DNA here is from genome assembly GCA_963798475.1 of uncultured delta proteobacterium. GTDB lineage: Bacteria > Desulfobacterota > Desulfomonilia > Desulfomonilales > Desulfomonilaceae > CAJBEZ01. The sequence goes on from CAWCTI010000029.1 coordinate 10,008, forward strand.
ATTCGCTGCCAACACAGCTACACGCAGAACTCCCAATGTCTCCGACTTCCCGACACTGTTGGCATTTGTCGCCCTGGCTTCTACAACGTACCTGGTGGCCGCCATTGTATCGCTGGCAATCATACGACCGATCCCCTGGTATGAATCAAGGATAGTTGTGCCTATTTCCGGAATGATATTAGGAAACGCAGTCAGCGGCATAACACTTTCCATTGACAGATTATATGGGGAGGCACGCAGTCACTCTCATGAGGTCGAGGCGCTCCTGTCCATGGGCGCTTCCCCTTGGGAAGCAGTACACGACCTGATTCGTGAAGCTTTAAGGTCTGCCATGACCCCGACTATAAATTCGTTAATGGTTGTAGGCATAGTTAGCATACCAGGCATGATGACCGGCCAGATATTGGGTGGGGCCGACCCGGTTGAAGCGGCAAGATATCAAATAGTCGTCATGTTGATGATTTCCTGCGCTGCGGCAGTGGGTAGTATGATCCTCATCGGCCTATCATTCCGACGTCTCTTTACAAAAGACGAGGCGCTACGACCGAACTTGTTTCGATCTAATTCTTAATCCGCCTAAAAGCTTCCACAATTAACCCTGGAATGATTTGCGCCTGAGTCTCCAGAAACGTCCTAGGGTCCAGCAAGACACTGTCTTCCTTGACAATTGTGATAACTGGCGGATTCCCTTTACGAAGGGATTTTTCCAAGCGTGCCGCTGAAAAAACTGTCGGCCTTATCGAGACACGAGGCCCAACCAGGTCGCTCATGGGGAGAGCACCTCCTCCGACCCTGCCAACTCCCTGTTCCACAGAAATTTCCGCCCGATCTTTTAGCTCAGATTCCAATATTTGAGCTATTTTTTGCGCGTCAATCATCAATTCATCCGATGACTTCCCGATCATAGCCAGCGTCGGTATGGACTCCGTTGGTCCCGTCTGGCTGATATATTCCTGAAGAGTTGCCTCCAGTCCCGCTAGCGTCAATTTGTCCATCCTCAGGGCCCTGGCAAGAGGATTGGCGCCCATCAGACTTATATATTCATTTCTCCCAACCAATATCCCGGCTTGAGGACCTCCGAGCAGCTTGTCACCACTAAAACTCACAATGTCAATACCCTTTGCGATAACTTCTTGTACAGTGATTTCGTCTGGCAGTCCAAATGGAGAGAGATCTACAAGGCAACCACTTCCAAGGTCCATCATTGTCGGCAAATTGAATTCCTGCCCTATCTGGACAAGTTCATCAAGAGATATCTCACGCGTAAATCCGACTATTCGATAATTGCTGGTATGCACTTTAAGAATAAGGGCTGTGTTTTCATTAATAGCTTGTATGTAATCTCGTGGATGCGTCCTGTTAGTAGCCCCAACTTCTCTGAGGATTGCGCCGGACTGAGTCATTACTTCGGGAATACGAAACGATCCCCCTATTTCAATTAACTCTCCTCTCGATACTATAACCTCTTTTCCTTTAGCTAACGTCCCAAGCGCTAGTAGCACGGCGGCAGCATTGTTGTTAACAGCCAGGACGGCTTCAGCGCCAGTCAGTTCTTCTATCAGCGACTTCAAGTGAGAGTTTCGTTGGCCGCGACTTCCTTTCTCCAAATCATATTCAAGGTTTGAATATGATGTCGCTACTTCGTGAATCCGCTCCGCTACTTTGCGTGATAAAGGAGACCGGCCAAGATTTGTGTGAACAACAACCCCTGTCGCGTTAACAAGGGTCCGAAGATTTGGCCGAAGCCGTTGTTCAGCTATCTCGCATATCTTGTCGACCACTGAATCAAAGTTGAGATTTTCCCGAGCTACCTGGTTCTTTCGGATTGAACTGCGCAAATCGTTGAGGGTTGATGTTAAAATGCGTTTTACAACTACTGGGGAGTACTCGCCTAAAAGACCATTAATCCTGGGATGGGATAGTATTTTGTCAACAGACGGGATTAGACTGAATAACGCTTCCGAATTACTTCCTACCACGATCTTGCTCTTTAGGGAGATTTCACAATCTTGATCGACTTGATAACATCTTCAAATATAGGAGAGTAGGTCTTAAAGTCTTTTCCAGGGGCAGAAAATTCTACGTTGATTTCGTGTTTGTCAGTAAAAATCTTTAGGCCCCAAGACATCAGCCGGTTCATATCAGATGGGGCGCTTTCCTTTATAAGAATTCCTTTAGCGTTCGGGATCCGGAGTGTTTTTATTTTTTCCATGTTTTTGTCACCGCTTGCCGCTCTCTTGAAGGTGTTGATCATGGAAGTTCGGGAACCAATGAGTCGAGCCCCTACGACCACATATATTTCGCACGAATCCTTGGTCCATTTAAATATGTGCGGCTCATCGACGCCTTCGGACTTGAAATCATCAGGAACTTTGATTTCCATGACCCCGTCGACTTGACGAACGGTCGAGGAGCGTGTTTGAGAAGGCTGACAGTATGAAATGTGACAGCTCAAAATTAAAGGAGCGGAAAGTACCAATATCAACAGACCCTTGCGTTCCAAAACATTCAGAGATGCGTTGGCAAGAAAATCAAGCATTTTTACAATAGACGTAATCGGTCGCAAATCAATATAACTCGTTGTAGTATGATGGGTCATAAAGATCTTTACTGCGGACAGCCTGTGTTTTAACTCAGGCTGTCTACAGCAATTGTATGATTGATAGCATGGATACACGTACATGTCAAAAATCATGACAACGAATCAAGGCTTGCCTCATCGCAAGGCGCATTTGTATGTTTTGGGATGCAAGGTTAATCAGGCGGAGGTTGATAGTGTTTCAGCCTTTTTGGAACAATGGGGTTTTGAGATAGATCACGGTTGCGAGTTTCCGGATCTTGTCTTTATAAATACATGCTGCGTAACGGATTCCGCAGCCGGCAAATCTCGCCGACTTATAAAAAGACTCTCGGAAAGATACCCCGAATCCAAGATGGTCGTTTCCGGTTGTCTTGCCGAAATTGATCCAGCGATGATCACGAAGGTTTCGGCAAGCGCTATGGTTCTTGGTACCCACGCGAAGGACCATTTTCCGGAAATTCTTTCTGGAGATATAGTCGATATCTCGTCTTTAAATTCAGTCCCTGCGTCATCCTGTTCTCAGTTCTCCAGGGCCTGGCAGACGATACGGTCATCAAGGAGCAGAGCGTTTCTAAAGGTCCAGGATGGATGCTCCCATAGGTGTTCATACTGTGTGGTTCCGATTGCGCGAGGTCCATCCAGAAGTGTGGCGCTAAATCGAGCTGTTAGAAGCGCCCAAATCTTAAATGAGGGTGGATATTCTGAGATTGCCGTTACCGGGATTCACCTCGGGGCATATGGACGTGATCTGTCACCCAGAATCAACCTCAAAGATCTGGTCTCAAGCCTGGTGTCTGGTGTCCCAGGTTGCAGGTTCAGGCTAAGTTCAATTGAACCTCAGGATTTTTCGGAGGAACTTCTTTCCTTCATTTCGAATACATCAACAATTTGCCGACATTTTCATATTCCAACGCAAAGCGGTGACGACAAAATCCTCAAAGGCATGTTTAGACCTTATAAAACTGACCTGGTTCTGAGATTAACCGAAAAGATATTTGAATCGGTCCCGGACGCTTGTGTTGGCATGGATATAATGGTTGGTTTTCCTGGGGAGACAGACGAATCCTTTGAGAAAACAAAGGATTTCATCAAGAAATCAGGCTGCAACTATTTGCACGTGTTTCCTTTCTCAGCCAGACGAGGAACTGTAGCACACGAATTGCGTAATCGGGTCCCTACCCAGACAGCCCGCTCAAGAGTCGAAATTCTTCGTAACTTGTCGAGCAAGTTAAGGTCAACTTTTTTCAGCAAATTTGTAGACCGTAGGCTGGAGGCCTTAATTGAATCGATCGACACAGGAATTGCTGGACGGGGTAAAGGACTAACGGATAATTATATCTCCGTTCATATTAAGGGCCTGAAAAATGGTGAAATTAGAAAGATCGTTCCTATCAAAGTGGATAAGGTTACCCAAAGAGAAGTTTTGGGGAGCATCTGTAATAAAGACCGGAACTAGAACAGGTGTTGATTTGAAATACGTGATCGGCGGGATCCTCTAAAGGCAATTTGTCTTTAATAAAACTAACTGGAGCTATTCCGTTTTCTCGTCAATTGGATCAGCTCTTTGGCTCTTGCCAGATGTTCTTTGACTTTTTCCAAATCTCCGGGTTTGGCGTCCTGAAAATAGTCGGAAATCGCTTCACAGGCTAGGTAGGTGTGAGAAATGGATTGTCTTATCAATTCATGAAATTGTTCATACTTTACGGGTGGAATAATGGAAAAGACCTTTGAATCCAGAATCCGAAGATCTCTTTTCAGAGACTCCAGTTTGAGGCCTAAATCTGGTGGCATCACCGGCGTGTTCACTTCGGAAGGATCATAATCCGCCATGTTGAGACTGGGCGCTCTAGCCATAAGAATGGAAAGTTCTTCGAGCACGGGCGCTGTTTCTGAAAGATACAACCTAAGATTATTTTCCTTGACGGCCTGTTCATCAAGAGGTGAGGGTATTTGTTCTTTAGGCGGAGCGCTAATTTCAATTTTACCTTCAGGCGCAACAGTTCCGACATCTTGAGTTTCTTTAACAGTCTGTTCTTCTTTTTTTGGAGTCGAAATAGACTCTTCCTGGGGAGGTTGGGCTATGTTCTGAGCCCCTGTGGTGGAAATCTCCTCGGATTGAATGTCCTTTGTCTCAGGAGTCTCCGACTGGGCCACTTTAACAGCAGGTTCCGCGCTTGGTTCTTCAAAAGGTAACTGGTCCGCCTCCTTTCTTGCCTGGAAGACGACCCAATCTTCAGGGACCAAAGATTCATGGTCCTGGAGGACCTCAACTGTGGTTACAGTCTGTTCACTTTTTGAGATTTCCAGTTCCTTAACTTTTGGAATGCTTGGAGCCTGTCGCTTGGTTAAAACTTCCTTAGTCGGCTCAGGAAGCGCTTCCAGGATATTTATGGGAGATAGCGGAGGTCCAAACAAATGGCTTTCCCGTTCAACTCCTTCCTTAACGTTTTGCTCAATATCTTCTTTCTCAATTGGCGCAGGCGACTGTCGACCACCATGATCAAAAGGTAGGCGGGTTACGGTATCTTGAGGCCCTGCTTCAACTGGTTGTCGTGGAGCCTCGACAGGTTGCTCTGGCGCCTGTTTCTCTATAGCTTGATCCGGTAATGGCGCTGGCTGAGGTTCAGGCTTAGTCCCAGGTTCAGACTCGGAGGACGGAGCAGGAACAGGCTCCAGTCTTTTGTCATGTTCAGGAGCAGGCTCCGGAGAGACACTGGTTGTCGGCTTTGTTTTTACGTCTCCGATTATCCGATTCATTTTTATTTCTGGGATTAGGACCTTGTATCCGGATGGACCAACTGGAGCGAAAGTGTCGGAGCTTTGTTTAGAAGGCGAGTTTGAAGGGCTGGAATGGAATGGACTGTTGGATGATTGACCAAAACTCACGGAATTGATGGTCAAAACCAACAAAACCGCCATTACTGATACAATTCGTTTAATGGCCTGTAAACGTCTCATGCGTGAACGATCAGGCGCAATCCGTGGCGCCAATCAAATACCATTAAGTTATCAAACAGTAATTAACATCTTCTCAACACTAAACACACTATTATATTAAACCGTTGATTACTATTAGTCAAGTTTATCATTAATTTCAGAAATGTTGTCGGTCAACAAGGGTCCCAAACCAACTGACCTTATTCTATCCAACACACCATTGATAAAAGCCCCGGAATTCTCAACTCCGTATTTCTTGCCTATCTCAATGGCTTCATTTAGTATAACTGCAGTAGGGGTTTCCGGAAATGTAGACATTTCCGCTATCGCCATTCTCAGAATATTGCGGTCAACCTGGTTTATGCGGTGAAGCTTCCAGTTTTCAGAAAATTCAGAAATCAGTTTATCAATAGTGTCCTTGTGGTTAGTGACCGCTGTTATTAGGGCGTCGGCGAAATCAATGGCGATCCTTTCCATCTGGACGACTTTTTCCGGGTCTGAGTTAAAATGATTTTCCAAAAACTTTAGAGTTTTTACCGGAGACCGATTAAGTGTTTCGGCCGCGAATAAAACCTGTAATGCAAATTCGCGTGTTTTTCTTCTGGAGGGCACTTTTAAACAGACATTCTCGAAGAATTAGGATTTGGAATAATCCAGACCATTGGGTCAGGGTTATATGGATTTTAACAGGCCTGCCATTTCAATAGCAGACATAGCGGCCTCTGCTCCTTTATTCCCGGCCTTTGATCCGGCTCTCTCTATTGCCTGTTCCAATGAGTCAGTAGTCAGGACCCCAAAACTAACGGGGATACTTGATGCCAAGGCGGTCTGGGCCACGCCCTTGGCGACCTCTGACGCTATATAATCAAAGTGAGGGGTAGAACCTCGTATAACTGCCCCTAAAGCAATCGCCATGTCATATTTTTTTGATTGCGCAGCCGCTTTTACAGCTTGGGGGATTTCGAAAGCGCCAGGGACTCTCACAATCGTAATATCATCAGAAGCCATGCCATGTCGAACTAAAGCGTCAACTGCTCCATCGATAAGTCTCGCCACTATAAAATCATTGAACCTGCTAGCGACAAGCACAGCTTTAAGACCAGAGGCGTCGAACACGCCTTCTATCACTTTAGTCATTAAGCCTCCAGAATATGACTATTTAAGAGACCACATCCCCTATCTCGGGGACGTGGCCACGGTCTTCAACAGGAAGACAACTCGTAGAGATGCCCCATTTTCTCTTTTTTTGTTTTCAGATATCTCAGGTTGGTTGAACACGGTTCCACAACAATAGGAACCTGCTCAACAACCTCGAGGCCATAGCCTTCCAAGCCCACTATTTTCGTCGGATTGTTGGTCATTAAACGCATTTTTTTGACCCCAAGGTCGGCCAACATCTGTGCGCCTAAACCATAGTCTCTGAGGTCCGGTTTGAAACCAAGTCTAAGGTTGGCCTCAACAGTGTCACAACCTTGATCCTGAAGAGCGTATGCCTTGATTTTATTCAACAAACCTATACCGCGGCCTTCCTGCTGCATATATAAGATGACGCCTTTACCGGCAGATTCAACCATATGCATGGCTTTTTCCAGCTGGTTGCCACAATCACATCTCTGCGAGCCGAAGACATCACCGGTCAAACATTCCGAGTGAACCCTTACCAGGATAGGGTCTTCAGGACTAACCTCGCCTTTAACCAAAGCAACGTGATTATGATTGTCCACATCATTCTCATAAACAATCAACCTGAAGTCGCCCCCGAATTCTGTCGGCAAGACAGTTTCAGCGCCTCTTCGGACGAGTTTTTCAGTTCTCATTCTGTACTGGATGAGGTCCTTTATTGTGCAAATCTTAAGATTGTGACGCTCAGCCATGACCATCAGGTCCGGCAGTCGCGCCATTGTTCCATCTTCGTTCAAGACCTCACAGATTACACCGGCAGGAGCCAAACCGGCTAATCTGGACAGATCGACACTTCCTTCAGTCTGGCCGGCTCTAACCAGCACACCGCCTTTCCGAGCTCTAAGCGGAAAGACATGGCCGGGCGATATTATGTCACTGGGCAAAGCGCTTTCGTCAACAGCAGTCAGGATAGTAACAGCTCGATCATAAGCCGATATCCCTGTGGTAACTCCTCGCGACGCTTCAATTGAGACGGTAAAATTGGTCCCAAATGGAGACTTATTGTTAGACACCATCATTGGAAGATCTAAAGATTCGATTTTCTCTCTGGTCATTGACAGGCAAAGAAGTCCTCGTCCGTACTTGGTCATGAAATTGATGGCTTCTGGAGTAACTTTCTCCGCAGCCATAGTAAGATCACCCTCGTTTTCACGGTCTTCGTCATCAACAAGAATTACCATTCTTCCCTGTTTTATCTCTTCAACAGCCTCTTCAACACCTACAAGCACGCCCATTCAGGCATCCTCCCTACATGAATCCGTATTTTTGCAAAGTCTGTTCATCGAGCCCAGGCTTGCTTGACAAAACACTTACAAATTTTTCCACGTATTTTCCTATCATATCAAATTCAATATTAACAGTATCATTGATCTTTTTATCGGTCAACCCCGTCAATGTTGACGTATGTGGGATGATCATGACCCAAAATCTTTCCTTATCAACCTTGTTGACCGTTAAACTTACCCCATCCACGGCCACACTGCCCTTTTCCACAAGATAACGTGACGAGTCAACCTCAAACCCCATGAGAAACCCCACTCCTACTTTACGCTTCTCAATTAGCCTCCCGATACAATCCACATGGCCGGACACAATGTGTCCACCAAATCGCGAATCCGCTTTCATCGCCTTTTCAAGATTCACACCCGCGCCGGATTTAGCTTTCCCAACGGTCGTTACATTCACAGTTTCCGGTGACACATCCATACTGAACTGACCAGTCCCAGGTGATACAGCTGTGACCGTGAGACACACCCCATCCACACAGATTGAATCGCCTTCCTTCACATCCGTAATGTTCATGTCTGAATTTATGATTAATCGAACAAAACCTCGGTATGGTTCGATTGATTTAATGACTCCCCTACTTTCCACTATTCCTGTGAACATTCCAAATTCCCGTATAGCCCAGTCATGTCAGCGACCGTCTTCAGTTTTTTTCACGAAATTTAACAGATGTCTGTTACACACCCTACCCATGGATGACAAGATACTATTCTTTACATTCGGGGCTTCTTTTTCGAGGTTTGTCAACAATTGCTTTACCCATAGTCTCTTGGAATCGACCGTCCTTTGGAATATGCACCCGCAGTCCAAAACAGGCAATCCCATTTCTTCGGCCATCCTAGCGGTATTTTCTTCGCGAACGTAAACCAGTGGCCTTATTATCATATTCTTCCCATCATCTGCCGCGAGTTTAGGGCTCATACCCTTTATAGACCCATTATAAAATAAATTTAACAACAGTGTTTCCACAAAGTCATCCAAATGATGCCCTAAAGCAATTTTGTTCCATCCTTCGCTGGAAGCGAATGAATAAAGGACACCCCGTCTGATTCTTGAACAAAACGAGCATGGGTTGGTCCCATTCGTAAGATGCTTTGACACTATTGATGGAATATCACAGAAAATGAATTTGTAGAGAATTCCGTCAGAATCTAGGCGATCAGCCATTTTTCTCAGATATGTGGCTTTAGGGTCTGGGGCAATTATAACTGCTCGGATTTCATAATGAATAGGCGCTCGTTTCTCCAGCGCCAGCAGGGAATACAACAGAGACCATGAGTCTTTTCCGCCAGACAGAGCAACCAGAATCCGATCGTTGTCTTGAACTAAAGAAAAATCACCAATAGCCTTGCCGACCAACTTGATTACCTGTTTGCTCGTCGAAATTTTAGACATAAATTTTTGTACTTTACTTAAAGCAACTGCCGACATTCTGGCCAATCTATTGAACGGCCCTTCAATAATTCCGGGATTCTTGTCTGAAGAACATACTCTTTGATGTTTGTATCAAAATAATTTAAAAAATCCGCTGCTCGCTCTTGATAAAATTGTCACATAGAATAGATTGTATCTTTACGAATTTCAATCAGAGGACAAATGAAGAAAACTCTGCGGGGTACTTCAGTCATCGCTTTGTAAAAATTCGTCGATAACAATTGATAGCATATTCAGGGAGACGATGATTGATTTTTCTAAATAACGTAGCCAAGTATTACCAAGGCAAAGCGCTTTTTGAACAGATTAATCTTAATGTGCATCGGGGAGATCGAGTCGGAATTGTCGGACCCAATGGGGCCGGGAAATCGACCCTTCTGGGCATGATGGAAGGAGTTATAGAGCCTGACAAAGGCGAGGTGACTGTTGAAAAGAAAGTTACCATAGGTGTCCTTCATCAGGAAATTCTTCAGGGAAGTGACGGTCCTATTCTTGAAGAGGTTATGAACGTATCTGATCGACTGAGGCAGATAAAAACGAGATTGCGCGAACTTGAACACGCGATGGGAACAGCCGCTCCAGGTTCAAAGGATGCCGCAGATTTCCTGGAAGAGCACGGGCATATTCTTAGCGAGTTCGAGCAATTGGGTGGTTATTCCCTCGAAGCTCGAGCTACAAAGACATTACAGGGTTTAGGTTTCTCCGCAGATGATTGGAACCGGCGATGGAGCGAATTTTCCGGTGGATGGCGTATGCGTGTAGCGTTAGCTAAAATCCTACTGTCTGAACCCGACGCTCTTTTACTTGACGAACCGACAAACCATCTCGACCTGGAGAGCCTGTTATGGGTCGAACGCTACCTCGCGGACTTTAGGGGCGCTTTGGTAATCGTGTCCCATGACAGGGCCTTTTTGAACAAACTCGTGACCCGTATAGTTGAGGTCGACGCTGGGAGAGTGACTACTTGCACGGGGAATTACGATGATCACGAAAGATCAAAGGAAACTCAGCAGGAGATCATGGTTGCGGCTTATAAAAATCAGCAGGAAAAAATTAAGAGAATCCAAAAGTTCATAGACCAGAACCGTGTTAAGGCAAGGACGGCCAGCCGTGCCCAAAGCAGATTGAAAATGCTCGACAAAATTGAAAAAATCGACCTGCCGAATAGACCTAAAAAAGTCAAATTTACTTTTCCGCAGCCACAACCTTCAGGTAGAAGAGTTCTTGAGATTTCGAATCTTGTTAAAAAGTATGGGCCCAAAGCCGTATACGACGGGTTTGATTTCAAAGTTGATAAAGGCGAAAAAATTGGACTTGTGGGTCCTAATGGAGCAGGTAAATCCACTCTATTGAAAATAATGGCAGGCGTTTTGTCGCATGATGGTGGAGTGGTTCATTACGGGCACAATGTCAAGGTTGGATACTTCGCTCAACACCAGTCGGAGAGCTTGAACTCCGAACTCACAGTCCTTCAGGAAGCGTATTCTGTAGCTCCAAGCATAACCGAACAGGAAGTCAGAAACATTTTGGGCGCGTTTTTATTCTCCGGGGATGATGTTTTCAAAAAGGTTAAAGTTCTTTCAGGTGGTGAGAAAAGTCGTCTCGCTCTAACAAAGATATTGCTTTCACCTCCAAACTTCTTACTCATGGATGAGCCAACCAACCATCTTGACATCCCTTCATGCGAGATCCTTGAAGAAGGTTTGAGAAAGTTTACCGGGACCATAGTATTGATTACTCATGATAGAAGACTCATGAATGCGGTTTGCACCGGCATTCTCGAAATTCATGACAACACGGGAGACTTCTTTCCTGGGAACTATGACGATTACCAGTTTAAAAAGGACTTGATGAGCAAAGAGATCCAGAGTTCTCCCACTGGGGTCCAACCTGTACGTTCCGTTGCCCAGGCAAGCCCGATCAGTTTTGGCAACAAGGACCAGCGAAAAGATAAAAAGAGGAAGGACGCTCAAACACGCCAGGCATTGTCGAAAAGAATGGCCCCAGTCAAAGAGCGGATCACAAGTATAGAGATTGAATTGGGAAGAAAGGAGCTCCGGCGGAAGGAGATTCAGGATTTTATCGCTGACCCCAAAATTTATGAGGATAAAGAAGCATTGATGTCACTGCTGACCGAAGAACCAGCCATTTCTAAGGAAATCTCAGTTCTGGAGGAGAAATGGGAAATGCTCCACACTGAACTCGAAGCGCTAGAGGCAGAGTCTGGCTGAGGTTTTAGACGTTTGCGTAACTTGTTATAATCCCTAGTTTGTTACGCCGAGCGTCTAATATAGGGAACAGACTGCCATCTTTATAGACTACCAATCCATTAACGGATCTGTTTTTTTAGCTCATCCACAACCCGGTGGACATCAGCAAGACATCATTTTCCAGATGGGTTCTTGGTAGCGCATTGACATCCTCCGATCCTCTTTTCGGCCATGAGTTTTTCCATGATCAATGACTTGCCGTTCTTAATGAAATCTTTCTTCAGATCATTCCTGGTGTAGCCAAAACAGTAGCAGATCAATGGATCGTCGTTCTGCTTTTCTAGTTCATCCGTGTTGGTTTTCATTTGAATCTTGGGTGAAGATGCATGTTTAATGCGCGTCTGTAAAGAGAACCGCCTTCTTTGAAAGCGCCACGACTGTCAATATCTCTTTTTCACTTGACTGAAAAATTGAGATCATCGAAAATTTGATAGATTGAGCTGTCAATATATCTCATGATTAATTGGTTAGAGATGTTCACCAATTTTGTAGATATTAATCATGCATGATCAAAAATTCAGTATAGACTACAAATTTCTATTGCGCATGAAAGTATAAAGGGTTAAAATTAAATTTGGACGAATGATCACCCTGTCCTCAAGTTCTTTGGACCCTAACTGGAAAGAGTTCGAACTGGAAACGAAAACTTCATGTTCCTTTAATATTCATGAGAGAAATTTTGAAGAATTCGTTAGCTGGTTCGCTCAGAATTATTCCTTATCAACACTTATTGGAACAGATCTATAATCCGGAGGTATCTATTTATGGATCGTAACGTTTGCGTTATCGCCGGAGGCATGTCCAAGTGGGGTGTTAGGGATGGCAGTCAGAGAGATTTCTTTCAAGAAGCCGCCAAGGTCTGCTACGATGACAACCCTCAATTAAATCCTAAAGAAATTGATGGCTTGCTTGTAGCCTCGGCTTACACTGAAAGAACTTCTTATCAGACACATCTTGCTCCACTGGTGGCGGAGTACATGGGCATAAAGCCCAGAAATATCTGCGCCAGGGTCGAATTGCTGTGCGCAAGTGGCAGTTCCGCGATTATTCTGGCTTTCGCCATGATAAAATCAGGACAAGCTGACATTGTCATGGTCGCAGGGGGAGAAAAGCTTTACACCCCTCAGAAATGGGAGGTCTTTTACAGTGAACTGGCGTCCGTTGACCATGACTGGGACGGCGGTCAGGGATTGGGACTGCCGCCCCCCGTTTTCGCTATGGTAGCCAAACAACATATGCTCCAGTACGGTACCAAAAAAGAACATCTCGGCGTTGTTTCGGTGAAAAACCGTAGGAATTCGGCCAAGAATCCCAAGGCCCAGTTTCAAACTCCTGTAACGATGGAAGAAGTCATGTCCGGGCGTATGATTGTCCCGCCACTGACGCTATATGATTGCTGTCCCATTACTGACGGCGCTGCGTGCCTTGTTTTGGCGGTAGAAGAAAAAGCCAAACAGATGACCGACAAACCGTTGGTTTACATTCGGGGAACAGGGCAGGCCTCAGTCAATAACATGTCTGCAAATATGCCCAACTGGACCACCTGGGAAGCTCTTAAAATCGCTGCCCACCAGGCCTATTCAAAATCCAAGGTAGGCCCCAAAGATGTAAATGTAGCCATGACGCATGATTGTTTCACCATATCGGAAATAATCGAAATGGAAGATCTTGGGTTCTGCAAAAAGGGCGAAGGTGGATTCTTTGTTGCCGACGGCCAAAACGATTTCGGAGGTCAAGTCCCGACCAATACCGATGGTGGATTGCTTGGATGTGGTCACCCGTTTGGTGGCACAGGAATTAGACAGGGTATCGAGGTAACCCGTCAGTTGCGTGGTGACGCGATTCAACAGGTACCCAACGCAACCGTAGGCCTTACCCATAATCTCAGCGGATTTATTGCCGCTCACACTGTTTTGATCTACGGGAGGGAAGTCGCATGAGCACACCTGGAATTTCCATTCTGGATGGAAAATACATGGTCACCATGGATCTCTTTCCTCAACAGTCCAAAGAATTTAACCAGATTTACAAGTTTTACGAATATCTTAAAGAGGGTCGCTTCACGACGACAAAATGCAAAGAATGTGGATCGGAACCTTTCCCTCCGAGGGTCATGTGCCCAGACTGCTATAGCACTGATGTTGAGTGGGTAGATTGGCCTACTGTAGGAACAGTAATTGACGTAACTGAAGAAGCGGTCGGCGTTCCCCTTGGTTTCGGCAAACCTCCTCTGGTCCACGCATTGGTCGATCTAGACGGTAAGAAGACCTTTTTCGTCCGAATAATCAATTGTAAGACAAGCGAACTTAAGTCCGGCGACAAGGTTAAGTTGGCTGTTTTCGATGTAGATCCAGTCCCACAGGAATATGGAAGAGAAGTAATCAATATTCCAAGGGTTTTCTATGCTTTTGAACCTGTCAGGTAGGCAGACTCTATATCGAATTGTGGCGGTCAGTATTATTAAGAGCCCCAAACATTTTATCAATCAGACCAAGTGGCGCTTGTGTCAAAACAAATAATCAGGAGGATCAAATGACTCTGGAATGGTTGCCTAGAGACAATGGCTCAAAGAACCACATACTTATCGGATCTGAGCACTGGGGTACTGAAGCTCCTTGCACAGTCTATGAAAAGAAACCTCTAACAAATCCAAAGGGTGAAGAAATCCCTGGTCTTTACGTGGCATGGATCCGACTTAACAACCCGAATCAGTATAACTCCTACACTACCGAGATGGTGAAAGGCGTTATCGCCGGATTTACAGCGGCAAGTCAGGATCGTTCAGTTGTTGCGGTCGTGTTTACCGGCACAGGCGACAAAGCATTCTGTACTGGCGGCAACACCAAGGAATATGCCGAATATTACAGCAAAAGGCCCCACGAATACGGCGAATACATGGATTTGTTTAATGGAATGGTGGATTCGATTCTTGATTGTAAGAAACCGGTAATTTGCCGAGTAAACGGCATGAGGGTCGCAGGTGGTCAGGAGATCGGAATGGCATGTGACCTGGCTATTTCAAGCGACATAGCCATATTCGGGCAGGCTGGAGCACGGCATGGTTCAAGTCCTGATGGTGGATCTACGGACTTTCTGCCGTGGTTTCTTTCCATGGAAGACGCTATGTGGAACTGTGTAAGTTGCGAGATGTGGAGCGCTTACAAGATGAAGGCTAAGAACCTGATCTCCAAAGCTGTTCCAGTTCTCAAACAGGGTGATAAGTTTATCCGTAATCCTCTGATTATAACGGACACTTATGTAAAAGATGGCGAAATCGTTTATGGGGAATTTAAAACCGGCGATGAAGCCAAGGCGGCAAAATCATTAATAAAAGAACTGCCAACAGATTTCACACTGCTCGATAAGGAAGTAAACAGAGTTATTTGGACATTCGCCAATCTATTCCCTGGATGTTTGATTAAGGCGGTCGACGGAATTAGAGCCAAGAAAAAATTCTTCTGGGATCAATCCAAGCTCCCGAACAGACATTGGTTGATGGCCAATATGAGCTACGAAGCATACTTAGGGTTTAATGCTTTTAATTCCAAGAAAATCACCGGAACGGATGTAATAGACTTTATTAAGTGGAGGCAATTGATTGCGGAAGGCGCTCCCGCCACAGACGAAAACTTTGCCAAGGTTTTAGGAAAACCCAAAGAATAATTTTTTGACTATTGGTTTACAATCGGCGTCGGTCCACTCGATTTTAATTTGGTGGACCGGCGCTTCAACAACTTTGTCTGAGGATACGGTAAAATGGAATACCGATTGATCAAGGTTGAGAAATATTTAGACGAATCTGTGCTCAAAATTGTGCTGAACTCGCCTAAATCCAATGTTCTCGAGGCCGCTATGCTTGGTGAAATCCTGGAGGTAATCCACAACATTGGCAACGACAACAACCTCAAACTGCTAGTCTTTGAAGGCGCAGGCAAGCATTTTTCTTTCGGGGCCAGTGTTCCTGAGCATACCAGAGATAAAGCCGCCACGATGCTTCGGGCTTTTCATGAGTTGTTTTATCAACTTTCCAACATGGGCGTCTTGACCATGGCGATAGTTAGAGGCCAGTGTTTGGGGGGTGGTATGGAATTGGCCCTATTCTGTAATTTCATTGTTGCTGATTCAACCGCTTTTTTTGGCCAGCCGGAGATTGTTCTGGGAGTATTCCCTCCCCCTGCGTCTGTAATGCTACCTCTCAAGGTCGGCCAGACATTTGCCGATGAAATAGCTATTACCGGACGGTCCATTGACGTGAATGAAGCCGCTAGAATCGGTCTTGTCAACGTGCTTTGCGAAGAAGGTCAGGACGCATGGGAATTGGCTTCTAAATGGATTGAGAAATATATTGTTCCAAAGAGCGCGTCGAGTTTGCGAATTGCAAATCTAGCGGTCAGGACCAATTTCTTCCGTGCGATCCGAGAAGATTTACCAAGGATGGAAGGGCTTTATTTAAAACTTCTGATGGAAACACTTGACGCTAATGAAGGAATCCAGGCGTTTCTCGAAAAAAGAAAGCCAACTTGGAAAAACGAATAAAATCCTAGCCACTGATTAATTTTGGGACCTCATTTCAAAGCGGTTACCAACTGATCCATCTGATTCCCACCACGGACCAGTTGAACATCATGAAAACCTGCGCTAATGAGGTCTTCAGAAATTTCTCTAAAAGTATATGTGGCGCCTTCACTTGTGGCCACAAGCATGTTCACCGCAAAAATTGCTCCATCGCTGGGTGAAATTCTGGACTCATCCATTACGTGGTCTCTAATTACGATCAGACCGTTTGGTTCCAGCGCCTGATAGGCCTTTGAGAATAGCGACCGATTTCTCTCACGTCCGTTTATGTGAATAATAGCGGACAACAACACCACATCATGTCCTGTCGATAGCGCATCCTTATTGAAATCGCCTTCAACATACTTTATCCGGCTGGCAAATTTGGTCCTGGCAATTCTTTCACGAGTTATTTCAATTACCAACGGAAGATCGAACAACGTTGCGGACAGATTGGGATTATGTTCCAACAATGCCCTGGAGTAAACTCCTGATCCACCCCCAATATCCAGGAGATTTTTTCTGCCGTCCAGATTTATGTCCCTGGCTATCCGAATGGCCGTTTTCCGACCTGCCACTTCCATTGCTCCTATGAAAGCTTCAATATCATTTTTGGATCTATCCATTTTTAAAAAAGACTTCATATTGAAGTCACCCTTAACTATGGATGTCAAATTGGACCAACTTTTCCACATGCGAGCCCGATGTAAGATCATGGGCAATATTGATTCCTCAGAATTACTGTCTAAAGCCCTGCATAGTTGTGGCTCAACAGAATAGGATTCAGAAGACTTGTTCAATAATCCAAGGGAGGCGAGCGCATCGAGCAGGATTTGAAGGCCCCTAAGGTCCCATCCATAAGCTTCACATAAATCACCAGCCGATTTAGGGCCTGCAAGTAACTTTGAAAATATGTCCAGTTCGGCCGCAGTAAGGATTATGCGCGCCTTTTGAAATCCTGCACTCATCAAACCTATGGTCGGAATATCTAAGGCTGTTTCCAACATTGAACATCCTTTAGCAAATTCAGCGAGACAAATGCTTGAAAAGTTCCAGGCCCGCCGAACTCATAACTATCAATATCGTCCCCAACATTATATACAGGCCAATTAATGGGAGAGCTGTCATATATCCCTTGTAACGTCGAACCACGCACAACTTAATGATTAAGGTGATAAAAACAGCCATTCCTAGGAAACCGTGAATCAGAAAATTTACTGGAGTGTTTTCGAAGAACGCGACACGCGGGATCATGTATACAAAAAAGGCGCTAAATAGCACCATGAAAATACGTCCCAGCCATCGATGCGCCAGTTTGAAAATTTCGGGGCCGCCTCTACGGCCTAATATCTCCGCGATGACCACGGTATTGACGATTCCCAAAGCAGCCAAAATGATCGCTCCTGCGAAAATTAGTGATTCCGGCATATTTTCACTACCCCCAATTTTCTAAAGCCATTCTTAACAAATCGCTCTCACATAGAATAGGTTTTTTATAAATTCATGCAAGCGAACCTCGAAATAAATATCTCGACAGCAACATAATTTATGACTTTAATTTTACTACCTTGTGCTTTGTTATTAATTGACAATATTGCCAAGTAATAATATCTTCACCCCGCGTCGTTCCGCCTTTTTTGAGACGCAAGAGGCGGCTCGAAAATTTTAGACAGGTGCGCATGAAGCCTTCCAGAAGAGTGCAAAGAGGGTTCAGGGTCCATCCAGATTGGGCTACCGCTCTTGGAAATATTCGAATTGTCCTGGTGGGAACGACTCATCCCGGGAACATTGGCGCCGTCGCGCGTGTCATGAAAAACATGGGATTGAAAAAACTTGAACTTGTTTCTTCAACCGGTTGCGGTCCCGAGACAGACGCCTTCCCTATGGCTTCCGGCGCATATGATATAGTCGCAAACGCGGGGGCTTTTGATCACCTGACGGAGGCTCTCGCCAATTCAGTGATGGCGGTAGCCACTTCCTCCAGACTCGGTGGGAAAAGAACAACTGCGAAAACTCCACCGGAAATAACTGCGGAAATTATGTCAGCAGCAAAGTCAGCAGAAGTTTCAATAGTTTTCGGGCGAGAATCGAGAGGACTAACCAACGAAGAAATCAAATTATGTGATCATCATATGATCATACCCACAGATGCGGATTTCGCTTCTATGAATTTGGCTCAATCCGTGGCGGTAATTTGTTACGAACTTTTCAAAATGGCTTCTCAACCAGTTGGGTTTCAGGCGCTTTCCTTCCACCCTGCTCCAATAGAATCTCGTGAGCTTATGTTTAAGCATATTGAGAAGTCTTTGTCGCGAGTCGGATTCTTACCTCGCAAGAACCCATTAAGGATGATGCGGGATGTGCGGCGCATTCTAAATAGCGCCTTAATTGATGAACGGGATGTAAGGATAATTCGGGGCGTATTTCGCAAGCTAGATAACGCCATACGAATGGCTGGGGTTAACCGACATAATGAGGCTAGAGAAGGATGAACCCATCAACCCACATGCTCTTTGATCCGGTAATCTTCAGGCTTGGACCATTGGAATTTCGTTGGTACGGTTTGATGTATTTGATCGGATTTGGGATAGCCTACCTCATAATAAAAAGTGAATTGACCAGAAAAAATGGCCCCATACCGCCGGAAGCCGCAGGTGATTTTCTTTTCTATTTGATACTCGGCTTGTTGGTCGGAGCTAGAATAGGCTACGTGATTTTTTACAATTTACCAGTATATATTCAACAACCATGGGAAGTTCTTGCAATCTGGCACGGCGGGATGAGTTTCCATGGCGGGCTTGTTGGCATGATTGTTTTTGGGTTCATTTTCTCACGGAAATATCGAGCTCCTTTTTTTGAACTTGCTGATCTTGGCGCTTTGGCGGCTCCGATGGGCCTCATGTTGGGGCGTATCGGTAATTTCATCAATGGAGAGCTTTTCGGTAGGCCTACAAACCTTCCTTGGGGAATGATTTTCCCGAGCGGAGGGAATATTCCTCGACATCCATCCCAGATCTACGAAGCGCTGCTGGAAGGCCCCATTCTGTTCTCCATTCTATGGGTCCTCAGAACCAGGGTCAAACGGCCTGGCAACATTCTGGTTATTTTCTTGATGACCTATGGTTTGTTTCGATTTATTGCGGAGTTTTTTAGGGAACCTGATCCTCAATTGGGCTTGATATTTCAAGGCCTGACCATGGGACAAATCCTTTGTCTAGCCATGATCAGTTCTGGCGTGGTACTTTTTATATATCTCAGGTTGTCTGACAGGTCATCTGACCAGGCTAATTAGACGTAAATGGAATTGGAGACTGATCTGTCCGACAATCGATAAACCTAGAAATGCAAGCAACACATATTTAAATGGTGCGCTCATGAAAATGAATTTGCGAATTCTCTTTGGTCTATCTCTAATATGCTTAAGCATGTCATTTTACCTTGGGCAGTTCAGCCAGGCTCAAAACAGTGCGCCTTTTAATACTGTTGTTATGCCGGCCAGTAGTGAACCCTGTTCGGAAACTAGACCCAACCTAACAACTGTCCAAGATTTCAACCCACAACATTCGGATCTTCATAGCGGCTGGTATCTTGTTGCAAAAGCCTCCCCAGACAAGAATCATAAATCTGAAAAGAGCGCTAAACCAGAAGCAAAACAGCAAACAGAAAACTCACCTACAAATCCTGCGACGAACTCAGTATCCAGCATTTCATCATCCCCGTCCATGGGTGATTCAAAAACGTTGACTCCACCTTCTGACATAACTGGGTCCGACAAATCCCACGATGCGGCTACTAATCCGAGAGCCGTAACAGAATCCATTTCCAGTCTCCTGAAATCAGCTGAAGAACAAGAAATGAAAGGAGACTGGAAAGAGGCCTTGAATACCTACAAATCGGCCATTAATCAATCACGAACAATAAATGAACGCAAGCTTGAAGCCTTAGCATTGAGGGGAGCGTCCAGAGCTGATTTCCAGATAGGACAAATGGAAGAAGCTATGGATTTTGTAGAGAAAGCCATAGAAATTGATCGGTCGTTGAAAAATGCCAGAGGACGCTCGCTTGATCTCATATTGGCTGGACAGATTTCTATCGCCCAGGAAAATTATCCAAAAGCAGTGAGTCAGCTTGAGGAAGCCCAGAAAATCTTGCCTTCGTCCGAATCTGCAGCGCTTCCCGGTTTGATGCAAGATCTAGCCAAAGCCTACATGAAGTCACAGCGGTTTAAGGAAGCGCTCTCAGTATTGAACCGTTTGGGGGCCTTTTATTCAAAAAACAAGGATACTGAACAGTTGGCTCGCATTCGGATCAATGTGAGTGACATCTACTTGTCCAAGGGCGATTATAAAAACGCTGGAACTGAACTAAAAAAGGCTGAGAAAACATTCCGGGAACTTAATCAATCCAAGGAGTTAGGCAAAACACTATTTCGCCTGTCTTACCTGGAACTCATTTCAGGAGACACACAAGGCGCCAAGGACACATTGGATGAAGCGATAAAACAAACTTCCGGGGCCAATGTGAAATGGGCTCACATACTTCAGGCAACGCTCAAAGGAATGGATTCGTACCAAAAAGGTGAATTTGATTCGGCTTTAAGGGATCTTACCCAAGTCCTTACCGAGATTGAACAGACTCAGCATATTCTTCTAAAGAGCCGAGTCCAATTGACCCTAGCTAAAGTCACAATGGAAAAGGCAAATTGGAAATCAGCTCAGGATTTAGCGTCTTCAGCCCTTAAAGGATTTGAAACTTCTTCGACTATGGAAGGAGAGGCTGACGCCGAACTAACCACAGCACAAATACTTTTCCGGCAAAGTTCTCTAAAAGACTCCATGGACCATGCTCAAAAAGCCCTTGAGATTTATAAGAAACTTAAAAACAGGGATAGAATGGTCGAGAGTAGAATCCTGATCGCTGAAATAAGTGAGGCCTTTGGTGACCCGTCAGTTACACTGAAACAACTGAAGGACGCTCTCGAAGACTCAAAAGCGGGGATAAATCGCAAGACGACCAATTATCTGAGGTTGGCTGTAGCCAAGTTTCGAGTCACCCGAGAAAACCCTGAGAAGGCGCTGGAAGCGGCATTGGAAGCCAAGAAGGATTTTGAGGCTATACCGGACCAGCGGGGCATAGCCGACGCCGATTTCGTTCTAGGCCTAGCCTACGAGCTCGGAGGCAACACCAACAAAGGCCGGCAGATGTTGGAACAGGCATTGAGTTTTCACGAGAAACAGGGAGATCCTTTTTCACAGGGCAAGGACCTTACTGCTCTAGGAGTAATTTACAAAAATGCCGGGGCCATTGATAAGGCTCAAGAAACCTTCACAAAGGCCTCAGATTTGAGAAAATCTATAGGCGACTTAAGGGGGTATGCTGCAAATCTCACTAATTTGGCCAACATTTACCGACGTAAATCCCAAAATGCTCAGGCGTCTCAAGACCTTCAAAAGGCTTTATCCATATATAAGCAGGTTTCTGACAAAAAGGGCGAAGCAGACGCCTTAACCAACCTAGGCAACCTGGACGCTATCGAAGGCGCCTACCAGGCGGCTATGGACAAATTTCAGACAGCGCTCCAGTTGCATCGGGATACTTCTGATGTAAGGGGAATTGCGACGGATCTAATAAGCATCGCCTCCCTTCATCTAGTCAGAGGTGAAATAGACAATGGAGCTGCTGCTCTAAAAGAAGCTGAAACTTACAACAAACGAATATTCAACCCATTTGGCCGCCTCGCAATCCTTTCCGAGATGGCTACGGTCGCGAAAACTCGAAGAAATTTCCCCGAGGCGTTAGCCAATCTAAATAAAGCTATGGAACAGGCAAAGAAACTAGAAGATCCCAAAGCAATATCATCCATCAATTTGAAGATGGCGTCCGTATATGGGGAAATGGGAGATTTTCCAAAGGCGCTTCAAATTCTCAATCAAACACGTGATCAACTTACACAAAACCATGATATCAAAGGGCTGGCCTGGGCTCTCGGTGAGACTGGCATTATTCAAGCCAAGATGGAAGATTATGAAAACGCGTTGAAGAACCTCAATGAGGCGAATCAGATCCGTGCCGAACACAACATAACATCACCACAGTCGCAACAAATAGACTTTTATCTTGCTGAGATTTATCAAGGATTCAAAGTGTATGACAGGGCGCTCGACTGCTATCATAGAGCGTTATCCTGCTCCCAGACCCCCGGAGGCGATAGATTTGTCGGTAAAATTTATGATCGAATCGGTACAATTTACTTTGGCATGGAAGAATACCCCAAGGCACGGGACTTCATGGAGGACGCTCTCCGAATAAGCACAGAAACAGGAGACACAAAAACGCAAAAAGTCCAACTCATAAGGTTGGCCGATGTGATGAGTAAACTCAAAGACCCTGAAACCGGCCTAAAATACCTCCAGAAGGCCCTGTCTTTGACCAGGGAAACCAAGGACCCCGTAAATGAGGCAAGGATCCTGACGCGAATGGGGACACTGAACCAAGTTCAAGGACGTCCTAAAACAGCCATTGAAAACTACACGGAGGCTACTGACATAAGAACCGGGATGGGTGATAAAAGAGGAATAAGCGAAAATCTCCTCCAAATTGCTCTTGTGAACTCTACCCTCGGAGATTTCGACCAGTCGGTAACAAACTTGAAACGGGCCCTCGATATTGCACAGGCTTCTGAAGATCGTGGCATGCTTTGGAAAGCTTATTTCATAATGGGTCGCACCCTGGAGGAAAAGAAAAATTTTGGCGAGGCGCTGGAAGCCTATAGAAAGGCCCTTAGTATAGTTGACACCATGGATGTGGACTATTCAGAGGATTCAGAGGAAGATGATTTCATTTTTGGCGGCACATCCGCCCTGTTTGAAACGACACTACGAGTGCTTATGAATCTGGCCAAGAAAGATCCTGACGGGGCATATGACAATCAGGCGTTGAGACTCGTGGAGAGGCTCAAAGCCGCCTCGTTTGAAAAAACATTATCGAGGATCAATGTTCCGAGTTTTTCAAACATTCCAAATGATCTAATAATTAAAGAAAAGAGCTTAAGGTTCAGCCTGAGCAGATTCAACGCCAAATTGATGGAACAGCGGTCAAAAATTCACCCAAATCCTGAGCTCATGAAAAAGTTGCTCCAGGAGAGACATGCTAAAGAGACGAGTTTCGCCAATTTACGAGATCAACTTTCCAGAGAATACCCTGCCTACGTCAATTTAACAAAACCTGAGCCAATATCTATTCACCAGATCCAAAAGAGTTTGGACCCTGAAGAAGTTTTACTGGAATATATGGTGACACGAGGACGGACATACATATTTGCGATAGACAAATATCGCTTTCACACTTTTTCGGCTGATTATCCGTTATCAGAGCTAGAAAAAGACGTCGAACTATTGGTACGTCCACTCCGCAAACATGAGACCCTGGCCAGTTGGGACCCGTCTGTGGCCTATAAGCTCTATTCAAAACTGGTTAAACCTGTTGAATATACTATGTCAGGCAAGAAAACAGTGGTGGTGATCCCCAACGGTCCATTGTGCTGGGTCCCCTTCGAAATTCTTGTAGATTCAAAATCACATGAAACAAAACGGTTTTGGTCAGCAAATGACCGTCCTTCGTATTTGCTGGAAAAATATGCGTTCTCTTATGCCGAATCTACCTACTCGCTATGTTCATATAGAAACAAACGGGTGGAAAAGAAACCAGGATGGAACCTTGTGGCATTTGGTGATCCAGTCTTTGGCGACCCTGACCGGACACTGGAAGAAAATCCCGGCGCTCAAAAAATACTGTCAGGTATTGAAAGCCAACCCAACATGCCAACCCAGGGGAACGGCTTGCTAAAACCTTTACATGAAAGCAGAAAGGAGATCCTGGAGATCGCCAAAATACTTGGTGGCCCAACTCAAACTTATCTTGGCCCACAGGCGACCGAAACTCTTTTCAAGAAGGCGGACTTGAGTCGGTATGTGTATATCCATCTTGGAACTTATGGGATTCTAACAGATGGATTGGGACGATCGCAGCAACAGCCTGCGGTTGTTTTCTCACTTTATGGCGATAAAGAAAGTGATGGTTTTCTCGATCTGGGAGAGGTTTTTGGCCTCAAACTCAAGGCTGACCTAATAGTATTGTCTTCAATTGTGACTCCAGGAAAGGTTTTCAGCTTCGGGTCCAACGGACCCTTTGATCTGGCTCGGGCATTCCTTTTTGCCGGAGCTGATTCCATGGTCATCAGTTCCTGGCAGGTCAACCAGGAACAATCCCAAAGACTGCTTCTAGAGATGTATAAATGCCTAAAGGACGGTTCCAAGGCTGAGGCCCTGAGGAAAGCCAAGCTAGCTCTTTTAAATAGCCAAGGCACTTCGCATCCCTATTACTGGGGATCTTTCATGCTCGTAGGTGACTGGCGTCCCAGATTCGTCGCAACGTCCAATCATTGGGAACCGGAGAGCATTGGATTCAAAGGGGTTTCTACTTGGAGAAAGCTTTTCAACATGTAGGAATTTTCGGGTTCGGCAGGGTTGAATATGAAGATTTTGGTGCTCAATAGTGGCAGTTCTTCTTTAAAATTCGTCCTCTTCAAAATGAGCGGCGAACAGGTTCTCATTTCAGGAACAATCGATAGGATAGGTATTTCCCAATCTACAGTTAGTTTCCAAGAATTTGACAAACAACCCGAGGTCATTCTAGGCAATATTCCCGATCATGGAGCAGCCCTGGACACATTGTTTCAAGTGCTGACGGCTGGGCCAGTTTCGGATCTAATGGACATCCCTTCGATTGCTCACAGGGTAGCCCATGGAGGAAAATTTAGAGAATCAGTTGTGATTACCCCGGAAGTACTGGACCAGATTCGGTCAATGAACCGCTTTTTCCCGCTTCATCACCCTGCAATGATATTGGAAATTCAGGAATGTTTGGAGAAAATGCCGCACGCCGTACACGTGGCTGTCTTTGACAATTCTTTTCACAGGGATATTCCGGACGAGGCTGCCATTTACGGGCTACCTTACCGATATTTTTCGGAAAAGGGCTACAAACGGACAGGTTATCATGGCAATTCACATGCATTCTCCGCCGCTGAATCGTCAAAATTCTTGAACATTCCTTTAGAAGAGTTGAAAATTATAACATGTCATTTGGGAAACGGTGCTAGTACCTGTGCGATAAGGTATGGAAAATCAATAGATACCAGTCTTGGAATTAGCGCAATTGAAGGTCTGATTATGGGAACCAGGTCCGGAGATGTCGATCCAGGGTTGATACCTGTAATAATGAACGAGGAAGGGTTATCTCCGGATCAGTTGATAGAAATGCTAAGCCGTTCTTCCGGTTTGCTGGGAATTAGCGGACTGAGCCGTGATATGAGAGAAGTCGAGGCTGCGGCTGCCGATGGTCACAAGCAAGCCATTTTAGCTTTGAATGCCTTTTGTTATAAAGTTAAACGTTCGATTGGATCAATGTTGATAGCGCTCGGCGGTTGCGATGTTCTTGTTTTTACAGGAGGAATAGGGATAAATAGCGCTGTAGTTAGGGAAAAATCCCTTGAGGGAACCAGTGCTCTGGGTTTTAAAGTAGAAACTATAAAAAATCACAACCTGATCCCTTTGACTATGACAAGCCCTGTACAGGAGATATCCTCTGAAAATTCTCCAATCAGGATTCTAGTCATAAGAGCTAATGAAGAGCTCAT
Source organism: uncultured delta proteobacterium (assembly GCA_963798475.1). GTDB lineage: Bacteria > Desulfobacterota > Desulfomonilia > Desulfomonilales > Desulfomonilaceae > CAJBEZ01. Next base: position 35,950 of record CAWCTI010000029.1, read on the forward strand.
GATTGCCAGAGACTGTTACAGAATTACTCAAAATGTATTAAGAGCAAGGAATTAAATGACTACCAATTTGTAACATCCTTGATTAGTTAATTAGGTGGAGAAGCTATTTTGGACAAACTGGGAGTAGTTGTCGGGAGATTTCAGGTTTTTCACAATGACCATCTCAAATATCTTTTGGCCGGAAGGGCACTTTGCGAGCACCTCATTGTAGGAATTACCAATCCTGATCCCACACATTCGAAAAATGATTCCTCTGATCCTCACCGGCATCTCGGTTTTTCCAATCCACTAACATATTTTGAACGTTACATCATGCTTAGGGCTGTATTAAGCGAATACAGAGTGCCTCTCCGGAATTTTTCCATCGTTCCCTTTCCTATCAATTTTCCCGAGATTTACTGTTATTATGTTCCTCCAGAAGCGGTTTTTTACTTAACCATCTATGACAGCTGGGGTAGAAAAAAGCGTGACCTGCTTAAGACCCATGGCCTCAGGACCCATGTGATGTGGGAAAGGACCCCAGATAAAAAGGGCGTGACCGGATCCGAAGTCCGACGTCGAATCGAATCAGATGAGCCCTGGGACCATCTCGTTCCCCGAAGTGTAGCCGAACTGATTCGAAAATGGGATATAGGAGCAAGGTTGCGTATTCGATCCACTGCAACTTCTCGCTGATCCAAGGCTTTTTCATTGTGGTCAGAGAAAATTTCCCCGCGCTAAAATTAGCGCTTGTCAAGAATCGCGTAAATGTCACCCTGAAGAGTTCTATTAGAAAGAGTTTGGAATAGTTGGAGGAGTTCTGTCGAATTCAGCCAGACTGACGAGCTGAAACAGGGTTGTTCGCCTATAGTATAGTTAAATGAGTATGTTCCAAATTCTGCAAGCCTGCTTAAACAAAATTCCAATTTGGAAAGGCATTCTATGTGGTATTCGAAGGATAGTTTTTCTAGCGGAGACTTCAGCCCCATCAAGACTTCATGTTCATAACCCTCCGCATCTATCTTACAAAACGATGGCCTACCATATTTCTCAATGAGATTCTCCATACATTTCACAGTTACAGTTTCGGAACGCCGCCATTCAAAGCGGCTAAATCGACCACTCTTTTTTACGGCTTCGATCCAGTCTCGAGACATCGAAGAGATTGGCGTCCTGACATCACTCAGATACAATAACCCTTCGCCTTCGTTTTCCCCCAACGCTACAGGTTCTATTGATACTCTATGATCCTTGCCAAATCTGGAGATTAGTGATTTCAGGCAAGCCTCCTGAGGTTCTATAGCCACGACTCTCGCCCCCAGCTTTAGACAGACCATAACGTAATTGCCAACATTAGCGCCTACGTCAAAAACAAGGTCCCCTGGCTGGATAAACTCCGATAGAAACAACAGTAGCCTTGGTGAATTGATCGATCGTCTGACCGCTTTGTAAACGGATCTAAATTTCGAATAGAATTTAAGGACGTCTTGAAGGTCCAATATTTATCTGCTCTCGTGATGGATGTCCCCGTTCATGAGATGATTCTATAAATCAAATTGATAATGAAGCGCTTCGTTTTTACACATGTTGAAGAGTTTGATCATCACGAATATTCCGATATAAACCTCTCTGTCAATTTGAACGCCTCATCATCTGTAAACTGGACAGGAGGTCTCTTCATGAAATACGCCGAAGGGGCCTCCAGAACACCCCCATTCCCTTGTCCAAGGCTAGCTTACAGCATCTAATAGCGTCTATTCCGACTCCGGCGGAATTGGGGGAATCTTCTACAGCAAGGCGCAACTCCAAATTTACTGGGATATTTCCAAAAATCCTGCCTTCAATTCGATAAAACATATTTTGTTGTCTTTTAGCCAGGGGACGTAATCACTCGGGCCAACATGAATTTTATCGTCATCCAACCGATCAGCGACAACTGATTGCACGGCCTCGGTTTTTGAAATTTTCTTTGACTTAAGCCGTTCTTGATTGATCATGTTAAGAAAATCGGTATTTCCCCCAACATTGAGCTGATAAGTTCGGTCTATCTTCGCCCCCCTTTTCTCGAAAAGGTCCGATAAAACCCGATGAACAATAGTTGCCCCGATTTGCGATTTAATATCGTCACCAACAATTGGCAGTCCGAGTTTCCTGAATCGGTCCGCCCATGTCTTGTCGCTTGCTATGAAGACTGGGATATTGTTCACGAACCCAAGACCGGCCTTCAGTGCGCATTCAGCGTAAAAAATGGTAGCTGATTGCGAACCGACAGGAAGATAATTAAGCATTATTTCAGCTTCTGATTCCTTGAGGATCGAGATAATATCTTCCTGACACGTTTCCTTTTCTTTAGACAGTTTGAAGGTCTGTGGCGCTGGATATTCGTTCATGTGGGATGAAAAACCGTCAAGAATTGATCCCATTCTGACAATGACGCCATTCGGGGAACCTTTTTGACGATCTTTATACAACAGTTTGGGTTGGAAAAAACCGCATCTGACACGTCTTTACCAACTTTTCTCGCATCAATGTCAAAAGCGGCTACTACTTCGATGTCAGCAGGTCCGTATTGACCTATCGTGGCATGCATTAGTCCAATTGTTTGCGCATCATTTGAATCATAATAATGAATCCCCTGAATTAAAGCGCTTGCGCAGTTTCCTACGCCTACGATAGCAATCTTGATTTTCTTCATGGGAACCCCTCTTTCGATTTTTTTACGTATAAAAGGTAAAACTGACTCTTGATTAATTGCGCAATACTTTCAGTAGACAGCCATTAAAGTAATTTGATACTTTTAACATAACATAATTATTCTTGAATTCAATTGGTCAAATGTCGGAATAGCATCCTTTAGCGAGGAAACAAAAATTGGCGTCAGAATGGAAACCAAACCGACAGATCGCTTTGTCCTAAGGTGGATCAAAATCAACCTCTCGTCCAGGGTTACGCAAAAGCTCCTCAAATATGGTGTTTTGCGACCTTCGATGATACGCAGTTTCCATGATTACAGGAGTCTTCGCTGGAGTCCTTTTTTCTATTAACTTTGGATTTCTGGCTGGCCTGGTGGCAGCTACGTCTCAGGTTTTTGATGGCGTGGACGGACAATTTGCGAGGTTGACCGATCGTGCTACAAATTCCGGAGCATTTCTTGATTCGATTCTTGATAGATACTCGGATGGATCATTGGTAATCGGTTTGGTCATTTTTAATTTGCGAAATAATTCCGATTGGGGCGCGGGCGTTATAATTACACTATGTTCTTTGCCCCTAATTGGAAGTGGTCTAATTAGTTATTCCAGCGCTCGGGCCGAAAATTTAGGAATTAGCTTTGGTAAACCTACCTTAGCCAACAAGGGCACCCGAACCGCCATTATTTCGATATGTGGACTACTAAGCCCTATTAGTTTTGGTTCCACTTTTTGCATTGGCTTATCTCGGCACCCACACGAACATGGTTGTTTCTTTTCGAGTCTATAAGGCGGTTACACAACAAACGTATTGATTTTATGAGGCAAAGACTTAA
>CAWCTI010000030.1:0-250005 GCA_963798475.1 uncultured delta proteobacterium
CTGCGCTCTGAATATTCGAAGCCGGCAATCCCAGGATCATCATGGGAGATATGATATGCCACACTCCGTCCCAGTCTCCGAACTTATGATAAAACCTAACGAATGGCCCTTGTTGTTGGCTGATATGGATGTTGAATCGGCAGTAAAAATACTCCGAATAGTCACTGAGGATAAAAAACTTCTCCAGGGCCATTCAACGCCTCTTGTAATGAACTCCAAATATAAACTTGTCGGTTTTGTTCACTTGATTGATTTGCTTAGACAAGTTAGACCCATGTGTAGCAGTAGTAACTGCGCCGACACGGTTGCAAGGCCAACCGCGCTGGTTAGCCAAATTACCACGCCTTTCACAGTCACAGTCCGATCTGCCGATTCAATTTTAAAAGCTCTTGACATAATGATGAAGCACCGAGTGTCCTTGATCCCTGCAATCGAGGAAGACAGGTTGGAAGGTATAATAAAACTGTCCAACATATTCAACACCGTCGCTTCGATTCTATTTGACGCCGAAATAGTCGACCAGAAAGAAATACTCATGAAAAGGTTCCACCTGTAGGACCCTCATTTCACTCAAAGGTACCCTAGATGTCCCTTATCAATAAAAATAATGATTCATACTACAAGTCGTTAACTCGAAACATCATCCTGATAGTCGTCAGCGTCTCAGTGATTCCCCTGATTTTAATTACTTTGACGATAAGGCATTTCTCGCAAACATCTTTTAAGGATGACATACTAAAATATCTTAAAGTTCTTAATAAAGAACAAAATCAGAATATTGACAGGTTCCTTTACCGAAGATTGTCCGACATATCTTTGTTAATGGATTGCTGCACTTTCGATCAATTGATGAACCACACATTTCTTGAAGAAAGACTTAAATCCCTACAGAAGATTTCCAATTATACTTTTGTAGACCTCGGAATTGTCGATTCTAATGGCGTCCAGCTTTCCTATGCGGGGCCGTTTGGACTTAGCTACGCCAATTATGGAGACGCTCCGTGGTTCAAGAGCGCAATTCGAAGCGATACTTATATAAGTGATGTCTTCCTGGGACTAAGGGACGTTCCTCATTTCATAGTAGCGGTCAGAGGTGAGCATAATGGCTCGAAATGGCTCTTGAGAGGAACAGTTGATTTCGAAAAATTCAATTCGGTTGTACAAAACATCAGAATTGGCGAAACAGGTGTCGCATTCATTTTCAACAAAAAGGGTGAAATTCAAACAAACAGTCGATTGGGGGTTTTACTGGATGTAGAGCCGTACACGAGCTTTCTAGCCTCAACCACCCCAGGCGCTGATAATGAGGCGACAATCAGGACTCTAAGCGATAACGGCTTAAATGTAATCTACGTCATGTCCCGACTAAAAAATGGAGACTGGGTGCTTGTCCTCCGTCAGACGGAACAGGACGCCTACAAATCACTGTATACCGTTCGCTCACTGACTGTTCTTATATTCTCAATTGGGATCGTAGGTATTTTCATGGTTTCGGTCGTTTTGGCCCGAAGAATTGTTTCTCGTATAAAACGGGTTGACGAAGAAAAAGAGATTTTGAATGAGAAAATGGTCGAAGCCGGAAAACTCGCGTCCATAGGGGAACTGGCCGCAGGAATCGCCCATGAAATAAATAATCCTGTCGCTGTCATGGTAGAAGAAGCGGGCTGGATGCAGGATCTCATAACTGATGCTGATCCTGAATCAATTCCCATGGTGGAAGAATTTGAACGTTCATTAAAACAGATAAAGGCCCAGGGAGTTCGTTGCAAACAAATCACTCACAAGCTGCTCAGCTTCGCAAGAAAAACCGACCCGGTTCACAGGAGGGTGAACATTAATGAAGTGACTCGAGAGGCGATCACTTTGTGCGAACAGAGGCTGATATCAGGCAACGTGAACATACAGGTACAATTTACTGAAGGTCTGCCTCCAACCCGAATTTCACCTTCAGAAACCCTGCAAATTCTGGTAAATTTGATAAATAATGCAGTCGATGCCCTGGAACCAACGGGTGGCATGATTAAGATCTCGACCAAACGCGAGGATGATTACCTCGTTGTCGATGTGTCAGACAACGGCCCTGGGATTCCCAAATCCATTGTGCCACGTATTTTTGATCCATTTTTCACGACAAAGCCCGTAGGGAAGGGTACAGGGTTGGGACTCTCGATCTGCTATGGAATTGTGAAGGAGTTGGGTGGTGAAATAACAGTGGATACTGAAGAAGGTGTTGGCACCTCTTTTCATGTTAAATTCCCAGTTTCAAAGGCTATCGAAAAGGAGGCAAAGGAGTCATGAAGATTTCGACATTTGCAAGGCTCATGCTGGCGGTTGTATTGGTGGTCGCTTATTACTCTTTCGCATTTTCGAAAAGCGGGGATGCCTCAATGACATCAGATGCGGCTCTGTCGTTGTTGAAAGAAGGTAATATAAGATTTTCTCAGAGCAAACTCACTAATCCCAACCAGGACGCATCCAGGCGGATTGAAACCGCCGATCATGGACAGAAACCATTTGCTATAGTCCGTTCGTGCGCTGACTCTCGTGTTCCCCTAAATCTCATATTTGATAGGAGGATTGGGGACATTTTCGGGTTCGCGTAGCAGGAAATGTAGCTGGAACTGATCAACTCGGTAGTATCGAATACGGTGTCGAGCATCTTGGTATCCCGCTAGTAGTAGTGCTTGGTCACAGCAAGTGCGGGGCAGTTGCGGTAGTAGTTAAAGGAGAACACGCTCAGGGGAATTTGCGGGCAATCACAGAAAAGATTGTACCGGCAGTTGATAAAACCAGGAAGGCAAACCCTAATTTGCCTATGGACCAACTTGTTGACAAATGCGCAATCACCAATGTTCAGCAGGTAATTCAGGATCTCTCCTCCAATAGCGCTCCCATTAAAAGCGCTGTTGAAAAAGGCCGATTAAAGATCATCGGCGCATACTATGATATTCGTAGTGGACGTGTTGACTGGTTGAAAGACTGATTTTCAATGGCAAGTCGTCTCGGCGTTCCGGTTCGGCCGAAGATTTCGTATTCGAGGCCAGGAATTGGTGGAAAAGTCGCTACTCGTCGCTTATATAAATAATAGAGTTTTGCCGCCTAAAAGCTCGAATAAATAGAACATGGTTCAAAGACATTCTCTACTGTGGCGTTTTTATAGCTCACACATGGCCATTATGGTCCTGGCGCTAGTGTTCTGCGGCCATTTTGCTCTAACTGCGCTACGTGAACTGCAATTAAATACGATTTCAGAGAGTCTCAAGATCCAGGCTCAATTCGTTGGAGAAATTCTCGAGCCGACATTTTCCGATCGAGACATTCGAGAGATAGAAGCACTGTGCAATAAACTGAGCGCTAAAACGGCATGTAGAATAACCGCCTTGGCGCCTGATGGCTCAGTTTTGGGGGACTCGGATTCCGATCCGGAGAGAATGGAAAATCATTCCAATAGGCCCGAAGTTAAGACCGCTATGGCTGGATTGATTGGATCTTCAGTTAGATACAGCTTCACGGTTAACCACGACATGGTATATGTGTCGGTTCCCATAATGAAGGATGGGAAACTCCTCGGAATAGTCAGAACATCCACTCCTACGGAGAAAATGGGTCTCGTTCTCCAGGATTTTTATGTGAAGCTGGGGGCAATGGTTCTGTTGTTAGCGGTGGCTGCAGGTATTGTAAGTTTGTTTCTTGCTAACAGAATCAGTAGTCCAATTACGGAAATAAAAGAGGCCGCCATCAAGATTGCCCACGGACAGTTGAATCAAAAAGTCAGCTCGGGTGGATCAAGAGAAATCGCCGAACTTAGTGACGCAATCAATGAGATGGTTGAACAACTTCGCGAACGCCTGAACATCATGACAAGGCAGCGAAATGAACTCGAATCATTGCTCGGTGAAATGGTCGAAGCCGTAATTGTCGTAGACAACAAAAAGCGGGTTGTACGAATGAACCAGACCGCCGAGAAGATTTTTCAGGCAAAGTTTGATCAATCGTTGGGTAAAGACATAATTGAGGCGATTCGGAATAAAAGTCTCAATCAATTTGTAATAAGAAGTCTGTCAAGTTCGTCTCCTATTGAAGAAGAATTGACAGTTATCGGAAATCCGGACAAGGTCCTCCAGGCCCATGGCACACAGATATCCGACCCCCAAGGGAACCCAGCAGGAGCGCTAATTGTCCTGAACGATATTTCCAGGCTGAAAAACATCGACCAGATTCGCAAAGATTTTGTCGCAAACGTTTCACATGAGCTAAAAACGCCCGTGACATCTATCAAGGGGTTTCTCGAAACCCTCAGGGATGGCGCTATTCGAGATCCAAACGCTGCCGAAAGATTCCTCAACATAGCGATCAAACATACTGACCGTCTAACTACAATAATCGAGGACTTGTTGAAATTGTCGCGGGTGGAACAGGAAGCCGATCGCGGAGCGATGAAACTGGAAGAAGGGTCAGTGTGTGACGCAATACAGTCCGTTACCCGATTCCTAGAAGTGATGGCCCAAGAAAGAGGCATTACGATAATCATCGAATGTGATTCCTCACTTCAGATCAAAATGAATCGGCCACTATTCGAGCAGGCTTTGTCAAACCTCTTGGACAACGCCATCAAATACAGTGTAACTGGCTCAGATGTTTCAATTTCAGCAAAACAGATTGAAAGGGAAGTGCTCATTGAAGTCAAAGATAAGGGTTGCGGCATCCCGAGCGATCAGCTTCCGCGGATCTTTGAAAGGTTCTTCCGGGTTGACAAAGCTCGCACAAGAGATAAGGGCGGGGCGGGATTGGGACTGTCAATAGCCCGTCACATCATCAATCTTCATTCCGGCAGGATAGAAGCTTCCAGTGGAATTGGTCAGGGGAGCGTCTTTACGATACACATTCCCGTATAAATCTTAACGACGGGGAAAGATTGACCAGCGCCCCAGAATTCACGATCATTGTGTGGCGAAGTGGCTTGCGTTCCCTTAAATCCCTATTAACTGATAATCCGTGCTTCACACTTGGTCAAAGGGAGCAAGACTCTGTCCGGCAGCTTCGCTGATCTATTGTGAGACCAGTTTTATCTTCAGGAGATGAACAATGAAATGCAAGGCCATTATTTCTTCAGATTGGAATGAGTGTCTTGCGCCTAGTGGACCTTTTGACCCGATAGCCTTTGCATACCCAGAGCTAAAACCGGGCTTGAGCGCAATCTTTACAAAATATACGAGTAACGAGATACCACTTTCACAGGCCGTGGCAAACGTACGGGAACTGTTGCCGGGATCTTTCACTATAGCACAAATGGATAATTATCTGGACAAGTCTTTTTCCATCTACGTAGGAGTGTATGAGTTCATCGAATGGGCTAAAAGTAAGGACATACTTTTCATGATCAACACTACCGGCATGCAGGGGTTCTTTCAAAGGGCAATAGCCAAGAAGCTCATACCTGAAGTCCCTCTGGTAGCGGCTAATCCATTGATCAACTATACGGACGACTCAAATAGAGATTGCTATCAGTTCACAGTTGAAGAAATCCAGGAGAAACCCAGGAACACTCAGGATGCTGTAAGTTCATTTGGTATTCCCATTAACAAAATTGTGGTAATCGGTGACAGTGGCGGAGATGGCCCACACTTTGAATGGGGCGCTTCTACAGGGGCTTTACTGATTGGTTCCATGACAAAGTATTCGTTAGGCAAATATTGTGAGGATAGGAATATTGTAATAAATCAACGTTTCGGCGTTAGTTATTCTCAAGGACAACCTCGAAATTTGCAAGAAGAGATGAAATTCAACTTCATGGACCTGACTTCCGTTATCGATAAATTCCTTCACTCGTCCCAAATAGAAGACTCGCAAGCGAATCCACACGATCTATAAATAGTCACTAAATATCTGGTAATGCCCAAGGAACTCTCATCTCAGACCTTATCGAACCTACTCTGGGCGGCGTTTGGAATAAATAGACCAGAGGGCCGGAGAACGGCCCCTTCCTCTCTTAACCACCAGGAGATAGACATATTTGTGACCATGAAGGATGGGGTATACAGATTTAACGCCAAAGCTAATACACTGGTTCCTGTCGTTTCTGACGCAATGCGTTGGATATCCAAAAGCTAAAACATCCGGAGAGAATCCCACAAAAAAATAAATTGGGGCTATTGTCAATTGTGATCAATGAACTATTTTATGTTGATTGATTACAATAGAAGTCACCGTGCTCTTAAGGGCATATTGTTTATGAATGGCGCCTGTTCGGCCGAAATAGAGCCTAAACAATTAGAATCAACGGAAGAAACGCAGGATCCTTCAATTAAAGAAGATATTATGGATCGCCGCGGGCTTGTTTTTCTGGCGGTGAGCCATATGTTCAACGATGTGAGTCAGGGCGCTGTCCCTGCCCTGCTCCCGTTCCTGGTCACTGAGAGAGGATTGTCGTATGTAGCCGCTTCCGGATTGGTCTTGGCCGCGACAGTCCTGTCTTCACTGATTCAGCCTGTTCTGGGATACTACTCTGACCGCCATCCAATTCCATGGTTGATGCCTTTCGGTGTTCTCGTCGGGGGGGTTGGTTTAGCGTTTGCCGGCATAGCTCCAACATACTGGCTACTTGTAGCTTGTGTGCTCCTTAGTGGATTGGGAGTAGCGGCATATCATCCCGAAGGTTCTCGCTTCGCGAATTATGTTTCAGGACAGCGAGCCGCAGGTATGAGTTATTTCACGGTCGGGGGTACCATCGGTTTCAGCCTTGGTCCAATTATGGTAACCCCTTTGATTCTGAAATTTGGACTGCCAGGCACGTTGTTCATGATAATCCCCGCCGTTATAGTAGCTGGTGGTCTTATAAGAGAATTGCCACGACTATCTTCGTTTCGCCCGCCAGTCGGTTCAACGGTTTTCTCCGCAGATGATGATTCCGCTCAGTGGGGGGCTTTTGCCCGTCTGACAGTAGTAATTGTCCTTAGAGTATGCCTCTATTTTGGGATGATGACGTTTGTCCCCCTCTATTATGTCAAGGTCCGCGGCTTCTCAATTCCCGAAGCCAATTCAGCCTTAACACTGATGATGCTTTCCGGAGCCTTGGGATCAGGTTTAGGCGGTTTCGTAGCGGACCGTATCGGACTTAAAACCTTACTTGTCGGTTCGCTCTTCGTAATTCCACCTCTATTTTTAGGATTCATGCTCACACACGGGGTCCTACGACTAATCTGTCTGGGCCTTGTGGGTTTCACCACAATCGGGAGCGCAAGCACGGTCGTATTACTGGGGCAGAGTTATCTTAAATCCCGCATTGGAGTAGCATCAGGTGTGACTTTAGGCGCCGCCATTGGATTGGGCGGTTTGTCAGTGCCTATTATGGGTATCATTGCCGACCATTTTGGTCTTACCATTACGTTATATTCCATGCTCATCTTCCCCGTCCTGGCCCTTGCTTTTGCGCTGACACTTCCCCACGCGCGAAATTGATTTGCAGAATTTTCAGACTATGTTTCATGATGTCAATACGACTTACGTCTCAGCGCCATCCGGGAAAACAATAGCAATCATTCAGTCTCGGTTTTTATATTCCGGCAAGCCATTCGTTAAGTGAGGCAAAACCTCTTTGCGCTGAAAGAATGATTTCATCGCCCCCGCCATGCTTCCCCACATAATCTTCCATAAAATCTTTAAAAGACGCCCACATTGTGGGGACTTCCATGCCGTTTGACGCGAAGTAAGCATATCCTTGATAATTTTGAAAGCCAAAATGCTCTTTTAGGGCTTTAGAAAGAACTAATCCACCGAGCCTGGAACCTTCGAACAGATACATGCAACCAAGCGCATCGTCTACAGTGGTCATGAGCGAAACGCTCTGGCAACGATATATTTGCTCAAGGGAATCTTTAGGTCGGCCCAGGAATACGAGATCATTTGCTAGATGTCCAATCCTCTTTCTATTCGAATAGTCGAGCTCAACGCATTGATCATTAATTTGCGATTCGATGACATTTTCCGCTACCGATACGAAACCATACAGACGCTCCAAGACCGCGACATAATCATCGAGTCTAACGGTTTTGTTAGGAATCGCATGCAGTGGCCCGACTTTCTCCGCTTCATCATGCAAAGGCATGACAGATTCTCTGAGACGTTGCATGAATTGCGCCGGCATTGAGACCTCCTGAAGAAGTGTTTTTCAGTCGGGTGTTTCCGACAACAATAGAGAACCTGCCTCAGGTTAACAACATTCGGCGCCTTTGCGCAAGTAACTTATCGTAGCCCACATGACTTAACATGACTCAAAAGGATGTGACAAAAAATTGCTATTGTGAGAAAATTGAACAACTTTTGGTCATAAGTCACAAGTATGTTAAATCGCCTGGAACATCCCTTATTCCCCAAAACGGTCTCGATATCTCTAACATTCAGAGGAGGCTTCAATGCCGGAAATAAATTCAGAGATCGCCAAGATCATTGACGCTCAACGAAATTCACTTTCAGAGGCCATAGTATCCCGCCAATATCAGCTTCAGCCGGAAATATGGGGACCATACGGGGACAAAGGACGTGAATTGAGCTTACGGGACTCAAACCTCCATTTTAGTTATCTTGTTGAAGCTCTCAACCAATCCGACCCTACCCTATTTGCCGATTATGTCGTGTGGCTTAAACAACTCTTCAACAGCATAAGAATTCCGCCTGAAGCTTTGCCTAAAATGCTGGAATGTACCGAGCAAGTTTTACGTGAAACTCTTTCCCCTGAAATGGCCCGCATTACAGACGAATATATCTCGGCTGCGACAGGCAGAATAAAAGATGAATTAGTAGACGAACCTTCATTCATTACAGCGGACGCCCCTGTCCATGACTTAGCTAAACAGTACCTAGATTCTCTTCTTAACGGTGACAGACGTTTGGCCGCGAATCTCATATTGCAGGCCGTTGACAATGGAGAAAGCGTTAAGGACATTTATTTGCATGTTTTTCAGCGCTCCCAGTACGAAATAGGTCGTCTATGGCACTCAAATAAAGTAAGTATAGCGCAGGAACATTTTTGTTCAGCCGCCACACAGCTAATCATGTCACAACTTTACTCGCACATTTTCTCTACTGAAAAGATTGGGCGTAAGTTAGTGGCGGCATGTGTCGGCGGTGAACTCCATGAAATTGGTATCAGAATGGTCGCTGATTTCTTCGAGATGGAAGGCTGGGATACTTACTATATGGGTGCCAATACTCCAGCTTCCAGCATTATAGAAGCTATAGATAAACATGAAGCCGACGTGGTTGGAATATCAGCTTCCATTCCTTTCCACAGAAGCGCCCTGAAAGAACTAATTTCAAATATCCGCGAATTTGATCCAAATAAAAAAGTAAAGATTTTGGTGGGAGGATACGCATTACGTACATCTCCCGGTCTGTGGAACCGCCTTGGCTCCGAGGGATTTGCAGAGGACGCTCAACAGGCAATAGCGCTGGCAAATCAAATCGTCATGGACAAATCCCTTTGATGAAAGAACAGAACCCTGACATCGGAGTTGTATTCCTTTGTGCTCTGGATGGGACCGTATTGGAAGTAATCCGGGACCAAATGGGGCTTATTGATAGAATCCACTCAGGGAAGTCTCTATCTACAATTGTGGAGCGAGGCAGTCTTGGGAAATCACTCAATTTTATTTTAGAAATTAAGTCAAAAGGAGCGGTTTTTGATTGGCAATTGGGCGTTCCTATTCTCGATCACGTTGAGGTCCTAAGTTTTGGCGGCGCATTGTGGAACGAAAGACTTCTGATCGTAGCAGCCAAAACTTCTGACGAGTTGGAAAAACTGGTGAACGAACTGGCTCAAATGGGAAACGAACAAATCAATAGCTTACGTTCAGTAATGAAGGCTCATGCAGACCTGATAAAAAACCAGGAGCAAAAAGAAAGCTCACTTTACGATGAATTGGGTCGACTCAATAATGAGCTTGCCAATTTGCAACGGGAACTTACCAATAAAAACATTGAACTGGAAAAACTCAACGACGAGAAGAACCGGTTCCTTGGTATCGCAGCGCATGACTTACGTAACCCACTTAACGCTATACAGATGTATAGTGAATTTCTCTCTGATGAAGCGTCGGAAGTTATGACTCCCGAACAAATGGAATTTGTCTCCATAATACATTCTTCCAGCCAGTTCATGCTTAGACTAGTTAACGACCTTCTTGATGTGGCGAAAATCGAATCCGGCAAGTTGGAATTGGATCTCACAAGGACAGACTTAATAGATCTGATTCGACATAACGTTACCTTGAACAACACAATGGCTTCCAAGAAAAACATTAGAATAGATTTTCATTATGACCATGATACGACTGAGATCCTTGTTGATGCCGCAAAGATCGAACAGGTTCTCAATAACCTGATTGTCAATGACATCAAATTTTCTAATCCAGTAAGCGTTATCAATGTAAAGGTTGCGAGATCCGGCAAGGAAGCTGTCATTTCCGTCAAAGACCAGGGCCAGGGTATACCCGGCAACGAGATTGAGAAACTTTTCAAACCTTTCCAGAGAACCAGCGTAAGAGCGACCGGAGGCGAAGATAGCACCGGCCTCGGTCTGGCGATCGTTCGAAAAATCGTGATGGGGCACCAAGGGCGGGTCTGGGTGGAGAGTGAGGTAGGTAAAGGATCTACGTTCTACGTGGCCTTACCCTTGTTGACTGGTTAGGAAAACAGGAATCGAGGCGTCATTCTGTTAAACAAAAAGGTTTTGAAGACACTTTATTTGGGTTTTCTTTAGAAATAGGGAAAACTCGACCTAAAATGAGGCAAGGCCAAAGTGAAAAAAGAACAGTCCTCACTAATTTTGATTGTAGATGATCAACCCTACGCCCTTCAAGGCGTTTCGGGCATTATGAAATCCGGTGGTTACGAAACCTTGGAGGCGTCTACAGGGACAGAATGTCTAAAATTGGCGACTGAGAAGAAGCCCGACCTGATACTGCTGGATATGGTTCTGCCGGATATTGATGGGCGTGAAGTTTGCAAATGTATCAAGTCTAACCCTGAAACTAAGAACATTTATGTGGTCTCTTATCCAGCATCAAGACCGAATCAGACACTCAGGCCAATGGATTAGAACACTGCGCTGACGGTTATATAGCCCGGCCTGTCCCGAATCGTGAGCTGCTTGCGCGGGTAAAATCGATATTAAGACTCAAGGATGCGGAAAAGCGCCTAGCCGAAGCCCTTAAATTTAATGAAAAGATTTTGGCGACTTCTTCTGTAGGAATTGCCACATATAGTTCGGACGGACGAACGACTTTTATCAATGAAGCTATTTCCTCTATTATTGGAGGCTCAAAGGAGCAGTTACTAAAAGAAAATTTTCGTCAGATTGAATCGTGGAAGGTATCCAGCCTCCTGGATGCCGCTGAGGAGGTATTGGCAACCGGAGTAGAAAAAACACGCGAAGTTCATTTGACCACTACATTTGGGAAAGATGTCTGGCTGGATTGTCATTTAAGCCGTTTTAAGTCCGGAGGCGAAGATCATTTGCTTTTGACAATCAATGACATCACATCTCTTAAACTTGCCGAGCAGGAGAAACAGAAACTTATTGAAGAACTTCAAGAAGCCCTGGCCAAAGCCAAGACGCTTAGTGGATTTCTTCCCATTTGCGCTTCGTTTAAGAAAATTCGAAACGACAAGGACTACTGGGAACAGATTGAAACTTATATTCATGGACACTCTGAAGCGGAATTTACACACAGTATATGTCCAGAATCCGCTAGAAGGCTTTATCCGGAGTTGTATAAAGATAAATGAGTTTTCATCTCCAGTAGACTAACCATTTGAATTATTTCACATTCATAAAACACAAAATTTCTTATTTATGGCTATTAGGTGGAGGTTTGTTCGCCTATTGCGTAATTGTAACGATAATGTCCGGGAACTTCGGTTTTGATGGAGATGACTGGTGGGTCCTTGGTTGGGCGTACTGGCATGATTTCCCAGCGTCGATACTAGGATACGCGAAACACTTCCTTCGGCCTGTAGAGGGGATTTACTGGATCAGCATGTTTGAGCTGTTCGGATTTAACCGAATTGCTTTCCATTTTGCTTCGTTGTCCCTTCTGGCGTTATCCTGTCTTCTAATGGGAAAATGTTTGTCCAAGGCTTTCCCTTCACGTGCATCATTTGTCGTTTTGTCTACCATGGTCGCATTCTTTCTCCCGATGGTCTGCTGCCTTACGTATATTGTTTTTACAGATAATTCCAGAATCAGTCTGCTCTTGTTTTGGGCTTCCATACTTACGTTTCAGCTTTGGGTTGAAAAACCATTGTCTTGGTACCGGCTTGCAGTCCCCGTGTGTCTTTACCTTTGTTCCTTTCTTACTTACGAAGCGCCCAGTTTTCTGATCTTTGTCACACCTCTGTTGCTTTGGCCGATTCACAGGCGCAATCAAACGATCTCTGACAAAAAGTTCCTGACGGTCCTTGGGTTTGCCATATTTGCAGCATTCTCAGCAGCTATAATCTGTAGATACACTTTTATGAATGGAGGGGTTGTCGACGCTGTAGGATTAGTCCCCTCGGTTCAACTGATATTGTCTTATTTCGCCTTGTTGCCATTTTATTTGATCGCTCCGTTCATATCTCGCCCGGAAAAATCTTGGATCTTGCTTGTAGGTGCCATTATTGCGCTTTGGACAGTGTTTGCGGTTTACACCTCCCCAGAAAGATCGGAAAGAGCGAAATCGTCCCGGTCGACAAATGGTCCGGGCTTTTCAAACGACACATTGTATATCGTTGTTTTGGGCGTTGGAATACTATTCCTGGGGATGGCTCCGTACCAGATCGCGGGCTACGGGGGTTCCGATCCCAAAATTGTAGATACGGTCTTGGCAAAATTTGGGATGATTAGCGACCAGCATCCTGCCTGGTTTAATTTTAACGAGGCGAGTCGAATATATTCTTCAGCTTCTTACGGTGTGGCTATTTTGATAGCAGTCGCGGCCACAGGATGGAAGAGAACCATTGTCCGGAACACGGCTAAAATCCTAGTAGTGATTGCGATTGGATCCATGGCCGCTTTCCACGCCGGGCTCAGCCTCGACTGGAAAGAAGCCTCCGTGATTAGAAATAGTCTCATAAGAAGTTTGATATCCAGAGCTACCTCTGTTCAACATGGAACCAATTTTGTCTTCATAGACTTGGAATTTTATCACAAAAGGGCTGCCGTAATTCGTGGCTGGTCCGGATTGAGGGAATTGACAAGAATGCTTTATAATGATCCGTCGTTGGGGGCCTGGTATGTATATCCATCGGATACAGCTTGGCCAAACACGAGCCGACAACAGGCCATTGTCTTGCCCTCTGGCTTCGTAAGTAGAGGGATGGATTTGAATTGCCCCGCTCCACCCGACACTCTTCTGATCTTTCGCAGACAGGGATCCAATCTCTTGCTGCTCAACAAACTGTCAGCTAAAGACGACCTCGTCAAGAGCGGGATCTCCTGGCAAAGTTGTGACAAGTTGAATTCAAATCCGGAAAGGATTACTCAATGGTGTAATGTAGGCGTTACACACCGTCAGGATTCAAAAAACCCCTGGAATACTGGGCTGATTTCAGCTTTGGGGATGACCACAGATTGATCTAAAACCCGATTTGGCCTTAGAACGAGGCAAGATTAGACCCATGTTGGACCTGATTTCGGAAACACCCTTCCAATCAATTGCCACTATGTCATCGGATTCAGTTAGTTTGTCGAGAATGCGGAGACGATCCCCGTATCGTTCAACAATCAGTATTGTGTCAAGGGGGATCGGTCCCCTCACAATGCTCCCCCTAGCGTTAAAACCTTTTGGAGTGACGGAAGCTCTGCGACCCTTTACATCATCAATCACTTCGGCCTTTGGGTATATAAAATAAGCGTAAACATCTTTACGAGCGTAAAGCATTTTTATCCATTCTCCCAATCCATCAACACCCTGGTATACGACCGCTCGGTCGACTCCACGGGGGGAAAGGTATGACTGCAACCCTAAAAACAGAAACGTAGTTTTTGGAGCCACGTCAGGGGCCTGTTCCAGGAGATTTTGACAAAGTTTCGATCGTTCAATCTCAGCTTGCCGCCATTCCATTCGTAAACCGGCAAGAAAGACGGCCATGAGACATATAAGGGTAATGGCCACGGTAATTACCGGTAGCCTAAGCCTTGGGGTACGTGGGGCGTTAAACAACGCCGCAAGAACAATCGCCACGCCCAAAGAGGCTGCTGAGTAGATCCTGCTCTGACTGGTAAAACCAATATTCGAGTGATATCCTGCCAGAAGGTACGGAAGCATTCCAAGGATCATAAATAGAAGTCCTAACACTGTGACATATAAGGAACTCTGCTCCCATCGCCGTACCCTAATACCTTGAACGTCAGAGTCGATTCTGGATGAGTAAGACAGAAGCGCAGCCAAGACCAAGGCTACAGGCGCCCCCCACAACCATGAAGTAACGTCCCGAGGAACATCATGAATTGGATATGCAACATAAAATGAAAGATTAGTGATGTAAGACCACATTAAATTCAGTGATGGCAATAATGAATTTTGTTTTACGGCCCCACCTGAGAAAATAACGAACCTGGCTAAAACGAATATTACGAACGCCCCAAGAATTCCTACAAAGAGTCTCGAAATGAAAACTTTCGGCGACAATGTTTTTTGACTCTGAGCATACACAGGCCAAACGAGCAGCGGCACGCAAAAGATCAGAAATGTTGTGTTCTCGTATGTGAAAGCGCCCAGGAGATATAGAATTGCCGGCAAAACTAAACCTCCCCACGAAAACGAGGATTGGGACCACCGCTGGAACGCAAATACCGAACACCACAAAAACAGCATGGAAATACGTGAGTTGTCAGTGTGGAACATGTAAATGAGATTCGAAATCGGGGTAAGGAAAAAGGCCAAAAACGCAGCTAATACTACAAAAGAAGCTTTTCCTGGGAAAGCCCTTTTAAGGCAACTCGCCAGTAACAAACATGAACCAACGGATAGCAGCAAGGCAGTGAGAGTATAAAGAATCCGATTTAAACCGAACGACTCAAATGCCAGGACGGTATAAATTCCTTCGATCGGTCGACTGGACTCCTTTGCGTATTCCCAGATCGACTGTGGAAACGGGAACCAGTAAGGCCAAGAGAACTGCCACCAGTCATCCCCTTCAAATCCGATGTTCCCAATTAGAAGCGCCAAGCTAATACTAAAGGCTACAAGAGTCGCACCCAACAGCAGGATGAGCGTGGAAGGGCCATGGGTCAGATATGTATATGAATAAGAATTTGGTGCACTTTTGGGCATTTCGGAGCGGGCCTCTTTTCGAGAAGATATGAATTCAGGTTCCAATCCTTAGCCTTTTTTGGGTAGCATCTCTAGTCGCGCCAACCCGGTATAAACACTAATTTTCGTTAGGCGCTTCGTTTGTCGCTGGGTTCCATGGTTCACCTTTGAATCAATACTCATTAAAGTATATGACTTGTTGGACCAGACGACTTTTGCTCCCAAGAGAAAGGCCACGTTCCGATCGACATGAAAATCAGTCATGACATAGTCTGTTTTCAACTTTTTGGCTAAATCCAAAGACAATTCAAGTTTTGACCGGGGATCATGTTCAGATTCAATTTCTTCGACTTCACTTTTCACATTCGCCCACTCTTTGAGAGATCCCAGATTCGTGTCTGCGAAAATGCCTCCATCCTTGTAGGCGTAAGCGATCGGTCTGAGAGCGGCGTACCGAGTCTCTAGTGGAACAACCAGCGGCAAGATCTTTGATCCTGGCTTTGTGTATTTCGTTATGGCATTGATTGCCTGAACAGTGTCTATTTCGTCCTTAGAGGGTTGAGGCGTTAACGATCCATGCGCCCATGCTTTGGCTGTTTGAATGAAAGTGGCTGGAGGACTATGATAGACCCAGGCCATAGTAATTATGAGACCGACAAACATCGTCACACTTTTTTTCAAACTGTCCGTTTCGAATTGTCTGGCGATTGCGGCAAGAGGCCACAGGCACATAAGCAGCATGATCGGCACGAGATACTTTACGCCTCTTATAGAATCCATTTGAAAACGCTTGAAATCATAAATCCTGCAAATTGTTTGCTCAACAAAAGTCAATCCTACAGCCACGAATATTATGCCTACACACCATACAACTACCAACTTGAAATCATTTCTCAAATCTTGTTTCATGCGCCATAGGATTACCGAACCAGCCACTGCCCATAAAAAATAAAAACATAGCGGCCATGAAGAAGCGGCATCAAGCCAAAGGCGCAAGGCCAATCGGACATCCAAAAGCTCATGGCCGACACGATCGCCTATGATACCCACGACGTCATTGTAATTTACTGCCGCGGAAGCCGACCGCTCGTGAACTAGCAAAAAGTTTAACGCCCACGGCATGACAGTTACAATGAAGACCAAGCCAAGTCCAAACATGTAAGCCGATTTCTTTAAAATGACCCATTGTGCCGGAAGAAAAACCCAAAGTCCCAGCCATATGGCAAAGGCCCAGGGTGGAGCGCTAACAGGATGCGTGTAAAACACTATACCCGTGAAAATCATTAGCCAGGGCCACATACGGACTTCATTCTTGAAACGGAAGGCTGCGGTTAAAAGGAAAGGGAGGAAGGCGTGAAAAAGTGATCTTGGCAACGGGTCATCATAAATTCCCCAGAATTCTCTAACCGGTAAGGCAATGGGCGCCACGTTTATTGCGACTAGTAGTATGGCCCAATACCTGCTTCTGAAAAGAGTCACGCCTAACAGATAGAAACCCGAGCATTGAACAAAAACAGTGACTAGCAAAAGAGAAATGTATGCGAGTCCATAATCACCGGTTAACTTGTTGATCACTAAAATTAGTAATGGATGTAATGCCAGATAATATCGGAAATTCGTGAAATCACCGAGCAGCACATCCCCTCGGAACAAGTCAGGGCGTTGATACGCCGCTACAAAACTCGAAACAATTCCAGCGTCGCTACTTAGGAATACAAACGGAGTAAGACCTTTCCACCTACCAATGAACGTCGCAACAGCGAAGAGAGCGAAACCACACAAAGCGATTACGTCCATCCACGAGAAGCGGATTGTTTCATTTTGAGGAGGAGAGGAAAAATTATTCGATGAAATCATGCCAATGATTTTGGAATATATCTGAAGCAGTCCATCATGGTCAATCGTCCGGCTGTGTTGAGTGTGTGAACCCCATGCAATCCTTTTATCCAATTGGGTTCAATCCGGGATACCAGCTCTTCCTTGAAGTCCTCCGTAGTCAGACAGGTCACCCGATTCAGGCACATCGCTCCACCCATCCTTTTCGAACAGTCCTGAGCTGGTCTAAATAGATCTTCATTCCGATGGAACAAACGTCCAGCTGGACGCGATGAACGCACGTCGGATTTAACTGGATTGCGTCTATGCGCTATCCACGGTCCCAAGGGTGTTTTGCTGTAGAAGATATTCAATTCGTCGTTTGATGCGAAATCCTTGCCGCCAATGTTGCAAAAGAGCCACCACAATCCATCTTTTTCAAAAAGAGTGGTATCAACAGCCTGAATATCTTTCACTAAGGTCTTCTTGAATTCCCATTTATGAGGGAATTCGGCGCAGCGATACAGCTCAATAGCCTTGTTACCTTTAGTCTCCGGGATCATATACAAATTATCTTCCCATTCAAACATGAATGGATAGGAAAGATGGTAATCCCTTTCAAGAACTTTCACCGGGGCCTTGCATGAGCCGTTCGAATCCATTTCCATAACCGATATATGGGCTTTCATTGATTCATACAGAAATTCCTCAAAAAAGATAAAGAACTTCCCGTCCTTCTCGATCGGAAAAGGATCGGCCCAGAATGTACCTTTAGGTGGTTCTATATATTGCAGTTCATTTAAGTTTCGCTCTCTAATGGGCGTGTCGCTGATTCTGTAAGCCAGGATCCACTGCTCTTTGCTGGTGTAGTTCCTAAACCACAATCGGAACCGCTTGACCGCCATCCTGGCCAAAAAAACAAGCATTTTGGCGTTACTTGGCAATATGTCTCCTGCTCCACTTTCGATGATAACCACCGGCGCTGGATCTTCTTGTAAAGCCTGTGGTCCCAATTCATAGAGATTACGTAATGTTCGAACTATAGCGTTGGCTAATTTCCAGTAAACTTTGCTTCTGTTACCCTTGACGGAATACAAATCGGTCGCCGTCCATGAACGATAAAGGACCTTGTCACATGATTTGTCAGGTCCTGACATCTGAATTGTCAATTCTGTGGTGGTCCTGTTCTCCATAACTTCCCAAAAACCTGGTGGGCCACCAAGTAATCTGGAATTGTAAGATAGTCCGCCAGTCCAGACACCGTAAAGGGCCATCCCGCATAACGCCCTCGTTAGCCATATGTTTCCAAGATCAATTATAACATCGAGTTTGTTTTCGCGGATGTTCGTCATGTCGAAGTTTTCGAGATTAAGCTCTCCATCTTTTTGGAAGGCTTTGACATTGACAAGCCGACATTCTGAACCAATAGTGGCGCGAACATCAAGTTCATCAAAGGGATCACTATATGGGCATAGTGATTGGTTATCCCATCTGGAATAAATATCCCACAACAATGAATCGCGACGGCCGGTCAGGGAGTTTTTAGAAGATTTTGCCGGGTTCCCGATAGCCTCATATTTTACTATCAGAGCGATCTCAGCGAAGCTTGATCCGATAACATCTTGGATGACTCTTTTGACCCATGCTGGTTGTTCATAAGAACTAATTATAAGAGCGACTCTGACTTTCCCTGTCCCAGTTTCGCCGCACGCTTTCGTTGATGTATTTGAACAGTCAACATCATTTTTCTCAGAAACCGGTTTAACTTTGCCCATCAATTCCTCCGACACCCTAATGAATGACCACGTCCTGTCTATTTGAATAGCCCTCGGTGTCAGATTTTGATTGCAACTGTTCGGATTGTGGTTCAGGTCCCTTTCCAATCTTGGCGAATTTTCTTTTCTGAACAAGAAGCAAAAGAGCCGGAAGCGTTACAAGAGTCAGAGGAACAGCCGAGAGCATCCCGACTATCATGGACCAACCCAGGAATTCCATCGAATAGTGTCTGGATGTCACCATGGCTATGAAACCAGCCATTATCGTCAAAGAGGTTAGAAGGGCTCTTGGAGTGACTCGCATCATAGTCTTCGCGATGTCACTGTTCTTTTCGTGCAGACTACCCATTACGACATGGATACCATTGTGTATACTGAAACCGAATACCAGAGGGGCCACACAAACGACAGAGAAAGGCAGACCGGCCCCTACGAAACCGGCAGCGCCCAAAGTCATTGCAAAAGAGCCTATCATAGGAACCAGACAGAGAGCCACGCCAAGAGGATTGGGAAACACGACCAGAAAGATCAAGACCAGAGAAACAAATGCGTATGCGCCGAGCCTGAACAACTCATCGACCAGGCTCGATAAAATAGCCTCCATCGTCTGTCGGGTACCGGAAACGTTGACTTGCACAGGAAGGACCTTAACGGCAGACATAATTTTCCTGTCAACATTTTTCAAATCTTCGGGATTGGTGATCGTGTCGGCATATCGAACATCAGTCAGAAATCGGTATTTGCCCTCTATCTTTGCCACATATAAAGATTTCTCCTCCGGATGGGCAATTTCCTGATTCGGCCTGTCCGGCCTTACCAGGTCACCCACCATTTTTCCTGTAGAATCGAAAGATTCTTCCAGTTTGTTGATTGCCATTGGGGAAAAATCCGAATGTGAAAGTTCGCCTAAGAAGACGTTTCTGAGTTTCGGCCATGAAGACACAAGCTCCGAAAGAAATTTGAGATTAATCTCACGGACCTTGATTGGAGCGATAAATCGCGAAATGGAATCAAAAGAAGCGATTTCCAACGGTTTGACCATGAGAGATTCTAATATTCGATCTAGCTTGCGCTGAATGGTCAAACCTGTCTGAAAGTTGTCAACGTCAAAGGTCAACTGAGTCGATTGAGAAAAGTTAGAACGAAACTTCCGAGAAATTGTGTCGGAAACAGCCATGGATTTCATGCCTGTCGCCAGGAAGACTTTGAAAAGGTCTTTCTCGTGAGTAACCTTCGTAGCAAAGAACGCTCCGACACAAATAAGGACACAGGATGCCGCCACAATCGCCCCTGGGTTCCGCCGGTAAAAGCTTGCCAGGAACCGGAAAGAAACCTGCATCTTGGGGAAATAGTCTCCTTTGCGGCCTGCAAGTATTGTAACAATGGCTGGAAACAGGAATATTGTGGACAACATTGTCAGGGCCAGGCCGGTAGCGCCGAAAAAACCAAACTGCACAAGGGCCGGTTGATTGGAGAAACATAAGCACAGGAATGCTATTATCCCTGTCAATGCGCCCAGTATTACGGGAGGACCTGTGTGTTCATATGCCCCAAACACGGCATGCTCCGGCGATCCCTGGCTGTCCAGTTCCTCCCGGAAACGACCCCACAAATGGACCCCATATTCGGCCCCGAGCCCGAGTAAAACACCGGTTGCTCCCATAACTACGGGATTTACTTCATCATAAGCCAGATATAACAATCCATAGTTCGGTCCTATTCCTGCTGCGAGCGGGATCATCAGAATGGCCGCTGAAACAAAACTCCTGTAGATAGCAAGAAAAGTCACTAAAACTAGGCCAAAAGAAATAAAAAGGAGTCTTGATGTTTCCTCGTCAAAAATGACGTCTGATTCGTATTGGAATGCGGTCTTTCCAGTAAGGTCCCATTTCAACTCCTTCAAATCCTTGATGACGTGGATTTTGTCATTGAGTTCTTTAATTTTCTCGGGAATAAACTTTTCGAGTCTCTTTACCAATTCTCTGGCTCTTACAATATCGGAACTCGGAAAGTTGGGAGCGATTTGTATCAGGTACATGGTGCTGTCTGGGCTGGCTATCAGCAGATAGGGGTCACCCATCCCAATGGGACCGGTCTGCTTTTCCATGGAACGAGCTACAAAAGCGCTCAACTCCAGCGGATCCTCCAATAATTGTTTTTCCAGGTGAGAGTTTTCCAATAGAATCAGATGGTTACGTGTTATACGAAAAGCGTCCTTCACCCCCCGTGGGCTCAATATTTCCTGAATGCCCTGTCTTTCCTTCGATCCCATCCCCAAAAGAAAATGCTTAAAGAGTGTCTCCACCTCTTGTCTGTCATCCGGATCAATCAATCTGTATCTGACTCGTTCTATGCCAGGGACCTTTGCAAGACTTTCTCCAAGGCCCTGAATAAATTCCAAACGGCTTCGGCCTGGCGGTTCCGGGAAATCCAACACAAGAACAAGTGATTCCCGATCGCCAAAATATTGATTGTTTTCCTTGGTAAGGTTTATAACCGCATTGCTTTTCCCTACACCGGCTAAAAGATTTGTGCTGGCTACGATCCATGGCATGCTAGCAAAGCCGAGCGCCGAAATCACTACACTGACCCCTATCACCACACGTGGGTGATTCATGGAGAGTTGAGCGATCATCTTCAATGCAAGGACGAGCCACTTCATTTATTAAAAACTAAACCGCGGATGCTTGATTTACACAACAATGTGTACCAGTTGGAATTTTAAGTGTCAACACTTTGGCGTATCGTGAAATTGTTCGGCATGTTGAAAGAAAATTTACATATCGTTTGCATATCACTACTTCAAGAGACTATATTGTAACAATGATAATTGGCCATCTTGCAATTGCAGGCATAGCGAAACAGACGTGGTTTGAGAGAGAAAATATTCTTTTTCTCTCTGTGGCCGCATTTGGACCAGACCTTATAGACAAACCCGCAAACATGCTGTTTGGATTACCAGGACGTGGCATGAGCCATAGCCTGACATTTTTCTTTGCTGTGATCGCGATAGCCTTTCTCTTAAAGACGTGGCTGAAATTTAGCCCCCGGACATTAGTTGCAGGAATAGTAATGTGGGGAACTCATCTTGTAGGAGATTTTCTGGAACTCCAGGTTCTGTTTTGGCCTTTTGGGGGACAGTTAGAGCCAGCCTCCAAATTTCATATTGTTGAGAAACTTTGGCAATTCTATATTGATAGATTGTATTTTACACAGTTCTGGCTAGAAATAGCGTGTGTCACAACATTCTTTGTGCTTTTACTTTTAAGATTATTCATCTCAACATCTCTCCGTCAGGAAATTCTTCAAGGATCGGAGTATCCGTCCCCGAATGATGAATGAATATAAAAATGGTGTTCATGTAGACTAAATTGTAGTTTTTATCCTCCCATAACTAAAGAACTCGCCATTGCATCTGGCTCCATGTGAACGGAGGGCCAAACATTCTTACGCCTTACTCCCCTGGAATATTGGAGTATGATGTTCCCACTGGGCATGTAATCAGCATGTACGATGAAACTATCCGAAGGCTTTAGATTGAAACCTCCTTTATGAGATTCTACACTATTTCATACACTTGGCGTTTGCGCCGCGGCTAATGACATCTTGCGACCTGCTCAAATCCAAACAGAAAGGAAACAACATGATCAAAGTTACCTGTTTCGGGGCCGCCGGTTCGGTGACCGGCTCCAATTATCTTCTGGAGACATCTGATGGAAAGAAAATCATCGTAGATTGCGGCCTATTTCAGGGCAGCAAAGAAATGGAACTCCGAAACTGGGAGGATTGGGGCTACGTCCCACGAGCGATCAAGAACATAATCCTGACTCATGCCCATATCGATCATAGCGGGAGGATTCCCAAAATAGTTAAGGACGGTTTTCACGGAAATATTATTACCTCACCGCCGACCGCCGAACTATGTGAGGTAATGCTCCTAGATTCCGCTCACGTGCAGGAAATGGAAGCAGAGTGGAGAACTAGGAAAAATAGACGCAGAGCGAAAAAGGATACCCATCCTCTTTACAACACGAAGGATGCCACGGAAAGCCTCAGGTTTCTTGCGCCGACCGAACTTGATCAGATAGTGGATCTAGAACCAGGGATTAAAGTCAGGCTCCGAAACGCAGGACATATCCTCGGATCTTCAATAGCCGAGCTATGGGTAAAAGACGAGGGGAAGGAAACAAAGATAGTTTTTTCAGGCGATCTGGGGAAACATGATCAACTCATAGTCAAGCATGCCTTTGAGGTTGGTAACGCCGACTTTTTGTTCATTGAATCGACCTACGGAGATCGTTTGCATCGCAATTTCGAACAAAGCAAGGCAGAATTTCTGGAAGCGGTCAACTATGCGGTTTCAAATAGGGAAAAGGTGATCATACCTGCGTTCGCTCTAGAAAGGACCCAGGAAGTGCTCTATCTACTAGGTGAATTTTCCAGAACCGGGCAAATTCCCAATATTCCAATATTTCTCGATAGCCCCCTTGCCATTAAGGCGACAGAGATATTCCGGAAGAACAAGAAATATTACGACGAGGCTACACAGGCCATTGTCCACCAAGGATTTGATCCGTTCAACATGCCCAACCTAACACTAACCCCGACCACAAAAGAATCCATGAAAATTAACGAGATTAATGGTTCGGCCATAATTATCTCGGCCAACGGAATGTGCTCAGCCGGGCGAATTAAGCACCATTTAAAGCATAACCTGTGGCGACCAGGGGCAAGCGTCATTATTGCCGGGTTCCAGGCACAGGGAAGCACCGGAAGGCAGATCGTCGATGGAGCCAAGACCGTGACAATTTTTGGAGAAAAAGTAGCCGTAAGGGCAAAAGTATTTACCATTGGTGGTCTGTCAGCTCACGCTGATCAAGCCGACCTCCTCGCATGGGTAGGTCATTTTTCCAAAAAATCGACCCCTACCATCTTTGTAACGCACGGTGAGCCAACGTCAAGCCAGGCTTTGGCGAAAAAGATTAAAGAGAAATTCGGCCTATCAGCTTACGTGCCCAAGTGGCGTGAAGTCTTAACCCTAGACCATGTTGAAGCCGTTCGTGAGATATTACCAGAACCCGTGTCCGTTGATTTACGTCAGGACATGCTAACTCTGGCAGACGAGATTGAAGCGGAGATCTCCCGGTTCAAAGAGCAGATTGCTGTGAAAGCGCCGAAGATTACCGAAGAGGACCTGGAGAAGCTTAAGGACATTAGCGAAGAACTGCAAGCCGTGATCTCTGGATAATTTTCTGGTGTCGCTCAAAGTCAAATGCGTGTGATCAAGTCATCTCGACGAAGCGCAGCGAGGCGAGATCCTTGCCGGCAACGGAATAGATTTCTCACTACGCTCCAAATTAGATAGACCACACTTAGCAGTGGAATCGCTGATTTCTTCTGGGGAGCGCCATAAAACATCCACGGCGTAGCCCTGGATGTTAGGTCGATGTAGATTGTATTGCTAGCCCTATTTCATACTCCTGAGACGAACGTTGATTCCCTGGACGCCTGTCATCAGATTTGTCAACTTCGACAAATCAGTGTCGCCAGTATGATAAGGATACAAAATCTTCGGTTTAAAGGCTTTCGCCGCATCAGCCACCATTTCCGGGGTCATTGTGTAGGGCAGATTCATAGGTAGAAAAGCAATGTCAATGTTTTTGAGACTTTTCATTTCAGGAGTATTCTCGGTATCACCAGCGACATACACCCTTTTATCGCCAAAAGTGAAAATGTAACCGTTGCCAACTCCCTTCGGATGGTAGGGCACCCCTGGCGCTCGCATGTGAACTATATTGTACGCAGGAACCGCTTCTATTTTAACTCCATCAACGGTTTTCGTGTCGCCATTATGCATTATAATTCCACCAGGGACTGTCTGTGCGCATGTTTCAGTAAGAACGACCACAGTATTTTTTGTTCGGGTTTTTTTGATTGCGGCGGGATCCAGATGATCCTGGTGTTCGTGAGTAAGAATGATGACATCCGCTTTCGGCAGTTCGGAATAATCAGCCAACTTTCCCCACGGGTCTACATGGAATATTTTCCCGCCGTAGTTGAACATCAGCGTCCCATGACCAATGAAGGTGATTTTCAGATCACCACCGGATGTTTTGATGGTATCAGTCTGAAACTCCTGTTTTGCGATGGCCGTCGTAGTCACTAACATAAATACGAGCATAAAGATCCAGTACATTCTAGTCACACACAACCTCCTTGGACAGCTATTTTAGCAAAGCAAGGCAAGAATTTGTTCGGGCGCTTTGCAGAGCTTTGATGGCCGGCGATTAAACCGGCCCTGTTAAATTTGAACATCCCAGTCAGGCTCAAGGCATGGTAATGGCCATTATTGGGTAGTAGTTGGCTCGGCCTGTTTCCCTTTTTCATGTGGCTCATTCAGACGAACCATTAGCCATTCCTGGGTCTGTTCTTTACCAAAATGAACTAAAACGCCCGTTTCATCTTTAGTCAGGTTGTAAATACCTGTCTCCATTATTATGGCATTTTTATTCTTATCGGCAAAAGTCCAGACAGCACGTTGGGATTCTTTGTCAACCATGCCTTTGATTGGCTTGGCCGTGTTGTCATCGCTATTGAAATAGGTGCCCTGCATGACGCCTTCCTTGTTAACGGCCAATTGCAGGACCATGTTTGATGGTTTGTTGGCGTCCTGAGTCACGGCAAAAACACCTAAAGGCAGCCATTGGTCTTTGTTATCCTCGACTTTTGGCGCCTTGTCTATTATCTGTACGGCTTGCTCATAATACTGGGGAGCAGAGCAAAGCCGTCGGCCGTTCAAGTAAACAAAGCCATTGTCGTAATAGAAATTGGAGCCATAGTCATAGTACAGGGGGGCTCCCCAACCCCACGGGACCCATGAACTCAACGCAAGCCATGTGGCAGGTCCCCACCAATAACCCCAACCGTAGCCACCCCAGCCACCGTAGCCATAATAGTTGTTAATGATGTACCGGTGGTTACGCCACCAATTTCGATTGAATGCGTTGCCATACCGCTGCGAGTAATTGTTTCGGAGTTGCTGCGCTGTCTGAGGATTTATCCGGTTGCTAAAGCTTGTCCCTTGCACAGGAGTGTGACCGCTCACAGAGTTTATACCAGCGACAGATCCACCACTAGCAAAGTGATGCAACGCCATGGCTCCTGCAGTCGCTCCTAAGGCTGCAGCGCCAACTTTGCCCAAACCGGTCCTCGTTTGAGCAGCTCCATTATTGGGCATGTTGAGGAAGCGCTGGACCTGACCCTGGGTTGGGTTTATTACGCCAGATTGCCCGCGAAATTGCCTCTGGCCTGAAAAGGTAGGCTTGGAGTAACCCCCACTGCCTCTGTATACTCCTGGGTTTCCGCCAAAACCCCTGAATGCTCCAGTTCCACCGTAGCCTCTGTAGACGCCTCCGTAACCTCCAAATCCGCTACCTCTATAAACCCTGGCGCCACCACCACTGCCGTGCCAATTTCCACCTCCAAAGTGGCCACCTCCACCGCGTCCCTCACCGTCTCGGAATCCAATGGCGTCGGCCGAAGGCGCTAACATAGCGACTACCGATACGAAAGTAATTAGAAGATATGATATTTTTTTCATTATGGCCTCTCTTTTGGAAATAGACGCGGGACCTACTAGCAATACCTTGATGTGACAAGTTTCTCGCGAATAAAATAAGTCTCCCCACTCGATAGCGCGATGAAGGCGGGTAACAGTTCTTTCGGCGAAACTGGGCCTAGATCAGCTTAAAGAGCACATGAGTTCCCATTACTACCAGCAAGACAGCAAACACCTGCTTCAATCTCTTCACCGGCAGGCGGTGAGCAAGTTTTGCTCCAAAAGGCGCTGTCAAAACGCTTGCGCAAACGATACCCGCAAATGCGGGTAGATAGACATATCCTAATGAAAGATCCGGCAGTTTGGCAGCATGCCAGCCTGAAAACACATACCCAAGCGTTCCTGCTACAGCTATAGGGAAGCCAATCGCCGCTGATGTTCCTATGGCTACATGAGCCTGAACGTTACACCAAATCATGAACGGCACGGAGAGGCTACCCCCGCCAATCCCGACGAAGCTCGACACGACCCCAATTATGTTTCCAACCCCAAACATTCCGAACTTACCCGGAAGGGCTCTTGATGCGCTTGGCTTCCTGTCTAGGACCATCTGAATAGCTACATAGTACAGGAAAACCACAAAAAATGCGCTTAAGAAAGCCGTTGGCATCCTTGATGCTACACAGGAACCGAAAAATGTTCCCAATAGGATCCCCAGGACGACCCCCCGAAAAATGTCCCATCTTACCGCGCCAACTCTGTTATGGGCCATGAAGCTTGATACCGACGTAAGCATTATGCTCGCCATGGATGTGCCAAGGGCTAGTTTCATGATCTGTTCATTGGAGACACCTTGTCCAGCGAAACAATAGACAAGCATAGGCACGATTATTAGGCCACCCCCAACTCCAAGCAAGCCTGCGAGGATTCCCGCAATAACCCCCACAACAACGTAAGTTAACACAACAGTTAACATTTCAATTCCAATTCATATTCTTCAAAAATCAGGCGCCGAATTACCGGACTTGACTACGTCTTGACGCTTTGTTAAGCCATTATTTCACGATATATACGAATCGTTAGAAATCAAGGCCGAGATTGGGCCCATTACCTAAAAATTCGATCAACGTCTGTCGGCGCTACATCTGTGCTGAGGCTCTGCGCTCTCTGCAATCTTTAATGACCTGACTCCCAATTCAAGGACACAAACCTGTCTCTAGTCCTCTTTTGGGAGGCATCCCCAACTCGCGGCGTAAATTCAAAATAGCTCCCGGGATTGTGACTATGTACAAACTCAGAACAGATAAGACCATCGGCTTGTTGTATTCTTGTCTCTAAAGACACACTTTGGCGACAGGTCAAGAGCAGCGACTGAGATGCCACCGAGGTCTCCATCCCAACAAGTCCAGGGGCGCAGGTCAAGAGGCTTGGAGGTTTTCCACTCTGGCGTGGACAGCAGAATTTTCTTGAGTTCCTCGAGAAAGTGTACACCAAAGCATCTCCGGTCGGACTGGAAATATTCCTTGGTCAAAATAGAACCAACGAATCACTTGAAAATCAGCGAGCTCGCTGACTTAAGAAAGCTGTTGCGCGGGTTTCAGACCAATACTCTCCATTGTGATCAAACGCCATGAATCCAACGTGCCCACCATGTTTGGGGACTTCTAGGAATAGGTTTGGGTTGGCTTTCGCTTCTTCATAAGGATAACACGAGGCCGAAAGGAATGGATCGTCCGCTGCGTTGATCAATAGAGTAGGAACTCTGATGTTTTGCAGAAATGGACGACATGAAGATTTTTCATAGTAATCATAGGCGTCCTTGAACCCGTGCAAAGGGGCCGTATACCTGTCATCAAATTCCTTTAACGTCCTGATTCTGTCATAACCTTTAAGGTCGATCTTCTCAGGAGCCATCAAAGCCTTGATTTTCATCTTTTCATGCAACATAAGAAGAAATCTCTTTAAGTAGAGGCGATTCATTAATGCGCTTATTCGTATCGAACTCCCCTTGAGGTCGCATGGCACAGATATCGTTACAGCCGCTCTTATAGCCGGTGGCGTCGCTCGGCCCTGTTCGCCCAAGTATTTCAAGATTACATTGCCACCAAGGCTCGACCCCACGAGGGCCAGTTCGGAATACTTATCGTTTTGAGACACATGGCGAATAATAGTTTGTAGGTCTCCTGTCTCACCACTGTGATATATCTGCAGGCGCCTGTTCGATTCACCTCCGCATCCCCTAAAATTGACGGCGAGGGCATCCCATGCGCCTTGGTTTAACGCCTTAACCATACCCATCATGTACGATCGGGTGGAATTGCCTTCAAGACCGTGCAACACAATTGCCAGTCGCTTCGAACCGACTCTAGACCAATCGAGATCTAAAAAATCTCCATCCGGAGTGTCAATTCGCTCTCTTTGATAGGTTACATCCGAGACCTTTCTAAAAAGTGTTGGGATGACAGTTTGTATGTGACTATTTGAACAAAATAACGGCGCCTTATATGTGGATTTAGTAATTACAGGCATCGATCCATGCCTCCATGATCGTCCCTATATGAACAAAGTTTGGTCATTTCTTGCCTTTCAGTAAAGATTCCAGACAAGCGAAAGGTTTGTATTTGGACACCGAGTCCTGATCGTTGTGAAGACCTTCTTCTTCAAGATAGCGCTGGTGCTCCATATCATGACAGTAAATGCAAAGAAGCTCCCAGTTACTTCCGTCAGGCGGATTGTTTTGGTGATTGTGGTCCTTGTGATGGACCGTAAGCTCACGGAGTTTCTTCCCAGAAAATTCCCGTCCGCATCGACTGCAAATCCTTGGAAACATATTAAGAGCTTTCTCCCTGTAGGTAGTCTCTCGAAGCTCTTGACTGCGCCGGGCTTCCGCAATAACCTTATCAATCTTGTTGTCTTCAGCTCGTGGTCTTCTAGAAACCATATCCATGCACTCCACGCAAAAATTGTTCAGCCATGTTCCAGCAAGAATTGCTATAGCAATGGCCGTTTTAAGACTATCAAGGATTCTAATTGCTTAAGCTGATCGCCATATTTGGCCTCCCCAAAAATCGGGGCGCATTGCTGAAGTTCAACCATACCGGCAGCCAGTTTCAAGGCAAAATTGAAACAGGTGTTTTCCTCACAGACTTTGCAGTTGGTCTTGGGAAGCAACCGATATAGTTCGAGGGGCTGAAGGTTTTCGTGAGTTACGGCATCCGGCTCGATCTCGGAGCGTTGTGCCCACACATCGTTAACCAGTTTGACAAGGTGATCTATGACCTCTTGGGCCTGCTCTCTAGTATCAAGATGGTCCGCGGCTATTCGGTCATGCCAAAATCCAACTTTATGATCATCAAGCCGCCATGAAAAAACCGGACCATCGGTAAAATAAGTTCCGTTCTTGAACGTAGCGTTAAGATAAGGAAGGACTTCGCGAATATCTACAGGCAGATGAGCTATAGCTTCATATTCAAAAACTTCAGCGCTGTGGTCCGCCACCTCAATTTCAAGATTGTATGATTCGATAAGCATGAACACTCCTGGAATACGAATTAACCCAATGTATATTGATCACTACCACTGTGTCTTAGAATTCTTACCCGCCCGTCCTGAACTTCAATCTATGGGCTCTTATGATTCTCAACATGTTATATTATAATTGTGTCCCAAAGTTAATAGGACAATAGTTTTCGGGATGGAGAAAGCCAGATGAGAGTCCTGCTGATTTCAGTGAACACAGAAGAAATATGCATGCGCACATGGCCGTTAGGGTTGGCGTGTGTGGCTGAATCCGCAAGAGTTGCGCATACGGTCGAGTTTTTAGATCTCATGCAAGCTCGCAATTCTAAAGATTCCGTCCGAAAATGTATAGAAGAATTTAGGCCTGACGTGATTGGGCTATCGGTTCGAAATATTGACAGCCAGAAGATGACGGACCAGCCTTCTTTTCTCGAAGCGGTTCAGGACATCGTAGTATTTTGCAGAGCCTTGACCGGGGCGCCTATCGTTCTTGGTGGAGCGGGCTACAGCATTTACCCTGAAAGTCTTCTGGAATATTTACACGCGGACATGGGGATACAAGGAGAAGGCGAAACAGCGTTTGTCGAGTTGGTTAATCGACTTGAACAGGCAACTGAGCTTGTTGGCGCGCCTGGACTCTATCTACCTACAATGGGGATGTCTGGGCCACGACATTTTGAGAAAGACCTGGACAAGCTACCGCTGCCCTATGTTAGTTCATTCAGCGATTCAGTTTCAAAAGGCGAGGACTTCTGGCTTCCTGTTCAGTCCCGCCGGGGTTGCCCGATGAATTGTTCCTATTGTTCCACGGGATCAATCGAAGGACGCCTTCTTCGAAAGCGCTCTCCTCAGAAAGTTGTAGACTGGCTGCTGGAATGGCGGAAAACAGGAGTCAAGCAATTTTATTTCGTGGATAATACCTTCAATTTACCCCCTTCTTATGCTGAAACGCTGTGTGGTGAGATGATTTCGAAGCATCTTAACGCTGCATGGCGCTGTATAGTGTATCCCACAACAACAAGTGAAGAGCTTGTAAGCCTGATGGCCGAATCGGGATGCAAGGAAGTTTCCATAGGATTTGAAAGTGGATCGACGCTAATACTAAATTCAATGAACAAAAAATTCGCCAATGATGATGTTCGTTACACATGTGATCTACTGGCGAAGCATGGGATAAGGAGAATGGGATTTTTGCTTTTGGGAGGCCCTGGTGAAACCAAAGAAACAACCCTGGAAAGTTTGCGCTTTGCCGATTCCTTGAATCTCGAGGCACTAAAGCTCACCGTGGGAATTCGAATTTATCCACAAACCATTCTCGCTGAAACTGCTGTAAAGGACGGAATAGTCTCCCCGGATGACAATCTTCTCGAACCGCGATTTTACCTGGTTCCAAACCTACAGGGCTGGATAAGAGGCGTCGCAGATGAATGGATATCGTCACGTCCCAATTGGATCAGTTAAAGATTTACAATGAGTCTCGCTTTTGGTGTTCACGTTGATGGCTATGTTTGATTCCATAAAAGAAATAGATGATAAACCCAAACGCTAACCAGCTTATAAGCCTTAACCAGGCTTCCCAAGGAAGACTCAAAGCAAGAAACATGCATGATGCGGCTCCTAATAACGGTACAAAAGGGGCCCCGGGGGTCCTGAAAGGCCTAGGAAGGTCCGGGCGTTTATAGCGGAGGACTAAAACTCCGGCGCATACAACGATGAAAGCGGCAAGCGTCCCGATGGAAACAAGTTCGGCTAAAACCCCGACGGGAACGAGAGAAGCCAATATCCCTACAGCTAAACCTGTTACAATTGTGGTATTTGCCGGGGTGTGGAAACGCTGGTGCGCTTTGGAAAAAAACCCTGGCAACAGGCCGTCATGGGCCATGCTAAAGAAAATACGCGGCTGTCCCATCAACAGGACCAGAATAACGGATGTCAATCCTGCAATAGCCCCGAGTTTTACTAAAACCGCCAACCATGAGATTCCTGTCGCGTCAACAGCTAATGCGACGGGATTGGCCACATTGAGTCTTGAATAGTGGACCACGCCGGTCAAAACCAAAGCGAACAAAATATAAAGCACAGCACAGAGGGCCAGCGACCCTAAAATCCCTATCGGCATATGCGTTTGAGGTTGCTTGGCTTCCTGGGCCGCAGTCGAGACGGCGTCGAATCCCACATAAGCAAAGAAAACAACTCCTGCGCCTCTTATCACCCCAGACCACCCAAACTCACCATATTTGCCAGTATTGGGCGGAATGAAAGGGACCCAATTATCGGTTTGGATGAACCTGATCCCAACGACGATTACCGCCAATATAACTGCTAGCTTTCCGATCACTATGGCAGTGTTGAATATCGCAGATTCCCGAATCCCCTTTACCAGAATAGCTGTTACGAATAAAACAACCAACGAGGCGGGTAAATTGAATATTCCCGTCGCGTGCGGCAAAGTATCCGGGGAGACGCCGATTTGCTGAAGGCGCTCAAAATAAAAACCAAGCTGATACCAGCCCTCAGAAGCCAAAACCCCCATCTTCCCTATTAGTTCATTTGATAAGAATACAAACTGTGTTCCCGTAGGCGCTGCAAATTCTGGCGGCACATTTATTCCTATTTGATGAAGAAAACTGACGACGTAACTGGACCACCCTACGGCAACGGCTGACGCTCCTATAGAATATTCGATGATCAGGTCCCATCCGATAAACCACGCAAAAACCTCACCCAAGGTAGCATAGGCATAAGTGTAGGCGCTCCCGGCGACAGGAATCATCGAAGCAAACTCGGCGTAACATAGACCGGCAAGCGCGCTCACTACCGCGGCCACAACAAATGAAATCACAATGCCTGGCCCCGCATATTGGGCTGCCGCCTGCCCGGTAAGGACGAATATTCCGGCCCCGATAATAGCGCCAATTCCTATTCCGAGGAGGTCAATGACACCTAGGGCTCTCTTAAGGCCACCACCGTGTTGCGCCTCCATTTGAAGGGTCTCAATGTCTTTTGTTCGGAGAAGTTGATGGGATAAACTGAAAGACTTCACAAAATACCTGAAAACACAAATATGATGATTGTCGGAAGTTTGGAATTATCAAACACCACGTAGACATGATATTTAGCATATGCTTCGAAGACATGAAATGTATTAAATTACTTTCGGTTCAGAGCAATAGCCATGAAATACCAAAAATTAGATTACAAATGGTTCGGTGTTGGGGACATTAACGGTTTTTTCGGCCTGATGTTCGACAATATAGCTGTTCTTTCATTTCTTGCAGGCACACTGATTCTTGGCTTTAAATTTCCTGCAGATGTCGTGTACACACGAATGATTCCTGGAACTACTCTGGGGGTTCTCTTTGGTGACCTTGTCTATACATGGATGGCTTTCAGGCTTGCAAAGAAAAGTGGGAGCACGACAGTTACCGCCATGCCATTAGGACTGGACACTCCATCGACCATAGGGCTCGCCATAACCGTCCTGGGTCCAGCCTTCATCGCTATGAAACAGGCCGGCGAGACAGCTGAAAGCGCTGCCATAATGACGTGGCATATCGGAATGGCCACAATGGTAATGATCGGTGTTCTAAAAGTGATAATGTCTTTCGGTGGCAATTGGGTTCAGAAGGTGGTTCCAAGGGCTGGATTGCTCGGTTCCCTTGCAGGTGTAGGACTGACTCTCATTGGTTTCATTCCGCTTGTCGACATTTTCGGATTACCCGTGGTTGGTATGCTGTCTCTAGGCCTTATGCTCTACACTTTAGTCGCTAGGGCGTCACTTCCTGGAAACATTCCTGGAATATTGGTCGCGATCACCGTGGGGACCATTTTTTACCATCTGTCCCAGTTCTTGGCTCCAGACCCACAGACCGGCTACACTTATATAAGACCCGTGTTGCAATTTCATTTCGGATTACCGTTGCCCAATCTCGGGTTTATCGATGGAATCAGCCCCGCTCTCAAGTTCCTACCAATTGCAATCCCGTTTGCTATTCTCACAGTAGTTGGAGGCATTAATGTCACGGAAAGCGCGCGAGTCGCTGGCGATAATTATGGCGCGCGAGGGATTCTCTTGACCGAGGCCCTCGCCACGCTCGTGGCCGGGATATGCGGCGGAGTAGCTCAGTCATGCCCTTACATCGGCCATCCCGCATATAAACGTATTGGAGCGAGGGCGGGATACACATTGTTGACAGCCATATTTATTGGCTTAGGCGGGATATTCGGCTATGTTTCGATGATCCTTGAACTTATACCGAGGGCTGTGCTTGCTCCTATACTTGTCTTCATTTCTCTGGAGATTGTGGGACAAGCATTTCTGAATTGCCCTACTCGTCATATTCCAGCGGTTATATTCGCCATTTTTCCTACTGTGAGTCGTTTATTGGCGATTCATTTGGAACCTCCGGAAATTGTTCCAATTCAAAATTTGGAGCATCTTGTTTCAAAAGTCGGCGTCACCCTCCCCGAAAGCCTGGTTATCATAGCTCTGGGCAATGGCTTTATCCTCACTGGAATGCTGTGGGGATCTTTCCTGGCCGAAATGATTGACCGTCGCCTAAGGGTTTGTTCAGTTTATCTTACGATACTGGCAACTTTCTCGTTTTTCGGAATTATTCATTCAGCTTTCCCTGACGCAAACGTTTATTTACCATGGTCACTGACCGGTACGGCAAGACTGATCCCTTACGAGTTTGGGGAGTCCTATCTCCTTTTGGCTGTTATGATGTTTCTCCTTTCCTACACCAAGAGAAGCAAGGAGGAGTCCCCCACAGTCGGCGCGTAGCCACATCATTATACACAAATGGCCGAATTCTACTGACAAAAGATCTCAGAAACCGGCTTCGGCCGCTGTCTTCCCGCAGGCCTTCAACGCTGCGTTCTTAAACCTCACGAGCCGGGGCGCATTGTCGTCAGGATGTCGATCCCAGGACCTATTCAACTCTTTAACCCACTCAATAGCGGCTTTTCTTCCCGCTACCGGGGCCTCAGTGATCTTTGCGGCATAAGAGATCCTGGTTTCCTCAAGTTTTGATTTTCTTTCTCCCCCCTTATAGTTTTCGACAATGGAGCGGCATTTGCGCATATATTCAATCAGGGCGTCACATGGGGTTAGATTTGACTGTTGATTCAGACGAGTTTGCTTATCGGAGTCCCCAAACTTATTTACATGATCCGGGTTTGGGGTTAATTTTTTATTCAGCTCAACGATTTTCGCCATCAACTCGTCTTTTTGTTTCTTGAGTTTGGTAACTTCCGCATCGGTTTGCTCGCTTTTTTTCTGAATAGCTTCATTTTTCTGGACCAATTCAGAAATATTGTTCTTGAGATGATCCCGTTCCGCCCCCAGCGCTACGTTTTGGTCCTTTAATTGCGCTATTTCCTGAGTCAATGCCGATTTGTCGGTTTCCAGATGTCCTTTGACATCTGAGAGTTGTTGATTCTTGGCAGTGAGCTCTGAAATTTCAGCTTTAGCTTTTTCGAGATTCTTCTTGTCCGTTTCACAACTGGTCAGCATGGCCAGGGACAGACACATCACGATGATTAACTTTCTAACCATAGCTATTTTCTCCTTTTGCTAAATCATTTGAGAAACATTCTAAGAAATTTACTCTCTTTTGATCCTTTCTGGGAACACATATTACGTCTTCGCAAAATACCACTTCATTTTGTTTTTGGATGGCGGAAAGCGGCCAATCAATTTTCATCAAGGATTTCACGAACCCTATTTAGAAGGCCTCCAATATTGTACGGCTTCTCGACAAACGCCTTTGCTCCTGATGATAATATTTCATGTTTGTGACCATCTACGGAGTAGCCACTGGCTATAATGACTCTTGCGTTTGGATCAATTCGCATGATCTCATTGAGACATTGTCTCCCATCCATCTCCGGCATTATCGAGTCCAAAATCACCAGTGAGATCGTCTCTCCCTTATCTTGGTATATTTCCAGAGCCTCTCTTCCTTCACCGGCCGTGATGACTTAATAGCCAAAGTTATCTATAACTGCAGCGGCCAAATCCCTGACAACATCATCGTCGTCGACAAGCAAAATAGTTTCCGACCCACCTTTAGCAACCATGTCATTTGTCAGAGTTTCTGTATCTTCTTCGGGTTGAATTGCGGGAAAATAAATCTCGAAAGCTGTTCCATGGCCAGGTTCGCTACAACAGACTACGTGGCCATCGTGCTGCTTCACTATGCCATACACAGTTGCGAGCCCCAGGCCAGTTCCCTTTCCCACTCCCTTTGTGGTAAAAAACGGCTCAAAAATGTGCGCCAGTGTTTCTCTGTCGATCCCCTGGCCATTATCTGAAACAGTCAGCAAGACATAACGTCCAGGTTTTGTTTCCGGATGCGAACTACAATATTCCGGCCCCAATTCCACATCTGCTGTTTCAATAGTCAATATTCCACCAGTTGGCATGGCGTCCCTGGCATGCACCCCTAGATTCATAAGAATTTGACCCATTTGGGACTGATCGCTGCGAATGGGATCCAGGTCTCCACTTAGACGCAGTTCGATTTTAATAGTCTTTGGGATTGTGCGAGATAATAGATCCTGGATTTGAATAATCTCGTGATTCAAGTTAACGGGACGGTCAGTTGGTTCAACCTTTATACCAAACATTAGCAGGCTTTTAACAAGTTCAGCTCCCCGTTTACCAGCTTGCAATATTTTTTGTATGTCTGAAGAATCCCGGTCTCCCTGGTCTTTTCGTCTGAGCATCAACTCGGAATACCCCAGTATAGCCTGAAGAAGATTGTTAAAATCGTGGGCAATCCCCCCGGCCAGTGTTCCAACCGCTTCCATCTTTTGCGCCTGTATGAACTGCCTTTGAAGTAACGCTTCGTCGGTCACGTCCCTAGCAACACCCACGCAATTTGTGACATTTCCCTTCTTGTCTTTTATCGGCGAAATGGTCACTTCAACCTCATAAAGTGTTTTGTCCTTTTTCTGATTTGTTAAACGCCCACGCCATACATCCCCTCTGTCCAGAGTTGTCCGCAAGTCCTCGTAGACATCTGTATCATCTTCGCTTCTCTCAATGAGTATTCTTGCTTTCTTGCCTAAAGCATCCCGGAGACTGAATCCGGTTATGTTTTCAAAAGCCGGATTGACATATAATATGGTCGCATCGGTGTCAGTAATCATTACCGACTCGGCAGATTGTTCTACAGCGGTGGTCAAAAGCACACGTTCCCTGTCCGCCTGCTTCCGGTTAGTAATATCATGAGCA
Organism: uncultured delta proteobacterium; assembly: GCA_963798475.1. Lineage (GTDB taxonomy): Bacteria > Desulfobacterota > Desulfomonilia > Desulfomonilales > Desulfomonilaceae > CAJBEZ01. The sequence continues at coordinate 37,204 of CAWCTI010000030.1, forward strand.
AAAACCAGGGCTTCATCTAAACCTCTAAATTTTATTGGGACGGCGGATACCTCAACATCTACCTGCTGGCCGTCCAATCGCAAATAGACCTCCTCAAGAGCAGGAACATGTTTTGTCACCTCTCGCAATGACCGAATGCGCTCTCTGACTTTTTCATGGAAACTTGGATGAATCCGATCCATAACAGTTTTACCGAGAAGATCTTCCTCAGAATCAGCCCCGAACAAATTCAGCGCCGGTTGGTTTAGATAGGTAAATTCACCATCCTTCTCAATAAAAATGGTGTCAGGAGCACCCTACACAATAGCTCTAAACAGTTCCTGACTATCGGTCAGGGTTATCTCTGCTAGTTTACGCTCTGAGATATCGTGATGGATTACTACACTGGCAGAATGTTTGCTTTCCACGTCGCGCAGTATGGCGGTGGATATTTGGATATCCAACAATCTGCGATCCTTTGCTCATCGTTTTGTTTCAAATATGACCTTCTCGCCGCGAATTGTCTTTTCCCACGATTGTCTGGTAATCTCTTCTTCTGACGAGGGAACAAAATCGACAAGGGGTTTGCCGACCAATTCATCCATGGGCCACCCAAAAAGTTGCTCGAAGGCCCTGTTTATAAAAGTCACATTGCCACTAGCTTCATATACAATCAGAGCGTCAGGTATTGTTTCCAGCAGAGGGCGGAAGTGGCTCTCTCGTTCCTTTAGCGCCCTCTCTGAGTATTTCCATACGGTTACGTCAGTAATTAAAGCACGATTCGCTGGCTTCCCTTCCCAAACCGACGGAGAGGTTTTCATCTCAATCCATTTTATCGTTCCATCTTTGCATACCACCCTGAAATCGTATCGGCCCTGGCTTTCCTCGTCTTGGAGTCGTAGCGAATGCCAAAGTATTACTTTGTGCAAGTCCTCCGGGTGCGCCAAGCCTTTGATAGGATCAGATGAAGACCAGTTCCCTCGAGGATAGCCTGTGATATTCAGAAAACCGCCGTTTTCAAACTTTATTACGCCGTCTTGAATTATTAGAATCCCCCCGCTAGCGTTGTTTATTAATTCTTGAGACTGTAATTCTCTAAGCTCACAGGCATTATGCTTTACTTCCAGTTCAGTTAGGATCCGGCGTAATTGACGTATCTCTTCAAGCAATGCGTCGACGTTTTTTCTGGTCCCGGCATGACGGTGGCCTCCGTCCGGAAAATACTAGAGTCGGTTTCAAAAATGTAAACTAACTGATATTGTGACAATAGGCAACAACAGGATTTCAAACTGATGTTTTTTACATTAATCGGGCATCTCAGCGCGATAGTGTAGGAAAATTTAATTTTCCTAGGGAATATATTCTTAAATCAGTACGATTACCGTGATTACTGGAGGGCTTTTATCAAGTCATGCGTACGGATTTACGGCTTTACAGTAAATCGAGCGGTCGTCACTAAAGGTCCCTAGGCAAACGCTTTGTAAGGAATCATCTTGTTAAAGTCGTCGAAATCGAAAGCTCAGGACAAGGTCGACGCCATTATTAGAAACCAGCTCCTTTTGGTGACTTTCCACAGGCTTCTAAGACAGTGTTCCTTAGACGAAGAAGGCGGAACGTCGAACCTTCAGAGGTTTTGTCCCAGAATTTGGCTCCCTCTTTCACCCAATCTTCCGCTGCCTTTATGGCTTTCTCCGGCGCTCCTTTCATTCCCGGCGTGAACTGCTGTTTTACCTGTTCAAGCGATTTTGTTCGCTCTGCTCCTTTCTGCTGCCTTACAATTGCTTCGCTTGCTTTCATGAAGGCGATTACCGCATCACATGGGCTGAGTTCTTCCAGCTGTTTTGCACTCTCTGGGCCCATTTCGTCGGGCCCGGCAGCTCGAAATTTAGGCTGTGGCCCCTTGTCAGCCAGCTGTTTTTTAAGCTCCTGAGTTTCTCCGGCCAGCTGGTCTTTTTCGCGCTTTAAGGAAGCTATTTCTTGACTGGCCAAGCTATTTTTTTTCTTAATTTCTTTGTTCTCGGCAAAAAGAGTTGCATTTGCCTTGTTAAGATCGTCCAATTCCCCCTGTATTCGGGTATTCTTGTCCGAAAGAGTCTTTAAGTCATCACTTAGACGACCCTTTTCCTGGTTCAACCGTGCGGCATCCTCAGTCAGTTTCTTAATCTCTGAGTCGAGCTTCTCAATTTGCTGCTTGGCGCTATCGAGTTCCACTTTCTGCCTGCCGCAGCCAGAAACCATGAACAGCAAAACGGTGATGATTAGGGCCCAGTAAAAAACGTGGCTTGAGCGAAATTCCCGAGCGAAATACCAAAAGGTTCTATGAGTTGTTGGAGAAATTGCCTGCCCAGGCACTTTCAATATTCGTGTCATGGTCCCGGTTGAATATGACATATTCACACACTCTCTCCTTTCGTGATGCTAGAACGTGGTAGCCTCGCTCAAATTCCGGGATGGATTTTGTTTACTGCGGTTTCCAACAGCATCTATTCAACTCTGGGGACATATGCGCAACTGCACCCAACCTGTTGATAATTCGATCGGTTTCATGCATCCGTCCAGTCAACTCCCTGCTTCTGGAACAATATACTCACGGGCTGAAAGGCTGTCTACTGAAATTTCAGGGTTTTTCATGTTCAGGGTTTTTCATTGACTCTGTAGGTTTGTCAGCCCTACAATGCAGTGTGATTATCGCCGAAATTAGGAGTCTGGTTCATGTCCGCGATAAGATTGTCGTCAGTTATTACCCTGATCGCTTTGGCTTGCATGAGTATTGTAGGTTGCAGCGACAAGGCTCAGGTGACGATGCCACCTCCAGCAGAGGTTATCGTCAGCCATCCTTTGAAGAAGGAAGTGACTCAGTATCTTGAATTCACAGGAACTACGGCCGCTTCAGAATTCGTTGAGATAAGAGCCAGGGTTGAGGGTTGGCTGGAGAGCATGCATTTTACGCCTGGCGCTCGTGTCAAGAAAGGTGATCTACTTTTTGTGATCGACCCCAGGCCATTCAAGGCTCAAGTGGATCAGAGTGAGGCGGCGCTGAAAGGAAGAGAAGCGGAACTTCAGTTGAAACAGGCAAATCTTAAACGGGCCCAACAGCTACTTTCGTCGGCCTCCATTAGCCAACTGCAGTACGATGTTGAGTGGGCCAATGAATCGGTAGCCGTTGCCCAGGTTGGAATAGCCAAGGCTGATTTGGAAAAGACAAAGCTGGATCTCGCATACTCACAGGTGACCGCTCCTCTCGACGGACGTGTCAGCCGCAACTATGTGGACGTCGGAAATCTTGTGGGAGCCAAAGAGAAAACGCTACTGACCGAGATCGTCGATGATAGCTTGGTGTATGTCTATTTTGATGTCAACGAAAGGGACTTGCTCATGCTCATTCGGAAGTGGCCCAGGTTAGAAAGCGAAAGTGCTTCGGATAAGGAGAAACCCGCAGCCTATCTTCAATTGGCTGACGAGACCGGATATCCCCATACGGGGAAAGTCGATTTCGTAGAATCGCGACTTGATCCTAGCACAGGCACTTTGAGGGTCCGCGCAATCTTTGTGAACGACAAGGGTCTGCTTATCCCTGGGCTTTTTGGTCGCGTTCGCATTCCCCTAGAGAAAAAGGAAGCCCTCCTATTACCTGAACTTGCTGTGGGCATCAGTCAGGCTGGCAGGTACGTGCTTGTCGTAAACAAGGATCACATAGTGGAACAAAGACTCGTCAAGACCGGTCAGCTTGACGGAGATCTTCGAGTAGTTGAAGAGGGTCTTGCCGATGACGAATGGGTGGTAGTTAATGGTATCCAGCGGGCCAGACCGGGAGCCAAAGTGACTCCCAAGGAATCAGCCATATCTTCGACACTTAAGGCCTCGGAAAATGCAGATGCATCTTACGGAAAGTAATATAGGCCCACTATGCTAAGTCGCTTTTTTATTGAAAGGCCCATTCTTGCGTCAGTGGTGTCCATTCTCATCGTTTTTGCTGGCGCTGTTTCGATTTTTAGCCTCCCCATCTCTCAGTATCCTGAAATTGTTCCGCCAGTGGTACAAGTTACGGCCTCTTATCCTGGCGCCGATCCACGGGTAATTGCAGAAACGGTCGCGGCCCCGATCGAGCAGCAAGTCAACGGCGTTGAAAAAATGCTGTACATGTCAAGTCAGAGTGCCGCAGATGGGTCCTATACGCTCAATGTAACCTTCGAACTCGGAACCGACATAGACATGAACACAGTGTTGACTCAGAACCGGGTTTCTGCAGCACTGGCGCAGCTCCCCGAGGATGTTCAGCGACAAGGAGTGACAACGAAAAAGGTTTCTAGCGCCCTTGTGCTTGTTTTGAGTGTGTTCTCTCCGGACAATCGGTATGATGACCTATTCCTGACGAACTACGTCACGATAAATATGAAAGACACGTTGAGCCGCATACCAGGAGTCGGCAACATCGTCCTTTACCCGAACAAGGATTACTCCATGAGGATATGGCTCGACGCGGACAAACTGCGCGCGAGAGATCTCACTGTTGACGATGTTGTGAGCGCACTTCGAGAGCAGAACGTCCAGGTAGCTTCAGGACAACTCGGTCAGCCTCCTGTCCCCAAAGATCAGGTATATCAGCTCAATGTGAATACATTAGGTAGGCTTGCAAATGTTGAGCAGTTTGCGGATGTTATTCTCAAGAGCAACGAAAACACAAAGACAATTCGTGTCAAAGATGTGGGCAAAGTGGATCTAGGCGGAAAAGGATACGACTTCTTGTCGCTTTTCAACGGCAGACCTGCGGCTACAATGGTAATATATCAATCTCCTGGCTCCAACGCTATAGAGGTCACTAATCTGTTGATCAAGACCCTTGAAGAGCTCAAGAAGGATTTTCCCCCTGGAATCGAGTATCGAGAACTCTACAAGATAGCCGATTTTGTGAACGCCTCTATTCATGAAGTTATCAAAACTTTGTTCGAGGCCTTCGTGCTCGTGGTGATCGTGGTGTTCATCTTCCTTCAGAGCTGGAGGGCGACACTGATTCCCATGATTACCATTCCCGTCGCCCTCATTGGCACGTTTGCGGTAATGGCTTTGCTGGGTTTCTCCATAAATATGGTGACGCTCTTCGGGTTGGTCCTGGCTATCGGATTAGTCGTAGACGACGCAATTGTCGTAGTGGAAAACGTTGAGCGCAACATGGCCGAGTTTGCCATGAGCCCTAAAGAAGCGGCTATTAAATCGATGGAAGAAGTGAGTGGGGCAATCATCGGTATTACTCTGGTACTGATGGCCGTATTTGTTCCCCCAGCTTTCCTCGGCGGCATTACGGGACAGCTATTCAGGCAGTTCTCTCTCACCATAGCTATCACCATGTTTTTCAGTGCCATCAATGCTCTTACTTTAAGTCCTGCGCTCTGCGCTCTGATTTTGCGACCTGGTCATGGACCTCAGAATGTTTTCTTCCGGCTTTTTAACAATGCTTTCAACCGAACCACGGAGTGGTATGCGCGGATCGTATCTTTGGCCGTACGACGTGTTGGCATCATGGTAATACTGTTTGCTGGTCTGGTTCTGATTACATTTATAGCATACAAGAATGTTCCCACCGGATTTATCCCATTGGAAGACGATGGCTTGATACTGATTAATGTTCAGATGCCGGACGGCGCCACTTTGGACCGAACGAAAAATACTGTGGAACAGACTGGCAAAATACTCGATGAAACAAATGGAGTACTCTCATGGGGGGCACTGGTGGGATATTCGATGATCGATGCCGCACGATCTAACCTGGCCACCATTTTTGTGCCTCTGGAACCTTGGGAAGAAAGGCTAAAGAAAGGGCGGAGCAGAGAAGTAATCATGAAGGAACTGTCAGGCAAGTTCCAGACAATATATGATGGGTTTGTCTTTACTTATACCTTACCACCTGTTCTTGGATTGGGAACGGGTGGAGGGTTCGAGATGCAATTGCTTGATAAGGGGGACCTGGGTTTTCAGGCTCTCGAACAAGCCGGCATGGAATTAGCCGGAGCAGCGAACCAGCAGCCTGATCTGAAATCCGTCTTGGCTACTTTCCGGTCTACATATCCGAACATCTACCTCGATATTGATCGCACGAAAGCTCTAGGACTGCAGGTTCCGCTGCAGAGCGTGTTCAACACGATACAAACGTATCTCGGATCTACTTACGTAAATGATTTCAATAAATTCAACCGGACATGGCAAGTGAGAGTCCAAGGGGACAGCATGTTTCGTCGGAATCCGGAGGATATATCGAAACTGTTCGTGAGAAATAAAGATGGCAAGATGATTCCTTTGGGCTCCTTAATTAACGCCCGATACGAAGTGGGTCCGATGCGTGTGGACAGATACAACCTCTATCCTACCGCGAAGATCATGGGTCAAAATGCCGCCGGATATAGCTCCGGCCAAGCGCTCCAAACAATGGAGGCGTTGGCAGAAAAGACTTTGCCGCCCGGTATGGCATTCGAATGGACGAACATGGCCTACCAGGAAAAAAAGGCGGCAGGGAAGGCTGCAATAACCTTTGGCGCAGCAATTCTTGTTGTCATTCTTATCCTTGCAGGGTTATACGAGAGTTGGGCCGACCCCATTTCCGTTGTTCTGGTCGTGCCTCTTGCTGTTTTGGGAGCTGCAGTCGGTCTTCTCATAGGCCAAATGGACAACAATGTATATACTCAGGTAGGTCTGGTGCTCCTTGTGGGGTTATCCGCCAAAAACGCCATTTTGATTGTGGAATTTGCACGGGAAGCTCGCTCCAAAGGGAAAGGGGTTCTCGAGGCGGTTACGGAGGCTTCGAGACTTCGGTTTCGGCCCATCCTTATGACCTCCCTCGCGTTCATTTTGGGCGTCGTTCCCCTTGTGACAGCAACTGGGGCAGGATCCGTTAGTCGCCAATCAGTAGGAACAGCAGTGTTTGCAGGGATGATTGGCGTTACGGTCTTGGGAGTTTTCTTCATTCCTGTTCTATACGTTCTTATGCAGAAACGCTCGAAAACTTAGAAAACAATTTCATCCACCTCATGTCACAACGAATGCCCAATCATAGAAATGTCGCTTCGGTAGTTCCCAGAGGAAATAAGATAGGGGATAGAAGCGATGGTGCGTGGCTGCGCCCTGTATTCCACGGACAGAAACCATTTGCAGTCCTAGCTCTGCTTGCAGGCGTTCTGCTGCTGGATCCATTTATTCCCGGGACCTGGGAAAACCTAATTTTCCTCTTCATTGCGATCGCTGCCGCCTGGTTGTTGACTGAGGCAGGTACACCAGGACGCTACGCCATGCTATTTCTGGTATGCGCATTTCTAGCGGTTCTCATAGCATTTGGCTTGATTCCGGAGAGCTTGATCGAACCTGTGCGACGCCCTGCGGGGCTTATTCTTTTAATTGTGACGCTGTCATTGCTGGGCTACTCCGTTCACCTTCTTCTTAGAGCTCTTTGGAGGGTAACCGTCGTAACAGCGGCCCAAATTGTCGGCACTGTCAACCTTTATCTCGTTCTCGGAATGTGTTGGGCGTATGTTTATACCCTTCTAACATGGTTTGATCCCAATTCGTTTGATCTCCCACCTTCCCGCTCTGAAGCTTTATCTAACCTGATTTACTTCAGTTTTGTTACATTAGCCTCGCTAGGATACGGAGATATAGTTCCCAAGACAGCGATCGCACAAAGATTAGCTATTGCAGAAGCTATCATGGCTCATTTCTATACCGCGGTTCTCGTAGCCTATCTTCTTAGCGTCTACATCAGTAATAGATGGCAAGAATCGGGGCCCAGTCCCCTACCTGGACGAGGCGACGATGACCAGCGATGAGACCCCCACAATAGATAAAGATCATCTACCCGAAATGGGCTTTAGGTCAATATGTAACGAATTTGACTGGTGTCCGGAGAGTGAAAGCGTTCTAAACAGAGGGAGCAGAGAAAAGAGGCTCTGATCAGACATGATCCTAGTTGCGGTTTTCATCTCGGTGGTTTTCTTCTATAGCTTGATAGCGCAGCGGTTGGAGAGAACCGTAGTCACGGGTCCAATGATGTTCACCACAGCGGGAGTTATGGTGATCCTTCTAATACCGCAGCTTGGAGAGATGGAAGTCGACCGCAAGGCTTTTCTTTGGCTCGCAGAATTGGGTCTGGTTATGACGCTCTTCACCGACGCCACCACCGTTAATTTCAGAGTACTTAAGGATAACAAATATTTACCTCTCCGTCTGCTGGGTGTGGGAATGCTCTTGACTATCCTCCTTGGAACCATCATCGCCTTTGCCCTAGTTGGACCACTATCCATTTGGGAAGCCGGCGTCCTTGCAGCTATCCTCGCCCCTACAGACGCCGGACTCGGTCAGATTATTGTCAACAGTCGTAGAGTACCCTTGCTTATTCGTCAGTCCCTCAACGTTGAGGCTGGTCTCAATGATGGTCTCTCAGTTCCATTCATGATGTTCTTCATTGCATTGGCGGTAAGCGGCACGGAAGGCGCAGGAGCAGTAATGACGCTGTTTATTATCGAGCAAGTGGGTCTGGGAATCGCTGTTGGTCTGCTAATAGGCCTCATCGGTGGATGGTTCCTGGGACTGGCTAAGAGGAATAAATGGTCGAAAGGATCCTTTGAGCAACTCGGATTGATTGCCTTGCCACTGTTCTGCGTCATTGCGTCCGAACCTATAGGGGCAAGCATGTTCATTGCAGCTTTTGTAGCAGGGCTCGCGGTTCAGATCGGATTCACTGAAGCAGAAAAGATCTGCGTCGAGTTCACCGAAGAATGGGGACAGTTACTTAATTTATTTGTGTTTTTCCTATTCGGCTTGTTGATTGCGAGTGCCTGGGAGCAATTTAGTTCATGGGTAATTCTTTACGCTATCCTGAGCCTGACAGTGATACGGATGCTTCCAGTGGCTATCGCACTAACAGGAACTGGGCTCTCCAAGGCAACCGTCCTGTTCATGGGTTGGTTTGGGCCACGGGGTTTGGCGTCCATTGTCCTAGGGCTTGTATATTTGGAGGAGGAGGCCCGACTGCCAGGGGAATCTACTATTAGGCTTGCAGTAATGGCAACGGTGCTGCTAAGCATATTTGCTCATGGATTGACCGCCTTACCGGGAATTCGGTTCTACTCAGCGAGGATTGGGGGGCCGAATGAAACCGCTTCTTCAAACTGAAACAATGGTCCAGAGATTTGCGTCAAAAGAGAATTTTTTGACGCAACCTTGAGAGATTATCTTTACATCATTAGACGCTTTCTGAGGTATTTCTAGAAACTGGGGAACGATGTCTCTTTCAAGTTAAGTAATGGAAGTCCAACCCCTCTGGAAGATTGTAAAACATGCCTCGACGTGATTTTGAGTTCAGGGGAACCATTGGACGACTGATCACGGTCCCCGAGACCATCAAAATGGTCAGAGCGTTGCATAATCGCGGGTCAGAGGTTATCCTTTTAAAAGCTGGACTGCTAAGTAAGGAGGACCGCTATGGTGGGTAGAGTCGCACTAGCTGTGATGATGTGCTCAATTATAATGGTTTCCGGAGTGAGCGCCGAAAAAACCGACTTAAGTCAGGATGAAATCGCAATTCGTGAAGTCATTGAATCCTATGAGGACTCTTATAACCGTGGAGACGCCTCGACTGCCGCTGCTCATTGGAGCCGAGACGGCTCGTACATAGGCCAGGACGGAGAACGCGCTAAGGGACCGGATGAAATAAGGCTCGCCTTGGAAAAGCTTTTTGCCGAACACAAGGGCATCCAGGTGAAGGCGGCGCTTTTCGACGTTGAACTTCCATCGCCTGATCTTGCTATATCCAAAGGTTTTGCAGTGTTTCATAGTCCCGGGGAAGACAACGAAGAAGTTCTTTTCACCGCTACTCTCGTAAAAGAAAACGGAACATGGAAGCTTTCTAAAGTGGAAGAAGAGGAATCCTCTGTTCCTATAGCCACAATTGCAAAACTTGGGGAACTCGAATGGCTCATTGGAGACTGGGTGGACCAGGACGACGATGCTAGCGTTGAAACAACCTTTCGCTGGACCAAGGATTATGCCTTTATTAACGGTACGTTCCGTGTAACTGTTGGGGACCGTGTGGATCTCGAGGGTACACAAGTCATTGGTTGGGATCCCGCGGCAAAAAAGATTCGCTCCTGGATATTCGACACCAAAGCTGGTTTTGGGGAAGGCGAATGGTCCAGGGCGGGCAATAGATGGACGGTGAAGGTGAAAAGCATCCTTGGCACTGGTCAGAAGGCATCATCCATGAACATCTATGAATTTGTGGACCCGAACTCATTCACCTGGCAGTCCGTTAGCCGTGAAGTAGACGGAGAACTTCTTCCGGACATCGATGAGGTGACCGTAGTACGCAAAAACGCCCAAAAAGCTCAATCAGGTTCCCAGAAATAGGGGAGGAATTCATGAAAAAACTAGCTCTCTTAGCTCTGCCTATATGGTTTGTATTTTTCCTCTTCTTATGCGCTGAAGACGCTTTCTCACGAGGAGGCGGCGGTTTCGGAGGAGGGGGCCGAGGCGGAGGCTTTGGCGGTGGAGGCGCGGCCTATCGAGGAGGTGGCGCTGCTTCTCGCAGTCCTTCCATGAGTTCCCATACCCGCTCGCGATCCTCGGCTTCGCAGTCAAAACCGAGACAATCCAGCAATGTGAAATCCCACCCACAACGTCCTTCAACTCATAGTAAGGCTGCATCTAACCGCCCCGGTGGTTCTAGCCAAAAACTTTCCCCGACTGCCGGCGCTAGAGTGGACAACAAGCTTCCTGGCAGCGCAGGAGCAAGACCGAACCAGGGCCAACTTCAGCAATTTTTGAATCTTCCCCAACAGGGCGGAAAAGGTTTCTCGGATTTGGGAAAGGTTGGCGTAGGTGCCGCCGCTGGAGCGCTCGGATTTGCGGGGGCGCAGCAATTGCTGGGTTCCCAGAAGCCAGGAGGGGAGAGGCCCGGTATTGCGGACAGGGCCGATTCTGGAGGACGACCTGGGAGTGGAGATCGTCTCCAGGCAGGTACGCTTCCTGCTGAAAGACCAGGAGCAGGAGGGCGTCCAGACCTTGGGGCTAAACCAGGCGCAACGGACCGACCGGCTCAGTTACCTTCACGGCAAAATGCCGGCCAAATTAGAGACAACATGCAGGGCAGATACGACAATCTTTTTACGCCCCAATGGTGGAAAGACCATCCAAACATGGCCCAGGCTTATTGGCAAAACATGGGGAAATATCAATATGCGCGTAATCATTGGTGGAGGCCCGCCACTTGGGCTGCGTTGGGTGGTTGGGTCGCCGGAAGTTCCTGGGACTCTCCTGCTTATTATGATTACGGTGAAGGTGTATATTACGAGGATGAACAAGTCTACATGAACGGCAAAAGAGTAGCGAGCGCCGAGGAATATTATCAGCAGGCGAGTGACCTTGCCACCAGCGCTCCTCCGACCCAGGAGCCTCAAACAGAATGGCTGCCGCTTGGGGTTTTCGCTGTCTCGAGAGACCAGGCTACTGATTCAAATGCGCTCTTGCAGCTGGCGGTCGACAAGGACGGAGTAATAGCTGGGACTTATTACAACACTGCGACCGACATCAGTCGTCCTGTGAAGGGCAAGGTGGACAAAAAGACCCAGCGAGCCGCATGGACTTTCGGTGACGGTAAGAACACCGATATAATCATGGAGACGGGCCTTTTCAATCTGACACAAGATCAAACCGAAGCGCTTGTGCATTTCGGCAATGAGAAGACACAGCAATGGTTGTTGGTTCGGCTTGATCAGCCGAAAAACGATGAAAAGACAAAAGAAATCAAAAAATAGGTTGGAGTCATAGACCGTAAATTGAAGACATCCGGCAGCGACTAGAGAGATACATGACCGCGGTTGCCAGGCATTCGGATTTGGCGGCAATATAGAGGAAGCGGTTGGCTTACCGGGGGAACTGCTCAGACGGGACGCTCGATCAGCGGTCTGCAAGATCAATATCGACAGCGATGGTAGGCTTGCCATAACTGCAACATTCGGGAAGGTCCTTGGAGAGAATCCAGTGGAGTTTGATCCACGCAAGTAGCTTGGACCGGCTCGTGATGAGCTGATCAGAATGATCAAATACAAGAACGAGCATGTCCTGGGAGGTGCCGGTCGGGCATGAGGCATGGCGTGGGGGACGATGAAGATCCCATCAATTCTGTGGCGATACGGCCAACTTCGGCCGATACCTCGGCGTTATCCTAATTATCGCCGGCGTAGTAGCCCTCAAGGTGTCTCATTGATTATTGACCCAAAATCCAAGCGCCGGTGGCCGAAATTTCTAGCCGTTCTTTGATCTTTTTGAGATATCTTCTGCTGACCGGGACACTTTTCTTTAACCGAGTCTGTATCACGGCCACCTGGTTTTCATGAAAAATAATTTCATCCACGTGGTCTATATTGACCAAGAATTGTTTATGGCAACGGATTAGGCCCGTCCTGGCCTCCAGAACTCTCAGAGTGATTTCTGTATAGAATTCGCCCTGAGCGCAAACCAGATAGACGCCAGAGACATCGCTCCTGACGTATTCAACGTCTGAAACGTTAATCAACTTGATACGGTTTGGACCGACGCACGGAATTTTCTTTATCTCCGGAGCAATGAATGCATTAGAATGTCTTTCAACCAACCTTTTCTGGATCTTCAGGGTAGTTTTGGCAAGCCTCGGTTTTTCGACCGGTTTAAGCAGATAGTCAAAGGCGCTTTCTTCGAAGGCTTTTAGAGCATATTCGTCATAAGCGGTCACAAAGACCACGATGGGCATGATTTCTTCATCTATCATGCTCAACAACTCCATGCCTGTGATGCCTGGCATTTGGATGTCCAAGAAAACGACATCAGGTTTTTCACGCTTAATCGACTTGAGCGCGTCTATGGCGTTGTCACATTTTCCCACTACCATAAATTTTCCAGTCTCATCTAGAATCGCTTCGAGCTCTTCCCTAGCGTGGATTTCGTCATCCACGATTAACGCATGGATCATACTCAGAGCCCTCCAGTGGGATAGAAATGGTGACCCTGGTTGATTCATTTGGGACACATGAAACCTTTGCGCCATAGTTCGCGCCCGCCATTAGCTTGAGCCGCCTGTCGACAATCTTGATACCCAATCCGTCTTCATTTCCGTTCTCGCAAAACGTTCCAGCATTGTCTTCGATCTCAACAATTGCAACTCCGTTTTCTTTGTATACCTTAAGCTTTGCGACTCCCGGCCCAAGCATGTTAGCAATCCCGTGCTTGATGGCGTTTTCAATGATCGGCTGAAGAGTGAACGCAGGTAGTTTCAAACTGAGAAGGTTGGGGTCTATATCCATTTCGACCGTCAGCCGGTCTTCAAACCTCGCCTTTTCTATCGCCAGATAGGAATCCACATGCGTAAGTTCCTCTTCCATTGTTGACAATTCACCGTTTTTCGTGAGGCTTTTGCGGAGGAAGGAGCTAAGGCTCATGAGAAGTTCCCTTGCGCGGCTCGCGTCTTTACGAAGTATGGCTATGATTGTGTTCAATGAGTTGAAAAGAAAATGCGGGTTAACCTGCGCCTGGAGAAGCTTTAGTTCGGACATGATCAAGAGACTTTTTTGCTGCTGGTATTTCGAAACAAGCAGTTGATTGGACAACAGCCTGGCAATTCCTTTTCCGAGTGACTTGTTCATATTCAGAAATCGCTTGTTACGAGCTTCGTAGAGCTTGATGGTCCCTATCACCACATCGTCAACAGTGAGAGGCACAACCAGCACGGAATTTAGAGGACATGTGGCAGATATGAAACATGTGTAATGATCTTGATCCCCGTCAGCGAAAGCAACCCTGTTCTCCTTTATCGCCCGCCTGGTTATGGGTGAAGAAATCAGAGTATCTGGAAGATGGTGTTCGGACCCAACACCGACAAAGGATAGCACCCTTTCGGTATCGGTAATTGCAACAGCGCTGACTCCTGTTTCCTCACGAATGATTTTAGCCATTTCATCTGCCGTTTGCCGATTGAATCCTTTTGAAAGAAGATTGAGGCTACGTTCCGCGATATTAAACGCTCTTGAGGAGAAGGCCGCGGCAGCCCTGTCATACATGTCCCGTTGATCTCTGATGATGCTCATAAAAATAGCGCAACCGCAGGAACTCGTCACAATCATCGGCAGAGCAATGACCTCGACCAAGGCGACAGCTTCGGAGAAAGGTCTGGAAACAGCGAGAATTATGACCATCTGCAATGTTTCTGCGACCGCGGCAGTTAAGAAGGCCACTCCCGGGTTAAAGATATCCTGGAGTTTGTTCCGCCTGGTCAAATAAAGGCACAGCATCCCACCGACCAAACCTTCGGTAGTTGTTGAAAGACCGCAGGAGAAAGCTGTGAAGCCACCTTGAAAATATCGGTGTAGCCCACCGGTAAATCCCACAGCGGTGCCAAGAACTGGCCCACCTATCATCCCTGCCAAGACCGGGCCAATCGCACGCGTGTTTGCCAATGCGCCATGCACTGGATGCCCGAGGTAAGTTCCCATGATGGACAAAGCTGAGAAGAAAAAATACAGGTACACCTTATCGCGACGGTCCAGATTCTGATTAGTCAGAGGTCTAAACCAGGGTGACTTGCAGTACAGGTAACCAACAACCAGAAACACCGCCATGGTTTGAAAAAGTTGTAGAAAAAGGTTCATGGCGTCCCCATATCAATAAATTTCCTCCGATATCGGCAAAATTCCAGGGATCCAAACTGTTCTATGGTGTGGCTTGCTCCTTTTGAATTTCAAAAGATCCTGACTTTTTGTGTTCATGTTTCTCTTGCAGCCCTCAGATTACATCGTAAATTACGTCGCAAATTTTCTCAAGCTTCCAAACGAAAGCCGGTCCGAGTCATGCTCGGTTATGAGAGCGCGACCTCGGACCGGAGAGGTAAAAATTGATTGTGGTTCCAAATTTGGAAAACTCTACGGCGCTACGGCGTCGTAATCCTTATCTAACTCCTCGACAGCCGGCGAAGGCTCCTTATAAAGTTGATACCATTTCCTAAAGGCTTCAATGAAGACTTCCGCCATGAGGACCATCAAGACAATGGAAAGTATGACAAGAAGATACAGACCTTTTGGCAGAAAGTTGTCCACAATATTTAGATATCCGGCCGACATAACGACCGGCACCATGAATAGACCCGGAACTGCCGTCACCCATGCGTACTTGGCTTTTCCCATTCTCAGGATCAACGCAGTGCCCACGATAAGGGCGCATGTGGCCAAGAGCTGGTTGCTCATGCCAAACAGAGGCCAGATCGTAGATATGTTTCCTGTATAAACAAAATAACCCCATGCGAATGTAAACAGAAAACTCGTAGAAATGATCCCTGGTACCCATTTTTTTTCGTTGAACTTGGGAATAACTTTTCCAATCATCTCCTGGAGAAGGTAGCGTCCGACACGGGTCCCGGTGTCAACAGCAGTAAGGATAAACACAGCTTCGAACATGATCGCAAAATGATACCAATATGCCATTAATCCCTTAAAGAAAGGGATGGACCCGAAGATATAGGCCATTCCTACGGCGAGGGAAACAGCTCCTCCGGGCCGGCCCTGCAACTGTTCGCCTACCGCCTGCGAAAGCGCAGGGAGGTTAACAACGCTCAATCCCAGTTTGTCAAGAACCGGCGCGGTAGTGTTTATGGCGAAGTAGTCTCCCGGAACCAGCACGCACGCGGCGATAAGAGCCAGAATCGCTACGAAACCTTCAACGAGCATAGCGCCGTATCCAACAAATAAAACGTCTCTTTCATTACCAATCATTTTGGGGGTGGTTCCCGTTCCTATAATAGCGTGGAACCCGGACAGGGCTCCGCAGGCTATTGTGATAAACAGGAAGGGATAAACTGTGCCAGGAATGATCGGTCCGCCACCATGAATATACTGGCTTATAGCGACCATCTTCAATTCCGGTTGAACAACAGCAATCCCAATCGCCAGCAGGCTGATGGTGCCAATTTTGAGGTATGTTGAAAGATAATCCCGCGGACACAGGAGCAACCACACAGGGAGAGCGGAAGCTATGAATCCGTAAGCTGGAATGAATAGGGCCAACTGGGGTTTTGAAAGAGTCAACCATGAAGACAGAGTAGGACTAGCAGCGACATAAGGACCGGATATTATGCAGAGGAACAATAGCGCCACTCCTATGACACTGGCGCCCTTTACGTCTCCCGGTCTCAAGAGTTCCATGTAAACACCCATGATTAGCGCAATGGGAATGGTGCAAAAGACAGTCCATGTCCCCCACGGGCTTTGAAACATTGCGTTTACAACCGCTATCGACAGACCAGCAAGGGTAAGAATCAAAATGAACAATATGGCGAAAGACGCCACGGTACCCGCCCTTTTACCGATCTCCGATGTGGCGATGGCAGAGAGGCTCTGACCTTTGTGCCTTACGGACGCGAACAGCACCACCATGTCGTGAACTCCACCGGCGACCACAGCGCCTATAATAATCCACAACGCGCCAGGCAAGTATCCGAACTGTGCTGCCAGAACCGGTCCAATCAAAGGCCCTGCCGCAGCGATGGCAGCGAAATGGTGGCCAAAAAGCACATATTTATTGGTCACATGATAATCGTGGCCATCCTCCATCACAACGGCCGGGGTAGGTCTTGAGGGATCAAGCCCCAACACCTTCCGCGCGATAAACAGACCGTAAAATCGGTATGCCAGCGCAAATACCAGTAGAGCAACGAACACGAGAGTAAAAGCGTTCATATTTTCCTCCTCCGTCGGATTCGCCTAATGAGCCGATGGCTCAATTTTGCCAGGGATTGCCTTGCTGCATGCCCGTACTAACAGCTAGTCTTCGGCCGACACGCCCTCGTATATACGTGGCGTCTTCCATGAAAACAACCGGTTGGCGTACTTGTGGCCATAACCAAGACATTCCCCAATTTTCTGGTTGTGGTCATAAGTAGGATCCTGTAGGCTAGGAAAGCAACAATGGGCATATCAGGCGGCAATATAATCTGGTGACCGGTATCCTTGCCCGGATAACCGGCCTAAACAATTACCCTTGATGAGAAGAAAATTCTTTCAGATCTTGTACTTTTGTTTCTATAATAGCGCATCATAAATTTGAAAAGGGCGAACATGACCAAGAACCATAAGAACTATTCAAATACGAATAAACATGACAAACCCGACCTACTGGAGTTCAGTTCCAGGAAACTGCATAAAGATTGGCGAGTTTGGTTGGTGGTAGGCGTGATGCTTGCCGCAATAATTATTTACGTCCTGACTCTGGATGATTCGGTTGTGCCAATCAGCATCCGCAATTAACAATTAAATTGATAAGAATTGTTTGGATATGTACCGTGAATTTGTCGACTGCTCCTACAGCATCATCTTACGTTGGGACCAAAATGGTAAGATCACGTTCCTAAACAATTTTGGTCAGTCCTTTTTCGCGTACACTTCTGAGGAAATCTTCGGCAAGAATGTCATTGGGACTATCGTTCCCGAGACCGACAGATCAGGTGCCAATCTCGTTGCAATGATTAGAGATATCGGGGCAAGACCCGAACGATATGTGAGCAATCACAACGAGAATATGCACAGCAACGGGGAACTGGTATGGATTTCCTGGACCAATAGGCCGATTTTGGACGAGATTAGGAAACGTTCAGGAGATACTTTCCATCGGCAATGATCACACCGATCTTAAGCGGATAGAGGAAGAACTGCGCAAGGCAAAAGCAGAGCTTGAAGAGATGGTAGAAGAGCGCACTGCGCAATTGCGGGAAGCTGTAGACCAGTTGGAATACCGTCTCTTGGAGCGAAAAAGAGCGAAAGATGAGCTGCGTGAGAGCAAACAATTAGTGGCAATACTAGATGCCAAGTCATGACCGCTGCCTCGTGTCAGCCATATCTCCGCATCCTTCTCATTTTTTTAAGAAGTCTCTTCCGAGCCAATATGGATTTTTTCTTTTTCTTGACGCTAGGCTTGTCATATGCACGCCTCTTCTTGGCCTCCCCAAGGATCCCGGATTTCTGAAGTTGCTTTTTGAATCTTCTTATCGCGTTTTCAAATGGTTCATCTTCTCTTACCACAACACCCGGCATATCTCAGTGTTCCTTTCCAAGAACAGTCCATCTCAATAAATTGTAAGGCCAGGGGTTGCGCTTGCTCGCCCTGGCCCGATCTAAACTTTCAGATTACAAACAGATTTACCAGCGCGACCCGCCCGAGCCTCCGCGTCCATCTCCAGAATTAGTCTTGGGACGAGCCTCGTTCACTTTCAGGTTGCGGCCTCCAAGGTCCTTGGAATCCAGTTCCTGGATGGCCTTGAGACCTTCTTCTCGATTTTGCATTTCGATGAACCCGAATCCCCGCGAACGGTTCGTAAATTGGTCGACAATGATCTTGGCGGAATCTACAACTCCATACGGTTCAAAAAGGCCGTTTAGTTCGCTCTCGTTTGAATCGAAAGACAGGTTACCTACATAAATTTTAATACTCATTTCTTAGCTCCTTTAGAAAAGCGCACCGCACATTTTGTGAGAGCGCGGTTAACAGATACGAACAAGGGCTTTTTGTGAACGGGGATAAACCGGATGGAATTACGGAGTGCAGTCCTCGGCACGGGCGCCTATGTCCCAGGATCTTAATCCTTGCATAACGCCCGCAGTCCTTGACGAGAGGTCGACTGGAGAAACACAAGTTAAGTTTCAGTAATTATAATGCGCCATAGAACTTTGCTTGTCAAGTAATCTTATCAATGATTTTATCGATGACAGCTTCGTCGCTTGACAATGATCGAATCGTAAGCAATGTTAATTTCAGAATGGATCAAGGAATCTCTACGTTCCCTAAGCAATTCGAACATGAGCTGATCAGTAGGAACTAAACTGCAATAACGACTTCTTAAATTATAGGGCTTCCCTTAAATGAAGAACACAAGGAATTATGACTAATTTACAACTATTAACAAGACTAAAAGACCTAACCGTTAAGGCGGGAGACCAGCTTCGACAGGACTCTACAGATAAGATAGAGGCCACTCTGACAGAGATTAACCCTACAACGTTACTCATTGAGGGTCCAAGACTTCGAGCATGCAACTCTTTCTATGTGACATGTGGGCCCGATGGTTTCGGTTCTGTATCCAGATTACCTGTTCGATCAGCGTTTCTAGTGTGCGCCGCTTCATTGGCAAGATCACTTTGAGCAAGACCCTAAGCTGCGACAGAGTAATGGACGGTGCTTTTTTTCCCCAGCCTGATTTTCAGGTGCCAAAGAAAGAAATGGGCCAGTATGCAGGTTATTATGTGGTGGCGCCATCCTGGAAACTTACGCACTTCGTAGTGGTCCATGCCCAGTTCTGTCTTGGTTTCCTGAAAGCACTGTTCTATTGCCCATCTCAGACCGCTGAGCCATACAAGTGTCCTTAGCCTTGTACTGCTCATGGCGTTGCTGATGAAATAGCTGTATTGCGGATCGCCGCCCAACGTTCGACGGATCAACAACCAAACGGTTTTCTTTGGAAGCCCGGCAGCCGACAGGATAACCCGGCGTCGGGTGAACTCATAGACGATTGGCCCCTTGGTCCCTTCCGACACCTTCCGGCGATACCAGAAGTAGTCGTTCATATTTCTGGCGACATCCTCCACGGTCAAGGGCTTGGTGTCAGGAGCAGCCAAAACTCTCTTCCTGCGTTCCTTTCCGCCCCAGCGGCACTCTTTGGTAATGGTCATCGGTCGCTTCAACCAGCATTGGGTATCTTTGGGAACCGATACGAAGTAGGTTTTGCCAGGCAGTGCCTCAACTGCTGAGATAAACTCTGGGCTGACCCCGTACAAAGAGTCGGCAAGCACATACTTGAAAGGCAGGGCATCTTCTTGGCTGAGGGCAGTGAGCATTTCTGCCGCCAGTTTGGGCTTGGACTGGAAACCAATTTCCGCAGGCAGATTGCACTTTGTTCGTCGCTCAACATAGTCGTCTCCGAACCACTTCTCAGGGATGAACAGTCGCTTGTCGACCAGGGCATATCCGTGTTCAGACACATACCCGGCAAAGACTCCTACCTGGCAATTGTCGACTTTTCCGATTGTCCCACAGTATTGGCGAGAGACGCCGACTGAGTCTTGGCCTTTCTTGACAAAGCCGCTCTCTTCGAAGATAAGGGCCCCATCCGGGCTGCCGAGATCGTCATTAACCAAACTACGATACTTGGACATGATCCTGTCATCGTCCCACGGAGCATCGCTGACAAAGCGCTGCAATGACCTGACATTGCCGTCTTTCAGAGCCAGTGCTATGGGTTCAATGGATTTCCGTTCCAGCTCGCTGAATTGGCCAGCCATGTAGTTGAAGAAGTGTTCCCTGGATTCACTTCGTACAAAACAGTCGGCGAACCGTTCGTGGAAGCCTCTGAGTTCATGGATTAAAGCTGCAATATCGTCTCTGTCCAAGTCAAATTTCGGGACTGGGTAGAGGTGTTCGTCACATCGTGGACACGGGAGCATGGCCTGCCTCCTCATTTCAGTGTATGTTACGTAGTATGGCAGGCATTGAATGGAATTGCAAACAAGAAATCAATAAGTCGCGTTGTAGGGTTAATTACATCTTAGCGCTGGAAATAACCAGAGAATTGAGAGAAACATCTCATTAATGGATAATATAAAAATTAAAGAGTTAACTTAATTATTTCAGGTTCTTGATTGTAGTTCTCAGTGCCCTGCGTACTGACAAAGTGGCTACATATATGATGTATATGTGAGACGTAGTTGTCCACGATCAAATGGAGATCTAACGGACCATGAATCTGCGCCACAAAGTGGTCCGTTTCGAAGACTCTTTTTCCTTTTTGAGCCTCCTTTTCATGTGATCATGGGCTTGTTCCATGAAAGCTTCAATGCGGGTCTTTTCGTTCGTCTTTTTCAATCCATCATAAACAAGAGTGAGCATGGGTACTTCCGGTCTGTCTTTGAGAGCCCTCATCAGTGCCGCCGTAACCACTGTTCCGTACGAACAGTTGAGAGTCATTAGATTCAACACTCCGTCTGCGCCTGTATCCAAGTCTCTCAATGTGGTGGCGATTGGCGCTGTTATTCCCGCAGGAAGCTTGGTATGAGCGTAGTTGGAGGCTGTTTTCCACATACCGATTCCCATCAGGTCCAGAGGGCTTTTTGTGACGTCTCTTGCGGCTTTTGAAGCTCTAACATTCAGCTCCAATATAGTCATCAAAGTATAGAACAGGCCGTGGCGAGCAGCGTCTCTGGACTGGCCGCTCATCAGGCTCCACACGAAGTCCCTGAGTGTGCCAAACTTGAAACAATCCGACAGGGTCGGCGGCGAAAGGATCCGTCCCCCGTTGGCTTCAATCTCCCGAAAAACGTCGTTGTTTGCAAAAGGGACCACTCGAGTATAGTAGTCGCCGGTTACGGCAATTACAGGTCTTGGTTTGTCATCTTCTACGGGAAAAGTATAAAGATCGTTGAGAACTTCTTCCAAACCCTCTCTGACCCGACCCATCTTTAGAGCATTATAGAGCTTGTTTCGGCATGCACTGTAAACGATATCCAAGGCTGACTCGTCTCTCGCAATGGGCCTGACTTGTAAAAAGAGGCGACACAGCAGGTCATATGCGTTAAGACCTTCCCATAACCGTAACAGGATGCGTTGATGACTCAGTTTGGAAATCCGGAATTCATCAAGGCCAAGTTCTATGTTCTGTATGACCTCCAAAGAAAGTCCGAGCTGGCACCGAACTTTTTCAATGTAAACAGGAAATTGTCCCAGACGACACACATCCGGATTAATTATGTAGAATCTCGACCTGGTGACAGAGTTTTCAGGCAGTGTTTTCACCAGTTTAAGATAGTCTCCCAACACTAACACAAACGGATGACATTCACCTCCTACCATGTGAGGTCGGCCTAATTTCTCAGACTCCTCGTCAGGAGACGGCAGCACCTTCGCATCGAGCCCAACCGACATTGCAGCAGCTGCAAACGCATATGCATGATCCCCCCAATAGGGAAGATAAACAGATTCAGCCTTGGATTTGCGTGAAGTTTGCTCATGCGAGTTGGTATGAATCTTTGATATCGTATGCCTTATGGATTCGTCAGCGCTTACTCTTTCAGAGCTTAGAGGCCCATGAAGCGCCCGTGTGTCTCTATCCATACGGACTCTGTCCCAAAAAGCCTCAATCCTCGTGATCACTCCCGCTCTGGACGAATGCTCGTCCATCTCCAGAGCCAGCATCGGTTTATTTGACAAAACGTCCCGGACATGCCGCAAACTGAAAGAGTCTGGGCCACACCCAAAAAATCCTATGAAAACTGGAAACAACCTTGGGTTTTGGGCGATTTCGCGAGCCACTTGAATCATTCTTGCCTGATATTTCCATGTGACTGGAGAAAGGTTCCCAGAAGCGGCAGGGTAGAGGTCCCCAGGCATGGCCCTAATCCCCAGTCTCTGAAAAAGACTTCCCAGATTCATGTTCAGGAAAGTTTCCGCAAGATGATAGGGCTTACCCAGGATAATCAGGGTTTGATCTGATTCACCAACGGATTGGAGGAATTTCTCCCCTTCCTGTCTGATTTTGGCATTGAATGCGTTGAGTTCCTCTATCCCCCGTTCGTAGGCCGCTATCGCTCTAGCGTGAGAAAATCCCAGACTGGAGGCCAAAAAAATATGTTCCCTACGAAAAGATCCTGGATCGATTCTACTGTTTATAATTGGCTCAACCCATTCTACATCGAAGACCTCCCTGAAAAATTGTGAGGAAGCCTGAATATATGGACAGTAGTTTAAAGATTTTTCACCAACACGAACCGGCGCTTCGCTTAGGATGGACGGATGGAAAAGGGTTCTGGCACCCGAATCAATAACGCTCTTGATCTGGCCAGCCATGACCTTCATCGGAAGGCACGTTTCCACTCGAAGTTTCCTCGAACCATCCTCAAACTGTCTCCTGTCTGGTCGCGGGGCCACAACCAGGGAGATTCCAAGTTCATGCAGAAATGACTGCCAAAAGGGGAAATACTCATAAAATTGGGGAGACCGAACCATCGCCCAACAAGTGTCGGAACTTGGCTGAGGTTGAAGGATATTTTCGAGCAAATCCCTCCTGAACGAAAATAGATTTGAATCAGGACGACTAAGATGTGACCTCTCCTCTGATTCCCATCTGTCACACAGGCCACCGTGGAATATGGTTCTTTCCGCCGTTTTGTAGCTGTTGACCTTGCATTGGTTAATACAACCGTTGCAATTAAATTGGTCTTGCTTTATCTCCTCGAGGTTCCAGACAATTTCTTTTCGGCTCTTCGGCTCTATCTCTCCGAGGCTGATTTTGTCTAATGCTCTCAATGCAGCGCCTAGCGCTCCGGAAACCTTAAAGAAAGGAGGAACATGAAATTCTCTTCCGGTGAATTGCTCAAATGCCGCTTTAACAGCGGGCGTAGCGGCAACTCCGCCCAAAAATAGAACTTTTGTCCCCAGGCCCTTGTTGTTCGCAACTCTCTCAAGATAGTTCTGAACTATACTAATGCAAACGCCCGCAGCAAGATCATTAGAAGACGCTCCGTTGTTCTGATGGTGAATTAGGTCGGATTCCATGAACACTGTGCATCGGTTACCGAGATCAGCCGGCGTTCTGGCCGCGAACGCAGCGTCAGAAAAAACCTTTCCCATAGACAGTTCCAACCTATGGCCCTGTGCCATAAGAAAACTCCCCGTCCCCGCGGCGCAGACACGATTCATTTCAAAATCGGTCAATCGTCCATTTTCAAACGCTATCCATTTTGAATCCTGGCCCCCGATTTCAACGGCAGTATCAACCGTGGAATCATAATGCAAAGCGGAGCGAGATTGAGCCGTAATCTCATTTACAATCAGATCAGATTTCAGCAGTCTGCCTGCAAGGTTCCGACCACTGCCGGTGACAGCGATAGCGTCAGGAATAACGCTATCGCCTAGGAGAGATTCCAATACTTCTTTTACCGCTTCCAGTGGTCTGGACCTGGATAGGCGATAGTCCTCGGCCAGTATAGCGCCTTCCGAGTCAATAATCACACCTTTTACAGACACCGATCCAACGTCCAGTCCCATAATGAGAGGTCGACGCCACGAATCTGGCCTATGCGAACATACATCATTGAAAGATACTTGATCTTGCGCTTTTTTCAGGGGCTGAAAGAAAGATCTTGCCGGTGGGCTTTTCATTGCCCGTTCAGCCATAGCCTTCAGATGTCCAAAAGTAAGTCCTAGCCTGATAGGCCGTCGGGAAGCAAGCTCAGCGCAACCGAGCGCTCCTAGCACCTTGAAGTGTGGCGGGACCACTATTTGTTCCGGCCCAAGTTGCAAAGCTTGGCGAAAGGCATGGACTACCGCCTGATTGCTCATCACCCCACCCTGGAGAGATACCAAAGCCACTGGCGTATCACCCTTTATGAGAGTGGATACGTAATTCCTTACTAACGCGACTGCAAGCCCCAGAAGGATGTCGGGAATCGGTGTTCCTTCCTGAGCCTGGTGTATCATGTCCGTCTTGGCGAACACTGCGCATCTGCCGGCAATAGACGCAGGAGTACAGCTTTGAAGCGCGATGGGGCCGAAGGACTCGATACCAATGCCAAGGCGCTCCGCCTGTTCATCAAGAAAAGCCCCTGTGCCGGCGGCGCATATTTCGTTCATTCTGAAAACAGGAACACGGGGAATCCCATTATCCGGCGAAGGGTCTATTCGTATGTACTTCGAATCCTGCCCACCAATCTCTATAATTGTCCTGATATTAGGGTTGATTTTATTTGCGCCGACGGCATGGGCTGTGATTTCATTTATTGCGGGAATTTCCAATGCCCTGGCCAGTAGTTCCCTTGCGCTTCCAGTTACAAGAGCGCCAGATAGGGTCAGGTCTCCTCTGCAGGAATCCGACATTTGGCCAAGCGCTTCAACAAATGTCTGAAGGGGCCGCCCGCGAGTGCGAAGATAAATCGAGATGGGTTCATCTGAATTGAAATTTATCAAGGAAAGATTTAGACTGACCGAACCACAATCAACTCCTAGAAATCTCCCTGCCATAAATTGTTCTCCTAGATTAATTCAAATAAAAATTGGTCTTTCGCAATTACACAACTAAGAGTCAAAATCGGGCAAAGCTAAAGTAAAAATTGCCTTTTGTCAGTATCAAAATTTGACAAACAGGAAGCCCTAATAGTTCCCCAGCAAAATCTGATTCAACATGCAATTTGTTGAAAATACAACATCTTAATTTTATTCTAGGACAAACCATATTATTGCGCTAACACTGTCGTCACAAAAATTTCCGATGAGGCCTAATCAGCTATGGCTTATGAACTGTCAGACAGGAAAAATGCTCTTGACCTTACGGCAATGACAATTCTGGTTGTGCTTTGCGCTAGTTGGGGCCTCCAACAGGTGGCAATCAAAGTCGCCGCTCAAGGCATCTCGCCGATCCTGCAATCCGGAATCCGATCAATAGGAGCTACAGCGCTTATTGGGGCATGGATGTTCCTACGTCGAGAATCGATTTTCGTGAAGGATGGAACACTTTGGTGGGGAATTTCAGCGGGTCTTCTTTTTGCCGCGGAGTTTCTACTGATCTATTTGGGCCTCGGTTATACTAATGCTTCACGAGCGGTCATATTTCTATACATGTCACCGTTCGTTGTCGCATTGGGCGCCCAGTTATTTATCCCAAGTGAACGCCTGCGTACAATTCAAGTTATTGGGCTATGCTGCTCATTCGCCGGCATAGTCGTCGCGTTCAGCGAATCGTTCCGGCTTCCTTCTCCCAAAATGCTGATCGGTGACGCTATGCTCGCTGT
Source organism: uncultured delta proteobacterium (assembly GCA_963798475.1). Taxonomy (GTDB): domain Bacteria; phylum Desulfobacterota; class Desulfomonilia; order Desulfomonilales; family Desulfomonilaceae; genus CAJBEZ01. The sequence continues at coordinate 63,009 of CAWCTI010000030.1, forward strand.
GGCTGCGGTCTTTTGGGGCGCAACTACAGTTCTTATTAAAGCGAGCCCTCTTGCACGGATCGCTCCGGGTCGGGTCTTGCTCTATCAGTTGGGTGTTTCCGCAGTGGTGTTGCCGCTGGGGCCCATAGCGATAGGGGAACGCGGTGTTGTGCTTGTAACGCCATTGATAGTTTTCAGTCTCGTATATCAAGTTATTTGGATCGCATCCATAACATATCTCGCGTGGTTTTGGCTCCTGCGTCACTACCCTGCTTCCCGTCTTGCTTCCTTCACCTTTCTCACGCCACTTTTCGGTGTCCTGGCCGGTGGTGTGCTACTACATGAACCGATCACCAACTTGCTGGTTCTGTCACTGATTTTGGTTGGGAGCGGAATTTATCTGGTAAATCATCCCGGAAAACGTTGAATCAAAGGACCTCATTATGCATCTAAATAATAGGTGAATTGAGGACAAGTGTCGAATCACTGCAACAATATTGTGTCAGATCTCGCTAATGTTTCGAGACAGACACGAGGAGGTCGAAATGACAGATTGTAAGTTTGTAACGACAGACATGCTCAGTCATCCCGTGACCATGCTTGTAGATAAAGGGCCGTTGGACTTTTCAAGCGCCAAAATATTGGCTGATGGCAAGGCTAGGGAGTTGTCTTCAGAACCTATGTTAGTGGCGTGGTTCGACAGGAAATCCGGGACATTTGCGCCGGATGTCATTTGCTGCGATCGCAACAAACCCAGTTGGCTAGTGTACGCGGAATCTCGGGGCGCAGATATTTCGGTGGATATAAACAACCTGGATTACGTTTTCCTTTACAAAGACGCCTCACTGTAAGGACGTGACATCGACTGTAATTGGACTTGGGATCATCATACGTATTTTGTGTAATCGGCTGACTTGGGAGCGTCTAAAACGAAGGGGATGATCAAAATGACTTCTAACCAGAATGTCGTCGAAAAAGCCGACGCTCTTTACGATATCGGAAGGAGCTTTGTGGAACGAGCACAGATACACGGATCGGTCGTGGAAAACCAGTTTGTTGGTTGCTCATTCGATAAATGGAGAAAGAGCGTCAACGATCTATTGTACCAGATCGGGGGTTGCGAAGATCCTAATTATCAGAGGTTTTCGAAAAATGTTAGGGAAGCTAACGTCAAGGATCTACAAGAAGGCCTGAGAATACTTGCCACCGTTAAGGACGAGTTGAGTTGCGCGTCAATTCGTTCCGGGGCCACTGTGTCGAAAGGAAAAGCCGGTTGTGGTAGATTAAGCGTTAGCTACTACTGAAGTCTGTATTTAACATACCCAAGTACGGGGTTTCAAATTTACCAGCAGGAATTTACTTGTAATTCCGTCGACTCTCCGTTCCCACAATTTTAGGGGCGGAAAGCCGGCGGTCCATTTTTTAATAATGCTGTTTTCGGTTGCCCAAATTATTTACTTTTGACCGGAAATTAGCTGATCCATACTGGCCCCGGTCCGAATCATTTGAACATCGTGAAAACCAGCGGTCTCAAGGTCTTCTTTGACTTCATCAAAGGTGTAGCAATTACCCAACTGAGTGACTGCGAGCATATTTACGGCGAAGATGGCTCCATCAAGTGGAGATGTTCGAGTCTTGTCTAAGAAATGGTCCCTTATTAGCACTCTTCCCCCGGTAGACAAACAGCCATAAATTTTCTTGAACAATTCACCGTTTTGTTCCCGGCTATTGCTGTGAATTGTAGCTGAGGCCCAAACTAGATCATGGCCGCCAGGAAGAGGATCAGTATTGAAGTCCCCTTCCACAAACCGAACCCGATTGATGAGATTTTTCGATTTTAGTCTCTTTTTTGCGATTTCGATAACGTTTGGACGATCAAAAAGTGTGGCAGTCATCTTCTTATTTTTATTGAGGAACGCTGCGGTGTATGTGCCTGGACCGCCTCCAAGATCGAGCAATCGCTCGAACTGAGGCAGGTCTAAAAAATCGGCGACAAGAGTGCTGGCGATTTTTCTGGCGATCACATCCATGGCTCCGATAAACGCTTCAATCTCTTTGTCAGACCAAGCGTGACTCCCAGCCCCATAAAGAACCTTTTCTCCTCGCACTATCTCCGGAAGATCGGACCAGCTTTTCCACAGATGGGCCATGTGCAATAGCATAGGCATGACGGTATCATCCCTATCATCCGCCAGCCAGATTTCTACAGACTTCATTATACCATAACTACCGTCATCTTTTTTAGACAGCATGCCCATGGCGGCAAGAGCGTCAAGAAGTATGGTCAATCCACGCTCACTCCAACCTTCCAACCGGCACAGGTCATCCACAGTTTTTGGTCCTCTGCTCAACTTGGAGAACAGATTCAGCTCTGCGGCGGTTAGCAAGATCTTGTTCGCCCAGAAAGCGCTGCCAAGTTTAAGAATTTTTTCCCTGGTCCAATTTTCTGTCATTGCGTTCCCTCAGTTGTTCGAAATATTTCGTAGCAGCCTATGCTGTCACCCGTTTATAAAGACATGATATTCCCTTAAAAGTTCATAATTATAACTGGCCCACTTCTTTGTCACTCTTATAAACTGACCTTTTCTCGAAAACAAATGGTGCCGGAGTCACCATGCAAAGGGAATTTTTCTACAGTCCTGTCAGCCTCGCAAACATTAAACTTGGCATGTGATTTTCTAGCCTCGCCTTTATCTGATATAATGTAAACGAGGTAATTAACCATCATGGCGCATCTATATTTATTCAGTGAAGCATCGCCATCTAACTGGCTTGCTACGGGAAACGGCCTGGCCTGGCGAACCGTCGTCAACTTCGTGTTCGAATCCGACCGTGATCTACAGGAGCATATTGATAGAGGTGAAACGCATATCGAGGTACTGAGTCAGGACCTGAAATACACCAGTTTCATCAAGGACCTCGAATCTCACCTGCCGAATGGAACGTTACGAAAGTGGAACTCTCGCGGTGGATACAAATCCAGGCTTTGTTACGCGTTTGGTATGGTAATGTCCAAATACAAGCCCATTGTTTCCGCATGCTCGTTTCAGGAAAAGACGCTTCGCGCTTCTAAATCTGCGCTAATTGGATCTTATAATAGAAACATCGGCGCTCATGAAGGCAAAGAGACAGGTTCTGAAAAACTTCGGGACACAAAAAGGCGCTTACAAAGGGGGCGCTCCTCGACTAGTTTCCATGGTTATCGGGAAGTTCAATCCTCGGAAAATCAAATGTTGGTACTGCTATTCATGTCCTGGTTTATTGGGCGCCAGTACATGGCATATGATGAGAAAATCGTTAAAGGAGCACATCATGACGTGGGCCCTATGGGGCTGACAATAGTTTCGGATAAACTGAGCGGGGACGACGACACCTGTCTCATACATGAACAAAACCTGAGGAAACTTATCAATTCTGAAAGCAAGGCCGGCAAAATATCGTTAACTCGGTCCACCCTGGGTGTCCCCCATTCAGGCGATCTTTTGGTGGACAACCTTACGGGATGGTTGAATGCGGCAATCAGTGATCCTAAAGGAGAATTTTCGCAAAAGGCGAAAGCCATCGACTACACAGGGGTTTGGGCCGGGTGGACCGTACTTTTGAACTCAGTTGACAAACCGGAGTTCGTGCCCGCGTTGTCTTATTTGTAGACCCTGTCCAAAGATGAAATCGTGGTTTATGAGGCCCTCTCCCAGTTGGGGTTGGCCGTCACTTCGTTGATCTGACAGTGGGGTCAATATTTTGATGTTATTTATTATCTTACCTCGTTAACGACCTTTGGTTATTGCCTGAAGAGCTATGCGATCAACAACTCCCGGCGCAATCAGCTTCACCCACTGACCCACCTTGCCTCGAAAGGTCATAATCAGCTCCCGTTTTCGCTTTTCCATAGCTTGAATAATCATTTCCGCGCAAGTTTCAACCTGCATGACCTCTTTCTCACGAACCGGGCTTGTTCCAAGCGGCCGACCGTCTGGGCCAAGCGCACGTTCACGGACTTCCGAAGACACGAAATCAGGATATATCATAGTCACCCCTACCTCATATTCGGCTATTTCAATGCGCAACGAGTCAAAGAAACCGGCCATGGCATGTTTGCTGGCCGCATAGGCGCTACGGGTAGGAACTCCAGCTTTTCCCGTCAGGCTGGAAATAGCGACTATCTGACCCTTTGCCTGTTTTAGATATGGAAGCGCATAGTACGTACAATAAACGCTGCTAAAAAAATTTGTCCGCATGATCTTTTCAACTAATCCAAGGTCTTGCAGGTCTTCAAATTTCGCCCACATCGTTATGCCGGCGTTGTTGACGAGCACATCTATCCGCCGATAGTTCTTTACGGTTTCCTGGATCAGGGCTTCGCACTGAGCTTGTTCACCTACATCCGTTTGAACCGTTATCGCTCTTCCTCCCCGGGACTTACACTCAGCGCTCACTGTTTCCAGGCGTTTGACATTTCGAGCCGCAAGCGAAAGCCAGGCTCCCTGCTCCGCTAGTTGACAGGCCAGCTCTCGCCCTATTCCGCTGGAAGCTCCCGTAACAATGACCACTTTGTCTTTGAAAACTGAACTGGTCATATGTGATCTCCGTTTTCGCAATATATGCATGTTTAATTAGATCTTGAAAATTGGTACAATCAACATCGGATTAAAATCGGAGGAGTAATAAGGATGCCCCAAAGGATAATATCCGGCGCTCTATGTATATCACTTATAATTCTGTGGCCATTAATTGGACTTTCGGAACAACCTTCAACCCTTTTATCGGAACCATCCGGTGGTTTCAAATATATTATTCCTGAAGGATGGGCTATTTCCGAGTTTCCAGGATTTAAGTTCAAAATTTCTCGTGGAGCTCCATCAAGTGGTTTCACTCCAAATATTGCCGTAGTTGATGAAGCTTTCGATGGGTCAGCTGAAGACTACGTGACGGCTTGCTTGGAGCCTATGGAAAAAGGCGCTCAGGGTTTCAAGTTAATTGAGAAAATGCCTTTTAATACAGACTCAGGGATTAAGGGGATTAAGCTCGTATTCGATTCAAAATGGGATGGAAAACAACTAATGCAGACTCAGTATTATTTCAAGGGAATTAAAGGGAAAATATTGGTAATAACCTGTTCGGTTTTACCTGAAGATGGATCCAAATTCGTAGATATATTTGATACTGCCATGAAATCTTTCCAGATCATAGAGCCAAAGATGAAGTAGCCATTTTAATGACCGCAGAGAATTTCATGCGCTTCTATTGATGATAACCCACCCAGAGTTAGTTGTCGTGTGTGACTTGCTCAGTAAAACCCCCATCAAGAATATTATTTCCATTCGCTATGACCCAATCGAATATCTCGGCCTCATTTATTCGGACTCTAGCGCCCTTTTGAAGATCTTTGCGCAAGATGGGGGCATTTTCCAGGAAGCCTACAAGTGACTGACCCCGCCAGCCGTCCAATGATACCCACATCCACTCGTATTGACCGCCGTACGCCGGGAACCCAACCTTGACAGCGTGAACCCTATCCTTACTGAAATCAGAATCCTGAAAGCTTTTCCTGAAGACATCAAGATTAGTGCGCGCCTTGCGATGCGCTTCCAGTATTTTGTGTCTCAATGCAATTAGTTGCGAGTCAAGAATTTCCGTCTTCGCGGTGCCTGACTGCAGGTTCGTAAGATTTTTCTCCTGTCGCTCACGGTCCTGACCACCAATCCGGTTAAAGAATTTCAACGCGTCACACAGGGCCTCTTCAGTATTCGGCGCTTTCCCTTTTGTGTACGGGGCGATATGCAAACTCCCTGCTGGAAAATGTCCCTCCGAATCCGATTTACGGTAATCAAAAAGACATGACACAGGAGAATCATGCAAGTTTATAGGTTGTGAGATGCGGGACGATTGATTTCTCAGTTGTGTAAGCGTTTCACATAAATTCAACAACAGTTTGGCGGCTGCCGCTCCAAAATCGCGGGGTACGCCTTCAAGTTCCACATCAGGCAATCCAAATTTTTGCATCCCGTGACTGTGGGCCCATACGGCACCATTTTCGTCCAACAACTCTATTAAAGTGTTCGATTGGGCCAGTTGGGAGTCATCATTATATAGGTCCCTTTCCCAGGCTCTTCGACCCCACAAAACATGCGAAACGGCGTCCTGTATTACCCCTCCGGAAACATCTCTGATAGCTTCAACAAACTTGGTCAAAAAGATTACGTTCTCGCGCGCTGATTCGGCGACGTCCGAGAATCTTATTCGGATAATCATCTGTGCGCTGTTGAGTGTGGTTAAATCACTGGCATCCACCTCTCGTGCGTTGAACTCAAGCAGTTCTAGAGGATATTCAAACAATTCCGTGGCTTCTTCACGAAGGATGTAATCAATTGTAAGTTTTTGCCTGGCGATTAGCGTTTCAAGATTCTGAAGTTCACGAGACCTGTTTTGTCTATTTAGTGGTTGCTGAAGAAAACTCCTCTTGAGTTCCTCCCAACTGGGGATGGTGGACGTAGGAGAGTAAACCCAGTATTCACAATGGCTCATCCACAATCCTGATTCAAGATTTAACGCGCCGGCGGCGTTGTCTTCCGGGGCCAGTTTGCATTCTTTGTGTCCGAGAAATGCGTCCATTACATCGTGTTTAGGAGATGAAACAAGTGATCGAGCGCGGCTACTAATATATTTAAGACCCTCTTTGCCTGACATTGAGAAGATTTTGTTAAATGGGACCTTTCCTCCTAAAATTGCTCCCAGACCAAGGGAAGATCCACCGTTTAGTTCTCTACGCGCCTTCTTGATCGCCGGATTTTTGTTGTCCATACAGGGTCGTGAATCGAGAAGCCTACGGGCCTCCTCCTCTCTTCCCAACCGGACCAGCGCCATTCCAAGCCGACCAATGTCATCGTCCTCCGCGTCAGAACTCTGGTACAGGTTCAATCCTATTTCAACGGCTTCCTCATATTTTTCCTGAGCCAAATATATTTTTAACAGCCCTTGGAGGACCTCCTTGTCATTAGGGTCCTCGTGGTGAAGGCTGATCAGAAATTCCTCGGCTTTCTTGGGCTCACCAACTGAAGCGTATCCCAGACCAAGCGCCCTGACACTGTTTTCAAGTGAGCCAAACTTCCGGAACAGCGACTCCAGAGCACACACTACGTCTCTGTTTATCTCTCCGCCATTGAGTATTCGGCTTGAAAACGCGAGAATCTTGTGTCGAACCTCTTCGGGTATAGAATCGGTTTGGGCAGGCTTCCATGCCTTGGGAATCTTGGCATGGCAATGTGGACAATTGAGAAAATCTTCGGATATGTTTAAGAACCTTTCTTCTGAAAGGCTTTGAAGATAACCACAGTCGGGGCAACGGACCTGGACCATATGATAACTCCTCAAATGTCTGACGCCTGACGAACGTGAACCGGTTACGGCCACGATTAAACTTGAACAAAAACTTTCATAGTTTAGTTCAAATGTCAAATATTATATACTAATTTGGTGTATAGTGATATTTATTGGACAAGTGATCTTGTTGTAGGATTGTAAATGTGCGGAATTACCGGAATAATTGATTTTGAGAACCAACCAGTTGAGCAAATCGCACAAATAATGACAGATGCGCTGACTCACAGGGGACCCGACGCTGGAGGATTGTGCAAGTTTCAATCTTGTGCGCTCGGCCACAGGAGACTCTCAATCATCGACCTCACTGATTCGGCCAACCAGCCTATGCTGTCTGACGATGGGCTTACAGCTATTGTATTCAATGGAGAAATATACAATTTCAAAGAGTTACGTGCTTCCCTGGAGTCTAGGGGCGTAAGATTTCGCACCAGCTCGGACACTGAAGTCCTTCTTGGACTTTACATCAGCAAACAGGAGCAAATGCTTCCTCTTCTAAACGGAATGTTTAGCTTCGCCATCTGGGACGACAGACGAAGGCGGCTATTACTAGCTAGAGACAGGCTGGGTAAAAAACCTTTGTACTATTCGTGCCAAGGCAAGAGGCTTTCGTTTTCATCAGAACTCAGTTCGTTACTTGAGGACCCGAACACACAGCGTAGTATCGATCCACAAGCGATGTCGGAATATTTCCTTTATGATTTCATTCCCGCTCCGCATAGCATATTTAGCGGAGTGAAAAAATTACCGGCGGCCCACATGGCCGTTTTTGACGAATCCGGGATTAGGGTATCACGATATTGGGAGCCGCCAATCCCTTGTTCAGACTTGAACTATAAGGTGTCCAAAGAATTGTTGTTAACAACTCTAGCCAACTCTACTGAAAAGAGGTTGGTTTCTGATGTGCCCTTGGGAGCTTTTCTGAGCGGCGGCATAGATTCAACTCTGGTGACCGCTCTGATGTCAAAATCCGCATCGTCGCGGACTAAAACTTTCAGCATTTCCTTTCCCGGCACTAGTCATGATGAATCCAGGTGGTCCAGGCTGGCTGCCGAATATATCGGTTCTGATCACACAGAACAGAGGGTCGATTTCAATATAGAAGACCTATTCCCCCGGCTTGTAAGTCACTTTGGAGAGCCATTCGGGGACTCATCAGCCATTCCGACCTGGCGTTTATGTCAGGAAACAAAAAAAAATGTGACTGTTGCCCTTTCCGGGGATGGAGGGGACGAACTTTTTGGCGGATACGAACGCTATGTAGCTCGTCGATACCAAAATATCTATGACTGCTTACCTTCAGCTCTCAGGGAAAAAGTCATTGAACCTGTTGTGATGAGCACAAAGGCTACTACCAAATATTATGGCTTCAGTCTGACCAAAAAACTCAAACTTTTTACTGAGGCGTCAGCGCGCATAAGACGGGACCCACTCGCTCTGACTCCTCAGACATTCACCAGAGATGAAGTCAAATTGTTAACGGGTTTCAGTTACAAAGCTGAACTCGATCCTGCGGTTGCTGAAAGTGGGAGATGGACGGGGTTAGACACCGTTAGCGCAATGATGTTCACCGATCTCCAGACCTACCTTGCCGAAGACATCCTGACCAAAGTGGATCGGATGAGCATGGCGCATGCTTTGGAGGTGAGAAGTCCATTTCTGGACTATCGTCTTGTTGAGTTTGCCTGTCGGCTCCCAATACGCTTCAAGATCAAAGGCCACACTACCAAGCGAATTCTCAGAGACGCGGCGAAAGGGATCATCCCGGACGCCATACTGAAACGTTCCAAGCAGGGTTTTCAGGTACCACTCGGAGAATGGTTCAAGAACTCGTTGAAATCCTGGGCTGAACAACGTTTATTAGCATATGATCAGGGGCTTCTTAATAGGAGGTCAATCGAGAAGATTTGGCAAGATCATCAAGAATCGCGCTCCGACAACACTTCAAAAATATGGCTTATACTCTGTTTCAACGAGTGGAAAGCCCAATTTGGCTAATACTGTCTGGTCGTCCAAATTTGGGACGCCATTACCAACGTTATTTTAATTTTAGGAGCTGCCTGGATTGACTTCCCTAAGTGTAGAGATTATACCGTTGCAAACTTGCGGTACAGTAAGGAGATAAACGTGAAGAAGACGGAAAGCGGAGAAACTCAGCAGAAGGGGCGTTCGAATATCTCTTATGCAATCATGTCCCTTGTATTCCCGGGCATGGGCCAGATTGTAAGAGGACGGGTTTTGGCGGGTCTACTCTTTCTGCTAAACGTAATTCTATATTTGGCGCCTCTTGCACTTGTCCCGCAAAACACCCAATATGACATCAAGACCCCCTCTCTTCTGATAGCGCTTATATTGTGGGGCGGCTCTGCACTGGACGCGTTCTTATATAGAAGTTCCTTTCTTATCATGGCGCTACTGGTTTCACTGTTGAGCTTCGGCGCAGGTTTTTTTGGGTCTTTCCTCATTCTGCCAAATCTTGACATATAGTATTTTTAGGCAGTTACGAGACTATTTTCTAATTCATGGGCTTGTCTTCATGTTCCAGACGAATGATTCATGTTTAATCCACTACTCGAAATAAAACATTTGAAGGTCATTTTTATTTCCGAGCGCGGAGTGGCGATCGCTGTTAACGATGTGAACCTTTCTCTGGATCGGGGCCAGGCGCTCGGGCTGGTCGGGGAATCAGGGTGCGGTAAAAGTGTAACGGCCCTGTCCATAATGAGGCTTGTTCCTTCGCCTCCTGGGGTTATTGCGGGTGGGAAAATAATTTTTGAGGGCCGAGATCTTCTAAAACTGTCCTCGTCGGAAATGCGTTCAGAGCGTGGTAACAACATATCCATGATCTTTCAGGAACCAATGACAAGTTTAAACCCTGTCTTCAAAATAGGCGAACAGGTTTCTGAAGTGTACCGGACCCACAGGAAAATGAATAGAAGACAGGCCATGGAAGCGTCGATTGAAATGCTCAAGATGGTGGGAATACCTTTCCCGGAAGAAAGAGTTCAGGATTATCCACATCAAATGAGTGGAGGCATGCGTCAACGCGTCATGATAGCCATGGCCTTAGCTTGTGACCCCAAGCTCATGATAGCCGATGAGCCCACAACAGCATTGGATGTGACCATACAGGCTCAAATCCTGGACCTGATGAACGACATAAAACAGAAGAAGCAAACGGGAATCATCCTCATCACTCATGACCTGGGAGTGGTCGCGGAAATGGCGGACAAAGTAGCTGTAATGTACGCTGGTCTTATAGTGGAAGAGGCTGATGTAAAGACCCTTTTTGCGAATCCTCTCCATCCGTACACAATTGGTTTGCTAAAGTCTGTGCCCAGAATCGACAGAGACGCTGTATCAAAGAGCGGGAAACTATACATGATTCCCGGCATGGTCCCAGACTTGATCAATCTTCCGCACGGATGCGTATTTCGCGAAAGATGTCCCGAAGCTGAGGAGATATGCCTCAAGGCCCCTATATTGGAGAGGAAAACCTCTGGAACTCTTGCGCGGTGCTGGATGAGATAACTACATTCTTACAAGGGCAAGCTGATAAAGGAGTTTTTTGATGAATATCCCGTCTGACTTTGAACCATACAAAATTCAGGATTCAGGAAGTTACGTAAAAATAAGATATCGCGTAAAGATAGTCGGCGGTCCGGTCCTAAAAGGGGTGCCTGAACCGGAGACAATGGATTTTGTTACTGGTTATCGTCATGTAATCCCTGGTTTGGAAAAGAGACTTGTTGGAGAAACGAACGGTCGCAAGTTGAATTTCGAGGTGCCTGCGGAAGAGGCGTTTGGCGTGCGTGATGAGAAAATGGTCTTCTTAAAAAAAATTGAAGAATTTCATTTCCCACCCGGCGTGAAACCTTTCCCGGGCATGGAAATTCCGGTTTTATGCAACGATGATGAGGGGCCGGGTAGTGTTACTATAAAGGATGTCAGGGAAGATGGAATTGTTATAGATTTTAATCACGCTCTTGCAGGGTTCCCTTTGGGGTATGAGCTTGAAATCATGGAAGCCAGGCCATCTCGTCAATCCGATGTTTGCGCTGAGTGGGACAAAAAGGACGACGACGCGTCTCAGTGTTCCTGCCTACCGCATGAAATAGTCCTGGGTGAGGATTCCTGAGGGCGTCAGCGGCTTTAGACTGTAAATTGAGTCCGTTTTCTCCTGCAATTTTTAATTCAATCACCTCGATTCTTAACTTTTTTGGAGAGGGAGACGACTTTGGATGTATTTTTAACCGGCGCAAACGGATTTGTTGGAACCAATCTGGCCAGATTCCTGATTGAATCCGGACATAAGGTTTTTGCTCTTGTCCGAAATCCTTCAAAGGCGCTTGGACTTCCCAAAGAGGTCACCGTCGTTGTGGGGGAATCAACCAAGCCGGGTAAATGGCAGGAAGCCCTTGACAACTATGATCTTTTCATAAATTTGGCTGGGGCCAACATCTTCCACAGATGGGATGAAAATTACAAGAAATTGCTGAGAAACAGCCGTATTGATACAACCAGAAACCTTGTTGACGCGATAGCCGGAAACGCAACTTTGTTGAGCACGTCTGCAGTTGGTTTTTATGGCATGACTGAAGATGAGGAACTTGATGAGTCATCAAAACCGGGCAATGATTTTCTGGCTCAACTTGCTGTCGATTGGGAAAATGAAGCGCTGAAAGCGTCCAACAAAGGCGCAAGAGTAGTTATAACCAGATTCGGAGTAGTATTAGGCCGAGATGGCGGAGCGTTGGCCCAAATGATAAGGCCCTTTAAATTCTTTGCCGGCGGCCCCATTGGAAGCGGACGTCAGTGGGTGTCATGGATACACATTATCGATCTTTGTAGGGCAATATTATTTGCGGCCGAAAATGAAGAGATCCATGGGCCGATAAATTTATGCGCCCCTGAGCCGATAAGAAACGGAGATCTCGCTAAAGAAATTGGTGAGATCTTGAAAAGGCCCTCTTTCATGCCGGTGCCTGGATTCATTGTGAGTCTCGCTATGGGGGAATTTGGGTCAGTCATCCTTAGGGGCCAAAAAGTTGTTCCGAGAAAACTCCAGAAGCACGGTTTTTCTTTCAATTTTCCCAACGTCAAATCTGCGCTCCTGGACATATTGAGAGAGGTTTAGGGAACCGCCTGACATTAGAAAAGGCGGTCTTCCCCGGCGCTTTTTACCGAAGTTTCTCCGATAAGACATTCGCCTGAAAGAGACAAAAGTCCTTTCGCACACTGGGTATTTCTTTTAAGGGGAGCCATATGGTGAAGGCGGTACCATCCCCATCTGATTTGACGGAGATCGACCCGCCATGATCTTCCACTATCTTCTTGCTCACAGTAAGCCCCAAGCCTGTTCCGTGCTCCTTAGTTGTAAAAAAAGGGTTGAACACATTCTGGAGGGTTTCAGGTGGAATGACTGGACCGTTGTTACGTATCTTCATCTCAAAAAATGTCGTTGAATCAAGGGCGCCTATTTTTAGGGCCCTGTCACTGGGAATTGAAACACCGGTTTCCAGGTCAATGACACTGCCTTGGGGCGAAGCGTCAATTGCATTGGATAGCAGATTTAACACCAATTGTTGAAAACGGCCGGGATCCAGGGGGATGTCACCTATTTCTTGACCAAGATTAACATTGAGACATATGTTCTTTTCGACGACCCGACTCTCAGTTATTCCGACAATGTATTTGATCAGCTCATTTGGATTAACCTTCTGAAACTTTATACTGTCCCTTTTGGTAAATTCTATCAGGCGATCGAGTATTTTCTCCAGTCTCTGTATTTCGGATATTATTATATTTATGTATTGTTTTTGTCGATCCAGATCAATGTCGACAGCCCCTTCGAGCGATTTGGCAAGCCTTCTGGCAAAACCTCCTACAATAGCGAGAGGTTGACGAAGCTCGTGGGCCACCTCCGCTGTGTGGTCCTCAATGGCTTTGCATTTTCCGGATTCAACTATGTGCTCATAAAGTTCGTCAATTATTTTTATTTTCTCAACAAGGGCCGCCCTCGACGCCTTCAATTCTTCTTCCAGTTTGCGGCGAACCGTTCTATCCCGCATAACCCCGTCAAAGCCGATTGTGGCGTCATTCTCATTAAATGAGGGTTTCATCCTGATTCTAGCGTACTTTCGCGCTCCATCGGCGTCAATAACAGCTACTTCTTCATCCCAAATTGATTCAGGTCCAAGTCCTGAGATATTATCAAGCCTTGATCTATCTTCGGGAGCGACATAATCCTTGAGGGGGGTCTCCAGGACGTGTGAAACAGAATAACACAGAAATTTTTCTACTTGGGTGTTCACGAAAGTAAATTTTCCATGGGTATCCAAAGAAAAAATTACATCTGGTGACTGCTCCACTAGGTTTCTATACAATCTTTCGGAATCTCTAATCCACCCTAGGTCGCGTTTTCTCTGTGTGACATCTACAGATAATTCACCTGCGCCTATTATCTCACCTGCGTCATTCCTTATGGGTGTGGAAGTGTTTTCCAGCCAGATCGGCATACCATCCTTGTCGTACCTGACTTCTCCACTTACCGCCCGATCTGCGCCCTGCATGACTTTGTCCATAGGGCAGCCTGGGCAAACCTGAGATTTTTTACATATAAATTCATAGCATTTCTTTCCACTGGGATCACCAAAAACCTCCTTTAGTAAATTGTTGAAGTATGTGATAGTGAATTCCCTATCCACCTCAAAATACATCTGGCCGGCGCTAGCCAATAACATTCCAAATCTGTCTTTAATAGAACTATTTAGCACTCCCGCCTCCGGGTCATGAATCGCTTTATAGCGGCTACACGGCATTATTATCTTAAGCCGTTGAATGTTTGTCTATATTTATATTTCGTTTTCAACACGAAAGTGGCGAAACAAGCTCACTTCGTCTGCTCGCTGTAGCGGGCAAGAATTTTTTCTATTCGTCTGTCACCCAGCAAAGTATAAAAAAGGTTCTTTTCATCTCTCATATCCTGGCGCAGTTTAGCCGAAAACCTTACTGAATTGGCTTTAAGCGCGGCGTCGAGATTTTTATAAACGTCCTTTTCGTCATTTAGACCAGTGTAAATTTCAGCCAGTAAGTAGTTGTTGAGACCACGGTCCTCGCCCTTTTCGAAATTATCAGCCTCCAATGATTTCCCGTCAACTATGGCAAGCACCTTTCTGGCCCGATCGTAATCTCCCAGGACCACAAACGTCCTCGCTATAAGAATCATGTACATTGGGTTTCTGTCAAATTCGGATGCGGCTTCCTTGTAGAAACCCAGCGCAGCCTGATACTTGGCCGTTAAGTAATAGAGATTCCCAATGTTGGCAAGTATCTTGGCCCGTTCTTCAGGAACATTTGTCAGGTTCAGGGCTTTTTCGAAGTATTTCATCGCCTGCGCAAAATCACCAATGTTTTTGTAACTTATTGCCATGGCGTTAAAAGCTGAAAAGTCCTTAGGTTCCGTTTCGGTATATTTTTTTAAACATTCTATGGCTTCAGGAAAAATCTTCTCACGCGCTAGCCTTATGCCCTTTTCTTTCAGGTTCTCTCCGGAACTCTCCGGTTGCTCAAAAGACAGATTATCCAAATCAAAGACTGATTTTTGCACGGTAATCTTCTTCGAACAGCCAACTGATAATATGAGGACACAGCTCAAAAAACAGAGCCTACCAATTAACGTGATCAATTTCGAGATCTGCCCTTTATCTAGCAATAATAGGACCATTCGGAGAGATTAATCCTGATATATATTCAGGGCGCTACGATACCTGATTCAACCATGGGTTTCAATGCGCTTTAACGAATAGCCGAATATCTCTTTTCCAACGTCGGACGACAAGTGTCTGATCAACCACAAATTGGTTATAATTTAAAAGGTAATATATTTATTATTTTAGTTAATTATAAATATTTGTGCCGAACAATTTCGATGTGCTAATTTAGGCGCTCATATTTATACCGGGAGTAGCTTATGCCTAGACGGTTAACCTTTTCACTCATTGTCGATTATTTGGTATATCTGCTGGTAATATTCGTAGAAAACACTCTTAATATTATTCCGGAACCATGGGCCAGAACTTTCGGGAGATTTCTCGGCAGAGTTGGTTGGACAGTATCTTCCGATCGCCGGGAAGCAGTAATGGAGAACCTGACTATCGCCTTTGGAAAAGAGGAATCCCCAGAATGGATTCGGAGGACAGCCATCAAAAGCTTCGAACACCTTGGTCTCTTAATTGTTGAGTTCTTTCTTATAAGACGATGGACCCAGGAAGAAATGGCTAAACGGATTATCCTTAAGGGTAAGCTGGATTATGACCTAGCTTTGATGCCCGGCAATCACGGAATTTGCCTTCTTACATCGCACTTTGGTTGTTTTGAAGTAAGCGCCGCAACCACCAAGTTGCTTGGTTTTAAAACCAATCTATTCGCAACTGGTTTAAAAAATCCGTTTCTCACCCGTTACCTGTTCAGTCGGGCTGGAAAGGACGCCGCAATCAAGACGTTTCCCCATAAGGGCGTTGTCAAGGACCTTATAGAAATTTTAAAAAACGGTGAACTTCTGGCCTTTTTGGCTGATCAACGGGGAGACGCCGAACGCGGAATTTTCGTGAATTATTTCGGGACCCCTGCTCCAGCTAATGAAGTTTTTGCTCGTTTGACGATTGAAGGAAAAGCCAGGATCCTACCTATTTGCACATATCGTCTGGACGATGGAAATTACCTGTCTACACTAGGACCAGACATAGAATTTGAGCCTACTGGTGACCGTAAAGCCGATCTCACCGCCCTAAGTCAAAAGTTTCATGATCTATTCGAATCCTGGCTAAGAATAAAACCAGAACAAGGTTTCTGGTTCCAGCGAAAGTGGCGGAGGAAACCATCCTCCAAACGAAGAAAAAACGAATCACGGTGAGACCGGATCTAAACATCAATTTACAGGGCCTTTAAAGGAGCCTTTATTCTTTTTTTCGCCGGCTTGGCGTTCTTAGCCTCAGCCTTTTTCTTCTTCGCAACGTTTTTTGAAGACTTGGTTACTGGTTTCTTCTTTTTCTTGCCGACCTTCTTTATTTTCTCCTTTACCAGAGGAGGCGGTTCATCCTTGAGTTCCTTAGCTTCTTTGGCTGCGGAAACTTCCGAAATTTCATTAGACGGTAGCTGTCCAAACTGACTTATCACGGCTTTGGCTTCGATGGTCAGCCTGTCGATCGCCCATGAAATTTGAGGTAACAAAAGCGCTTCGGTAAGTTTGTTCCAGGTGTCAGGAATTACACCCCGTTGAACTAATGGGGAGCAATCACACCTCTCGTGCCCGGGAGTATAAACCCCAACCGCCAAACTGATTGAAGAAAATGCGAACAATGCGGCTACGCAAAGTAGCGACACTAGAAGATATCGCATCACAATTCTCCTGATTACATGGATTTGATCATATTCTATCAGAAATAACACAAAAAAATCAACAACTTCTTTCTAAATAGAATTTCTTAGGCCCACGGATGTCTTTACCCAATCCGGTTCAACGCACCGAGAATCTCAAAAAAATTGACCCGCCTGCCAAAACAAAAGGAGGATTTACAAGATTAAATGGGTGGTCGTGGAACGCTCAAGCATAAATCCACCAGTTCGTCTATTATTGCCGTTCCCATGCACATTACGGTATCAGCCCCACCCCAATAGATCTTCACAGTGCCGTCGTTTTCAGGGATCGCTCCACAGGTAAAGACCACGTTGTGGACATAACCCGTCACCTCCCATGGGTCCTCGGGTTGGAGAATCCATTCGTCAGCAACCCCAAGAATCTTTGCCGGATCCTCAAGATCGTGCAGGGCTACGCCCAGCCGGTAAACGGCTCCATCCATGGTCTGGAAGACTCCGTGATATATATGAAGCCAGCCTTTGGATGTCAGAAAAGGTGTCGCCCCCGGGCCAACCTTCATTTGGTCCCAATGGTAAGGGGCCGGCTTCATGATCACTTGGGAATCACCCCAGTGAACAAGGTCAGGGGAGGATGAAATCCAGATAGACCACGGAGCTATTTCAGTGTGCGGGCGGTCAAGACGCGCAAATCGCCCTTGAAACTTGCGAGGAAAGATCACGACATTGCGACAATCAGCTTGCGTAATCAGAGCTACTCGTTTAATGGACCTAAAATCAGAGGTTTTAGCAAGACCTATTCTTACACCATGTCTGGAATAGGCGCTGTAAGTGATGAAGAAATCATTGTCAATTTGACATATACGAGGATCTTCGATCCCGAATTCCTCATACTCAGCGAAAACGCCTTCTCTCGAAGGTACCATAAACGGTTCGGGGTCCGCCGTGAAATTGCAGCCGTCTTTGCTCCTCGCCAATCCCAGTATGGAACGGCCATTCCTGAGATGTGAACGGAAAACCAGTATGTATTCCCCTCGAGTTTTAACGGCTGCCGCGTTGTGGACTGTCACAACCGGGTAAGGCACATCATTCTTCGTGAGGATCGGGTTGCCTTCGAAGCGACGGACTATGAGGTTCTTGGGATAAATTGCCATTGATTACACACCTACACCCTGCCAAAATCATCTTCAAAACGTTCTATGTCGTCTTCACCAAAGTAATCACCTGTTTGCACTTCCACAAAAACCACATCATCAGGACCAGGGTTGAAGATGCGGTGTGTCGCGTGCTTGGGAATCTGTATAGAATCAACTGGGCCTAATGGTATCTGTTCGCTGTCCAGCGTAACGACAGGGTAGCCGCTAACGATTGTCCAATTCTCGCTCCGGCGCTGATGCCGTTGCAAACTCAGCCTCTTTCCCGGGTAAACGACAATACGTTTTACCTTGTGATCTGGAAGGTCGGAGAGAATTTCATAGTATCCCCATGGGCGGCGATCAACGGTTTTTGTTTCTTCCACGATCCGATTGTACACTTTTAAATAGTCGTCAACCATGCGATCTCTCGAGAATCGTCTTTCCGCGACTTCTCGGCAGGCAGGACGGGATATCGTATGGATCCTTTTCACGGCATCGACCGCCTCAGATACGGTGGACACAAGGAAACCATTGACACCCTCTGTTATGATTTCCGGCATGGAACCCCGTGAGAACGCTATTACTGGTGTACCACACGCATTGCATTCAACAACGGACAAACCGAAAGGCTCATCAAAGCTTATTGGATGCAGAAGACACTCCGCTTTACCAAGAAGGCTGTCCCTTAAGTCTGGACCAACGCTTCCCACATACTTTATCTGACTACCGTTCAGGTGTGGCTTAACTTCTGTTTCAAAATATTTCTCGTCCTGAATTATTCCGGCGATCAACAAATCCCTGTTGGCCAATTGAGCAATTTGTATAGCCTCTCGAACTCCTTTGTCAGGATGAATTCTGCCAAAGAATAGAAGGTATTCTCCACCTAACGGGTTCAAAGTGAAAGCTTCCAGGTCTATTCCATGGTGAATGGTTGCGCTGTAGGTAAGTTCGGGGGACTGGTCGGAGTCGCTGATTGCCACATAATAACTTTTCTTGTCATATTTTTTGTAAACGGGCAGGATCTTTTCAGAGGAAAAGCCATGGATCGTGGTGAGAACTGGCCTTTTCACAAGACCGGAGTATGTGAGAGGCAAGAAATCGAAATGATTGTGGATCAAGTCAAAATCTTCAGCTCTCTCGAAAACCTCGCTAATATGAAGAGATTCCCAGATCTTGGGAATCAGACTCTTGTCTTCCTCATAGGGCCTTGGAGCAATTGCGTGGATTCTCCCACTTGTTTCCGAATCCGCCGTGGCGAAAAGTGTAACGTCAATGCCTCTTGCGACAAGACCTTCTGTGAGAAGGGAGACAACCCGTTCCCATGGTCCGTAGTGTCGCGGGGGAGTTCGCCACGCTATCGGGGCCAACATAGCAATACGCATAGTCATTACCTCAGTCCGTAAGGCGTTTCGTCATTGTGTTACCATTTGCTTTGTCACAAACAAAAAACAACCGTTTCTTGTGAACATTAGGATACTCATTCTCAAGCAAACCAGTATTGGTCTGGAAACGCCAGAATGTCAACACCGTGTAGCAGAAGGCAACGGCCTTTCCTGCAAATGGTCGCCCAAATCCAGAGTAAAAGTCCCAAAAGATTGGTTGCAAAATTACCCCGAAGCTGTTTTTAAGGCGGTGTCCCAGGAAAATTGGATGGAGTATCTGGAAAACAATATGTAGCATTTTCAGCTTTTCCCATTGACCGAACCGATGTAAACACATATTCTTATCATAAATGATAAGGATGTGGTTCTGATGATATCAGCCGCATGGTCGAATCTGAAAGATCGCCTTTTTTTTACAGTTGAAGACGTCGCTGACTTGCAGGGGATTGCCATTACTTCAGCCCACGTTTTGTGCAGTAGGTACGTCCGGCGGGGAATCTTCATTCGCGTGAAGAAAAACTTTTATGTCCTCGAACGCAATTGGACCCACTATGGAATTCGCGAATTTTTCAGGATCAGCAATCACTTGCGGACGCCTTCTTACATCTCCTGTATGACAGCCCTTTCCTACTATGGGGTTACCACTCAGGTTCAAAGGAACTGGTATGAAAACATCACGCATCGTCACACAGTGAAAATCGAAGCCGGTGGGGCTCTATTCTGCTATACAAAGATAGCTCCTCAATATTATACGGGGTTCTCAAGGCTGGATGATGTATTTATCGCAACGCCAGAAAAAGCGTTACTCGACGCCGTTTATTTGAACAGCCTGGGACGGTATCCTCTGGATTGGACTTCGCTTGATTCTGAACGGCTCGACATACACAACCTTACGGCGCTTTTGGCGGCTTTTCCAGAAAACGTCAAACGAAGAGTGAAAGAAAAATGCAGGATCTGATCGAACAGGAGCGATTTGAACTGGAAACACTGGATCGTCTCAACAGCGGTCGGTTCCTTCGCAGCCTGATTTTCGGGGGTGGAACAATGCTGCGTCTTTGTCACGGACTGGACCGCTTTTCCGTCGATCTCGATTTTTGGCTGGTCCCCCGACAGGAAGCGCAATCTCTTTTCACTGCTTTGCAGGCTTATCTTTCACGGTATTATATACTCAAAGACGCTGCGGACAAGTTTCACACACTTCTCTTCGAACTGCGCTCACCCAATTTTCCGCGGAACCTCAAAATCGAAATTCGTAAAAACGCAAAAAAGATTCAAACCGAACAGTCGATCGCCTTCAGCCCATCATCAACGAAGCAAGTCCTTTTGCGCACAATATCTTTAGGGGACATGATGTCAGCTAAAATTGCCGCTTTTCTGGACCGTGGCGAAATTCGGGATGCCTTTGACATGGAATTCCTCGTAAAGAAGGGCATTTCTCCTGAGGCACAACCGGAAATTATCGCGGAGATTCTGCGCAGGTTGGATGCGCTGACCCCAAGAGACTATTCGGTGAAGCTCGGCTCATTATTGCCGGCTGAAATTAGAAGCTACTATCGGCAGCGAAACTTTGAAATCCTCAAGGCCGCCATTCAGAAATAGGGCGACATTCTTGTTGAGATTAACTGCGACGGTAAGCATGTGCCAAGGAATTGAGAGACATAATTAATAGGTATGCATGGGTAATTTTTAGAAAAGTGATAAAATTGCATGGCCGATGACGATCATTCCCAAACAAACAATAAACCGATCGCTGTACACGATGTAAACCAAAACATTGCGCTTACGGTCGAATCAATGAAATGCTTGTAATCGGAGGGTGTTATGACGCAATTTTATATGGCGCATCGGTTATTAAGTATATATAATAACCGATAAGGTTGATATAATGCTGAATCTCTCACAAGATAAAATCATCGAACTCCTTTTGGATGTTAATTTCTGGAATGAGGGCCGCTTCTGCGGTGTCGAACGCCCGTCATACCTGGAGAACATTTTCCGCCTTGCCCAAGACGGGCTGGCGGTCACACTTGTCGGTCCAAGGCGGAGCGGAAAATCGACGATCATGAACCAATTGATCCGGCGTCTGATTGCTCAAGATATTCCTCGACAAAACACGCTCTACGTCAACTTTGAAGATCCCCGCTTCTTTGGTGAACTCACTCCTGAATTCATGAACCGTTTGTTGACCGCCTATTTGACATTCCTTAAACCAAACGGGAAAATTTATCTCTTTCTGGACGAGGTTCAAAATGTGCGTGCATGGGAGCGGTTTGTTTGACGGATGATCGATCAAGGCGGGCGGCAGATATTCATCACTGGGTCTTCGTCAAAATTACTCAGTCGGGAATTGGGCGCCTTGTTGACGGGCCGTCATCTCGATGCTGCGATCTATCCTTTAAATTTTGGCGAATTTCTGTCCTTCAAGGGGATGGTCTATAAAGACCATCTGGATATGATCAGACGACAAAACGAGATCCCTAGAGAAATCCAAGAGTTCATGCAATGGGGCGGATTGCCGGCCGTAGTTCTTGGGATGAATAAACAGGAGATTCTTCTGGGTTATGCCGCAGATATTCTGACTCGCGATATCGTAGAGCGTCATGGCATAGCCAAGGTAGACAATCTCCGGACGCTTTACAAATATTATATGACCAATGCAGCGTCGCTCATATCCTACAACAGCATCAAAGGCTTCTTGAATATTCCGGTAGATACAGTCGAGAGATGGTCAGACTATTTGAACCAGGCCTTTCTCTTTTTCTTTGTCAGGCGTTTTTCTTATTCGCCGAAAGAGCAGGAAAAGAATCCCAGGAAAATATACTGCATCGACACGGGTATCCGCAACGCAGTTTCCTTCCGATTTAATGAAAACCTTGGCAGGATAATGGAAAATCTAGTGTTTCTGAAACCCGTGCACAGGGGAGCTGATATTTTATACTGGAAGGACGCCCAAGGGTACGAAGTCGATTTTGTCACACTAGAAAATGGGAAGATCGGTGATGTCTGCCAGGTCTCCTTTGATTTGTCCGAGGCAAAAACGAAGCGCCGAGAACTCAGGGCCCTTCTTCGCTCCCTTGCATTTTTTAACTTGAAGGAGGGCATGATCGTCACGGAAGACATGGAGGCGGAAGAAACCATCGATGGATGCGTCATCCGCTATGTCCCTCTCTGGAAGTTTCTTCTGTAACAAGCAGTTCAGAGACATCCCCGAACGCTGGTAGCAAATACCCAACTGATAGAAGGAAATGAGTAATGCGGAAGTGGATCAAGATAACCGGGATCTTCCTAGAATTTGTAGTGATTGGATTCGTTATTATCTTTGTGGTCGGTACGAATGTAGTCAAGGCAGAAGATAGAGATCAGGATTTGATAAAAGCTGCCGATAGCCGCCGTTGGGAAAGGTTCAAACGCATTCTGAATGAAGGAGTGGATGTCAATGCTAGGGGTGGGAATAGAAGCTATACTGCGCTAATGTTGGCTTCTAAATATGGTCAACTTGAAATAGTGAAGCTTCTTCTGGAAAAAGGAGCTGACGTAAACGCCCATGACAATAGGGGCTATACGGCGCTGTCCCAGGCCTCTAAATATGGTCAGCTTGAAGTGGCGAAGCTTCTTCTGGAAAAAGGAGCTGACGTAAATGCTAAAGATAATGATGGCGTGACAGCGCTAATGTTGGCTTCTGATATGGGTGAACATGACGTGGTGAAGCTTCTTCTGGAAAAAGGAGCTGACGTCAACGCTGAGGATAGCAGAGGCTATACGGCACTGATGGCAGCTTCTGACACGGGTCAGCTTAAAGCAGTGAAGGTTCTTCTAGATAAAGGCGCTGACATAAACGCTGAGGACATTAATGGCAGAACAGCGCTATTTCAGGCTTCAAAGTATGGTGATAAACAAGTGGTAGACTTTCTGAAAGCTCGCGGAGCCAAACAATAATACCCATGGCAAAGGAACCACCGCCTTTTGGCCTTGAATTGCCTCTGGACCAGTACATTGAGGGGCGTCCTCCAGTGTTTGCCGTTGATTCTTTTTCGACAGCATAGTAGTTTCCCACCATTGTCTGTTGATGACATAGGTGCCTTCAATGGTGCCCCCATTATTGATCTCAAACCTCACATACCTCGAAATAGCAAGGCCGCCCTATGATTCAGCCTTGTATTTGCGTGTTCTTGCAGGAGCCTTACCTATGACAAAGAGTGGTAATAACAATGGCCTTACGGACATCAAAGGGATCATGGTCGGTCATTACACCTCCGTGGAGGCCGCCAGCGGTGTGACCGTCATCCTTTGCACGGCCGGCGCTGTGGGCGGAGTCGACGTGAGAGGTTCCGCTCCGGGAACCCGGGAGACAGATCTCCTCGCGCCTCTCAATTTGGTGGAAAGGGTCCAGGGAGTTGTGCTGAGCGGTGGTTCAGTGTTCGGACTGTCTGCAGCCGATGGAGTGGTGAGGTGGCTCGCTCAACGGGGCTGGGGTTTCCCGTTGGCCACGGGAGAGGTCGCTCCCATCGTTCCCGCTGCTGCGCTGTTCGATCTTGGTCGTGGCAAGGACTACGTGCCGCCCATAGGGCCGAAATGGGGAATTAAGGCATGCGAGTCGGCATCCACCGGGCCGATCCCAGTCGGGTGCGTTGGAGCAGGCACTGGCGCTTTCTCTGGAACCATTAAAGGGGGCATTGGCTTAGCGAGCGAACTCCTGGGATCCGGGCTTACAGTGGCCGCTCTGGTTGCGGTGAACTCATTGGGGTCAGTCATTAATCCAACTACTGGCGTTCCCTGGGAGGTGCACCAGGAGGTCAACGGAGAATTCGGCATGCTGGGGAGACGCGCTGTCAAGTTGCCCCACGTGACCGATGCTGTTTCCCCGTCCAACACCACCATCGGCGTCATTGCTACCGATGCGGCTCTGACCAAGGCTCAGGCCCAAAAAGTCGCTCAGATGGCTCACGACGGGCTGTCTCGAGCGATTAGGCCAGCCCACACGATGTTCGATGGCGACACCATATTCTGCATGGCCACAGGAGAACATGATCTACCGGAGACGACGGGCTTTTTTGCTGTAGTGAAGGCCGAGGCATTGAATGAACTAGGGCGTGCAGGAGCGGATTGCATGTCAAGGGCTATTGTTCGAGCCGTTCTGGAAGCGCACAGCATGGGAGAAATAAGAGCGTTCAGAGATCTGCAACCGCTATGATCAATGGTCCTGTATCTGAGCTTGATCATAATATTCGGCAGCGTAGGCAAGACGCTATAAAAGAAACCCATCCGACATTTTACACTCAGTTGTTGGGAAATCACAAAGCAACTTCAAAATACGAGAAAAGCCGCTCCGTTACCTAAAAGTTGTTTAGGCCATAAAAGACCCCGGCTACATTCTGGCCCATGTTCCAGTCGAAAAACGGCACTCCAGATTGGTTATCTATAAGGAATGTTTATCGTATCTCTTCAAGCTCCGCCCCTTGGCGCCTGGCTACATCTGGCCATCGAACAGCGAAGCTGGAACACGACTCAGCTATCAAAAAGGGGTGATTGTTGTCAAACATAAATTCGCGTTATCGACTGCTGGAAGAAGATTTACATGCCGACATTATCAGGTTATAAATCGCTCTTTATCCTCTATTAGCAATGGTTTGCGCTGTTTTTGGGCTGGAACATAAGTCTGATAACTGTAGCGGCCATACAGCCCCAGAAAAAGGTTACTCGTTATATTGGCCATGCCCTGTATTCGGCCTTCAAGCAATACACCGTCCTGAGCGGCGCCGTGGTATTCCCAAAAATTCCCAGGATGTCTCACCGAACCGTTTATATTTTTAGAAATAAATCGGGATGTCAGAAATTCAAAAGTTGACCGCCAACCTGGGTACGCCATTTCGGCACAGAGGCCAACAAAAGGAACAGTTGAAGTGACATTATCCTGAGACTCGACTGAAGCGTTTATGTCACTGGTTCCTTGATCGTTATACCCCCAGTATTCCCGTCGCCAACCTTCAACTACACCGAAACGATGTCCTGGACGATCTCCAGATATCAAACAGGCCCGCAGCCTCAACGCCGCCACATCCTGGCCTTGCGTTTGAGTATAAACCATTTGGCTGGCCGGGCGTAATTGGGACCCACTGCCAGGGACCATATATTATGTTTTGCTGCCCATACACGCTCGCATCACCGATTATACGAGCGGATAGCCGGTTGATGGGCGATAATTCTATCGTACCTGAAAGGATGGGAAATCCAAAACTGATATCAATCTGAACAGTATCACCTGTAGGATCAGTGGCGGTGTTCCCCACAACCTGCGAGCCGTAAAGGTATCCGACCCTATAAGATGAGTTGACAGGAATGTCCCATGGGAGAAACTCTGCACGGACAGAAGGCACCATAACCCAAAGAATCAAGAGCGCTACATGAGTGTATGTCCTGAAACGCATTAGAATAGTTCCAGTCAAGTTCACTGATTGGAAATTACCTCTCAATTGTAACGCAGCTCGAAGGAAAGAAAAAGATAAATGAACTTGATGTGTAATAATTCTGATATGCGCATCTCCAATGTGTTGCATACATTTCAAACCAACGAAGCCGATCAGGGGCTGCGCAGTTCGAATCTATGGCGCCGGCCACCCTATTATCGGCGCCGTGCTGATGCTGTTCTTTTTCTATGATTATTTGGGACGGCCTTCCCTTTTTTCATATTGTTTGGAACGACATTGTTTTGGGAACTCCTCAGGCAAAATGCAAAGGAACGACAAAAGAATTGGCTATAGATTTTTCTTTACAGTATTATTGACAGATAGCGTTGCAGTGACCAACCCTGAACAACTGGAGGTACCCCAAAATCACAGACGGCAAATCATCTGTGCGGACTTTTTTTGCTAGTGCGGGCACGAAGAAGTTTCAGATTCCATGCAATGGAGATTTTTAATGCATCAGATAAGAGTTTATGCCGATACTTCAGTTTTTGGTGGAACTCAGGATGAAGAGTTTAAAGAAAACAGCCTGAACTTTTTCAATAAGGTTACCAATGGCGAATTCATAGTTCTGCTCTCAACTGAAACTCTTAGGGAACTTTCCGGATCACCTCAGGAAGTGCAGTCTGTTATGTTAAACCTCCCAGATAGTTTAATTGAAGAAGTACCGATTGGCGACGAGGTGCGGGATCTAGCGAATGAATACATTGCTGCTGAAGTCTTGGGGCAGGCTTCTTTCAGCGATGCATTACACGTATCAGCGGCAACCGTTGCCGGTGCAGATCCTATCCTCAGTTGGAATTTCAGACACATTGTAAATTTTAACCTTATTAGGGGATTCAATAGTGTAAACATCCGATTGGGTTATAGGATAATGACTATCTTGTGTCCTAAGGAGGTATCTGATGAAAATGAAATTCTTTGATTGTGTTGAAATGAAAAGACAGGCGCAGGCAAAACTGATGCAGGAATATGAGAGCAGGCAAGAAGAGTTTGAATCCTATGTCGATTTTCTCAATTCAACAGCTAGAACTGATCCTCTTGTAGTGGCTTTTAGAAAAAAATACTCCGAATCACTGATTCGTGGAATTAAGGATGGTGGCACAAAAAAGGTGAAATCAGCCTGAATTTATGAAAGACTGAAAACAAACACATGGCCTTTATTAGTTCATCCACTTCAAACCATCTGGGACTGACCAGACGGATCAGTTCGAATCTATGGGGCAGGCCACCCCATGATCGGCACCGTGCTGATGCTGTTCTTCGGGCTACCTTCGATAACCCGATCGCTGTACGCCACGTAAACCAGAACATTTCGCTTACGATCGAAGAAGCGCACGACATGAAGTTTTTTGAACAGGAGGCTGCGGCGCTCGTCGAAGACTGTCTCGCCGTCCTTGAGTTCTCCTACTATCTTGATAGGACCGACCTGGCGGCATGCGATGCTAACATCACTCGTATCCTCGGCCACTCCCAATTGGCCCTTCACCCCTCCTGTTTCCGCACGCGCGATGTGACATGCGACACCCTGGACTTTGGGATCGTCGAAACCATCTACCACAATCTTGTCGTTGGGACCGAGCCAGCGGAAATGCGTACTGACCGAGCCGGTAGTGCCGCGTTCCGGGCGGCTTAAGACCCACCACCCGAAGATCACGATGACCAAAAGGATCCCGCCGCCGAGAACAATTCCGATCTTTTTCATGATGATTTGCCTTCCCTGAGTGAATTTGCGCCCAACTTTAGATCCATTCCGGCGCTGCCGAGTCTGACTTTTATCTCAGGATACTCCTTTTTTTGGGACGGAGCCAGTCTGGACAACCCTGATTTTTCATGAAAAGCCTGACAAATGAAGTTAACAAAATTTGTGATGGTTTTTGGGAAGTCCCTGGACTGGGCTTGACAAAAACTGTCCAATGTTCGAGAAGTACCCCATCGTCAAGTCACAGGCGCTCAACAGGACCACTTAATTAATGAATTGAATCATGGATCGCCAAGGCATTCCAAGCAAGCGAACAGAGTATGCAGGAGCAGGCGTGAAAAGAATAAAACTTGAAAAGCCTAGATTGGTATTTGATCTCGACGTGGTTTATGTCGGGACATTCGTGCCAAAAACGTGCGGAATTGCGACATTCACAGACGACCTGAGTAATTCCATCGCCCAGGAAATGGGAGACAAGCCGTATCGTGTCGTTGCAATTACTGATCGAGCAGGAGGATACGATTACCCACCTGAGGTTACGTTTGAGATCCGAAAAAACGTTATTCGTGATTATGCTCGAGCGGCCGAATATCTCAACGGTTCATCGGCACAGATAATCAGCCTGCAGCACGAATTCGGAATCTATGGGGGCGAGGCCGGTAAGTACCTTTCAGTGCTGCTGTCTCATTTGAAAAAGCCCGTAATAACAACTCTGCACACGATCCTGGAAAATCCTCCCAACGATTACCGGGAAGCTTTGGAAGACGTCATAAACTGCTCCCAGCGACTTGTCACCATGAGTCAAAAGGGGGCCAGGATGCTCCGAGAGATATATGGCGTTCCCCAAGACAAGATCTCAATAATTCATCATGGCGTTCCTGACGTTCCCTTTGTTGATTCCAACTTCTATAAGGAACAGTTCAATGTGGAAGGTCTTACAGTTCTTCTAACTTTTGGGCTGATCAGTCCCAACAAGGGAATAGAAACGGCGCTTGAAGCCCTACCGTCTGTTGTGGAGAAATACCCGAACACTGTCTACATAATTCTTGGCGCAACGCATCCTGAAGTTAAGAAGATTCACGGTGAGCAGTACCGTTTATCACTTGAACGAAAAGCTCTTGACCTGAAGATAGCGGACAATGTGGTGTTCCAGAACAGGTTTGTTGATCTGCAGGAATTGACGGAATATATGTCTTGTTGTGATGTTTATTTGACTCCGTATCTGGCAAAAGAACAAATAACTTCCGGAACTCTCGCTTACGCTGTGGGCATGGGCAAGGCTGTAGTGTCTACGCCCTATTGGTATGCCGAAGAATTGCTTTCGGATGCACGGGGCGTATTAGTAGATTTCAGCGACGTGACGGGTATGGCCAACGCCCTGAACGACTTGATCGGCGATTCTTTGCGGCGGAATAGAATTCGCAAGGCGGCGTACGAATACGGTCGCACAATGGTGTGGCGAGAGGTAGGGCGTCAGTACGTGGAAATGTTTTTACAAATGCTCAGCGAACGGAGAGACTTGGAGGTGACATCTTCGTGGAAGCAAAAGATGCTTCCCCTGATTACCCTCCCAGATATCAACCTCGATCATTTGAAATCTTTATCAGACGACGTTGGTTTGTTGCAACATGCGAGCTTCGGTATACCGGATCGCGATCATGGATACAGCGCGGATGATGTCGGTCGGGGACTCGCTGCGCTAATGACTTGTTATAATCAGCAGAAAGACGAGCAGGTACTTCCTCTAATCCATACTTATATTAGCTTTCTGAATCACTCCCAGACGGAAACAGGCCATTTTCACAATTTCATGTCCTATGATCGAAGATTCATGGATGACCATGGGAGCGAAGACACGTTAGGCCGGGTCTTTTGGGGTCTGGGGACCGTTGTCAGATGGGGAACAAAAGAGCAAATACGGGCCCTGGCTCAAAATATGATGGCAAAGGCTGCTCCCAGAATACTCGAAGTGGAATCGCCAAGGGCCAAAGCCTATGCCATTATAGGAATGTACCATCTTTTGCAAAAATTCGAAGGAGCAAGTCAATTCAAGCGACTTCTCGTTTTGTTGGCTGATGATCTGGTTAGCCTGTACAAAGAAAACAGGAGCGCTGACTGGGAGTGGTTCGAGGACGTGTTGGCCTATGGAAACGCTAAAATCCCAGAGGCATTGCTACGTGCTTACCAGGTGACCCAAAGCGATGAATACCTGAACGTCGCTCTGCAATCGCTTGACTTCCTTACCAAAGAGCAAATAAATGGGGTCTATTTTGACCTCGTCGGCAATGAAGGTTGGTACCCCAAAGGTGGAGAAAAGGCGCTCTTCGGACAACAACCCATAGACGCAGGCTATCTGGTTGAAGCCTACGTTGCGGCTTCAGAGGTGACGAACGACTACAAGTACCTGGAACTCGCTCGACTTGCTTTTGAGTGGTTCCTGGGTCGAAATAGACTGAATACCGCTCTCTATGACTTTGCTGACGGTTCGGTGGCCGACGGGATCGACTCCAGCGGAATCAGCGCCAACCAAGGCGCAGAATCAGCTGTGTGCTATCTTCTTGCTGTGCTTGGCCTTTCCGAACTCAAGGCTCAAAGAATTTTGCGTTCCAAATAGAACCGAATCATGTTCACGCTGCAATTTTGATTGACATGGTGAAGGTTTCTAACAGCTATTCCTAAAACGTTGACGAAAAAAGGACTTTCTATGAGTGATTCAGGCCCAATAGTTATTATTTCCAGCTATCCTCCACGCCTGTGTGGAATTGCGACTTTTGCCGAGGAAGCAAGAGAATTCATCCAAAAGCATAATCCTGACAGGGAAGTACTGGTAATTAGTCACACAGACGGCCAAGGAGAAGGTGTATTTCCTATCATTGACATGTCCAAGAGGGACTGGTGGAAGTCTGTGGCCATAAAAGTGCACAGACTGCGTCCTTACGCAGTCCATCTGGAACACGAATATGGTCTGTATGAGTATTATGACTCTAGAGGCCATGGAGACGGAAACGAAGGGTTCCTGGATTTGCTCGACGCAATCAATGACTTCCCCACTATTGTCGAACCGCATACCATCCACGGCAGGCTGACGAGCTTTGAGGCCAATTTCATCTACCAGATGTGTGAACGGGCAAGGGTAGTACTGTTCAAGTGCCATTATCAAAAATGGCGCCTGGACTGGAATTTCGTAGGACAAGGCTGGCGAACTCCCAGAAACGTCATGGTGGTCCCTCATGGGGCTAGGCCTGATCGACGCTGGGCCATCAAGGATGTTCCAGTCCTCAAGCAAGAGTTGGTTTTGGACCAGATTCCATACCTAGGTAAGCATCTCGTGGGCATGGTCGGATGGATACAGTCCAACAAGCGCTGGGACATCTTGACTTCCATGTGGGAAGATATTCATTCGGAAATACTGGAGCGATCCGGCCAAGACTGGGACCTTTTGGCGGCGGGATCCATGAGAGATCCGAACCACTTGACGGACTACGAAAATTACCTGGAACAGCTTGGGTTCCTGGAAAAAAAGGGGCTGGCTCACTACTTCGAGTTTATTCCACGCGGAGAAATATATTACAAAGTTATGGCGGTTTGTGACTTCATAGTTTTACCCTCGACCGATGAAACCCAATCCGGAACGCTTGCACGAATCATTGCGCTCAACAAGCCATATATAACGACAGCCCCCATGGAAGGACTGACCGCTCAGACGCTGGAGAGCAAAGGTGGATTGCTTTTTACCAACAAAAAAATGTTGAAGGACCAGGTTATCAGGATGGCCTGTGACGAAAAACTCCGGTTGAAACTCGGAGAAAACCTCAAAGAGTACCTTGATCATGTGGTTTCCTGGGACCTGGTAGCCGAACAATACAACGAAGCTTACGAATTGGCTCGCCAATCCATTGCGTCCGGACAAGCGGTAGTGCTCCCACTCGAGTTCTGACGGAAAGAACTTAGGATATCCTAAATATGAAATATGATCATGATAACTGTTATCGCACACTGTTCAAAAGGTATGACCTGAACCCCATCCTTACCTGTCTAGACTGGCCATATCCAGTCAATTCAGTGTTCAATCCAGGGGCTACAATGATCAATGATCAATATCTGCTGTTGGCTAGAGTGGAAGATCGTCGAGGATTCTCACATTTGTGCGCCGCACGCAGCGCCAACGGACTCACCGACTGGGAAATTGATCCACAGCCCACACTTGCGCCGTGGCCTGAAAGATACCCCGCAGAGACATGGGGAATAGAAGATCCGAGAGTAACGTGGGTGGAGGACCTTGGAATGTGGGTTGTCGCATACACTGCCTATTCAGAGGCCGGGCCTCTGGTCTCCCTTGCCACAACCAAGGATTTTGTCAACCTTCATAGGATTGGTCCCGTCATGCCCCCTGAGGACAAAGACGCGGCGCTTTTCCCCGTCAAGTTTAAAGGCAGATATGCGATGCTCCATAGGCCTGTACCGGCCTCAAGCGTTCGAAAGCACGTCTGGATATCTTTTTCACCTGACCTGAAGCACTGGGGAGATCATCAAGTCCTAATGCCTGCGAGGACAGGCGGCTGGTGGGACGCCAACAAAATTGGACTCTCGTCGCCGCCGCTTGAAACTTCCGAGGGCTGGCTGATA
This sequence comes from uncultured delta proteobacterium, assembly GCA_963798475.1. GTDB lineage: Bacteria > Desulfobacterota > Desulfomonilia > Desulfomonilales > Desulfomonilaceae > CAJBEZ01. Next base: position 95,047 of record CAWCTI010000030.1, read on the forward strand.
CTGTATCATGGAGTTAGAGAGACCGTTGGCGGTTGCCTGTACCGACTTGGGCTTGCGCTGTTGGATAAGGAAGACCCTACCCGCGTGCTAAGACGCTCTGATCAATGGATATTTGGCCCTGAGGAACCATATGAAAAAAGCGGCGACGTTGGTAACGTTGTCTTCCCTTGCGGCTGGACTCTCCAAGACGATGATCTGAGAATTTATTACGGCGGGGCTGATAGTTGCGTAGCAGTAGCCACCGCAAGTTTGGCCGATGTTTTAGAATTTGTTAAGCGCTGCCCTGAAAGATAATGCCTGCGCAATGCGTCTTGCTTACACATAGGAGATGTACGCGTCGCTCTAGGCGTCTTCCGATCAGACGGCCCTGATCTTGCGCCGCGTGAAAAATCGGCGCGGCCATATTCCCAATATTGAATTAAATGCCTCTCACAAGATCCTATTTTCGTTTTTCCTCTGGAGAATGACACTACCGCTGTCTCTTGAAAAACCCGCCGGCAGCCATTGCACGATGCGATAGTTCATGATATTCTATTACGTTACCGATTAAATTCTGACAAACTCACTACAGGAGTTGTATATGACCCAGGATTTACTGCCTAAGACTTTTAACCCATCTGAGACTGAATCCAAATGGTATGACTTCTGGTTAAATAACGGCTATTTCAATGCAAGTGAAAACAGGACCGGACTGGAATACTCAATTGTCATTCCGCCGCCAAATGTCACGGGTTCCCTACACATGGGACATGCCCTCAACAATACACTACAGGACATATTGGTTCGATACCACAGGATGAACGGTTACAATACGCTTTGGATGCCCGGCATGGACCATGCCGGTATAGCGACTCAAAACGTTGTCGAGCGTCAATTAGCCGCGGAAGGGCTCACCAGAGGCGACCTTGGACGAGAGAAATTTGTAGAAAGGGTATGGGAATGGAAGGAGCATTCTGGTGGAGTCATCATTAATCAGCTAAAGAGATTGGGCTGTTCATGTGATTGGGATAGAGAACGATTTACAATGGATAAGGGCCTCTCAAAGGCTGTTAGGGAGGTTTTCGTCCGCCTTTATCAGGAAGGCCTAATTTACAAGGGTGATTACATTGTCAATTGGTGCCCCAGGTGTCACACAGCGCTTTCCGATCTGGAAGTCGAACATCAGGAAATGCAGGGTTCGCTGTGGCACATTCGATATCACATCGAAAACTCGGACGATTATTTGGTTGTAGCCACTACCAGGCCAGAAACCATGTTGGGAGACACCGCTGTGGCGGTTAATCCCGCTGACCCCAGGTATTCAGCTCATATTGGAAAATTCGCCATCTTGCCCCTTGTGGGGAGAAGGCTAAAAATAATTGCTGACCCAATCGTGGCGATGGATTTCGGGACAGGGGCGCTAAAGGTTACCCCTTCCCATGATCTCACAGATTTCGAACTTTCCATGAGACATGACCTCGAACGAGTCACCATCATGGACGCCAACGCGAGAATAAATGAGCAAGGAATGCATTTCTGTGGATTGGATCGCTATGAATGCAGAGAACGCATAGTTTTGGAGTTGGAGGAAAAGGGATTTCTTGAAAAAGTCACTCCATACGCCGTAGGATTAGGAAGGTGCTATCGCTGCAAAGATGTTGTGGAACCACTCATATCCAAACAGTGGTTCGTCCGTGTGGAGCCATTGGCCAAAGAAGCCTTAGGGGCGGTCCAGGACGGCAGGACCAGAATAATCCCCGATCATTGGGCAAAAACATATTACGAGTGGATGAATAACATTAGAGACTGGTGCATCTCCAGGCAGATATGGTGGGGGCACAGAATCCCGGCATGGACCTGTGAAGATTGTGGGGAAGTCATCGTAGCCGCAACAGCTCCATCCTTATGTTCTAAATGTGAGAGCGCCAAACTTAACCAGGAAACTGACGTTTTGGACACGTGGTTTTCTTCCGCCTTGTGGCCCTTTTCGACTATGGGCTGGCCCGACAATTCCAAACTGCTGGAGACATTTTATCCTACATCCTGCCTCGTAACCGGTTTTGACATTCTCTTTTTCTGGGTCGCCCGTATGATGATGATGGGACTCAAATTTATGGGCGACGTGCCGTTTAGGGATGTCTATATTCACGCTTTGGTAAGGGACGAGCACGGCAAGAAGATGAGTAAATCTCTTGGAAACGTAATAGACCCGCTCATGGTAATGGACAAGTACGGAACAGACGCTTTCAGATTTACTCTGGCTGCCCTGGCAGCTCAAGGAAGGGATATTCGTTTATCAGAGAATCGGATTGAGGGCTACAGAAACTTCGTTAATAAGCTATGGAACTCGGCCAGATTCACCCTGCCCCACTGTGAGAAACTCACCCCTGGCAACGACCTGCAAGACTTTTCAGATTTCTCCCTTCCCGAACGTTGGCTGCTTTCGAGGCTCAACAAAACTACGGACATTGTGCGAAAGGCCCTTGAGTCATATTCTTTTAACGAAGCCGCTCAAGCGTTGTATGAATTTTCCTGGCATGAGTTTTGTGACTGGGGGTTGGAAATTTCCAAAATCCCGCTTGGGGACCATGATACAACCGTCTCAAGAAGATCGGCCACAGTTTTGATTCATACCCTGGATTCATTACTCAGACTCTTGCATCCTTTTGTTCCGTTCATAACCGAAGAAATCTCATCCAAACTCAAACCCGGCGCTGACCCAATCATAAGAGGCCAATATCCGGTTCCTGATCAATCGTTGATCGACGAAAGCGCAGAGGAGGACATGCAATTCCTGATGTCCCTAATTGCTTCAGTACGAAACCTGAGGGCGGAAATGAATGTGGCGCCTGGCAAGACGTTGCCAGTTGTCCTTGGGTGCGCTTCAACAGAGCAGGTCGACCTTGTCAGGTTGAATTTACCAATGATTTTAAACCTTGCCCGGATTTCCAGCTTGGATTTTTATGAGCTGACTTCGGGTTCCGTCCCTCCTCAGGAAAGCGTTACCGCAGTTGTTAATGGAGCGAGAGTTTATATCCCCTTGCGGGGAATTGTGGACCCTGATGTGGAGATAGCGCGATTAAAGAAAGAATTGGCCAAAATCACAGCCGAGTTTGAATCCGTTGAAAAGAAACTCGGCAACGCGGATTTCCTTTCCAAAGCAAAACCTGAGGCTATCAAGAAGCAACAGGACCGACAGATTGAGTTATCCACGAAGCTGATCGGACTAAAAGAAGCATTGGAAAAAATGCTGGCTTTGAAGAGCGTCTAAGCGCTCTCACAATTTGATGAAGACTAAGATCAGCCGGTAAATTCGCGACATGTTCGAGCCCAATCTTATCGTAGTAGAATCGACGGAATCAACTCAGGATATAGCTGCAAAGATGGCTGCCAGGGGAGTTCCGTCCGGTACTGCGGTCATGGCGTTGAGCCAAACCAAGGGTCGAGGTAGGTCCGGCGCCGAATGGCAGTCTCCTCCAGGAAAGAACGTGGCGCTATCAGTGGTCTTACGGCCCGTTGTCGAGATCAGGCACGCCCCGCTCATCGGCATGTTAGCGTCGATCTCAGTAGCAACGATTGTCGATGGAGCGTGTGAATCATTCAAAGCTTTACTGAAGTGGCCCAATGATGTGTTAGTTCAAAATAGAAAGATCGCTGGCGTACTGTCGGAAGCCCGTATAATGGACTCGTCTGTAGAATTCATCGTGCTGGGTGTTGGCGTCAACGTTAATTCCAGCATTGATGATTTTCCCGATGAAATGAGAGACTCTCTGACTTCCCTGTTCATAATCACTGGTAAAACTTTTGATCTGAGAATGGCCGCAGAGGGCTTTTTGCAAGCTTTAGGAGAGCTGATAGGCAGAGTTGAGACTGAAGGACCCGGCTTTGTCCCTCGTATTTGGGAGAAACGGTGGGCCCACAGGGGATGCACACTTGTACGCGATGGGATCAAAGGAATCGCTACCGGCATTGATACGGACGGGACGCTTCTAATGAAACGCTCGAATGGCGAAATCGTAAGAATCTCTTCGGGGGCCACATTTACTGAATGATCCATTTAAGCAAGTTCGAAGGTCAAAACAATCGTCCATTGAGTTTGATCCCAACTGAGGCATTTGAATGAATCCGAATTCTGAATCAGGGCCAATCAATTTCGTTTCCGTGTCCCAATCCCTTTCTTCAGTTTCCGGCAGAATCGTCATAATTGTTCTGGCGATTTGCGTGTTTTCTAGCGCAGCGGCACTAACTCTAACCAATGGATTGGAATTTTTAGACTTGTTACAAAAAGTGGCAACCAAGTTTGATATATATTGTCCTGAAATTACAATAATTGACGGCAAGGCCGCCATCAAGGAAAAACAGCCCTATTTTGTAGAGGCGCCACAGGACCTGAACCTTACTGTTGTGATTGACACTCGAGAGAACCCGAAACCCAGTCCTCTCTCTTTCATTAAAGAAAACACAACGGGTTTGGCGCTTTTAAGAAATTCCTTGATAATCAAAAATGGGGACGAAATATCCGATATCAAATTGCAGAAGTTTCCTGACTTGACAGTTAACTCGCAGACGCTGTCCGATGAGTTGAACAATTATCGGTATACAATACTGATGCTTATAGTAATGGCTTCCTTAGTCTATTTCGGTGTGAGCAAGATCACACAAACCCTTATTTCCGCAATGGCCATTTCGTTAGTAACGCGTCAACTTTCAATTCCATTCAGCTTCGGAAGAGGGTTCAAACTCGCGACTTTTATTATCGTACCAGCAACCATCATTGACGTGGCGCTAAAGTCCTTAAACGTTCTGACCGGTTCGCAACTTTACATATACTTGGGCTGTTACGCTGGAACGATGTTCTGGCTGGTAAAGGACATTATAACCGATTTGAACCAGCAAACTGGGCGTAGAGAAAGTTGAAGGTCAACGGAAAGGTGTTCTCATGGAATTTTTTTTGAGTGTCATTGGAATGGTTATGGTTATTGAGGGAATACCTTACTTTGTGGTTCCAGAGAAAATGAAGGCAGTTATGAAAATGGCTCTATTGCAACCCGACAACGTGCTAAGAATATTTGGGGCCATTTTAATGGTGGTAGGGCTAATAGTTGTATTCCTGGCCAAAAAGAGCGCTGGTTTTTGACGGTACATCCAGCAGGCCTCCTGATCATGAAAAATGACATAAACACCTGGCCATTGGATCCTGAGAACAGTGAGATAACGGACATTCCACCAGAATTTTTGCTCTCAACATATTCATATGATTTGCCTCCTGAATTGATCGCACATTCGCCAGTCGAGCAAAGAGATCAATCCAAGCTAATGCGCATTGACCGCAATACCGGTGAACTTGAACATCGTCGTTTTTTCGAACTGCCTCATCTGTTAACGGACGGGGACGTTCTTGTAATAAACGAGACACAGGTACTCCCTGCTTCTTTAACAGGGGAAAAAATTACAGGGGGCGCTGTCCAGATCTTGGTGCTGGACCCAGCTTCGGTTGAACATCCACCTGACAACCTGTTAGCGCCTGCTCATCGATTGTGCCTCTTCAAGGCTAGCGGACGGATTCGAGCCGGCAGTATAATTAAGTTAAACGATGGCGTTGACCTGATTTTTGAGAAATCAATTGCGCCAGGTAAGGCTCTGTTCACATTTCCTGTGAGTGAACTCAATTTCCTGGATTTCTTGAGGAAATATGGTTCGCCACCATTACCGCCCTACATAAGACAGGACCCTAGTCTGAATAACAATTCAAAGAAGCGTTACCAAACTGTCTATGCAAGGGTTCCGGGCTCTATAGCGGCGCCGACGGCGGGCCTGCATTTTACGGATCAAACAATCCTTGCATTGGAGAACAGGGGAGTAAAGATACTCAGGATTACCCTGCATGTGGGTCCGGGTACATTTATTCCCATAAGGCGCAGAGACATTAGACTTCACAAAATGGAGCCTGAATCATATTGCATACCTGATTCCGCCGCTGACTTCCTCAATGAATGTCTTCACTCCCAACGACGAATCATCGCTGTGGGATCGACTTGCCTAAGGGCGCTGGAAGCGTCTTATGACCCGGATAAGGGTTTCACTAAAGGGCCGCAGACTACAGACCTCTTCGTCTCTCCGGGTTACAAATTCAATGTCGTAAAGGGAATGGTAACCAATTTTCATCTGCCCGAATCTACACTCCTAACGTTGGTCTGCGCATTCGTAGGCATTGAAACTATATTAAATGCCTATAAGATGGCGATGTTGAACAACTATCGGTTCTATAGTTATGGGGATTCGTGTCTTATTATTTGATATGATTATGATTTTATCCCACCCAAAAAAAGGCGGGACCCCCTCCGGGGCAACGGGTAGGACGCTTGGTGAGTATCTACGGAAGGTATATTTGGTAGGACTGATGCAGGTGCGCAACTTCTAGTAAGATATGAATTATTTGTCAAGAGTTTTTTATAAAAAAAGGTCATCTCTTTGTTAAAACAAAGAATACTGTGTCGCCAACTAAACCAGTTTTAAGTTATCTCAGTAAAATCGTTTGTGAATCAGATTGGCGCTGCCTTGCGCGTACATTAATTTAAGTGATCCGACAGCCTAAAATCAAAGTTGGCTTTAATACCATGAAATATCACTTTGGTATTATTTAGTCTTAGGACGAACTAACTCGCGAAGGGAAGTAAATGGATTCGATTAGGGAAGGACTCTTCCGGAAGATGACATTGCGTCACTTTTTGAGAAATGAGGCCGCGTCACTGATTTCGGTAACGATTCCACCGACAAGTGAACCGGCGCCAAAGCATTGTAGGCAGGGACTGATCGGCTGATGTGTTCTAATTTAGAACTATCAGGGCGTCTACAGCAACCGGCAAGTCTTCATGGATTATGAGGGGGTTTATATCAATCTCCTGAATTCGATCATTTTCTAGGCCCAACCGTCCGAGATTGATCAATATCTGCTCCAGACTATCCAGATTTACCGAAGGCATTCCCCTGAATGGACCCAGAAGCTTACGGCTTTTTATTTCATGAATCATTTCAATAGCGTCATTTTTCTCCAGTGGAGCGACACGAAAAGATACATCATCAAGCGCCTCCGTAAAAATTCCACCTAGGCCAAACATCACGCAGGGTCCAAATTGTGGGTCGCGTGTCATTCCAACCATAAACTCTCTTTTTCCCTTGGCCATCTTTTGAACCAGCACCGCCCCATTCCCGATTTCGGTGATCTGATTCATAATTTGTTGAAATGCTTCGGCAGCCTCCTGCTGCGTTTTTATATCCAATCTCATCAAATCAAGGTCAGTTTTATGTGTAATATCCGGCGCGCAAGCTTTGACTGCGACTGGAAATCCTAGATTCTCAATCGCTGATTTAAGTTCAGACTCATTCCGTACTAACATTTCTTCAATTACAGGTATGTCATAACGGGACAACACGAGCTTGGATTCGTGCTCCGAGAGGGTTTTCCTACCTTGAGACAAAGCCATTTCTATTACATCCATTGATTACTCCTTTTCTAGTTTCACTATATTTTGATTTAGATAATGATTCAACTATATTGAACCTTGTAAAAAAGTTCTTGATTCCTATCAATGAAACGTTTAGAGGTAAGAATAAGGAACAGCGAGAAGGGGAGTGAATTTATCAAAATTCCTTCAAATTCCGTAAATCGGCGTTTAGAATCAGATTCGTTCTTGAACCCTTGAAAAACAATTATCCCTGGCATAGCTTAAATTGACTGGGAGGCGTCTTTACAATACTTGAGAAACGCCTTCGGTCGTCATAATAAATGTGGTGGCTTTTAATGGGATTAAATGTGAGATCCTGTTTAAATCGCCTTTGTGGTAGGTTAATGGATTAGCTTTATGTCAAAATACGGAACCGCTAACATTCAAAATTTATTTTGTTAAAACATATAACGCCCTGGGCGTGAGGAGACAAACATGGCCAAGAAACCTCCCAGACGGGATCCAATAATAGTTTACAAAAGAGAGGAAAAGGGACTTAAACCTTTTTTACAGGGAGCCAGAGGCCTTAGATTCGGACCGACACCCCAGAAACCTAAGAAATTTAAAGAACCCAAAGTGGTAGTACCCTGAAAAGGTACGTCAGAATCTTGCCAACCTTGAAGAGATCAATAACTTCCCATCTCCTGAAAGAGAAATTGCAAAAGCCTGCTATTATATGTGTTTTCTGGTCCATGAAACCAAAACGACTACGGATCTCTTCCCGCTAAAACACAATGTGCTCGAGAAAATTTTTAAGAGCGGGCATCCTTGCCTGACTATAAACTATGTGCGCCGTGGAGACAGAGAAGTCTATACACTTTCCCCGGAGGCGAGAAAAAAGTGGGAGAACGAGACTAATTCAAATAAACATCATATCAGGATGTATCTAACGCAGAAATGTAAGATTGACTACGAGGAGGGATACTTCGATCTATACCACTTCCACATTATTATGGAACCTTTCAGATTTTCCTTTTATCTTCCGATTCATCAGGCGCCGTGGATTGACAAGAGGCGTATTTCCAAAAGAAAGTTTCATTATCCTCAAACAGTAGAATATGGATTGGTGCGAGGTAAGATTATAACAACTTCCCGTAAAGCCACTATGGTTCCAATCGATGAGATACGCGCCGAATTCCAGAAACTCCTTGACGTTGAGATTACCAAGAAAAAATAGCGTGCAATCTGCAATCGGTGATAGTCAACGCTGCGCCGACACAAGCTATGATCTGCAAAAAATCGAACGTTTTGGCCCTGGAAAGTAAAAGTTTTAGGCCATTCCTGGTCTAAGTCATTCCGTTGAGTCATCATGCGCTGCTCAACGGGCCCATTCCCTTCTGAATGCCGAAAATCCCGAATAAGACATGGTGATTTTCACATATTTGAAACGTTTTTTTGTTACAGGAGGGAGGGGAGACCCCGGTGCGCGCATCGAGGTCTCTCGGGAGGGGTAGAATGCGGCTAATATTACTGACAGTATATGTTCCAAATGGTTCCTATATATGGCTCCAGCGCACAAATCGTTTAAATCGCGACCCCCAATTAGTGGGTATGACTATTAAAAAATTTAACGCGTCAATATTTGTGACGTTATATTCCTTGAAGAAAGATGGGCATTAAAATAAAAGCATGGGAGAATCAGTCAACAAGAAGGTAATCTGGACAGTTCGGGACGTACTCAAATGGACCTCCGAATATCTTAAGACAAAAGGATGTGACTCTCCTCGACTAGACTCGGAATTATTATTGGCCCATACATTTGGTGTCAACAGGCTCAGATTGTTCCTAGATTATGACCGCCCACTTAGTGACAAAGAGCGTATAAAATATCGCGAATTCGTGAGGAGGAGAGCTTCCAGGGAACCGGTGGCTTTGATTACGGGCAAAAAGGAGTTCTGGTCTCTCGAAATAACAGTCAACCCTGGAGTTTTGATCCCGCGTCCGGAAACAGAAATCCTTGTTGAAGTAGTCCTCGATCAGTGCAAAGCTCTAAGAAATTGTTCGGTTCTAGAAATTGGTTGCGGGTCCGGCGCTGTTTTCTGCGCTATATTAAGTGAGCGAAGCGACATTGAGTTGTACGCGTGTGACATATCTTTTTGCGCCCTCAGTTGCGCTTCCATCAACGCGTCAGTCACAGCCGGAGCAAACCGTGTCAATATTTTCGCCTCCGACCTTCTCGAATCTGTTCGATCAGGCCCCATTTTCGACATAGTCTTCTCCAACCCGCCTTATATTCCTTCCAATCTTATAGACAGTCTAGCGCCGGAAATCCGGCAATTCGAACCCAACGTGGCCCTCAATGGAGGTTTCGATGGGCTCGAAACCATAAGGCGATTGATTTCAACATCTAGAAATTGTTTGAAACCAAAAGGCAAATTGATATTGGAAATCGGGGATCAACAGTCTGAAGAAATTGTACCCTTGCTGAAATTGAATGATTTTTCAGAAATTCGAACCTATACTGACCTGAGTGGCAAAATTCGTGTGTTGATGGCGGTTATATAATTGCGATTCATTTTGATAGGGTTTGGGAAATTTGGACGGCTGTCTTTTGACAGGCTTAGATCCACATTTAAGTCAGCCGAATTTGTAATAGTGGACCCTAATCTCTTTCCGGTTCCAGATGCATTTGATAATTCAACTAAACTGATTCCCTCCGATGGGATTGAGTTCCTTGCAAACAACACTCAATTGCTCGAAACGGACTTGGTAGTCCCAGTGGCGCCTTTCAACATCGCAGCGTCTTACGTCCTTGCGTCGAGCCACGGCACAGGATATGTAGACTTGCCGGCAGGAATGTCTGATCATTTTGAAAACTGGTCACTTATTAACCAATCCACGCTCTGCGTAAGTAGTGGACAATTCATCTGTCCGGATGACTGTCCGGAAGGGGAAACATGCTCGGTAACGGGGGAACGGCGAGTACCAATGCACGAAAATATTGAGCGTATAAAAGCGCCTGGTTTTCAAATTCTCGTTGTAAGAAGCTTCCAGTTGCTCCCCGGCGTCGGTGGATATTTTTTTCGGGATCTTCAATCTCTCAGACAGACCATTCAGCCTGTCCAAAGGTACGTAATTGCCACTTCGTGCAAATGCCATGCTATCCTGACTTCAATTGGACCAACCTGTAGCAAGGAGACCATTTAGAACTGTCCAATGTGCGCTCCTTGACTATCCGACGACCAGCGATTAGTTTTGGTCTTGTATCTAAGACTCTTAGTTCCTTTAAAGGTGATGAAATGACTACAAACACTGAAAATAGCTTATTCGAAAACGATTTTACCGGTGGAGATACAATAGAAGATTTGGAGAGAAAAATCGCTCAGGACCCGAATTCGGCAAATTTGCATTACAATCTGGGATTAGCTCTTGTACGCGCTAAGCAATGGGACAGAGCCACAGCGGAATTCCGGTCTTCTATGAAGCTCAAGCCTGGATTACTCGAAGCCAGAGTCAACATAGCGGGAATATTGCTCCAAAAAGGTGATTACGACGGCTGCATAGAAGAAAGCTTGAAAGCTCTCGAATTCAGGCCGGATCTTGTCGAGGCATGTATAAACATCGGTATAGCGTTTAGCCACAAAGGAGTGCTCGATCAGGCGCAAAAAAGCTTTGAAAAGGCCCTGGCATTAGACCCCAAATCAGTTATCGCTCACTTAAACCTGGGAAACATCTATCTGTCGTGGGGCAATCTCGAAAAGGCCATAGAACATAACGCTCAAGCGATTCAGCTAAAACCCCAATTCGGAATGGCTCATAATAACCTTGCTGTAGCTTATTTTCAGAATCACGAAATTGAAAAAGCCAGGCTACACGCTCGCCAAGCTCTAGCCCTGGGATATGATGTTCATCCGGAGTTCCTGAAAGAACTTGAAAGTTAGACCCAAGATCAAAGAAACTCTTGAGAGTTGAGAACTTTGACTACACAGGTCAAAATGTACTTATTCAGTTATAAATACTATTGCGATTCGGCGCTCTCCATAAAAAAGTGAATTGCGGCTTTCTTCCTAGAGGCTGGTAGGCTTTTATAAAAGCTGTTTAATTCATTGGACGAAAATTCCAGCTCAAATTCTCCATGGCTACTCTTAACAGCTTTTGGGGGCAAGTGGCCAGACACCGAATGCAAAAATGGGCCGATTTCTGAAACCGATAGAGATCTGACTTCCCGCTTCACGAATTTAGGATCCATGGCCCAGGCTTCAAAGAATAAATCCGGAAAGAACTCTGCCCCTATACACGATTGGAACAAAATCTTCCGGATTCTAAGACTCCCATCCCTGAACTCAATTAACGCCTGTCCCCTGTCCAATTGAGGTGGCGCCACCGACCGTAAGACCCCATACCGGTCAATTTCCGGAAGCGAAGCCAATGTTTCCAGGTCCTCCAACTCAAGGGAAATACCCGCAAGGGCCTCTTTGACTTTTGGGACTACTGTTCTGATTGAAACGTTGTCCATGCATTCCAGCAGGTCGATGAGCTCAGGACCCGAGAATTCTCTTAAGCGGACGTATTTGCCAAGCATCTTCTGGTGTGGCCTCAAGTCGTGAAAAAGCCTTATGATTTGGTCCGGAGTAAGGGATTCCCAAGGCAAATGAACAACCACATCTCGAAGGCCTGCTTCAGGCAATCCTGACAGTCTCTCAACTAATGTCTCAAAATCAAACTCATCAAATCCGCCGGATGGCGTGACCAACTGTTCAAGCTCATCGAGTTTATCGGAAAGTATGACAATACGCTCCCACCTTTTAAAAAATATCGCAGGAGAAGGTGAAGCCACTGTCTTCCAATCATTTACAATCGTAGTCACCAGTTTCTGAATTGTTCTAATGATCTCTTTGGCTAACAGAGAAGCTTCCTCTTCACTCATCCCGTGGCCAAGTTCGTGAATTACGTCAATTACAGCTCCCTCAATCTGTAAAGGGAAAGGTTCCTCGACTAGATTCCAGTCTATAGATTCCAAAAACTCTCTGATTTCAATAACACTCAAAGCTATTGGATTTCTTGTTTCCAGATAGCCCGAAATCACCAAAGTATTTATTAGTGCCTCTCGAATCGAATCAACCTCTGACAGGTTTTCCGCATTGACAAGATGCGAACGGTTGAGCATCTTGAAAGGAAGAGCATCCTTAAGTCTGAGGATAAACTGGTAACGTTTCAACTCCGACTCATAGTATTCCAGGATGGACAATGACGTGAAAAGATCGTCTTCGAGAGTAAGGGATTTTATCGAATACAATTCACCTTCATTGAAAACACTCATCTTGGCAAGAGTTTGACATGCCAACTCACTCAAGCAGTCGTAATCCCTACGATTAACGAGTATTTGAATTCGGTCATTGAGGAGAAGCTTTTTCCACTCATTTCTAAGGTTCACGATCCTAGTGTACGCCAACCTGAATAAATCGACAGGAGTCAAATCCCTTAGGTAAGCTACTCCCTCGTCGATTTCTCCCTTGCTCTTGATCTCCAGACCTATTCCGACAAGCTTGAAGACCGTTTGCTGGACCCTGGCCAGTTGTTCAACGGACCTAAAATCAATCTCATTCTGTAAAACATACTTGTTGGCCATGGCTACAGAAATACGAACAATTTCGTTTGCTTTTTCGCGAGCCAATTTGCCTTGCTGAATTCCACGTTCAACAACTCTAGCAATAAATGACTCTTCATCATGAATTACAAGACCGAAATTTTCCATTTGGACCATTCTAGCGAGCGCGCTCGATATATTTTCCTGTCCGGGTATCTATCTTCAAAACATCCCCTTCATTTACAAAAAGTGGCACTTGAACAGTCATTCCTGTTTCCAGAGTAGCCGGCTTGGTAGCTCCAGCCGCTGTATCACCCCTCAATCCGGGCTCCGTTGTCATCACGGTAAGTTCAACAAATATGGGAACCTCCACACCAATAGGTTTTCCATTGTGAAAAAGGACCGTGACACTGACATTTTCCTGGAGGTAATTCTTCGCATCCCCGAGGTTCTGTTCGATCAAAAACAACTGCTCATAAGTTTCACTGTCCATGAAGTGATATTCGTCTTCACTTTCGTAGAGAAACTGCATCTGTTTTTCCTCGAGGTCAGGTTTGTCGAGTTTCTCACCCGACCTGAAAGTCCTGTCGATTACATTTCCTGTAAGCAGACTTTTTAGAGTTGTACGGACAAATGCCCCACCCTTACCAGGCTTGACATGCAAGAAATCCACTATTGTAAAGGGTTCACCGTTAATTTCGATTTTGAGCCCTTTTCTGAAATCTGAGGTTGAATACATAGTCGTTTAGAAATAATCCTCACTTTCGTATCGATTTCCGCTATTGCGGACACGCGTGTCTAATTATAAAATTTAATTATTAAAGAATGAATTAGACCCCCATCAGGTCTTCAGATGCCACTTTTTGTTATGCGCGTCAGAAAAATTAACGCAACATCCAGTTCTGCCAAAACTTTTCCTTCTGTCATATTACGGAAATGAGATTCTTCGAAGCTTCTGATAGAATTTCCGGACCAGTTGACGAAAGGTAAACCAGACTCTCGAGGCGAACTCCTCCAAATCCTTCGACATAGATTCCCGGCTCAATTGTAAAAACCATTCCCGGATCAATTACTGATATCGATTTTGGTCCAAGGTAAGGAGCTTCGTGAACCTCCAGGCCAACTCCATGGCCAAGGCTGTGCAGGAAATACTTGCCGTACCCAGCCTTGGAAATTGACTCTCGGGCCACTCTATCAACTTCATTACCCCTGATTCCAGGTTTGATCGCTTCTATGGCCCGATCATGAGCATCCTTAACTACCTGATGAATTTTTTTCTGTTCAGGGTCCGGGGCCCCTACAACGCAGGTTATGGTTTCATCACTACAATAACCTGATACGATACATCCGTAATCAATTACCACCAAATCACCGGACTGGATAATTTTCTCCGTGGGACTACCATGCGGCAAAGCGCTCCTAATTCCTGACGCGACAATTGTCTCAAAGGACTCTCCTGACGCTCCTCGAAGTTTGAAAATGGAACCGAGTTGACCAGCCACTTCAGATTCCGATTTTCCGGAAATACCTGTTTCCAACAGTTTTTGACAAGCCGACGACGCAATCTGGGCCGCCTTCTTGATCATTTCTAATTCCGACTCATCCTTGGTTATCCTGAGATCTGCCAATTCCTGAGCTCTAATTGAAACCACTTCGATTTCTTTGGCGGCTTTTTTAAGTGCGGACACAAAATCAAAACTGATCCTGTTTCCCTCTATCCCGAGATTCCTAACCTCCAGCTTTCTCAGGATTTTGACCACGGACGCAATCTTTCCCCGCGTCACATGGACCCGAAATTTTGGAGACTCAATCCTGGATTGTATCTTATACCGACCGTCCGTAAAAAGGTGTAGCCGGTCTTCATTAATCAGAATGGCAGCGTCGGACCCGGTAAATGCAGATAAGTATCTCAAATTCGTCGATCGAGTGATTTCCGATGTGTTAAAAAGCACAGCATCCAGCTTAAGCTTCTTGAGTTTTCCTCGAAGCAGGGCAAAGGGGTCTACTGGGCGCATTAATCTATTACAACTTTCATGATTATTTGTAATATATTGATATCTCTACCTAAATAAAAAAGCCTCGACATATGGTTGAAATGTCCGACCATGCCAAGGCTTTTTGGGTAGGATAAAAATACCCGGGTATCAATTGCCTCCGACAAGTGAAATTTTTGTCTTTAAAACTTTGATCCTGTTCAACATCCTCTCGTATTCCGCTGAATTTTCAACGGCGTCTATCTCAAGAAGTTGTTTTTCCAATAGAACCAATTCTTCATTTGCCTGACTCTTATCAATAGATTCGGCCACATGGGCTTCTTCCACCAATATCATAACGGAATCTTTCAAAACCTCACAGAACCCGGACCCGACAACATACTTCACAAATCGGTCAGATTCCAGATAAGAAAAGACTCCAGGCTTGATGAACGTCAGCATAGGCGTATGCCCTTTAAGAACGCCAAATTCACCCATCATACCCGGCGCTATAACTTCCTCCACCATTTTATCCAATACAATACCACGTGGAGTGACCAATTCAATCTTGAACTTTTCAGCCATGAAGCTCTCCTGATCAGGCTGTGGCGCTCGCCAGTTTCTCAGCCTTGACTCTAACCTCGCTCAAATCGCCTACCATGTAGAATGCCTGCTCAGGAATGTCATCGCATTTGCCTTCGATGATTTCCTTGAATCCGGCTACTGTGTCTGCGATCTTTACGTATTTACCCGGAGTGCCGGTGAATTCCTGCGCGACGAAGAACGGCTGGGACAGGAATCGCTGAATCTTTCTGGCTCTGGACACTACCAGCTTATCTTCCTCTGAGAGTTCGTCCATACCAAGAATTGCGATAATATCCTGGAGGTCTTTGTATCGCTGAAGAACTAACTGAATCTGACGTGTAACATTGTAATGCTCTTCGCCTAAGACCCTGGGATCCAGAATCCTTGAAGTGGAGTCCAAAGGATCGACGGCCGGATATATACCCAACTCAGCGACCTGACGGGATAAGACGACTGTTCCGTCCAAATGCGCAAATGTGGTGGCAGGGGCTGGGTCCGTCAAGTCGTCGGCTGGGACATAGATACACTCAACCGCTGTGATAGAACCGCTCCTGGTCGAACATATGCGTTCCTGCAATTCACCCATGTCAGTTCCCAAAGTAGGCTGATAACCGACGGCCGAAGGCATTCGTCCAAGAAGAGCCGAAACCTCAGAACCAGCTTGCGTGAACCGGAAGATGTTATCAATAAAAAGCATAACGTCAATCCCTTGCTCATCACGGAAATACTCCGCAACAGTCAGCGCCGTGAGCGCCACACGAGCCCTCGCTCCAGGGGGTTCATTCATCTGGCCGTAAATCAGCGCGGCACGATCGAGAACTCTTTCGCCTTCAGCCCTTTTCTGACCGGGAAGCACCCCGCCCATTTCCAGGTAGAGGTCGTTTCCTTCTCGAGATCTTTCGCCGACTCCAGCAAAAACTGATGTCCCACCGAACTGTTTGGCGATGTTGTTGATGATCTCCATCATAAATACCGTCTTGCCAACGCCGGCACCGCCGAAGAACCCAATCTTGCCGCCTCTCATGAATGGAGCAATCAAATCAACGACCTTGATTCCCGTCTCCTGAATAGAGATCTGAGTGACCTGCTCGTCGAATGAAGGCGCCGGACGGTGGATCGGTCTTTGGGCCTCGGCGTTAACCGGACCTGCTTGATCGACGGGTCTACCGACCACGTTGATAATTCTACCAAGCACTGCCTTTCCAACGGGAACCTGTATTGGAGCGCCGGTATCTTTTGCCGGCATTCCACGAACTAGACCATCCGTAGTATCCATAGCAATGGTTCGCACTGTATTGTCCCCAAGATGCTGGGCCACCTCAACAACTAGGTTATCCGCCTCGTTGTTAATCGCAGGATTTGAAATCAGTAAGGCGTTATAAATCGCCGGTAGCTGATTCTCCGGAAATTCGACATCTACGACGGGGCCGATTACCTGAACGATTTTCCCTTCACTCATTTTAGGATTTCCTCCTGAAACTGTCTTCCTAATGTTTATCCATATTTGGCTTTAGGGAGAGCCGGACTAACCTTTTAGGGCCTCGGCCCCGCCGACGATCTCCATCAACTCTGTTGTAATCGATTCCTGACGTTTTCGATTAAGTTTCAACGTCAACTTGTTAATCATTTCGCCTGCATTGGTAGTAGCGGCTTCCATAGCAGACATCCTGGCGCCATGTTCACTGGCGACGGAATCCAGAATGCCGGCAAAAACCTGCACCTGGACATATCGGGGCAAAAGCTCCTTGAGTAGATCTTCCTCTGACGGCTCATACAGGTACGCTCGTCGAGGTTTCCAACCTTCCTCTTCGGGAGCTATGGGCAGAAGTTTCCGAAGCGTCAATATCTGGGTAACCGCTGATCGAAATCTGTTGAACAGTAAATAGACTTCTTGATATTCCCCAGAAAGAAAATTCTCCGTGACAATCGAAACAATTCGTCCAGCCAGTTCATAGCTGACGTTGTTCATAACATTGTTAAATTTCTCGATGATTGGTACCTGACGCCTGCGAAAGTAGTCATTACCCTTGCGTCCAACCGTTACAATATCAACCTGAACGCCTTTGGTCTTCATCTCTTTTACAAAGGTTTCAGCACGACGCTGCAAATTCGTATTAAATGCTCCGCATAAGCCTCGATCAGCGGTTACAAGTATCAGAAGAGCCTTCTGAACCGGCCGCGACTCAAGCATTGGATGTGCCTGTGTCCTAGCTGCCAAGGACATCATCACTTCACGCATCTTCTCCGAGAAGGGTCTGGCTGCTTTAATAGCCTCTTCAGCCCTGCGCAACTTGGCAGCCGCGACCATTTTCATGGCCTTAGTGATCTTCTGGGTGTTCTTGACACTGGCTATGCGTTTACGAATATCTCGTAGACTTGCCATTTCGACCTCATTCCCTGCGGACTAAATCCGGATGTTAATACACCTCAAGCTTGTTCCAAACTCTATACGAGCGAAACCGAAGGAGGATTGAATATTGCCCTAAACTCATCCAAAATCTTTTTCATCTTGGACTCTAGATCGGCAGATATGATTTTTTTCTCCCTGATTTCAGTCAGAACATCCGGGTAACTACTTTCAAGGTGGCTCAAATACTGCCGTTCATATTCCATGAGCATCCTCACGTCATATTCGTCGACATACCCGTTCGTCGCCGCAAAGATAACCGCAATCTGTTTCTCCGCAGCCATAGGTTCATACTGGGGCTGCTTGAGTATTTCAACCAATCGTGTCCCTCGAGCCAATTGCGCTTGCGTGACTTTATCAAGGTCCGACCCAAACTGTGCAAAAGCTTCAAGTTCTCTAAATTGGGCCAAGTCTAGACGTAGCGTCCCGGCGACCTGTTTCATGGCCTTTATCTGTGCGTTTCCACCAACTCGGGATACGCTCAAGCCAACGTTGATGGCAGGTCGAACCCCTGAATAGAAAAGGTCGGTCGACAAAAAGATCTGGCCATCTGTAATTGAAATCACGTTTGTAGGGATGTACGCTGAAACGTCGCCAGCCTGAGTTTCAATGATGGGCAGCGCTGTCAGGCTTCCTCCACCGTCAATTTGATTGAGCTTTGCGGCCCTTTCAAGCAGCCTCGAATGCAAATAGAAAACATCACCAGGATACGCTTCACGTCCCGGGGGCCTTCTGAGGAGTAATGACAACTGGCGGTAAGCGACAGCCTGTTTGGAAAGGTCATCATAAATAATCAGCGAGTGCTGCCCGTTGTCCCGATAATATTCGCCCATCGTGACTCCGGAATATGGAGCAATATATTGCATAGGCGCAGGATCTGATGCGGTAGCGGATACAACCGTGGTATAATTCATCGCTCCGAAGCGTTCGAGTGTCGCAACAACCTGTGCCACAGTTGATCGTTTCTGACCAACCGCGACGTAAATACACTTTACGTCACTATCTTTTTGATTTATGATCGTATCAATCGCAATGGCGGTTTTACCCGTCTGGCGGTCACCAATTATGAGTTCGCGTTGCCCACGCCCAATCGGGATCATCGCGTCGATCGCCTTAATACCGGTTTGGAGAGGCTCTTTGACGGGCTCTCTCTTAATGATGCCAGGCGCCACGATCTCGATCACGCGAAATTCTTTGGTATCTACCGGGCCCTTCCCGTCGATAGGCTGACCAAGAGAGTCAACTACTCGTCCAAGCATAGCCGGTCCCACGGGAACCTGTACGATCCGGCTTGTCCTCTTGACTGTGTCGCCTTCCTTGATATGAACGTCTTCTCCGAGAATCGCGGCCCCAACATTGTCCGCTTCCAGGTTTAAGACCATTCCCATTATGCCGTGCGGGAACTCAAGAAGTTCTCCAGCCATTGCGTTCTCGAGTCCATGTAGTCGGGCGATACCGTCACCTACGCTAATGACTGTTCCGGTTTCGCTGACTTCGACCTTTTTGTCATACTCCTGGATCTGCTGTTTGATGATTTGACTGATTTCTTCGGCTCTGATTTGCATTTTCCCTATCCCTTCAGGCTTTCCTTGAGCTGATTTAACTGAGTTCTAATGGTGCCATCAAAAACCATGTCTCCAACCCTGGCAACTAGGCCCCCAATCAAGAAAGGGTCAACCTTACTAGTTACCAGAACCTTTTTGTCACTCATTTTTGAAAGAGCTTCCGTAACGCGATTTAGGTCGGATGTCTCCAAAGGTTCAGCGCTTATGACTTCGCCTCGTGTAATTCCACGAATTTCGTCCACACTAGACCGAAACGCCGTCTCTATGCCATTCAACTGATCTATGCGCTTCCTATCAATCAACACGTTGACAAAATTCTTTACCATAGTGTCCGCGCCGATTTTGGTAAGAATTTCGCTGGCGATCCTCTTCTTGTCTTCCTTTGTGAAGACGGGGCTAACGAGAACTTCTCTAAAATCTCTGGATTGAGATATAATTTCTGTCAGAGCTGTCAAATCGCTCCCATATTTGTCTAATGAGTCATTAGATTGGCCTATTTCGACAAGAGCTTTCGCGTAACGCTTTGCTAAAGTGGTATCTATCACTTCATACCCCCGACTTTAACGAGGTAATCCTCGACGATTCTCTTGCGGTCTTTCTCCGAAATCTTTTCACGAATCATTGTTTCGGCCATTTGCACAGCCAATTCTACGGCCTCGTTCTTCAAGGTCTCTTTGGCCTTTCGAACTTCTTGTTCGGCAGTCATCTTGGCTGATTCGACCATGGCCATGGACATTCTTTCCGCGTTGGCCATGACCTTTTCGCTTTCAGATTCCGCTGCTTTCCTCAATTCAACCCGCATACGCTCCAGTTCTTTTTCCATGCCCGCGATCTTTTCCTTATATTCCGCTAATAATCGCAGGGCTGTCTCACGTTGTTGAATCGCTTCCGCAAGATCGCTCCTTATCTGGTCCTTTCGCTCAACGAAAAACGTAACTAGTGGTTTCTTAACAAAGTAAACGAGGATGGCTACAAGCGCCAGAGTGTTAATGACTCTCCACAGCAATAGCCACGGGGTCCAAGTTGACTCCTCTCCCCCACCAGAGGAAGCGTTTGCTATTGTCACGGCCCCCATTACAAAAATTAATAGAAAAACAAGATTCTTAAGGACTTTCCTAAGATCCATTAGATGGCCCTCCCCAAAATCTTCTCCGATATTGATTGCGCTAGGGGTGCCATCTCACCTTTAAGGGCCGCTCGGGCCTTTTCTGACTCCGCCTGAATGGATGATTTCATATCATCCATAATGCGAGCCGCTTCGATTCGAGCCTTTTCAAGAATGTCCGCTTCACTTTTTTTTGCGGCGGCAAGCAACTCGGCTTTTTCTTTGCCGGCTACCTGCCTAGCCTCGATCAGCGCCTCCTGGTGTTTCTTCTCTTGCTCCAGAACCTCACTGTCCAGCTGTGAAGCCTTGTCCCGGTCGGTCTTAATTTTGGCGTCTCTTTCCCGTATCTTGGCCAGCACCGGTTTGTACAACAAGGAGTCGAGGAGGAGTAAGAGAATCAGGAAATTGATCAGCTGAATAAACAGAGTGAAATTTACATTTATCACCGGTTTGATCTCCTGATTCAAGAAGTTTTTCGCCCAGTTAGCACGACTATACCCCGTGTCACGCTATAGGGCACCTTCAAACTGATTTTTTTTGGCAAGGATATTTTGGACCCAGACTTTAAGTGTCATATTTTCTAACACCCCAAGCTAAAGGGTGTCAAGAATTTTTTCGTACCGGAACTGGGTCCGAAGGTGAGATTCAGCGATTCTGATCTGAAGCCGGCTCCTCAACCGATTCCCCATTTGAAATATTGTCAGGGGATTCGTAATTGGGTGGCCACGCTTGGGCTGATATCACTTCAATCGATCCTGCTTCAAGTCCCTTTTCGTCCGAACCACCAGCCAACTCCGGCATTTCCGGTTGAAACGACGCCATGGAACATGTGCCCTCGAAAATGACACCTTCTTCAATCACCAAACTCGGCGTCTTCAAATGCCCAAAAACTTTAGCAGGAGGAAACAACTCAATCTTTTCCGTCGCCGTGACGTCCCCACGTACCTCGCCGGACACTTTCAATATGTTCGAATGAATTTGAGCATGGACAATTGAATCGGGGCCTATAACCAGAGTCCCACGACTGATGATTTCCCCTTCAAATTGACCATCTAAGTGAACTATCCCAGAGAACGACAGCTTACCGGTAAACTCGGTTTGCGAACCTAAAAATCCTGTTACTGCGTCACTCTTCGTCTTCCTGAATCGGAGCATGTGCCCTCCCTGTGTTTCCGGCGCAATTGTCTCTGGTCTATGGGCCGGTCGTGACTTCCTTAACACAGCCATAAATCAACTTCAACAAATAATTGAAAATTGTTTCATTCTCCCCGATAAATTCTAGAGAATTAATTTGTTTGCGCACCACAATCTAAGTGCGCCTTCATGAAATTATGGAAATAAACATAATCTAGCGCAAAAATCTCCTGGAACTGACCGAAGTCAAAATCGCGGTCACAAGAAAAGACGAAATCAGAGATGATCCGCCGTAACTTACAAAACTCAAAGGGACCCCAACTACAGGGACAACTCCCATGACCATGGCCACATTTATTGCCACGTGCCAAAAAATTATCGAAATACAGCCTACAGAAAGCATTGTTCCAAAATCGTCTCTCGCCCTGCCGGATATCGCCAGTCCACGGAGCATAAAAGCCATTAACAACAGAAGAATCGTCATACACCCGACAAACCCCCACTCTTCAGACAGGACTGCAAAAATAAAATCCGTGTGTTTCGCCGGTAAAAACATCAACTGGTTCTGCGTTCCTTTCAAAAACCCCTTTCCAAATAATCCGCCCGACCCAACCGCTATCTGAGACTGTATTATTTGATATCCAGCTCCCAGAGGGTCCAGATCAGGGTTCAGAAAAGTCATTACTCTTTTTTTCTGATAATCCAGGAGTAGATATTTTCCTCCAAAATAGATCAAAGGAAAACTTACAAGTGTCAAACCGACAATGGTTGTCCATATCCGTTTAGTCAAACCTACGAACATCATCATCGAAATTGCGACGAGGAATAAGACTATGGCTGTTCCAAGGTCCGGCTGAGTAGCCACAAAAATGACGGGCACAATGACCAGACCCAGGTTCCTAAATATTTCCTTCCATTCAGCTAGAGGTCCACGTCTCCTATCGCCCAGACTCTTCGCAAGAACTATGACCACAGACAGTTTGGCAAACTCTGATGGCTGAAAACGCATAAAGCCCAAGTCTATCCAGCGTCGAGATCCCGCTGTAACCCTTCCAAATATTGAAACCGAAATCAGAACAAGCAGTATAAAGATGTAGATCCAGAGTCCCCATCTTTCCAAAACACCATAGTCAATAAATGAAAACAGAATCAGGAGGACCATCCCTAGACTCAGCCACGCTGCCTGCTTGATCACAAAAGCCCTGCCAACACTGCCCATAGGAGTCGTAGCGCTATAAATAAGGACAATTCCTGCGACCGCCAGGATTATGCCATCTAGGCATAAAAACCATTCAAACTTCCGAATTGAGTTTATAATACCTGAATCCAGATATGTCTTTGGCATTGAATCTTCAATCTTTCGAATTTATTGCCGCCATACGAGATTACACCGCTCATTCCCTAGGATCACCTGGATCTGGGAGTCCGTAGTATCTGCAAATTATCTTTCTAGCGAGCGGGGCCGCTGTCTTTCCTCCTCCGCCTCCATGTTCTATGACTACCACAACCGCTATCTTTTTGGGCTGATCATCAACAAACGCCACGAACATGGCGTGTGTTCTTTCATGATATGGGATGTCGTTATCAGACTTTGTTTTTTCTCTGGCGCTTATGACCTGGGACGTGCCTGTTTTTGCATAGACACTTAACCCGGGAATTCTACATTTGCGACCAGTGCCTGATTTATTCTCGACCACATCACGCATGGCTTTTCTAATCAGAGACCAGTTGTGAGAGTCCGGTTTCATCTTCCACCTAACCACAGGGGTTTGTTGAAAAATGGCGGAACCGTCCCTAGCTCTGATCTCTTCAACTAAATATGGCCTCATCACGTTTCCACCGTTGTCCAAAGCAGCGGTCATCATGGCGAGTTGGATAGGCGTTGTGAGAGTGTAGCCCTGCCCTATGCCGATTGTTACATTCTCACCATCCTTTACAAACGTCCCATAATTCCTTTCCTTCCAGAAATTTGTGGGAATAAGACCTGGCAATTCTTGAGACAATTCCAACCCGGTAGGTTTTCCCAGACCAAACAGGGAAGCATACTTGGCCATTCTATCGGCCCCCAGTTTTAGACCGAGTTCGTAAAAATATACATCGCAAGATTCAACTATTGCTCTATGCAAATTCACCCGGCCATGCCCATGCTGCTTCCAACACCTATAAACTTGTCCCCCAAATTCCATCTCACCGGAACAAGAAATGGTTAAATCCGGCGTTATGACCCCCTCGGAAAGCCCGGCGAGCGCCGTGACCACTTTAAATGTACTTGCCGGCGGATAAAGCCCTCTTGTCGATCGGTTTTCCAATGGGTGGAGAGGATCGCTGTTAAGGGACTTCCAGTTCAGTTCTGAGATGGATGGGGAAAATAAATTCGGGTCATAACCGGGCTTGCTCACCATCGCTAGTACACGTCCTGTGTCTGGATCCACGGCTATAACAGACCCCGCTCTCTCGGTGAACGAATCTTCAACGAATTTCTGAAAAGAAGCGTCTATGGTAAGAACAATATCGGCTCCGGACTTTGCGGGTTTCCTTGTAAGGCTAGCCAAGTGCCGACCTTTGGCGTCGATTTCGATTTGTTCCCAACCTTCTTGGCCCCTAAGATAAGTCTCATATTCGCGCTCTATCCCCGTTTTACCCACGTAGTCCCCCTGTCTATAACCAACTCGGCCTAGTTTCTCCAATTCAGGGCCAGATATTTCCCCCGTGACCCCAATCACATGACAAAGAAGGTTCCCCCAAGGATAATGCCTATATGGCCGCGTATCCAGGGATACACCTTTCAATACATGCGAATGAGCCTTTATAAGTGAAACTTCTTCCAGGCTTAGGTTCTTCTTGATCGGAAAAGACATGAACCTTGGGGCGAGCAAGCCTTTATCAATAACACTTCTCATTTTTTCCGGAGAAAACCCTAACACATCGGAGTAAGTCTCGATGATATCCCGCGCTTTCTTTATAGTTCCGGGAACAATCGATAGCGTGAAACTAGGGCTGTTTTCCGCAAGGGCTTTACCGTTCCTGTCAAGGATGTCGCCTCGAGGCGGAGGTAAGCGTAGTAATCTGATCCTGTTCTCAATCGCCATGTCGTCAAAGGATTCCCCCATGACCAGTTGAAGACTCCAAAGCCGAACAAGGAGAACCACCATTACGATCCAGATAATCGAGGAGAAAATTAATACACGGGATTTGTAATAATCCTGAGGAACAAGATTGCTGCGTAGTTGCGCCACTAGGCTGCTCCAATGAGTCCGCAATAACCTTTCCAGGATCTTTCCAGAATAGGTTTTAAAAGTATCATACCTAGAGATGTTGAAATAGTTTTCACAATTACAAATTTTATAATCACCGGTTCAAATAGAATTCGTCCTCCAAGC
This sequence comes from uncultured delta proteobacterium, assembly GCA_963798475.1. GTDB lineage: Bacteria > Desulfobacterota > Desulfomonilia > Desulfomonilales > Desulfomonilaceae > CAJBEZ01. The sequence goes on from CAWCTI010000030.1 coordinate 120,207, forward strand.
CAACGGCCCACGAAGACAATGCAGAAGGAAATGAAGCACGTGGGTATTGTGATAGACCAACTCAGTCCTAGACTCTCCATGTCGAAGTTCGAGCTGATGTGCGTAGAAAACATGAATGCGACGAGATAAATGACAGGAAATAGCCCTGGTGGGCCTCCAGACAATAAATCTTCAACAATCCCAAGGAAAAAAACCGAAAACAGTCCGGGAACGTAGTCACCCTTCAGCCCTATCCAAACGACTAACAAGAGTGTCAAATCCGGCTTGTATTCAAGGGGAAATATCTGACCCAGCACGCAACACTGGACAACTACCAGCAACAGGCCAACAACGGCAAAAAAGATCAGTTCCTTCAATATTTGCTCTCTAAACCCGGCTTTAATGAGAATCCGCCCTGAATACCTAGTATTACAACAACTTCTTCTATTTCTGAAAGCTTTGCGGCCGGGGTGACGACAGCCTCCAAAAACAGGCCATGCTCAGATGATCTGATGGATTGAATCATTCCCACGATAAGGCCCCTTGGAAATATTCCATCTAGGCCCGAAGTTACGACAAGGTCTCCTTCCCCAATTTGCGCTTCCTTGTTAACATATTGAAGCAAACAGGAATAAGAATAGGATCCGCTGAGCAAACCTCTATCACGAGTCCTTTCTATCCGGCAGTCCACAGACATGCTAGGATCCGTAATCATCATTACTTGAGCCATGGAGGGCGAAGATCTGCTTATTTTACCTACAACCCCTTCTGCGACAGTTACCGGCATATCCGGTAGGACGCCGTCGTCGGACCCTTTATTTATGAGAACAGTCCTAAAAAACCCTGAAGCGTCTTGACCAATTATTTGAGCGATCAGAGTCGGGAAATCAAGCTTAGTTTTGAGTTCGAGGACTTTTTTCAACCTCTTGTTCTCAAGTTCCTTTTCTCTTAAAGATACAATTTCGGCGCGTAATCTACGAACTTCCTCAGTCAAGTCCCTGTTTTCTCGACTAACATTAACCAGCCATACATATGAATTGAAAAGACCAGTAGCCTTTTCCTGAACAAAAGTTACCGTCTGATTGATAGGCTTGAAAACAGAATAAACCACACTCACGAAGGCCCGACTCTGATCCTTTTCAAAAGATGAGAAAAGCACTATGAGACCAAGGCTTAGTAGAATGACCGTAACAATTAAATCTCTTATGGATCGAGGCATATAAAAAGGCGGTTAACTGAATTCAGAAATTAAAACCATCCGAAATAATTGGCGAATGGAGTCCAATATGGGGGCTGAGAAATTGTGGGAACCAACATCGATGCAATAGGTTCACTTGGAACTAGGGAAAATGGTCCTGAGCAATATTGGGGCTTGTCTAAGCCCTAATCAATACATCCCGATATAAATCGAAGTTTTCGAATACGATCCCGGAACCAATAACCACGGTTGAAAGAGGATCATCGGCGACAACCACAGGCAGGCCGGTTTCCCGTCGTATTACCTCGTCAAGGTTTTTCAATAGTGAACCTCCTCCAGTTAAAACAATTCCACGATCTACTATATCGGATGCAAGCTCCGGAGGCGTCTGTTCCAAAGCCGTTTTTATCGTCTCCAGTATTGCTCTGACGGGCCCAGAAATAGCTTCTGTGACTTCACTGGACCGTAATGGTATGACTTTGGGGACACCGGCTATGAGATCGCGTCCTTTTACCTCGATGACCATTTCGTCATTGGTATGGCAGGCGCTCCCAATAAGCATCTTGACCATTTCGCCGGTTCTTTCGCCAATGAGCAAACTGTACTTGTGTTTCACATATTTTATTATGTCACTATCTATCTTATCTCCAGCTATCCGTAAAGATTTGGCGTAAACGATATCAGACATTGATATGACAGCCACCTCGGTTGTTCCTCCGCCTATGTCTACAATCATGTTGCTGATAGGTTCAGTTATCGGGAGATTGGCTCCTATTGCTGCGGCGATAGGTTCTTCAATTAAATATACATCACGCGCCCCCGCGCTTTCGGCAGCTTCTCGCACCGCTCGCATTTCCACCTGAGTGACACCAGCAGGCACACAGACGACTATTCGCGGTTTCACGAACATCCTTCGCTTGTGAATGCGAAAGATGAAGTGCTTCAACATAGCTTCAGTCACTTCGAAATCCGCGATCACCCCATCTTTCATTGGACGTATAGCCTTAATGTTGTCCGGAGTACGCCCAACCATTTTTTTTGCGTCCGTTCCTACAGCCACAATTCTCGGACCGCGTCTCAGATCCATCTTGACAGCCACAACAGACGGTTCAGACAAAATGACCCCTTTGCCGCGGACGTAGACAAGAGTATTGGCCGTCCCCAAGTCTATCGCCATGTCGTTAGAAAAAAGTCTCGATAACCAGTTAGAGATCATTTTTATTCTAAAAAACCAATTTTTCTAAACATGAATTAGCGATAGGACAATAACAGACACTAAGACGTCGATCAAGCGTCCTAAGTAATCTTAGGTCATCTAAAAAAATCCCGGTCTTCGACAAAAAGCCGGAAACGTCTTATGGATAGACATTGAGGCGTAGCTCCATTGACTTCGAGAACATATGATCTTATTATTGCGTCTCCAAAACTGCCCCTCAGAAAGGAGAAGCCTGTGCTGGACATGATGAGGCGACACGCCAGCTCTTGGATAATCAAAGTTGCGCTGGGCGGAATTATTATTGTTTTCATTTTCTTTTTTGGATGGGGTGGTCTACAAAATAGAGATCATGACTACGCTGCCAAGGTCAATGACCAAGTGATTGGTTATGATCATTTTTACAACACTTATCAGACAGAGGTGGAAAAAATCCGTTTGAGATTCCGGGATGCCATGCCGCCTGATCTTTTGGAACGTCTAAATTTGAAAAAGAGTGTTCTTGATCACATGATAGATCAACAAATCCTTATTCAAGAGGCCGGAAAACTTGGTTTGGTCGTTAAGGAATCTGATGTAAGAAATCAAATACTATCCGATCCTAGTTTCCAAAGAAATGGCGCTTTCGATCCGGATATCTACAAGATGTACCTCAGTTCGGTCAAGATGAGCCCTGACACATACGAGCAAACCGTAAAGCAGGAATTATTGGCGGAACAAGTCTCTGAACTCATAACCGACTCTGTAAAAACAGACCCTAAAGAACTTCGGATGCTCTGGCATTTTCAAAATGACAAGATGAGTCTCAAACTTCTGGTCATAAAACCAGATGAGTCAAAAGAGAAATCAACTTTTGATGAAAAGGCTTTGGAGAATTATTTCAAACGAAATGAATCCCGGTATCAAATCCCGGCTTCGGCCAAAATAGATTATGTTTGGTTCTCCTGGAAAGACCTTCTCAAAGATTCCGTGGTAACCGATGAAGATGCTGAAACCTTTTACAAACTGAACCGGAAGGAATTTGTTGTTCCGGAGAAAGTTAAAATTGCTCAGATTCTGTTAAAGGTTCCGAAAAAGGCTCCTGACCAGGACAAGGAAACTATTAAGGGAAAAGCCTCCAAGTTGGAACAGGAGATCAAAAACGGCGCCAGCTTCCAGAAACTCGCCAAGGCCAATTCTGAGGATGAAGCTACAGCGTCAAAGGGAGGCGATTTAGGTTGGGTTACAAAAGGCTCTCTGGATCCAAAGATCGAGGAAGAGGCGTTCAAACTGAACAAAGGTGAAATTTCAGCGCCGATTTTTACGGATCACGGTTATCACCTGATCCTTGTTCAGGACAAAGTTGATGAGATGGACAAACCATTTCCTGATGTAAAAGACGAAATTATTCAGCGTTTGAAAGAAGAGCAGGCCAAGAAAAAGATAGGGAAATTCGCTGATGATTTTTACGAACAGGTCTATAGGTCGGAAAACCTCCCTGAACAGGCCAAGAAATTTGGGCTAAAAGTCCAAATAGCTGATTCGGTCACCAAAGAAGGCGGCATACCCGGCGTAATTGATGACCCAAATTTTTCCCATGAAATATTTGAATTAAAAATAGCTGAAGTTTCAAAATTGTTGCGTAACGGCGACAATTACCTTGTTGCCCAAGTCCTGGAAAAAACGCTCGAGAGGATTCCTTCTCTTTCTGAAGTCAAAAGCCTAGTAATGAAGGATTATTACAAAGACCAAGCCATGGCGGCTGCAGTAAAGAAAGCGGATGGATTGATCGCAGCTATTAGTAAGGATTTGGGAGAAGCAGACAATATCGCCAAAGAGAACAACTTGACTTGGGAGACACTAGATCCGGTTTCACGAACTGCTGGCTTTGTACCGCAACTTGGCAAATCGAACCAGGTGTCCGAGATGCTGACATCCATATCCCGAGCCTCCCCAGTGTACCAGGCTCCTATCACTACGTCTACCGGGGTAGCAATAGTTAGATTGGCAAAAGTTGATTCTGCAAGCGAAGAGGACTATGAAAAAGGGGCGACAGAATTCAGAAACTGGGTGTTGGAAGTACGAAGAACGGAATTTCTACAGGGATGGTTAAGGATGTTGCGTGATCGATCGAACATTGATATAAATCAAAAACTGTTGTAGGATTTATGAGGTCTCTACAAGTTGTTGACAATATTTTCCGCAGTCACGCTATAAACTTGACATTAACACAGCCCGCTGTTAATCTTTAAGTCATGCGGGCATAGCTCAGCTGGTAGAGTGCAAGCTTCCCAAGCTTGATGTCGCGGGTTCGAGCCCCGTTGCCCGCTCCAGAGAGTGGTTTTTTGCCACCCGGGTTTTTCATAATCCCGGGTTTTTTATTATGAACGACTTGTGATCAGGTTGGCGCGTAAAAAGGAAATGGTTACAAACCGTAAACTTCTCTCGGACTTGTGGGCCATGATCGAGCCCGTGCTTGAAGCTGACGGGATCGAGTTGGTTGAAGTGGAATATTTACTTTTGGGAGGCTCCTGGACCTTGAGGCTATACATCGACAATCCCGGTGGGGTAACTATCGATGACTGCGCAATGTTCAGCAGGCAAATCAGCGCATTGCTCGACATGAAAAACCCGATAGATCATCGCTACAATCTGGAGGTTTCTTCTCCAGGGATAAATCGGGTAATAAGGAAACTTAATGATTTTGAACGATTTTCCGGGCGAAAAGCACGGATCAGAACTACGCATAAGATTGACGGCCAAAAGAATTTTTTGGGCGTGCTGAGAGGAACACAGGACACTGCCGTGTTATTGGAATTGGAAAATAGGGTTGTCGAGATCGACGTCGAAAATATAGAGAAAGCGCATTTAGAGACGCCGCCGGACGAAATTTTACAGCAAAGCCTTCACAAAAAGGCGCTTAGCGTGGGAGGGTGATAATGGGAAGTTTGGACCGAATGATAGATCAAGTGGCCAAAGAGAAGGGAATTTCTAGAGATACCTTAGTGGAGGCCCTTGAGGCGGCGCTGGTTTCGGCAGCTAGGAAGAGATTTGGTCCGAAGGTCGAACTGGAAGCTCAATACAGTGACTCGACTGGGGAGATAGAGGTCTTTCGCTTCAGAGACGTTGTGGCTGAGGTGCAGGACGACAGCGTCGAAATTGACCTCGAGACGGCACGCCAGGAACTTGATCCCGATGCCGAAATTGGAGATCAACTAGGTGAAAAGATTGAAGCCGACACGTTTGGCCGAATTGCGGCTCAAACCGCCAAGCAGGTAATTATCCAAAAAGTTAAGGATGCTGAACGGGAGAATATCTACGCTGAATATAAGGACAGGAAGGGTGATATAGTTACTGGCATTGTGCAGCGATTTGAAAAGAAAAACACCGTTGTGAACCTCGGCCGGGCAGAGGCCATTCTTCCCCTTACCGAACAGATACCCAAGGAAACATACCGTCAGGGTGACAGAATACGGGCCCTCATCATTGACGTCAAACGGACCCAGAAGGACCCCCAAATCATACTCTCAAGATCTGATCCTTCTTTTCTTGTAAAACTTTTTGAACAGGAAGTTCCAGAGATTGCCGAAGGTATTGTAAAAATCATGTGCGCAGCGAGAGAACCCGGTCAAAGGGCTAAAATCGGCGTCAGGTCTACTGATGCGGATGTGGATCCAGTTGGCGCCTGTGTAGGCATGAAAGGTTCCAGGGTTCAAGCTGTCGTTCAGGAACTCCGCGGCGAAAAAATCGACATAATTCCGTGGAATGACGAGCCTGCAAGGTTCGTTTGTAACGCCCTTCAGCCAGCGCAGATTTCCAAGGTCATAATAGATCAGATTTCAAGCACAATGGAAGTCATAGTGGATGATGAACAACTCTCCCTAGCGATAGGGAAAAAGGGGCAGAATGTAAGACTTGCAGCCCGACTGACTGGTTGGAAAATTGACGTCAGGAGCGAATCTAAAGAGGAAAAGATCACTGGAGAATCTTTCGAGCGTTTGTTGGCAGTAGACGGGATGGATGAAGAGACGGCTACTATTCTTTTCGACAATGGATATCGAAACCCTGAAGATATCGCCCGAGCCTCAATTGCGGAACTGACAAGTTTTATGGGAATAACCAATGAAAAGGCCTTGATGTTACAGGAAGGGGCGAACGAATACCTGGCAAGTTCACCTGAAAAGATCGCGGAATCTGAAACCGGTGATGAGAGTTCCGCCGAATCTCAGGACAACGAAGATGACTCAGCACAGGCCATAGCCTGACAGTTCAGCAGCAACTGGATTGATCATAAAATGAACCGCGGCCACGTTCCCGTGAGAACTTGCGTCGGATGTCGTAATAGACGACCGGCCATCGAAATGATACGAATGAAATCTCATGACAAAAAGCTGATATTGACCGATAACAAAACGAATTTTGGCGGCAGGGCCTGTTACATTTGCCCACTCGTTAAGTGCGCTGAAAAGGCCTTAAAAAAAGGACGACTTGAAAAAGCCCTGAGGACTAAAATTGAAATAATTCCTTCAGTGGAGAGCATTTTTAAAAAGGCTTAGAAAAAGGGGTATGCGGATGACCATTTTGACCGTTGATGACCTTGCAAGAGACTTGAAGGTCAAAAACGAAGACTTACTCAAGGAATTAGTTACTATGGGTTACGAGGTTGATGGACCCGAAAGTTCTTTGATCACTGACGATCCGGCAGCTTTGAGGACTCATCTCGTGTCTGCTCTCCCCCAAAGAGAGGTAGTCGAAAAGCGCATAAGGCCTACCGTTATCAGAAGACGTACAAAAAACACGCCAGTCCAGGAATTCCAAGAAGAGTCCACTATGTCCCCAGAAACAGTATCTACTGAATTCGAAGAGCCTTATGAAACGACAGAGAGTCCATTAGAGGCCCCCAAAACCAATGCAACATTTGTGGTATCGGAAACCAAGAAAATTCAACACAGATCCAAGCGTCACGAAGCAGCGCGGATAATCGAAATGGCTCCACCCAAGCCTCAAGTCAGACAAGCTCTGTCGGTTTCATCGGGGGAAAAGGTGAGTCCCCGTCCCGCCTCTACCACGTCAATTCCAGGGGAAGCGCCTGCTCTGCAGCGCCACGCAACGACAATGTCGCAACATCAGGATAGACGCGCCGTCTTACGGAGCCCCAAAAGCGAAAAGGAAACGGTGCCCACCTCCCTCAAACACGAGCTATCGGGAGAAGAACCTCCGGTTGATTTTGAAACTGCAGGGCAGCCGATCGTGCCTGATCTGAACATTAACATTGGGGAAGCTGAGTCGACGACACGACCACTCACCTCGGCAGAAGAACAACGAGAAATAGACGACAGGGCCGCAAAGAAAAGGAAAAAGAAGGACAAACGAATTCAACCAGCCCAAATTATTGGCAAGGTGGAACTCAAAAAAGAACAGCCTCAGCGTGCCCCTGAGAGACCAAGTCCTCGGACTCAATTCGTCGAGTCTACAAGTCCTAGGCCTACGGGCCCACCTCTTGGGCCAAGGCCTCGTGCAACCGAGGCGACACCACGTCCAAGCATCAGACCTGAGATTACAACTCGCCAATTCGTTCCCGAAGTTCCGATTGATGAAAAAAATCGCGTGAAAAAGCGTAAGGACAAAAAGGGGCGAGTAGTCGACGAACGTCCTGAAGAAGACAAGGGTAAGGCAATACGTAGGCGCAAGGAAGTAATCAACGTTTCGGATCTTTACGACGACAGATATAGAGGTGGACGTCGAGGCAAAGCAAAGAAAGTCAGGCTCAAGAAAACCGAAATTACCGTGCCTAAAGCCATTAAAAGGCGACTCAAGCTACCTGAAACAGTAACAGTTTCGACCCTTGCTCACAAAATGAGTGTTAAAGCGGCTGAAGTCATCCAACATCTTCTGCCGCTAGGTGTAGCTGCGGGGATGAATGAAGTCCTGGATTTCGACACAGCGACGCTGGTAGCAAGTGAATTTGGATTTGAAACCGAAACGAGTCGGCCTTCCGAGCAGGACTTGCTTCCCTCCAAAATACTTGATACTGAAGAAAACCTTGTTTCCCGCCCCCCCGTTATTACCGTAATGGGACACGTAGATCATGGTAAGACTTCTCTTTTGGATCGTATTAGATCAACACACGTTACGGACCAGGAAGCCGGAGGAATCACTCAGCACATTGGCGCTTATAAGGTTAAGGTACCCCGCGGAGAACTGGTTTTCCTTGATACACCGGGTCACGAAGCGTTTACCGCAATGAGAGCGAGGGGGGCCCAGGTCACTGACTTTGTCATATTGGTTGTGGCGGCGGACGACGGGGTCATGGACCAAACAAAAGAAGCTATAAATCATGCCAAGGCGGCTGGCGTTCCAATCTTGGTCGCAATCAACAAAATTGACAAACCGGAAGCCGACAAGGACCGCGTCTTACGTGAACTCAGTGAATACAACCTCATACCAGAGGCGTGGGGCGGCGATACTCTCTTTGCGGATGTTAGCGCAAAAACCGGTCAGGGGGTCGAAGAGATATTGGATCTGATATTGCTACAGGCCGAAATAATGGAGCTGAGATCCAATCCAAACAAACGCGCTACTGGTACCATAGTTGAAGCGAGACTGGATAAAGGCAAAGGCCCTATAGCCACTGTCCTTATAAAGGAAGGAACACTAAAATTGGGGGATCCATTTGTGGCGGGCGTGCATTACGGTAAAGTCCGGGCAATGCTTGACGATGAAGGTAGAAACGTCATTGAAGCTACTCCATCGACCCCTGTTGAGATACAAGGATTTTCGAGTGTTCCTGAGGCTGGCGAGATACTTATGGTCGTTGAGGAAGAAAAGCTTGCCAGACAAATTGGGACTCAACGAATGATCAAACATCGTGAAGACGAAGCGGCCTCCACAAGTCCAGCCTCTCTCGAAGAACTCATAGCGCGCATGCAGACTGAAGAAGTCAAGGAACTTAACTTGATTGTAAAAGGAGATGTTCAAGGGTCTGTCGAGGCGGTGAAAGAAGCTTTGTTGGGAATTCCATCTCAGGAAATCAAGCTCAGGGTAATCCACGGAGGCGTTGGAGCAATCAATGAATCCGATATAATGCTGGCAGCAGCGTCCGAGGCTATCATCATCGGTTTCAATGTTCGCCCCACCCCCAAAACAACCCAGTTGGCAGAGCAGGAAAAGGTGGATGTGCGACTTTACACAGTGATTTATGACGCGATCGAAGATGTGCGTCGAGCCATTGAGGGTATGCTGGCGCCGATTGAAAAGGAAACAGTCGTTGGCCGCGCCGAGGTGCGTCAGACATTCCAGGTTGGCAAGATTGGTGTTATAGCTGGTTGTCATGTGGTTTCCGGTAAGATCGAAAGATCCAATCAAATAAGGCTGCTTAGAGACAATGTTGTGGTCCATCAGGGAAAGATATCCTCCATGAAACGCTTTAAGGATGATGTTAAAGAAGCGTTGGAAGGATACGAATGCGGCATTAGTTTAGAGAATTACCGGGACATGAAAGTAGGCGATATAATAGAAGCTTTTGTAGTAGAACGTGAGTCAGCGAAGCTTGCGTGATTATAACCTCTAGCCAGGGTAGGCAAAGCGTCGTTGAATCGGGCATTGTGACGCCAGGATTTCATGTTTGTAGGAATCGGCTTATTAAAAATTGTGATCCATCAATCTTCTTCCTTGAAGGAGAAGCGTCAAGTAGTCAAAAGTATTCTCGGGAAGGTTCGGTCCAAATTCGACATTTCGATAGCTGAAGTCGAGGATAATGACAAGTGGCAATTATGTTCCCTGGGAATGGCGGTAGTGTCCAATGATTCAGGCCATGCTCATAGAATGCTTGAGACGATTAATGAATATATCGAGAACTTGTACCTGGCCGAGGTAGTCAGTTTTTGCGTTGAAATCATGCCATGTGGGGAATTTCATTGAATCCAGAAATCCTGGTTCTTAGGCTCGGAAATTTAAAGCCTTAGGAATAGCTGACAATCCCTGAGGACCTTCCTATAAAGACCAGTTGTGCGAATTAACCCCAAATCGAGCCAGTTTCGTGAATTTGTAACACTATCCGGATCAAGAAAAGTAGCAAACCAATGGGGCAATTCAGGAAAGAGCGAGTATCAGAACTTTTAAAACAAACAATATCTGACATTCTAACTCACGACATTAAGGATCCCAGGGTCTCAGGAGTGACAATAACAGATGTATTGATGAGCCCTGATCTAAAATCCGCCAGGGTATTTTTCTCAAGCTTAACCGATGGGAAGGTCGACGCTCATCTTAAGGGATTGGCTAAAGCCGAGGGATTCATTCGTCATCGATTGAAAGAAGAATTGGACCTCAAATATATTCCCATATTGACTTTCTACTATGATTCCTCCTTTGATCATTCAGTGAAGATTTCCAGGCTGCTAAAAGAAATAGAAGCAACTGCGGTCGACGATAATGATTGAACAAGTAGCTGAAATTATAAATAAACATGACAATTTCTTAGTAGTTACCCATGTTAATCCAGACGGTGACGCAATTGGATCACTTCTCGGAATGTATGCAGCTCTTAAAGAAATGGGTAAAACCGCTGTACCTATTCTTGGAACAAAATTTCCGACGCTGTTTGAATTCTTGCCAGGCAAAAATGATGTACTAATGGGTTTAGATTCTCTCAATTCTAATCCCTCATACATAATTTCTTTGGATGTAGCAGCGGAAAATAGAATCTGTCCTCAAATCGACAGCCTGCGTAATTCTTCAAGACTGCTCAATATTGATCACCACCCCACTAACCCGGGATACGGGGATATTAATTATGTTCAGCGGCATGCAAACTCTACAACTCAACTAGTCTACGAAATACTTGATAAGGCAGGTCATCCGTTAAGTTTGGACGTGGGGAAATGCCTGTATACAGGGCTAATTACGGATACCGGTTGTTTTAAGTTCGCTGGTGTAACAAGCAAGACATTTGAACTTGCCGCCAAACTTTTGGAACCAGGTGTTGATAATTACGAAATCACCAGAAATCTTTTCGAAGAATTTGCCGTGACAAGGTTGGCTCTGGAACGGTTAATGCTTGAGCGGCTGGAAATTCTCCTGGATGGGAAACTGATCCTTAGTCATTTGGACCTTGAAGATTTTGACGAAATCGGAGCGGACATGTCAGAGGGAGAAAATCTCGTGAACAGGCTTCGAGAAACTCGAGGGGTTGAAGTCGGTGGCCTGATCACCCAACTTTCGGACAATCTCTGTAAGGCCAGCCTAAGATCCAAGGGACTAATTGATGTTTCTGCAATCGCTTCTGAATTGGGTGGAGGTGGACATCGCCGCGCTGCCGGAGTCAAAGTGTCCATGTCTCCACAGCAGTTGCGTATTTCACTGCTCGAACTGATAAGCAGGGACCTCAACCTTTCACAAAGATAGGGCTATATCTTCTTGACACTCAGCACATGTCAGACCGGCAATCCGAAAAAAGCGGTAGAATTCTTTGACGCTCCATCGAAAATTCCGGAAAACCGGGATTGGTGGCAAGCGCCGCACATATCGCTTCCCCAACGTCACTAACAAAATGCAAAACGAGCCCTTTCGTTACATGATCCGGAAACGATCTAACGTCGGGAAAATTTTTTGAAGGTAGAATAATCTCCTTGACTCCTGCGCGTCTTGCAGCAAGAAGTTTTTCCTTGATTCCACCAACGGGGAGAACTCTACCGTGCAATGTGAGTTCACCTGTCATTGCCACATCCCGTCGGACCGCAGTACCAGTGAAAAGTGAAGCGAGGGCCACCGCGATTGTCACACCTGCCGATGGTCCATCCTTGGGGATTGCCGCCGATGGAACATGCACATGAAGTTCAGTATTCGAGAAACGTTTCTTGTCCAGTCCAAAGCTTTCGCATGAGTGCCTCATGTAACTCAACGCCGCTCTCGCGGACTCTTGCATTACATCTCCCATGTTACCCGTTAGTATCAAACCAGTGCGATCACCGAAACCTGTGACCTCAACAAAAATGATCTCGCCGCCATTTTCAGTCCAAGCGAGGCCTGTTGCAATCCCTACCCTGTCCGTTTCCTCAGCTAGTTCTGAATAGTACTTCCGAGCCCCCAATAAATTCTCAATTATGGCCGGATCTACGAATTTTTTAATCGGCTGCCCCTGAGCGATCCTTAGAGCGATTTTCCTGCAAACAGAATTTATTTCCCTCTCTAGATTCCTTACACCCGCTTCCCTGGTATAACCGTTTATTAGTTTCCTGGTGGCTGATGACTCAAAAGTTATATTGTAATCTTTGACCCCATTTTGTTCCTGAGCCTTAGGAATGAGAAAAAGTTCAGCAATTTTTTCTTTTTCTTCGTCCGTATAACCGGAAATTCTAATTATTTCCATACGGTCCTTGAGCGCACGCGGAATGGAATCAACCTGGTTTGCCGTGGCAATAAACATTACCTTGCTGAGGTCAAAAGGCATATCCAGATAGTGGTCCATGAATCCGGAATTCTGCTCAGGGTCCAGCGCCTCCAAAAGAGCGCTGGCAGGGTCTCCTCGGAAGTCTTGTCCTACCTTGTCGATCTCGTCCAACATAAAGACGGGATTGCTTGTCCCGGCTCTTCTGATTTCCTGGATGATTCTGCCGGGCATAGCCCCAATGTAAGTCCTCCTGTGGCCACGTATTTCAGCTTCATCCCTAACGCCACCCAACGAAACTCGAACAAACTTTCTTCCCATTGCTCTGGCGATTGACCGCCCCAAGGATGTCTTACCAACTCCAGGTGGACCTACAAGACAGAGAATTGGCCCCCTGTTGTCAACCTTGAGCTTGCGAACAGCCAAAAACTCCATGATGCGTTCTTTGACTATGGTGAGATCGTAATGGTCCCGGTCAAGCGTCCTTCGGGCCCTCACGATATCCAGATGATCTTGGGTAGTCTTGTCCCAAGGCAAGCTAGTCAGCACATCCACGTAGGTCCTTGAGACTATATGTTCAGGAGAATGCGGAGGGATCCTTTCAAGACGCTGGATCTCCCTGGTGACCGCTTCAGCCACATCAGGAGGCATACCGTTTTCGCGAACTCTCAGTTGGAATCCTTTCAGTTCTGCTATATTGGGGTCATCGTCAGAACTGAAATCCCTTTGGAATGTCTTAAGCTGCCTCCTAGTCTCAGAACCTGACGGTCTTTTGAAGCCAACCGACGGAGCGAGGGGCTCAGTGGAAACTATCGGTTTACTAACGAAGTTATCTATATCAGCCTTGAAATAGGCCATAGACTTGCGTAATCTCTCTATTGGGTCCAGAATTTCGAGAAGGTCCTGCTTGGATTCCGATTTGATGGACACTTGAGATCCAATAAGGTCGGCCAGCTCCCCAATATCTCGGGCTTGTTCGATGGATTTCAGCATCTGAAGATTTACGGTTTTCCCTAGGATCTCCGCCATCTTGCACTGGCTCACAACCCCTGCTACCAAGGCGTCGTGGAAATCACTTTCACATGCTTTCTCCTCGACTAGTCCAACCTCGGCTGTCAAATAGGGATCATTCTTAACCTTGCTGATTAGGCAGACTCGGCAAAGTCCCTCAGCGACAGCCCTTACCCCTCCAGTTTCAACTGAAACTATCTTTTCAACTCTAGCTAATACACCTACAGGAGAGAGTTCTTCGCTCCAAACACCAAATTGGCTGCGGGCTTTCTGATAAAAAAGGCCGACCAGATTAGAACCACACTGAAGAGATTCTGCTAACTTAACCACTCTGGCGCCCTTAAGAAACAGGGGAATCACGATGCTTGGAAATATAACCATATCCCGGAGGGGCAATATCGGCACAACCGTGGGGAATTTGCCCACCGACTTTACAGATTTCATGATTTAGGGCACCCATCCCTTGGAACTTTTTGAGATTCGCAAATTATTAAAAAGGATTTCTGACGTGTAACATATCAAATTTCCAAGTAAAAGTCAATATAGTTCCCAAAATAGGATCGACGGCGCATAGATATCGGTACCCCTTATTAAAAATCTAATCAAAAAAAAATATTGACGTGTATGCTTAATAAATAACCTGAGATTTAGTTAAGATGTTGGAACAAGTCGATTCAAGGGATAATTTTAGATGTGCAGCGTTATAAATAAAGATACTAACGTTGCCTGAGAATCGTTTCGTCATCTGATCTTGGCTGTTCGATTTCATCGCCAGGAATCGTGCCTTTTAAGTCATCTTCACTGAAAACTCCAAGCGCCAATAATTGCTCAAATAACGAATCTCGTCCATTATAAAGTATAGTTTTGTATCCTAGTGATGATGCGCGAGCTGTGTTACCAGAATTGTCATCAATCAAGAGGCAAGATTCCGGAGAAACTCCCAATATTGAAGCCACATCCCGAAAGACTGACGTATCCCGCTTGCCCTTTCCGAGATGATACGAATTAAAGACAGCATCGAATTGTCCGCAAAAATGGCTCCTGGCGTCCAATTCATCCAACCAGTTGGTTTGGTCACTCAACAGGGCGACAAAATAGCCTTTTGATCTCAGTCTATCAACAGTTATAAGCATCCAAGGTCGCACCGTAAACCTGCGAAGGATTTCCGTTCGCATATCAAAATCGGAGATATTGATCCCGGTTTCCTTTCTGATGACGTTCCAATAATCAGCCTCTAAAGCATTTCCAACTATGTATCCGGTTTCATAAATCGCTCGCTGCGCTATCTCAAAGAACTTTTGTGGTTCCAGATTAGATGCGGCTCCTATGGCCATGAGACCTTCTTTGAAGCCTTCTTCCGCCAAAACTCCCCCAAAATCAAAAAACACTGCCTCAATTTGTTGACTTGTCTTTTCCGTCAAATTCACAGCGCCTCTATTCAAAAAAATTACTCTGGTCGATTAGTAAATAAATTGACATTGATTAAATTAACGAATTGGTTATAATTCTAAATTTGAACTTAAGTCAACACCCGCGTCCGATTTGGTGTGGGCAGCGTCAGTCGGACCTATTTGATTCTTAAACTAGGCGAAATGATTTCTTGTCTAGAAAGTTAGGTAATATTTCGAAAGGGGGAGAACAAAGGGAGTTCTTCTCAAGAAATTCATAATGAAGGAGTGCAGAGAATGATGAATCGTGAATGCGTGCCAGCGCCGAATCTAAGTCTTCGGAAAGAGGAAGGAGCATCTGTTTATAGTTTCATGGGGTTTTTGATCCTAGGGATTATTGCCGTCGTCATAGTGTTCTTTTTCCCTTGGGGACAAATGCTAAAAGGCGGGCAAAACCCCGATTTGGTAGCCGCAAATCAAGCTCTTTCCAAAAAGGATTTTGATAACGCTCTAAAACTTTTCGACAAATACATTACAGCCAATCCGGGTGACGCTGTTGGATATGTTGGCAGATCCAGAGTCTACGTGCAGTTGGGAGATTTGAATCGAGCGACGGAAGACGCCAGCGCGGCATTAGCTAAAAGCCCATCCGCTCAAGCATACGGCCAGCAGGGTATAATCCTCAAAATTAAGGGACATCCGCACGAGGCCATGAAGGATTTCTCAGAGGCCATAAAGTTAAATCCAAAATATTCTTGGGCCTATGCCCAACGGGCTGATCTATATTCCAGGGCCCAAGACAATGAAAAGGCACTGAAAGATATTAACAAAGCGCTAGAATACAACCCCAATTTCATCGAGGGTTATCGCATGAGAGCCTGGATTCTGAGCAGAATGGGGAAATGCAAGGACGCCTATGACGATTTTCAGAAAATTGCCAAGATGGGCGCAAACGACGCGTGGACCATTCAGGATACCGCATGGTTCTTGCTAACCTGTCCGGATGAGAAACTCCAGGACACTTCGAAAGCCATGGATTTGGCAAAAAAGGCCCTTGATATGATGGGCGCCAAGGATGGTGTATTCCAGGAGACGATAGCCGAGGCTTATTTCAAGCAGGGGGATCCGTTGAAGGCCGTAGAGCATCAAAAGAAAGCAATAGAGATGGGGTCGAAAAAATGTCCGGACGAATCTTGTGTGAAAGAAATGAAAGAAAGGCTGAATAAATATGAATTGGCAGCTAGGCAGGAAGTTAGGAAATCATACGAGATTTTACCCCTCGATAGCGTTAACTGACAAGGATTTACAATTGAAATGACTTGTAAGGACGTTTGGTAAACCAAACGTCCTTACTTTTTTATTTTAGGGCTTCAAAACTGATGGCCCATTCCTCCCCTTGCTGTTTCTCGAAGTTAACTATGACCGACTTGCCCAGAAACTTGGCTGCCTGCGCTCGCTGCTCCTTACAAATTCTTCCCGTCTTTTTGTCACTGTTTTTACCAAGTAACGTGACAGAATTGAAATCCAAGCGTTCCAATTTTCCGGAAAATTCGTAGGCTGCTGCGCTGGCGGACCACGAGAACGCCAGTGCTATCAACAGCACTCCTAGACCGTAAGCCATTCTGAGACCTCCATCCAGACCCAAATCAAAAGTCGTGAGAGAAACACACATCCCACGAAGAAAAGACAACTCAAAGCCTCGACACATGCGTTCGAGGCTATCTATTCTAATGATAACTTATTAAGCGATAGTTTTCAAGACATAACGCTGGCCATTGAAATAGCTTTTAAGTGGGTAATTACTTGGACAGGATTATACCGCAAAGCCATAGTTAACTAGACCCCTCAACCGCCCATTTTACATAATGTTCCTAATAAAGTTGCTGGTCACATAAATAAAGTTTGCTCTAATCTTGAGTCTCTTTGCGTGCAGTCTAGGGGGGAACGGATAGTATGGGGCGGCCGACTTAATTGCTTTGATGGCCGATTCATCGAGTATGGAATGTCCGGATGAATCTAGCAGATTCACATACAGAAGGTCACCATTCTTTGCAATTGAAAACTCCAGAGCCAGACTACCACCTAGCCCTGATTGGGCCGCAGAGGCGGGGTAAACCCACACTCCCTGAATTTTTCTTTTAAGCTGAAGCATGTATGAAAAGAACTTGTCTTCTCTTGTGTTGATGTCTACTACGGCCTCTTCAATGTCACCGTTCGGGAAGAAGTCATTCGGCCCGCTGAACGAACGAGACAGACCCTTGGCCATTTCACTTGGAGTCGGCCGGAGATCTATATTCTTTTTACGGTCCTTCGTTTTTGAATTGCTCGGGGCGACTTCCTTTTCGAGAGTTCGAGCCTTGTTTTGAAACTTCTCCTGAGGCAAAGGCTTCTTGGCTTCGTCTTCAGGCGGTTCAGCCTTTTTCTTAATCAGGTCCTCCGGCGCTACTGGTGGGGTTAATGAAGCCATCCTCCTCTGAGGTTCCTGCATCGACCCTATCGGAGGCTTTGGTGGAAGTGGTAATTTGGGAAGTTTCTGCTTGAGCGCGGTGTGATCTCTATCTGAAATTGCCGCAGCCTGTTCGGGTGGTGGCTCTTTGTCCTTCCACGATTCCTGAGGTTCTACCAATCTGACCTGGGTTATCTTTTCTCCTGGTTTGAGCAGAGAATGCGAAGGCTGAAACCTCCCCACTCTGGTCACAATTATTAACAGAAGAACATGAAGAAGGAGGGCCGCAATAATGCAATATTTGAGGATCCTTTCTGTTTCAGCCTTGTCAATCACCAGAGTTGAAGGCAAAACGAGACGCTCCGGTTCAAGGCCATCCGCCAGATCAAAATCAAGATCGTTTTCTATGTTGGTTTCTTCAAACTTCATTATCGCAAAATCACTTGTACGGCACCTTGAAAACCAGCCTGTAAAAACAGCGCCATTTATAACTAATTTGTTTATTATATCAAAAAAGATGTAACCATAATAGACAGTTTTAGGATTTTAGCAATCCAGAGTGATAACTTCGGCTTGTCCTGACTCCAAAATCCGCACGCCTTTTTGCGTATTGGCGTGGTTCTGTCCTCAAACTAATTCGTGGCATAACAATAGATGCATCCGTGCCGACATGTGTTATATCGTCCAATGTCAACGGACGCCACGCATCTGCAATCTTTCCTGGTTGGTTTTCTGCCTATTTCATCAATCAAACGCTTCTTATCAGCAGAAGAAAATAACCCCTTCAAGAATTCCCCGTCAATGCAACTGGCCGGCGCTATTGGACCCTGAGCTAGAAAATCGTGTGCGCATGATAACATATTGATACCGTAGTTCGATGATATGTCAGCCAGTTCCAAAGCAAATTCCACCGATTCAGCCTGATCGGGTTCCCGATAATCCGGCAAATGGGTCCCTATTTTCTTTCTAGTCTTTTTATAGTAATCACAAATGCTGAATATACATTCATCAATAAACGGTCCCATAAGGTCACACAGTTTTGAGAAATTTCTTTTATGCCAGGATCTGTCTAGGAACTCTGTGAATACTATAGTATCATAACGCCAGCGCAATACGCTCTGTCCGTATTTCTTAAATAAATGTTCCACGGTCTTCATAGTAAGATCAATATCTGGGACCTCAGGTTCCACTAATTTTGGATAATTGTTTATAGTATAGAGAAATGTGAAGTGGTAACCGCTATCTGAAAGCTCGTCTAAATAACGCGTAAGAGGAGCAGCATTCTTGGTCCAGAAAACAATTGCGATAACATCTTCAGCAACTAGAGAAACGGTGCTAACTTTATTGTTAAATGGATTGATTACATTTACCGATTGCGCACGGAATCGATCCACAACCCAATCCGAATAAAATGCAGGGATATCGGTTCGGCGACTTGCTGATATGATGTTCATCTGTCCATGGCCATTGTGTCGTCAATCGGCACGTCTGGAAATCGTTTCACCTTGAATATGCAACGGCTTGTATGACAATTTTTGCACTAATCAAAATATAAAAACCAATTTTCGAGGTCCTTGTAATATAATGGTAATGTTTTATTCAGACAGACAACAAATTATCCTGGCCTTTCATCTAATGACCAGGGGATTTAACGCCACTGAAGCCTTGGACCTTTGGGATCAAACGACCGAGGCGTATGGACAGCGATATCGTTTTTTTTATCATGGGTCAGAAAGGATCTTAGATGGCCAAGAATAAGAAAACAATAGATTCCATTGAAGGAACGAGACCGGAATCGGAACGACTTAGGGCCGTAGAACTAGCGGTAACACAAATCGAGAGACAGTTTGGACGTGGCTCAATAATGAAGCTGGGCAATTCAGGAGCAATACCCGATGTGAAAGCGATTTCCACCGGGTCGTTGGGGCTTGATTTGGCTATTGGCATAGGTGGAGTACCGCAAGGTAGGGTCACCGAGATATTCGGCCCAGAATCCTCCGGAAAAACTACCCTTTGTCTGCACATCATAGCTGAGGCGCAGAAACATGGCGGATACGCCGCCTTTGTCGACGCAGAGCATGCATTGGACATTCATTACGCTAAACGACTGGGTGTAAAAACTGATGAGCTTCTCGTTTCTCAACCTGATACTGGCGAACAAGCGCTGGAGATCACCGAAATTCTGGTTCGATCCGGCGCTATGGATGTAATCGTGATTGATTCCGTGGCCGCCTTGGTACCAAGAGCTGAGATCGAGGGAGAGATGGGTGATTCCCACATGGGGCTTCAAGCCCGTTTGATGTCACAGGCGTTGAGGAAATTGACCGCGGCCATATCAAGGTCTAATACGTCGGTAATTTTCACCAACCAGATGCGTCAAAAAATTGGCGTCATGTTCGGAAACCCAGAAACCACAACAGGCGGAAACGCTCTCAAATTCTACGCCTCGTTGAGACTGGATATTCGCCGCATCGGCCAAATCAAGGAAGGCGAAAACATCACCGGTTCCAGGACCCGTGTAAAAGTTGTAAAGAACAAAATGGCACCACCGTTTAGACAAGTTGAATTTGACATCATGTACAATGAAGGAATTTCTTCCGCTGGAGAAATACTGGACCTCGCCGTGGAGAATGGGATTGTGGACAAATCCGGGGCATGGTATTCCTATGGTGATGATAGAATTGGTCAAGGCAGAGAAAATGTTAAGACATTTTTGAAGGAAAATCCTGATACCTTGGCCGCAATACGTTCCAAGATTGTTGAAAACAGAAGCCCTAGAGTAAATGCAGGCAATGAGCCTTCATCAGACTTGGAAATCGGTGAAGTGGAACAATATGAAGAGTTTTGAGTTCCCTTTAAACTGACAGCTCAATTCGTGAGCTGATTCTTCCGGTTTATAGCGAAATTGGAGCTGGCGACAGATTTCTCCACTCAAGAGGGAGGATAAATAAGTGAGTGAATTCAAAGTCCTGTTGGTGGATGATGAAACAGACTTTGTAGTACCCCTTTCAAAACGGCTTCGTAAACGCAATCTTGAAGTTTACTCCGCAACCAGTGGACAGGAAGCCTTGGACTTCTTGTCCCAGTCTGTCTGCGATGTTGTAGTACTAGATGTCAAGATGCCGGGGATGGATGGTATAGAAACACTCCGAAGAATAAAGGAAGTTGCTCCCTCGGTAGAAGTAATCATGCTGACGGGTCATGCAAACGTCGAAGTCGCAATCAAGGGGATGGAACTCGGCGCATTTGATTACTTGATGAAACCTGTGGACATCGACGACCTTCTTTACAAACTTCAGGACGCTTATAAAAAGAAAGGCTACAGCCAAACAAATTAGGAGGATCAACCATGAACGCTTCCGATTTGGTTGGCTAGTTGCTTCCGTCTTACCTCCGCGCGAGACTTATTATGAACATCTAGGTTTTGAATGTTCTTTTTCATTTTGTAAAATATACTGACACCTCGTTATACGAAAATTGACCTGATTGACTTTTCATCTTCCACATTAGTCATAATTCCAAGACATTAAACTCGAGGCAAGTATCTTCTTCGAGGCATGACTATTGCAACCCCATTTTATGCTCGACCAAAAGGAACCCAGAAGACGGAGGATGAAAATAATGAAACACATGAGGCAACTGTATCAGATGTTCATGGTAGCCTCCGAGGCACACGCAAGATGGGACTATGAAACATCTATGAACATCCTACATAACAAGAAAAAGCTTTGGGCTCTAGCAATCATGCTGATTCCAGCAGCGTTGACAGGGCTGGCGCTGGCTGCGGATCAGTATCTTGGGGGCCATAAAGCTTACCAGCCATCTTATTATAACCCGACTATCTTTGTTGTTTCAATCGCTGTGGGAATGTGCGCAGGTCTTATTACCGGCTGTATCGGAGCAGGCGGTGGATTTGTAATCACTCCGGCGCTAATGAGCATCGGGGTTAAAGGTATACTGGCCGTAGGGACAGATCTGTTCCATATATTCGCCAAAGCTATTATGGGCACAGCCGTGCATAGGAAACTCGGTAATGTGTCCGTCGGCCTGGCGATAGCATTTCTTGTTGGATCAGGAATTGGCGTTACAGGCGGAGGTTATATCAACAGGACGATATATGAATATAATCCGGTATTGAGTGATTTATTCATAAGCATAGTATATGTGGTGTTACTCGGTTTCCTAGGGTTTTATGCTTTGATAGATTTCTTAAAACTGCGTAAAGCTCAAGGTGACGTTGGCGCCCATGGAGGAGAAAGCCCTCATGGAAAGGAGGCGGCATCAGGAAAGGTAGGTCTCCCTGCAAAGTTACAGGCCGCAAAGATCCCTCCCCTAATAACGTTTGATGAAGACCTGCAACCCGGGGGCAAGAAAATCCCAGCTCTTTTCGTGGCGATTTGCGGAGCCATAGTAGGGATGGCGGCCGCTATCATGGGCGTTGGAGGAGGATTTCTAACTTTTCCAATGTTCGTCTACATTTTAGGGGTTTCTTCCTTCACTACAGTTGGGACCGATATCCTCCAAATCATCTTTACCGCAGGATACGGCGCAATTTTCCAGTACGCGATTTACGGATTTATCTTTTATACGCTTGCAATGGGCATGCTTTTGGGATCGCTTATAGGTATACAAGTTGGCGCTTTAACCACAAAGGTAGTGAAAGGGATCCATATTCGCGGATTTTACGCAATCACAATTCTTGCCGGTTTCTTTAATAGATTTTTTGCCATGCCGGAAAAACTCAAACAAATGGAAGTCATAAACATCTCTGAATCATTAGCCAAGGGAATAGATTTCGTCGGATCAATCATATTCTGGGCCGTCGTCGGCGCATTCGCCATATGGGTTATCAGCAAATTTGTCTCCGGTATTAAGACTCTTAGGGGGGAGGTATAAAACAATGATTATAAGAGACAAGGCAAACTTCATTAAAGGACTTGTCCTTGCAATAAGCTTTATCGTAATCCTTGCAATAATGTTCATGCCGAAATTTGGCGATGGGAAGAACGCTCTGGAAGCCTCTGACAGACTTTTCAACTCAATATCCAAAGGTTCAACTTATTTCATCCCCGAATTAGAGAAGAAGACCAAACCATTTATTGGAAGAAGTTTTCATGTCAGTATCAAGCTAAGAAATTCCGAATTGGCTGAACGTGTGGTCAAAATTCTTAATGTGGCTGGAGCCAGTGTCACTGCGGAAGGAACTCTCCTTGAGGTTTCGGGAGATCTAGGACAGATTCTGACTGTTGTGATAAAAGACTCTGACGCAATGTTTTATAATCGTGACTCCGAATTGCAAGCCAAGTATGGTTTTTCTGGGCTCGACGCCATGTTCGCGTGGTGGAGCGCCTTAAAAGAGTTTGGGAAAGACATGACACGGCAAAAACTATTCAAGGAAGCGAATTTAGTTTCCTCCGTCATTAAGAGAGGGGTTGAAGTAGGTTACAATTTCTTTAACATCAAACCGGAAAGCGCTTTTTCAAGAGCAGGAATTTTGTCCTTTGCGTTAGTGTTTTATGTAATTTACACCTTGTGGTGGGGCTTTGCGATCTTATTCCTCTTCGAAGGCCTCGGATTAGAAATGAAAGCAGGCTCGAGGAGAGAGCATTAAGCCGATTGGATAGAGATTTAACAGGGGGAGGGAGCGGCTTCTATATTTAAAAGCGCCCTTCCGTAACTACCCATGGTTTCCTTTTCGAACTTCTGGATGGATCGCGTATTGAACCAGTTTTTAGTATCCAGATTCGGCCGAGATTTAAGACCAAACACTTTTACTAGGGTAACATTTCAAGCTAGACATTATTCTACGAATGAGCATTTTACCGAGATTTATAAGACGAATTATATACAGAGGACGGCGCGCGCCTGAAGAACTTTCTACAGTGGAAGAACTGCGAGCCGCGTTCGCACACCGCTATCACAACTTCAAGCTTCTGCTGACAGCCAACAATAAAGCGCTTGAAATAATGACCGATTTGGAAAAAGCCCTGGAGGGTTCCCAACCTTACGGGATGTCGTTTGTACGCTCAAACTGCACTGCGGTTTCAGTAAACGTGTTTAAGATTATCAAACATCTGGATGAGTTGGCACCAGGAAAGTACAGAGAACTTTACGATTCTTTTAAGCAATCTCAGGACCATATCAACTCGACTTTGGCTTACAAGAAATCTTTTCGAGGAAGCGAACTTGTTCTAGCGCTGTCGAAAGTGAAGCAAGAGTTCTTAGACGAGGTCGGGGCAAAAATGGCTAATGTAGGTGTGATCAGAAACGTGATCGCTCTACCCACGCCCGATGGTTTTGTGGTCACAGCCAAAGGCTATGAGCGCTTTGTATCCCATAACGATCTCCAGGCTGAAATTTATCGGAGAATCCAATCTACGGATGAAGAGGGAATTGACGACCTCTATCGATTGAGCGCTGACATTCAGAACCTGATTCTAGGGGCGACTTTGCCAATAGATCTGGAAAATGAAATATTAGCCGCATATCACTTTCTTGAAACAACTTATGGGCAAGGAATTCGCGTTTCAATGCGCAGTAGCGCTCTTGGGGAAGACTCATCAGGCACGACTTTTGCCGGCCAGTTTCGGTCTATTCTTAACGTTAGCGCTGAAAGCATAATTTATTCTTACAAGGACATAGTCGCCAGTAAATACAGTTTACCTGCGATAACATATCGTTTGAATCGAGGGATTCCTGACGAAGATATTGCCATGTGTGTGGGGTGCATGATGATGGTCAACGCGCAAGCCGGTGGCGTCATGTACTCCTGCAATCCATTGAATGTAAGGGATCATTCAATTCTAATCAATTCGGTCTGGGGGCTTCCAAAAGCCGTAGTTGATGGGTCCATCGACCCTGATCTATTTGTAGTATCCCGCAACGAACCACTTGAAATAATCAATAAATCAGTGAGAGAAAAGAAGCTGGAGTTCGTGTGTTTTCCGGAGGAAGGAGTTTGTAGGCAGGAATTGACGGGGGAAAAGAGTGGAACTCAGTCTATTTCAGACAATCAAGCAAAGGAACTGGCCACAATGGCCACAATACTTGAAGGGCACTACGGCGGACCTCAAGATATTGAATGGGCAATCGACTTCAACGGATCAATATTTATTTTACAATGCCGACCTCTACAGGAAATCGAATTACACGAAAGCTGTGAGAATTATTCAAAGGCGCTGAACGATACCGAATCAACGGTTCTAGCGTTTGGAGGACAAACAGCCTCTCCCGGTGTGGCGTTCGGACCTGTTTACATTGTTAGAAACGACGTTGACAAACTCAAATTCCCGCCGGGGGCTGTGCTCGTCACGACCCAGGCCCTACCGCGTTGGGCCCCTATGTTAGGTAGCGCGGCAGCCGTAATTACCGAAACTGGTGGCATAACCGGGCACTTAGCGAATGTATCTAGAGAGTTCGGCGTTCCTGCAATATTCGGACTCTCAGGGGCAAATGAAATTTTAAATAATGGTGAGGAAATAACAGTAGACGCTGACAATAGACGCGTTTATTTAGGCAAAATTGAAGCTTTGCTCGAAGCCAAAGCTTCAAGAAAAAATTTAATGGCAGGAAGTCCGATATTTGAAATTCTCCAAAGGGTCACCAGGCACATTGTTCCTTTAAATCTTCTTGACCCGGACAGCCCGGATTTCCACCCTCGTAAGTGCAAGACACTCCATGATATTACTCGTTTTTGCCATGAGAAATCGATTCATGAAATGTTTAATTTCGGTAAGGAACATCGTTTTTCAGAAACGTTCGAGCAAGCAACTGGTTTGTGATGTCCCCATGCAATGGTGGATAATCAATTTAGATGATGGTTTCAGGGAGGACGTTGAAGGGAAATTTGTACATATCGACAATATTGATTCCATACCAATGCTAGCCATATGGGAGGGTATAACGGCGGTTCCATGGGAGGGGCCACCTCCAGTCGATGCAAAAGGCTTTATGTCTGTGCTTATGCAGGCTACCGCAAATCCAGCCCTAGATCCGGCCATGCGCTCCGCCTATTCAGCAAGGAACTACTTTATGCTTTCCAGGAATTTCTGTAGCCTTTCGTCCAGATTCGGGTTCCACTTTTCGACTATAGAGGCGCTTGTTGGGGAAAGGTCTCCAGAAAACTATGTGGGATTTGCTTTTAAAGGGGGCGCTGCGGACTTCCCAAGACGAAGACGCCGAGCAATGTTTGTAGGGGAAATTCTTGAAGACATTGATTTTAAAGTTGAAATAAAAGAGGACAGCGCATTTGCTCGCTGTGAAGGGCTAGACCAAGAAATCATGAAGGATAAACTTCGTGTCCTAGGTTATCTGATCATACATACTCGCCAACTGGACATGGTAATGTCGAATGACGCGTCTATAACCAAATACAGACAAAAGATATTTGACGACATAAACTCAAGGGTTCTTCGGTTAGCGCCCAAGCAATAACAAACCTTCTTGCAAAGAATTTCCCGATCTAGTAATATTACTTTAGGTTATTCATTGAACCATCTCCACTTACTGGAGATTCAATCACGATCTAAAAACGATTCGAAGGGGGGATAACCAAATTGCTAGCCCAAGTGCATTCCGGAGCGTTGGTTGGAATGGACGCTTACCCGGTGGAAGTATAAATAGATGTTTACAACGGACTACCAGCGGTGACGATCGTCGGTCTTCCTGATAGCGCCGTCAAGGAAAGCGCGGCAAGAGTTAAATCCGCTATTGTAAACAGCGGCTTCCCTTTCCCAGCTAGGAGAATAGCTGTAAATCTTGATCCTGCCGGATTGAGAAAAGAGGGTTCTGGGTTCGACTTGCCGATAGCTCTAGGTGTTCTGATAGGATTAAATCTTCTCTCAAATGAAAAAACAAATAGTTACATGATTGTTGGTGAACTCTCGTTAGACGGAGGGGTGAAAGAAGTCAGGGTAGCGCTTTCCATAGCCATTGCGGCCCGTGATATGGGATTCAAAGACTTCATTCTTCCCGAATCTAACTCTGCCGAGGCTGCGGTAGTCGACGGAATAGAATCGCTAGGGGTCTCAAATCTCGTTACTGCGGTCGCGTTCCTCATGGGGAGATTTTCCGTTGAACCGGCAAAACCTAATATGGACGAAGTCACAAAAACTTTTGGAAATTATCCTATGGATTTTCGGGACATCAAGGCGCAGGAGTACGCTAAGAGGGCTGTCGAGGTGGCCGCAGTCGGAGGTCATAATGTCTTGATGGTAGGACCACCCGGCTCTCGCAAAACCGTGCTTTCTCAAAGAATTCCGACTATTCTCCCTGACCCTGTGTTTGAAGAAGCCTTGCAGACAACACGAATCTATTCAGCTGCCGGCTTACTCGGTAAAGACAAATCAATTGTTACTCGTCGACCTTTCAGATCGCCTCATCACACCGTTTCGGACGCGAGTCTGATTGGGGGTGGAGCTGTTCCCCGCCCAGGAGAGGTTTCCCTGGCGCACAATGGCATATTGTTTTTGGATGAGATGCCTGAATTCAGAAAAAATGTGCTTGAAGTGCTTAGGCAACCGCTTGAAGACGGTGAAGTAACTATTTCAAGAGCCCATATTGCTGTAACTTTTCCGGCTCGTTTGATGCTTGTGGCAGCGCTGAACCCATGACCATGTGGTTACAGGGGAGACCCAAAACATGAATGCCTCTGCTCCAGACCAACTATAGAAAGGTATTGGGCGAAGATATCCGGCCCATTACTGGACCGAATAGATATTCATGTCGAAGTGCCCTCGGTTGATTGGCGAGATCTAACCGGAAACCGAGATGGCGAGTCTTCTGAGGAGATCAGGGTTCGAATAAACCGGGCTAGGAGTATTCAATTGGATCGTTTGTCAAAACATAGAATTTTTTCTAACTCTCAAATGAAAGCATCTCTTATCAAGAAATATTGCGCGTTAGACCGGGGCTCCTTAGATTTTCTCGAAAAAGTCGAGGAACGTCTGGCCCATGTTCCAGTCGAAAAACGGCACTCCAGATTGGTTATCTATAAGGAATGTTTATCGTATCTCTTCAAGCTCCGCCCCTTGGGCCTGCCTACATCTGGCCATCGAACAACGAAGCTGGAACACGACTCAGCTATCAAAAAGGGGTGGTTGTTGTCAAACATAAATTCGTGTTATCGACTGCTGGAAGAAGATTTACATGCCGACATTATCAGGTTATAAATCGCTCTTTATCCTCTATTAGCAATGGTTTGCGCTGTTTTTGGGCTGGAACATAAGTCTGGGATTGTCTGCTCGCGCCTATCACCTGGTTTTAAAAATAGCTCGTATTATCGCCGATTTGGATGAAAGTGAGAATATCGAGTCAAATCATGTTGCTGAGGCAGTCCGGTATAGATCACTGGACAGGCGTTATGATTAAACCCGTTTCAACGAGAGTATACCCAAATGATAAGTCACTGAAGGACCAAACCTTTTTTGTACAACGCGGCCAAGTCCGCATGTAGTTTAGTTTTTGCCTTTTGGAGGATGTTTCAGAGACTCCACCAGATCCTTGGTAATTTCCTTCTTTTCACGTATGAAATCCGAGAAAATCTGATTTAGTGGAAAACCATCCGGGGAGACGGCTTTGGCCCTTGCGGCAAATTCCGTATACCCGTCTCCGCCGGCGTAAAGGAAATCACTTAGCGCCGTAGAATAATACTGTTCGGGACTAAAATTCTTTTTTCCAACCTGTGTGATCGACAAATCGTTGCCCGAAATTTTGTACTGAATACCGTATGTTTGGAGCTTTCCGCCACTACGTTTCGGCAAATCCTTGCTGTGTCGCAACACTGATTCCAAGTCGGCGCCTTTGATGGAGATCTTCATAATGAGATTCTGAAAGGGTAAGACACCATAAATATCCCTATTGGTTATGGACCCGGCTTTCAGACCGTCCCTTATGCCCCCCGTTAATAAGACCGGCGTCGACTCCGACAGCGTGCGCCATTACGTACGCCACGAAGGTCCCTAAAGGACTGGGCGAAAAAGATCTTACGCTGGCAAGACTACCATCAAGATCTATTTCTGATGACCCGACTACCTCACCGAAATACGGAGACATCTTGTTGTTGTATTTATGAATTATTGAGGTGACATTCGGATCTTCCTGGACATTGGCGTCAAGTCTTATCAACTCGCCCTTGAAATCTCGAATATAACCATTCTTAACATCCAAATCGAGTCTTCCGACATATTTGGAATAAGCCCCCGCCTTGACATACAAGAGTCCCACCCAATTTCAGAGGTTCAAAAAAAACGTGTGGGAGTAACCACCTATAATAACATTAATTCCGGGGCACAGAATACTCAGTTTCTTGTCCTTGTCGACCCCGAGATGAGTCAGCGCTATCACAAATCGGTTTTTGCCTTCTTTCTCTATTATCTCACGGGCTGTCTTCACCGGATCTTCAAACACCAACCCTTTAACATTTTTGGGGTGTGTAAGTTCAGGCGTGTTAATGGTGGTAAGGCCTAAGATTAGTATTTTACACCTGCTGTTAGAGACCCTTTTTATAACATATGTTTTGAACACAGGCACCCCATTTTCATTACGAATATTGGCGCTCAACAAGAGGAACTTCATCTCAGGTTTAAGTCGTTTCAGTAAGTTCGGAAGGCCATAGTCGAATTCGTGGTTGCCGACAGCCATGGCGGAAAACTTCATCGCATCCATGAGCCTGACCCCTAGACGGCCCCTAAATACGGCTGAATAGGCTGTGCCAGTGAAAAGATCTCCAGCCAAGAGAGTTGTGGTCATTCGTCCCTCAGTCTTGTTAGCCTTTCTGATCTTTTCCATGATAGTCATCGCCTTGGCAAAACCACCGGACATCAGCCCGTCCTTACCCGGTTCCGGACTGTAGTGGCCATGAGTATCATTCATGTAGAGGATAGTGAGTTTGAAAGAACAAGGCAGGTCCTTTGACCACGCAATTGTTGTGGATAACGCGAAGGTAAATACTTGCCGCACCAATGGTCAACCTTGTGAGGCTTTATGACTCCTTCGTTTAGTATCCTATGCACGGTCGTAGAGCCCAAACCAACGCGTTTGGCAAGTCTTCGCACTGTCCATGCGTTGCTACCGTCAGAAGGCTTCTCGCATGCCAGCCGAATAACATTGACTCTCTGGTCCGGAGTTATTCTTATTGGTTTGCCGCTCCTAGGGCTGTCTTTTAAACCATCAAAACGCATCCGTATAAATCTCTTGCGCCATTTCAGACAGCTATCTACACTTAATCCCAATTCATGGCTGATAAAACTCAATGGACGCCCCTGGCTGGCAAGAAGAATCACTTTGGACCTGACAGCCATCCTTTGCTCTGTCTTGCCCGAGTTGGCCCACATTCTAAGAATAGCGGCTTCCTCATCAGACAATTTAACTACTATAGCTCGTTTCCCCATGGCAACCCTCCATGGGGAGGCTTATATCAGATTAATTTAGGGAACGCAACACTAGCACAAAAAAAAGGACCAGACCTTTTAGAAATTTGCGAGTACGACCTGTATACATTATCTTCTCTCCCACTAAAGAGTGTAGCGCCAAATCAGCAGGGCCGGCTTCCAAATCAATCGGGGTTTGAAGCTTAGACTAGAATTCAAGGAAGGCTACTGGTCGGGGTGGCCGGATTCGAACCGGCGGCCTCGTGCTCCCAAGGCACGCGCGCTAACCAGGCTGCGCTACACCCCGAACATGACGTTTATAAATCTTTAGCCCGAAAATGGCAAGCGTCACTCGACGTATTTCCTAACTCAGAAACCACGGGAAACATCATCTTTAGTATTACGATGCGTTGGGATTTACAGAATTTTCAACAAAATCAGCAAACATCTTGAGGGCCCTGCCACGGTGGCTTATTCGATTCTTTGTGTCCAAATCCATCTCACCGAATGACATTCCTAACTCTTCAAGAAAAAATATTGGGTCATAACCGAACCCCCCTCTTCCTAGGGGTTCATTTAAGATCCTACCCTGACAAACACCTTTGAAGAGTCTGTGTTCACCATCAGGCACCGCAAGGGCCACAACGCAGACAAAACTGGCAGTCCTATGACGGTTATCAATTGCTTCCATTTCCTTGAGAAGCTTTACATATCGCTGCTTGTCGTCGCAATTCGGTCCTCCATACCTTGCCGACATCACACCGGGTCGTCCTGACAATGCGTCCACACAAAGACCTGAATCATCAGCCAAGGCGGTCATACCTAACCATGAAGCTACAAATTTGGCCTTTTTAAGAGCATTATCCTCAAATGTGCCGCCATCTTCCACTACTTCTGGAACTTCTGGAAAATCAATCAAGGACAACAATTTGATATCAGTTTCCTGAAGAAGTTTCTTGATCTCATTGAATTTTCCACTGTTTCTCGTGGCAACTACTATCTTATCCAGTTGAATTGACATATTGTTTTCATATTCCCTAGCGCCTAAAGGCGAATTGGAGAATTCCGGTGATCTGCGCACAATTAGTTAATTCGATACCTCATTCATTACACAGTTGAGTAATTCCAGGCTTGCGCGGTAAGGATCATTCTTTCGGGATACGATCTCCTGAACAATCGCTTCCAGTGTCTGTTCTCCTCCAAGTTTCTTCAAAGCTCTCTCAAGGAGCCCTTCCCTGAACAAATCCATGAACTGGCTAAGCGCCCTATTACGTTCAAGGTCCTTGAGGCGATCTTTCCCACGATCTTCCAAATAATGTTTATGTTCAAGAATCGTAGAGTAAACCTCTTCTACTCCCTTGTGCTTGGTTGCCACACACTCTACCACGCGAGTTTCCCAACCATCGAGCTGCCTTGCGTCCGAATTCATTTGGAGCATGAACAGTATTTCACTGACTGTCTTACCTGCCCCTTCCCTGTCCGCTTTGTTCACTACAAACAAATCGCCTATTTCCATCAATCCGGCCTTAATCGCCTGTATGTCATCACCCATTCCAGGAACGGTTACCACAACCGACGTATGGGCGCTGTTGACAATATCAACCTCATCCTGACCGACTCCTACCGTTTCAACGATTATGACGTCTTTGCCCATTGCATCCAGAACTACAATCGCGTCGGCGGTGGATCTTGTTAAACCGCCAAATTTTCCTCTAGTCGCAAGAGATCTTATAAATACACCATCATCCAGGAAATGACGTTGCATTCTGATGCGATCACCGAGAATAGCCCCCCCAGAAAAAGGACTGGTAGGATCGATGGCAAGGACCCCCACGGTTTTGCCATCCTCACGAAACCGTGCGATTATTCGGTCTACAAGCGTGGACTTGCCTACACCGGGTGATCCTGTAAAACCAATAATGTATGACCTTCCAGAGTAGCCGTAAAGCTTTGCGAGGTCAGAAAACGCCTCCTTGTCTCCATCATCAACCCTTCTAATCAGTTGAGCGGTAGCCCGCACATCTCCTTTAAGGACCCTATCCGCAAGGGAATCATTGTTGCCCAAATTATTTAGCTCCTTTGAAGCGCACTCATAAAATTCCTTATTACTTCAACCACATTATGATGTCCTTTTTATTGGTAAATAGCTCTTGTCGGAATGTCAACAACAATCGCTCGGCAACAGAAGCTCCAAATATCTGTCCGAAACCAGGAAGCATTTCGCCAAGGATCCCCAATTTACAAAAATATTTCCGCGACATGGAGACGATTTTCTCTGAACGGCGTAGATTCTGGCTGGACCTTGATTAGCATGTAATATATAAATGGTGTCCTGTCACGTATTCAAAAGGAGAGTTTATGGCCAAGAAGTTCCAACAATTCCTCGGATCAGAACCGGGCACAGTCGTTGAATTGATGAGTGGAGAAAAATCGCCTTTCAAAGTAAGGACGGAGGATGATTTCGAATTCTGGTTAAGCTCTGATGACTTTAAAAATTACTACAGAGAACAAGACGCCCCTATTCCTGACAAATGGAAACTATTCGTAACCGACGAAAGTAGATCCATGGTTGAAACTCATGTAGCCAAAATGGCCGTCGATCTCATTAATAGTTTCAAGGCCGCCTTTCAGGATTTCACCAAAGCCAGACGTTTCTTGAAGGCTGTTTATAAGGATTATAGCGCCAGGACAAAGGCCGACATGCCGGCGATCAAGGAGTTGCTCAAAACATCAGCAAAATTTCCAGAAGCCTTAACTGATAAGGATATTTATGATATCATACATCTTAGCCCAATGGCCAGGGACCTACTAAAAGGCGACGTATTTGCCGTCCTGGATTGGCCGTTGAATCACTCCGTTGAAATCGGTCCCAGAGACGAGACTTCAAGGAAAACTACGGAGAATTCTGCCAAAAAACCGTTACCTAACCTGCCTCAAAGAATGAAAAATGTTGATTTTAGCCTTCAGGACGAAATTTTAACTATAAAGGTTGATCTTTCTAAAGAATTTGGCCCCTCAAAATCGGGAAAAACAATTATTGTGGCATCTACGGAAGGAAACAAGACTGTGCCCGGTCGCAATGAGAAAGTGGGCCTTAACGTATACAAAGAACTCAGCGCAGCAAAAAAGTCAGGCAACAAAGAGTCTTTTAAGAACATGGATATGAGGGTCAGTGATGACATCTTGACTATTACGGTAGATCTTTCGCAGGAATTGGGGCCGTCAAAATCAGGGAAAACTATTATTATAGGTTCCACTGGCGGTAATCAACTTGTCTATAGCAGACCAGAAAAAATTGGACTAAATGTATATAAGCCAATCTAGCTTTAAACTTTTCATGGCATATTACTAAAATCCAGTTCTTGCCTTTGAAGTGATGAAAAGTTAAACAATGTTATGGGCGTCTCAAAAAATTGATTGATTTTTCAGTCCACAGTCTTCGCGGCTTGTTTAGTTTGTGCTATAGGGAAAGTATATCAAGCAGGGAGGACAAACAAAATGCCAATTCGCCATCAACCTGGTTTTTTCGACATCCATGAGCGTACGGCCAAGTTGACCGAGATGGGTGATCCGTTGGTTGCGTTGAAAGGGCTCATTGATTGGGAGGCGTTTCGACCCTGTTTGAATGTTGTGTATGATAAACCTCGCAAGAGTAATGCGGGAGCAAAGCCTTTTGATGCGGTCCTAATGCTCAAGATTCTAGTGCTTCAGCAGCTAAATAATCTTTCAGATGACCGGATTGAATATCAGATAAGGGACAGACGGTCATTCATGAGATTTTTGGGGTTACAGATTGAGAGCAGGGTACCGGACGCCAAGACTATATGGCTGTTCCGTGAACGCCTGAAGGAGCTCAATCTTGTTGAAGAGCTTTTTGAGAAGTTTCATGAGCAGTTGGCGGCGCAGGGATATGTGGCTAAGGCTGGGCAAATGATAGACGCTACGTTTGTTGAAGCGCCTCGTCAGCGCAATAGCCGAGAAGAGAACGCCACAATTAAATCGGGGGAAATACCTCAGGAGTGGTACAAAACCCCTAACAAGCTTCGTCAAAAAGATACGGACGCACGTTGGGCGAAGAAGAATCAAGAGAAACATTACGGCTACAAAAAACATATCAATGCCGACCAAACCAACAAGTTGGTTCAGGGCTTCGCTGTGAGCAATGCGGCTGTCCATGACAGTCAGGTATTTGAAGAACTCCTTGACCAGGCAATTGATCCTAAAGGTAAAAATCGCCCGATATACGCAGACAGCGCATATCGTTCCAAAGACCACGAAGAGAGTCTGGCTGATAATGGTTTTGAGAGTCAGATCCATGAAAAGGGTACTCGCTGCCATCCTCTTACCGACGAACAAAAAGCCTCAAATCGTATCAAGTCAAAGACTCGGGCTCGGGTGGAACACGTATTTGGGGCGCAGCACGCAATGGGAGGCCACATTGTCCGCACTATTGGCATAGCTCGCGCAAGGGGCAAGATTGGTATGATGAACCTTATTTATAACATGAGGCGTATGATTCAATTGATCAAGCGGGATGCGAAAGCCGCAAACCTGGGAATAGATTACATTAGGATAGGTGCGTCCGCATTAGCGTAACCAGGCAAGATTAGGCAGACAAAATGATTTATAAACGTGTGACAATGAAAATTCTAATCACATTATGCTGAATTGTGAAAATTTAGGGGATCCAAAGAGTGAAAAGGTGATTTTTAGAGGCTCCCTTATATTTATTTGTCATGGATCCAAATTTTATGAGCCCGCAAATTGGAGGTTGTGATGTTTGTTTTTGGAACCGCTGAAGATGTGTTTACAATGGCTGTCCGAATCGAAGAAAATGGTCATGCCTTTTATGCAGGGGCTGCAGAAAAAGCAAAAGACACCGAAACCAAGAAACTGTTTGAAGAACTAGCCAATATGGAGGCAAACCACATTCAAGCTTTTAAGTCGCTTAGAGCTTCTTTACCGGAAACTGCTCTTTTTCCAGGGGTGTGGGATCCCGAAGGCCTAGCTGAAAGTTATCTTCAAGCCTCAGCTGACACTCATATTTTTACCGTCGAAGCCGCTGATTCTCGTTTGAAAAAGGCCAATACCGCCCAAGAAGCTCTGGACATGGCGATTCAATTCGAAAAAGATTCGGTAGCTTTTTTCCTCGGCATGAAAGAGATCCTGCCTGACCTGAAAAGTAAATCAGAGATCGACCAACTCATAAGGTCTGAGATGGAACATGTAAAGATGTTGACTATAACGGCCAGAAATCTTTCGGAATCTGACATGGCCGGCATCGCCTGATCCCTAAGTTTTAATCAAGACAATTTTGATTCGATGATTTCAACCAAACGGAGGTTCTCGGATTCGCTTTGGGGCGTCCGTTGCATTGTGCCATTTGCCTACGCAAGGCCAAATGAGGAATTTTTATGTGAATGGCTTTCAAGCTCATTCCTTTGCCTGTTTCCCAGCTATCAAGGAAGTCTCAAGCCTAATTCCTTTTCGTGGTCCCTCTAGTATTTCCAGACTGGCGAAGCATGAACCATCGTTGGTTCCAAGACAGGAAAGGACCTTACATATTGTCGGAGAACCATCATCCATCACCGTAATAGTGTCACCGGAACGCAAAAGTTGATCCGCCCTCAAACTGATTTCTTTTGTTTTGGGTTTTCGCATCTTGTTACCTCAAGTTACCATGGCCACTCACCAAAAGAACCTAACTGGGAACATCATTGGCTGAAGGAAAAAACTTCTCAAAAATCTGGTTAACCTTGTTCTCCATCGTTTGCGCATGATCGGAAGAATCATGATCAAAACCCACTATATGCAAAATGCCATGTATTAACAAATACATGAACATTTCTTCGATGGTATACCCTAAATATTGGGAATCTGAAACAACCCTATCCCAGCATATCACAACATCTCCAAGTAGATTAGGAGCACCAGAGAAAAGTCCCGCTTCCTTTTGGCAGAAGGAAAGCACATTTGTTGGTCCCTCCTTGCCCCTATAGATTAAGTTTATTTCGGCCATGACTTCAGAATCAACCACCGTCACCGACAATATCGAATCATCAGCGCAACCCAAATGTCGTAATATTTGTTCCGCTCTCTGCCGTGACTGCTTCAATTCCGTTTGAGGTTCTATCAGACGCCAATCTAAGACGATCTCCATCATTTTTGTCCTGAGAATTTGAATCTTCGGGGTAATCAATTCTAGAATGGAGCACCCCCTGCAAAGCCCTTACGTAGGATTTTGTTATGGCCTGAATATCTTTTAAGGTTAGATTAGACAGATCTAGCTGTCCTTCCTCAAACAGGCTCATGATCAGGCCATGGACCTTCTTCTGGATGCTGGCTGGTGTAGGGTCGGGTAAGGTTCTACACGCCGCCTCCGCTATGTCCGCCAACATTACTAATGCGGCTTCTTTGCTGTCCGGTAGCGGTCCCGGATATCGATATTTTTCTTCCGCGACGGGAAGCCGGGTTTTATCTGCCTTTTCCACTGCCTTATAGTAGAAGAATTTGATCAGCCCAGTACCATGATGTTGCCTAATTATATCAATAATAGGCTCACCTAATCGATACTCCCTGGCCTTTTCCACACCATTTTTTACGTGTGACACCAGGATTAGAGCGCTCATACTCGGTTCCAACCGATCATGAGGATTGATACCGCGAACTTGATTCTCAACAAAATATGTTGGCTTTGAAGTTTTTGCGATTTTTCCGATGTCATGGTAAAGGGCCCCTACCCTTGACAACAGGGGATTGGCCCCAATGGCTTCAGCAGCAGATTCAGCCAGGTTGCCGACCAACATTGAATGATGATAAGTTCCGGGTGCATCTATAGCCATTTGCTTTAACAACGGATGGTTGAGATTGGCTATTTCCAGAAGTCTGATGTTTGTAGTGTAGCCCAGTCTTTCCAACAAAGGGGTTAGTCCGAGGGTTATGGGTCCACATATGACTCCACCCAGAAAGCCAAGGCCGATTTCGTATATATCCTCCGTCTTTTGTAATTGGCCAAGGGCCAGCTTAACACTCAAAACCGAAACCATATTAACCAAACCCACCACAAGCCCGGCCCTAAGAATAGCTGTGCGGTCAGAAACTTTGCTAACCCCGTGTAAACCGACTACACAGGAAATAAGGAAAAAAGAGAAAAGGTAAATGTCTCCCTCAACTGCCATCGAAGCCGCCAAGCAACTCAAGACAGAAAAGATAAAAGCCAGCCTTGGATCAATCATCAGTGATGCGAGCATCGCAGAAACAGCGACAGGAGCCGCAAAAAAAGATGACTGAGGATTTACGTTGTTGAAAGAAACCGAAATTGATGTTGAGATATGGACAAAAATTTTCATCATGATAACAGTGCCTACTAATAGCACACTGAACAGAACAAGGTCCTGGGAAGCCTGTTTTCTCCTGTCCAAGTAATTTTCCGAGAAATAGAGACAAAACCGGATCAGAAGTATCAGGATCAGTCCTAGCCCCGCCACAATGCCATAGCGGCTGTAAGCGGGATTAGCCTTGTTCAAACCATCAAGTTTCTTAATATGTGCTTCATTTACCGGCTCCCCCTCTCGTATTATTGGTTCCCCTTTGGATACCTGAAAATAGACCGGTTTGACTGAAGCGAGCGCCTCCTGACGTAAGGCGGCTGTTTTTTCACGGTTAAAAGTCAAATTGACATTGATAAGATCAGTAGCTATCTTCCTTATGGCATCGGACAAAGCCGTGTCTTCGGTGGCATCCCGCTCTTCATGATTGATCTTCTCCATTGCTTCCCGTAAATCGTAAAGAGACGATACATCTTTAAGCGCTTCAAGTTTGTCCTTGGATTTGGAACGAATCAGGATCCCTTGTTTACCATCTCGTAATAGTAGCTCTCTGCTCAAAACGACACCCTTCAACAATAAAGGCACAACAAGCGACTGCAGGTCCCTTTGGACCCTTGCGCTGAAACCGGCGGCCTTTAACGCCACAAAACTGGCAGGTGAAACGTCGGCTCCCAGTAAGGTTTCAAATCTTGATCGCAGGGCGTTGTCATCCATAGGCTGAAACTGTTTCGTTACCGTACTCTTACTTTCTACTGTTGGTTTATTGTCCCTGGATCTATCTTCTTCTTTCGCGTTGTTTTCAGCTTCATGCGCTATATAGTTCTTCATGAAATTAAATGCGTTGGCAATCCTGGCCTGAACGTCGTCAACCATTTCTTCATCCAGGTCATAAACAGGCAGCACAGATCGGAGAACTTCCTGTTGATTCTTGTTAGTGGCATCCTCGTCGATGACCTGAAACGTGATCGGCGAAAGGATGGTTTCAGGGGCAGGCACACCAATCGTGAGCGAGTACACCTGAAATGATCTAGGAGCAAGCAAAAACGCGGTAAATAGAGAAACCGTAGCCAACATGGCCCACATTCTTACCTTGGGATCCAACAAACGATAGGCTCGCTCAGGCAAAAAACGACTGATTTCTCTTCGTTTCTTTGCTAGTGCGTCTTTGGATTTGTCTTTGGTTGAATTCTTTGCGGAATTCTTGTTCTTGGACAATGCGTCAACCATCGCGGATTATCTCCGATTCTTAAAATCAGATACACGGCTTTCATACGCCTTAATTATCTCTTGGACAAGAGGATGGCGAACAACATCCTGTTCTGAAAACATTACAAATGAAATTCCTTCAATATTATTAAGTATTTCTCTAGCTTCCACGAGTCCTGATCTAAGTCCTTCAGGAAGGTCTATTTGAGTTATGTCTCCAGTAATTACAGCTTTCGATGAATATCCTAGCCTTGTCAAAAACATCTTCATCTGTTCCGAAGTTGTATTTTGAGCTTCATCCAGTATCACAAACGAGTCATTTAGGGTGCGACCTCTCATAAACGCCAAAGGGGCGATTTCAATGTCCCCTCTTTCAACCATACGGGAAACTTTTTCGGAATCAATCATATCGTGAAGAGCGTCATAAAGGGGCCTCAAATACGGATTGACCTTTTCTTGCATGTCGCCAGGCAAAAAACCCAGCTTTTCCCCGGCCTCAACGGCTGGACGAGCCAGAATGATTCTCCTCAGTTGCTTCTTCGAAAAGGACGCCATTGCCATTGCCATTGCCAAATAGGTCTTTCCGGTTCCGGCGGGTCCTATCCCAAAAACTATATCAAAAGTTCGTATCGCCTGAATATACTGTTTCTGATTCCACGTTTTAGGTGTAACTGGTCTTTTGTTATCAGAAATAAAGATTACTTCCTTGAGGACTTCCTTAATTTTGGCTTCAGAGTCCATGGCCAACATCTTGGCCCCTTGATCAATGTCAGCAGGATGTATGGGATAAGATTCACGAGCAAGAGAGTAGAGTTGCTTGATCAATCGTTCGGCAACATCATCAAGAGGTTGATCTCCAAAGATACTAACACTGTTTCCTTTAACAGAAATTCTGACCTTTAGGAGCTTTTCTATGTGTTTGATGTTCTTGTTGAGCTCACCGACTAAAGCTTGAAATGCCCCTATATTATTGAAACTGATTCGCCGTGGCGGATGATTACTAGCCTCAATCAAGTTTGAATTCAAATCTCCTCCAATATTAAACCGCCACAGAGTGAAAGAGCCAAATTTTCGTGGAACTCCGTCTCTTGGAAGTATTATATTAGATTAGTGACGCTATTAATAGATCGAAAATGATTTCGAGTCCGAGCGCAACTTGTGATTACGCGTATTTGACTTCTATATACACGCTATGGAAGCAAGACCTCAAGCCAATCAAAAACAAGGAATTGATTTTATGCATCTTTCAAAATCTAACAATGAACTGGGATCTGCGTTTGTAAAACTCACAGAATTAATAAAAACCCTTCGATCTAAAAATGGTTGCCCTTGGGATAGAAAACAGACGCTCAAGAGTTTTCATCCTTATGTTCTTGAAGAATATCACGAGTTGGTCCAAGCCATTAATGAACTAAATTTGAATGAGATGGTTGAAGAGGCCGGTGATCTAATTTTTTTGACTCTCTTCTTGAGTTGCATGATTGAAGAAGCAGGCTACGGAACCCTTTCAGAAATGCTGACTGGGGTTCACGAAAAGATGACTCGTCGGCATCCTCATGTTTTTGGGGATATCTCCGTATCTAACGATAAGGAGGTCATAGAAAATTGGTCCAAAATTAAGGCGTTGGAAGAAAAAATCAGATTGAGGAATTCTGTCCTCGATGGGATTCCCAGGTCCCTTCCAGCTTTGAGCAGAGCTCACAAAATGACTTCTCGGGCAGCTCGAGTGGGTTTTGACTGGCCAAATGTACAGAATCTGGCGTCCAAGATCGAAGAAGAGCTTAACGAATTCAAACAGGCAATAGATAACAATGAGTTGGGCAGTGTTCGTGAGGAATACGGGGATATACTTTTCGTTTTGGTTAATTTAGGCCGCCATTTAGGTATTGATCCTG
Organism: uncultured delta proteobacterium; assembly: GCA_963798475.1. Lineage (GTDB taxonomy): Bacteria > Desulfobacterota > Desulfomonilia > Desulfomonilales > Desulfomonilaceae > CAJBEZ01. The sequence goes on from CAWCTI010000030.1 coordinate 160,605, forward strand.
AGGCGGCCCTGAATGAGACATCGGACAAGTTCGAGAGACGATTTAGGCACATCGAAAGCAGATTAGAATCTCAAAACAAATCCTGGATTCAGACAGAAATTGCTGAAATGGACCTTTATTGGGACGAAGCCAAAATGATGGAAACACATTCCCAAGATTGAATCGACGAAAAGTAACTACAGTCCGGCTTAGCTAAACGATTACACCGTTCCGACTCCAGGTATGTTGATTATGTGAAGACCGGCCTCCTTTTGAATTATAAGGTCCAAGCTATCGCTTCGAACTCCCAGAGATATTCTTCCCTGGGCATTGGGGCCTTCTATTCCAGCGATTTCTCTAAGGATCTCTAAACCTCTAGCGATGTAACTTGCTGGCGCTTTGGGTAACATATACGTAGAATCTCCAAAAATCGTTACGCCTTTGTCCTTGTCTAAAGACAAACGGACCGAACGACCCTCAATGGCTTCCAACAAGACCAAGGCCACGTATCTTAGAGGTGCCTCATCTGCATCGGTACCGGGCTGCTCATTCCAACCGTTTTTTTCCCAGGCCATAAGAGCGTCTTTTGGTTTTGTCTCGAGCTGACAGTCAATTTGTCTTTGGAGTCTCGCATGGGGGCTTTCAACGTCACTCATTGTCAACACCTCCTTAATTTGGCAATTAGCTTCAAGCTAATGGCATGAAGCGCATGACGTGGATGAACAAGACCCACAAGTGGACTTACCACTACCGGAGGTCTTGAAATCGCCGCCAGCGCTCTTAAAACTGCAACAGGACATCAATCTGTGAACCGGTCCACCACACTTGGGACAGCAAACTTCCTGGGAACCATAAACTAAGGTTTCGAAATTATTATCACATTCTTCACATTTGTATTCGTAAATGGGCATTACTTATGTCCTCCATCTTGTCTTCTTGTTAATTTAGATGCTCCTCATTACCCAAAGATGCAACCCACCATACAAAATAGGGCCATTTCAACTGTTAGATCAAGCGAATTCTAAAAAGATTTCTTGGTTTACTTGTTGTCATGGTAAAGAATCGTTTTCCCGTCGGGAAATGTCAATGAGCCACCTTTGGGAGTTTCAACGTAACGGGCTGGTTTCAGACGATTTTGTTTGGCGACTTTGAGATCCTTGTTCATATTTTCTGGACCAAACCGTTTCCATGATTGCGAACCATCAGGATATACTAAACTGAATACACCCCAATCGTTCACATCCACCACGGAACCTACACCGGTTTTAGCAATCTTTCCCCCGCAGGCGGATAAGAGCAATATCAATACGCTCATACACAAGAGACTTAGAATCAGACGCTTGCTCAAGAAACCTCCAAGCCGAGGAACCAAACTAAAAAAATCAATCGCCTTAAAGTGAAATCTCTTGCATATTAACATATTACTTTATCTTATCAAATTAATTTATTTGTTGCCGCCTGCTGCCCTAAAAACAAAAAAATCATGCCTAAACATTGAAACGTAACATTTCAAATTCAGGCATGACCTATTTTCTTTGCTGGTCGGGGCGACTGGATTTGAACCAGCGACCACCTGAACCCCATTCAGGTACGCTACCAGACTGCGCTACGCCCCGAGGTCGTTAGTTAATTCACGGATTATTATCTCATAGACTGCCATTGTGTCAACATCTATATCGGTTGCCAAAGGTTTTGACCTGATCACACAAGTCCAAGAAGTTTAGAGTTATCGTCAAATCGGACATTGCTTTTGGCAATGGCTATATATTTGGATCAATGTTAGAGGCTACGCGTCTAATCAAAAGGCCACCACCGGATCCACTTTACCTCGTCTTATCTTTTTTCTGATCTGATTGTACTCCGCCATCTTAAGCTTAGCCAGCTCCGCCAACGCGTTCCTAACGGTTACTGAAGACAAAGTGATGTCTTGAGCAGATGGGAAGAGATCCATTTCAGCGCCAATCTTTACGGCGAGTTTTATGAAATCCCGCTCCGATAAAGTTTCCTCTCCCATTTTACACAAAGTAGCAGCGCATGTTTTATAGGTCCTTAAAATATCGGAAACGAGTCCGCGAAATATTTCAAGCGCCTTAATATGCGTCACTTCGATGGAGTTGACGGAACTGACCGACTTTATCCATCCCTGACGTTCAAAGAATTGAATGTTCCTAGCAACAAGTTCCGTATTTCCAAGCAGCGGGTCGGATATAAATTCTTTGTTTAACAATTCCTTGAGATTAAGGAATTTCTCTGAGACGACATCTTCCGATACCGGTTCACCTCGATTTTCGCCCAATATTACAGTAGCTAACAGCGACGGAGCCCACAAGCAATTTACCAGCGAATTCTTGTAAAATTCCAGATTTACCCGTCTAGACTCATTAATAATATATGCTTGTGGTTCAATTTCAGATTTGGGCTCCAAATCAATGAATCTTCGCGACTTAAATCTTTCGAGCGCCTGATCGCAGCCTCTCTCAATACCCTGTGAGGTGCCGGAAATTTCGATCCCGTTATATCTTAGCCCAATAGCCAGCAAATTTATGCCTTCCAAAAATTCTGTCTTTTCTACTATGGAGCATCCAAGGCAAACTAGTCCCGCCGCTGCCAAATCGGGGAAGGTAATCACGGTAGCGTCTATTATACCGGTCATAAGATAGAAAGCGAAACTTTCGACGAGATCTCGTCTCTCGCTGGACGTCAGGTCTTTCCGTGATGATGAAAATCCAATCTTGGCAAGAAAATCCATAAATGAAACCGGTTCATGGAATCGCACATATGCGGCTCCGTATTTAGTTTTCAAAATTTTCCTGGATTCCAGAAATGAAAAGAAAGATTCTTTTTGTTTTTCACCACCACGTAGTTCCTGGAGATAGGATTTCTCCTCCGGGACCCGATCATATCCAGCATATGTAGGAACAAACGTGAGATCATCAACCACCCCTTCAAATACTGTATCTAGGAGGAACCCCAACATTCCAACCTTGGGTTGGAGAAACTTTCCCGTGCGGCTCCTGCCACCCTCAATGTAAAAGTTTAAATTGATCTTTTCCTTAACCAATACTTGTAAATAGCTTGCGAAAACTCTTGTGTACAGTAATAGCCCCTTAAATGAACGCCTTATGAAAAATGCGCCGCCGCGACGTAAAATGTGACCAACCGGCCAAAAAGACAAATTCTTTCCAGCGGCCATAAGAGGTAGCGGCATTTGATTAGTAAATAAAATGTAACCTACAACAAGATAGTCCAGGTGACTCTTGTGGCATGATACAAAGATAAGGGAATTCTTCTCGTTGGCCTTCTTTAATACGGGGAAATCGGAGTCGCTGTAATCAAGTTTGTCAAGGATCCGTTTAAACAGCCAACCTAAGACATAATAAAGAAAGTGAATCATCTGAAGGCGTTGATCCGCTGCAATTTCGTCGACGTACGCTTCAGCTCTTTTACGGCCTTTTTCTTCCGTCGTTTTATCCGATTTTGCTGACTCACTGACAGCTTTCTTAACTCGAAGATCCTGAAGGACCCGGTCCTTAATCTCCATTCTTGAGAGCTTCTCAGGGCCACGGTTCACACGAATTCGATCGTTGATATTTTCAATTAACTCCTGCCGCACTTCAAAGGGAAGGTCCTCCCATGACTTATCTGACCCGAATTCTTCGAACTGCTCAATGAGATGGACCGCGGTCCCTACGAGAAGCTCGGGCAATGTCCATTTTCTGAAAGCAACTAGAATTCTCTGTATCGCTCCAGGTCTATCAGGATCGCCCAACAAGGTCTCCCAGAAAGGTCGGATTTGTCGCCTCTGCCTTCTGTCGTACAATAAGGACACGGGAACAATAGCTATCGGCTCAGGCATCTTGCTCTGGGCTTCAATTAATATGTTTATAGGGTCATGAGCCGGGCGGACATAACGATCTCTCGTGGTGTTTTCATCTATGAGGAAAAATGTCCCTGCGCCTCTATGCACTAGTATGTCCTTAACTATTTCCGGCGTAAGCTCAAAGCTCTCCGATCGAGGGGATTGTTGTGATTTTGATCTGAGTTTGAAGAAACGAGCAGCCCTATAAAAAAGACTTTTTAGATTAGCCGAGCTTCCAAGTAGAAAGCAGGGGGCTGGTAGCCCCAAACCGGCCAAACGCATGCGCAGGTAATGAAGATCATAGTGGGTAGGGTATTTGAGCGCGTAGACGATGGGACCACGGGCGGAAAGTTCCTTAATCAATTGGACTGATTGATCATCGAGCTTCACTTTGGGGGACAGCAATCCCGCCAGTTTTTTCACCAATAGGGAGGGTTCTCGATCAAACACTCCAGGGATCGCCCTGAATTTATCGGATTTCAGGAAATCCGGAACAGTCTTTCGACTCAATTGATCAGTCATTACCATCAACATCTTAGGGAGTTAGCTTAATGTCATTCCTGATAAATTGTTATCAAGGCTTCTAAAGACATTTTAGCATAGGAATGAGCAGGAAGTGGTAACAGAAATCGACATTGATTCGATTAAAGACCTGCTGGTCATCAAAATAATATGTTTTTTGTAGACTTATACGATACGCTAACTGTATTATACTAACAATTTTGTTACAGCATGATGTCAGGGGGCCAAATTGTTTTCTTTAATATTTGTTTATCTTTCTCCCTGTGGCAAACTCGACAAATGATGGAAACCGCTAGAACATTCGGCGCACGGTGTCAAGATTTCTTTTCTCCATATGAAGGGAGCCCTCCTACTCGCGCGCGGTCGAAGCGTATCCTGTTGGGAATCTGGCGACGACGGCGCTGCACGCTCCTATTATTAGATGCTGTTATCATTTTTAGCGTCTTTCTTATCGCCTATCTGGTTCGTTTTCAAACTGGCTTTCAGGACTATTTCGCTACAAAAGAACATCTCGATTTTGAAGCTTATTTCATGTCCGCCTACATAAGGGCCGCAACAATTTTTACCGCTATGTGGGTCTTTTTGATGGCGCGTGATGGGGTCTACAGTTATAGGTTGATTTCTGCTGGGTCTCCGAGGGCTGAAATTCAGAACATACTTAAATCCGGCCTAGAGTCACTCGCTATGCTTATGGCTATTTCGTTTTTGTTTAGAGGTTTTTTGTTATCGAGATTCGTTTATGGAATGGCGTTTGTATTTGGGGCCATTTTAATAATTGGTTCAAGAGAAGTCGGGCGCGCTGTCTCTCAGAAGGTTTTTCAATTAGGCGTCCCTAAGAAACAAACTCTAGTAATAGGAACAAACCCATTAGCGATCGAATTTGCGTCAACGTTAGAGAAGGGATCTAACGGCTTCCAGGAAATCATAGGTTTCCTGGAATTCCCCGACGAGGAATGTTCAAATATTCATGGCCCTGACTGTAAGATTCTAGGGGTGGCAGACGATATCGACAGGATAAGGGGAGAAATGGAATTCGACAGAGTGATAGTGTCCGCCGGTGATTTTCTGGGGGCCATGGAAAAAAGACGCGCACCACTGCTTATGCGGATCCTAAACTACTGCGAGGCTTATAAAATTCCTCTTTATTTAATTTCCTTTTCTACAGACGTCATGGTTTTACGCTCTGAAATGGGGAGTTATCGTGGAATTCCTTTGCTGCTTCTCAAAGATTCTGTGCAACACCCGCTATTCTCGGTGGTTAAGCGTGTTTTAGATCTTTTCCTCTCTGTATTGATTTTGACACTTGGGTTACCGTTTTGGGTAATCATCGCTCTAGCCATAAAGACTACGAGCCCCGGACCCGTGCTTTATGTGCAAGAGCGCGTCGGCAGAAACGGCAAGCCTTTCAAGATGCTAAAATTCCGTTCAATGGTTCAGGATGCTGACAAACAGCTGCAAAGAATCGTGGATTTTTCTAGTTTGGCTGAACCCGTATTCAAAATCCGAGACGATCCCAGAGTCACTCGTACAGGGTCTTTCTTAAGGAAATCCAGCCTCGACGAAATTCCTCAGCTTTTAAACGTAATAAAGGGAGAAATGAGCCTTGTTGGTCCCAGACCTGAACAGATAGACCTGGTTAAAATGTATAACGAACATCAATGTAGAAGACTGAAAGCCAAACCGGGAATAACAGGGTATCAGCAGGTCATGAGCCGAGGGGACCTTTGCCTGGCCAAGCGCGTCGAGTATGATCTGTATTACCTGAAACATCAGAGTATATGGCTCGATCTCATCATATTATTCCGAACCATCATTGTTGTAATTCGGGGCGATGGTATTCTATAGATAGAACGTGAGAATTGATCGTTCCGTATAGTCCTTCGGGGTAATTTTAGAACCCAGTTACTGGTTTTCTAGCGAGTTGCGCCTTATGAATTCCCTTCAGAATGTTCGAGCGGCCCTTGTCCATCACTGGTTTCTTGCGATGTCTGGTGGCGAAAAGGTCTGCGAGGCGATTTGTGAAATTCTTGATCGCCCTGATCTTTATTCAATTGTCGCTGACCCGGAATCTTTAAGTCCAACACTCAAAAAATCTGTGCTCAAGACAAGTTTCATACAGAGATTACCTAGAGCTAGTAAATATTACCGCTATTATGCGGCTCTCTTCCCGCTTGCCGTCGAAACATTTGATTTGTCGTCCTACGATTTGGTTATCAGCAGTGACTCAAGTGTCGTCAAGGGGATTAAAACTCAACCGGAAACTTGCCACATTTGTCTCTGCTATTCCCCAATGAGATATGCGTGGAACTCTTTTCATGATTACACGCGAGAATTTGGAACTGTGAAAAGAGGCCTAGCATCAATTCTCATGAGCTATTTAGCAGTATATGATTATGTTGCATCAGCCCGCGTAGATTATTTCGTCGCTATTTCTGAAACAACTAGAAAACGAATAAGAAAATACTATCGCCGAGACTCCGTGGTCATTTACCCCCCATGTGACCTAGACCGATTTTCTCCTTCAGAAAGAATAGACGATTATTATCTGTTCGTCGGACGTTTAGTCGGGTACAAGAGGGCGGACCTCGCAGTAAAAGCTTGTTCACTGAACGGATCCAAACTCCTGATTGTGGGGGACGGGCCTGAAATCGGAAAACTCAAATCAATGGCTAGTCCCAATGTCGAGTTTCTTGGGTGGGCTCCTGATCATGAACTGGAACAGCTCTACGCTAACTGCAAGGCGCTCATATTTCCGGGCGAGGAAGATTTTGGGATAGTGCCAGTCGAAGCTCAGGCCGCCGGACGACCAGTGATTGCATTTGGGAAAGGCGGTGCTTTGGAAACAGTCATCCCTAATGAAACTGGAGTATTTTTCTACGAAAAGTCAGTGGAATCTTTGGCCGCGGCCATAGCAGAATTTGAAAAATTGACTGACCAATTTGACTCTAAAAGAATTGTGGACAATGCCCGTCAATTCTCAAAACAGAATTTTCTGATAAGGTTCCAGGAATTTGTGCAACAGTTTGTCGAAGAACACTGGTCAAAATTTGCATAGAGTTTAGCAAAGCTTCAAGTCCGTTCAAAAAAATGAAGAAGCAAACACAATATACTTCTCTCAAACATCGGATCCTGATTAAAATACGGCGTTACCTTCCAAACATCATCAATTATAAACTGCGAATTTACATCAAATCTACAAAGCTAAATAGAATTATTAAGATATTTCGAAACGAAACAAAATCAGTCATTTCAGGAAGGTGTTCTCAAATAGGATTAAATGTATTCGGTTTCCTGTCGGCTGGTCTGGGATTGGGCGAAGCAGCGCGGTCTACTGTAAGAGGCGCCTCAGCGATAGGATTACCGTATTCCATTTATGATATCTCGGTTCCAATTCATCCCAAAGACCCTTTTACTGAATACGGGCAAACCGAGAAAAAGAACTTCTCAATCAACGTATTTCATCTTAATCCTTCAGCGCTCGAGGCGCTCCTCAACCCCCAAGTCAAGTCAGCCTATTTGTCGGCTCGGTATAACATTGCTTTCTGGTTTTGGGAAACTACTGACCTGCCCGATTATTGGGTAGCGGCATCGGAACTGTTTGATGAAATCTGGGTTGGGTCTTCATTCTGCGAATCAGTTGTTCGAGCTAAAGTTTCCAAACCTGTGAAGAGAATCCCCCTGAACGTTGCGTCAGTTAAGCCGAACCCGGAATGTGGAAGACAAGAACTGGAGATTCCGGAAAGTGGGTTTTTGTTCCTTACCATGATGGATTTTTTCAGTAGGCCTGAAAGAAAAAACCCATTCGGCGCTGTAGAAGCTTTTCAAAAAGCATTCGGTTCTGGAACCGAGAATGTTTTCCTGATAGTAAAACTGATCAGTTCTGGGGCAAGCAGATCATCCAAGAAAATTCTCGATCTGGCCAGAAAAAATGATCGTATCATCATAATAGACAAGTTTCTGAGTCGTTCCCAGCTTTACGCATTGATCAACTTTTCAGATTGTTTGATCAGTCTTCACAGAGCCGAAGGCTTCGGACTGCCAATTGCCGAGGCAATGTCATTAGGTAAGCCTGTTATAGCCACCGGCTGGTCCGCCAACATGGACTTCATGGACGATCTGAATTCTTTTCCAGTTCCCTATGAGATGATCACTCTGAATTCCTATGCTCCTCCATATCCAAAAGGAACTATTTGGGCGGACCCCAACATCGTTGAAACTGCCAAGATAATGAGAACACTGTTTCAAGACATCCGACTATGCCGGCAGGTTGGACAGAAAGCGAGTCACGATATTCACTCCAAATTCAGCGCCGTTGCTACAGGTGAGAAAATTTTAGCACGCTTACGCGAGATTCAGGCAGAATTCTGACACTCTGTGGCGATAATAATCTTTACAATACAACAAGGCTACGGGAATTGAGAATTGGCAAAACAGGCAGCGCCTTGAAATCAAGTCCTCAATCGATCTATAGCGGTTCTCGAAAATAATCGCGAAAAGACGCGCCTTTTTAATCGAGATGTGGTTTTCTTTAGGCATGTGTCGTCAACGAAACATGCCTAACCGGGAGAACTGTACCTTTGACGAATTGGAGATCGCAGCCAAGGCCTCGCCGGTACAGCGGTCCTACATTCGCCTCATGGCTATTAAGGCCTTGATAATGGGTCTGCCTCATGAGCAAGTGGCGGCCTTGTTCGGCGTAAACGAAGACTCTGTTTCCCGTTGGGTGAGACGTTTTAATCAACGAGGTATTGATGGGCTTACACAAGGCACTCGGCCTGGACGTCCCCTCAAAATCAGCGGAGAGCGAACCGATGAATATTCCAAGCTGGTCTTACATCCGGAACAAGTCAATGAGACTCATTGGACCGGACGCAAGTTTCACGGATATCTCACCAAGCATTGTCAGCTGGAGGCTGGCTACAGCACGCTTATGCGGTGGCTTCACGACGAGGATTTTCGACTGAAGGTCCCTCGTCCTTGGCCGGATGGCCAGGATGAAGAAAAGAGAAAGGCCTTCATTGAACTGATCAAGAAGTTTCTTGGCGATCAGGGCGTGGATCTTTGGTTTCTTGATGAGTGCGGTGTAGAGGGAGATCCTCGTCCGAGAAGGCGCTTTTCGAAAAAAGGAGACAAGATCCTTCAAGCATACGGTGGAGCGCATCTCCGAATGAATGTCACGGGCATGGTCTTGCCAAGAAAGGGTGAATTCTATGCGCTCGAATTTAGCCATTCCGATACGGAGATCTTTCAGATCTTCCTGGATCACGCCAATCGTGACATCCTGTTTGACCGCCCCCGCAACATGCTCATCCTGGACAATGCGTCTTGGCACAAGAGTAAATCACTTGATTGGGGCCGATTTGAGCCGATTTTCTTACCACCTTATTCACCAGATCTTAACCCCATTGAACGCCTCTGGCTAGTTATGAAGGGCGAATGGTTTTCTGGATTCTACGCCAAAACCAAAGATCAACTCATCGACCGACTTACCGACGCATTAAGATGGCTTATCAACAGGCAAGATGAAAACATCAAAACTTGCGCCATTCCGACAGAACTTTAGAGAAGCGCTATAGATCCTTATCAACCATCATTCTGATCATAGATTCAAAATTCATCACCGGTTGCCAAGCCAGTTCTTCACGAACCTTTCTGGAATCGCCGCATAATGGCAATCCTTCGAGCGATCTTCTAAGGACATCATCAACCTTAACGTAGTCGTGATAATTTAGACCAACATGGCCGAATGCTATTTCCAGGATATCTCCCACGGTATATAGGCTGCCGGAAGCCAACACGTAGTCCTTGGGCTCATCTGCGCTTATCATTAACCACATCGCGTTTACAATGTCCCCGGCGTAACTCCAATCACGCACTGTATTTTGGTCACCTAGTTAGAGGATATCCTGTTGTCCCAATTTGATTGCGGCGGCTAAAGCAATCTTTCGTGTCACGAACTAGGGTGGCCGTCATTCTGATTCGTGATTGTAAAGGTCCCCTGAACACGCAAAAATCCCGAATTTTTCCTATAATTCTTTGTCAAATGAGCCTCTTGCAAAGCTCCCTTAAGAATAGGTGTTTGTAATGTCGATCGAGCCTTCTTAGGGCAATTTTAGAGGTCAAAGTAATCATTGATGTGAATTTTGTCTGTTTAGCTCATGTTTTCTCTGTTTTTAGGCGAATTTATCCTGTTGATAGTTTTTCAGTTCATATTTCTTAATGATTAGGTCACTAACTTGAGCAATTGGTCTGCAAAGATCGCAATCACCCCAAACATGAAATGAGCCTTTACCTTCAAGGCTCCTCGAACCATAATGTTGTTTGCTCCGAACTCTTCCTTTAACCGACTATTGAACCACTCCACCGTTGTTCTTTCTTTATATCTGGCAGCCTCATGAGGAGCCGCGGAGACAATGTCTTTCCCACGTGAGTTCTTGTCTATTATGGGCACATAGCCAAGACTCCTGCTAACTTTGTAGATCGGCCCGGCGTCATAGGCTGAGGCCATCAAGTCATAGCAATATGTTATTTTGGAGCTGCTCATCTTCATGAGCGGTATGGCTACCTGACTGTCGTGTACTCATGCGGAGGTCATAGCTACACTCACCGGCAATCCGCAGTCATTGACATCCGCATGAAACTTATAGCCAATCCAACTTACTTTGTATCCCTTGGAGTTCTTCTTGGTATCCACATCGCAGACCACCGGTAATTTATCAAGCGCCTGCTCCACTGATTGATGAACCTGCCGCTCCAAACGTGTTGCTTCCTTGGGTTCCGACTTTTCCCCTTTCGGCCGACGACCCCGTTTTTTAGAAGAAGGTTTTTGCTTTGGCGTTTTCTTTACTGGCTTCTCACGGCCTTCTATAGCAGTAGAGTCTCTGGATATATGGCCTACCAGTTCTGTTTTCAAAGATCGTTCAACCAAAGCCTCATGGACCCTGTCGCCAAGACCACTATCAGCAAACTCGCCAAAAGCCCTGGAGAAAGTGGACTCGGAAGTAATATCTGAAACCTTCTCAAAACCACAGATCTTGCGCAAACTTGGCGTGGTCTTAAGCACCTCAATCAATTAGCTTCTGAACGGATATCCGTAAACAGACTTCGCAACAAAAGACCGTGCTATCGATTCACGCTCACAAAGCTTTCTGTCCAACCACTGCGTATCAGAGCTTTTTGGAACAAACCTCTCTACCTGGACCAACTCCAAAATAGATACAAGTAGACGCTCTTTTTCCGTTAAAGGACTGTTCCAGGATTCTTCTAATTTTGGAAACAGAGTTCGTTGCAGTGTTCCCATCAAACATGATATTCTTTTTCTAAGCTTCACTGGCGCCTCCTGTGACAAAGCGTCTTTTTGCAAAAACACTATACCACGGGCCTGCCTGTGAAGCTCATTTGTCACCTGATTAATTGCCGAAAATCATACTCTTGCAAGAGGCTCTAGTGATATCAATGAGTTGAAAAAAATCAACAAGCCGCTCTATTCGAGCGGATTCAAACATCCGAAAATCTCGAAACTATAGTACATAATAGCCATAATAGGAAATAATCAGTTGCTATTTTAAAATAATTTCTAGGACTGAACACGGGGGCATTAATGCTGAATGTCAATGTCAATTTTATGGAAAGAGGGAAGCTTGCTGCTATTACGCTCTTCTGCCTCACAACTGTTCAGCTAGTTTTCCTACATCCATATATAGTTATACTTCCCAATGAAAGAGCCAATGTATTTAGCGCGACGCTTTGTCTACTCACGTTGATCATCACCATTTTGTTGGGCCGTCAAAAATCAGGAAAAGTAATAGGTCCCGATTTCTGGATTTCGTTAGCTCTAAGCTTGATCGTCATAGTTAGTTCCATCTTCAGCGTTGCGCCGAGAGATTCACTGGAACGAGCCTATGTCATTCTATCCGCAGGGTTGGCAGGTTACTGGTGTTCTAAATTTCTACTAAATGAACCAAATTTCCAAACAATATTTCAATGGCTGGTGAATGGTTTACTTCTCTGTGTAATCTTTCTGGCGCTGTTGGGGCTTTATCTTACCGGTAAGCCACATGAGTTTATTGACGGTCACTGGCATCCAGTTGGATCAAGGCTGCTGTTGATGTCATTCGCTCCCTTATCACTGTTATTGGGAGATGTGCGCCGTGACCGGATTATTGGCGGAATAATCCTGTTGGTGGACCTTATCGCTATTTACATAGTGGGACGATATGCTATGATGGAATCGTTGCTGATTATCCCAGCGATTCTTTGTGTTGTGGCATTCTTTCTTTTCAAATGGACACGAGTTACTCGCAAAATACTTGCCGTAATCTTGTTGTTAACACTGGCCGCCGCAGTTTTTTTCGCATATCTTAACCCAAAAAGATTGAATAGAGACCACATCTCGGTGTCCTACAGAATTGAAAGTTTATTTTTTTCGATTGATATAGCGTCAAAACATCCATGGCTAGGAAATGGACTATGGGCCCCGAGAATTTCTTCACTTGAAGGTTATACACTTCACTATCCATACTTATCCAGAGATCAATTTTCCAAATGGGTAATAGAATATAGAACTTCGGAAAATCTGTATTTAACTTTTCTTGCAGATTTGGGGATCCCGTTTTTCATTCTCTATTTTGGTAGCGTCTTGTACATACTGCTGAACTTGCTTCGATCAAGTAGAAAACAAACGTCATGCTGTGTGTTTCATTCTGCGGCTATTTTTCTACCTCTGATAGCTGAATGCCTGAGATTTCTACTTTTGGATGATTTATTCCATCCTCAGAGCAGTTGGTTTTTTCATATTTTATTGGGTCTTGCAGTAATGAGAAGAATACAAAAATGAGTGTCTTTTTTCGCATGGCTAGCTGCTCCTGGAGGCTCTTCCGTTGAAATCACGGCGGAGCTGCGTAGTATTGTTGTTGTTGATCTGGACGGTTGTTATATACATCGTCAACCCTGTTGGAGAGTTTATGATCAACGACGACTTCGCTTTTACAAAGGCCCTGGATACGCTCAGGACTCACGGGTTTTTAGGGCCCACGTGGGTGGGTCCCCAAGGCGAGGGTGGCGGCCCGGCCCTTATCACCCATTTAATTTGGGGCCTTCTTTTTTCTGAAATTTTTGGACACTCTTTAACCGTTTTAAGGCTTTCTGTTCTCATCTTGTCCGTTGTGGGCTCACTGGCTTTTTTCTATCTTCTAAAGACCACAAAAGCTGGAGATTGGATATCATTCTGGGGAACTCTGACCTTTATGTTTAATCCATTGTATTTGTCTCAGTCTTTTACATATATGACTGACATTACATTTGTATCACTTGTCATTTTCTCGTTTTTATTGATTCAGCGGGGGATCGACAAAAATCAGGCCTTTGTCGTGGCGATTGGGTTAGTCTTTGGGCTTTTGGCCACACTAAGCAGGCAATTCGGGGTTATTGCGTCATTAGCGTTTGTGCTGACATGTTTCATCCATCACAAAGGACGTCAGTTTGGTCGTGCCAGGGCCGCTGTTATGACCATCCTTGTCACGATATTGCCTTGGCTCGCCTTTGAGCGGTTCCTCTACTGGTCAGGCAGCACACCGATAACTAACCATGTTTTGCTGCGTGAATTACTCACTTACCCAATATCAAAAGGTTTCCCTGATTATCTGGTTTTCATTTTCGGCCAGCTTTGCCAAAGTGTTTTGGGATACACAGCCTTTTTTGTTTCACCAGTTGTCGCTTTGCTATACAGACAATATTTTCAAGAGGCGGCATTCAGATATTTCTTCTTTATCGTCACAGCATTTTTTCTGACTTTAGAATTTGCAATCTTTGCCGGCTTTGTTAACCCGCCCGAATTCATTACAGGCAATGTCATCTTTAATTTTGGCATAGGGCCGATTTTGCTCAAAGATGTTTACATTCTTGGCGTCAAGAGAATGGCAAACCTACCACCGTGGTTTTATTATATTCTGGTATGGTGGGCAGTCCTTTCTTTGGGTATAGTTTTGCCTCTAGTTTACAATCGCATACGTCAAATCCTGAGGATGATAATTCAATCTACAGAACACACCCAGGTTTCTTTTCTAAGTTGCTTAACTCTTATATTTATCCTGATCTATGGTGGAGTAATTATTCTTATCGGGATTCGTGATCGTTATCTGATACCCCTGAGCGTCATGGCAATTGTTTTTGTCTTTTCTTGTTCTGAAATATTGAGAAATTACCGTCTTTCTCTCAAGGGTTCGGCCCCAGCAGCAGTTTCCTTGATTTTTATGGCAATTTTTTCAGTTGGGGGGACTCACGATTTCATGGCCTTGAAGCATTCACAGGCAATGGCTCTCAATTACCTGACTAAAGATCTAAAGGTTAATCCCTGCAATCTGGATGGTGGCATGGAATTCAATGGTTACAATTGCTTCCATCAGGATCAACAGTCACCAAAAGGCGTAAGCTGGTGGTGGGTAAACCAGGAAGATTATGTTGTCACTCTGGGAAATCTCAACGGTTTTCAGACGGTGAGAAAATTTCCTTTCCAAAGGTTACTCGGGAAAGATGGAGCAATTTACATTTTGAAACCGCAGATACCCCAAATCCAATAAATTTTTTCGACAGGTTATTCGTTCTAACCACCTACAGCCCAATTTTGGAACAATAAAAAACTGGTTACAATCGACTTCAGACTGGTCACTGGGGGCGGCGTGAGATTTGAGAGGCTATTTATTTTGGGTAATAGCCCGCGCCGATATAAGCATTTTGACCAGGGACCCTCATGATGAAGGTCTTTTTGAGAGATGATTCCTTTGCCCCAGGTTTTGGCCACCAGTATTCAACCCAACCAGAACCCGGTTTCTCAGCTATTTCCTTGAATTTGATAAAGAATTGGTTACCTTTGGAGTCTTTAAGGTTTGTTAGGTCCTTCCCGACCAACTTATCTGCGGCAAACGGATGAGCTGTCGCCGTTACCTTGTCTAAAGGACCAGCGAACAGATACAAATCACCTACAACAAATGGGCCTTTAGGGTCGCCAATCGCCTTTAGAGTAGCGTCCAGTCCCTTTTCTTTGACCATGGTCAGACCCTTTTCCACAAGGGCCTTCGTATCAGCGGCTTGATCTGCGACCGCCAAGCCTACACACGCCAAACCAATAATTAAAGTCATGCACAACGCCAAAAGCTTTCTCATAATTTCCCTCGCTGATTTTTCATAGCTGTGAGGTTTTGCCACCCGCCAGTGATGATAAGTTTCTAACACTATTTTCTTAAAGATTTCAAGCGTAACATGCGCATGAACCTAATGGATTTCAGCATTGACCGTTCGCTCCTCGTTATGGATATAGTAATTGCGCCTTGGCGACACGCTGTTAAAAACTCACGATTTAATAAAATATTTTGATTGGATAGCTACTCAAAGATCTTTTCATCAGCAGCTTCAGCAGCTTCTGAATCGCACTCGTAATCCCTAATTTGCAATTTTGTTTTAATCAATTCCTTGTAATATTCGTTAGCTACAACTGCGGACATGACTTCATTTGTTCCAGTCCAGATTGAAGCCAGTCTCAAGTCTCGGAATGTCCTTTCTATTGGATAAACGTTGGTATAACCTATACCCCCCATCACTTGCATGGCAATGTGGGAAACCCTCTGACAGGATTCAGTCACAAACTTTTTCGTCTCCGAGACCATCTTTCGTATAAGGTTCGGGTCCTGACCGGTATCAACAGCTTTACAGGTCGTATAGACAAGCGACCGACATGCGTCCATCAGCATTGAGGCTTCTGCGATCTGAAAACTTACGCCTTGGAACTCGTTAATTGTCTTTCCAAAAGCTTTTCTTCGAGTCGAATACCTCGTCGCTACTTCCAGGGTGGGCCTAGCGGCGCCTATTGTCATGGCTGCTGTTCCCAGTCTTTCCGGGATCATCATAGTGTTAAACACGGCGTACGCGCCGTTCAGTCGCCCCAGGATATTCTCTTTCGGGACCTTGACATCTCTGAAAACAATCCGTCCCGCTCCACCACCACGACATCCCATTAGACCATAGAGATATTTGATATCAACTCCCGGCCCTCTATCAACGACCAGACAGGTCAAGGCTTTGTGGGGTTCAGCATTCGGGTCCGTCTTAGCGTAAACAAGAAAAAAATCTGCGCCTTCTGCTCCCACAATGAACCTTTTTTGTCCGTTTAGCAGGAAGTGCTCTCCATTACCTTCGGCGGTTGTTGTCGTGCCAAAGAAGTCAGAACCGCCACGTGGTTCCGTCAGGCATTCAGCCGCAAAAACTTCTCCACGTAACAATGGCTTAACATACTTTTCTTTGAGGAAATCGGAACCGTGCAAAATTATCGCGTCACAGACAAGTTCCGCCCCGACCCCAAAGACGCACGCGAAGATATACCCCAGAGTGCCAATTTCTTCCATAACCGTGGCAGTAGCGACCCAGTCCATCCCTCGACCACCCCACTCCTTCGGATATCTGGCCCCTAATAAATGTCTTTCCCCCGCTTCCTTCAGGAATTCCTTCGGAAACTTTATTTTGTCCGAGTCCATATCCAGGATCATTTGACGGGGGACCCATTTGACCAGGTCGCGGGCTTCGTCACGTAATCTCTTTTGCTGTTCTGTCAGTAAGAATCCAAACATATAATCCTCTCAACTTTTCTAAGTAATCAAAAATTCTGAACTTGACTTCTCCATCTATTTGTCCTTTTCAAGGTCTCTCAACGTATACTTCATTACTTTACCACTCGCTGTGTGGGGTAGTTCTTCAACTATATTGAATTCTTTCGGAATCTTATATCTGGCAAGTTTTTCAGAGAGACTGTGTCTTAGAGTTTCCTGATCGACAGTCTCACCTTTCTTCGGCACAATGAAACACACTACGGTCTCTCCCCAGTCAGGGTGTGGTTTGCCTATCACAGCAGTTTCCATAACTCCGGGCAGTCCGGCAATGGCGTCTTCAACTTCCTTGGAATAAACATTCTCCCCACCGGTCCCGATCATCTCCTTAAGCCTGTCTACGATATAAAGATAACCATCTGAATCGATCCTAACCAAATCTCCTGTTTTATACCATCCGCCTTCGAACGCCTCCTGTGTGGCTTCGAGATTTTTGTAATATCCCTGTGTCATGCTATCAGCCTGTAACCAAACTTCACCGATGTCACCGGGGCCAGCTTTCTTGCCATCAGTTTTCATAATTTGAAGGTCCGCTCCTGGCAACGCCCTATTCCCAATAGAGCCCGCCTTGGTCACCTGATCTCTGGGAAAGAGAACTGTACTGGTCGGTCCTGCCTCGGTCATACCGTAGACCTGGTAGAAATTGTCGGACTTGTAAGAATCCATCACCATTCGAGCAGTTTCTGGCGACATAGGGCCACATCCATAGATCCAGCAACGCATTGAGGACAGGTTAAATTCCTTAAATTGAGGGATCATTTGTATCGGCAGGATGTATGAAATGGGGGCGCCGAAATACACTGTACATTGCTCAGTCTGGACAGCCTGCAGGAAATGCAAAGGATGATATTCCCGAATCAATACAGTTACTCCACCAACATACTGAATACCCATGAACCAGTTGTTCAACAGCGATGAATGCCATATCGGCATCGCCATGAGCAAGCGGTCCTGTTCATCGAGTTTCATGGCCATAGCCCCTGTTATCCCTGCCATTACAACTCCACGATGAGTATGCAGACAACCTTTGGATTTTCCTGTCGTGCCACTAGTGTAAAGTATTTCCGCAATGTCTGAGTCCGAAATAGCCACTGGCTGATAGGATGACGCAGGAGGAACCATGCTCTCCAATTGTTCAAAACCTTGCGCAGGGCTTTCCATACTCATTTTTGGAATTGACGCAGGCAATTTCCTGGCTACTTCGGCCAAAGACCCATCAAAAAAGAATATCTTCGATTCGCTATGGCTCAGAATGTAGTCAGCCTCAGGGGCCGCCAGTTTGTGATTGATCGGAACTACGGATCCCCCGGCTTTGAGGGCGCCGAAAAAGGTGAAGACAAAAGAGGGCGTGTTTTGCCTCATTATTGCCACTTTGTCGCCCTTCCCTATACCTTTCATTTGTAGCAGCGCCGCAACTCTTTCAGCCTGCTGTCTGGTTTCCAGATACGACCAGCTTTGGCCACTTGCTTTCAAGCAATCTAGAGAACCAAATTTTCTCGAATTAATGTCCAAAATTTGTGTGATGTTCACGCGCCGTCACCCTTTTTTGTCGCAAAGTTGTTCTATCGTATGAGTTTAGACTAAAAAAAGTGTAAACTAATTTGTCGTAAATTTCGGGACCAATCCGATGTGGATCCGTGAATTGATTAAGAAACGGACCCAATCGAAAAAGCGTCTTTTCAAAATTGTGGTTTTAACCTAGAATCTGAAATATTTATCAGCTTGGGAACTTTTTGAGTTTGAAACCAGGTATGATTCCAAAATCGTGGTCCGCCTGAGACGTCCCAGATGCTCGATCTATCTCCGAGAACCACCCTGAAAAAATTATTTCCGCCTCGGATCATCGTCATCCTTGCATGCGTCGGCCTTTTATCTTTTTTGAGCGGTAGTTCTTTTGGAAAAGATGTCTCTGGGGTGGGAACAAGGATTTCATTGTTGATGGTGACTGGTATGCCTGGAGGATCTTTCCATCACCTCGGTCTGGCAATGGCTTCTATGTGGACTACAAAATTGAAGAAAGTCGGAATAAGAGTTTCCGCTGCAATATCTGAAGGCGCTAGAGAGAATGTTGAAGCGATAAGGATAGAAGACGCAGACCTAATCTTAGCTGATGATCTCTCATGCGATATCGCATACAGAGGTTTTGGCGCTTACAAGGATAAACGGGCTGGAGAACTCAGAAGCATTGTCAATCTCTGGCCTGAAGCGGTCCATTTGATCATCAGGTCCGACAAAAACACAAACTTCAGCCTCGATGATCTTGAAGGATTGACAGTCGCTACCGGTTTACCTGAAAGCGGCAACAGGTTCACAACTGAAATCTTGGCGCGCAGCTTAAAGAATCAGAAATCGACAATAAAGTTTAAATTTATGAATTACGGCTCGGCTATCGATTCGTTAAGAACAGGAGCGGTGGATGCGGCGGAGGTGACATCCGCGATACCTTCAGCCCTGGTGATCAACCTGCTTCAGCCTGATCCAGGGCTGTTTAGTTTTTTACAGATTAGTGACGCCGAATTAAGATCAGCTCAGGAGCTTGGCTGGTCATCGTGCCGCAGAATTGTTATTCCACCGGACGTGTACCCCGGTCAGGACAAACCAATTAATACTGTTGGTCAGAACACTCTTCTTGCGACCTCATCATCCCTGGATCCTGAAGTAATTTATGACTTGATCAGGACCTTGTTTGAAAATATTGACCAGCTTGCGAAATTTCACCCCGCATTCAAGAATGTCAGACTGGAAAACGCCTTGCACGGTTTGGTGGCTCCTTTGCATCCAGGAGCTGCTCGTTATTACAGGGAAAAAGACGTTCATATTCCGGAAGCGCTGCTTCCGCCAAATGTTGAATAATTAATGTTTCGGAGGATTCTTTATGAAAGAAGTTGTTATTGTGGACGCGATCCGTACCCCCGTGGGATCTTTTGGCGGCTCGCTCAAAAGTATTCCAGCAGTTGAATTAGGGACTATCGTGGTGAAAGAGATCATCAAGAGAAACAATCTCGACCCGGCGAAAGTGGACGAATTGATTTTTGGATGTGTGCTTCAGGCGGGCCAGGGACAAAATGTAGCTCGTCAGATTGTGATCAAGTCCGGTATCCCAATGGAAGTTCCGGCAATGACCATCAACAAGGTTTGCGCTTCAGGGCTTAGGGCGGTTTCGCTTGCTGCTCAAACCATTAAAGCTGGGGACGCGGAAGTTGTCATCGCAGGCGGTACTGAAAATATGTCGGCCGCTCCTTACGCGTTGGGCGCTGCGAGATGGGGAGCAAGGATGAACAACAGCCCCATGATTGACTTGATGATACATGATGGCCTCTGGGAAATATTTAATAACTATCACATGGGTATGACAGCGGAAAACGTCGCTGAGAAGTATGGCCTTTCCAGAGAGCAACAGGATGGTCTAGGCTTGAGAAGTCAGAACCTGGCGGAAAAGGCGATAAAGGAGGGCCGATTTAAAGACGAGATAGTCCCGGTAGTAATACCTCAAAAAAAAGGTGACCCGAAAATTTTCTACACAGATGAACACCCACGCTTCGGGACGACCAAAGACGCTCTCGGTAAGCTAAAGCCGGCGTTCAAGAAAGACGGTACTGTTACAGCAGGTAACGCATCCGGTATTAACGACGGTGCCGCTGCCATATTAGTAATGTCCAGAGACCGCGCTGATAAGGAAGGTTACAAGCCGATCGCCAAAGTCGTGTCATATGCTTCAGCCGGTGTAGATCCGAAGATTATGGGTACAGGACCTATTCCATCAACTCGAAAAGCCCTTAAGAAGGCTGGTCTGAAAATCGAGGACATCGACGTGATAGAGGCCAATGAAGCTTTTGCCGCTCAAGCTTTGGCAGTCGCAAAAGACCTAAACTTGGATATGAATAAGGTCAACCTTAACGGCGGAGCTATTGCCTTGGGCCATCCAATTGGCGCGTCGGGAGCGAGAATATTTACGACATTGTTGTATGAACTCAAAAAACGACCAAACGCGAAACTTGGCCTTGCCACGTTATGTATTGGTGGCGGAATGGGCCACGCTGTCATAGTGGAAAAGATTTAGGATCAGCGTTTACAACTGAATAGTTAGCACCTTGGGATTTATTCAATATTTCCCAAAATTGGAGGCTTGCCCGATTGGCAGTCCCTTTTAATTATAGTTTAAGAAACCTCTGGAATAGAAAGTTCACCACTATTTTGACTGCGGGGGGAATGGCGCTGGTCACTTTTGTCTTCTCCGCAGTCATGATGCTGGCGGCGGGACTGGAGAAGACACTTGTGGACACGGGGTCCGCCGAGAATGTGATTATACTGAGAGGCGCAGCTGAGACCGAAGTCTCCAGTTCCATCGAGCGTGATCAGGCAGACATAATTGAGGCACAAGCAGAAGTTGAGCGCAATTCTGTTGGAGATTCTCTGGCAGCTAAAGAAACACTGGTGTTGGTTACCCTACCGAAAAGGGCGGCAGAGATACCCACCAATGTGATAGTTCGCGGAACAGGTAGACACTCGATGGAACTTCGACCTCAGGTTAAGCTTGTAGCCGGTAGATCGCCAAAGCCTGGGTCATATGAAGTCATGGCGGGAAAGAACATCGCAGAGAGTATCAAGAATGCGGATCTCGGGAACAAGTTGAATCTAGCCATGATAGGTTGGAATGTAGTCGGGATCTTTGACGCGGGCTCTTCAGCGTTTAATAGCGAAGTTTGGGCGGACGCCGACGAAGTTATGGCGGCTTTTCGCCGTAACAGTTTCTCGGCCGTAATTATGAAGGTCCCAGGAAATGAAAATTTCATCAAACTTAAAAGGCGTCTTGAAACTGATCCTCGTTTAAGTGTCCAGGTGAAACGTGAAATCGCTTTCTACAAAGAACAGTCTGAGATGATGTCCAAATTCATAAAGCTTCTAGGGTTCGCAATGACTGTGTTTTTTAGCGTAGGAGCGACCCTCGGAGCCATGGTAACTATGTATGCGGCTGTCGCTAGCAGAACTCGGGAAATTGGGACCTTAAGGGCCATGGGATTTGCACGTCAAAACATAATGTTGGCGTTCTTGAGCGAATCAATCTTTCTTGGGTTTTTGGGCGGGTTGGTTGGAACGCTTTCCAGTTCAGCGCTTCAGCTTCTGACAATTTCCACTTTAAATTGGGAAACTTTTTCTGAAATTGCTTTCAGTTTCAGACTTACCCCTTCGATCACTTTCAAAAGCATGGGATTTGCTCTTATTATGGGCCTTTTGGGGGGAGTGTCTCCCGCATGGAGGGCCGCCAGTCTAAAAATCGTTGACGCTCTGAGATAATTTGAAGATTTTACCTGTTTAATTGCTTACTTCGGTCTGCTCTGACATTCATGGATTTTTTTCTTGCATCCATGATTTTCCACTGTATTACTGACCGCCATTTTGGGTCTTTGACCAACGGAAGGGCGCGACTGTAAATTTCGAGCGCCTTGGAATATTCATTCTTCATTTCATAGAGCTTGCCCAAATACTCCATTGCAAGATAGTAATCGGGCCTCAATTTTAGCGCAGCCTCATAATCGCGAATAGCGTCGTCATTCCTGTCTACCATCTGATAAGCCGAGGCTCGCTGTACGTACGCCGCGGCATTGTCTGGATTCAGATCAATCGACTTGTTGAAAAGGACTATAGCTGCGTTCCAGTCCCTCTTCATAGAGGCTAAATAGCCATCACGAAAATAATCCAGAGCGGTAGAAGTCCATCCAGTTCCAGGTACAAAAATTACCGCAATCATAAAAATTATAAGAAATCGCAGTATCCGGAGCCGCATTTCAGAGCCCTTTCGAGTTTGTCGATATCAAAGCGCAGAGAAGTTGTAAACAAGCCGATGTATTATAATAGCATGAATGTGATCAAATAACAATTTCAGATATATAAACGCGTTAATTGTGTTGGAATCTGTTGACAGACACTTTTTAATCTGAAAGAATTTCACGGATTATTAATATTGCAAAAACAGGTTCCTAGCAAAAATTGCTAAGCCAAAATAAATTCGGTCGTATATTTGAAGCGTTTCTTGGTTATGGTTTCCCCATAATCGGGTCCGGTATCGTGTTCGCGGCGCTCTACAACAACACCAACCACGGTTTCGTTATTCTTTTTCTGCTTTTATTGTCAAACCTCGTCATTTTTGTAGGCTGTAAAAGGCTGTCTGCCTCTGTCATGCTCACGGAGTCTCTGAGATTCAGTTCGGTTTGCGCCATTACCTTGATATTGTCGGTTATATTGGTGGAGTTGCTATTTCCTATTTTTCTGCCAAAAGACTATTCCCAAATAATGGAATCGACAAGAATTGACAGAGCGAGGCAACGCCTCGGTGACTTTCATCCTGACCAGATCTTTGGCCAGTTTAATGACAAAAATATCGAGCATGTTGAGACTATCCTGAATGCTGACATAGCCTGGCATAAACCCGGTGCCAATTTTGTCTATTTCGGATATGATCCCAACCGTAAAATACGGTATCTTAATTTCCATAAATGGAACCTCACTGGTCATTTTGACTATGATTACAGAATCAATAAACCGGATAATGTCTTCAGAGTTGTTTTGATAGGCGATTCTTATGTTGAATCGGTCCAGGTCCCTCTGGAGTTGACTTTCCATAAACTCACGGAAACTGCGCTAAATCAATCCAGGTTGGTCCCGCATGGGAGGCGCTACGAGTTTGTGGCTTTAGGCAACTCCGGTTTCGGACAGAGAGACGAGTTTGATGTCCTCAAGACTCAAGGCATCAAATATGATCCCGATCTTGTGATCATAGCCTTGTGCGGAAACGATTTTTGTGATGATGACCCTGAACTGAAGTGGGATTTGATTGAAGCAGGGGGAACCATAACCCCCTCTTTAAGGCAATTGGCGCATCACGGTTTTATTGCATTGGCCTTTATGAAGAAACGTATGGAAGACGTGTTTAGAAACAGGATAAGCATGAACCCCGAATTGCTTCAATGGTCAGGGCAAGATATCCCAAAGGTTGAAAACGCTTGGCGACGCACTCTCGATTATGTGAAGAAATCTCGAGATCTATGTCAGGCTAATGGAATAAATTTCTTGTTAATGTACGTGGGGTCTGAAATAGAAGTCAGGTATGCGCTTGATCCCGAAGGCACAATAGCTGCGCTAAAGGCTATGGGCGGGCCTCACGCGACAATGGACTGGGATATACTGAAATCCGTCCAACGAATGAAGACTTATTGCGATAGGTTCCAGATAAACTTTGCAAGTCTGGTAGGTCCGTTAACCGAAGCTCAGGGTCGTACGGGCAAATTAGTATTCGCAGACCACTATTCGTTTTATGGACAAGAGGTGGTAGCAAACACCTTGACCTGTTTCATGAAACAATTCACCATCCTTCGGAAAACGATGAAGGAATCTATTGATCATTGCTTCAATCAGCAAGCTTTAGATCACCCTCGCTAGCCCACAATTACTCACATTGGGATGACGTCTTGAAATTTGATTGCGCTGGTTTTGGTTCCATTAATATAGATGAATTCTGGGAAACTTCTTCGGAATTCTTTGAACTTGTCGATATTGCTCCCGGCGAAGAAGTTGTCCGGGACGTCCATTGGTTTAATGAATATTATCCCTCATTGAAGATGCTTGGGGAATTGAAGGCGATCGGCCCGGGAGGATCTGCGGCCAACACCATCGCCGCTCTCCGCCGTATGGGATTTTCCACCGGCTTTTTCGGGGCCACCGGCAATGACATTGAGGGTAAAATAGACCTGGATGAACTTGGACAAAGTGAGGCGTTGCGCATTAGACACACCAACTTGCCTTCAGGGCGATGTATCGCTCTGATCAATACCGACGATGCCCATCGTGACCGCGCTTTGGTGATTTTGCCTAATGCAAACGACCTGGCTGACAAGGCATCGCTGGATATCAGTTATTTTTGTGACGCGAAGTGGGTTCATTTAACTTCCTTTGTTTCAAATGGTCCTCTTGAGGCCCAAAGGAAACTTGTCCAAACCATCCCGGACAATGTGAACATCAGTTTTGATCCCGGAGCTGTTTATTGCAGACTCGGCATAGAACCCCTGGGGCCTATAATTGCGAGAAGCCGGATCCTTTTTCTAGCCGAAGAGGAACTTGTCACTTTGATGGGCACTAAACCGATTGACAAATCAATTTCAAGGCTGATTTCGATCGGGGCACAGACCATAGTAATAAAAATGGGGCACAAAGGCATTAAGGCCTTTCAGCCTAACAAAACATGGTTTCATGACGCAGTCAAACCTATCCGCATAGTAGACAGGACTGGGGCAGGAGATGTGGCCGCAGCCGGATTCATTGCAGGAATGATTCTATCGTTGCCTACTGTTGATTGTCTGGCCCTGGCTTCCGGGGCCGCTTCCAAAAGTATACAGGGATATGGGAGATCCGCGTATCCGGACCGTGAATATCTAAACAATTTTCTCGTCACTCGACAGACAAATGCTTATTTCTAGTGGTATACTTATGAAGTCGCCACATGGTAAAATACTGTAGGAGCTGCAGATGCCGGAGACGCCAAAACGAATATTTGTAACTGATTGCGAAGGTCCAATTACAAAAAATGATAACGCGGCAGAACTGGCCGAAGCTTTCATCCCGAACGGAGGCGACTTTTTTCGCAAGATTAGTCTTTACGACGACTATCTCGCGGAAATAGCTCGAAAAGAAGGATACAAAGCAGGTGACACCTTAAAACTGATCCTTCCCTTCTTTAAAGCTTTTGGCCTTGACGACCGGAGCATGAAAAAATTCTCACGCCGCAATATTCAAATGATACCACTTGCCGATGGCGTCCTTAGAAAAATTCACGAACTTGCTCGCTCGTACATTGTCAGCACGAGTTATTCGCCTTATATCCAGGGCGTGTGCGACGTTATAGGTTTTTCTCTTGGATTCACGTATTCGACACACGTAACATTAGATGCGTTCTCTCTCTCCGACACTGAAAAGGACGTGATTCGATCGGCCCATAAAGGGATTCTAGAGTTGCCCGACATCAAAATCCCTAAAGGCGCTCAAACATCTTCTGACCTGGCTCAAAGCGACCTGGATGTGATAGAGCGCCTTGACCAGTTTTTCTGGAGTGAAGTTACCAACCTAGACATTTATGCTCTTGTTGAATCAGTTAATCCGGTGGGTGGCCATGAAAAGGCCGACGCGGTTAGGGAAATCGTTGAAGCCGAAGATACCGACATCGAGAATATAGTATACGTGGGAGATAGCATAACTGACGTTGAAGCATTCCGTCTGGTTCGAAGTGACGGGGGACTGGCGGTCTCGTTTAACGGAAACCACTGGGCGGTGAAAGAAGCCATGATAGCCTTAATGGCTAATAACGCCCTCCCGATCGAATGGGTGGCTACAGCGTTCATATCCCATGGATTGGATAGTTTGACGGACCTTATGATTCAACAGGTTACAGATGAAAATCTTTTAGAGATTTCGGAAAACAGCGCTCGGATTCGAAAAACGGTCAGAACCGAGAAAATTGGCACTCTCGGCTGAAATTGAAGAATTCTCAATAAATGTATGGAAAAAATTTCCAACTCCGTTTCTGATAATCTTCGTATCCCGGATAACGTTGTTTAAGGACTCCCTCTTCTTTCCATGCCTTAACTATGTATAAGATGGTCATCGCCAGCAAAAGAGGGAAACACCAAAAACTTCCCCAATAAATTATGTATCCCAAGAACGCAAAAATAACGGCAGTATACATAGGATGGCGCACATTTGAGTAGATACCGGTCGAGATCAATTTTCCACTGCGTCGGGGGGCCGCAAATACTCTGAAATTCCTGCCTAGCTCTTTATATGCGAGGTACGCTGCGCCGAATCCGCATATACCTATAATTGCTCCAACCCATTGCTGTAATGCCGTTACTTGTCGTCCCATGGTCCATTTCTCAATCGGGGCAAGGGCTAACATCAGAAATTCCGTTATCACGTATCCCACCGATATTAGTTTGTAATCCTTGCCTCTCCCACTGGTATCCCTGCTGTCTCGTGTCAGACCAAAAGCCCCTTTTTGATTTTTGCCACGGTTAAGCAACATATAATACAGTAAACCCCAGTGAAGATTGTAGACCCGTTCAAATCCCATTCGGCGGAGCATTACCGCAATGGACGGCGATCTGTGCCCGGAAAAACACACCACGAGAACAGGGTGATCTTTAGGACGCCTCGCAGCCGCCTCGTATAGTCGTAAACCCCAAGGATAATTTTCAGCCGAATTCAGCCGATTCCATTGAAATTCCGCTTTTGTTCTGACGTCGACTACCCAGGTGTCCTCAGGGAGAGTGTAGATTTTCCACGGTGAAAGAGGCCTGGCGCCTGCTGAAACCGTGATTACTTCAGCCCCAAGAATTAAACCTAACAGTCTGAATATTAAGCTGGGTTTTGCGATTCCCTTTGGATCTGAAACCTCTACATCAGATCCAACTCTATATAAAACAAGATACGTCTGAAGGACGAAGACACAGAGCAGAGCGATCCATATCAGCCAGTTCCATAAGCCGCCTGTTAGAGTGGTTACCGCCATTGTTACGAGCAGCAGGGAAGCGCTTAAAGGATGAAGAAGAAGTTCTCCGTGAACCTGAGACAAGACCTGAACATTACGTCCGGCAATTGGAAGAAAGATTAGGTAACTGATCAATTCAAGGACTGAAACAATAAATAACAGTATACCAAATGATGCGCCGATTCCAACGACAGTCCACCTAAATGTTCCCAAGGGGTGTAACGAGAAACCAGTTTGATACCAGACCGAAACGAGCCAGGCTATCAAGAAAAAATAGAAGACCATCACAAGAGACCGACGCGACTCATGTTTTTCGAAAAATTCCGGCAGTTTCAAGGTTTCTCTTTTCGACTGTGGAGAAAAAACCGGTGTGACGTTCGACCGATTTTAACCACCGGTTTTTTCAAGCCACTTCAATTATGCAAATATATTTTATCTCGTCCGCATTCTTCTGAGTTTCTTAAGAAGTCTTTTTCTGGCAGCCATAGCTTTCCGTTTCTTTTTGACACTCGGTTTTTCGTATGCGCGACGTTTTTTGGTTTCGGTAAGAACACCGGATTTTTGAACCTGTTTCTTGAATCTTCTCAATGCGTTTTCGAAGGGTTCATCTTCTTTTACATAAACTCCTGGCATTAATAGTAGCTCCTTTCGTTCAATAAAGAACATCTTGGGCAAGCCTGGCTCAATTTCGGGTAAATGCGCGGGTTTTCTGACAGCCCTTTCACACGACCACAAAATCGTCTAGAACTTGATTAACTTTTTAGTTGTACGCGTATTTGCCCGTTCACCAAGTCCGGTAAACGCGCATGGAAAGTTTTTTCAGCGAATTTTGGTTATATTAGGCGGTATTGGATGGAAGTATCAAATCCCTTCTTTTCAACGAGCCCGGACTTATGAGTCTTGGATTAGGACTCGCCTACATGATGCGTTGGAGTTAACTCCAGAAGGAACAAACGTAACAGTTTTGAATGTTAAGTTACTTAAACGTTTGGGTCAAGAAAAAATTTGCTAATTGTTGCTAATAGATAATTCTTGCCATGAGATTCGCATTCCAGTATCGTAACTGATTGCGCTTTCTGAATAGATGATGGCAATATCCCGGGTTCGCTCCTGTAGGGAGGCATGATAAATAGAATTAGCATTGATTCAGCTTCCGAACAGCAAACAATTGCAATAGGAAAAGCGTTGGGCGCCATACTGAGGCCGGGTGATATCGTCTCTCTGATTGGCGACCTGGGATCGGGGAAAACCCGACTGGCGAAAGGTATCATTTCCCAGGCTTTAAAAGTCTCGATTGACGAAGTAAACAGCCCTAGTTTTACAATTGTCAACCGCTACGAAGGCGCGTTGACGATAGATCATGCGGACCTTTACAGAGTCGGTACCGAAGCTGTTGAAGAATTGGGATTGATGGAAACTGTCGATGCGAACGGCGCCTTATTGATGGAATGGGCGTCTGATGAAGCTCCCATTTCTGACTCGGAACTCAGGGTTACTTTCTCAATCGGCGATGATGAAGATTCAAGACTGCTTGAGTTCACATATATGATTTCTGGCGCCTGGAGCGCAAGATTGACGGAAAATTTCTTTTCGGCATTGAGCATGAAATGGCTTTTATGACAGTGAAACTCAAAGACGCGTAGAAAAAGCCCGAACCATCTTTGTGTTTATTTGGAGAAAACGGATGGCTGTTATTGTTCAAAAATATGGAGGCACTTCGGTTGGCGCTCTTGATCGGATCGCCAATGTGGCACAAAGGGTGTCAGCCCGAAAAGACCAGGGTAACGACCTGATCGTGGTTGTATCCGCTATGGCGGGAGAAACTGACCGGTTAATTAACCTGGCTAGAGAGATTACACCTATCCCGAATGAACGCGAGATGGATATCCTGGTTTCCACGGGTGAACAGGTTTCCATAGCCTTATTGGCCATCACATTGGAATCCATGGGATATAAAACAAAATCGTATTGCGGTTGGCAACTGCCACTTACAACAGATTCCGCTTTTGGAGCAGCAAGGATTACGGATATATCCACGGACAAAATTAGCAAGGACCTGGCTAATGGCGTTATCGTAATAATTGCAGGTTTTCAAGGCGTCGACGAAAATGGCGACATAACCACGTTAGGCCGAGGAGGGTCCGACACCTCCGCTGTCGCCGTGGCCGCCGGATTGAAAGCTGATTTATGTGAAATCTATACTGACGTTGACGGTGTTTACACAACAGACCCAAATATCGTTCCAGAAGCCAAGAAAATTCCTAGCATCGCTTATGACGAAATGCTGGAGATGGCGTCTTTAGGAGCAAAGGTTTTGAACATACGGGCGGTAGAATTCGCAATGAGACATAAAGTCCCTCTAATTGTCAGGTCCAGTTTTAACGACAATGAGGGGACTCTGGTTACAGAGGAGAGTTCAGATATGGAAAAAGAATCAGTGCGGGCGGTAACTTGCAGCACAAAAGAAGCCAAGATTACTTTTTCAGGAATACCTGATGTTCCGGGTACGGCTTCACAGCTTTTTGGCGCGCTGGCCGAAGCCAACGTTGTAGTCGATGTTATAATTCAAAACTCAAGCGAAGACGGAAAAACCGATATATCTTTTACCCTTCCCTTGGCCGATCTCGAGAAGGGTCTCGAGGTTTGCCGAGGGGTTAGAGAAATCCTGGGAGCCGAAAAGCTTGCAGGTTCCAGGGACGTTGCGAAAGTTTCTATTATCGGCCTCGGGATGCGCTCACACTCCGGCGTGGCTTCAAGAATGTTCGCGGCCTTAGCCAGAGAGGGAATCAACATTGAAATGATTTCCACTTCAGAAATTAAGATCTCCTGCGTTATCCAGAAAAAATACGCTGAACTGGCAGTACGTGTTTTGCATGACGTGTTTGAGCTGGAAAAACCCCTCTAATGCATAATCTCCGCTGGAGGATTTAATTGAACTTCATCGAGCTTTACGACACAACTTTACGGGACGGTGCTCAGACATGGGGTGTCACTTTCTCCCTGGACGACAAGGTGAGAATCGCCCAAAAACTCGATGAGTTCGGTATAGATTACATAGAAGGAGGTTACCCCGGATCAAACCCAAAGGACCGACGCTTCTTCGAAGTAACAAAGGGACTTTACTTCAAGAACTCCATAATCACTGCATTTGGAAGCACATGCAGGGCTGACCTCGCCCCGCATAAGGACCCACAGGTTCAGAGCCTTCTCGACACTGGGACTTCCGCCATCACTATAGTAGGAAAGAGTTGGGACCTCCATGTTACCGATGTTCTGGCAACGTCACTTGAGCGTAATCTTGCAATGATAAAGGAAACGTTAGACTATGTTAGGCCTCACTTTAACAGAGTAGTCTTCGACGCTGAGCACTTCTTTGACGGCTTCAAGAATAACAGGGACTACGCCATCAAAACTTTGGAAGCCGCCAGTGGCGCTGACATCTTTTGTCTATGTGATACAAACGGGGGGACTTTACCGAACGAAACCGTCGAGATCATCAGAAGCGTTCAAAAACAGATCAAAACTCCCCTCGGAATTCACAACCATAACGACTCTGAAACCGCCGTCGCCTGCTCACTTGCAGCGGTCGAAATCGGTATAAAACAAATTCAGGGCACTATCAACGGGATAGGGGAGAGATGTGGTAACACAAATTTGATCTCGATCATCCCGGCCCTTGCTCTCAAAATGGGGAAGCTAGACTATGATCCGGCAAAGTTAAGATGGCTCAAACACCTGTCTGAATTTGTGGATGAAATGGCTAACCGCACTCCCAACAAGGCACAGCCATACGTTGGTTCCGCGGCTTTCGCCCACAAGGGAGGCTTACACTCCAGCGCAGTCATGAAAATTCCTCGTGCTTACGAGCACATTGACCCCAGGCTGGTTGGGGCTTCCAGACACATGCCTATCTCGGAACAGGCCGGCAGGGCGGCTTTAGTTCAAAAGGCCGCGGAATTCGGTGTTGATCTGGCCTCTGACGACCCTCGAGTTGGAGAAGTTCTTAAAATTATAAAAGATCTTGAAGCTCAAGGGGCAAGATACGACATCGCCGACGGATCCTTCAAGCTCTTGCTCAAGAGAATGCTTGGACTTCATAAGAGATTTTTCACTCTCCACGGATTCAGCGTAACCAGCTCCAAGAGAAAGGGAGATACCAAGACATATTCCGACGCGGTTATTAGGATAGTTGTGAGAGACAAAATGGAGTTTTCAGCTGCTGAAGGAAACGGACCTGTACACGCGCTGGACAACGCTTTGAGGCAAGCGCTGACAACGTTTTACCCAAATGTAGGTCAAGTGCGTCTCACAGACTTCAAGGTAAGGGTCTTGGAAGGAACATCCGGAACTGGGGCTACTGTGAGCGTTTTGATAGAATCAACCGATGGCGAAGATGTCTGGTGGACTGTAGGATTCAACGAGAACGTAATACAAGCGTCCTGGAATGCGCTGGTAGATAGTATTGACTACAAACTTCAAAAAGATCTCGTCGGACAAGAGTGAACCCGCTTCTAATTCAGACTCGAGGGGGATTAAGGCCTCACGTGGACTTGCCATAATCGCTGCTATATTTGCTCTCGGAAGCATGATTCAGTTGCACATCCCGAACTTCCGACGTTCCAACTCTACGCTTTCAACCCGAGTTGATTCAGGTGATTGTGGTTATCAAATGGTTGTGGACGGCAAGGTCCTTGGAACTGTATTTCTGGACAAACCAGGGTCAATCGAAAAAATATCGGAGTCTATTGCATACAATGGCGGGGGGAAAACCAAATAGAGAAGGTTGTTCCCTGTGGTTCCGTGATGATCTTCGACAGGGATGGTCGCCTGGTTGAGGTTCAGAGGCTTTCAGGCGCCCAGATTGTAGCTTGTGGCAAGAATAGAACTGAAATCCGCCAATAGCGAAGATATGCGGAGCGTGCCCGGTATAGGGCCCGGCCTGGCGAGAAGAATTGAAGAACATATCGAGGCTTTCGGCCCATTTGAGAGCGTGGACAAACTCGATAAAGTCAAGGGCATTGGTCCAAGAAAGGTCCAGGAATTAAAGCTGTATTTAAAATAGCGCCTTAATCAGGGTGATTGCATATTACAGGAATTCCCGGACAATTCATTCTCGCGGTTCATTACACTTGCGGCATAGGCGGCGCCAAAACCGTTATCAATGTTGACCACTACCACACCGGGCGCGCAAGAATTGAGCATACCCAACAGCGCTGCAATTCCCCCGAAAGACGCTCCATATCCTACTGAAGTAGGCACTGCGATTAACGGGCGATCTACGAGCCCACCCACCACACTGGGAAGAGCGCCTTCCATTCCAGCCACCACGATTATTACCGAAGCTGAGTTGATCAGATCAAGGTGTGAAAGGACCCTGTGAATCCCTGCTATACCGACGTCATACAAGGTATTGACCTGGTTTCCGAGGGCCAACGCAGTAACCCTGGCTTCTTCAGCGACCGGCAGGTCTGAGGTTCCGGCAGCCACAATAAGCACCAACCCTCGTCCACGGTTTACGATTTCTTTTGAAGAATAAAGAAGCGTTCTCGCAAGAGGATTGTAGTCCATCTGTAATCCGGCGTGCTCCATTACATACTCGGCCTTTGGAGAATCAACCCGGGTAATTAGAACTACATTTTGCCGCTCTGCCAGTCTTTCAAATATTCTCAGAATTTGATTCGCAGTCTTACCCTCCCCGTAAATCACTTCAGGGAACCCAAGCCTTAGTGACCTGTGATGATCGATGCTGGCAAAGCCCAAATCTTCCGTCTCAAGCTTCTGAAACAAAATACCGGCTCGTTCAACTGCCAATGAGCCGGATCTTACCTGTTCAAGAATTTCAATTAATCGTTCTCTGTTCAATTTTATTCGCTACACCAAGGATCTTACTATATCTACCTTTCCTATTACACCCACTAATTTCTCACCATCAACCACTGGAATTGTATAATATTTATTTTCTGACATGATTCGCGCTACCTCGGTAACGTCCGCATCGGGCCCTACACTGATAGCAGGATGAGAATAAATATCTCCTACCTTTGTGGCGGCGATTCTTTTCAGGTCCTTATGTAGCCTCCACGGATTTTCCATAGGGATTATTGAGTCCAGTATTACAAAAACAGTAGGAATATGTAGCGGCTTATTAAACTCCACCAGATCAGATTCGCAAACGATCCCGATCACCTCGCCTTCTTCATCAATAACAGGAACTCCATTTATATTGTTCTGGAGTAGCGCTTGGGCCAATTCTCTAATTGGGGTTTCTGTGGTAACTGTGATTACATCCCTGGTCATAATGTCAGACGCTTTTAACATTAACAGCTCCTGGAAGGTTGCGGTCAGCCGCGGCAGACAGTTTTTAAAGTTATCGGAAATAATTGTCGTTCACTATAAACAAGCTCCGCATGTTCGTCAATATTGCCAACATATTGCCTCGGTGGCCGTCCGATGGAAGGAGAAATGTCTTAAATGTAGTCGGGGCGGACCAATTGGCTCCCTTCCTTGCAAATCATCGTGACCATCATATTGATAAGCTCTTTAATGGAGAAAAATTGTCCGTCAAACCTTGCTATGCTGAGGAATTTGCCCATACAAGGTCTGACGCGATTTAATTCTCACGTTATTTTATAAACTTAAAGTGATCCCCCTCAACAGCAACCTCTATTGTGTCATCAGGACTGAACTTTCCGCTAAGAATTTCAGAAGCCAACGGATTTTCAATAAGACGCTGGATAGATCTCTTCAATGGCCTCGCCCCATAAGCTGGATCAAAACCTTCTTCTGCCAACAAATCCCGAGCCTGAGCGCTGAGATTCAATGTCAGTCTGCTTTCGGCGAGTCGCCTGTTCAATCGACCAATCTGGATATCCACAATTTTCTTGATGTCCTCCTTATTTAGGGCATGGAATATTATTATGTCATCGAGTCGGTTCAAGAACTCAGGCCTGAAATGGAAACGAAGAGCTTCCATTACCCTCGTCCTCATACTATCCTCATCTTTTCCGGAATTATCCCTGATTTCAGTGGAGCCGATGTTGGACGTCATGATAATAATAGAGTTCTTGAAATCAACTGTTCGCCCTTTTCCATCAGTAAGTCTACCATCATCCAGTATTTGCAACATAGCGTTAAAGATTTCAGGATGCGCCTTCTCAATTTCATCAAAAAGGACGACTGAATAGGGGCGACGACGAATAGCCTCGGTAAGATATCCACCTTCGTCATAGCCAACGTAACCTGGTGGCGCCCCTATCAACCTAGCCACAGAATGCCTTTCCATATATTCGGACATATCTACACGCACCATAGCTTGCTCATCATCGAACAGGAATTCGGCAAGCGCTCTGGCAATCTCAGTCTTGCCCACACCGGTCGGTCCAAGGAATATAAATGAACCAATTGGCCGATTTGGGTCCTGCAACCCAGATCTGGCCCTACGAACAGCGTTGGATACCGCTATAATGGCCTCTTTTTGACCAATTACCCTCTGACTAATCCTCTCTTCCATATTCAGGAGTTTGCTAATCTCGCTTTCAAGCATTCGAGAAACCGGTATTCCAGTCCATTTGGCGACAACTTCAGCCACATCCTCGGGACCAACTTCTTCTTTGAGAAGCCCTCCGTCTTTTTGTATCTCGGCCAATTCAGAGTTTTTTTCTTTGATGTCCTTTTCGAGAGAAATCAACATTCCATATTTGAGTTCAGCCGCCCTGGAAAGATTGCCTTCCCGCTCAGCTTGCGCAGCTTGTAATTTGGCTTTTTCGTACCGTTCCTTGAGTTGCCTGATTTGTCCTATGACCAGCTTTTCTTTGCGCCATTCCACTTTTAGCGTGTCCGAGTCGGTGGTAAGGCGACCTATTTCCTCGTGGACCTTTTCCAGGCGTTCCCTGCTGTTCTGGTCAGACTCCTTTTTTAAGGCTTGCTGTTCAATCTGAAGCTGAATGATTTTGCGATCTATCTCATCAATTTCCGTGGGCATGGAATCGATCTCTATTCTAAGCTTGGAAGACGCCTCATCAATCAGGTCTATTGCCTTGTCCGGGAGGAATCTGTCGGTGATATATCTGTTGGACAATGTCACAGCGGATATAATCGCAGCGTCCTGAATGCGGACCCCGTGGTGCAATTCATAGCGTTCCTTCAGACCCCGCAGTATAGATATTGAATCCTCTACCGAAGGTTCAGCGACGTAAATCGGCTGAAATCTACGTTCAAGAGCGGCGTCTTTCTCAATGTATTTTCTGTACTCGTTAACAGTGGTGGCGCCAACCGCCCTTAACTCGCCTCTTGCCAGGGCCGGTTTCAACATGTTTGACGCGTCCATCGCTCCTTCCGCCGCGCCCGCTCCCACGAGAGTATGCATTTCGTCGATGAACAGGATTATTTCCCCAGCCGCGTTTGTAACCTCTTTGAGTACAGCTTTTAGTCTGTCCTCAAATTCTCCACGATATTTGGCTCCTGCGACTAACTGACCTACATCAAGGGCCATGACACGTTTTCCCTTAAGCGTCTCAGGAATATCACCGGAAACTATTCTTCCTGCTAGGCCCTCTACAATGGCCGTTTTCCCAACACCAGGATCACCAATCAATACTGGATTGTTTTTTGTTCGTCTGGACAGAACCTGTATTATTCGACGAATTTCGTCATCCCTACCTATTACCGGATCCAGTTTGCCCTTGGCGGCCAATTCAGTCAGGTCTTTGGTAAACCTCTTGAGCGCCTGGTATTTCTCCTCTGGCGCTTGGTCAGTTACCCTTTGAGTCCCACGAATGTCGGTCAGCACTGTGTATATCTTGTCTTTGGTCACGCCATTGAAGTTAAGAATATTGGCGGCGGCCGTGCCCGAAGCCTGAGCAATGGCTATAAGAAGATGTTCAACTGACACGTACTCATCACGCAGTTGTTCCATCTCTTTGAACGCGCTCTCCAAGACAGCCCTTAAACTGTTTGAGAAATAGCGATCAGCTACTGCGCCAGACTGCTGGGGAAAACGTTCAATCGCCTGAAGATTTTGACTTCTTATTCTCTCCAGGTCGGCTCCCAGTTTCTTTACTATTTCAACACAAAGTCCTTCGTCATCTGAAAGAAGAGCCAATAGAAGATGCTCTGTATCAACCTGAGGATTCCCTCTCTTAGAAGCTATATTTTGCGCCGTTTCCAAGGCCTCCTGAGATTTTAGAGTGAATCTGTCCAAACGCATGATCTTGCCTCCTTGAACAATTTCTTAATATCGGAGACTCCGCCTCGATTCCGAGATTCATGTATTGTCGAATATAGTGGGTTATTTGACGGAACCCCGAGCAAAATGGATGTGATCATAAATGACGAACTTATGATCACAGGTAAGGCGCCTTAGCAAAACTGTCAATTGATTTGACGATTTATTTCAGTTGTTGTTGACATAAGATAGTCTGGTGGATACGATTCGATAGACAACCGTTGATCAAATGGCGCGACACAATATTCCAAGACCTACTACTGGTTTTCGTAAACCCTATGGAGACCTTATAAGTGGTTTCTGAAATCGCAATGATATCTCACTCCGAACAGGAAATTGCGCATACTGGCAATCGGGGAACCTCGCCGAAGTTGTTGGTAGCCGATGACGATATTGCCGCATTGGGAGAATTGGCGGAACTGTTGACATTAGGTGGTTTTGAAGTCGTCCAGGCCCCGTCAGGCGACGAGGCATGGGAACTGTTTGCAAATGAGAAACCGGACTTGGTTATTACCGATATTCTCATGGCCGGTCTGGATGGCATCAGCTTTCTTAAGTTAATCAGGGAAGCCGATGAAATCATACCCGTCGTAATGATCACCGGTTACGGCGAAATGGAAACCGCCATCAGGGCGCTGAGGCTAGGGGCTTTCGATTTTCTGCTCAAACCGATAAATGGGGAAATACTGATTTCAACAGTGGAAAAGGGGTTGGAACACCATAGACTCAAACTGCTCGAGAAAGAGTACACCCATCGACTTGAAACTCAAGTTGAAAGCAGAACCAAAGAATTAGCTACAACGAATGAATTCTTAAGGGGCATTCTGGAAAGCTCTAGGAAGGTCTCGATCGTAGTTACCAATTTGCAGAGAAATATATTATTTTGGAATTCCGGAGCTGAAAACATTTTTGGCTATTCCAAAGAGGAGATGCTCGGGCAATCGGTCGCCAAACTCTACCCAGCCAACGCAGATCCAAACGAAGTTCAAAACACTCTGAGAGAGGCGCTTACTAACAAATTTGGGGCTGCTCAAAAAATTATCAGGCAAGTTTCAAAAGATCAGGAGGAGATAGTGCTTTCCCTTGCCATATCTCCAATGCTGGACAGGAAAGGAAAAATGACCGGAGTAGTTGGACTCGGTCAGGATGTTACAGAACAATTCCGTCTTCATGAAGAGGTAATAGCTTCTTACACACGGATCAGAAAAATTCAGGGCGCTTCTATTTTTGCCCTTGCGCAACTTGCGGAAGCCCGTGACGGTGAAACAGGAGCTCACCTGAAAAGAATCAGGCAATATTGCGCCGTTCTTTGCGAAAGTATCCGAAAGCGCTCCACCTACGGTCCATTGATGACTTCTGAGTTCATTGAAGATCTGGTTCAGTGCTCAGTATTACATGATATCGGAAAGATTGTAATTCCGGACAGTATACTTTTCAATCCTGCTAAATATAAGAACGAGGAATTTGAAATCATGCAGGAGCATGCCGCACTCGGAGGCAAGGCCCTATCGGAAGCCGCAAAAGAAACCGGTAAATCTCAAAGTTACCTGTCAGTAGGAGCTGACGTAGCCTTCTACCATCACGAACGCTGGGATGGGTCTGGATACCCTTTCGGCCTACGCGAACTTGAAATTCCACTCTCGGCGCGAGTTGTGTCATTGTGCGATGTATATGACGCGTTGAGATCAAAGAGACGTTACAAGGACGATTTCTCACATGAAGATTCCGTTAAGCTCATAGTTAAAGAACGCGGCAAACAGTTTGACCCGGAAATCGTTGACGCCTTTTTGGACAGTCAGGATGGTTTTCTACGAATCGTTAGCGATCTTGATAAAAGTCATGTGAGTTAGTTCTTTCAAATTTGCAGCCATTATTGAACTTAGTTGGCCTGATAACCCTCATTTTCCTAACCGATCACTCAATTAGATGTTAAATTCTTCACAGGGGGCGACAAATTGTGTAGACTGAATAATCCTATTTTTGGAGAGAGTGTTTTGGTATGAGTCAAAGCTGGGTACCTATTTCAACCATAATAAAGACCGCTCCTAAGCTCCTGGAAATCCCCAAATACGCAAAAAATGTCGCTATGATTCAAGTGGACAAGTTCCTCAGAAACCTGTCATTCAAGACAGGTGATGGGGCTGCTGATAAAATTCGCCAGTGTAGCATTCGCATCACGGACTACTGCAACCTGAGATGTCACACTTGTGGGCAGTGGGGTGACAGAGGATTCTTACGTTCATGTTCACTGAAGGAACTTAAAGAACACGAAGTTTCGCCGGACAGATATATCGACCTTCTACGGGACCTTGAAGCTCATGGCCACACACCCTCCGTCTATTTATGGGGAGGGGAGCCAATGCTGTACAAGGGATCTGTCGATATAATAGAGGAGGCTGCCCGGCTCGGGATGCCTCCAAGTATCGCTACAAACGGAACGGGACTTTACGAGCACGCCGATC
Organism: uncultured delta proteobacterium; assembly: GCA_963798475.1. GTDB lineage: Bacteria > Desulfobacterota > Desulfomonilia > Desulfomonilales > Desulfomonilaceae > CAJBEZ01. Next base: position 199,837 of record CAWCTI010000030.1, read on the forward strand.
GTTTAGTTAGCGCCCCCATGTTTGTAGTACAAATTTCTGTCGATGGCCCGGATGAGGAGACGCATAACACCAGCAGACCAGGGGCGTCCTCCTCGGTTAATAATTTTCGAACCATCAATAAAGCCATTGATACGTTGACCCAATTGAGAAAGGAAAAAGGTCAGAGACTTCCACTCATCGCGTCCCTCACGACGATCAACAACGTGAATTACAAGAGACTTGTTGATATTTGCGATGTTTTTAGAGACCGCGTGGACGTCTGCGTGTTTTACCTAGCGTGGTGGATAGATGAAGAGTCCGCTGAAAAGCATACTAGAGATTTCGAAAAACGTTTCGGATTCAAACCTCAAAAGCATTATGGCTGGATAGGAAACTGGCGACCGCCTGACATCCATGCCTTATCCGAACAACTAAAGCATCTTAATGATATGGCAAAAAAATTCTCAGGACCTGCAGTAATTGTAATGCCTCCTCTGGATGAACCAAACGACTTGGAGAAATATTACACGGATCATAACTGCCGATTCGGATTTGAAAAATGTGTCTCTATTTTCAGCGCTGTGGAAATAAACTCCAACGGTGACATGTCGCCTTGTCGCGATTACCATGACTACGTCGTTGGAAATATAAAAGACAACACAATCTCTGAGCTTTGGAATTCCCAGCGTTATATAGAGTTTCGCAAGAGTCTATCAACTCAAGGATTGATGCCGGTTTGTTCACGCTGTTGCGGATTGATGGGTTATTGATTAATTGAAAGCTGATCGAATGGTTTTCAGATCGCCTTAATTACCTCTCATGCCCCGTTGAAATTTCAATTATCCCGTTTTGGGACGGGACTTTAAATTTATGATTTCGGGGCTAGGGATCTCATTCTGTTTATCAGGATTTTCCCCGCCAAACCGTTGATTATACCTGTCCCTATTGCCGCAACAATCATTATCGGCGCTAGCAATAGGATGCCCTCGTTTTTTACGAGCATGAGATAGGCCACCCAAAGCTGGACCATATTGTGCGACACGGCACCTAAGACGCTCACTCCAATTTCACTGAGCCACCTACCGATCAACCAGTAGGCACCGCCCATGACAACTATAGAACTGATACCTCCTGCGGTCGCCAGTAGAAAACCTGGGGACGCAAACTGCCCCGAAATAAGCCCGCCCAGTAAAATTCTACCTATTGTGAGCAGAGCGGCGTCTTTGAATCCAAAAATATATAATGTAGCCAAACCAATGATGTTCGCAAACCCAAATCTGAACCATCCAACCGTGAAGGGAATTAGGGACTCCAAGGAATGTATGGCTGTGGCCAGCGCCAACAGGATAGCTAGTCTTGATAGTTTCTCAGTTCTATCCATCATCTGCTGATTGCATCCAGGCGCTGAGATTCATTGCCACCTACTCGCACTACAACTTGATTTGGGACACACAATAGAGTAGCTCCACCTGCCGAGATATCACCCATTCTTACACAATAATGATTGGGACATGGTGAACTCAGGATTCGAACCTTGCCACCATCTATCTGAACTTTAGTTTCTCCAAGCGGGCCTTTTACTGTAATTACACGGTCATGGTTCAACGCATACCTGCCCACAAGCCTGGAGCCACAACTTATGAATACAACGTTCCCACCCGTAGCAAACCGACTGGGCAAATAAAACAAAAGGACCCCTGCGAAGACGCACATCAGGAGAATAAGGATGATATCTCCAGGAGTGAAATACCGGAACCAGGCGCGCATACTCAAGTGATTTGAAATTCCCTCTTCATCTTGTGAACTCGATCATCATTCTCCACAAGCCGACTTACAAAAGCAAGCCTTGTCGGAAAACCCGCTTATGTCTCCATCATGCCTCGATTACTAATGATCGACATTATTAAATATATTGAGTTGCAAACTACTAAAGCTCAAACTATTATCTAATTTTTCCTTGCACCATGTTAGACTTCAATATAAATATTGTCGAACTAGATTATAGCGGCAATTCCGTTCTCTAGGCGGCTTACCATGAAATGTCCAGTTTGCGGTGAAATCGAAGATAAAGTTATAGATTCCAGATTGGCCAAGGATAACACCGCAATCCGGAGACGACGGCAGTGCCTTGGTTGCTTGAAGCGATTCACTACATACGAACGGATCGAAGAAATGGTCCCTTTTGTCATTAAAAAGGACGGTCGCCGAGAATCTTTCGATAGACGAAAAATTGTCGAAGGAATGTTAAGGGCCTGCGAAAAGAGACCAATAAGCATAGAGCAAATAGAAACGGTGGCTGATAGTATTGAGCAGGACCTTATGGAAAGGGCCGAAAAGGAGATACACGTGTCTTATGTCGGAGAACGTGTCATGCAGGCCCTCAAGAAAATGGATGAAGTGGCATATGTACGATTTGCATCAGTCTATAGATCATTCCGAGATATTGAAGAATTTGTTAATGAGATAAAGGAACTCTATGAACTCAAAGAATCAAAGGAACAACAGACAGAGCATGGACAATTAGATGACCCGCAAATCCCCCAAGGTGTCTCATGAAGAGCCTAAGTTCATGTCTCGAGCTATTAAGCTGGCTCGAAGAGGCCTGGGACGCACTTCTCCTAATCCCATGGTGGGCGCTGTTGTAGTGAAAAACGGTCGAATTGTAGGGGAGGGCTTCCATCGCGCCCCTGGTGAACCTCATGCAGAGGTCGAAGCGATTCGCGCCGCCGGTATCGAGACGCAAGGCGCAGAACTATTCGTAACCCTGGAACCATGCAATCATTACGGACGGACACCTCCCTGCACTCAGGCTATTCTGGCGGCCGGAATCAAAAAGGTCTACTATGGAATTGATGATCCGAACCCATCCGTAATTGGTGGTGGAGCCGAATTTTTGCGTAAAGCAGGAATTGAAGTAGTGGGACAAATCCTTGAACATAGGTGCAAAGCGCTCAATGAGGCTTATCTGACTAACGTCACTCTCAGGAGACCGTACGTTTATCTTAAGCTGGCAATGAGTCTTGACGGCAGAATCGCCACACGTAGCGGACATTCCCAATGGATAACCTCTGAACATTCAAGAATGAAAGCGCATAGGCTGAGAGACCGTGTATGCGGTATCATGGTGGGTATTGAAACCATACTTGCAGATAATCCTTTTTTGACGACTCGATTGAAAGACCGTTCTGGTCGCGATCCGGTACGTGTAGTAGCGGATTCCAACTTAAGGACCCCGCTGGACGCAAATATTTTCAACCAGACCTCTCCTTCTGGGGTCATCATTGCGACCCGAGACAACCCCCCTTCCCGCCTTAAGGCGAGGCTGGAGAAAAAGGGTGCCAAGGTCATCCAGACAGCCAGTTCCGACAAGGTTGACCTCAAAGACCTTCTTTCAAACCTTTACAAGATGGGTATAACATCCTTACTGATCGAGGGAGGCGCAGGACTCGCCTGGGGAGCGCTGGAAGCCAGAATAGTGGACCGTTGTTTGTTTTTTTACGCTCCTATAATCATAGGTGGAAAATCGGCGCCCAGTGGAGTCTCCGGGACGGGCATAAACAGACTCGAAGAGGCGCCTCGACTCGTTGAAATGCGGTCATCCAAGGTGGGACCTGACATTCTAGTGGAAGGAAGGGTCGTTTATCCAGGCGAACTAGATGATATTACAGATAAATCCTGTTAATCCACAACCTCGACACATTGCCCGCGTTGTCGAAATTCTTCGAAAAGACGGGGTAATCGTATATCCTACTGACACTGTCTATGGTTTGGGATGTGACATTGCCAGCAAAAAAGCGCTTGAACGAGTCCGTCGCATAAAGAAATTCGACAACAAGAGGCACCTTTCTTTCGTCTTTGCCGATTTAAAGACAATTTCCCTTTACGCTCAGGTGGCCGACAAGGATTATAAGCTGTTGAGACGCTATTTGCCCGGAGCGTACACCTTCATCCTGAAGGCTACGAGGCTTGTTCCAAGAATTGTGCTTACCAAAAAACAGGAAGTAGGGATTCGAATCCCAGACAATCGAATCTGCCAGGCTTTACTCGCAGAACTAGGGAATCCTATCCTGAGTTCGTCAGTTAGATTACCCGACAATCAACTGCTGGACGATCCCAGGGAAATCGAGAGAATATACAAAGGTCAGGTAGATTTGGTGATTGACGGCGGCACGTTCCTGCCAGAAACCTTCGACAATAGTAAGTCTTTTCGACGGTTCTCCGTCCGTGTTGCGTGAAGGCAAAGGCGACATCACACCATTTTTGGCGGACTGATCAAATCGAACAGAAGTTTGGCGGTCGCCTTTGCGCTCCCAGAGTGCTTGTTCAATTCATCCCGGCCAAGGCGTCCCAAATAGACTGTGTGCTTCAAATCTCTCAACGCCTCAGAAATTAAAATCCGTAATTCTTCGACATCCTTCGCCTGACCAGCCGCGCCAATATTTAGAAGGAAATCCTTGGCGTCGCGAAAATCTTCCATTGACGGCCCGAAAAATACTCTCTTCCCCCAAGCTACAGGCTCCAATATGTTTTGTCCTCCTTTGGGGACCAGTGAACCACCAACAAAAACCACTGTTGCAATAGAATAAAACTTAAATAACTCTCCCGTGGTGTCAAGGATCACAATGTTTCTTGAGTCACGGCTTTCCCCCGACTTTTGGGAGCTTCTGAAAAAGGGGGCCTTTAGCTTTCTTTCCCCTATAGCGGTTAATATGGATGGTATTGTTTCAATATGGCGAGGGGCTATAGCGAGTATGAGTTCCGGAAAATCGTCAAGTAGACGTTGAAAACAGTCAAGTATCAGTTCGTGTTCACCGGGATGGGTACTTCCCGCCACTAACACCATGTCATGCTCGTTGATGTCAAGCAAAGTCCTAGCCTCGTTCAAAACACCCTCCGAAATATTCCGGAGAGCAGCGTCAAATTTGGTATTACCGACAACCTTTACTCTGCCATCGGAGGCGCCCATTTTAAGTATGCGTTCCCTGTCAGCCTCAGATACCATTAGAAAGACATCAATCTTATCCAACATTCTAGATATTAAGGGACGAGCCTTCATATACCGGGGAAAAGAGCGGTCTGAAATACGCCCGTTCGCAAGGGCGATGGTCGCTCCACGCGATTTAAGGCTGTGCAAAAGGTTTGGCCATATTTCGGTTTCCATGAGTACCGAATAGGTCCGGCCTTATCCTTTCAATTACGCGATTGACCAACATGGGGAAATCGATGGGCATGTAAATAAACGCGTCAATCCCTTCCATGTCCGCCCTAGCCTTTGCCTGGCCAGTTTCAGTTCCGGTTGAAACAATGATCGCAGAACCCGGAGCCAATTTCCTAAATTCCCTTGCAATTGGAGCAAGCGCCACCGCTTCCCCGACTGAAACGGCATGGAACCAAACAACAGGCCTAGCTAATGGTGGAGTCGGAAATGTGTCGGGGAGATAACCCAATTTTCCCCCCAGAGATTCTCTGTACTTGCCTGAAATAAGGATCTTGGGAGCGTAATATCCCAAAATAATTGGCGCGCCTATAATGTGGATTATTAAATTGTATAGGAAGCGGACCATAAGAGGGATTATCTCAAGAAACTAACGGCAGGTCTCCGTTTTTACGGAGAACGTAGGTTCTATTTGGAAATTCTTTTCCACAAGGAACGGATTTATCTCAATCTTGGAGATCTTCGCCAGAGTACGCCAGCCTCCAACCGGCGACACGACTTCGAACTTGTGAGGCAACCATCCGTCATCGCCTTGACGGAAATCACCGAAATCGGCCATCAAATCGATATCACCTCGAGGATTTATTCGAACCAGACGTAACAGGTTCATGTTTCGAGTATCTAGAGTAGCTCCCCAGACCCTCCCCTGAAACGTTATTCTGACGACCATTTTCTCAGCGTCCCGAGACAGGACTCGATCAAACCTGACATCGCGCCACTGAAGCAGGATCATAGGAATCAGGCTCTCTATTTCAGCTACGTCAGGGAACTTTCGGCCAAAACATTCCCTGTTACCCTTGATTACCTTGCCTTCCTGCGGGATATAAAGCTCAAAAGCGTTTGATTTTATGACGAGTTCAAAGAGTGTGGCACCACCGGCTGCCAATCCTTGAAAGCGAAAATCGCTTGGCCGTCGATATAAGAGAAAACCCTTTATATCCTGCCTCGATTTATCCACTTCATTCATGGTGGTAATGGTCATTACGGCCTTAAACGCTGAAAGATTCTTTCCGCGGTTAAATAGCAACGCCGGGATATTTTCGGGTTTTGTATCGGTTTCAGCCGCTGGAGCATGACTGGTCATTGCCACTATGACAAGCAGCAGAGCAACGATGTTGAAAGAAATCCCTGTAAGGCAGGAGAAAAAAGACGCGTCCATTCTGGTGATCTTGTCGTGTTCTTCAGGTTGGAAAAGGTACATTTCCGGTTCTCACGAGCGATAAAGCGGCAATCCTGGACTTGAAAACAATCTTATCTTCTCCTCCTCTTGTTGGCCATAGCCTTGCGAGGATAAACGATGATCCTTCTGAGAGGTCCTTCCCCGTAACTCTTGGTATAAACTTCTTTGTCTTCGGCGAGAATAAGATGGATGATTCTTCGTTCGTTTGCCGGCATTGGATTAAAAGCCACCGGCTTAAGTGATTTTCTAGCTTTAAGACTCATTTTGAAAGCCATGTCGCGAAGGCTTTCGTTTTTGCGACGCCGGTAGTCTTCGGTATCTACTATTATCTCAGTCTTATCCTCAAGCGAGACTTCACGGTTGAGCGCCTTGTTGAGTATGAATTGGAGCGCATCCAGAGTTTGACCCCGCTTCCCGATGAGCAGACCGCTCTTGTCACCCGTTATGTCAAGAATAACCGAACCGTTTGCAATCGAAGCCTCGACTGAGGCTTCTACGGGAATACGGGTCAGTATTCCTTCCAACAAGGATTTTGCTTCTTCAGCAATTTTCAATTTTTCGGAATCGATCTCTCGAAGCTCTTCCGACGGAGTCTCTACTTGGTCACTATCCGCTTTTGGGTTAAGAGAGTTCTCAACCGTTGTCACAGAATCCGATGGAAGCCTTGTCGGCAATTCTTCAGCTTTAGGCGCTTCTACTCCTAGCGCCTCTTTGAGAATATCTCGCTTCCGAACACGAACTCTTGCGTTCCGATGACCTACCAGTCCCAGGAATCCTCGTGCGCTCTCTTCGAGCACATCTATTTCTAGAAGGGCCTCTTCAACTCTAAGTTCCTTGCACGCTTTTGCAATCGCATCTTTAACAGTCTTCCCAGTAAATTCCTTATAACTCATATCTCAATTCCTACCTTAGCGGCTTAGTCTATTTGTAAGTAATTGCTGGCCAATGGATAGTACGTTACTAACCAACCAATAAAGGACTAAGCCCGAGGGAAAACTCAAGAACATGTAAGTGAACACCACCGGCATCAGTAGCATCATCTTTTTCTGCATAGGATCGCCTGCAGATGGAGTCATCCACTGTTGCAGCACCATGGTGCCACCCATGAGTATTGGAGTGACATAATGAGGGTCCGGAGCGGACAGGTCCTGAATGCAAAAATAGATAGAAGGGAGGCATATGAACGAGGCGTGCCGAAGCTCTATAGCGTATGATAGGGCCTGATAGAGTGCGATGAACACTGGAATCTGCATAAACATTGGCCAGCAACTGCCAAGAGGGTTTACTTTGTTGTCCCTGAACAGTTCCATAGTGGCTTTGTTTAGCGCGGACTTGTCGTCCTTGTATTTTTCTTTAAGTTTGGCAATTTGCGGCTGTAGATCCTGCATTCTCTTCATGGACTTCATGCTTTTATGCGTTAACGGAACAAACAGGATCTTAATTAATAAAGTTAGGATTATAATATCGACACCGTAGTTTCCGGTACCAGGTATTTTCAATCCAAATACCGTGAAGCCAGAGTTAGAAAAAGTCAGGAATTTCATCAGGTAGGTGGACATGAAGTTTAGGGCTTGGTAATTGCTGTAAATGAGAGCACGCCCCAAATCCCCACCAGCGGCATGCAACGCATTCGCCTCTTTCGGCCCAAGGTAAAGACCCAGCAGCGTCTCCTCGGACTTTCCCTGCGGCGGTATCTCAATCGACCCGTACCTTACCAGTATTTCCGCTATATCGTCTTTGGTGGGTTTTAATAGGGTCACCTTACCCGCTGGCCTGTGAGAAAAAATTAAAGCTCTAAAGAAGTATACATCCCCCAACCCTGCCCATGCGACGTGCCCTGACAACTCTTCGTCGCCCTTTATATCTTTGAAATAGTAATCCTTCAGTGAACCGTCCAAAAGGACCTCGACACTGTTCCAACTAAAACGTTGATGAGGATCTTCGGAGAAAAACTTTCTTAAGGGGAACGTCACAAGGTAGTCCCTAGACTGGTTCGAGGGGTTTTCCAGACTGTAGGATAAATCAATTAAATATGTGTCCGCGTGAAACACAAATTTCTTGTAGATGATCAAACCACTGGGTGAAACACCCCTATATATGATCGTCTTTTCCGAATCCGGCTTATCCAAAAGCACTGCAGGACTTTCAGTGTCTGGGCTGTAGGCAAGGTTGGAGTCCGAGAAAACTTCATCCGAACGTGTCAACCTAATAGACGGCGCGGATGTGTCAGGACCTTCAGGTGGGAAAAGATTGACCAAGTCTGAGCTATCAATTTTGGTCGTATAGTTCTTGAGCCTGAATGATATGATTTTTCCCCCAATGTTCGTCAAAATTGCTTCATATTTAGGGGTATCGATCTTAATCCTGGCTTCTTTGACTTGCGTAGTCGCAGATTGTTGTAAACTAGGCCCTGATGACGTCTTGGTGGACGCTATTTCCGTTTCGGCCACCGGTTTTTCTTTGGAGGACTTTATTTCGCCGACAGATGGCTTGGTGTGCGCCTGGTCCTTTTTTGCAACTTCAATTTTAGATGGAGCGTTGACGGGAGTAGGCGGTGAAAATGAGTGAAAGAAATATTGAAAACCTACAATAATCAACACCGACAAAACGATAGATAAAATTAAATTTCGATCCATTATTGGATTTCCCGCCTTACGTGTTCCACGAACAAAATTCTTGAACCGATTGTCTGGCGCATCAATTAGGGTACGGGGTCGAAACCCGTAGGCCCTAAAGGTCGACACCTGATCAAACGGCGCACAATGAGGTATGAACCTTTGAATGCCCCATGTCTTTGCACAGCCTGTATCGCGTATTCAGAGCACGAAGGGACAAAACGACAAGAAGAAGGAAATAACGGGGAGAGAACAATCTGATATGATCTTATTAGTGCGATAAAAATCCGGGTCACTGTCAAAACCCTTGCTCAACAGCCCGATTAAGCTCTTCGAATATTTCCCGGGTTTCCATGTTGGACGAACCTTGCGCCGCAATTATAACCATGTCAACACCAGAAGGCAATTTTTGCCTGTTGTGCCTAAAGAATTCCCTCAGTCTTCTCTTCACCCTGTTCCGAGCGCAAGAGTTTCCCACTTTCTTGCTAACTGAAATGCCCAGTCGCTGGATACCTGTCCTGTTTACGCGCCATCGAAAAATAAAATGGGGCGCATTAAATTTGTGCCCCTCAATCATGATTTGTCGATAATCTACTGATCGGCGTATTCTGTCTAATTTGGTGAACTTAAAATTGCCAGAACTAGACGGTAAGCCTTTTTCGCCCCTTGGCTCTTCTTCTTTGGAGGACAAGGCGTCCATTCTTTGTGCTCATTCGAACTCGAAATCCATGAGTTCTTTTTCGAGACAGATTACTCGGTTGAAATGTCCGTTTCACTGTTCCATCACCAACCTTCGAACTTTTTTCTAAAAGAATAATTGAAACAGATGTGAACCGTTAAGTCAAGAAGCTTTTGTCAACCAAAATTCACTGGGTGTTTTTCATACGGTCAATTTGGGAGGTTTTTGGACCCCAAATGTTGCAAAAATGTTGTCTCCCCTCCATGTGAACAGGTCTTGGTAACTCGTCCAGCCTCTTGGTAGGCTCATTTTCCGACTTAGAGCCCTTTTTTAAACATACTTCCTCCTGGGCTTATGTCAGACACCTTAGCTGTTGCGTCAAGATGTGACGTGACTAACCTGATTCGCAAAGTTTTAAAATCCTCCTCCGCATCTCAAAGAGTATCCCGTTGGATGGATGCCCCCCTATCAGTCTAACAATCAAGGATCTAGCATGATTGAGCACACGTCCCGGAAGGTTTATCAACGCAAACCGTGTGGCCTTGAGCCACTTGCTCACCCAGCTCTTCCCCAAAACCAGACGCTTCATGGCCGAGTTAAGGTTAAGCGACAGTATCATGATATGCCACCAGGCCGCGTTTGCCCCGAATAGACCCGAAGGGAGTTTTCCACCGGCTAAATCTTCTTTCATCACGCAATGAGCCTCTTCAGACTTCCCGCAGCATTTCCTATACCACCAGATTAACTCATCGCCGGCAATCTCACGGTTGGTGACTACCCCTGTCACCTTGTATTTCACAGTACCAAGATTCATGGTATGGAAAGGAAGATTGAGCTGATCTTCCATCCCTGTGAGGGACGGTTGCTTCAAAGCCTCTCTAATAGCCAAAAACCTGCAATCAGGACCATATTTCTTCCTGGCCATCTCCTGGGGAACAAAACATACCTCTGCATACTCCTGATCTGTCTCAACCAATTTTCCTTTTACCTCTCGACATAAAGGTCGCCACTCCTGTACAGCAGCTACCGCCTTAGACGCATCGGTAACTTTCACCCCGATGGCGAATTCTATTACCCCAAACCGCTCATTCTTACCCTCCGCGCAATACCGCAGAAGATCGTGTTGATACCCTGCGCTATCCGAACGCAAAAATACCTTCTCAACACTCTGAGGCAATAGATCCAACGACTCCTTGAACACTCTAAGTTGCTCAAAACCAGCCCATACGTTACCATCACGAAATTCCGAGTGTAAAATAAGATCCTGTTCCGCCCAATACGTGTTCAACGATTGATACGCCTTATAATGCTTGTAACAATAAAGCGCCCTGTTCTTGTCCGTCTCCACCAGGGTGGCGTCCATATCCAGCGTGGCTATATTTTGGGGGCGGCGCCTTTGCACAGAAGCTACAAAATCCCCTATTACTTGCGCCAATGCTCCAAGATATGCGTTGGGAGCAGAAATAAAGGACTTCTCCGGCTCTCTGAGCTTCTTCTGCTCAGAATCATGAAACCGATTCAAATACCGAAAAACAGCAGACACTGAAGGAAAAGCGCTCCTTCCCTCTTTGCGTAAACGGCGCTCAAGGTCTCTACGCCGCTTGCGTAAAAGTCCGCTGCCCTCAATACCCTTCAAAACCCGACAAAAACCATCATCACCGGCCAAAACCTGTAAATCGCTGGCGCAATCTCCATCGGCCAGATTAAGCAATATCAGCGCCAACGCAACCTGCTCGTCCGACCAACCCTGATCGCTTCCTCGTATCCTTAAACGATTCGCAATTGCCTCTCCCAAACCCATAACATATCCAAATTCAAGATACGGCGGCAACCCAGCCAAACCCGTCATCCCACCACTTCTCTTCTCAACTTCATACTGGAAATCAAATACTCCCTGTGCCATTATGTCTTCACCTCGTTGGTGATAAATTCATTCTCAATAGAATTCTATCATCTTGATTTATCAAGAACAACGAGGTTTTTTTACTTTCTTTGATGCGCGATTAAGGGTCATCGACAGGCAATAGAAAGCATTGCGCCCGCAAAAAGGGAAATTTCGCGCCGTACATTTTGTCTGCTGTAAAAATATTTCCCAAAAACTGTCTAGAAACCAGGCGCTGTGAAACCGCAATTAACGCGGATAATGCCACCACTTTTTTCAGATTTATCAGGTTATTGAGCATGTGGGCAAAAAAAAAGCCCTCGTATGGGGCTTCAATAGGTATGGTTTAATTTCTTCTTTGCCCTAATACCGATGCAATCATCGTACCAAAGACATAGCCAACAAACTTGCAGTAAATATGTTGCCTATATTATCATTATTAATCATTATAAAATAGAATATTACGTCAATTTAATAAATCAATTTATCAAAAACTGTTGCATTTGTTTCTTTGTAATGATAATTCCCCACGACAATACTTAAGAGGTGTTGACCGTGACGCTCCAAGTCATCTTCTCCATAATACAAATCGCATGTCTTGTAAGCTTTCTTGTGCTCTGGCGAATGTGGATCAGAAAAAAGCTAGCTACATCTTTCCTAATTGAAGATGAAGACCGACTTCTCTTTCCGTTCCGCTACCTCTCCTGGATCTTAGGCGGTGTGGTCCTTATTACCGCTCTGGCTCAAGCCCATTTCCTGTGGGTTACCACAAGGGAAAGTAAAGAAACTTCAAAAATAAAAGCCCTCTACGCGAAAGTCGAAGAACAGGGCCGCACTGTAGATGAAATGAAACGTATCGTTGAGAAATTGGGCCGTGATGTTGAACTCAATTTCAAGGCGCTCAAGGTTTTCGGTAAAGATCAGTTGAACCAGATGAGGGCCAACAAGCTTACTAACGATCTGAGGCTGCGTCAGAACGATTCGGCGGCAAAGGACCCGGGAACCTCAAAACCCAATTCAATCAAGTCAGCATCTCTCCAAAACCCTTTTGCCCAGGAAGCCAAAGCGTCGTCAGCGTCCGTAGCGCTATCCGACTCGACAAAGAACGTCGAGCATAATTCGGACAACACATCAATGCGACTGAGTCGTAAAGGAAAAGCAACAGCGGACAACCTAAGGGTGAGAAAGCAACCTAGCGAGAATTCGCCGATAGTTGACAGGCTAATGGCGGGACAGACAATCAAAGTCACGGAAAAGAAAATTATCGGTGACAAAATCTGGTTTAGAGTGATTACTCCCTCTGGTAGAGCCGGGTGGGTGGAATACAGTTATGTGAAACTCGAGGGAGCGGTTTAATTTTTCGCATCTGTTGAGAGCGCGTCGTAATCAGATGTTCTTTGCTGTTGAGCCTATAAAAGAGAAGTCTGCGACAACGTTAAACAGTCTTGATATTTGAGTTAGCAGAGCTAATCTGTTACGCCGTATGTCAGGGTCTTCCGCCATCACCAGAACAGAGTCAAAAAAACCATCTATAGGCACCTTCAGTTCGGCCATGTTTTCCAAAGCGTCCGAATAGTCGCCTCTCGTAAATGCGTCTCGACATCTTTCATCCACTGAGAGCAATTTTTCGTGGAGGTCCACTTCAGAAGGCTCGTGAAGAAGTTCCAGCCTCAATGCCGTATGTGGGGCGTTCTTCAATATATTCATCACCCTTTTGAAACCAACGAGGATGGATTCAAAGTCATCTCGTTTCTGCCATTCCGCCAGCGCTTCCAATCGGCGTCTAGCATCAACCACATCCGAAAAGTCAGCCCTTACAACCGCCTCTACGGCGTCTAGAGTGAAACCTCTACCGGCATGAAAATTTATAAATCTCGCCTTGAAGAAATCCACGATGTCCGACTCAACTTCTCCCCGGGGTCTAGTCATTTTCGATTGCACGAGTCCAAGGGCCAAACCCACTAGCCATCGTAGATCTACTTTCCAATCGTGCCAAATAAGGATCTGTATTATTGACAGAGCGTGCCTTCTCAATGCGTAAGGGTCGGCCGCCCCTGAAGGAACAAGTCCGACGCCGAAACATCCACATATGGTGTCTATGCGGTCGGAAATTGACAGGATTGCCCCTATTACACCCTCGGGGAGATTATCACCTGCTCTTGTAGGTAGATAGTGCTCTCTTATAGCTGTGGCAACCTCGTCGGACTCTCCGTCCAACCTTGCGTAATAGCCACCTATAATCCCTTGAAGCTCAGGAAATTCATACACGATTCCAGTCTCGAGATCACATTTGCACAACAATGCGGAATGCTCAACAAGTTGCGCTTTCTCAGGCGCCCAAATATTTGCCAGTTTACGCGAAATACTCGAGAACCTCTCAACTTTCTCGAAGGCCGTTCCCAATTTCGAATGAAAGATAACTCCTTTCAGCGCGTCCAATCTACTTGAAAGCGGTTGTTTCCTATCCTCCCTGAAATAAAACCCAGCGTCCTCGAGTCTGGCCTTTAACACACGCTGATGCCCTCGGCGTGAAATATCTTCGTCCTTAACCGGAGTGTTGTTAATTGCGATGAATCGATTTCTGATTCTCCCTTGCCCGTCTTGAAGGCAGAAATATCTCTGATGTTTTTTCATGCACGTAATAAGGATTGACGCCGGCAAATCAAGAAAATCTTTTGAAAAAGAGCCCATTATTGGATACGGACTCTCAACGAGGAAAGTGACCTCGTCCAACAGGGCCTCATCTTCGAATGGAATCAGACCTTCCGATTCAGCTATTCGCTCAACTTCATCCCTTATAATTTCAGATCGTTTTTCAAAGTCAATTTCAATACCTTGACGTGCCAATTCCTGTCTAAGCTCTTGAAAAGAGGAAACCGTAAAACTTCCGGGATGAACAAACCTGTGACCAAAACTTAATTTTCCGCTGGAGATATTTCCAAACACAAAGGGTATTATAGCCCCATCGATAATTGCTACGATCCAGTGGACGGGTCGGACAAACCTGGAGTCAAGGTCCATCCATCTCATGGTCTTGGGAAAATAAATTCTTTCGAGGATTTCGGGAATGGCTTTGGAAAGAGCTTCAGCAGTCGAGCGGCCTTCTTCCACTTTTCTGACACCGATAACTTCACCCTTAGGGGTTTGGATTTTTATCAAATCCTCCAGCATCACTCCCTGGCTTTTCGCAAAACCCAGAGCAGCCTTTGTAGGATTACCCGAACCATCATGGGCTGAGGCTAATGGGGGACCGGTTTTTTCAAATATTCTTGAATCAGACTTTTCCGCAATATTTGAAACTCTCATAATAAGACGACGCGGAGTAGCGAAAGTCTCAATCGGGCCATGGGCGATCACAGAATTTTCCAGAAAACGTGAAAAGAGTTCGGTAAGTGACATTAAAGCGGGTCTGATATAACCCGCAGGGACCTCTTCGATCCCAATCTCAAGTAAAAACTCGCCTTTCATGTTTACGCCCTTCGTCCCTAAATATTAAACTTTCTGTTCTTTTAGTAGCGGGAATCCCATAGTTTCTCGCTGCTTCAAGTATGCTTCAGCGGCCTTTCTGGCGAGATTCCTTACTTTATGTATGTATGAGGTCCGTTCAGCAACACTTATTGCGCCTCTGGCGTCAAGTATGTTGAAGACATGTGAGCACTTCAGACAGTAGTCATAACCTGGTAGCGCCAGTGGTTCATCACAATCTAGCAAAGCCTGGGCTTCCGCTTCATACAGGGAAAAGAGCTTTATCAACATAGAGGCGTCAGCCCTTTCGAAATTGTAGAAAGAGCCTTCAACCTCAGACCTGTGGTGAATGTCCCCATAAGTGATCTTTTCAGTCCACTTCAAGTTATAAACACTTTCCACGCCCTGCAGAAACATGCATATTCGTTCGAGGCCGTACGTCAGTTCCACCGCCACCGGTTTTAGATCAAAACCACCGGCTTGCTGAAAGTACGTGAATTGTGTGATTTCCATTCCATCTAGCCACACTTCCCATCCCACACCCCATGCTCCTAACGTTGGGGACTCCCAGTCATCCTCGACAAATCTTATGTCGTGATACATAGGATCTATGCCCAACGACGCCAAAGATTGAATGTACAAGTTCTGAATCTCAAGTGGCGAGGGTTTTAGTATGACTTGATACTGGTAATAATGCTGCAATCTGTTTGGATTTTCCCCATATCTACCATCAGTAGGCCTTCTTGATGGCTCCACATAGGCCACATTCCAGGGTTCAGGTCCCAAAACTCTCAGAAAGGTGGCAGGGTTCATGGTGCCAGCCCCTTTTTCAACATCATATGGCTGTTGTATTACGCAGCCATGATCCGCCCAAAACCTTTCCAAATTGAAAATCAGTTCCTGAAATGTTAGCATAAGACAGAACCTTCCTGAGCTTAATTGTTTCCAGACTAACTGCGACAACCCGAGCGTAATCGGCCTATCCTTCTTAGGTAACATTAGAGCTTTTGACAAGTCAAGGTCCCCCTCGAATTTGATTAATGCATAATATCGGGGTATAATTTCCATAAACTAGCAGAAAGCGGAAACGGTATTATGCAAAAAGTCGGTCTTTGTCTCTGGCTTAGTTTCATCTTCCCTGTACATGTAATCCTGTTCCTTGTTAGTCCTTCCATGGCCCAACAGACCCCAATGGACTCCAAGAAGCTGGAATCAATGATTGACAAGGGAAATTATTCAGAGGTTGTCAAGATGACATCCAGCTCAGAGTTCGGGACTTCAGACCCGGACTCACTATATTATAGAGGTAGAGCGTATTTAGGTCTGGCGAAACGTTCCAAAGCCATTAGAGATTTCTCTGAAGCTATCTCTCTCAATCCCCATAAATTCGAATATTATCTGCACCGGGGCGTGACCTTCCTGAAAAATGGCCAGGCGTCGGAAGCTATAGCGGACTTTACTGCGGCCCTGGAACTCAAACCTGACGATATCGTAGCCTTAAATTACAGGGCAAGAGCCTTGATGTTGACCGGCCAAACTCCAAAAGCCATGGATGACATAAACAGAGCTATCGGTCTTGCGCCTTCTAATCCCGACCTATACAAGTTAAGGGCAGATATCCTATCGGTTTCCGGGAGGTTTCAGGATGCGGTGGCGGATTACAACAGAGCAATTGGTCTTGCGCCAAACGCCTCGGCAATTTACAATAACAGAGCTGTAGCCCTGGCAAACATCAATAGGCCCAAAGAGGCGATTGAAGATCTGAATTCAGCTATGGAACTCTCCACGACTGGGCCTAATTCGGCGGCTTCACCTGTTTTCCAGGGATCACCATGGTAACTATGACTACTTTCCATACCACATTCTAAGTGAATTATTTTGAATGGGGTCATTTATTGTACTCTTTAAAAGTTGTAATATGTAAAATACTTTCCTAACCGTATTCGGACATTCAGAGTCATATTTTGGCGTCGCTTTGTAAGAACAAAGATCAAGAGGTCTCGGTATCTGTAATGCGTGATCACAATGATGGACTGGTAGTAATTGTTGGGGGAGGAATCGCCGGGCTGTCCACTGCCAAGCTGCTTTCAGAAAATGATGTTCCTTTCGCCATAGTGGAGAGATCTGACAAGTTGGGTGGCCATACAAGGGATTGGGCGTGTATGGCTACAGACAAGTGCAACAAGTGTCATAGTTGCGCTGTCTTCGACCTAGAGGACTCCGTAGCGTCATCTCCTCATGGAGAGATACTTCTCCGTCACGAGTTGTCCTCGGTGATCAGGTCAACATCCAGTTTCTTTAGTGTCGGAATTCGTTGTGCTGACTCCGGCGCTGAGAGAGAACTCTACGCAGCCGCTTTGGTATTGGCAGTTGGGTTCGAACCGTTCGATCCAATTGAAAAGGGCTTCTGGGGATATGGAACATTTGAAGAGGTAATGACGCTAGCTGACCTGAATCACTCAATGCGCCTCGACGATCTAAACAAACTCCGACAACGTAATGGAGGCCCCTTAAATCTTGCTTTTTTTCAGTGTGTAGGGTCTCGTGACAAAACTATAGGGGCAAACTACTGTTCACAGTATTGTTGCGCAGCAGCCATAAGGGCCGTATTGAAAACCATTCACCTATACCCTGACGCGAAGGTCACGATCTTCTATATTGACCTGCAAATCGCGGGTAAAACCGCCCAAACGTTATTAGATCAAGCTCAGGAGAAGGGTGTTCGTTTTTTGCAAGGGGTCCCTGGAGAAATTCAGCCTGTCGAGGATGGCGGATTGCAGGTAGTTTTGGAGAGAGACGGGCAAAACGTTGTGGAGCGGTTCGACCGCGTTGTCCTCTCAATAGGTCAACGCCCGTCTTGTTCAGCTACAGTAATATCAAGTATAACCGGAGCTCCCTTAAATGAGTTCGGTTTCTTTCAAGCTCGATCTGTGTTGGACCCTGTAAGGAGTCCATTGGATCGGATTTATATCGCTGGAAGCTGTTCAGGCCCGGCAAATATCCCGGACGTCGCAATGAACGCTGGGAAAGTCGCATCTGCAATAATTAAGGATCTCGAACTGACAATTTGAGGGAATTATGCTCAATTTACATAAAAACAATTCACTTTCGCGTACTGTTCCGAATCGGTCCGCTCTGGTTGTAGGTAACGGACTGACAGCTTCTATAGTCGTTGCGGCTATAAAGGCCGTGGGAATGGATGTTACCCAGGCAAAATTTGGTTCGAACGCCTCCATGCTTTTTCACAGTTGTGACAATGAATCGTTTGTGACTTTTCTGGAGATGTTTAATAAACACCTCCCACAACCAGAAGAACCACCTTCCGAACCTACTGAAATTGTTCCTTGCGGAAACGGATTTGTGGTGACCTTCGACAGTGGGCAAACCCATGAATTCGGCACCGTCTTTTTGGCCATTCAAGGTACCCTAAAACCCTTGCCAAAAGATCTTCCTGCCGGGCTCTCGACGATCACGCCAGATAATACAGCGGTGCCGGTCGTCGGGTCTATTTGCTTTTTGCTGGATTACAATGAAATTACAAATCCATCCATCGGAGAACATTCAATACGCGTGGCCCTGGAAAACCAAATAGCGGGACGAAATTCTTTTATTCTGCTTAGGCAAGCCCCGGTAAAAGGCCTGCTCGGGGAGACTTTGTACGAAACAGCGCGGCTTGCCGGCGTAAAATTCTTCAGATATGGAACCGAACTTCCGAAGATAGAACAACTATCGACGCCTACAGAGTTCTCCTCGCGGTTCAAAGTGACAGTTCTCGACATCATTGAATCAGGAAAGGAAATTAGTTTTGATTGCGATTGTGTCTTCGTTGGCTCCAACCCAATAATTGAGCGTCTCCCGGATGGTTTTAGAAAACTCTTGATGGAGGAGACCGACCAGCAAGGTTTCCTCATTCAGGATAGTGTCCATTGCCTGACGGGAAAATCATTTCGCAGAGGCGTCTATTGTGTAGGGCCATCCGAAGGTTGCGTGGATTTCTTTGAAACGATGATGACAGCCGCAGGCTCTGCGGTCGATGCCACAGCATGGCTAAATCTTGCCAATGAGTCCGAGTCAGAAGGGAAGATGTCGGTAACAGACCAGTGCATCAGATGTCTGACTTGTATAAGATTGTGCCCCCATTCGGCCATTACGCTGAACGCCGAGGCGTCCAGATCAAACATTAAAGTCTCCAAGGCCAGGTGCGTGGAGTGCGGTATATGTGTAGCTGAGTGTCCACGAACAGCTCTCGATTTGAACAGTTTTCTAGAAGACACTTTTTCATCATTCATTGGCCGGTTTAAAGAGGAAATTTCCGGGGACACACTTGTGGTTTTTGGCTGTCATCGATCGGCTGGCCACGCAATATCGGAGATCAATCTCCCACGTAATGTGATTTTTTTTCCCGTTTCCTGCGCAGGCCGATTATCCGAATCAATTCTGTCAGCGACTATGAATGCTGGAGTTAAGGGGATCTTGATCTTGGGCTGCCATCATGGAAACTGCCGCTCCAACAATGGTACTGACTGGGCTAGAGTCCGTCTAGAAAATATGTCGAAAAGGCTCGGCTCATTTTTTGGAAAAGGCGCCACCGTTTCATATAAGACGTTGGCGTCAAATGAATCCGCAAGAATGCTTAAGCTTGTTAATGATTTTTCTAGTTCGGTCCGTGAAATTTCTAATTAATCCAGACGCCATCCATCACTTTTCGACAATAGAGTCAAACTACGGAGCAAGAAATGAATTCAGGGTCCCTTCCCGATACATATGAAATTTCTAACACAAATAAAGCTACCATAGGACAGAACGATATTGATATCTGCGTCACCTGTGGCCAATGCATTTCTCGCTGCTTCCTGAGCCAGAGTTACCCGGACATCAACCCCAGGAAAATAATCCGGAAGACTTTAATCGGCCGTGAACAGGAAATCATCGACTCGGAATTTATATGGGCGTGTACCCTATGTGGAAGATGCACCACCGACTGCCCCAAGAATATCAGCATGGATGTAATCATTCGTAGACTTAGAGGCCTGGCGTGGGCCCAAGGCAAAGCGCCAAGCCGTCTTTGCGAGGGGATCGAAAAGATAAGAGAATTCGGCAACAATACGGGAGTGGACTCTGAAGAATTTCAGGAAACCGCCGATTGGATCGCAGAGGAATGTGAGGAAGAACTTCAGGAAATATTTGAAGGAGCTTCTAACGTTCCTTTTGATCGTGAAGGGGCTGAGATCCTTTATTTGCCCAATCCGAGAGAATATACTTCCAATCCAAATTTGTTACAGGCCTATTTGAAATTCTTTGCCCATGTCAGGGCTGATTGGACCCTATCGTCAAAGGTATTCGACGTTACCAACTGGCCATATTACCTTGGTGATCAGGATGACGCCGTAGCGCTGGTAAGTGCCGCTGTTAACGAAGCTCGTAATCTCGGGGTAAAAATACTCCTCACCACTGAGTGCGGCCATGGTTTCAAGATACTAAGAAAAGACGCTCAATCATGGCTTGGAGAATCCATCGATTTCGAGGTCCTATCCATTATAGAACTGGCGCACAGGTATTTTAAAGAAGGAAGACTGAGACTGCGTCAGGGAGCAATTGACAAAACCGTGACATATCATGACCCCTGTAATGTGGGGCGAAAGGTAGGAATATTTGAAGGGCCTCGGGAGCTTCTCAAATTTGTATCCGCAAATTTTGTTGAAATGTGGCCTAACACAAAATACTCGATTTGCTGCGGCGGTGGCGGCAGTGTAAGTCAAAATTCGGAGATGGGTAGTAAACGGCTAGAACATGCGATTTTAAAAAAAGACCAAATATTGAAAACCGGAGCCGACATTGTTACTACTTCTTGCCAGAACTGCCTGGCTCAACTTGGAGACATGCAGTCGCGTTACAACATGCCTGTTGAGATTAAGTCGGTCATGGAACTGGTTGTTGAGGCGATAGAGCCATCAAGTTTGCCTTGAGGAAACGCCTGACCATGTTATTGTCCGTTAAGTGAATTATATGAGTGTATCTAAGAATAACCACTTAATACCGGAACGCAACAATGTTTTTCTTATAATTTACATTAGCTTTAATATATAATCTATTAAAATAATATCATGTTTTAAATAGAAATTGCTTGACTTTATGCTGAGTTTGAGTTAGGCATCATAGGCATAGTTTGAAAATTCGCTTTTGCGAAGTTTCAAACCCCAGGGGAAAAAATGGTGCGGCCCGGGGAAAACTAAAGCCCAGTCTCTATAAAATAGATGGTTAATTTAAAATGGTTTTAGACGATCCGGTTCATCACCGGCTGGAGGTAGCTTATGGTAGCAAGGGGCAAAAACCGAATTCCTTGTTTGTTAGCAATGAGCCTAATTTTAATGTCGGGCATGTCCAGCTTTGCGCTGGGTTGGAGCAAGGCCTATCGTTATCCTGTTAAAGTGAATGTCTCCGACGCGAATTCACAAAATTCAAACTTGAGTTCGTCAGGGACTTTTCCAAGAATCGGCGAAACGGGTTGGGACGTTGCTGCCGGCCAGGCAAGAGCTGAGATACTTTGCCCCAAACGTGGATACAGTTTTGAAATTGGGATGCGACCCTTTTTCACTTCTTTAACTGGTGGTTCAAAGGCTATGAGCCGCGGAGGAGAAGGATCTTTTCTAAGCCTGCGTGGACATCTTCGAGTTCCTGATGAAAAAACACTCTGGGAATTCTATTCCAACCTTAGACTTTGGGACAAAGTGGCTCTTCGTATTGAATACGCTCCATGGATATGGTCCGGCCCAGGTCACATACCAATCGACGCTAACTTTGCCGGCATGACATTGAAGGCCGGTGACGCGATACAGTCAGATTTGGGCATTACGACGTTTACCGTGGGCGGTGATTATGACGTTTCATTCGGTCGAGACCTGGTTTTTGGGCCCAATGCGGACCTGAACATAATAAAATGGACCCAGAAGGTTACCACTGAAAAGGGAGCATCCAACGATTTTTCTCAGACAATTCTTCAGCCTGCGATAGGCGCCCATGTTAGATACGAGCCCACAAACACCGGATACTTCTCATGGTTTAAGCCGTACATTGAAGCAAGATTCAGTTGGATGAGTTTTGATGGCTTGGGCCTTTCAACTTGGGATATGAGCACCGGGATCGCTCCTCCTGTCAGCAGAAACGTCGACGCCGTCTTCAGGATTGGTTACAAACAGTGGAGACTCGACGGCAACCGGGGCAGGCTGTTCACAGATGTGAGCGTAGAAGGTCCATATATGGATTTCGCCCTCCAATTTTAAAAACTTCACAGTGCCAAAGCTATTAACCTCCATGAAACAGGGCTTTCAGCCCTGTTTTTCATTCATGTGTTAGAGACAATCAGACAAATACTTTTGAAGGCCTGACCTCAAAATCTAAAATCACTCCTAGTAACAATTTTCTTATTTCTTGAATCAATTTTCTAAAAATCTTGTCCTAACTTAGGTATAATGGAGTCACTTTTCAAAAAAACAGTTATGGTTTTTCAGCCGTGTAAAATGTCATCAAAAAAGCCTTCGAATTCATCGGTTTTCTTGGCGCTTCCATTTTTTATATTTTTGTTGGTGGTCCAAGGAGTGTGCCACGCCAATCCTGTCGCATTGAACTCTGGAGGGTCGATGGACGGGTTGAGGTACGGCCTGCCGCCTCAGGTTGAAAAGAATGGTTTGCGGTTCGGCTATCAGGTAGTTCCGCTGAACCGACCAGACGTACGTACCCGTATTCTAAAAGAAATCAATTACTTGCTCCTTGACAGAAGATCGCGCGTTTTTTATTGGCTATCACGAGCAGATTCCTTGAAACCCACGATCGGTCCCATCCTTAAAAGTTACAACCTACCACATGAATTTATTTATCTTGCAGCTATTGAAAGCAATTACAACGGCCGGGCATTGTCCTCTGCCGGCGCTTTTGGATATTGGCAATTTATTAAGTCCACTGCGCTCTGCGGTCCTAAAGGGTGCCCTGATTACGATTGGAAAAGAGTTATCAATAATTGGAAGGATGAACGTGCGGATCTTGTTAAATCTACGCACTCCGCCGCGAGATATCTCGCCTGGCTGAACAGGGTGAAAAGGGTCAGCCTAGACGGTCATTCCGACAGGGATGGCTTTAACGACTGGTTCCTGACCGCCGCATCATACAACGCTGGTCCAACACGCGTCATCCAGAGGCTTAACGCTTATGGAACTACAAATTATTGGGATACTCCTCTCCCGATTGAGACCGAAAAATATGTTCCACGTTGGATTGCATTGGGTCTAATAAGTAGGAATCGTGATTTCTATGGTCTCAAGATCAAGCCTGGAGTACCGGCATCATTTGACACTCTTGAACAAATAAAGCTGGCCAAGGACCTTAGTTTTGCTCAAATCGCCAAAATGCTCAATACGACACCCCGAATCATCTGGTCGTTGAATTCGCAAATCCCTTTTGACAAGGCTGTCTTCCCCGCCCGACATGGCGGCGTGATAATCAAACACACAATTCATGTTCCCAAAGGAGCCGGGAAAAAGCTACTGACCCAGTTGGCAGCCCAAGGGTTCAAGAAGAAATAACTTGAGAATCAAATTAGGTAGTTGTGTGGATCAGCAAAGCTTTTGCAGGACTTGTCCCGATATTCTCCAATCTGGCTTCGGCGTCAGGGGCCAGATACACACCTTGTCCTTC
The DNA here is from genome assembly GCA_963798475.1 of uncultured delta proteobacterium. Classification (GTDB taxonomy): domain Bacteria; phylum Desulfobacterota; class Desulfomonilia; order Desulfomonilales; family Desulfomonilaceae; genus CAJBEZ01. The sequence goes on from CAWCTI010000030.1 coordinate 223,540, forward strand.
GGCCAATTCGATTTTCTCGTCATGAGTAAATAAACGGAACAGACCTTTTGTCACAAAGACAAAACGATCGGTGTTTTCAAGGGGAATCGACACTGGATCGGAACCGATAGAGAAATTTAGCAGCTTGACCTCAAGTCTATTCAAAACTGCGTCTGAGGTAAGTAGATATTCTAAGGCGCCTTTCCCTAGCTTTCTGGATCTTCTCGAGTCACTCAGTTCACAAACCACCACTTTCTTGTAGAAGATGCCATTCAATAACTCTCCGATCCTTACATCAAAGGCATCGGCAATTTTAGCCAGAGTGTTAAGAGTTGGAGATGTCTTGTTCAGTTCAATCGAACTCAAATTCGACGCGGCAACGCCTGTGAGCTCGCTCAATCTGGAAAGAGACAGCCCTTTTCGTTTCCTGTAAGATCTAATTTTAGACCCTATATCCAACTCGGACTGGTTCATGGTTATGGCCACAAATAACTAATCGGAATTCACCCTATTTACTGTAGAGCGACAATTCTATCGCTTTTATGATTTGTGCAAACAAGGACCTTCTACCTCAGCAAAAAGGCGATTTTTCAATGCCTCCATCAAACAAAATCGCAGGGGCCTCTGTGATGTGTGAGATGGGTATGAATAAAGCCCCTTCTGGTAGCGCACAAGAATCGAGGTTCTTTTTCGGACCAACAACCCTTGTATATCCGAGTCTAACAGCTTCGTTGACTCTGGCCGCAGCTTTCGCCACTGGCCTCACCTCTCCCGAAAGACCGACCTCCCCAAAAATCACGGATGAAAATGGAATTATGCGATCAGAAAAAGACGAAATAACCGACGCCACTATACCGAGATCCACACCAGGCTCTGTTGCTCTTACTCCGCCAACAGCATTCAGAAAAATATCCTGGTCATTAAGAGCAAGCCGCAGCTTTTTCTCAATTACTGCAACCATTAGAGCCAAACGTTGAGGGTCAACGCCAAGGCAAGTCCTTCTTCCTGAACCTGGCGTAGGACCCGATACCAGAGCCTGTATCTCGGCTAGAATGGGTCTAGAACCCTCTACTATGGCTGTAACCACGGAGCCGGAAGCCCCTTCAGGCCGTTCCGATAAAAAGAATTCGGAAGGATTTGGAACCTGACTCAAGCCTGTATCCGTCATCTCAAAGACACCTATCTCGCTTACCGACCCAAAACGATTCTTCACAGCTCTCAAGATTCTGTATGGATGTCCACGATCACCTTCGAAATACAAGACCGTGTCCACCATGTGTTCCAGGATCTTGGGACCTGCGAGCGCTCCGTCCTTTGTCACGTGGCCAACCAGAAAACACGCTGAACCGCTTTTTTTGATTGTTTCGACAGCACAAGCGGCGACATGCCGGACCTGGCTCACACTACCAGGATATGAATCAACTGATTGACAGGATACTGACTGTGCGGAATCTAGCACTACCACGGACGCATCAGTAGTTTTAATCAATTCCAGGATGCGCTCAAGGTCATTCTCCGCCACTACTAGAAATGACTGTGAGCTAATCTCTAATCGATCAGCCCTAATTTTGATTTGCTCTAGTGACTCTTCACCGGAAATATACAAGACGCTTTCCCCACGCTTCGACATAGTTCCCAGCGCCTGCGTCAACAGAGTGCTTTTGCCTATGCCGGGATCTCCACCGACCAAAATTACACTTCTCCTGACAATCCCTCCGCCAAGCGCCCGATCAAGTTCGTCTATTCCCGTCGATAGACGTGGGCGGCGATCGCAGGATATTTCATGCACTGGAACGGGCCTTAATAAACCCTCATTCTGACGCGCCCGCCCCTTTGATGTTACCTGGGAAACTCTTTCTTCAATGGAATTCCACTGCCCGCACTGCGGGCAACGGCCCATCCACTTTAAAAGTTTTGCTTCGCATTCTGTGCATACAAATACGACTTCACTTTTCATAAAAAGTCCTTACGCGTGAAACCCAAGCCGACAACCTCGGAACTAATACATATACACTGGTTTTCCATCATAAAGTAATTCTTTTGTTCTTGATTTATGCTAATGTGTCAGCATTGATTGATACGTTCTGTTTATCGTTCCAGCCTGAATGGTTGGCGTGTCGGCACGGAGTTTCATTTTCCACGGACAACTCCTGCCGCGGACTGGTAATTTTACACGAAACCAGCTTGCTCCAAGTGGTCCATCATAATGCCAAAAATCATTATCGGTAGTAATGTCGCCTTTAAGATATAGATCCCTATCTTCCTGGTTAAAAGAGCGTTTTTCGGAACCTGTTCGGAAGATTACCATCGACGCAGGGCTTGGTTGTCCGAATAGAGATGGGACCATTGGTGTTGGTGGTTGCATATTCTGCAATTCGAGAGGGTCCGGGACTGGCGCTGGGAGCCGAGGTCTATCTATAACAGATCAGATCGATCAAGGAATGGAATTCTTTTCAAGACGTTACAAGACCAGAAAATTTATTGCTTATTTTCAGTCTTTTACAAACACATATGGCACCCCGAAATTGCTAGAGCGTTTTTATTATTCTGCCGTCCAAAGACCTGAGATCGTCGGTCTGTCTATCGGAACAAGGCCTGACTGTGTCCCCGACGATGTAATGGATGTACTCTCGGATATCAACAGAGACAAACCCGTGTGGCTTGAACTAGGGCTCCAATCGATACACGACCGCACTCTTAAACTTATTAGAAGAGGGCATGAATCAGGGATCTTTTTTAAAACCGCCGACCGGGCGCTAAAGCGAGACCTGTTGGTGGCCGCTCACATCATTTTGGGTTTACCGGGCGAGACTATCGAGGATATGGAGCTTACGGCAAAGGCTGTGGCAAATTCTGGGATCCAGGGTATAAAGGTACATCCTCTTTACGTGATTTCCGGGACAATTCTGGAGGATATGTTCAGAAATAAAAAATATATTCCTATGACAATGGGACAGGCCGTACAGGGCATCATAGAAGTTCTGGAGGTCCTACCAAAGAACATGGTGATCCACAGGCTAACTTCTGACCCCCACCCAGAGGAACTGGTCGCTCCAGCCTGGATGCTTGACAAGACCCGTGTAAGAAACTCCCTGATTGCGGAGATGGATATTCGAAATGTGTTCCAAGGCTCGAAAGCCGACACTAAATAGTTTTGGTGAGGCAGCGTCGAGACATTGGTATGAATAGACGCAATACCTATTCTAAAACGAAGATCACCTCAGCTCTAACACGATATTCCTGTATTTCTCCCGCCTCACACATGACAGTCATGTCGACAATTTTCATGCCGGTTATATTTCTTAAAGTCTTGTTTGCGCGTTCAAAAGCCAGCTTAATCGCCTCTTGAAAATTGTTGGGCGAACCCGCAATTACCTCAGTCACTCGAGCAACTCGTCCTGGCATAATATCCTCCTGACTAGCTTGCCTCACCACAATATAGATTAGGGAATAGCATTACAAATTGTCAACAGAACAAGTTGATTGAGCTACCCTTATTGACGATAAACGTACCCAGGTTCTCGTTTTATACAAATATTGTTCCTAATTCATCGCAAGTTTATCGGTAGTATGACAGGACTCATCGTGCATGATGCGCGCGGCCTCCACTTTGGCGTCTTGGAGATCGTGTTAAAGACTTTGGCCGGTTAAAAGAAGTGGATTGTCGGTTAGTTCCCGATTTCGGCGATTTTTCGACCAATTCCATCAATTTCATTCGCTCCTCGTGGGTGGCCAATCGCCACTCGCCCGACTCCAAGTTCCCGAGGTTGATGGGACCAAAACTGGTCCGCCTAAGTTTTCTGACAGGATAGTTGATTCGAAAGAATATACGTTTTATCTCATTTTTCTTACCTTCGGAGAGAACAACCCTAAGCCAGGATGTTGTCTCTTGGGCGCGCAAAAAGACGCAACTAATCTCGCCCACTCGCTCTCCGTCACTCAAACGCATCCCTTTCTTTATCATGGACAATGACTTCTCATCGGGAACACCCCTGACTTTTACGAGATAGGTCCTCGGAATCCTGTTAGAAGGATGAGTCAAAGCTTGCGCCAAACGACCATCATTAGTAAGAATCATCAGACCTTCGGCGTCAAAATCGAGACGACCAACGGGGAACACCGGGTCTTTAATCTTGCGTGTGACATCTCCAAGACATGGTCTGTCTTCAGGATCTTTCATGGTTGAAACCACGTTACGTGGTTTATTGAAGATATAAATCAGTTGATTAGAATCGACTTTTCTCAAAAGCTTGCCGTCAACTTTTATATGATCAGTTTCCGGATCTACCATAAACGCCGGGTCCTGTATTATCTGTCCATTGACAGTGACCCTTCCTTCCCGTACAGCTTGCTCCGCAAACCGCCGGGAACCAGCTCCGGAATTCCGAATTCTCAATTGAAGTTTTTCTTGTGTCATGTTTAGTCCCAAATAATTTTACTTAAAATCAATCATAAGCCGCGAAGCTTGACAATCAGACCGTGATATCCCATTTTAAGACTATGAATAGATTTAATTGTTTACGTAATCCAATCGTGATATACGTTCAAGAAAACTGTTAAGAAACATCGGGATCGGAGTTTTTGTTGAACAACATATACAAAAATTTGGGGTTGTGGCTTGTCATATTCTTAGTAATGATCTTTCTTTTTCATTTATTTAATCAGACAAAATCTCCACAAAAGGAAATTTCATACAGCCAGTTTAGGCAAGATCTCGACCAAGGATCAATAAAGTCCGTAATTTTGCAGGGAAACCGAATAAAGGGCACGTACCTCGATGGCAGTGGCTCTTTCAGGACTCTAGCGCCTAACGACCCTGATTTGATCCCTTCTCTTATGAAGAACAGAGTAGATATACAGGTATCTCCCGAAGATGACAATCCCTGGTATTTGACAGCGCTCATTTCATGGCTGCCGATGATTTTCCTGATAGCCATCTTTGTGTTTTTCATGAGGCAAATGCAGGCGGGTGGAGGCAAAGCCATGAGTTTCGGAAAAAGCCGCGCTCGTCTGATTTCAGAGGACCAGAACAAGTTTACGTTCGCTGATGTAGCTGGTATAGAGGAAGCCAAAGAAGAGCTTTCCGAGATAATTGATTTTTTAAAAGATCCAAAAAAATTTACGCGTCTCGGCGGCAAAATTCCCAAGGGAGTGTTGTTGATGGGAGGCCCCGGAACCGGTAAGACTTTGCTCGCAAAAGCGGTAGCAGGCGAGGCTGGTGTTCCTTTTTTTTCAATTTCCGGTTCGGACTTTGTTGAAATGTTTGTAGGTGTAGGCGCTTCACGTGTCCGGGACCTGTTCATCCAAGGTAAAAAGAACGCCCCTTGTATAATCTTCATTGATGAAATAGACGCGGTGGGGCGCCATCGTGGAGCAGGTCTTGGGGGTGGCCATGACGAAAGGGAGCAGACTCTAAACCAGCTATTGGTTGAAATGGATGGTTTTGAAACGAACGAAGGAGTCATACTAATCAGTGCTACGAACAGACCCGATGTCCTCGATCCAGCTTTGTTGCGACCCGGTCGATTTGATAGACAGGTAGTAGTTCCTCCCCCGGACGTCAGAGGTAGAGAAGCCATTTTAAAAGTTCACACCCGAACGACCCCCATGGCCGACAAGGTAGACCTACGTTCGATCAGTCGAGGCACACCAGGTTTCTCGGGAGCAGACCTTGCCAACCTCGTCAACGAGGCAGCGTTGAACGCTGCAAGACTGAACAAGAACACCATAGACATGAGCGACTTTGAATTTGCGAAGGATAAAGTTCTAATGGGTGTGGAACGGCGCAGTCTGGTAATTAGTCTGGAAGAGCGCCGCAACACTGCATATCATGAAGCCGGCCACGTGTTTGTCGCTCGGAACATCCCAGGGACTGACCCGATACACAAAGTGACCATCATACCCAGAGGGAGGGCTCTCGGAATCACCCAGCAACTACCGCTGGATGATCGACATACATATGCTAAGGAATATTTACTAGCCCAGATCGCTGTTCTAATGGGTGGAAGGGCAGCGGAGCAAATTTTCCTGGATCACACGACTACGGGGGCAGGAAACGATATCGCACGCGCCACAGAACTGGCTCGGAAAATGGTGTGCGAATGGGGCATGAGTGATGCTCTTGGTCCGCTAACATTCGGACAAAAAGAAGAACAAATCTTTCTGGGTAAGGAGATGGCTCGACACCGGGATTATTCCGAAAGCACCGCTGTCCTGATCGATGATGAAATACGGCATATTGTAAATCAAAACTTCGAGCGTGCCCATTCAATCATCGAAGAAAATAGGGAAACTGTTTCAAAGATCGCAGAAGCTTTGCTCGAGAGAGAAACGCTGGACGCTGTCCAGATTGAAACAATTATCGAAGGCAAGGACCTTCCTAAAATGGAAGCCGGCAACAACAAGTCTTCAACTGAGCCGGAACACCCAGGGAACAAGCCTGATGAGGACGCCGTCCCGTCTGTTTTAGAAACTTCGGCAGCGACACCCGATACCGAAAATGCCTGAACATACTTGATATAAGCAATCAATCGGTAATCCCCTCGCACATGGTATGACCATTAGGCAATTTCTACCAACTTAGACACGCCGGCGTTAAAGCCGGCGCTGTTATATAGCGACAGAATTGTTGACGCATTGAAGGGCGTCTATTCCACGAATTTGATTAACATTCAAAGTGGAGTTAATTACTTAATGGCGAACGTGGCCCCTTCCTTGATCGAGAACTTTAACAGACTGTTGTTTACCGAACCCCGAACTAAAGTCATGGGGGTGATAAACACAACACCAGATTCATTTTCAGACGGCGGGGTTCATTTTTGTTATGACACGGCGGTAAAAACCGGCCTAAGGATGCTTGATGATGGGGCCGACATCCTGGACATTGGTGGGGAATCGACGCGGCCTGGATCACTTCCGGTGGGAATTGAAGAAGAGGTCGGAAGAACAGCCCCTGTAATTTCGGCCATTTGCCGTCAAAGACCGGAAGCAATAGTGTCGATTGACACTCGACGCAAAGAAGTGGCCCAAGCAGCTCTGGATGCTGGAGCTATCATCATCAACGATGTTTCTGGGTTCCGGGATGATCCCAATTTGGAGGTATTAGCAAAAAGTAGCGGGGCATTCCTGGTTGTCATGCATATGTTGGGGGTGCCACGAACCATGCAAACCAATATTCATTACGATTCATTCCCTGGAGACATCTACACTTTCTTCGAAAGAAGGGTTGCACAATTGGAGGATATTGGCATCCTTCAGGAGAAGATTATAATTGATCCGGGCATAGGTTTTGGTAAAACCTTTGATCAGAATTTAATTCTCATCAACCGCCTAAATGAATTTTCCAGACTCGGTAAGCCCATACTTACGGGGCCATCCCGTAAGGCGTTCATCGGAAAAATCATTGGGGAACCTGAAGCGTCGAAACGGGATATTGCAACCATGGCGGCCATATCGATGTCGATTTGCAGAGGAGCCTCTATTGTTAGAGCCCATGACGTCAAATCGACTGTACAGGTTTCTAGGGTAACTGACGCTATTCTTAGAGAAAAGATCGAACTTTGATTGTTGGTATCGGAATTGACTTGGTCAGCGTTTCTCGCATGAAGAAAATTCTTGGACAACCATGGGGGCCTAGGTTTGTGGAGCGGGTTTTCACGCCCCTAGAAATTGCCCAGTGTTTCAAAACCCTAAAGCCCGAACAGGGGTTCGCTGGTAGATTCGCAGCTAAAGAAGCCGCAGTAAAGGCATTGGGAACCGGATTTTCAAATGGAATTTCCCCGAAGCAAATAATGATTACAGGAGGAACTAAGCAAAAACCTCGCGTAATATTGTCGTCCATGGCCGAAAATGTTGCTGAATCAATGGGAATAGAGAATATCAATGTTTCCATCTCTCACACAGATGGTATAGCCTCGGCCATAGTTATTATGGAAAACACATCTCGGAATTTATGATGGAAATCAAGTTTAAAGCGCTTGAGCTATTACAACTTTCAGATATCTCGTTTCCGGCATGGCGGTTAAGGTCGGGTGGTCCGGACCTTGTCCCAAAACGTCCAGCACCCTCAGATCTCTACCATTTCGATAAGCCGCAATATTGATGGCTTCAAGAAAATCCGACAGCCCCATGTGGCCGGAGCACGAACAAGTGACAAACAATCCACCAGGTTTCAGTCTTTCAATCGCCTTTTTGTTCACATCTATGTAACCTTGGCGTCCTTCACGGATTTTTAACCGACTTTTGATAAAGGCGGGTGGATCCAAGATTATCGCATCCCACTTTTCCGACCCACTTTTGAGGAATTGTAGAACATCTGAGCGTACGATATTAATTCTCGATTCGTAATGGTTCATGCAAGCAACTTGGGTGGCGAGTTCAAGGGCTGCCGCCGAAGAATCTACGGCAGTGACTGAGGTTGCTCCGGCTGCGAGAGCATGGATACCCCAAGCTCCTGAATAACAATAAAGATCAAGAACCGTCGCGTTGTTGGGTATATACCGATTCAACAGCGGTCTGTTAAATTCCTGGTCCAAAAAAAATCCGGTTTTCTGACCGTTGATTAAATCCGAAACGAAAGAAATGTTCTGTGACTTAAATTTCACGCCATCGACACTGGAACCTAATTTAACTTCCTTATATATTGGAATTCCTTCAAGAGTCCTGATTGACGAGTCATTTCTAACAACTATGGATTCCGGGGAAATCAGACTTTCTAACGCGTCAAGTATGTTGTCCAGGATACGGTCTACTCCTGCAGTGGAACTTTGGACCACCACGTGTCGCCCGTAAAGGTCCAATACCAGACCAGGCAGTAAGTCCGCTTCCCCGAAAAAGACACGGTAAGCCTCACGATTTTTGCAGTATGTCCGTCTTCTTTCAAACGCCCTTTTGAGCCGGCCTAGAACAAAATCGATGTCTATCGAGACCTTCTCTCTTGAAAGCAATCTGGCGGCTATGAGACTTTTCGGATTGGCGTAAGCTACCCCCAAGAATTCACCGGTAAAAGTCTCAACGTTATATATTCCACCAACAGAAAGATCTTTAACAGCAGGGTAATCAATCTCATTGGAAAAGATCCACAGGTATCCCCTCCTAACCTTCCTGTCTGCCTGTTTTCTGAGTCTAATCACGAGGCTTATTCCAACAACGAACTGTCATTTTGAATTCTTCGGCTCTATTCTTTCCATACCTCTCATTAGAGGACGTAGTACTTCTGGAATCGTGACGCTTCCATCAGCGTTCTGAAAGTTTTCTAGAATAGGGATCATAATTCTTGGAGACGCGACAGCGGTATTGTTGAGTGTATAACAAGGTTTCGTTTTCCCATCAGCGCCACGGTATCTTATCCTGAGACGCCTGGACTGGAATTCATGAAGTGACGAACAGGAATGTGTTTCAGAATATTTTCCTCTGCTCGGCATCCAGGTTTCAATTTCATGCTTCAGCACCTGGCCCTGACCAATTTCACCAGTGCAGGCCAACGCTACACGATACGGCAACCCAAGCGCCTGCATTATCTCTTCAGCGTTCTCCAACAAGAGTTTATGCTCTCTCATGGAGACCTCCGGATCATTCTCACAAATCACTACCTGCTCAACCTTGTTAAACTGATGCAATCTGTAAAATCCTTTGGTGTCGCGACCGTAAGACCCTGCCTCCCGACGGAAGCATGTAGAATAACCACAATAACGCTTGGGTAATTCCGACTCACTCAGTATTTCGTCCATGTGATAGGAAACAAGCGAAACCTCGGCCGTGCCGACAAGGTACAAATCATCCTTGCTCACAAAAAAGGTGTCCTCTTCTCCCAAAGGGAAGAAACCGGTCCCTACCATCGCCTCCCGGCGAACCAACTGGGGAACGATCATGGGTTGAAACCCCTTTGAGACCAAATGATCAAGCGCAAACTTGAACAAAGCGAACTCGAGTAGCGCTCCCTCATTTTTAAGAAAATACATTCGTGCGCCGGCGAACTTAACGGCCCTAGGCATATCAACTATGTCGAGACTTTCCGCGAGTTCCAAGTGGTCTTTGGGGGTGAAATCAAATTGAGGCGTCTGGCCGATTTTGCGGATTAGGACATTATCTTCATCAGAATCGCCTTCCGGAACCCCAGGCAAGGGGGGATTCGGAACAAATAGCATGAGTTGTTCAAAACGCTCCTCAACTTCTTTTAGCTTGGGCTCTTTCTCTGTGAGCATATCCTTAATGAGTTTTATCTGCTGGATTAAATCATCCCTTTCAGAGTCGGAACTTTTGGAAACATCCCTGGAAATTCGGTTCCTATCGGCCCTAAGAGTTTCTACTTCGGTTTTAAGTTGACGCATGTCGTTATCGACAGACAGGAGTTCGTCGATATCCACCTTCATCCGTTTCTTTCGGACACCTTCTTTGACAACTTCGGGATTATTTCTAATGAACGCTATGTCTAACATACAGATCTCCAGGTTATGCTTGAAATTGCTTTATGAATTATTTGCGGACAGGTGGTTTGGGAGTTTGCATTTTGCCGAATACGTTTTTCAAGCCTACTGACGGTTCCGACCAAATTATCTTTTCCATCCTGGCAATTGCGTCATCTTTTGGGTCTATCTCGATCTTGTCATTTTTACCAAATTTTTTCCTGATATACTCCATGAGCTCCTGCTGTTCAGCCGGAAGCATCTCCGCATATAGTTTCTCGAGTGTCTCCCTTTCAGTCCGGGTCATTGTCCCAGGACCAATTCTTCTAGACGTGTCAAGCCAATTTTGCTGTTTTGCGGTTAGATCTTTCTCGTCCAACTAATTTATCTCCGTATGAAGTGAATCCTTGAATACTTATTTCTTTATAGGCGCTTATATCAACTTATCAAATTTCTGCGTCCTTATGCAATGCTTTCGTTTCGCTTGCATCACAGCCTTGCGTGAATTCTTCATATTGGACTAATAATAGAATCCAAGCGCCAACATGTTGACATCTTCGACCTGTCGCGGTAGTCGGTCTATCGGCGCAATTATTTCAAATATTGAGGGGCTGATGGCTTACAATAGAATTTTACTGATCGTGTCCTTGATTGTACTGGCCGTTTCTTTGGGCTGCAATGAGAAATCGGCTCAGACCGGCCCTGCGCAGGAGAGACATGTCTCCGCGGGACCAAACGCTTCATCACCCACCGAAAATAAGCCCTCATATGGTGACATGTTAATCAATGGGAGTATAGGGGACGCGTCCGTCCTGTTACCTGTATTGGCTTCAGACTCGGCAAGCGGTGACATTAATGGATTAATATACAATGGGCTGGTGAAATACGACAAAGACATCAATCTGGTAGGAGAACTTTCTGAGAAGTGGGATGTCTCCGAAGATAAATTGAAGATCCGGTTTTTCCTGAAAAAGGGGATCAAATGGCACGATGGTAAACCATTTACCGCTAGAGATGTAGAATATACATATAAGGTCTATGTTGATCCGAAAACGCCTACAGCTTACTCGACTGATTTCCTTAAGGTTAAAGAATTCCGTGTGCTTGACGATTATACTGTAGAAGTCGTTTACGACAAGCCGTACGCGCCTGCGTTAGGGTCCTGGGGACAGGGTATGTTGCCGAGCCATCTCCTTCAGGATCAAGATATTACTGAAAGCCCTCTTAAGAGACACCCTGTTGGAACTGGCCCATATAAATTCAAGGAATGGGTAACTGGGGAAAAAATTACTGTGGACAGCTTTCATGACTATTTTGATGGCCGCCCATATATAGACACGGTCATGACAAGGGTCATACCTGATTTGGCTACCATGTTCCTTGAGCTCAAGGCCCTTTCCATAGACCAGATGGGATTGACCCCACTTCAATATGTACGTCAGACTAACACTAAGTGGTTTAATGAGAATTTCAACAAGTATAAATACTTGGGGTTTGGATATTCATACCTGGGCTATAATTTGCAAGACTGGAAATTTAAGGATAAACGCGTCCGACAGGCTTTAACAATGGCAATAGATCGAGAAAGTATTGTTCAGGGGGTACTGCTCGGATTAGGCGCTGTCACAGACACGCCATACAAGCCGGACACTTACTGGTACAACCAGAACGTAAAGAAATTTCCTTACGATCCGGAAAAGGCGAAGCAGATGCTTGCCGAAGCTGGTTGGAAAGACACTAACAATGAAGGCGTGCTCGTAAAAGATGGAAAACCTTTCGAATTTACCATCATAACAAATCATGGCAATGACATACGCAAAAATGCAGCGATAATCATACAGAGAGATCTAAAAAAAGTTGGAATAAAAGTCAGTATACGAGTGATTGAATGGGCCGCATTTCTCAAGAACTTTATCAACAAGAGGAACTTCGAAGCCTGTTTATTAGGGTGGGGAATCGGAATTGATCCTAGTCAAATTGATATATGGAATTCAAAGAAGACAGGTGAGAGCGAGCTTAATTTCATTAATTATAAGAACCCCGAAGTCGATGAACTGCTTGATTTGGGCGCTGCAACCTATGACAGGGAAGAGCGCAAGAAATATTATGATAAGTTTCAGGAAATTATTGCGGAAGACCAACCTTATACCTTCTTGTTCGTGCAATATGCTTTACCTATAATCAATTCCCGATTTCATGGAATTGAACCGGCGCCAATTGGTATTGGCTACAATTTCACCAAATGGTACGTTCCAAAGCCTCTCCAGAAATACGCTATTCAGCCCTAATGGACACCTTATGAGATTTTTGGTCAAAAGAATTGCATTGATGATCCCTACGTTAATCGGCATCACAATCATTTCGTTTACTGTCATGAAAATGGCGCCCGGCGACCCCACAAGCTTGATGACCGATCTGAATCCTAACATGAACGAAGAGGCAGTAAAGCGCATTAGGGCTCATTACGGACTGGACCAGCCATGGAGCGTCCAGTACTTTAAATGGCTCACCAATATGGCGATGCTCGATTTTGGTCGGTCTTTCGCACCAGACAACAGGCCGGTTATTGACAAAATAGCCGAAAGAATTCCAATTACACTTCTGATAAATATTCTATCAATGGCCCTGATTTTTTCAGTGGCTATACCCATAGGAGTGATGTCCGCTGTTAAGCAGGATTCCACGTTTGACAGGGTTTCCTCTCTAATTGTCTTCATTGGATTCGCCATACCTACGTTCTGGCTGGCTTTGTTAATGATGATTCTGTTCGGAGTAAAACTGGACTGGCTTCCTATTTCCGGATTCAGATCGCTGAACTATGCCCATCTTTCGTCCGTAGGCCGGATACTGGATATTGAAAAACATCTTATTATGCCAATATTTGTCTCCGCATTCGGCGGTCTGGCCGGTATGAGTCGGTACATGCGCTCGAACATGCTTGAGGTGATCAGGCAGGACTATATAACAACAGCTCGGGCCAAAGGTCTGGACGAAAGGACCGTCATCTTCAAGCATGCATTTAGAAACGCCTTGCTTCCGGTCATAACTATATTGGGGTTATCCGTACCCGGTTTGATTGGAGGCAGTGTCATTTTTGAAACGATTTTTGCAATCCCGGGCATGGGGCAGCTTTTTTATCAGTCCGTAATGATGCGCGACTATCCCACAATCATGGGGATACTCGTCATAGGAGCCGCCTTGACTCTGGTAGGGAATCTCCTTGCAGACCTGCTTTATTCCTGGGCGGACCCAAGAATCCGGGTCAGTGATTAATGTTGATATTAGTAGCTACCGTAGCTCGAAACGTAAATCGTACATGGTCACACCACCTATGTCATTTCGAGGTGTCTCACAACGAGAAATTCAACCAAGCAGCAGAATAGATTTCTCACTGCGTTCGAAATGACACTGGCGGTCAGCGGTATAAAATGTTTCTGAATGAAGACTTTGTAAAACGAATTCGCAAAAACAGAATGGCCATGGCGGGTCTTGGTATAGTCGCCATACTCTTCTGCGTAGCTATATTCGCAAATGAATTGGCACCCTATCCTCCGGCCCGTATTGACACGTCAAATATTCTGGCGCCTCCAACATGGAAACACCTTTTGGGAACGGATGTGTTGGGACGGGATGTATTATCGAGAATCATCCACGGAGCAGGTGTGTCCCTTAGCGTTGGTCTTGTGGCAGTAGGAATTTCCACTGTGATAGGGATGATACTTGGGGCTCTCTCAGGTTATTATAGTGGACTGATTGATAGAATTGTGATGCGCTTTGTTGATGTGATGCTATGCTTCCCCTCGTTTTTCTTGATTCTGGCGGTGATTGCTTTTATTGGGCCTAGCATATGGAACATAATGATTGTAATCGGTATAACATCCTGGATGGGGGTCGCTAGGCTCGTTAGAGCTGAATTCTTAAGTATTCGTGAACGCGACTACGTTCAAGCGGCCGTAAGCCAGGGGGCAAGTGACGTTAGAATCATTTTTTTACATATTTTGCCAAACGCAATGGCCCCAGTTTTGGTGGCGGCAACCCTTGGGATCGCTTCCGCCGTTCTAATCGAGTCTGGATTGTCTTTCCTGGGTATTGGCGTTCAGCCGCCTGACCCTTCGTGGGGCAACATGCTGACAGAAGGGAAAGATAATATTGAAATAGCATGGTGGCTGTCTCTATATCCAGGCATGGCGATTCTTATTACCGTCATGGGATACAACATGCTCGGAGAAGGGATCAGAGACTCTCTAGACCCTCGTCTAAGACGTTAGTTTAAGGACCTACGGCAAGATATGACTTTGGGCCTTATCAGATTTGAGGCGAAGAAACATGACTCTTAAAATCGGCTGGTTCTCCACTGGACGCGATCCGGCGGCCCGAAACCTTTTGAAAGCTGTTAATGATAATATAATCCTGGAAAAGTTACCCGCTGAAATATCATGGGTGTTCTGTCATAGAGAGACAGGAGATGGCCCATTTAATGAGGAATACAAGCAAAGGGAAATGTTTTTCGATCTCGCAGCAGGATTGAACATCCCAGTGGCGACTCTTTCACATGTCAAGTTTCTCCCGGAACTTAGAAAGCGGGGTGTCACAGAGAGCGCTACCGCTGAAAAGGCTTCTACTGCTCTTCAGGAATGGCGGGACAAATTTGGGCTGGAAGTAGTTCGTGTTGTAGGCATGATGAATGAGGTAGACCTAATTGTAATGGCCGGCTATATGCTGATCATCGGGAAGCCTGAGCTGGAAGCGTTTGATATGATCAATATCCATCCAGCCCTGCCTTGGGGTCCTAAAGGCACATGGCAGGAAGTTATCCATCAACTGATAGGAGAGGATGCGTCTGAACAGGGAATAATGGTCCACCTAGTGACCGGTGAACTTGACAGGGGTCCCGTGATTTCCTACTCCCGCTTCGCTATAAAGGGCCAGGAGTGGGATGAATTTTGGACAAATTGGAAGGACGAAGTCCAGGCTAGAGACAGCTTCGAAAAACGAGAATCTCACCCTCTTTTCAGGAAAATCCGTCATGAAGGGGAAATACGGGAACTTCCTCTGTTGAATGCCGCTATCCGTGAACTTGCTATGGGTGAAATAGTTGTCCGAACCAAAAAGATATTCACTCATGGAGGAAGCCTGGAATCAGGCTTGGATCTAACTTCAGTAATAGAAGAATATATTTTGTCCCAATCGTCCGACTGATGAACCAATTTACGATCATGAGTCTCTTCACCGATCTGGAAAACTCGACGGACGCCAATTTGGCTCAGGACTCTGACGGACTCTAAGAAACACGAAATGCGACAAAGAGAAAAGGGATACCAAACAAAATGAAATTCAACTCAGAAAGCAACTCAGAGATCTTTTTAACTCTCAAAGATTTGGGGTACTCGCAACTCTTGAGCAAACCCACCCCTATCTGAACTTGGTTGCTTTCGCTGAGACGGGTGACCTGAAGTCTCTTTTGTTTGCAGCGACCCGCTCTACTAGAAAGTATTCCAATCTGTCCTCTAAATCAGGCGTTTCCATGCTTGTGGATAAACGCTCCAACCAAGTGGCGGACCTTCGCCACGCTGTCACTGTCACTATAATAGGCACAGCCATGGAACTGCCGGAAAACGAAAGGAGTCAAGGCCAGCTGCTCTACCTTGCAAAACACCCACACATGAAAGAATTTTTAGAATCGCCCACCACCGCTCTAATAAGGCTTGAAGTCGAAACCTACTATGTGGTTACCAGATTTCAGAATGTCACAACACTTAGCTTCAAATAATGAATCCAACTCTGTCCCACACGCTGCGGACTATCTGCCGGTTTGAACGCGAATAGCGTATCAAAATTTCAGTTCTTGGGATGAAAAGCTTGTACCCACAATTTGATCTTTTGTTCGATTTGATTTCTTATCTCTCTAAACTTTCCCAACTTTTCTTCGTCAGTGCCTTCCGCGGACGCTGGATCGTCAAAAGGCCAATGCATTCGTACAACTGTTCCCGGGAAGAAAGGGCATCTTGCGTCAGCGTTACCGCAAACTGTTATCACATAATCAAAATAATCCTTATCCAAAAACTGTTCCAATCCCTTTGAATATTGGCCGCTTAGATCCAATCCGATTTCAGCCATTACTTTCCTGGTTAGAGGGTTTATTTCACTGGGCTCTAGTCCTGCGCTGAAAACCTCAAACCGATCCCCGCCGTGCTTTCTTAGAAAAGCTTCAGCCATTTGGCTCCTGGCGGTATTCCCCGTGCATAAGAAAATTACCTTGGCTTTAGACATTATCCGCTTACTCACCAGCTGATTTAATTCATATTAATAGTGTGGAGTTCGGATGTTAATTCAATGATAGAATTGTGTTGTTTTTGAATTCGGATATTTATTAACCACGGAGAAATTGTTAACTATCGCAATTTGAATCTCTGGATCTTCCCTGTGGCTGTTTTTGGCAATTCATTTACAAAATGGATACCCCAGGGGCGCTTGAACTTTGGCAGCTTGCCAGCGAGGAAATCCAACAGTTTTCGATCCAGATGATCCTCGGGTTCCTGGTCCCACTCTTCGTTCAAAACCACGTAAGCAAAAGGTTTCACGAGACCCTCTATCTCATGGCCCACAACCGCGCATTCATTAACCGCTTCATGTTCCAACAGAGCGTGTTCAATTTCCATAGGAGATACCCAAAGTCCGCCTGCCTTGAGCATGTCATCGCCCCTTCCCTGATAAATGAAATAACCGTCTTCCTGGCTGTACACATCCCCAGTTCTAAACCAACCATCAGGAAGGAGTTTCTTCTCGTTCTCTTCCGGTCGATTCCAATAGCCTGGGGTCACGCTGGTTCCTCGAATAATCAGATGACCCGTTTGAGCGGGAGCCACTTCCCGGTTATCATCATCTACTATTTTGGCTTCGTATCCTGCTACGATACGCCCGGAGGTTCCTGGCCTCGTATCGCCTAGACGGTTCGAGATAAAAATATGGAGGGCTTCTGTAGAACCTATTCCATCAAGAATTTCGAGTCCAGTCTTTTCATTCCATCTCCTATAGATCTCAGGCGGTAGCGCTTCGCCTGCCGACGCGCAAGCTCTTATAAAATTAAGATCTTCTCCATTCATTTTCTTCAATAAAGAATTATACTGAGTAGGCACACCGAAGAACACACTCGGCCTAAACTTGAGCAGGGTCTGCAAAACAAGTTCAGGAGTGGGGCTGTCGGATAGTAGTACAGTTGAGGCACCGAATCTCAGCGGAAACGATATACTGTTGCCTAGCCCGTAGGCAAAGAATAGTTTGCTTACCGAAAAGCATACATCGTCCTCAGAAATATTCAGCACAGTCTTGGCATAGGTGTCTGCTGTGAAAAGCATGGATATTTGCTTGTGAGGAGTGCCTTTGGGTTTCCCTGTGCTACCGGAGCTGTAGAGCCAGAAAGCGATATCATCTGGTTCGACCAAATATGGATCCACTTTGTCTGAAGCTGATTTAAGGAGAGCGTCAAACTCGTTGTCCACGTATAGCTTCTCACACAATCCCGGTGTCTTAACTGGAGATGCAACACTGTCAGTAGTAGTTACCAGAAGGCGCGCTTCACTATCCTTTAACAGATAGACATAGTCATCCGCAGTCAGCATGGTGTTCACAGGCACCGGCCATGCGCCATATTTTATACTGCCCAGAAACGCGTAAACTGACTCAGGAGAGTCGGGGGCTACGATCATGACCCGATCTTTTGGCTTCACACCAAGACATTTCAAGACATTGGCGAATCTGTTGACCTTCTGTTCAAGCTCCCTGTAGCTAACGGAGGTTTCGCCGCAGTAGATTGCGACTTTGCCTCCTCGTAAGCTTGATTGATTTCCTAGGAGTTCCGAAGCAACATTGAACTTTCTGCCCGGTTTTAATTGAGCCATGTCCGTTTTCTCCTTCGGTCGAAGTTTACAGTTGCCGTTGGACTGAGCAAAATCCGTACCTCAGAAACATCAAGTATGAGATTCTAAATTTAACCCCATGATTCTAAAGATAAAATAGATGTTGTTTACATGCGGTTTGTAGCCAGCGCGGAGGGAAAGCTGGAAAGGTTTTTTCCAGAATTGGCAACATTCTTGCCAGTTATCAAACGGAGGTCTCTAGAAAGATGAGTCACAGGCCCGTGCATCAGAGATGGGCCTGTCAGTTGTTGTCAGATCAACATGGTCCTTAAGGTCTAAGTTGGTTGACGTCAGGAATTAGGAGATGGGGAACCTCAGCAAAAATGATGCCCCTCGACCTTTATGACTCCTGACCTCAACTGAACCAGAGTGGGCTTCAACGACTCTTTTCACATTGCTCAGGCCTAATCCACTACCTTGGCTTTTGCTCGTATTAAAAGGAGTAAACAGATTCGGTAACTGGTCTGGGGAAATACCTGGACCGGTATCTTTTACTCCTATCTCTACAAAATGGTCCTCTCCTTTACGGTAGTTCTTGATCCAAACTTCTATTGTCCCGTCTTCCGGACTCGCTTCTATCGCATTCAGCAACAAATTGATAACAACCTGTTCAAGTTTCGCAGAATCCGCTTCTATTGGACTAGTGATTCGGGTATAATGTTCTATTATCTTGAGATTCTTCTCTTGGGCCTTGGCTTCCAGCAAACTAACACAACTTCCGACTATTGCCGAAACATTTACTGGTTGCTTATTCACTTTCATTGGGCGGGCTGTATCAAGCAACTGACGGAGGATCTCCTCCAGACGGGAAACTTCGTGGACAGTTATTTCCAGACGTCTACGATCATAGCCGTCAAGTTCGAGCTTTCTTGCCAGAATTTGCAGATTCATCTTGATCGAAGACAAAGGATTGCGAATTTCATGCGAGAGAGACGCCGAAAGATGCCCCACATAAGCCATGCGCTCGTTCTCTCTTACTTTGGCCTCCATGGAAACACGCTCACTAATGTCTCGGCAAATCCCTATGAGTACCGGCCCATCTCCCAGGTCCGCAAGTCTTGCCCTAACTTCTCTGTACGCCTTGTCTCGAAACTCTTTGGCCAGAATGTACTGGACTGGTCCAGGACCTAGTCTGCCATCAAGGATCTCCCAATAAGCCTTTAAGAGGTTTTCACGAGATTCTTCCGCTACAAAATACGCAAAAGGCTTCCCCAAGACATCTTTTAGCTCCGCTCTATGCATTGAGCAGAAGGCGCTGTTGGCAAAAATGATCCGCTGATCCTGAATGACAAAATATCCGTCATTTATTCCCTCTACTAGAGTTTTGTAGCGCTGTTTACTCGCTGCCAGTTCTGCAGTCCGGACACTTATGGCGTGTTCGAGATTTTTTGCGTGTCTCCTTATGGACAATTCGTGCATGAGTTGGTAATGGTCCGAGAACCTGTGAATGGTATAGGACAGGCAAGCGTTTATTGGTTCCAGTGACATTGCAAGGAGGCTAAAACGGCCCTGGTTTCGAAGACGCTC
The DNA here is from genome assembly GCA_963798475.1 of uncultured delta proteobacterium. Classification (GTDB taxonomy): domain Bacteria; phylum Desulfobacterota; class Desulfomonilia; order Desulfomonilales; family Desulfomonilaceae; genus CAJBEZ01. Next base: position 243,365 of record CAWCTI010000030.1, read on the forward strand.
CAAAACAACGAGCCTGAATAGCTCAAACGCCTTCTGGACATCCGAAAGAGAGAAACCCGCTTTTAATCTCTTCTCAGTAATAAAATCAATAAATTTCTGTATCCGGTCCAATCTGCCGGACGACATATATTCCAGGTTTGCCGCGAAAGCTTCCGAAACCGTTTGCATCAATTCATTTCTGGCGCTTCTGCGGTATGATGGTGAGAGTATCGCCAACCTCTCTACCCATTCCTGGACTATCTTTACGGTCTCAGCCTTTAACCAGTTTAGGAAGGATTCTGTTATAGGCGTCCAGACATAAACAAGTGATTCATTGACAAATGACGGTTTGGAAACAGCCATTCCGGAAACATCCGGGTCGATCACTCTAGTATTGCTATGCCTCGGTTTTTTAATTGAATCGCCTATGATTTCGTGGGGGTTCGTCATGCGGTGCCACAGACCAAGAAAGGACTCCGTTTATTGCGCGCCCTGAGAATATTATACATAGTCCATGGCCGGATTCATAACAAGGGGGACTTCCAGGCGACCCCCCTGTTCGGTAATAATTGATTGTATAAGTCGTTTCTCAAGTATCGGATTCTTTCGTCGCCAGAACACCCTGGAGGAATATCCTGGCGCATTCCTCGCTCAAGGAGTCCACCGTGACAAATTCCATCCTTTTCATGACGTTCTTATATATCGCAAGATTTGAAATCATCGCTTGATAACAAAAGATTATCGTTCTAGGGTCCATTTTACGGAAAACGCCTTCGTCGACTCGCTTGGTCACATAATCAGCCAAGTAGCTTATCATGAGGGTGTCCTTTTCATGAAAATGCTTTTGGTGAAAACTATCTTCCCTGAGTCTGGCATACATGAGAATCTTGAAGATTTCCCGATCTTCCCGATTCGCAGTATGTTTGAGTATGTGATAGGCAAACGCTTTGAACACTCCGAAATCGTCTTTACGTTCCATCGGCCCGACTAGATCCCGATCCATTGGGTGGGACCTGTAGGCCGTTTCAGCTATGGCTTCATAGATATTTCGTTTAGAGCCGAAGAGTTGGATAACACGCGGTCGGCTAATTCCAACCATTGCAGCTATATCGTCCAATGTTACTTCGGCAAACCCTCCCCTTGCGAAGAGAGACCTTGCGGCTGCAAGCACTTGCGTCTTGCGATCTTCTGATGAAAGTTTTTTCTGTCTCATAATTCTCAATGTTAAGCCCTTTCTATATTAAGCTTGAACGCTATTTTTAACTGACTCGTAAGTTATCTACCTCAGCATTTTACCTTACTTGATTTTATATTAATCATATAAAGAATCAAAGTCCATCGACCCCAAAAGGCGAAATCAATGGCACCAGTTACTCTTTATCTAAATAATAATTCTCACTAGTGTCCCAACGTTTAAACAAGATAAGTCCTTAACTTATTGATTAAATGCTATAAAAACTACCTTATGTCATTAATCGCATTGAAATCTTTCCGGTCAAAAAGCCACCCTTGGAGAAAAATTCCTTGGGGGTTTAGTGGTGTATTCCGGAAAAGTCATCTTCTCTTAAGTGATGGAATTTCTTCCTCTCCATGTCTTTCGTCAGTGCGTGGATAGCTACAACGGCAACTACAAAGTCAAGGAGTTCACCTGTCTCGATCAGTATTACTCCATGGCCTTTGCCCAGATCACGTATTGGGAGAGTCTACGCGATATAGAAGCGTGCCTTCGGGCACAGCATGGCAAGCTCTACCACATGGGAGTCAGGGGGCCGGTTTCCCGAAATACCCTGGCAAACGCGAACAAGGTCAGGGACTGGCGCATCTATGCGGACCTTGCGCTCTCGCTGATTGCCACGGCCCGCAGGCTCTACATCAAAGAAGCGTTTCTCGACGACCTGAACGAGACCGTTTACGCTCTGGACGCCACAACCATCGATTTATGCTGTCCTTGTTCCCTTGGGCGCATTTCCGGAGGACGAAAGGAGCTATCAAGCTCCATACCCTGTTGGATCTGCGCGACAATATCCCGTCCTTCATCCACATCTCAGATGGAAAACTCCACGAGGTCAACACTCTGGATATCATTCCCATCGAGGCAGGCGCTTTCTATATCATGGACAGGGGCTACCTGGACTATGCCAGTCTCCATTGTCTTTCACAATCTGCGGCCTTCTTTGTAACCAGGGCCAAGTCCAACCTAAAATGCCGACGTGTATACTCTCATCCAGTCGATAGGAGCACGGGCCTGATATGCGATCAATCAGTCCTGCTCACTGTTCCAAAGTCCTCCGTGGACTATCCAGGCAAGCTGCGTCGGGTGAAATACTACGACTCAGATACCAAAAAGACCCCGGTCTTTCTAACGAACAACTTCACTTTACCGTCTTTGACCATCTGTATGCTATACCGGTGTCGTTGGCAGGTAGAGCTATTTTTCAAATGGATCAAACAAAATCTCCGAATAAAGACCTTTTACGGCACATCGGAGAATGCCGTCAAGACTCAGATATGGATTGCTGTGTCGGTCTATGTGCTTGTGGCCATCATGAAAAAACAGCTAAATATTCGGGCCAGTCTCTACACAATTTTACAGGTGCTCAGCGTCTCTGCCTTCGAGAGAACGCCGCTTTTTCAACTAGTTGCACAGCCCGACTACAAAAGCGAAAAGGCTGAAATCGATAACCAATTGGATCTATTTAACTAAACGTTGGGACACTAGTGTTCCTTTCTCATTAAAAACAGAGATTCTAACGATACCGAGGGCATGGCTATACTCGGAGAACTCCTTTTCATAGGTGATCTTAGTCAGTCTTAGTTTTTTTACAGACCGATCAGGGCTGGGGCAAGATGGGTCTTAAACGAAAACCACCGGAGGGTCTTTGCAATATTGGTAGCCCCACATCTTCGGAATATGCTGATCACAAGGTTCTTCAATGAGGTAAAAATACGCGGAGCGTTTCCGGTCCTGATCTGCGATCGGTCTTCATCAAATGTGACGTCTCGAACCCAATGAAGGCTATTTTCAATGGACCAATGGCCCCGGTTGAGTTCGAGAATTCGTTGTGGAGAAGCCTGGTTAACCGAAAGGCTGGTGACTCCATAGACCGTTTCATAAGATTCTCGATTTTTCTTTATATGAGATACTTGGCGGTGGATACAGAAAACCTGGCGCACATACGGGAAATTCAAATAGCCGTTCAGTTCTTGACTGGTCCAGATACTGCGGACTTCTATTCGTCCATGCCCTTTGTAGATTGTTTGGTATTGAGGGGAAGCGTCAACCAAGTTAAGATCTTCCAGATCTTTTTTGAGGGTAGGCTGGTTATCCTTAACAGTGAAGACATAGTCCGCTTTTTTTGTTCGACCAGGTAACGGGCCGTTTCTTGTTGGGTATGCAATGCGTCCAGAGTAGCTACGCTGCCTTCTATAGGCAGCGGGTCAAGTAGTTTTCGGACCACGGTAATTTCATTTGTGGTGGGATGAACGCAGAAAGCAGCTTAACCTGCCGACCGTCAGAGGTCCGCGCTCCTTTGAGAGTCTTGCCGTCTATTGCGATATCGGCTCCGGTTCCCATCATGGACTGAGTCCAACTCATGAGAGCTAAGTCTATAGCTTGTGCGTCGACAGACTGCAGAAAGCGACGGATTGAAGGTTCGCTGGGAGATTCATACAATTTGGTCTTCGGGTTTCTTCGGCATCGCAGGCGTTTGAGCATCTTTTGAGAGCACGCTTTACCCCATTGTGCTATGGCGTCGAAGCTTCTGGCTCCACATATTATGGCGCAGACCGCAATAGATGGAATGGCCAGTCGGTGGCGCCGGATTCCTCGAGGCATGCGTGAGTCGGGCCTTGAGAAGTAGGTCAGCATTATTACAAGACAGTCCCATTGATGTGATCATAGGTTTGAGTTCCAGTTGGATATATGGGTTGGCAAGTATTTTGGCTGCGTCCGGCCGAAGGGGCCGGACAAAGACGGATTTAATATGCCCGTGATGGACGTATTTGTCGTGGCGCCCTAGTATATCCTAGAAAGATCCATCCAGCTGCCCTGTAACAAACGCCCCGAAAGAGCTGGGGATCAACAAAGGTCTCCGCAAGCCGGATCGGGTGGCGATAAGCCGCCTGCCAGTCATCGGACAAGCGTTTTAGGTTGAGGGCAAGAATACGTGATGCAAGGTTAGGCGCTTTGACCTCGGGAAGAATAAGGAAACGGCAGTTGTTAGCTACCAATGGGAGGTGTTTCAATTTAAGCGTGGGAGTCCAACCGATCCATTCATCACGAGCTTTGCGCTTGAGAGCGGCGGCGGCCCACCCCAACAAGGCGAGCCAACGATCTTCATAGACCGCCACATAGCGCAGCGATTCTCCTATAAGCGACTGGAACCCCAGATAGTGATGCTCCCGCATCAGTCGGTCCCACTGCTCTCGTTCAACAGCCCTGACCGGCCGGAGTTCGACACGACTGACTAATTCCCGAGCTTCCGCTTGTCCTTTGTCCCCAAAATCATTCATGCCCCACTTGATGATAAATTTTTGCGCGAATGTGCAGAAATTAATACTTCTCTTGTAAACAATGACTCTTATGCCTGACTATGACATGGCCCTGGCTGAAAAAGTAAGATCTATAGAAATTGCTAAACTCTTCAAAAATGTCAGTGAATGGTGACTGGAGCCCTACAAAAGAAAAAAGGCCATGCTGTTACATGACCTAACTGCTTGATTTAATTGGTAGGCGGGAGAGGTTTTGAACCTCCGACCTCTGCCGTGTGAAGGCACGTAATAGATAACTTATAATTGGCTATGCCCTGATTTCATTGCAGAAAACATTATTGGACGCTATTGGTCACTGTTAAACGCTATGATTACGTCAAAAGCGACGCCAAAATGACGCCACTTTTTTTGGGTTGGATGGAGAGAATCCGATTAGGCAAGTTCTGTCTGATATCAGCCACTACTCACCTACCCCACCACAAAAGGGCAACCATTGGGAATGAACAAACTCACTTGTTTGATTTTGCACGGCCTGAAAATCTCTTTCATCTATTGATCTGCATAAATTTTACCAGACCTGATTCAACTCCTGGTTCGAAAAGAGAAAGGCCACAACAAATATAACCACCGATTTATAGATTATGGACCATGGTTTTCCAGGGGCTTCAACCATTTTATCAACAAGTTTAGAAACCATTTTTACGACATCCCATAACAGGTTTTGGTTCTACCCATGAAAATTGTCACACTATAATTGTAACCCTGGTTAAGTTTTGTTATGTCTTTTCAAGAAAAGCCATTTGTTCGTTTCCGCGTTTATCTGCTCGGTAAAACGATGAGGAGAGTTCTTGTGGAATGGAACGCATTTTATGCCGCAATGGCAGGGTCATCGGCCACAGTTATTGGGTTGATATTTGTTGCGGTTCAATTGAAATCCGACAAGTTTTCACAGAAACCTTTATGGAGGGCGGTAGCTTCTTCCACATTCTTTATTTATTTTATGGTGTTTTTCTTGTCTTTAACTTTTCTCATCCCCGCCATAGGTTCAAATACGAAGTCTATTATAATATTGGCGCATGTGGGATTAGGAGCGTACAGAGTCGTGAGAATCTGGTTCCCTGTCTGGCATGACGTTTTCAAAGGTTCGGGAGAGGGTTTCATGGAAGCCCTTTGGTTCTTGGCAGGTCCAGTTCTTCTGTACAGTCTGCTTGCTTACCATGCAGTGAAGATATACTTGGGAAAACACGAGAATTCGTTTGACACCAGTATTGCAATTATTCTGCTTGTATTGTTGGGCCTGGCCTTAAGAAACTCGTGGAATCTTTTGGTGGACGGCTCATTCCAAAGGACTAGTTGAACCACATAAGGTCTTATTCCAACGCCTCACAAATTTATTTTAGTTGTAATATTTAACCCTTACTTGTGCACAGTCCGCTCCTGGGTCGTGAACTTCTCGAGAAATACGTGATGAAGAAATATAGATTGGTAGGACATAAACAACAGTAAAGATAAGTGGTTGAGTTAACAAAGACTTAATTACATTACTGATGAATATAAAATTATTTTGATAAAAATTAAAATATACTGAAACTATTTGCGATATCAGATTACTTATTATTAATAGAATATTAATCTATTCCTAACAATCCAATGTAAAAACCAGAAACAAGGGAGGGAATTTATGAGAACGGTATTCATTATGTCCTTTTGTCTGACTTTCCCGCGGCGATTAAACGAGGCTGCCCGACGTTAGCTGCAGCCATCTAATCCATAGGAATGTTGAAGAAATGTTGGACAATATGGAAACCATCCCACGGTGGGCTGATGAATAATTGGGCCTCATGCCAAGTGGTTTATGAGGCTCTAATAAATGCTTTAATGATATCAAGGACAATATGCAAAATAAATTAACAGATTTAGAGAAAACATTTTTATTCGACTGCGAGTCAAACTGTGGTCGGGACTTCCCCCAATGCTGGAACATAAATTGTGAACATCACCAGAGAATGAACCAAACATTACAAAAATTTTGGAGTAACAATGAAACGATAGGCTCGAAATGCTGTTTTAAGCAGTTTAACTAATGTTGAGCGGAGGATACTTAGAATATGCATGGGTAAGTCGTGCCTTTACGATATGGAGACGTGCCCGTGTAATGGCCGAAAAGACTC